>CP013099.1:2428333-3642500 GCA_001447805.1 Candidatus Tenderia electrophaga
AGATGCTGCCCTTCGCCCCGGTCGCGTAACAGGGGAAGTTCACTGGAGAGGGCTTCATCAAGCCATTCTGGAGCAGACATATTTACACCTAGTAACGCCAGGAGCGTCTATCTAGGTCATCATTTGATCCCGGCGAACCAATCGTACCGCGTTCGGCTGTACATTTCAGATTGATCATCTATTCGGCATCACTTCGTACAGCAATAACCTGGCCGGTTTATCAATTATTTATTTCGATTCACATTATCACTTTTGGAATGATCCGGATTATCTCGCGCATACTCTCGACCGTTGATTTTAACGACATGCGCACCTGGATGTTTACCTTGTTTGATTTCTTTAACGATCTCAGTTCGTTTTACTGCTGGTCTACTCCCGATTTTATATGTTTCATTTCGTCCACCGGGGCCGTCATTATTACCAATTATCTTGGTCATAGCCTTATCCTCTGTCGTTTAATGTTACGGATTCGTAATCGCGGTTTTCAGGTACGCATATACGAACACTGCATCAGAGTCACCACCGCCCCCGCCACCATCACATCCCCAATCAAGTAGCGATTTTTCTGCGGCTCTGGCGACATCTGAAGATAGGGCCTTACGGTGTGCCCGCCAATGATTTTCCTTTGGTACGCTATGGTCTCCGAATACGCGTTGTTCTATATTCTCTGTTATTCCGACATACCAAGATGAAAGGGCACCACCTTGTTTTTGGATGTGAGCAGCGATTTCGTTTACGATTGTTTGCGCATCTTGAGACTGCATTTGACTTTCTCCAAATATTCTCTAAAATGAATAGTACGAAAATAAGAGAAATTTTGGAGAAAGTCAAGTGCTCACGGCGCTCGAAAGGAAAATTCTTAATTTTATCGGCGAGTACCTTCGGGAAAACGGGGGGCGCTCCCCTACTTTGTCCGAAATCGGTGAGGGCTGCGGTGTTAAATCAGTTGGTACAATTCACCGTTACATAGCATCAATCGAAGATAAAGGGTTTCTCGAAAAAGCGCGCTCGGGTTGGCGTACGCTTCTGGCACCAAATGAATTGCCTTTCAAAGGCATAATTGCGGCTGGGAAACCAATTGAGGCGGTCGAACAAAATGAGTCCATTGATTTATCTGCGTTACTTGTCCAACCCGACTGTTTCTTGCTGAAAATTGAAGGCGACTCAATGATTGATAGCGGTATCCTTGATGGTGATTTAGTGGTGATAAAACCCGCTCAAACGGCGAGTAATGGACAAATTGTCGTTGCTCTAGTGGATAGTGAAAATGCGTCCTTAAAAGAATTTGAAAAGATCGATAATGGTCGCCGTATTAAGCTAATCCCCCACAACAAGCGCATGAAAGCGCAAATCTATGACGCAGGTAGAGTAGAAATTCAGGGTATTTTATCGAGCGTTATCCGAACATATTAGATATGGCGTATTGAATAATAACCGCTAGACACGAAGCAATCTGTGTTTGCGTAACCGTGGAAAAATTGACAATAGTTGGTTAGCGAAGGCGCTGGCAAGCCAGTCTCGATTACTTCTAGCTGTAGGCACCGGATCGAAAGCGTGCGTAGAAAGTCCATTGGTGTTTACCGCAAGTCATTATCGGGTTCAATTACCTAAGGGGATTCGACCTTATACCCCGGCTGTGAATAACCTCAAGAATGACCACGATTCTCCAATTTTCAATGATTCCGCGCAACTCCCCTGAATCGAATCCGGGAACCGACACAACCTTCACAATCCGAAGCGAGGCCAGCGAAGAGCTTGCCAAGCAAAAGTGAACCAGAGAAAGGACCGTGACTACTGTTCCATCCTGCGGAGAAGCCGAAGTACCTGCATTGACAGAGGTTTGGGAATTACTAGTTCTCCGGATTTGATCTTGGGCATACACACGTCGAGCACAGAAAGAAAGTCGTTCTTCAGAGTGATGTCAGTGTGCTGCTCATGGAGATGGCGCAGTGCATTGCCATGGCACTTTCGGAGCTTCTCGCCACTTCCGCACGGACACGGGTGATGACCCCGATAGCCATGCTCATAAAGAAAGGAAACGACAGTCAGTGCGGCTACTTCATCGGCCAATCCAAGCGTGTCTAGGTAGTGCCGCACGATTCCTTCCGTGCCGTGCTCTGACTCTTCGAATGGGTGCGCACCGTATATCTTCCAATGACAATACCCGAAAAGATACGGTATGACGAGTTTGTTTATGAAACCCAAAAGCGAGGGCTGTTCCAGGAATACGCGGCGTTCCTCGATCGGAACAGCAAGACACAGAGTTCCGTCCTTATAGACGTGATCATAATCGCTATCTATTTTCCCACCGGTTTCACGTACCCGCGGTAGGTGCTTGGGGTAGATATCGGGGATGCTGAGTTCGATCTCGAAGCATTCGGTGATCGGGCTATACCCATCAGCTGATGCCTCGAAAGATAATGGACCCGACAGGACCGTCTCATTTCCTGCCGCCGCGACCTTCGTCAGCTCGTTGTGAACCTGCTGTAGTTCGGCAATCTCAGTGACAAGCTCTTTCCTCATTCAGGCCCTCCAGGGTTTGGCAGCTCCTGAGATATGGATTTTGGGAGTACTGACTACGGCCGCCTCGACGGGTGCAATTAGATCGAGATGACTGGCAGTGGCCACCGCGCCGAGTACTGCGGTGAGGCGTTTGCGCAAGACATCCGGGCGCGTCTCGTCGAGAATGTTAAGAAGATCCTCTTTGAGTGCAGCCACCCATGAGAAGAAGGCCCTCGCCCGCGCATGGTTGTCCTCGTGCCAGCGGTCAGCGAAATTCTCCTCCGGGTTCACCGGATTACCGATATACCATCCACCGTCCGGTGTACGCTTGATTGGGCTGTAGGGGACTTTGCTTCTGTCAACGATCCCGTTTTCAACGAGAACCGAGTGCGCATGCAGCTTGTTGACGATGCCGCTGAGCGCAGTATAGATGTCCGAGTCATCCTGGTAAAATTGTGCGGCGAGTGTCGTGATAATGATCGAGATCGGCGCGTAACCGTTATAGCGTGCGTTGTTGAACTTTATATCACGGTGACGCTTCATAAGTTGGATCGACCTCTGAAGTGGCGTACGTACGAGTAGGTCAGGCACGTCGTCAACACGCGCATAGATATCAGGCGCCCGCACCTGTAACGCCCGCTTCTGCTCGCTCAGAGAGAATTCGAAAGCAGCCTGATTCTGGCTGTCGAACCAGAGGCCATAGCCTTTCGGATTGCTCGCAGACCAATCGTATGTGCCGTTCTTCTTGTTTGTGATCGCGATTGAAGTATCCAGGAGTCCGCTCGGATTCGAAATGCAAGGCAGAACATCCAGATGAAAGCCTACATCATCCTGCTCTGCGTATTCGAGCGTCCAGCACCGCTTGCCTTCCTCGTCGAGTAACCTTCGGTAGGTACCGTGCTCACACAGGCGGTCACCGACCATCTTCTTCATGGTGCCAGGGTCCGTGCGATGTTTCTCAATCGGAAACTCGCTGACAAGGTCGATATCGTAACTGGCTTCGACACCGCCTCTGATCGGTCTGACGACGGTCCCCAGGCGAAATGAGCCTTGCGGGTAGATACTCAACTCGCCGGAACACCCCGGATAATTACCATCCTCTAGCCAGCGGCCAACGGCCTGATAGCGTTCCACCGCGTCCTGGTACTTGCCTGGCGAAATATCGATATCCTCCGCGACCTTCTGCAGGAATCTGGAATACTTGCTTCTGTCTACTGTCATGACGATGCCTCGTTGATTTTATAGACCGGCGTGAACCCTTCCGCCGACTGCTGAAAGAATACGGGTTCGAGAACAGGTTGCCGATCGCGAGCCTTCGTGTGCCCAAGCCCTTTTAGATCCTGAATGACCCGCGTGTCATCCATCTTGTACGCGTTGTACGGGACCGCATGATTGATCCGATAAATGGCAGTGCGGTCGTGCTCATGGCCCGTAATCAACTTGGCGATGCCCATCGCCCCGTGCGACTGGCCGTCCATGAACAGCTTGACGATCTTCGAACCGAGCGTGCCAAGCCCGGCCCATTTTGGGATAGTGTAGGTTTCCTCCAGGCAACCGAGGCTGAGGATGTGAAGTGACTCACGGGGCCATCCAAGCACGGTCACGGCTTCAACGGCCGCGATCGCAATCGGATTGTTGGCCCAGATTCCGCCGTCAAGAAGCCCGACATCATGCTGGGTGATATGGTGCCGGAAGTAGGTCGGCGCAGCGGATGTTGCGAGGGCGGCGTCCACGGCCAGAGATCGGTAGTCGGTTTTCAGACGGATGTGGTGCGCAGTCTTGTAGATATAAACGCACTGCGCGACCGGGTTCCACGCCGGTACGATGAGCCGGGTCCTCGCTTCGCCGATACGCCGTTCACCAAGGACTTCTTCAAGAACAGCTCGCAGGGCATCGGAATCGTGTTTGCGCCGATAGAGCCGGCGAAGCCCACGCAATTTCCTGTTAGCAAAATTGACAAGCGGCCCATGGTTCTCGCCGAAGATTTCGGGGCCACGCTTTTCGTAGAGATCAAGCAGGTCTGATGCGGAAAGACCCATCGCGAGGCCAATGGCGAGAATGCCGCCCGTCGATGTGCCCGCAATCAGGTCAAAATACGAACCGATAGGGTGGTCAAGATGCTGCTCCAGCTCTGCGAGAAAGGCCGCTGGGAACGTGCCGAGGATGCCGCCGCCGTCGATACAGAGAATGCGGCGTGGCGGCTGTTCAGATTCGTATTCGGTCTCGGTCAATGCCCTTACCTTCTCTTTGTTCTGGTCGAGTTCGCGAGAACGTACCGCTGATTCCGATCCAAGGTCGGGGGTAACGGTTCGTCCTTTACGACGGTGCGCTCCAGCCCCTTCCCGCCTTGCGGACAGACAGTCTGGTACTGGCCAGAACGTGGTGCCTTTTCTCCAGGTTTCCAAGGTTTATCGCTCATGATTTCTACTTCCCATACCATAAAGAGGTTGTCAAAAGCCGGTCTATTCGCTAAAGTGTTGACTGAATTTAACACACCAACTTGTGATTCATAAACTAGTAATATGTGTTATTTCATATATTTATAATATTGTGTTGTCTGTATAGACAACATATTAATGCAGATTCATAGTACCGTCAAGGGGGGGAGTGAATGTCTTTTGGTTACGCGTTAAGCAAGTTCCGTGAGGCGCGAGGCTTGAGCCTTCGTGAGTTCGGCAAGCTGTGTGGGATAGACCACGCCTATATTCACCGGCTGGAAAAGGATGAGAAGACCGCGCCATCGGATGAAGTCGTCGAGTCCTTTGTGCGCACACTGAAACTCACCCCTCGCCGCGCGCGCCTATTGCGTCAGCTTGTCGGTAAGGCAGTGAACGAACAGCTTATTGATGTATTTATCGAAGATGAGGACCGACCCTTGGAGCTGCTGGACCCCCTGGCGCAGATGAGCTTCCGGGGCAAGCGTCCTGAGACCCACGATGACTGGCGAAAAACGGCTGACCGGCTCAACGCGTTCCTGGAGGAAGAAAAGGACTGAAATGGACGAACTGACCATCACCCTGAAGGCACGCAAGTTCATAAGGGATGCGGGCATTGATGCAGCTCCTGTCGATATCGCCCGTCTGGCCGCTGCCGCGAACGCCACAATCAAGGTCAGCAATGATCTGGATGACGACGAGTCGGGACAGACATTCCCTCTTGGCGGCAAGAACATCATCACAGTGAACGGGAATCACCGGGAAGAGCGCCGACGCTTCACCGTGCTGCATGAGATAGCGCATATCGTTCTCGAACTCCCCTCACAACACCACGGCGCGAACATGACAACGTCCGATCTGATCAGCTACCGTGGGCGCCCCAGAGAAGAGATATTGTGTGATGTTTTCGCGGCTGAATGTCTTCTGCCATACGACCTCTTCAGAAAAGATGTCGAAGCTGTGGACGTGTCTCTGGATGCGGTAAAGAACTTGGCAACCAAATACAAAGCGTCCATGACATCGACAGGGTCGCGCTTCGCAGTAAACTGCAACGAGCCTTGTGCCTTCGTCCTGATCGAGCATGGTAAAACCCGGTATGTATCCAATTCGAAATTCCTTCGCGAGCTTAAGGGGTGGATCAATGTCGGAATTCCAGTGCCGCAGGGTAGCGTGGCGTACCGGCTGCTACATGCCTCGTCGAAAACTGAAGACTATGATGAGATCGCCACGGACACATGGTTTAACAATGGCATAAAGGGGTTTAATCTGCTGTCCGAGGAAGCAATGCTGCTCAGTGAATGGGATCAGTGCCTGTCTCTCATTTGGATCGATGACGACCTGCGTCCGGCAGGATTGGGCGGCGTCCAGGATGCCGATGATAACGAGCTTCTCCTTGAGGAACTGGATGGAATCCTGCCATGGCCGTCCAAACGCAAAAGAAAATAGGAAGGCGTGGGACTAGCATCCGACCGCATTACGTCTGATTGTAGAACTGGTTCAACGGGTCTTATAGTGTCGAAATACCGAGGAAGTTGTTGACACTATGCTTTGCGGTAACATCAAAAGGTAAAATATTCACCGTAGCTCCAGATCCCTTCAGTGTCATCCGAATCGGCATCGTCATTTTCTGCTGCATGGGATAGACCAGAAAAAGGTCCTTTACCCGGTATCTCGACGCATAACTTTCCATTTGATACAGGTCTGCTTGTGAAATTCCTACCTTTTTCTCTCCCTCATCCAGTATTTTCCATTTTGCATCCGCGATTGCGACCACCTGATTATTCCCGTTCAAAAAGGATATGTCAGGCTTCATCATAAAGACATTTTCATCAGTATCTTGGCGCTTGGCGAAATATTTCTGAGGCCCTTGTTCTCTAACCCGAAGTCCTCTACCCCACGCCTTCTTACGCAATTCGCTGCCAACATATGCTTCGAATAACTGGTTCATATCAAACAAGAGCGATACACAGGTTTCCTTTCCCGCCAGGACATCCGGATGAAGCCCTCCTATAAACCATCTGCACTGGTCAAATATCGCCTCATATCTAGCAGTTGAGCGATCAAAACTCAGTGAGTCCAATAACGCGGCATCTGCAGAAGAGTCGCTTATCGGATCAAACCGCATAAGGAGTTCGGCCACTTGGATGCGGGCGCGATTTCCAATCGCTGTTCTTAGCAGAATCTTCAGGACATATTTCAATACCTGGTTGTGAAGGTTGTCCTCGCTTAACTCATCATATTGACAAAAAAGTCGCTCACGATGCGCCAGGTTCTGCTTGAATTGCTGCTCGATTCGTAATCTGCCACGCAATACGTTGAGATTCTCCTTGAGCTCTATATATTTTCGAATCTTCCCCTGCATCAACTGGGCATGTAGTTGGTCGCAAAAATGCAGTATAAACACATCAAGAAGACTGTGTTTCTGGAGCGCAACCCCCGCTGTACCCGCACGACGGAGTTTCAATCGTCGAGCTTTGGAAAGCATGCGTACCAGCGCATACCGACTGGATCCGGCGTCAACCTCAACACCGTAAATCTTGGGAAGAATTTCTATGGACAAATTCCCCAAAGAAATGACGCCACAATAGTGGCCGAATTTGATTTTCTGATTTCCCCAGGACCATGCTTTTGCTGGCAGCTCTTTTTCGAGTCTTGCGAGTGCGTCCGCATGCGCATACTCGAGCGCCTTCTGGCCGCGCACCCGAGACCGCAGAATTGGGATCGACTCATGCTCGATGACCGTCAACACCTCCACTATCAGGCACTCTCTTCGTACACTTTTCTAACTGCATCGGGCGTGATCTCATCGGGATCTACAACCCGGTATTCCGTCAGGTCATCGAAGTCGTCATGATCGAAACCAAGCACCTCTTCTTCGTTTAGCGTGTCATGGCATACAATTTGAGGCTCCAGTTTTTCTCCTGCCGGCCCTACATCACGGAATACTAACTGGACCCGGTGCCAGTCCTCATAAAAGTATTCCTGAAGTAGAGGGATCACCTGGTTAAACAACACCTCCTTGAGCCCAATAAAATCACGCACATTGATGAAATACGCGTGCCCAAGCGTCATATCTCTGTTTAGCAAGAAACGGATACGACGATTCATGGCCTCCAACAACGCGCGCAAATTGATTACGCCGCCTTCGCCATCTTCGATATAACCATCACCACGTGAGCCGCTGATCACGCCCGCATCCGGCATTAACTCTTTGAATTGGAAACGGCGGCGTAACGCGGTATCCAGCAGAGCAATTGAGCGATCCGCCGTATTCATTGTCCCGTAGACGTCCAGATTACCCGGTACGCCAAATCTCACCCCAGAATAAGGCAGAGTCAATTCCATCCCTGCCTTTAGATATCCGCCGTCACTGTATATCGCTCTTTTGTCTGTTTCGATCAGAGTAATCAGCTCACCAAATATCTTGGCAATATTTCCTCGATTAATCTCATCAATAAAAATCCCATATCGTTGGCCGGGATCTGCTTTTGCCCTTTGGCAGATTCGCTTGAACACGCCAGGTACAACCTGATACCCAATATCTCCAGTCTCTTCATCCTGGATGGGCCTTATGCCTTCAACAAAATCTTCGTAGCTGTAGGCCTGATGAAAAGTCACAAACTCGAATCTTTGATGGGATACTTCTTGTTTTGGGCCAGTTTTCCAGTTTTTTGCGAGTTCTATCTGTTCTGCACATTCTTCTTCCCAATCATCTACAAGAGACCACACGCTATTTGGTTTCTTATCGAACACAAGGGGCACACTACGGTTCTTGTACTGGACGGTGCTGGAGTTCTCCCACGTATGCGCCTGAAGATTCGCCCATATTGTTTGCGCGATGTTCCGATCACGCCCCATGGCCTTTGCCTTCAACTGAACATATTCATGATTCAAAATCGCGTTGACTTTGCCCTCCCCGCCAAGGTCGTATACTGCCGCGAAGATGACGTCGAACCACCTCGCATCCAGCAGTTCCTGAATCAACCATGCTTCGCGGCCCAGGGTCTGCTTCCTGCTCGAATATTTTTCAACCAACCTGTTGAGCTGGTAGGTCTTTCCAGTTCCAGGAGGACCGTACAGGATTAGATTTATCGCATCTGCTATTTTGCCGTTCACCTTCTTTTTCTCAGGCGTCATTGCCGCCTCTACTACTTTTTCCCATACTTTCTCAAGTATCCCGGCCGATCGCTGTTTGATCTCAATACCGGAGGACTGCGGCGACCATTCTTGCTTGTCGACCTTAATTCGCTCCAAATCAGATTCAGTTATGTACGGATCATTCTGTAGCGGATCCTGAATCCGTGAGAACGCCACATCCACGTAGCGACGTACCTCGCCTTTCTCTGCCTTCTCCTCATCCCAATGGGGCGCCTCGTAGGGTTCAGACACAACATTACCAATGGCTATGATACCCTTGGGCGGCTCCCCTGCTCTCACCAGAAACGCCTTGTCACCCGTGCTAACGTCCTGATTCGCACATGCCCACCGGTGTGTCACGGTTTTCCCTTCATGCGTCGCTGCTCTATCATCAGCCAGCGAATCCCACACCCAGTTCTTGGGATTCCAGCTAAACAACCAAGTCCTGATCTTCGAATCACCCCAAAGATCCCGAAGCGGGGTAACATAAAAGTCCAACTCGTTAGTGCCATACTCATCCTCTTTCTGCTTCCGTATTTCGATAAGATTCCGATCGATCTCCAATGCCGATAGCCCTCTAATCTGCGCTGCAGTCTTTCCGGAAAATGTCCTGACGATTCTCCTTCGGTCTGTCCCACCGAATATCCGTTCAAAGTCATCAGGAAAAAGTAAAAACAGGAGCATATGGCGCAATTGCCTGGCGTCGCATTCCGGTACCTGCTCAATCCACTGAGCGAACCCCCATCCATCAGAGAGGAGCTTGTCTCGCTCCGATTCAATAAGACGCTTGAAGGCAATTACTGTGCGGATGAAGAACACCAACTCCCGCCAGCGGTTGGTATTATAACTTGTACCGGCGCTGCCTACCCCACCAAGAACATCGTCAGCCACCCAAGCTGAATCCTGAGGAAATGGTTCACCCGACCATTCCCAGATACTCTTAATACCCTCACGCTTTTTTGATTCGCCGATATTGCTCGGGCACAGGAGCATTAACCACAGCATCTCTGCTGCGAGTTGCTTCACCCGGGACTCAGTCGGTTCAAGCTGAGCTTCCAATTTTTCGTAGAAATTTCCTTCACCTTCATCCGGCTGGTTTACAAAGTGCTGATCCAGTGCCTCAAGGTTAGGCAATGTCCATACTTCGCCCTGCTCGAACACTGAACTATCCGACCGCAATGCCACTTCTTTCCAATGTTGAGCCGCATGGAGTATTGGCTCGACTATTTTCTCTCCGCAGTACCGGCTCATACAGACCCTCCTGTTGTGTCAGATACCCGACCTGTTCCTGGTTCCATTTCTGTACTCCTTGTGAGCGATGCATTCAACTGTCGCATACTAGGCATCATGCTTGGTTGCATCGCAGACTTTGCGACTGACATCTGACGACGAGACCACATAGACTACGGATTTCGCACGGGATAGCCCCACGTACAGCAACTCTTGTTCCCGGTCTAAATCCAGAGTATCCAGCCCCCACAGAAATACTATCGGCGACTCCAGCCCCTTGAACCGCTTCACAGTATCAAGCAGTACTGCTTCCTCTCGCGTAACGCCTTCAACTGCCCATTGGCTAGGTCGAGGAAGCGGCCGCCCAAGAAGTTCGTCATAGTATTCCTGTTTACGTAACCCATCGGCCACAAGCACGACTATATCGCCAGGGACAACTTTCTCTTTTGCTATCAATTCCACTATCTTTGAATGTAATCGAGTTGCCTGAGCGTCATGACGCAGGGCTTCAATCAACTGGATCTCTTCTCCAGCTATCCCAGACGGCACAACTGGTTCTCCCTTGTAATATTGGTATGCCGCATCATGAATCTGATCAGTGTTTCGACAATTGGTTACCAACAAATAGGATTCGTTCTTGATTGGAAATGAGCGCGCTCTTGAATAGATATTCTGATTGTCATCAAAGAATATATAGAGCGGACTCGTTTCATAATCTGCCAACAACATTTCAATCGGGAACCAATATTCTTCCCTGAAATCCTGACCTTCGTCACAAACAATTGCATCATACTGGTTCGGCACAACATCCAGTGAGTAACTGAGAGCAGCTGGGTATTGAACATCAAACAAATCCATTCCAGGGTATGTTTTTTTCGCCTCATCAAGCATCTCACGACCACTCTGCTCTCCCGCCATTTTGACGCGCAAATAACAAAGTTGATGAAAACTCATTACGTCCAGATTTTCGACGGCCCCGCAGACATCTGAAAGATGATCGGCCAACTGTCGGTTATAGCAGGTAAGAAGTGTGTTAAACCCCTCAGATGCAAGCCTTTTCGCCTTCTCGACTGCCAACACCGTTTTTCCTGTTCCTGCACCACCACTGATCGATACCCGGCGCTGGGTTCTGAGAACATCCAGCACGCGGATCTGATCTTGCGTGAGCCTGAGGCGCTGTTCTTCTTGATCCCTAATCCGCGCTGAGATAAGCGGAGATACTTCAAACGAATGCGCGAAGGTATTCTTAATAATCTCCATACCCCGTGGGCCAATTGGGTTTGCGCTGTTATCGTTACTTGACCAGTACTCCAATGCCGCCCCTACCCATTCACGAATATTCCTCAGATCATCTGTGATACCGATGAGGCACCCTGGAAGATCTGCCCGTACAATCGGCGCAGCTTCGTTAATATCCGGAAAAAATACGGCATGCCCGCAAGCAATGCGGCCAGGGCCATGTAGACCCCATCGCGGGTTCTCCCTTAGCTTTGTCAGGATCGAATACTTTGCACGCAATGCCTGCTCAACAGGGTTTTTTATTTCATGTTTAACGTTGTGACGATCAATGGAGTACCAGTGTCCTGTGTTACCTTCAAAGCACACGCCCCCACCCTTCACCTCGACGCAAAGGTAGCCATGCTCAGGATGGGCAATCAGAAAATCCGCTTCACCATCTCGAGCCTGATCATCTTCCCTGCGAAGGATCCAGTTCACCTGGAACAGCACGAGGTATGCTTCAGGCAATAGACCTCGTAGAGCCCGATAGAGTTTGGCCTCCGCTGCCGATTCCAGTCGATCGATTTCCCGCTCGCTGAGCTTAGGGATCATCTGGCCCATTGTCTTCCTCAATAACCGTCATCGTTTTTAAGTTAAGAGGCATGTATTTTTTGCCCCTGGTTCCCCCAAAATCGACAAGCAGCGATATGGTCTGACCTCTTTTCTCCACTTTCTCGATGACAGCCTCACCGAGATTCATACAGTTTATCCTTGTTCCAACTATGTAACGCAATGTGGGATCCGCTGCTTCGTCAACAGCGACCTTCCGCCACTCGCCATCAAACATATATGAGTCAACCTTCATCGCCGGACTCTGAATGGCATGAATTCGGGCACAGGTTTCGTCGAGTGCGTGCTCTACAACATACAACCAGTACTTATCGCCATAATTCTGTGCTTCGCTAAACGGGTTTTACCCCGATTTCACGGACACATCTAAAAAGGTTAATAATAGCCGAGGAGGTGTGTCATGCCAAAACGAAGGAAATACTCTACGGAGTTTAAACACGAAGCCGTTGAGATGGCGAGAACCAGTGAAGTATCCATCAGTCAGGTGGCCCGAGAGCTGGGAATTGAGCCGAATATGCTAAGTCGCTGGTGCCGAGAGTCGGTGAATGCAGGCCCCAAGGCCTTTCAAGGCCAAGGCAAGCCCAGAGATGAAGAACTGGCGTCACTGAAGCGCGAACTGGCGAGGGTGAAGAAGGAGCGGGATTTTTTGCAAGAAGCGGCGGCGTTCTTCGCGAAAACGTCGAAATGAGATATCGAATGATCGAGCGCTGCCGCGATGCTTTTCCAATTCGTCTGATGTGCCGTTGTCTCAAAGTCTCGTCCAGTGGGTATTATGATTGGCAGGGTCGTGCCCCCAGCGCCCGCAGCCAGGCGAATGAGCGGTTACTGAAGAAGATACACCGTATTCATGAGGAAAGTGATGGTGTCATGGGGTCACCACGGATCTGGGAAGAACTGCGCTATGAAGGCGCCCTGTGCAGTATCAACCGTGTTGCCCGCTTGATGCGGATCAATGGCATACAGGGCATTCCACAGAAGAAACGCTGGCATAGAAAGGGCGCAACTCACCGACCGATGGGTGTGCAGAATTACCTGCAGCGTGATTTTAATGCGAACGAGCCGAACACCAAGTGGGTCACTGACATTACATTTATTGAGACAGCCGAAGGCTGGCTCTATCTGAGTGCCGTGAAGGATCTATACTCGGACATGATCGTCGGTTGGTCAATGAGTCATCGTCAGACCCGGGAACTGGTATTGCAGGCCGTGCTGATGGCGCTGTGGCAACGGGAAGATCGAACACCGGTGATCTTGCATTCGGATCGAGGCTGCCAATTCACCAGTGGGGAGTATCAGCGCTTTCTGAAGGGTCATAATCTCATCTGTAGCATGAGTGCCGTGGGAACTTGTGCCGATAATGCCTCGATGGAAGGATTCTTCGGAATGCTCAAACGCGAACGGGTGAATCGGCGCATCTACCAGACACGTGCCGAAGCCAGAGCGGATGTTTTTGACTATATCGAGCGGTTTCATAATCCCAGACGTAGACGACGGCTTGAAACTTCTAAACAGGACAATTTATGCTTAACTCAACCGTCCGTGGAAACGGGGTAAAACCCGTCCTCCCCTGATTTATCAAACCCGAGCTTTTCGAATACCCGCTGAGCAATGATGCTGTCTGTTAAATACCCTTCCCTTGCATTTTGCACTGCTGCCAGCAACGCACCTCGGAGCAGCAAAATCTGTATAAAATCATTAAAATGGCCAGCTTGAAGCGAGGCATCCTGCCTGTTATCGGAGAATCCGAGTAACTTTTTTGCATCCTCTTCCAGATCCGTGTCCCGTTCGAGCATATAGCGCAGCGCTGATATCGTAAGCACTGTTGTGGCAGAAGAACGCCCTTCCCCGCTCAGACCGGTGACGCGGTTTGCGTCACGACCTCTGGCCGCATAGGAGACACCACAGCTTAAACAAAAGCGAAAACTTCCAGGAATAAACCAACCATGCTCTCCATCATGAGAGCAATGCCCGTTAGGCTCGGCGTATGTGCGCTGCGGGCAATATTTCTTGAAATTGCCTTTTACCCTGTAGTCACCTTTTTTAACCTCCAGCCAGTTTTCCGGATATTTTTCCGGATCAGCATCATCCCACTGCTGGCCTGAATCGAACATAAAAAAGCCAAAGTTTGTATCCTCATCATCATGGCTGCGCTCGTCGATATCACGAGGACTGATTTCGGTTTCGCCATGCTCACTAACGTGCCAGACAGGGTAGTACTCCTGACCGCACTGACGACAAAAATGTACGCCGAAGTATTTTTTTTCTCTATTTTCCCCTGGGGCGAATTGTTGCCCAGTCAAATCGAACTGACGCTTATTCTCCGGTTCTAGTGTTGCGTAGAGTGTATTTGCACCAGAAATAAATTGGTGGAGGCGGAATGCAAACAGGGGTTTGTTTTTGCTGTCCCGGCATTGATATGCGGTTAAAAGGAACTCCCTCAAATATTCTTCGCACTGTTGCTCATCAAGCCCAGAGTCATTAGCAAGCCGCTTTGCCGCATCTTTAATTGTCTGCGGCCGGGCTCTGACCCATCGGCCTTCCTCCTTGGCCAGTCCCAAGGACAGTTCTATCCACCCTGATACTGGATGCTCTCTTAACGCCTTAAAATCTGTATTTGAGGGAAACCCTGATTTGATGGCATCGGCCAGAACGGCTCCGACTG
Organism: Candidatus Tenderia electrophaga; assembly: GCA_001447805.1. NCBI lineage: Bacteria > Pseudomonadati > Pseudomonadota > Gammaproteobacteria > Tenderiales (SeqCode) > Tenderiaceae (SeqCode) > Tenderia (SeqCode) > Tenderia electrophaga (SeqCode). Next base: position 2,443,148 of record CP013099.1, read on the forward strand.
GTTTTCCCGAATGGGGTGTCTGCCGTTGCAGAGTCTCTGTTACGATGTTTTCCGCTTTAACCTGGGTTCCGAACAGTTTGCTCGCAACCTCGGATACGGCCTCATTTCGCGCCTGCAGAGTCCCTTCACTGGCCATAGTGGCAGACGTACCAATGCACAGAACATTCGAATTCAGTCTCTCCCGGACGCGCCGCACCAGCATTGCAACATCGGCACCCTGGCGTCCTCGATAGGTATGCAGCTCATCCAGCACCAAGTACTTGAGCCCCTTGGCTGCTTGCATTACTGTGCGATCGAGATCATCCTGCCGCGTCATTAGAAGTTCCAACATCATATAGTTCGTCAATATGATGTCAGGAGGTATCGCAGCCATCATCTGACGTTCTTCCTGGGATTCCTGACCTGTATAGCGGCCATAAGTAACCGGTTTCGATTCGCCATAATGCCCGAGGAATTTATCCAGCTCTTCTAACTGGCTGTTAACCAGCGCATTCATCGGATAGATGATGATGGCCTTTATTGCCGGAGATTGGGTTCCTTTAGACTTCAGGATATGATCGACTATTGGAAGAATGTAACTTAGAGATTTACCAGAACCGGTACCGGTAGTGAGAACATAACTCTCGTCCCGCTGCGCGATATCTATGGCATCTTGCTGGTGTCTGTGGAGCTGTGCAGAAAACCCTGGATTACTGCCCTCGCGCCCAAATCTGAATATGTCCTGACATGTTGAATGCAGCTTTCCTGCATTTACCATTTGCTCGATATTTTGGCCAGACACATATGCAGGATTTAGTTGAACCAACGGTGCTGGCCAGTAATGTCCTGAGTCATACCGATTGGTAACAAACTCCCGGATATCGTCAGCTTTTATCTTGGTAAAGCTAGTGGTGAAAGACCTGTAATCGGCAACGATTCTGTCGCGGTATTTGAAGACGTCCATTCCTAGCCTTCCTTGCTTCTGTCGGTATTGTCAGTATTAGTTCGTACCCAATTGTCGACTTCGTCCTTTCTGAATTTCCAGAGACGACCTACCTTGTGGGCAGGCATATTCTTACGTTCTATCCATTTATAAATGGTGTCACGCTTGACCCCGAGATGGGTTGCGATTTCGTCCACCGAAAGCCAACGATCATCAGTCATCGCCTAGCACTCCACTATGCAGCCTCGCCGAAGGCAAGCTCGGAAACCACCGAAAATCAACCACGCTGAGACTGTCACAGAACTTTGTCCAATAAAATCGGGAATATTTGGTCACAGAGTATTAGAATAGGTGGGTAAAAGCTAGGTTTTTTGCCTCTCGGCGCACAGATTGGCCAGAACAAGGCACTATAGATCAATAGGTTGTGTAATTCATGCCTGCAGTTACCTGAAATGAATGACTGTGTAGGCATCATTTCTCACAAATTTATGGCAGCAATGAAGAATATCCTATTGATTACACTATTTACCCTGAGCTAGCCTGAAGCCTGTTTTACCCGCTGAGTATTCAGCAACCCATGCTGGCTCAAGCCAGTACCCTAGCGCCTTCGCCGAACCGTGAAACGGGCGCAACGACCACTTGGTCGCCGGTTCATTCTTCATTCAGCCTAACGGCTTTCTTTTCTAACCCTGCCGGGGAGTGTTTCCCCGAATCGGGATACCTCTCTGTGCATAATTTTTCAATTAACAGGAGGTAATCCATGAATATCAATGGCGTTTTATCCATTCGTACTATCCAGGGCCGTAACGGGCCATTCAATGTCGGCCGGCTGATCACCGATTTGGGCGAGTTTGCCGTCAAAGACACCTTGCTCGATCAATATGATGAAGGCCGGTATGAGGGGAATTTCAGCATTACGCAGATTTTCCCGGCATCCTACTTCGCTGCTGGCCGTTTTGTTGTCGAGGTCAGGGCCACGTTAAAGAACCTGACGCTCGAGGGTGTCGATGAACTCAAACCCGAGGACAAGGCGGCTACATCTGAACCAGACCCGATGGACGATCAACCGTCGCCTGCTGTATCTACTGTGGCACCCTCTTCAACCGACCGGCTGGAACAGCCGTCTGAGGTTGAAACCAGCGCCGAAGGCGATGAGGCACTGTTTGGAACGCTGTGGCCCCTTGGGACTCAGGTCAGACTGGATCCGACGGTAGACCGTAAGCGATTCCGTGAACAGCGCAACCGTCTCAAGGCGTTGAGTTATACGTTTGACGCAATTGAGCAGATCTGGAGCAACGCAGGTAACAATAGCTAGTTCCAGTCACTTCTCACCTTAAAACCCAGCCGGGAAAACATGCCCCGGTGGGCGTGCTTTCTCCGGCGTTTTTCTAAACGTTTTTCTTATATATAAAAGGAGAAAGCAATGTTTGAATCACATCTGATGCAGGTGGACGAGGCGCCGGAGTTGTTTGCCGATGCCGTTCTGGTGGACGCCGCCGACAATCTACTGTTTCTGTCCCTTTGGGGACGCGATACCGCACTCCAGGAATTCCTGGCCCGGCTATCCCTTCCCAGTCACGAAGGCGGCCTGGACAGTTTTTTTCTACGTCCGGAAAACACGGAGAACGGACTGCCCAGGCGCAAGCTCGTGCAGATCGGAGATACCGATCGACTCGACCACTACTCGGGCCGCATGCCGACCAATATCTTCGGCGACATGGCCCACTTGTGGTTGTTCAACCGATTGGTGACCGAGCCTGATCTGGCCAACCGCCGCACCATCGTCCTGTTCAAGCCGGACGAGGTTTCGACGGGGGCAGGACGTGAAGTGGTTCATGGCCGTATCTGGCAATTGACGAAAGCCATCTGTCACCTGCCACTGCTCGATCACTGGATCGAACCCGTTACCGAGGCATTCCGGTCACGGGATTGGATCAAGGACTTCGATGGCATCGGCATTCATGCCGCCATGATCGATCTGAACCTTGGTGAGGAAGTCGAAACGGTGATCACCGGTCTCGTACGGGACGGCTCACTGACTCTCGCTTAGTAACCTCCACCCATTAGCCCCCTCCGGGGGCTTCTCTGATCTTCCTGCTTTAGGGCGATCAGGGAAGATTCCGGATAACGATTTTCAACCTGGCTGCTTGGTTAAAGCAGTACCTTTGCCAACAATAGTTGGCACCTGAAACGCCTACGTCGAACCGTGAAACAGGCGCAACGGTCATTTGACCGTCGGTTCATTTTCTATAAACCCGCGGGGTATCCTCATACCCTGCCGGGTCATGGTGCGCCCCGCTTTTTGCTTTCCGCAAAGGAGGAATACCATGGGTTGGCTTTTTACTCAGGGCTCTTCGAAGTCCGACATCATTCGTGATTTAACGGCTACCGAAGAAAACGAGACACGACGCTGGGAGACACTAACACATAGTGTTCGTGGCAATGTGCTCTGGGCAGTGGTTGAAATCACTCACAAACAGGAGCAGACCACCAAGCGTTTTATTGCTTGCTACCTGCTGCGCTCGGATAAAGGCTATGGCTGGGGATACAAGGACATGGAGGAATCCATGTTTCCTAATTATTTCTCCTGTCCGTTGAAGTATCTGGCGATGGTCCCGGTCGCTAACGCCGATTGGCGCGCCGAGGTCCAGAAGTATCACGAACGACGCAATCGGAAGGTCGAAATCGGCCAGAAGATCGGTCTTGTTCATGCGTCAATACCGTGGGTGGTCATCACTTCAAAACGGCCGCTGCTGGGAACATATGATGGCATGTGCTATCGCGTTCCCCGCCGCATGCTCGGTGAAGTGCTTGTCTGACCATTCATCTTAAAACCCTGCCGGGGAAATACTTTCCCCAACAGGGGTGGTGTCTCTCCGGCTCATCTCAATCAATGATAGGAGAAACATCATGGCTTTAATGTTTCAGCGCCTGGCGCGTAATTTTGTAAAGAACGGCTACTACCCAACGGATGGCGATACCATCGCACGGGTGTTGTCGGCTTTGTCGGCACCCAGGTCGGGGACCTTACGGATTCTCGATCCCTGTGCCGGCGAAGGCGTCGCCCTGGCGGAATGCAAACACCACCTGGGCAGCGATCGTGTACAGGCCTTCGCTGTGGAATATGACCGGGAGCGTGCCTGGCATGCCAAGCAACTCCTGGATCATGGCATCCATGGCGATATCCAGGATTGCAATCTCGGACAACGCCAGTTCGGTTTGTTGTGGCTCAATCCGCCCTATGGTGATCTGGTTGCCGACAAGGGCAGCACCGGGGATCGTCTCGGTGGCCAAATGGATAAAGGGGGTCGCAAACGGCTGGAGAAGTTGTTTTATAACTTCGCCGTTCCGGCGTTGCAGTTCGGGGGAATCATGGTGCTCATCATTCCCCGCTATACGCTGGATAAAGAACTGGCCGTATGGATCACCACCCATTTCCATCGGGTACAGGTGTTCCAGGCGCCGGAACAGCAGTTCAAGCAGATCGTGTTGTTCGGTGTCAGGCGTCGTACCAGGGATGCGAGGAATGATGATCCTGAAATGCGGAACCGGCTTCTCTCGATCGTATCGGGCGAGCTGGAACCGGGAGTACTGCCCGAGGCGTGGTCGCAGGAACCCTATGTGGTACCGGCGGCACCGGGTGGTGAGGTCAAATTCAACTACGTAAAGATCGATGCTGGTCAGTTGAACGAAGAGATACGACGCAATCCCTGTCTATGGGATCAGTTCAATCTCAAGTTCCGGCGTCTTGCTTTAGAGAGTAGTCGCAGACCTTTGCGCCCATTGTCGAACTGGCATTTGGCGCTTTCTCTGGCTGCCGGTCAGGTGTCCGGAGTGGTCCAGTCAAAGGATGGCCGCCGGTTTTTAATCAAAGGCGGTACGCACAAAGAGAAGATGAGAGAAGTGCGAACGGAGATTCAGCCGGACGATACGGTGACCTCCATAACCATTCTCACCGACAAATTTGTGCCGACAATCCGGGCGATCGATTTCACACCAGGGCCTGACTATGCTCGTGTGATTGAAATCAGATAACCGTTTATCAACTTGCTTTTAACCCACCTGGGGAGACTTCACTCCCCGCTGGGGATGGTGGTCTCTCCGCTTTATTAACCAATAGGAGAACCATCATGAAAGAAAATCAAACTGCCACTGAACTGTTCGGTGATGTCATCTACATCTACACCCGCGCTCAGGCCATCGAGGACGGAGTGCTGGTGGACATATCGGAAATGGCCAGAGAGTCTGGTTTCCGGTGGCCGGTCGCTATCACCCAGACTGCCTGGCAGGACTGCGTTGCCTGGTCGGATGACGACAATCAACGACAAGTCTATCAGGACGAGTCCGGTCGCTTGTGGGATGTGTTGTGGATGGCGTTTATCGCAATCCGCAGCGCCAACGGCGGCACGCAGATGGAGTATCAGCTCTATCGTGTTCCCCGCGACGGCAAGAGCGTCGAGGCAAGACTGACAAGTCTGAAATTGGTCTGTGGTCCGGGTGATGACGGGGAACCGGTGATCACCATCATGCTGCCGCATGAGGATTGACTGTGACCATGGGAAACGAAATCCAGCGACAGTATCCTCGACTGATTCGCTGCATGCGCAGTGCCGGACTCCTTACCGAGTCGGAAGCCATTGGCGCTCTGGTGGAGTACAAAGTCTTCGGTATTCGAGAAGGCTTTGGCTCCGAGGCGGTCGCCCATCTGGGTGGTCAACTGGAAGCCATACGCCAAGGTATCCGATACCGGCATTTCACTTCATCAATTCTATGAATTGAGTTCATAGCAAACCCGCCTGGGGAGACTTCTCCCCGGCGGGGTGAGGTCTCTCCTTTTTTAATCAAAGGAGAAACACAATGCCAAACTGGTGTGAAAATAAAGTCAGTTTTTCCGGTCCTGCCAAGGATCTTGAAAAACTCAAGAAACTGATCGGTACTGATGAACAGCCGATCTCGTTTCAAAAGATAAAGCCGATGCCGCTGGATCTTGATCTTGCATCTGGGTCCTCAATTCTCGGCTACGAAGTGGTTTACGGCGATGTCGAGAAGGTGCTGGGCTACCCGTGGGTCATTGCGGCTGGTATCACAACCCGAGATGGACTCATCCAGCATCTGGAAAATAAACATCCGGATTATCTGAAATTGGCTGAGCAATACAAGGCCAATCTGGAGCGGTATGGTTTCAGTGACTGGTATGGATGGCGGATCGAAAACTGGGGTACCAAATGGGATGTGGGGGCCAATGACATTCAGGTAGTCGATGATAGCCCTGAATATCTAAGCCTTGAGTTTTATACCGCCTGGTCGCCGCCAGAGGGTATCTATGCTGCCCTTCTGGAACTGTTCGATGAACATCAACTGGATGTGCAGGCCACCTGGTTCTATGACGAACCCGGTATGCAGTTCGCCGGTTATCTATCGTAAACATCAACCCCGTCAGGGCGATCATCGCCCTGACGGGAGTGGTCTCCCTGGCATTCAACCAAAGGAGACTTAACGATGAAATACGTTATTCAATACACACTGCCCTACGAACACCGGGTCATGGTCGGCATCGAGGCCGAAAGCCGCGAGGCCGCCATCGCCAGGGCCAATGATTTGTTCGACCAGGGCGATATCTGGGATGACACGCAAGAGGTCCCGCTGCTCTACGATGATTTCGAGGAGACCGGTGATGCCGGTATTGCCCTCGAGTTTACCATCGAGGATGAAGTATCCGGCGATTGGCCGGAAGCTGATACCAGCGTCAAAGAGATCCGTCGTCGGGATGCAGCTTTTCAGGCCGCATGTTTGTTAGTTGATGCCTACCGCCGCGGCGAAGAACGCGGCGGCAGCGTCGACTGGGACGACCTGGATCAGGCCTATCAAGCTGCCTTGATTGCAGCGGGACCGTCTGCAGGCCGTGCTTACACCACGCCCCGCGAAACTTGTGAACGACTGGCCGTTGTTATCGAAGGCGGACTCGTGCAAGCAGTTGTGGCCGACCGGCCTGACGCTGCACCCTCTGTCGCCGTGATTGACTATGACGCTGAGGGTTTCGAGACCGACGAGCTGCGTTACATCACGCAATCGGATGGTAACAAGGCCAAGGCGCTGGTTGTCGAGCATTGCGTGGAACAAGCAACCATTGACCTCAACGAGGTTTTTCAAGAAACCGAGTAACCAACCCAAACGCCCCGCCTTGTGCGGGGCCATTCCAAAGTGCAGAAATAACTGTGCTTTGGAATGGCAGTTTCAACCGTGGCCACTGCGTATTCAGCGGCACCCTTGTCTGACCACTCTCGAGTCGTCGGATACCTCAGCGCCTTCTTCGAACCGTGCAACAGGCGCAGCGATTTCTTATCCCTATATATGTGGGATAGAAGGATCGCCGGTTCATTTTTCACAACCCACAAGGGCAGTCACTCCCCTTGTGGGGATAACGCTGCCCTTTCTTTTTAACCATGAAAGGAGCAAGCACATGAATGCAGTAGTAGAAGCACTATCAATCGAGGAGGAAACACAAGACGCCATACCGCTGACCCAGTTTGTCACCGACTTTGGTGATGATCTGTTGAACGCGGTATCGCGGCAGAACCCTCCTGTTTATACAGGCGAGTCCAACCCCCACCGTGATGCGGTGATGGAGGGATTGATACGGAAACCTTTTCCGGCTCAACGTGATGTCGTACAGGCGGTTACCCGCTTGTTGATGGACGAGGCGGAAAAAGCCGCGATCATCAATGCGGAAATGGGGACCGGCAAAACCATGATGGCGATTGCCGCCGCTGCGGTGATGTATGCCGAGGGTTTCCAGCGGTCTCTGGTCGTCTCACCTCCCCACCTGGTCTACAAGTGGCGGCGGGAGATCCTGGAGACGATTCCGAACGCCCGTGTCTGGGTGTTGAATGGTCCCGACACCATCCGCAAGTTATTACAGCTTCGGGCGGTGCTGGATCACGCCACTCAGCACGAGGGGCCGGAGTTTTTCATCCTGGGCCGTGTGCGGATGCGCATGGGATCACACTGGAAGCCAGCCTTTGCGGTGCGCAAGCAACACATACGCCAACATACGGAGGAAGGCAACGATGCATCGTCTACTTTCGTGAAAACGTTGGCATACGCGAGTTGCCCAAGCTGTGGAACCGTGGTGAAAGACGGTGACAGTGAGCCTGTAGAACCAGGGCGTTTCAAGAGTGATCGGCAACAGAGTTGCCGACAGTGTGGTGAACGACTCTGGTCGCTCATTCGTCCGGGCCAGAAGCAGAAAAGCCGCAATGAGTTGGTCGTCGAGGCCATGTGTCAGTTGCCGACCATCGGTAAAAAAACGGCGCAGAGGCTGATCCAAAACTTCGGTGAGGATTTGCTCTCGGGCATGCTGGAAGACAACCTGTACGAGTTCATCAACCTGATGGATGAGAACGGGGATCTGGTGTTCAGTGACCGGCAGGCCACCCGCATGGAACGCGCCATGGCATCGCTGGAGATATCCTTCGGTCAAGGGGGATTTCAACCAACGGAGTTCATCAAGCGCTATCTGCCGGACGGCTACTTTGATTTACTGGTCGTGGACGAAGGCCATGAGTATAAAAACGACGGCTCAGCTCAAGGACAGGCCATGGGTGTGTTGGCCAACAAGGTACGCAAGGTGTTGTTACTCACCGGGACGTTGATGGGTGGTTATGCCGACGATCTCTTTTTTCTGTTATGGCGCATCATGCCACAACGGATGATCGAGGATGGCTACCGCTACAACCTCAAGAGTGGCAGCCTGGGCACCGCCGCGATGGCGTTTATGCGTGAGCATGGCATTCTCAAGGATATCTATAAAGAAACCGAAGAGAAAAACCATCGTACCGCGCGCGGCAAGCGTATCAGCGTCCGCACACAAAAGGCGCCGGGATTCGGCCCGCTGGGTGTGGCGAGGTATGTACTGCCATTCACTGCTTTTCTGAAGCTCAAGGAGATCGGCGACAACATTCTGGCGCCCTACCACGAGCATTTCACGGAAGTGGCCATGACGGACGTGCAGGCCGAACGGTACCAGGACCTGGAGACCAAACTCACCAGCGCACTGAAGGATGCGCTTCGTTCAGGAGACAATAGTCTTCTAGGTGTCGTGCTGAATTGCCTTCTGGCCTGGCCCGACACCTGTTTCCGTGAGGAAGTGGTGAAGCATCCGAGGACGCGGCAACTGCTGGCATTCGTACCCACGATCATCGGGGGCGAACCGGCGCCGAAGGAATCGGAGATGGTGCGCCTATGCAAGAAAGAAAAGGACCGTGGCCGCCGTGTGTTGGTCTATACGACCTACACCGGCACCCGTGACACCGCCGCCAGGCTCAAAGGCCTGCTGGAGGTGGAAGGGCTCAAGGCTGCCGTGTTGCGTGCAAGTGTGGAGACAAGCCGGCGGGAAGACTGGATAAGCGATCAGGTCGAGCGTGGTGTGGATGTGATTATCACCAACCCCGAACTGGTCAAAACCGGTCTGGATCTGCTGGACTTTCCAACCATCGTCTTCATGCAAAGTGGCTATAACGTCTATACGTTACAACAGGCTGCACGACGCTCGTGGCGCATTGGTCAAAAGGAACCGGTGGATGTCTACTTCCTCGGCTACAGCGGTTCGGCACAAATGGCGTGCCTGTCGCTCATGGCCAAGAAGATCGCAGTGAGCCAGTCCACGTCAGGTGATATGCCGGACACCGGGCTGGACGTCCTCAATCAGGATGGCGATTCGATCGAAGTGGCCTTGGCTAAACAATTACTCAACTAGACAGGAGTGTTCGACTATACCGCCAAACGATAAAACGTTTGGCGGTTTTTTTATCCATCATCAAAGTAGCTCTCAGTGCCCATGGTGGCGGGAACTCTCATCACGCACGTCCCGCAGCTCAGCCGGAAAAATCTTCCTCTGCCCATTGGAAAAATGCAGGGTGAGCCGTACAAAGTTACCGGGGCGAAGCGATCGATCCAGTCCCCACAACATCAAGTGCATGCCACCCGGTTCGAGTTTAATTTTTTCACCGGGCGCAATATCCAGGGATATTAGCTGGCGCATGGTCATTCTTCCATCCACGCCGGCAGACCGGTGAAGTTCGACCTTTTCCGCTTGCGGACTGCTAATACCTGTCAGCGTAATCGTTGCACTACCGCTATTTCTCAATTCAAAAAACCCGGCTGTCACCTTCACAACCGGGGGCATGCTATTCACGTAAGCATGGGTAACCTGGACGGCCATTGCCTCTACATCATCGGCATGAACGAAAGTAATGGGCAGTGTACCAAGCAACATTCCCAAGATGATCAATAGATATTTCATAACCTCACCTTCAGCGCATTACGAAGACTCTTCACAATCTCTTCCGGCAAACTTTCGTGAGCGAGAAGATCGCGCAGCTTACCTTGAGGATCGATGACGTAAACAAACGACATATGAGCCACAGTGTAATTTTCGCTATTGCCTTCATGCTCGATCTCGAAATCCGAACGATAGCGTGAAACGATTTTTCGTAACTCCTCTTCGCTACCCGTAACACCGATAATATTAGGATGAAAATAGGCGGTGTACTCCTTGAGTGTTTCGGGGGTATCCCTCGCGGGATCGACACTGACCAACATGCCCTGAACTTTTGAGCGCTCCTCTTCTGTCAATTGTATAAACGCTCGCGCCCAATTGCTCATTGTCATGGGGCAGGCATCGGGGCAGTTGGTGTAGCCGAAATAAACCAGCACCACCTTGCCGCGAAAATCCTCCAACGCCATCGGACCATCCGCCGACTGCAGGGTAAAGTCACCGCCCATGTCCTGGAGATGCTGGGGGATAGGGGAGGGTTGTGAGTTTATCCACCACCATGCGCCGCCTACGGTGACGGCGACGAGGCAGATACTAATCATGCCACAGGTCCAGACTTTGCTTCTCGACACCATTACAAAAATTCTCTCCTTGTTTCGTTGTTTTTCTTGCCCGTCATCCGATTAACCCTCAGCTCTGGTTTCAATCCGAATTGCTTGACCGATTTCGATGACATAAATCCATCCGGCATCATTCTGACCGGTTCGCGCATGCTCTCGAATTAATTGGATCGCTTCATCCACCTGTGTTTCCTCGCACACCACTTCCAGTTTTATCTCGGTAATGACGGCGGTTCCCAGTTCAACGGAGTAGTCCTGCTCCTTACTATCCAGCGCCTTGAGTGTACCCTTAACATCGACGATGGACAGGTTATCAAAACCGGCCCCCTTGAGAGCGTGGATGACATCAGTAATACGGTTGCGATGGATAAAGGCTTTGATCTCTTTCATGGTCTTTTCTCCTAAATATAAATAGTGGAAAACAGCGCTCCCCCTCAGTGAGAGGGGACGTCTGAAATCACTTCTGTTTGCGTGTCTCCATCCACTCATAGATCACCGGCAGCAGCACCAGAGTCAATAACGTGGAGGTGATTAGGCCACCGACCACCACAGCCGCCAGGGGCCGTTGGGTTTCGGCACCGACACCACTGGAAAGCAGCATGGGCACCAGACCGAGAATGGCGACGCTGGCGGTCATCATCACCGGCCGCAATCGCATCTCCGCACCTTTACGTACCGCGTCGTAGACGGACAGGCCCTTCTCCCGCAGCTCGTTGAGAAAGCTCACCAACACGATGCCGTTGAGCATGGCTACACCGAACACGGCAATAAAACCGATCGCCGAGGGCACCGACAGGTACTGGCCGCTGATGAACAGCGAAACGATGCCGCCGATGGTGGCGAAGGGCACATTGGCGATAATCAAGGTGGCGTACTTGATCGAATTGAATGCTGTGTAGAGCAGTACGAAGATGAAGAAGATGGTCAACGGCACAATGATCGCCAGCCGCTGCAACGCCCGCTGCTGGTTCTCAAACGCACCGCCCCACTCGATCCAGTAGCCTGGTGGCAGTTCGACCTGTGTCTCGATGGCTGCTTCCGCATCCTGGACAAAACTGTCCACGTCGCGGCCACGCACATCCATCTGAATCACGGCGTAACGCTGCAACTGCTCGCGGCGGATGAAGGAGTAACCCTCCGTCACCGAGACATCGGCTACCTTGTGCAGTGGCACGATGGCGCCGTCGCTACTGCGCAGGGGAATGTCGCGAATGGCATCCACCGACATCTTGGCCGCATCGTTCAAACGCACCGTGATATCGAAACGCTTGACGCCATCGATCAGAGTGGAGACCGGCTCGTTGCCGATGCCGGTACGCACCACGGTCAACACCTCATCGGCGTTCATTCCGTAGCGCGCCAACTGCTCGCGATTGACCTGGATGCGAATCTGCGGCTTACCCAGGTTAGCCTCCAGCGACAGGTCAGCCACACCGGGTACCTGGCTGATGGCGTTCTTGACCTGCTGGCTGACGCGATCCAGTTCGTCCAGATCCTGCCCATAGAGCTTGGCCGCCAGGGTGGCGCGAACGCCGGAGATCAGTTCCTCCACACGCATCTGGATCGGCTGGGTGAAACTGATCACCGCTGTCGGCACTGCCTTTTCCAGCGCCTCGCGCATCTCATCCACCAGATCGGGCATCTCCCGCTTCGCGTTGGGCCATTCATCGTGGGGATTCAGCTCGGTGTAGATTTCCATGTAGTTGACGTCGGCGGTCTCACCCTTTTCGGCCCGGCCGATCATGGCGATGGTGGTCTTCACCTCGGGGAAAGCCGTCAGCACCTTAGAAACATCCTTGGAGATGTCGATGGATTGCTCCAGCGACGTGGAGGGAATCGACACCACCCGCCACATGATGGAGCCTTCCTGCAACTGGGGCATGAACTCCTTGCCCAGCAGCGGGAACAGCGCCAGCGCCCCAATCAACAACACCACCGCGCCACCTATTACTGTACGCTTATGCGCCAGCGACCAGGCCAGGGTGGGCAGATAGGCCCGCTTCAGCCAGCGCACCAGCAGGGTATCGCGCTCCTCTTTCGGTTTGAGAATCAGCACCGCCAGCACCGGGATGATGGTTAGTGTCAGCAGCAGTGAACCGGCCATGGCGAAGCTGATGTTAAAGGCCATGGGCTTGAACAGCTTGCCCTCTAATCCCTCAAGGCTGAACAATGGCAGAAACACCACAATAATGATAAGAATGGCGAAGGCGATGGGATTGGCCACCTCTTTGGCCGCCGCCAGCACCGCCGCGCTACGGTTGACCTTTTCACCCTTTTCTCGCCACTCGGCCATAATGCGAAAGGCGTTTTCGGTCATGACGATAGCACCGTCGATCATCATGCCGATGCCGATGGCCAAACCCGCCAGCGACATGAGGTTGGCCGACAAGCCCATCTCACCCATGAAGATAAAGGCGATCAGCATCGCCAATGGCAACGCGGAAATAACAACAATGGCCGAACGGATCTCACCGAGGAACAGAAATAGCACAATGGCGACCAGGATGGAGCCCTCTACCAGGGCCTTTACCGCCGTATTCACGGCCTTATCCACCAGGTCCGTGCGTTCGTAGACCGGGCGCAACGCCACGCCTTCAGGCAGGGCGGACTCGACCACACCGAATTTCTCTTTCACCGCCGCTACCACGTTCTTGGCGTTCTCACCGATACGGGCCAGCGCCATGCCCAGTACAACTTCCTCGCCATCGCGGGTCACCGCGCCAAAACGCAAGGCCGGTTGCTGGGCAATATCCGCCACGTCACGCAGATAGACCGGCGTGCCCTCTTCCACCTTGACGACAATGTTGCCGATGTCGGTTTCGTTCTCCACCAACCCCAGTCCACGTACCAGGTACTGCTCCGACCCCTGGTTGATGTACTGACCGCCCACCTGGCCGTTATTGCGCTCGATCACTTCCATCACTTCACGAAAGCTGAGGTCGTATTCGATCAGGCGTAGTGGATCGATCACCACCTGAAACTGCCGTTCCTCACCACCCCAGGACATGACATCGTCCACGCCCGGCGCGGTGCGCAGCATCAGCCGTACCTGCCAATCCTGCAGGCTGCGCAGATCCATCTTGCTGACATCTTCTTCTAACGCTTTATCTGCCCGCTCCACGGTGTACCAGAAGACCTGACCCAGTCCGGAAGTGTTGGGCCCCATTTCGGGTTTACCATAACCCTCGGGCAAACGGTCGCCGACCTCCTGCAGGCGCTCCATCACCAGCCGTCGGGCGAAGTAGATATCCATATCATCGGCGAAATAGACCGAGACATAGGAGAGCCCGAACAGACTCACCGAACGGATCTCCTGCACGCCGGGCAGACCGGCCATGCCGGATTCCACCGGGAAGGTGAGCAGTTCCTCGACATCCTCGGCCGCCAGACCAGCTGCCTCGGTGTAGATGTTCACCTGCACCGGGGTGACGTCGGGGAAGGCGTCGATGGGCACGGTGGTTACCGCTCGCCAGCCGAGAAAGCCCACTACCGCAAAACAGACGATCACCAGAAATTTATAGCGTAAAGACGCTTCAACTAAGTTATTTAACATGGTCTCTGCTCCTTAATCCGCGTCGCCGATCTGTGATTTCAGTAGCAGTGACTTGAGCACATAGGCACCCTGTGTCACGATCTCATCACCCTCCGCCAGACCTGCCTTGATCTCGGTCCAGTTACCGCGTGTAGCACCGCGCTCCACCGGCGCGGGATGGATCTCATCACCCTCCGTTTTGAAGACCACATAATCTCCCTGGACTAGCAATACCGACTCTTTGGGTACGGCGAGCACCGGCTTACCGGCGACAATCTGAATGGCGCTCTTGACGAACTGGCCGGGGCGCAGACGACCGTCACGCGAGTCCAACTCGATACGCACCGCCAACGTGCGGGTCGTCTTGTCCATGAGGCGATGGATCTGCACGACCTTGCCGGACAACCAGCGGCGTTCATCACTGCTCACACGGGCCGGACTGCCCACCTCAATGCCAGCGGCCATCTCCGCCGCCAGCTGCGCCTCCACCCAGAGGCGAGACTCGTCGCTAACCTCCATCAGCACCCGGCCCGGCTCCACCACGCGGCCGATCACAAAGTCGTCGCTGAGCACCGTGCCTTCCTGCGGGCTGAGCAGGTCGAAAGACCCTGTCGCCTTGGAGACGTCGCCCTCTTCCAGCAAGGCCACCACCTGAGCTTCGGTCATGCCAAACGCCAGTACTTTGGCATAGGCCTGCTGGCGGGCCACTTCGGCCTCTACATAACGCTTTTCCGCCACCACCTGGCGACCCAGTTCCTGAACCCGGCTCCACTCCCGGTCGGCCATCAACAATTGGCCCTGGGCTTCGGCCATCTCGACACTGGAGAGGGTGACCAACTTCTGACCCTTTTTCACCTGCTGCCCCATGCGGGCGTGGCGCTGGGTGATCTGGGCGGTGATGCGCGGCGTTACCTCAGCCGTGTGATAGCGGTTGACCGTCACCTCAGCGGGGGCGATCACCTCGTCGGCCATCAACTGCGTGCCAACTATCTGAGTGAGAATCCCCATGGATTGACGTTGCTCTACCGTCATGGGCGGGATGCCGCCCTCTTCTTCCTCATGCTCTTCTTCAGCAAAGGCCGGGGCACTGCCCAGCAGGCAGAGAATAAGGAACCGGTTAATCAATTTGTTCATAATGCGTTTCTCCGAAAAATGTATGGGGGAATGAAATCAGTCGTTCAGTCCCAACCAGGATTCTGTTTTGCCACTGGCCGCGAGCCATTCAAACCACGCCTGCCACAGGCTGCCGCGCAATTCGGCGGCAGCGGTGCGGGTATCCAGCGTCTGCTTGAGTTGCACCAGGTAATCAGAGGTGCTGAGTTCACCCGCTTGCCACAGGCGCTCCAAAAGTTGAGTCTGGCTCTCCAGACTGGTCTGCCCGGTTTGCAGCCAGTCGTCCCAGGCCTGACGGCTTAGTTCGAAACGTTGCGCGGCCGAGACCAAGCGGGCGCGGCTGTGGCGATAACTGTCCTGGGCGCTCTGCTCGATCTGAATGGCGTCAGCACTGGCCGCCTCCACCTCGGCGCTGAAGTTGTTGCGCACGAACAGCGGGATAGAGAGGGTCAGACCGATCAGGTTGTCCGATGCATCGCGGCCGCCACGAACGCCAATGGTGGGATCGGCCCGGCGCTCACGGCGGGATAACTCCACATCCGCGCGGGCGGTGGCAAATTGGGTTCGGATGACGCGCAGCGCGGGCAACTGTTCGAGCAAGTCATCAATATTTTTCGTATCAAGCCGCGAAGCAGATGGAATCTCAGGCAACACGGGCCACCCCTCTGATCCTGCATCGGCAACCGCCATCAGCGCCTGCTCCGCCTGCGCCTGCAGTCCCACCAAGCGAACCCGTTGCAGGTTGGCCTCGGTCGCGGCCAGCCTGGCCAGATCCAGCTCCACCTGCCCCAAGTCGCCTGCCTGGCGGCGCTGCTCGCTCAAGGCGAGAAAGCGCTGCATCAGGGTACGACGTTGCTCGGCCAGCGCCGTCAATTCGCTCGCGGTGTGATAATCGGCCAGGGCATCTAGCAGTTCTGTTGCCAGTGCCTGGCGCACACCCGCCAATTCGGCGACAACACGCTCACGCTCAAGCGCCGCCACGCGAGTGCGGGCTTCCCGCTTGTCGGCCCAGTCGATGGTCTGGCTGAGCCCCAAGGTCTTGGTGACATCGCCGGTGTCCTCATAATCAATGTCAAGATCCGGGTTGTAGAGCGGCTGGTCGGCCGCTGTTTCGCGGGCCGTTGCCGCGTCCAGTGCGGATCGTGCAGCCAAAACACGCGGGTTGTCATCCAGTACAGTGCGAACCAAGGCTGTCAACGTCGGTTGATCGGCCGCGTTTACCGCCCCAAAAGGCAATATCAAAATACAGCCGAGCAGCGCGGCTGGCGTGAATAATCGTGTTCTCATCGGTGAATCCTTGCTAGTAAAATCAGTACAACAAGCGAAGCGGAGCCTAAAAGCCCCCATGCAAACATTCAGATTTGGGGAGGTCGAAAGGGGGGAGTTTGGTCCAGGGAGTGATAAGAAAGGTTTGTCCGCACCACGTCCTGGCGGGTGAATGGAAAATAATCTAACTTGGTTTCGGGGGCAATGGCGACAAGATGAAGCCAACCGGCACAAAACTCGTCACAAACGCCATCGTTCAGGCCATCGCCGGACAGATCACCCGACTGGGCCAGCACAGACTCATCGCTGCCATAAGGCGAAAAACAGTCGTCCATCGCCCACGCCACATTGGTGACAAGCACGGAAAAAATCAGCAGGTGGGTAATGATTCGACGCATCACAAAAAAACAGGCTTACAGCGCCGCCATCACCCGCTCAAGCCGGGACTTTACTTCACCGGCCAATTCAGCGACGGCTGGATTATCCACCAGGTTCAATACCGCGGCAGGGTCCATGAACTCCACATGCACCGTCCCGTTCTCTTCCTGACGAACGAGTACGTTACAGGGCAGTAGCAGACCGATAGAAGGTTCGTTGGTGATGGCCTGGTGGGCCAGAGGCGGATTGCAGGCACCGAGGATGCGATACGGCGGCATCTCTTCACCAAGCTTTTTCTTCAGGGTCGCCTGCACATCGATGTCGGTGAGTACGCCGAAGCCTTCCGCCTTGAGCGCTTCGGTCACCTCGTCGATGGCGCGCTCAAAATCCATGGGGACGGTTTTGCCGAAGCCATATTTAATCTCTTCCATAGTGTTTCTCCTAATCATGTTGTTGTACGTCAGTGCCATCCCCAGCCTTCTGGACCGGCAAAGGATTGACTGCCAGCGTCGCAGGGACTAAATCATCGACAATGAATGACTGGCGAAAGTTCTCGAAACCGGCTTCCCCGAGTTCGTTTAACAGACCGTGATCCAGAAAATCCCAGGCCGTGGGATTCTCGAGCAACATCAACAGTCGAAACACAGCATAGCGGAACTTGCCACCAGGCCGGTAAATATCCACCACCAGCAGGCGTCCGCCGGGCTTGAGCACCCGGCGAATCTCGCGCAAGGTATTGCAGCGGGCGGCGCGAGGCATCTCGTGCAGCACATAAGTCGCCGTCACTGCATCGAAATAACCATCGGGAAAGTTAATGGCTTCGATGCTCTGTTGATAAAACTTCAGTTGCGGCAACAGCGCCTTGCGCCGTGCTCGTTCGATCATCCGGGGCGATAGATCGATCCCGACAATCTCTCCCGACGTGCCGACCTTTTGCGCCATCAGAACGGCGAGCGTCCCCGTCCCGCACCCCACATCCAGCACTCGCTCACCCGGACTCAGACCCGCCTGCTCGACCATGTCTCGGCGCACCTGATGTTCTCCACCGACGGCCCGGCCCAGAAGGCGCATCAGTGGATCGTAGCAGAGCGCGAGCCGGTTGCACGCCTCGCGGTAGTATCCCGATGTCGGTCTTGTATTCACGTGCTAGGCCTTCAGCATCCGCAAACCACTGGCGATGACCACGAATTCGCTCACTTCGTGGGCGATGACTGCAACCGGCAACGAAAACGTCCCGGCCACTGCGCCGACAATCAGAGTGCCGATGACCACCACGGACAGTGCCAAGTTCTGGCGGATCACACTCCAGTTGCGGTGGCTGAAGCGGACGAGATACGGCAACCTTGAGAGATCGTCGGCCATCAGCGCCACATCTGCCGTCTCCAGGGCCACGTCGGTACCGGCCGCACCCATGGCGATACCCACATGGGCCGCCGCCAACGCCGGGGCGTCGTTGACACCGTCGCCAACCATGACCACCCTGCCGTACTGTTTGTCTAGTTCTTCTACCTTACGAGTCTTGTCTTCCGGTTTGAGCTCGGCAAACACCTCGTCGATACCCGCCTGTTGAGCGATGGCTTGGGCGGCCAGAGGATTGTCACCGGTCAACATGATGACTTTGTGGATACCGGCACGCTTGAGTCCGGCGATGGCCTCGCGGGCCTCGGGCCGTAACGGGTCGGCGATGGCGACAAGGCCGTGAACGGCCGTTTTCGTACCTACCAGCACCACCGTCTTGCCTTCACACTGCAAGGATTCTATCCGTCCCTTAGCGCTATCGAGGTCGGCATCAAAGTCCGCGAACAACCTGGGACTACCAATATAGACCGTTTCATCGTCGATCCTGCCCTTCGCCCCGGCACCCGTGAGTGAAGTAAAATCTTCCGCCGCTTGTGGCCTGAGTCCTTCGCTTTCGGCCCGGTCGAGGATGGCACGAGCGAGGGGGTGTTGGGAACGCAGCTCCAGTGCCGCCGCTACTGAAAGCACGCCGGTTTCATTGTGTCCGGTCAAAGGCACAATGTCTGTGACTTGGGGCCGGCCAACAGTCAGGGTGCCGGTCTTATCCAGAGCCACGACGCGGACCTTGGCCAGATTCTCCAGGTGTACTCCGCCTTTTATGAGGATGCCGTTACGCCCGGCGGTGCCGATGGCCGCTACCAGCGTGATCGGAATGGAGATGACCAGGGCGCAGGGCGCGGCGGCGACGATGAAGACGGTGGCACGGGTGAGCCATTCTTCCCATCCCATGCCGAGCAATCCCGGAACGAGTGCGAGCAGGATGCCCACCCCCAGCACCGCCGGGCTGTAGCGTTTACCGAAGCGCTCGATAAAGCGCTGGCTCTTACCCTTGCTGGCCTGGGCCTCCTCCACCAGTTGGATGATGCGCGCCAGGGTATTATCGGCTATGGTCTTTGTGACCCGCACGGTGAGCGCGCCTTCGCCATTGAGTGTCGCGGCGAACACGGTATCGCCCATCACTTTTTCCACCGGTACGGATTCGCCGGTGACCGGGGCCTGGTTGAGACTGGAGCGGCCGTCGATGATCTCGCCGTCGGTTGCTACCGCCTCACCGGGATGGACAATAAACACATCGCCGACCCGGAGCGCTTCCACTGGAATGCGCATCTCCTTGCCGTCGCGCACCACCAAAGCGGTTTTGGGGGCCAGATCCATCAGCGCGCGAATGGCGTGACGGGTACGCTCCTCCGTGTAACCCTCGGCCGCCTCGGAGATGGAATAGAGGAACACTAGCATGGCGGCCTCCGCCCACTGGCCCATGAGCCCGGCAACCACGGCCGCCACGCTCATCAACAGCTCGATGCCAATCGCCCGTTCCTTAACCAGTTCCTCGATCGCCTCGCGACCGAAAAACCAGCCGCCGATGATTACCGCCAAAATATAGAGGCCGGTCTCGGGCAGCGGCGGCAACCCCAGCTTGGCACCGAAAAAACCAATGACCAACAACAGACCGGAGAGCGCCGAAGTCACCACCTGGGGATTGCGCCAGGGTGGTGGCATGGGTTTGCCTTCGGCGACTGCCGTGCAACTCGGGCAGGCCATCAGCGCGCTTCCTCTGTCTTGAATTCGTCAGACTGGATACCGACCCGGCAACGGCCGCCTTCGCGCAGGCAAAGGCGTTCGCGGAAACGTTTTAAGTCAGCGTTGTAGATGCCTTCCGGGTCAGGCAACGCCCTTACAGTGGCGTATAGCGTCTCCAGGTAGGACGGTTCCAACACCAACCGGTGATAGACCCAACGCCCCTCTTTTTGAGATGACAGCAGCCCCGCCTGACGCAGAATCTTCAAGTGACGGGAAAGTTTGTATGACGGCTCCAGCAGGCTATCCACCAGCTCACACAGGCATGACTCTTCAGCGGTCGCCACCATCAAACGGATGATCCGCAGCCGGGTCTCGTCGGCCAGCGACTGAAAAATCTTTTCGGGTTGAATAGTAATTGAATGCATAGTTGCACTATAATGCAACTATTGATCTCTATCAAGCCTTGTCGAAGGAGAACCTTAATGATGGACATGATGAATTACGACCACGGCGGTTGGTGGATGGGCAGGATGTGGTTTTTTCCCCTTCTGTTTTGGATTCTGGTGATTGCCGGAGTGGTTTTCATCGTCAGCTGGTTGCGCGATCGCGGTCAAGGACAACAGGAATCGTCGCTGGATATTCTAAAAAAGCGTTATACCAGCGGCGAGATCGACCGGGATACCTTCGAACAGATGAAAAAAGACATCCGGGGAGACAAGCCATGACACCAAACCGAAATCTGAACATTAGGCTGACCATAAAACATACACACCCACGCCCAGCAGCAACAGCCCGGAGATCGTTCGCAAGCCCCGCTGACGGCGGGGTGTGGCTAGCCACGGTTGTAGGCGTTCGTAACCATGCCCGATTAACAGCAGCGGCAGTCCAGTGCCCAGCCCGTAAATGAACATCAACAGGCCGCCCCAAACCAGATCACCCTGCATGGCGACCAGAGTGAGGATGCCGAGCAAGATGGGGGTGGCACAGGGCGCAATGGCCAGCGAGAAGAGGAAACCGGCACCGAAGGCGGTGAGTGCATGCGGGAGTTGATTGGCGTCGATGTCATGTAGCCTTTGGCTATGCCAGACGGGTAGACGCAATGGAAACAGGCCGAGCATAGAGAGCCCCATAAAGATGGGCACCAGCGCCAGCAGCATCTGAAATAGCGGATCAAAGCGACCAAACACCCAGCCCAGGCCCGCAGTGAGCAGACCCATGACGGCCGTTGCTGCTGCCATGCCGAGGACAAACACTAACGCAATACGCGTCTGGATGACACCGGCCGGTATTTGCCCGGTTTTATCCTTAGCCGCCGTTGTTTGACAGCAGCTGCACCCCATGAAGCCGAACACCGCCGGGTACATGGGCAGGCAACAAGGATTGAAAGCTGTCAGCAATCCACCGGCCACCACTAACGGCAGTGCCAGCAATGAGCCATTGGCCAGATACGGTGACAACCAGGCGGCAAAGGCATCCACAATGCTTACTTCAACAACAGTTGTTCGGCCTGTGCCAGGGCCTGTGCAAGCTGCTCCTGCACTGCCTGGCTTTCACCGACAATTTTGCCCCGTTCGTTACCTTGACTGTCGATGAATACGACAGCGGGCAGAAAGCGTATCTGATAACGTTCGATCAGCGGGTTATCCGGGCTCCAGTCGGTCTGAATCACCTCGATGCGCCCCTGATAACGCTGCTCGGCTTGCTCAACCAAACGATGAATTGCCTGGCAACTGGGGCTATTGTCACCACGAATCAGGACAATGGCCGGACCATCGGGTGACGTGATCTGTGCGATTTGGGTTTCGCTCGCTGTCGGCCATAGCTTGATGCCTAACACACCGAGCAACACCGCGATGACCACTATGCCTGCTGTTCTCATTAACTCAGCTTCCTATTGCTTTTTAACGACAGCCGCAGCCCGATGAACAGGTTTGAAGGCTTGCCTGCTCAATCTCACCGGGCGCTTGATCCTGCACATACTTTTCTCCGCTTTTCAGCGCCTGTTCCGCCCGCGCCAGTTCGCGGCCCAGATAGGCTGCGTGATCCAGGCGGCTAATCAGCCCCTCGTTGATCACCGTGACATAAAGCGCTGCGGGGGACTGTGCGGCGAACATCCGATCCAACACACCCTGATTGGTGTAATGCTCCAGCATCAGTTGATTGGCACGCCGGTCGGGGTAAACCACAAAATAGCCCGCGGGATCGAGCGTCAGCTTCGTTGGCGCTGCTGCAGCCTCGATTGGAATGGGCAAGATATCCTCGGGCGCTCCGGCAAAGGGGCCGGGATTGTTGGCCGCCGCTTCCGAGATTTTTTTCAATACAGTGGGAATGTCGGTTTTGCCGATACACTCCACGAGCTGTACCTGCCGCCGAAAGGCCTCGACATGTTTGACATCCAGATTTTTAAGCAGTGGCCGCTTCCCGTTGGCCCCGATGATACGCATTTTCTCATTCACACCGTGATGGAACAGGCTGATTAGTGACTGGCCGGGCAGATGGCCGATGGCCTTTTGCGTATCTTCACCACAAAGCACAAGAAAACGGATGTGTGGATTGGCAAGCGTGTTGCGGATGAGGTGTTCAATGCCGAGATTTTCCGTGTGCAGCGTGCCGACCAGCGATAGATCCTCGACACCGCTGGCCACCAGCTCGGCAACCAGATGGTCGGAGTTCAAGGTGCAAACAGCGACAGGGGCCTGCATCCGCACCACCTGATAATCTCCAGGCAGCGGCGGCCAGCCTTCGCGCAGTTCAGGTGCTTCGGTGGCGCAATGACCACCCTCGGCGACGGCCGGATCGAGTTCGGCCGCCAGATTCTGCGCCACGGCAGGCCAACACACCTCACAGCCCAGGCAGTCGTAGCGCTTCGGTTCGAACAGCGTGCGGGCCTCTTTCAGCAGTGAAGCCAAATCGGCCTGGATAACCGCTGAGTCTTGTAACGTATCGATGGTGTCCTGAAAGCAACCACAGCGCCAACACTTTTTTGCCGCCATGGCCTGACGAAGTTCCTCTTCGATCCGGTTCAATGTTGAGGGTGATTCCGTCATGCCCCATGCCCTCCCGCTGCGAGATTCAACATAACAATCCCCAGCACGATCAACATGACGCCAATCCCTTTCCAAAGGCCCGCCCGTTCCTTCAGCATGAGTATGCCCAGCAGTGCTACACCCGCCGTGCCGCCACCGGCCCAGACCGGATAGACGGTGCTGACCGGTAAATTGACTAGGGCTAGGCTGACAAGATAAAACGCCGATCCAAACGCAGCGAGCGCCAAAACCGCTGGCAACGGCTTGGTGAAGCCGTTGCTGAAACGCAAGGCGAGTGCGGCGGTGATTTCAGCGATGACCGCCAACCCAACCAGTAGCCACGCGTATGAAGTTTCAATCAGGCCGCCCATACATCAACACCCTGATTTCTTATCGGAGGTCATATTCACCAGAATGACGCCACCGATGACCAAAAGAACGCCCACGATTTTTATTGCGCTGATTGCTTCGCCCAACACCAGAACCCCTAACAAAGCGACCCCCGCCGTTCCACCGCCTGCCCATACGGGATAAGCCACGCTGACTGGCAATGTTTTCATCACATGACTGACAAGGTAGAGCGCCAGCGTAAAAGCAAGCAGTGCAAGTACGGTGGGCAGCAACAAGGTGAAACCCGCACTGAAGCGCAGACCCAATACACCGGCAATTTCGAGACAGACCGCCAAGCCCAACAGCAGCCAAGCCGTGGAAGATGTTGATTCGGTGCTATCCATATTCGCCTCTCAAAAGGACTTTCCTTACATATCGTCATTATCGAAAACATCGAAATGTTTAGACAAAACAAAGATCAGCCGAGGCGCTTTTCCATCATCGCTAGGTCACCCTGCAGTGCTTTCAACAGGTCATCCACTTTGAGGTGATAATAGACCATCTTGCCGTCATCCCGTTTGCCCAGCCAACCCTGATCGCGCAGCAACTTCAATTGATGAGAAGTAGCCGCGACGCTCAGCCCCAAAACATGGGCGATATCACAAACACATAGTTCTCCCTCCGCCAGGGCCAGCAGAATCTTCAAGCGTCTAGGATTTCCCAGGAGTTTGTAGAACTCCGCCAGTTGCGGCAGACGCTCCTCATCTTCGGCCAATCGAGCCTTAACCGCAGCCACTTTGTCCTGGTCAAAACACGGGACTTTGCAGACTTCGTCCTGACTGACTAGAGGAGATACTTTTTTCATAAATTCGCCATTCATTTCGATATTTTCGAAAATGTTATATCATTCATCCTACGATATCAACAGACATCGCTATCCAAAGACCAATAAGCCAAAGGAAATGAATTCAGATGAGTCCAGCCGATATCACCATCCCCCTGGCCCTTTTCGCCGGTGCATTATCGTTTTTCTCACCGTGCGTTCTACCCTTAGTACCGGTCTACCTCAGTTACCTGTCAGGCAGCTCACTGGAAGAGCAGAATGAGGAGGAGCGCGTTGGCCGCTGGCATGTATTCAGCCATGCCCTGTTTTTTGTTGGTGGATTCACCTTGATATTCGTACTGCTGTTCGGCCTGCCGGCGACACTGCTCGGTAACGCGCTGTACCACTATAACGATCTCATCGCCCAGGCTGGAGGTGTGTTGGTGATCATCTTCGGTGTTCATACCCTGGGATGGATCAACATCCCGTTTTTAAATATGACCAAACAACTACAGGCCGGGCATAACATGGCACCAGGCTACACCCGCTCGGGATTGATCGGTATGGCCTTCGGTGCAGGCTGGACACCCTGTATAGGGCCACTGCTGGGCACAGTGATGACCATGGCCGCTAGTCAACCCTCACAAGGGGTGCTCTATACGCTGATCTACGCCTCGGGCCTGGCACTGCCCTTCCTGATAACAGCGCTGCTATTTTCACGTGCCACCGGGCAGTTGCGCCGCCTCAATCGGCACGCCCATATCGTGCAAAAAGTGAGCGGTGGCTTTTTGGTGGCGATTGGCCTGCTGTTGGTAAGCGGTCAGCTTGCTTCGCTCAATACGTTCTTTATTCAGTTCACGCCTGATTGGTTGGTGGAACATTTGTAATGGGGCACTGCCGTTAATCAACATGATTAACATTTGATTCGCCTTTCACATGCTTCACGACATTGATCACTGCCTCAATGGAGATATTTTCAGGTGCCCCTTCCATCAGGATATGGATTGTCTTGGGCAGCAGCCTTCCCATCACAAAATCAAGAATAGTAGCCCGATAAGTGCCCTTCCAGGGCGCGTTACTAACCGTTTTTTCCCGATTTCATGCAGCTAACATAGACGACACGATAACAACACTGATGAGCGTCTATTTCACTTTATGTTGCCAACCTTCTTCTCAATACTTGATGGGTATTTTATAGGAAATGCATCACATTTTCTGAACGCGGACATTGTAGTGCCCCCAGCAATCTTCCCACCCCTGAAGCCCATGACAACAAGGGCGACTCATTTAGATGGGACTTTCCCATCAACGTACCATTAGGGGGCATGAAACTATGAAACTCGATTTTGACTTCTCTGACATCAATCTGCAGTACCTGTTACGTACGCGTGACCTCGCCAGGCAAGATCCCGAGGTCGTCGCCACGTTACAGGGTATATCCGTCGAAATGGCTCATATACTGACTCAAACGACACCTGAAGAACTGACCCATATCACTCGAATCAAGCCGCCGCTGCTTGTGCCACGTCAGGAAGCCTGGTGGTGGGAGCGGATTCTGAATGCGATTCGTAGCGGCCAACCCGGTGAGATTGACGCCATCGTTGAACATGTTTTTCTGATCACATCATCAAAACCTGGAGGTGACGTGTCATGAAATCCATGAATTACGTCACCCCCTTTGTTTTGTGCACACCGCCTTGCGGTTCCGATAAAGATTGCGCCCGTTGCGAGATCAAACCCTGTGCCGATGCAACCAGGATTCATGACGCGGTACGCCTGATTCAGGCCGGCGCCCGTGCAACACTGGTCTGCCAGCTCACGGACCTGCCGAAGAAGCTGGTTAAACGCATATACATCATGCTGCAGGGACATCCGTCGCCACGGGGCCAGATGCCTTTTACCGATGCCTGGTACCTCGAAAATGATTTACGCATGTTGCATGCAACCCTTGTCTGGCAGTTGCACAACCGAATCGCAAGAAAGAATCGCAGCGAGGCCAGAATCGTTCTGGATGTATATGCGGTGTACCAGTGTATCGTTGACAAACCACAGCTTGATCTGACCCGGGCGGTATTCGTGCTGAGCCTGATGGCGATGGACTTGTGGCAACAACGGCACTGCCAATATTGCGGCAACGCCTTTCTGGCTCCTGCAGATGAAAAGCACGATATCGCCTGTCCGGGATGCAGACTTTATCACCGCTACCGGTGTTATCGCTGCGGTAACGCATTCGACGCACACGCCATGGGTCGGCCGCGAACGGTGTGCAGCCACTGCATGGATAGCAAGGTGTCCAACGCCAACAGTTCAAAACGAGGACGCCGATGAGTGTCCTGTGGCGTTCTCCATGACCCTGAAAGTCACCATCACCAGCACCAAGGGAGGTGTCGGCAAGACGACATTGACGGCCAATCTGGGCGGCATACTCGCCGATCTGGGGCAACGCGTTTTGCTCGTCGATGCCGACGTACAACCCACACTATCAAGCTTTTACCCACTGGATACGTTGGCGACAAGGGGCCTCTCCGGCTTGATCACCGAGGCTACAGCGATTGATGTCGTCAGCCATTCGGCGATTTCCAACCTCGACCTGATTGTCTCCGACGACCCGGAAGGGGCATTACAGAACTGGATACTGCATACGCCAGACGGCCGGGTGCGATTGAAGCACCTCCTGACATCGTTCGACGGGGCGTATGACATCATCCTGATCGATACTCAGGGCGCGGTTGGGCCGTTACAAGATGCCGCAGTGCTGGCGGCCGACCTGTTGCTATCGCCTATCCCGCCGGAAATTCTCTCGGCGCGCGAATTCACCCGTGGCACCCTGGGTATGTTGGATCGACTGCAACCCATGACCTACCTCGGTGCACCCGTCGGTCCTTTATATGGCTTGATATACCGGATGGACCGCACCATCGACGCACAACGTATCGTGCGGGAGCTGCGCCGAGAGTCCGGTCCCAGCCATGGGCAAATACGGATTCTGGAGACGGTCATCCCGGCCACCGTGGCCTATCGTGAGTCGGCCACTGCCCAGACGCCGGTTCACCGCTGGGAGGCCAAACGCACCGGCCCTACGCCCAGCGCCAGGGAAACCATGCTGAATCTGGTGCGGGAACTCTTTCCCCACCTAGGTGATGTGGATCTGCCATGAGTTCGAAACACCGTCCTTCAGATGAGAAACTCGGACAGCTATTGAAGGCGCCGCACTTCGGCAAAGGTGGCGAGTTGCCTCGCGCCGACCCCGTCGCGCCCACACCTATGTTGCTGACACTCGCGCAAATCCGTCCCTACGACCGAAACCCGCGCCGCGAACGCAATCCGCGCTATGACGAGATCAAGGATTCAATTCGTGCCCAAGGCGGATTGAACAATCCGCTGACGGTGACTCGCCGTCCCGGTGCAGAACACTACATGGTGGAATCGGGCGGTAATACGCGCCTTGGCATCCTCAACGAGCTGCACAAGGAAACCGGCGACGAAACGTTTTTCCGTATTCATGTGTTGTTCCGGCCGTGGCAATCGGAAACCCACGTCCTGGCCGCCCATCTCATCGAGAACGAGAAACGCGGCGACATGCTCTTCATCGACAAGGCACTGGCGGTGCGGGATCTGAAGACGATGTTCGAGTCGGAAGACGGCACGCAGTATTCCTTCCGTCAACTGACCCAACGCCTTAGAGATACCGGCTATGCCGTCGATTTGAACCTGCTGTCACGGATGGATTATGCGGTGGATGTTTTACTGCCGCTCATCCCGGAGGCGTTACGCGCCGGCATGGGAAGACCGCAGATCGCGCGTATCCGGCAGATCGAAAAGGCCTTCCAGTCTTATTGGACCCAAACCGCGAACCAGGACGAAGCCGCCTTCGGCGATCTGTTTCACGACTGCCTTGCCGAGCACAATCGCCCCGAATGGGACAACGAAGCCCTACGTATCTCACTGGAAGAGCGGCTGGCCGATGTGTTGGATATCCCGGTCAGGTCCATGCGACTGGACATCGATGCACTGCTGCATGGGAGGAAGATGGAGGATTCATCTCCCTCTATCCAGCCACAACAATCTGTCAACGCAAACGAAACCGACGAGCAGACCAACGTACCTACGGATATTCAGCCTGCTAAGCGGATCGATACATCGGCACCTGCAGAATCACCACCGACACCAGAGGCGACAAACGAAGCAACCAAGGTGGCGAATTCGTCTGGCCCCGTTCAAGCGAGCCCAGAGAAAACAAAAGTACCGGATCGACAACAAGCCGCAAGCATCGAAAATGCGGAACCTGCCGATACCGCCCCGCTCGACATCGAGCAGGCCCGCCGTAACACTTATGAAGTTGCCTATGACCTGGCATCTCACTACCAGATGGAACAGTGTGTGCGGCAATCCCCTGACTGGGGTTTAGGTTTTCTTGTCGACCTGCCCGATGAACCACTCATCCCCGATGACGCAAGTACACTCGATGCCAAACAACAGTGGGAAATGATGTTGCGTCAGTGGGTCTGGTGGATGCTCTATGTCTGCTCGGAAGAGACTGCGCAGGCCGAACGAATCCCCAATCTTCCCGAGTCAATGGCGATCCGGGATCTGTGTCTCAAGAGCGATCAGCAGGAACTCATGCGCATGCTCGGCCAACCCGCCTGGGTGTCGATTGCCTGCCAGCTCTTCGCTGACCCACTGTTTCCTGACGCGCACTTCCACTCACTCATGGCGCTGATTCGCCAGTGCCGGCAGTTGCGATCACAGATCGGTTGTGAAAACGAAGATACGCTCTGGCTGCAAAGGAGTGAACATGCCCCCTCATGACTCTCTGCTCGCCTATCACGTCATGCTGTACGCCATCCAGGCGCTGTCGGAAGGCGATCTCAAGGCGATCAAGGATCTTGATTTCACCGTTGATGAAATCCGCCAGCTCTCCCAGCTCCCGGTCAAGGCCATCAAACACCTGGCGCGTATGAGCAGCCACTTTCTGGAGATCAAAACCGACCATAGCTGCTTCAGCAAAATCATGGTCCACCTGCGCCATGAGTTGGCCAATGACGCACTGCAGGACGAGTTGCTGCGCCTGGAGGCACCGATCACCATGATGAACACCCTCTTCGGCATGTCCACCACCGAATACATCCAGCGGCAGAAACTGTTGGGTATCCCCGGCTGCGGTGCGGGCCGGCCACCGCTCCCGTCCGACGAGGAGCAAGTCGCCATATGGGAAAGCTGGGTCAAAACGGAGGGCTTGCCCCTGCCAGAACGCTATCAGCATGTGGGCCAGGAGACAGGACAACCACTGCGTGCGCTCTGGTCTTTGATCCAGTCCTGGGAAAGCGCCCGTGACAATAATCGTATCAGACCACGATGCAGTCGCGTTTAAGGAAAGCCGTAGACGGAGAAACCCGTGACGGATGAACAGGAAACAGTCGCGCCCGTTTCTCCCCAAACCCAGGCGTTATCCCTCTATATTCAGAATGCCATTCAGCAACTGCGCAATAGCGCGCCGCACTCCACAGACCGGCGCGACGAGGACCAGCAAAGCAGCCTGATCTTCTTCGGTAACTGGCAGGACCCCTACCCGCGTCTTTTGGTAACCGATCCAATACTCGAACCCGTGGACAAGGTGGTCTGGCAGATCATACGCACCCATATCACGACGCCCGGCGCCGTCACCGCCTTCCCGAATTACGGTGCGATCCGCGCCGGCGCCAATGTCAAATCCAACCACACCGTGTCGCGTGCCATTACCATCCTGCGGGCTACGCGTTGGCTGTCACTCTGCGAGCGTGTCAGGGACACACAGGGGCGTTTCCTCGGCAATATCTACGCCCTGCATGACGAGCCGGTCACGCTGGGCGATGCCATGTATCTCGATAGTGACTATATCGAATTTTTGCGTAACAGCCAGAATCACAAACATCTCAGGGTAGGCCGTGTCGCGCGCAGCGTATTGGCCACGATTCAGGACATGATCGACGTGGGTAAAGATGCCATCGGAGAACGTGTCCAGACCTGGACTTATGAGCGGCGGATCGGACTATTTGCCCGGGAGCGGAAAGACACACCGGTATTACAGCTTGCCAAACACAACCCCTTTTATGCCCTGTCCGATCCGCATATCGCGGCTCTCAATGAACAAAATCCGGATACAGGTACCTCTTTACCCGATGCACGCATGGGTGACGAGACCGAATACACCCAAGTGCAAAAAACGCACATGGTTGAAAACGATGAACACAACCGTGTGCAGAATCTGCACCTGGACGCAAATATTGCCTCACCCCCCCGGCAAAATACGCACACGGATGTATGTAGTAGTAGTAGTAATAATATAAATACAACTACTACAAACAAACATCTGTCGCGCGCGTGCGCGAGGCTGCCCGAGTTCCTCCACTTCCCGCCCCGGATTTCTGACAACGAGAGAAATCTGGCCATGATGTACCTCACAGCCATCGACGATTCGCTGCAGCAGGACGTGCTCGACGAATGGCATGGCCGCCTGAGCACGGGCACCAAACGTGGAACACCCATCGAGAATCCCATCGGCTATCTGGCCGTCCTGTGTCAACGGGCGAAGACCGGGGAGTTTCAGTTGACCATTGGTCTGCGGATACGCGAAGCGAGAGAACGGGAGCAGGAGCATAAACGGCGGATGAAGGAGTTGGACAAACGCAATGACGAGAAGACCCTCGCGTTGTTGCAAAAGCACTCGGGAAGCGCCGCGAATCGAATGTCACAACGTCTCGAGGAAATCCGAAGCGGGCAAAAAAAACAGGAATCGGAATCATGAATAACACTTCCCACGGGTGTTGGCAGTGCCAACACCTGAAGGTGGCGCCGGAACCGGCCCGTACTGTTGGCAGTGCCAACACCGAGAAGGCGGGCGATATCCACGTCGGTCCCGGACGGGACTGAACAACCTATGAAACCAAGCAGGAGGAATAACCATGAACGATGAACTAGCTGATACCCGTAGCAAACCGCGAGCACTGCCGGACAATGCCGATCCGGTGGTCGACTACACCACGGCTGCGTCACGCCCTGGTTTACTACGTGGCAGCGCCAGCCTTGACATACAGACACGCCAGGCGCAACGCCTGGTCTACGGCCGGCGGCATACAGAGAGCAAGGAGCACATCATCGGGCTGGTTCGATTTGGCATGAATATGAAACGCATCTGGTCATCCGCCGGCCGTGATGACCCCTACGCGGACTGGACCCTGCTGCAGGTCGAGGAATCGTTGAACAGTACGCGGGATTATATCAACACCCTGCGCCAGGAAACGGAATCACTGTTGAAGACGGCGGCCATCGGTGTACAGATCAATATCGCGCACTCGCTGCAACCGGTGCGTGTGCCCCTTCAGTTCGCCAACGCCTTCGGCTATATGGGCGCCTACTTGATCGCGGATTTCGATCAACTGGTCTGCGCTATTCTTACCGGCCGGCATGTGGGACTGATACAACGCGGCAACAGCGACAAGGCGTTACACAACTGCGCACGTCGGGTACGACACGCCTTTGCGCTGTCTGGCCTGTGGAAATTCACGCTGGTGACCCGCGCCGATATGCGCAATAGAACGCCCATCGCGCTGAAAGCCAGGGAGGCAATGGCCATCATGGGTGAACTGCCGCAGGAGGTTCTGGACGGTAACCAGCGGGCACGGATCGCACCGGAGATCAACAGCGCCGATTCTCCATTGCCTGATGTGGCCGAAGACCCTGAAATAGATAATCCGGATGATCAGGAAAGTAGCTAATGCAGTTCGATGCTAAAGGGCCTTTTCCTTTACCTTTTAAGGGTAAGGGAGGTCGGGTGGATTGGCGGCTACGATCACTTCGACAGCGGTTGGATTATACGCGTGCCATGCGCGACGAGATCGGACAGTGCATGCTCGCTTTGATCGACCAATTCCAGCAAACGTTTCGCCCGCCCCGGCCTGCCCATTTGACCCTGCACAAAACCGGCAGCAGCCAATATGTCCGCTGGCGTCTGCGAGGCAGCCGCTTGGTCAAGCAACAATATTTCGAGCTGTCGGCTAACGAGGTGGGAATGAATCTCCTGAGCTCGCTGTCGCCTCCGGCACGCGAAGTGTATCTCGAATTCGAGCAGGAGCGGCTGAAACTCAATCTGCTGTATGGCATGCAACATTACGAAGTCAGGAGTCTGCAACGCTACCTGGACACCGTGCATAAGCTGGATGAGCTGAAGCGTGGAGTCTGAGTTTTTATCGCGCCAGCTTTATCGCCCTGATTTTATCATTGAGCCAAAACCGATTTTTCGTTGGCCAGGCGCGGTCATCCGGGTAATGTGAAATCCCGAGATTATCAACCCACTACGACGAGGACAATATTATGGCGAACACATTCATTGGCGCAGGCAATCTGGGTGCCGATCCTGTATTGACATCACCGGTCGGTGAAGACCAGCGACAAGTCGCCGACCTGCGCGTCTATTTCGACAAGCCCGTTAAAAACCCGGAGACCGGTGAATACGAGGACAAGGGTGGCTTCTGGTTGGACGTGTCCGCCTGGGATCGGCTTGCGGATGACGCCATGCGCACATTGAAGAAAGGCGCACGCGTCAGGGTGGAAGGTTCATTGAAACACAACGTTTGGACCGATGAAAAAAGCGGTGAAGAGAAATCCAAATTCGTGTTGTATGCGGATGATATCTCCCTCATCCTGGCCCGCGTCGAGTCCGTGCAAAGGCGGCAGAAATGATCGACAAAAGTATCCGAGGACAGCCCATGAATAGAACCGATCTGGCCAGCGCAATCTCGAGCAATCTGGACATTGCGGAGACAGAGGCATTGAAATTCATCGATTCATTCGAACAGATCATTCGCACTACCCTGTCGGAAGGCGGTGAGGTCTCCTTGATCGGCTTCGGCCGTTTTCATCGGAAAAAACACCGGGCACGCATCGGGCGCAATCCGCACACCGGCGAAACCATAGCATTACCGGCTCGTTACGTTCCCGCGTTCTCCCCCGGCAAGACACTCAAAGAAACACTCAAGCAGACAGTGTAAGTTCGACGTGCAACTCTATCTCTGTGAAAAACCTTCCCAGGCCCGCGACATCGCTCGTGTGTTAGGTGTGAGCAGGAAAGGTGACGGCTGTCTGCAAGGCAGCGATACCACCGTCACCTGGTGCTTCGGTCACCTGTTGGAGATGCTTGCCCCCGATGGCTACGACCCCGCCTATAAACGCTGGCAGTTCGAGACCTTGCCGATCATTCCTGGGCAGTGGAAATTGGAGGTCAGGAAGGAGGCGCGCAAGCAATACAATATCATTCGGCAATTGTTGAAGAAGGCCTCCAGTGTGGTGATCGCCACCGACGCCGACCGGGAGGGTGAAACCATCGCCCGTGAAATGTTGCAGCTTTGCCAATGGCGCGGCCCGGTAACCCGGCTATGGCTCTCGGCGCTGGATGACGCCAGTATCCGTAAGGCGCTCGCCAATGTACTCCCCGGTTCCAGGACCGAAGCGCTCTATCATGCCGGACTGGGCCGTGCCCGAGCCGATTGGCTGGTGGGCATGAACCTCACCCGCGCCTATACCCTCATCGGCCGCCAGGGTGGTCATGACGGCGTGCTCTCCGTAGGACGGGTACAGACCCCGGCACTCAATCTGGTGGTCGAGCGGGACCTGGCCATCGAGGCTTTCACACCGAGCCCCTATTACGAGATCCACGGAACGTTCCAGGCACAGGCAGGCCAGTTCACGGCCAGGTGGCTACCACCCGCGGAACTGACGGATTCCGAGGGCCGCTGCACCAATCTTACGGCGGCCCGCACGCTGGCGCAAAAGATCGAGGGTCAGCAGGGCAAGATTACCAAGGCGGAAACCACCCGCGAGAAAGAAGCGGCGCCCTTACCCTTCGATCTATCTACGCTACAGCAAGAAACATCGAAACGCTGGGGTATGGGTGCGCAGGAGGTGCTGGATACCGCCCAGGCCCTGTACGAAACCCATAAGGCGTTGACCTATCCACGCACCGACTGTCCCTACCTGCCGGACTCGCAACGGGCCGATGCAACACAGGTGCTGTCCACGTTGAAACAATCCGATCCGGTCTATGCGCCTTTGGTTGACGGCGCTGATGCCGGCCTGTGTTCCAGGGCATGGAACGACAAGAAGATCACCGCCCACCACGCCATCATCCCGACCACGACCTCCGCCGATGTGACCAAGATGTCACAGCGGGAACGGCGGCTCTACGATCTGGTCAGCCGCCGCTATATCGCCCAGTTCTACCCGGCATACGAGTACGACAAGACCGTGATTGAGGTCATCGCCTGCAACAACACCTTTCGCGTTTCCGGCAACGTGCCCCGAGTCGACGGTTGGCGAAGCGTTTTGGGCCAGGCAAGGACTGACAGCCCGGATGACAATGCCGACCTGCCGGCGGTGTCCACGGGTGAGGTGACACAGGTGCTTAGCGACCGTCTCGATACCAGGCAGACCAAACCACCTCCTCGCTACACCGAAGGCTCGTTAATCGCCGCGATGAAATCCATCGGCAAGCAGATCAGTGATCCTAAACTCAAGAAGGTGCTGCGCGATACTTCCGGAATCGGGACGGAAGCCACACGTGCCGGCATTATCGAAACACTGCTGCAGAGGTGCTTTTTAACAAAGGCCAAGAAAGACCTGATCAGCACGCCAACAGGCCGTGCCTTGATCGCCATGATGCCGGCACAGATCAAGGACCCAGCCACTACGGCTCTGTGGGAGCAAGGACTGGATGATATCGCTCAAGGGCGTGGCAACCTCCCGGCGTTTATCGCCGGTCAGGCCAAGTGGATCGAGGAGATCCTGCGCCAGGTTAAACAACAGTCCGCATCGGGTGCCACTCGTTCAGCCGGGTTCGGCGACGACGATCCAGCACAACATCCGTGTCCGCAATGCGCCAAACCGTTGCGGCGGCGCAAAGGCAAGAACGGCTGGTTTTGGGGTTGTACAGCTTATCCGGATTGCAAGAGCACGTTGCCGGACAATCGAGGAAAACCAGGACAAGCCAACAAGCACTCCGCAACACGTGAAACACACGGTGGTCCGCCCTCGAAGATCGGCGACGCCTGCCCGCAATGCCGATCCGGCAAGCTGGTGCAACGTTCCGTAAAAACCGGCAAGAATGCCGGTAGACCCTTTATTGGCTGTACTGCCTACCCAAAGTGCGACTATTTTGCGCGGACGTATGAATAATAATATCAATAAGTTACACTATTCTGACCACAACAGGGCCGGTCATGTGAAACAGCAGGTGGACATCGCCTCGCGAAAAGTCTAATATTGATTAAATTAATCAATTTAATCAATACGAGGTGCGCTATGGAAATACTCAACGCCAGTGATGCCAAACGCGAATTCGGTGAAGTCCTCATTAAAGCACAGCATGGTCCCGTCGGGATCAACAGGAATGGCAAACCCGTTGCCGTGGTGATCTCGGCAGCGGAATTTGCTCAGCTCGAAGCGCTGAAAGAGGAACACCTGAGAGAGGCAATCCAGGAAGGTATCGCCGACCTGCAAGCCGGAAAGGTCACGGATGGCAAAGCTGTCATGGACAAATTGCGGAAACGGATAAGTGGCTGACTATAAATTCACAGAAAAAGCCGAACGCGATCTTGAAGACATCATCGACTATACCTTCCAACAGTGGGGAGCAACGCAGACCCATACCTATCTCGATGGCCTGGAAGCGCGTGGACAACTACTTGCCGACAATCCCGACCTGGGAACCAAACGGGAAAACCTATCTGAAGAGCTTCTCAGCTTTCCCTATGAAAGCCATATACTGTACTACATGAGACAGCCCCACGGTATCACGATTGTGCGGGTGCTTCATCAAAGCATGGATCCAGTAAAACACCTCTAATCCTTCCAGCCCACAATCCCATCCACGGTATAACGATTTATCAGCAGCATGGTCTGATAATTTTTTCATTGAATAATCTATTTATCGTTGTCACCTGACAATGATTGGCCGATAGTCCAAGACACTGACGACTGTTATCGGTCAATTATTTTTTCACCCCTCGCTACTTGGGCTAAGTAGCACCTTTGCTGATTGATATCAGCGCCTTTAGCACTTTTCCGGATCGTGTGACAAGTGCATCGGTCAGGCCATCGCGCCAGCGCCGTCGATCCATCTTCATCAACCCATCGGGGAAATCTGTTCCCCCTGTGGGGTTCGGTGTTTCCCTTTCATAAACTCATAGGAGAAACATCATGTCAGATAACATAGACATCAATAACCCAGGTCTCGATAATTCAGACCACAATAACCAGGAGACTAAATACTTCGATCTCCATGCGACAGGTATCGGCTATCTCAACCGAGTCCGGGAAGTACCGGTCAAACGCTCTCAACCGTTTCTTGCTGTCGATATTTCCGCCCTCCATGGCGACAGTGAGGATATCCAGTACACGCGCTTCGACTGTCGTGTATCCGGTTCAGACGCAAAGACCATCATTGAACAGTTGATGTCCGTCATCAATGACGATGAAAACAAGGTACTTGTCGGCTTCAAACTGGGCGATCTCTACGCGGACACCTTTACCTACAAGTCCGGTGACAAAGCGGGCCAAACCGGTGTCTCGTTGAAAGCGCGTTTGCTGCGCATCGACTGGGTCAAGGTAAACGGCAAGCCGTTCGACATCGAGCTGCGCACAGCCGTCTGATCGACCTTCACTCCCTTACAGGACCATTTCCTGTGGAACTACGCTGCACTGCGGCGTTTTTCCAGAACGGCCGCGCCGGCTGTTGCGGAAAGACGTTGCACCTCTCGCCGTGTGCTTGACGCGGCATCCTTGCTGATATCCATCAGCGCCTACGGCACCTTCGCCGGATCGTTAAACAGGTGCAATGGCTAACGCCAACGATCCATTCATCAACCTATGGGGCAATGCGCTTTCTGTTTCAGGAAGGTTTTCCCCAAAACCAATGGCAGGAGACAACCACATGAACCAAATAGCAATGGGCAACGATGCCGATGAAACCATGTTGAGCAGGTTTCAGCAGCAACAGGCCAAAGTCCGTGATCACTATGCCGATGCACCGGCGCGATTTCTGGCGGCGTGGAAAATGGAGATCAAAATGATCGGTCCGCAATATTTTTACTGCAGGGGCATCGACAGTTATCAGGATGCGACTGACCGCAATCAGATTCGCCCGGATCATGAAGCGATCGAACGCTTCATGTCCGTGTGCAGTATTGGCGAAGGCGTGTTCATCGGCGCTGTTTGTAGTTTCTATAACGGTGACTGGGGACTAAGCCTTGGCAAATGCCATGGTTATACCGCACTGGGTGACATCGCCAACCGTCTCGACCTGGAACAGGTCGAAGTGTTAACGGAATTGATGCTGAATCACACCGGCTGGTAGCCGTCTTTTTCGGTGGCACATAGTGGCCCCTGGCACTACCTCGCTTCTGCGGCGTAGCGCCAGTTAGCGCCACAGTTCACGCTAACTCACACCAGAGTTCAGACAAAAGCGCCGGCGACCGTCAGTGCCGTAGCGGTCTTTCCCATGGCTCATGCCAGATGTCTGCCGGATAGCATCGCAGGGCTTTGGGAAAGACCGCCATGGTCTTTGTTTCGATCGTCGCCGGCCGCCCGTCGTCGGATTGTGACGGGTCCCTTTGTGCGAAGTAACGCGCCCTGATTGTGTAGACCTCTTTCCCCGTTATCAGGTCAGGTTAACGAACGATCGACAGGTGACAAGGCACGCCGTGCCGATCCATCATGCAGTGGGGATCAAGGCCAATGAACGGCCTATGAATTTGCTTTCTCCGGTTAATAACACCGGCGCCAGCGTCACTCAACACGCTCTCAATATCAATCTGCAGGATCTTCCTGTGGGAATGTCGCCGCTTCCATGCGGCGTCTTTCCAAAGTATCGATCACCATATCAACAGGCGTTATTTCGGAAAGGCAGTTTCTACCGTGGCATGTTGCGGACTCAACATGCACCCTTGCCGGCTTTATCCGGCATCCCGCGCACCTACGCCGGATCGTGAAACAGGTGCAACGACCCAGGCCTCCAAGCCAGTGCCGTCGATCCTTCTTCGTCAACTTTCTTCAACCCAGGCCGTGGGAGATTACTCTCCCACTGGGATGTGATCTCTGCTGCCGTTATTTCAGGAGATCACCATGGAAAACGCCCTTCAATACGATGAAACCCGGTTGAAACAACAACTGCGACAACCGGCTACTCGGCCAGCCGAGTTTGATGACAACGAACAGAGAGCCATTATCCGTTTGGCCCTCGATATCCTCGCTGCGCGACATGTTCGAGGCAGCAATCTGACCAGCCCCGCGGATACCACGGCGTACTTGCGTCTCAAATTAGCGGACT
Organism: Candidatus Tenderia electrophaga; assembly: GCA_001447805.1. NCBI lineage: Bacteria > Pseudomonadati > Pseudomonadota > Gammaproteobacteria > Tenderiales (SeqCode) > Tenderiaceae (SeqCode) > Tenderia (SeqCode) > Tenderia electrophaga (SeqCode). The sequence goes on from CP013099.1 coordinate 2,481,827, forward strand.
ACAAGAACGAAGTGTTCTGTGCCATCTATCTCGACAATCGGCATCGAGTGTTGACCTTCGAGGAAATGTTCCGTGGCACCATAGACGGTGCTTCCGTCCATCCCAGGGTGGTGGTGCAGCGGGCACTGGAGATCAACGCGGCGGCCGTAATTTTCGCGCACAATCATCCCAGCGGCGTCGCGGAACCTTCACGATCGGATGAACAACTCACCAAGCGGTTGAAGGATGCGCTGGCACTGGTGGATGTTCGGGTGCTGGATCACATCGTGGTCGGCGATATAGAAACCACCTCTTTTTCTGAAAGAGGTTTGTTGTAACGTGTCATCCAGTCGCGGGGAATCTCTCCCCCCGACTGGAACTCCCTTAGTTCTCACTCACAACACTCACGCCCTGTTAATTTTCGCAACACTGTATCCAATTCTTCATTGTTCCTACCCCCCCTACTTCCCGACACTACACCCACACACCGCAGTCGCGCGGGATGGTCGACATGCGAAGCGCTGTACCTTTTTTTAATTTTGTCTTTTGCGGTCATGAACAGTGCCTTCGCCGAAAGCTGTTGGCAGTACGCCGCGGAACGCTACGGTATAGATACGACCATCCTGCACGCCATCGCCATGACCGAGAGCGCGATGAATGTGCGTGCGGTTAACCGCAACGCCAATGGATCGGTGGATGTGGGTGTGATGCAGATTAATTCTCGGTGGTTTCCCCGCTTGGCTGAGATGGGAATCGCGCCGGGGGATTTATGGGACGGGTGCACCAACGTACACGTCGGCGCCTGGGTCCTGGCGGGCTATATCCGTCACTTCGGCTACAACTGGCGAGCTATCGGCGCTTACAACGCGGGACCGTCTTCGTCACCTGAGACTGAACTTAAACGAATAACTTATGCAAAACGTGTTTTCCACAATCTGTCTATTAACAACCCTCCTGATGGGCTGCGCATCCGTGCCGGACACACAGGCGATTCATGATGAGACCGAGCAATCGCTCACACTCGGCATCACGCAAGTACGCGGAACACCCGATCACTTTCTGATATGCGCGGATTGCCCGGCATCCACACAAAAGACCACAGTTAGCAGATCTGTTCATCGGGCCGAATCGCAATCGGGTAAATATTCACAGCACGCGCCACGCAAACTCACTACCCATTTCGATCATGCTTCCTCTGTCCTTAGAGATTCAGATCGGGTTGCACTTGCACAGTTGGTTAACACATTACCAGAAACCTATCGGATCACGATCACCGGCTACACCGATAACACGGCTACGGGTGGCACGATCACCAATGACACTCTGGCTCAGAAACGTGCGCAATCAGTAATGAAATTTTTAAACGATAAGGGTGTAGACAAAAACGATATCACGCTCAAGGTCTCATCGCTTTGTTGCTATGTCGCTTCCAACGCCACCGAATCAGGCCGTGCGAAAAACCGTCGTGCGGAAATCATTGTCACTTCACTTTCCACTTCACATCACGAAAAAGAGGAAATCAATCCATGATGTTATGCAATACCAGAAGCTATGCTCAGTTGAGCATCGCCTTTTCCGCGCTGTTCCTTCCAGGGCTGGCGCTGGCCGCCACCACTGGCGGTGAGTTCCAGGCCTTCTACGATTTCATCTATGGCGCCGCGTCCGGTTATCTCGGCCGTGGACTGGCCATCACCGGCGGTGTCTTCGGCCTGGCCTATGGCATCGGACGGGGTTCAGCATTGCCCGCGGTGCTCGGAATCATATTGGCCATCTTCGGCGTGCTCGGTCCCACCATCATCAACGCCCTGTTCAGCTCCGCGACGATCTGAATTATGGAGATGGCGCGCTACATGATCCCCCGCCACCTGGATGACCCGCCGATGGTTTTTATGTGGGATGCGGATGAAGCGGGCACCTTTATGTTTCTGATGCTGTTCGGCGCCCTGTTTCAACAGTTTATCGCAGGAATCGTGCTGGGATTTATCACGGCACGGGCTCTGGCGCGCATTAAACAAGCAGGAGGTCGTGGATTGATCCTGCGTTTTCTCTATTGGTATACGCGCTCCGATCTCTGGATCAAGTGCCGCGCTCCCAGCTTCGTGCGGGAGTACGCCGGATGAAACTGCAACGGTTCCGTTCCAGCCTCGCGGCCGCCCAATGGAGTGGCAGGTTGTGGTTCGTAGTGGCGGCGGTCATGGCGCTTTCCAATCTGATCCTTAGCTGGCACACCATGATGAATGATGTCCGCGAGAAAACGGTATTCGTGCCGCCCGAGTTCAGCCAACCGTTTTGGGTACAAGGTAATGAAGCCAGTCCAGAGTATCTGACCCAGGTAGGTGAGTGGTTCGCTTCCCTGATGCTGTCCTACACACCGAAGAATCTGGACCACCGTATCCAGACCTTTCTCCGTTACGCATCACCCGATGCCTATGCTGTCTTGCATACACAGCTAGCCGAAGAGGCCGAGCGCATCAAGCAGCATGAGATGTCGGCCATGTTCTTTCCAATAGACGCCATGGTGCGGGGCAACTTCGTGGCCATCATCGGCCAGCAAATTGTGCGGGTGGGCAAAGAAATCGTCAGTGAAAACCGCATTGCCTACCGCATGAAATTTCAACTGCAAGGTGGATTCATCCACATCACAGAATTCCAAGAGGTCAATCGTGATAAACCGTTTGTTGTTAATAACGATACTCACACTACCCGTTAGTGCATTCGCACTTCAGGTCGTGGATGTCGTGGATGGGCGAACCGTGCCGGTCAAGGTATCGCTGAAGGAACTCAATCGCATATCCATGGCCGATGGGGCGCGCATCGATCACATCTGGGGTGCTGAAGACCGGATGCGCGTGGAGCCTGACAAAACCTCCGGTCAGCTCTTCGTGCGGGTCATCGGCGTGAAACCGTTCTCTCTTTTTGTACGCGCTGACAACGGTGAGACATATACCTTACTGGCCGCGCCCACGGACATCCCCGCCGAGACCGTGTTTCTTCGACCGCCCTACCACGGCAACCAGAGTGGCAACTCGGCGGACCGGGCATTGCCCTTCATCAAACGTATTCAGCGCCTGATGTCTTCTCTGGGACGCAACGCATTGCCCGAAGACTACACGCCCCGCGCCGCTCCCGAGACCATTCCCCTTTGGGAGGAAGTGCAACTGGAGCGGAAAACGATCTACACCGGCGACACCCTCACCAATCTTACCCAGGAAGAAATGCAGCTGGATGAGCGTGAATTACGGATTCTGCCGGGGCATCCCATTGCGGCGATTGCCATCGACACACATCGGCTGCGCGCCCATGAATCGACTGACGTCTTCGTCGCGCGGATCATACGAGGGGTGCAACCATGACAGACACCCATGAGGCCACTTCCACAACCAGTACGGCCGCACGCAAGCGCCAAACCATCATCACGCTCGGTGCTGCGGGCCTGTTGTTCGGCGGCATCCTACTGGGACTTTATTTGACCGACCCACAACAACAAATCGCGACGAACAATGACCAGGTGTCGAGTGATGAAGAAATTACCGAACATTTCAACCTGCCCGGTAAGAAGGTCGATCCACGTGAAGTGTGGATCTCCCGCGGCGAGAGCGACATCAATACTCTGAAGAAATCCAACGCCGAGTTCACACGCACCATCGAACAGCTACGCGGTGAGATAGCACAACTACAAACGAATCAGGCACGCGCCAATCAAGCCACCCCTTCGGTGCCGCTGAACACCGGGGTGGCGACCTTTCCCACGCTGCCGCCGCCACCGCCGCCCCGCAAACAGTCACCGGCTTCAGGCACGATGGTGGATACGGTGCTTTCGGATGCGGCGGGACAAACCGCCAACAACCTGGGCGTCAACCGCAACGGCAGCACAATATCTTCTTCCGCGATTCTATCCGTCAGTCTGGCGGACACTCCCGTACCCGATGACAAAGACAAACAGGGGGCCAAAAAGAAACCCCCGTGCAACGTCACCAACTGCATCCCACCCGGAGCATTTGCCAAAGCGGCGTTGCTCTCGGGCCTGGATGCGCCCACCGGCGGCAGGGCCGACACCAACCCTCATCCGGTATTGCTGGAACTACTCGATACCGCATCGTTGCCTAACCGGTACCGTTCGCGGGTTAAAGAATGCCGCGTCGTGGCGGCCGGTTTCGGACGCATTTCCGATGAACGTGCTTATCTGCGCCTGGAAAGACTGTCCTGCGTGCTACGCGGCGGGGAGATACTCGATGTGCCGCTCAAGGGTTACGTCTCCGGCGAGGACGGCAAGGTCGGCATGCGTGGCCACCTGATCAGCAAACAGGGAGCGCTCATCGCCCGCGCCCTCCTGGCAGGGACGGCCGGTGGTATCGGCAGCGCCATCTCACAATCCTACAGCTCAGTCCTGACCTCGCCAACCGGCGCTGTCTCCACCATCGATCCGAGCAAGACACTGGAATTCGGTGTTGCCTCCGGCTTCGGCACCGCACTGGGGGAAATCTCTGACTGGTACCTCAAACGGGCCGACGAGACCTATCCCATTATCGAAATCGATGCCGGCCGTGTGGTGGAAATCGTACTAACTGAAGGTATCGAACTGGGCGTCAACATCGAGGAGAACCATTCATGAAACAAATCTACGGCATAGCGTTCATCTTGCTATTTTCGGCCCAATCCGCATCGGCTGAGGATACGCCAAGCTCGCTGAATTTTGCCAATGTGGAACGTACCGTCCACAAGGCATTACCGGGCACGCATATCACCTCAATCCAACCTTCGGTGCTACCGGGACTGGTCGAAATTATAGCCGGCCCCAATGTCCTGTACGCCGACCCCACAGGACACTATCTGGTGGTCGGCAGCATCTACGACATGCAAACCGCGACGGACCTCACTGCACAACGTAAACGCGAGGTCGCGCAAACAGCCAGGATCAAGTGGGATGATCTACCGCTGGAAACGGCGGTGAAATACGGCGGCCAGGGTCCAACCAAACTGGCTGTCTTCTTCGACCCTGACTGCCCCTGGTGCAAGCGACTGCACGAACAGCTGTCAGCGCTGGATGATGTCGAGGTCTACGCCATCATGTATCCAGTGGAATCCCTTCACGCTGGCGCCAAAAACAAGGCCGCGGCCATTCTCTGCTCTAGCGATCCATTGCAGGCACTGAACAGGGTGATGGCGGGCAAGGATCTTCCGGCCGTCTCTGACCCCACCTGTCTGGCGCGCAACAACGCCGCGATCGATCGCATCGAGGCCTTCGCGCGCAGCCATGACATCCACGGCACACCCACCCTGATCGCTCCGGATGGCCGGGTTCGCCCGGGGTTTCTCCAGGCAAAGCCACTCAAGGCCTGGCTCGACGCGTCAAGTTAAGGAACGGGATAAACACATGATTAAATTGATTGCGCTAACGTTCTTTACATTACCTATCGTCCTCAGCGGCTGTGCCACCGCTAAATACGCCTGTGGCGTACCCGAGGGCATCGGTTGCAAGCCACTGAGTGAGGTACACCGAATGGCACAGGACGGTTTACTCAAAAGCCAGGCGGTGCCCGACAACCGTGATCCGGTAGCGCACGATCAAGACGAGGATGACTTTAACGGTGCTGATGCCCCGCAACCGCCCTCGGCTCACTCGCGCAGATCAGCGGGACTGGCAACGGTGTCGCCCGGCGCCCCCCTATTGATTCCACCCCGGACGATGCGGGTCTGGGTCGCTCCCTGGCCCGATGAGGACGGCACCTTGCACGACGAGACTTATCTGTATCTGCGGCTCGATAACGGCCATTGGGTCATGGAGAAGCCCTGATGTTATCCGCACTCACCAAACCCCTTCGCGCCTTCTTTGCCGAGTCACCACCCGGTGAAGGTTTGCAACGCAAAGCGTTGCCGCCCACCCAGGCGGAGTGGAATGCATTACTGCAACGTCACGGACTGTCACAACTGCTGCCCTATGAATCGTGGGATGAGGAAACCGGTCTCTACTACAACGAAGACAGTGTTTCCTGTCTGCTGGAAGTCACACCCTCGGTCGGCATGGACGACGAGACCCTGCGCGTGCTGTCCGGGATCTATAGCGGCCTGCCCTCCAACACCACGGTGCAATACACCCTCTACGCCTCGCCGGATATTTTACCGCTGATGAAGCGTTGGGCGAACCTGCGTCAGAAAGACGATGCGATCGGCGATGACGAGGCTCATATCCGTTCCCATCACCGCAACGAAAACATCTATCGGGCCACCTTGCGGCGGCGGGTGGACTATCTGCTCGGTGGCACCTGGGACAGTCTGTTTTCGGATCAGGCCATGCTGGTGCGCGACTTTCGTATCGTGTTGAGTCTCAGCCGACCATTGGATGAAAACGGCATCGCCGAGCAGATGGTGCAATTACGCGAATCGGTCACCGGCACGCTGCGTTCGGCGGGCCTGGGTTCACGTTCCATGGAGGCAGCGGCATTCATCAATTTCATGGATACCTTGCTCAATCCCCGTCCCGTTCGCCGCGACACACTCAGCTACCAGGAAGACAAACTGCTACGTGAACAGATGGTGGACAGCGATACGGTGATGCTGGCCGGCCGCGAAGGCCTGGCTCTGCAACACGGCGAGACACTGCTGGATCTGCGGCTCTATTCCGCGCGGGAGTATCCGGACACCTGGGCGGGCTGGGGCATGGACAAGCTCATCGGCGACGTGATGTCCAACACCCTGCGCATTCCCTGTCCTTTTCTGATGACCTTCATCGTGCACGTGCCCGATCAGGTGGCGGCGTCGGGCGAAGCCAAATACAAATCGGCCCGCGCCACCCAGATGGCGGATTCCCCAATCGGCAAATTCGTACCGGTCTGGAAAGATCGCAAGGCGGATTGGGATTTCGTTTCCAGCCAGATCCAGGCCGGTCACTCGCTGGTGCGCGGTGGCTTCCAGGTGGTGCTGTTTGCGCCGCACGGCAGCGGCAATCGCGCCGAACACCAGCTCAAGGCCCTGTATAAAAGCGCCGGATGGACGTTGAGCCGTGACTCTTTCGTTTCGGTGCATGCGTTTCTATCGGCTCTACCCATGACGGCCGGGCCGGGCTTCGTCAAGGAACTGGAAAGCTTTTCGAGGCTACGCACCTTTCTTACCTGGTCCTGCGCCAACCTCGCGCCCGCGACGGCGGAATGGTGGGGAACCGGCACACCATTGCTGATGCTGCAGGGACGACGCGGCCAGATCATGCACCTTGATCCCTGGGACAACAAACAGGGTAACTACAACATGGCCATGGCCGCGGCCAGTGGCTCGGGAAAATCGTTCCTTACCCAGGAAATCATCATGAGCATCCTGGGTACCGGTGGCCGGGTCTGGACCATCGATCGGGGCGAGTCCTACAAGAACATCTGCCAATTGTTGGAAGGCCGGTATCTGCGTTTCGATCATGACACCCGGATCAATCTCAATCCCTTCACGCGCATCACCGATGAGGGTTTCACTGACGACCTGCCCATGTTGAAGGCGCTGGTGGCGCACATGGCTTCACCTGCGTCAGCCTTGGGCGCCATGGAGTCGGCCTGGATCGAACAGGCGCTCAAGGAAGTCTGGACGGCGCACAAACAGCACACCACGGTCACCCATATATTCGACGCGCTCAAATCGGACAGTGACAAGCGCAAAGCGGACCTGGCCGATTGCCTGTTTCCCTACACGAAACACGGGGTCTACGCCCGTTTCTTCGAGGGCGAGAACAACCTCGATCTCGACAAACCCTTCGTGGCGCTGGAACTGAAAGACCTGGACGCCATGCCCGACCTGCAATCCCTGGTGCTGTTACTGCTGATGATGCGCATTACCGAGGACATGTATCTCGGTGAGCGCACCCAGCGCAAACTCTGTGTCATCGACGAGGCCTGGAAACTGATGGGCTCCGGCAACGCCGGCTCGTTTATCGAGGAAGGCTACCGCACGGCGCGTAAATACGAAGGCGCTTTTCTCACCGTCACTCAGGGCGTCAACGATTACTACAAATCAGGTACCGCCCAGGCCGCCTTCGAGAACTCCGACTGGGTATTCCTGCTGCGGCAGAAAAAAGAGAGCCTGATACAGCTACAGAAATCAGGCCGCTTCGCCATGGAAGAGTCCGAGATGAAATTGCTGCGTTCGGTGCACACCATCCACGGCAAGTATTCCGAAGTGGCCACCTACAGTCCCGACGGCATGGCCATCGGGCGGCTGATCGTCGATCCCTTCACGGAAAAGCTCTACTCCACCAAAGGCACCGAGTTCGATGCCATTCAGAAAATGGTGCGTCAGGGCATGACACTGGCCCAGGCGGTGGAACAACTCGCCAAGGGGGTGGAACGATGAACGGTGCCGTGATTAACAGTACTGGATTGGTCACGGTGATCATCGCGGCACTGGTCGGCAGTGCCGCGACGCTGTTGACGGAGCGCTGGATGGGACAGCCACAGAAACTGGCGACCGTCGATCCCGGCATCCTGGTCGCCGAACATCTGCAAACCATCGATCCGGGGATGGATGAGGACGCCATCAAGGCGCGCAGTCAGGCCTATGCAAAACGCCTCGATGCGGCGGTTACCCGTGTCGCCAACAAATACCACGTCGTGCTGCTGGTCAAACCTTCCGTGATCACGGGCGTGCCGGATCTCACCGACGAAGTCCGCAGGCAAGTCGATGAACAGGCGCGCTAAACAGTTCGCCAAGCGGACCGTCATCGGCTTGGCGACCACGATGATCGGCGTGATTATTGTTCAGGCCGCCCTTTCGCCCTGGTATCTGTTCGGCCTCAACATCGACAACAGTCTGCCAGGCTATGTCTATCTGGTGATTAGAGACGAACTGCCATTACGCCTCGATATCGCGGCCTTCCGGACACCACCCAATCCGTACTACCCGGAGGGCGCCCCTTTCATCAAGGTGGTGCTGGGTGTACCGGGAGATAGCGTGACCCGTAACGGACGGGAATTTTCCATCAACGGCGTAGCGATCGGATGGGCGAAGGAACAGACCCGCCGTGACCAGCCCCTGACACCTGGCCCAACGGGCATGCTTCCACCCGGCCACTACTTCTTCTGGACCCCGCACATCGACAGCTACGACTCGCGCTATGGTGAGATCGGCTGGATCACTACCGACCGCATACTGGGTCGTGCCGTGAGGCTGTTGTAATGAGTGTCGTGATGAGAAGCGTGTTAAGCGTAACGCTCCTGTTTGCCGTTTTGTCACTTATGCGGATTCCCATCGCAGGTGCCGGCACCGACCTGGGCGTCATCGGCCAGACCTACGAGATCGCCGAACCGAGCATGCTGGAAAGTATTTATGGCAAGCTCAAAACAGCCGACGAAAATGGCGAGCTGGCGAAGATCGAAGAGGACATGAAGGCGCGGTTCATCGCTTACGCTAACCGCCCCACAGGTGTGTCCCTGCCGCGCACCAAGACACACAAGGTTCGCTATTTCGACCCCACGGTGCGCTTTGCTCAGAGCATCAAAGACCATGAAGGCAAGGTGCTGTGGCCAGCCGGCACGACAGTCAATCCGCTGGATTACATCTCCCTGTCACAGCAGTGGATTTTTTTCAATGCCGATGACCCGGATCAGGCGGCCTGGGCACAGGCTTACGTGAAGCGTTATCCCGAGCAGGTCCGGCTCATTCTGACGCAGGGAGCCGTATTAAAGCTGATGGAAACATGGGACATGCGTCTGTACTTCGATCAGGGTGGCAGACTGGTGGAACGCTTCGGCATCGAAACCCTGCCTTCGGTGATCAGCCAGGACGGCAAGCGACTGCGCATCGATGAAATCGTGCCGGAGGATGCGCATGGTTAAGCGTAAATCATGGCAATTGGGTTTAGTGTTAGCGGCGTCCCTGCTCACCGGTGTGATGGTGCAATCCGCGAGTGCCGCCGGCACCTGCGGGGCCATGCCCTTCGTCAATCCCATCACCGATATCTGCTGGCGTTGCATATTTCCCTTGTTCATCGGCCCCGTCCCCGTCGCCACCATGGGACAGACCGACTCCGGCGCTACCAACGGTTATCCCCCCGCGGTTTGCATCTGTCCGATGGCTGCCCCGCCCTGGTTTCGCGTCGGTATCGGCACGGTTTTTTGGGAACCGGCGCGGGTCGCCGAAGCCGTTCGCACGCCCTGGTGTTCTCCCACGCTGGGCGGGATCACCCTGGCACCACCCGGATCATCCGTCGCCGGTCAGGGTGGTAACCGGACGACCCACGCGCATACGGAATCGGTGTCGTTTTACCACGTCCACTGGTTCATCTACCCGGTGATGTACTGGTTCAACATGATGACCAGTCAGGCCTGTGTGTCGCCGGAGCAATTCGACGTGGCCTTCATGACCGAGCTGGACCCGCTGTGGAACAACGACGAGATGAGCTTCATCCTCAATCCCGAAGCCGTGTTGTTCAACAATCCGGTGGCGCAAGCGGCCTGCGCCGCCGATTGTCTGGCTGCATCGGCTGGCTTTCCGCTGGACCCGCTGTTCTGGTGTCTCGGTTGTCAGGTGGGGCTGCATCCCTTGTCCGGCACGGTAAAACCGCATGAAAGTGGCCTGGCTTCTTCCACCGTGGCGGTGGAACGGCTGCACGCCACTCTACATCGTGCCCTGGTCGCGATGGATGTCAGCACCCCCGCCGCCATGTGCCTGCCCCTCCCGGCGCCCATCATGCAGAAGACCTGGTACAAGACCCAGCTGCTGCGCCCCATTCCCACGCCCTTGATGGCGCATCCCTACGGGCGCAGCACTACCTTGTGGGGCGCGGGTAAGGAATTTCCCATACAGGGCGAGGACTTCGCCTACATGATCTGGAGGCGACGCGCATGTTGCGCTTATTAGCCCTACCCCTGCTCGCGTTTGTTCAATTCGCCCATGCCGCGCCGGACAGTACGGCCGCCATGAACGACGCGGATCGAATGCGCGAGACGATGCACAACCGAACCTCGGATGTACTAAAACAAGCCGACGCCTTATCCACCTCACCGGAGTTTATTAACGAGCTGGAGAAGGAATCTTCGAGGATCATCGAACGATCCGACGCCCTGCCAAAGACCGCATTTCCCGTTCTGCCGGAACCCGATCCCGCGCAGCTATCACGGGCGCGCGCGGAAATCGGCAAACTGCTCGATCAGGCGGAACAGCACGATGTACCCATCGACACGAATAACGACAGCGGTCCACAGTTCTATGTCTTTGTTTCCTTCTCCATGCCGGATATAACACTGCGGCGACTGATGAACCAGGCCCGGCACATTGGCGCACCCCTGGTGTTGCGCGGCCTGGTCGAGAACGACATGAACAAGACCCGCATCAAGGTCGGCAAACTGCTAGACGCGGACAAAAAGGGGAATACGAGCATCGACGGCGGGTTGAGCATCGATCCCACCTTGTATGAGCGCTTTGGTGTCTCGGTCGTCCCTGCTTTTGTCCTCACGGATGCTCCGGTGCAAGCCTGCAGGCAAGACGGGTGCCCCACTCCGGATTTCGTGCGTCTGGCCGGGGATGTCACGCTGGAGTATGCCCTCGAGTCTATCGCCAGGGAAGTACCGGCGATGCGTGACGATGCCCAGGGGCTACTGGCAAACATGAAGGGGGAAATCCCGTGAGAAGACTCCTTCTTCCCTTGTTGCTATTGGCATTCCAGGGTGCAGGCTTTGCGGAAAGCATGCCGGTACCCGAAGCCCTGGAAGCGGGAAAGGCGTTCGGCAACGACGGGCGGCAACAAAGCCAGGATCTGACCGTCAACCAAAGCGCCGACACGGTGCCCGGCTACCAGGGCACCGACGTGCCGGAAACCCAGTACGCCGACAACCCCATGGCTATCGAGGATACGGCGCGTAGCCAGGTCAATCAGAACGAGACCGGTGCGTTTATCAGTGAATCGGCCACCTCGCGCCCGCAATTTCAGTTCGACAAAGAAAACGATCCCCTTTTTACACGTTCCGCGGCGATCGAGGAAAACCCGCAGTCGGTAGCGGGCAATATCACCGGCGAATTCTCCGGCTGCCAGAGTTCGACCATCACCACACCGCCGCAATACAGCGAGGAGACATGTGTCGAGTGGCGTGAAAGCCAGCAATACACGTGTCAGGAAACCCTCCAGTTGTCCTGCAACCGTCCTATCGAATGCGACGCCGGCGGCATACTGATGGGATCGCTGAACACGGATATGCAGTGGAACTACACCTACCCCACGCTCACGCTCGGCGCCAACGCCGACAATATCTGGAGCGGTTATTGTGCGGTCTTCGACCGGCAAACCACTTTCACCATCGAAGATATTAACAAGGTCAAGGAATTCACCCTGATCCAGGCCGGATTTGATGACTGGATCAAGATCGAGGTCAATGGCAACCCGGTCTACATCGGCCCGTATGGCGGGGACCGGCTGGAGGTGGTCGATACCGTGCTCTTCTCAGGGTTTAGCATCAAACAGGTGCAATACGGCCCTTCCAACTACGGTGGCTGTGAACTCAGCACCAGCTGGAACCAGGCGCTCGACATCGACATCAAGCCGTTCCTGCAGACCGGCATCAACACCATCGACATGCGGGTCGTGGTGGCGGGCGGCGGTGAGGGCTGGATGAAATTTCGGGCCACCCAATATTGCGATTGCGAGTGGTCGGAGACCTGGAGCAATGATTGCGGCGCGTTAGAGACGCAGTTGGCGAATGGCATCTGCGCGCAGCCGACGCGGACCTGCCTGGAACCGGCGGAGACACGTCTGATCGACGGCATCGAAGTCTATCGTGATTGCTGGCGCTATGAAAAGAACTATGAATGCGCCGCACCATCGACTACTGAAGAGGATTACTGTGCGGAACTGCGAAACCGGGGTTGTACCCAAATCGGTTCGCGCTGCACCGGCACATTGGCTAACAACCTGTGCGAGTCCTACGAGCAGACCTATCAATGCGAGACCTCCGCCGGCACCAGCCAGGAGATCATGGATTGCAGTGGCCAGACGATGTGCATGGACGGCGGCTGTTTCGATACCTCATACGAACCCAGCCAAGACTTTGGTGTAGCGGCCGCGAACCTCGGCGCGATCAGCGACGCGGCGGCGGATTTCGATGTCGATGCCAACATCATTTTCAGAGGTGACGACCTGCGCTGCAGCAAAGCGATCCTGGGTTTCTCGAACTGCTGCAAGCTCGACGGCTGGGGCCAGGATATCGGCCTGGATCAATGCAGCTCCAACGAACAACGTCTGGCGCTCGCTCGCCAAGCCAGCCTGTGCCATTACGTCGGCAGTTATTGCTCCAACAAAACCATCTTCGGCTGCACCAGCCGCAAAGAAACCCATTGCTGTTTCAAGTCGAAACTGGCCCGCATCATTCAGGAACAGGGCCGTACCCAACTGGGCATGGGCTGGGGTAGCGCAAAGAACCCCCAGTGCGATGGCCTGACCATCGAACAACTGCAAAGCCTGGATTTTTCCCAGATCGATTTTTCCGAGTTCTATGCGGACGCATTCGACAAAGCCAACGGCCCCAGCAGTGGCGAGCTGCAAGGGCTCATCGAAAACTATATTCAACAGTCCTTGCCATGATGCAGCGTCTATCCGTTCCCCTATTGATTCTTTTCCTTCTAACAACGGTCCCGGCCTGGACCAGTGCCGCCCCATCGGAGCAATGGTTCGGTCGTCATGCCGAGGGTTGGTTCTGGTATGTGGTGCCCCCGATTGAAGAAGAAACCGATGAAACAGAAGACACCCCACCGAATGCGATACTCGCCCCGGCCCTATCTGATCCCAAGGCGGACTCAAAAGCGGAACTCAAGGCGTTTCAGGAAAAACTGGAAAACGCCCAGGCACTGGCCATCATGCAACCCAGCGACGAGAACGTCGCGGCGTATCTCCAGCTGCAGAAACAGGCCATGGCAAATTCACAACGCTTTGCCGAAGTGTGGCAACAGGTGGTGTGGGTAACACCTGAGCTGGACCATACCCTGGTACGCCCAACCAGTCCAAAAGCGGTCAATACCTATTACGACACACGCAACGAGCTTCAAAAGGTGCGTCTGGAAACCATCGCCCGTACTCATGGGTTGTTCTATTTTTTCCGGGAAAGTTGCCCTTATTGCCAACGCTTTTCTCCTGTTCTTAAAAGTTTTGCTGCGCGGCACGGGTTTCATGTCACTGCCATCTCGCTGGATGGTGGGCCGAGTCCCGGCTTCCCGAATCCGCGTTTCGATAACGGCACCGCCCGGCGCTTGGGTGTCAACACGGTACCCGCCGTCTATCTGATTGAACCCCGAAGCCGGTCGGTACAACCCGTCTCGTTTGGTCTGATCGGTCCTTCCGAATTGGAAGAGCGGGTCATTACCTTGATCGATAAAAATCCTGGAGATACGCCATGAACAAGCCTCGATTATTAATCATGGCCTGCTGTTCGCTCCTGCTTGTTCACACTTCCCAGGCAGATGTCGGCAGCGACATGAATAATTTCTTCAACGATATGGGATACAACTCTAATGTCACCCCGCCCGGCGTTTACGAGGGTCAGGCGGCGGGTTACTTCACCGGTGGCGGACTCTACCTGCGCTCTCCCTCGCGCAATTATCAGCTCGCCTCGGTACAGATGCCCAATTATCGCGCCGGCTGTAGTGGCGTGGATCTTTACGGTGGCGGATTCTCCTACATCAACTCGGCACAACTCATTGCCGCCTTGCGCAACGTGGGACAGAACGCGGCCAGCTATGCCTTCATGCTGGGGCTGCGTGTCATCTCGCCGCAAATTTCCAATGTCATGGAGTGGATCAAAGACAAGGCGGAGATGATCAATCAGCTCAACATCAATTCCTGCGAGGCCGCCGCCGATCTGGTCGGCGGCATGATGGGCATCGATGCCAAGGAAAACTCCCAATGCATTTTAACCCGCTATGGCAATGGCGACTCCATGGAGGATGCCCGGCAGGCCTGTGGCGCCGGCGGCCAACGCAACTCGACGCTGGCCGGTTCCTCGCTCAATCAAATGGCCTTCACCCGTGGCAATATTGCCTGGCGGGTGATGTGGCAAAACCTCTTTCTCAGAAGCGACACCAATCTGATGGAACTGATGATGAACCTCTCCGGCACCGTCATTCTGAGCAAGGATCTGGGCAACGAGAACTCGGCCACCACGACCGTCACCATCCCTTCGGTTTTACAAACCCAGAGGGCGGAACTGCTCAATGTCTTGCTGGATGGTTCCCAATCCATCGTCATCCAGGGTTGCACCTCCAGCAGTGACGAGATGGCGTGCACCAGTCTCACCAACAAAACCGTTCAGCTCGGTGCCGGCAATGGACTCAAGAATCGCGTAATCGTCATCATGAACGGCATCGCCGACAAGATCCGTAACCGGCAAACGTTGAGCAGTAGCGAAATCGGCCTGCTCGGTGCAACGAAAATCCCGATCTACAAAATCCTCAATGTCGCCAGCGCCATGAGCAGCGCCGTTGTGGCGACGCAGGCCGATAAGTACGCCGATATCGTCGCCAAGGACATCCTCTACAGCTACGTCAATGACCTGCTGGATATGGTGGTGGCGTCCACTTCCGGGAGCGAATTCATGCAGGGTGAGGAAGGCAAAGCCTACATGGCGGGCATCACCGAATCACGACGGCAAGTCAATCGCATGAAATCGGATAACTTCGAGGAACTGTCCCGCTATGTGGACATGATCCGCGAAACCCAGCTCTATGAACGGATGCTGGTGGCCAGCATGTCGCCGGCGCTGGCCGAAAGCATGCGTTATGCTGGCTCACTGAGGTAAGTCTGTGCCTAGCTGGGAGATCTTCACCTACGGCGGCGGCGCGGTACTGCTGCAACTCTTTAATGGCCTGGTCGCCATCCTCGGCGACAACGACTATTTGGTGCTGCTCAAGATTACCGGCTTGATCACCGTCATCTGGGTGATCATCGAGGCGATCTTCATGCGCAGGCCGATCAGCATCCAACCGTTCGTTGTCGTGATCCTGGTCTTTTATGTCCTATTCATTCCGCGGGTCAACGTGATCATCACCGACCGCATCAATCCCGCCAACAGCGGTGTGGTGGCGAACGTGCCCATCGGTGTCGGGTTCACCGCCTCCATGGCGAGCAATGTCGGGGATTGGATGGCGCGCACCTTCGAGAGCGTACTGTCCCTGCCCAATGACCTCCAGTACAGCAGTAACGGCTTGCTGTTCGGTTCAAACCTGCTCCGGGCCTCGACACAGTTCGAGATCACCGACAGCCGGTTGGCGGGCAACATCTCCGAGTTCATGCAGCAATGCGTGTTCTACGACATTCTCACCGGCTTTTACACCTGGGGGGATATTGTCGATGAACCTGATCTTTGGACCATGCTCCAGTCTACCGCGAACCCGGCGCGATCGTTTCAGTATCTGGACGCATCGGGAAGCAAATCCATCGTTACCTGTCCCGCCGGTGCCGCCCTGCTCAATACCGACTGGACCAACGAAATCACCCGCGCCCGGCAGATCTACGGCAACCGCCTCTTTCCCGGCGATCCACTGGCGGAGGCCAAATTCATGGCCGCACTGCCGGTTTCCTATGCCTACATGAGCAACATTACGACCACCGCTGCGGATTCTATCCGCCAGAACATGATGGCCAATGCAGTGAAACGTTCGCTCACACGATTTGCCGCCCGGGCCGATGCCAGCGCTGCCGCTCAGGATCTGGCACTGGCACAGGCCGAGGCGCAACGTAGCGCGTCTTACTCCGTACTCGGGGAACTGGCCGGTAAGACCCTGCCCTTGCTACGCAACATCTTCGAGGTGTTGGTGTACGGCATGTTTCCGTTGTTTCTGGTCCTGATGTTTACCCCCGCGGCCGGTAAGGCGCTGATGTTTTATCTGAAGTCTGTCTTCTGGCTACAGCTCTGGGCACCACTCTATGCGCTCATCAATCTGATCATGACCAGTTACTCGGCGGATACCGGCATGGCCGTGGCGACCTTACCTTCAGGGGGCCAGGCCTTGACACTGGCGACGGCCACCGCCCTGGGTAACGTCAATGCAGACATCGCCGCCATCGCCAGTTACATGGCCTGGATGATTCCCCTGATCTCCTGGGGCGTAGTCAACGCCGGTGCCGGAATGTCCATGTCCATGTTGGCATCTGGGCTGGGGGCCATCACACAGCAGGCGGGCTCACGTGCCGCGGCCGATATCTCCCACGGCAACGTCAGCATGGGCAATATGGGGCTGTATGGTCAGCATGGATTCAAGAACGACTTTGCGCCAGCTTACGCAGGCGGTGTGGGCACCATGGTCGACGGCCAGGGCACAACTCACAAGATGATGCCAACCGGCGCCGAGACCTTGAGTTATCAGCAATCGAATCTTGGATTCGGAACTCAGATAACCAATGCGATGCGCTCCAGCGTGGCGACACAGCTTTCAGAGTCTCAGGAATCGGCGTGGCAAAACACGGCAGCCTACAGTCAATCCCTCGCATCCAATTACAGCGATATGAAACGGTTCGTGGACCAGACCTCGAGCGGTACCGGGGTCAGTCAGGAATTCAAAATGCAGGATGGGACATCCGTGCAACAAGAATTCGGCGAGCTGACATCTGTCGCCAACAACTTCGCCAGCAAGTATGGCGTGTCCAACGACCAGGCGGTAGCCATGATTGGTGCCGCGGGATTCGGAGGAAAGATCCCTCTTACAGAAATTGGGGCTGACATAAAGGCACAATTCAGAAATCAGGATGCACTCCAAAATGCCTGGTCTGAAGCACAACAGCTCAATCAAAGCACTAACTTCTCCGAACGTTATCAGAATGTCTCCAGCGCCGTTCAAGCGGAGGCCGCCAGGGTCAGCTCCGAGCATAATGATTCCTTTGCTGGAGAAGTCGCCGGTGGACTCACAGAACAGACACAGTACAGAGATGACGCTCAGACCAGTTATAGAGACGTGGATCAGTGGCAACACACGAAATCCCGAGTGGATGATCAGGGTTTCAGCTTCCAGGGCGACGTCGGCATGGCCGTCAGGCGATTCATGATCGAGGAAGAAAATCGTTCCCCCGCCGACGTAGACAGCATCATCCATCGCCACAACATGGGCGATACCAGCGCCACCGCAACACTGTCCGATTCGGTTTCCCATTTCGCACAAGCACATGGAAAGGAACTCGCTGGAATACAAGCGGCGCCTGACACGCATACTGTATCTGACGCCGGTGAAGCACACACAGCAGCGATCGGCAGTAGACGATCTCAGGTGGCTGAGTCTGGGCTCTCAAACTCGGCAGTAGTTCGGCAGGCGGCTCAAGCGTCGGGTATTCAAGGCGAACGTGATGTCAGTGACGGGGTAGCAACCTTGATGGATGAATCCGGACTTGGTATAGATGCTGCCACAACGAGAATCGGTATGGGGCGTGCTTCAGTAACCGATGACGGCCAGCAATTGGAAGAGACGGTAGAAGATAAACAGCGGATCCACTCTGTGGGTACCGCTCCGAGTATCCACGAAACCATGGACAAGGTAAAAACGAAATTGACTAACAAATTCTCCGATTTATTTGATTAACGAATCGTCATTCGTCACGTTTCGGAGATCGAGCGGCTGTGATGGAGAAAATGTTGCTTCGCTCGTTTCCTTCCACCATTTCTGACTCTCCCTCTCCTTTTTCTTCCGTTCGTCCAGAGGCAATTTCGCAACGTTAGCCATGTGGGACTTGTATATCCTGCGGAACACAGGAATAGCGATCGCGACCAAAACGAACCCAACCAGGTAATCCTCGAAAAGCACAGCCAATCCAGGCAGGAATTGGCCAAACCCGACGACAATTCCTGCTAGCAATAAAAGACCACAAATTTCCCTGAATATGCGCATGTCCTGCTCTCTCATTAATCCGATGGCCCGTATCACCAACTGCATTGATCAATTTGACATAACGTCATAGGCTATGTCCAGCAGGTTTGACCGGAGGCCCGGATAGATAGCCACTCGCCCGCTAAAATTGGCCGGTCTTTACTGTTCTTTCTCTCCTGACGGGCTTATCGTCGATTCCTTGCCCAAGGCCTCGATAAGCGCGCAGTGAATGTCATTAGCATCCGCCGCCTCGCATTGGGAAAGCAGATCCAGCAACGCGCCACGCATGGACTGAAGATCTCGCAGGCGTTCTTCGATCTTTGCTATTTTCAAGCGCGCCAATTGCTGCACCTCCAGGCAATGACCATCGCCGAGACCCAGCAACTCGCGTATTTCCTTGAGTGTGAAACCAAGCTGTTGCGCGCGCCGGATGAATCGCACACGTGCGATTTCCGCAATGGGGTATTGCCGAAAGCCTTGTGCTGGTTTCGGGGGCTCCCGGATTATACCCAGGCGTTGATAATAACGTATGGTCTCAACGTTGACGCCTGATCGGTCGGCCAGTTTGCCGATGGTGAGTTCTTTGGTTGCATTCATATTCGATTCGGCACCTACTCACTCTTTGTGGACGCTGTCAAATACTACATGTTCTCTCGGGGTGCATCACCTATGTTGCACAAGACGACGGTTGTTTACGCACCAGTACCAGATCCCATACCGATGCACCAACCAGTCCAGCAAACCCGGTATAGGAAATGGGTGCGAATACCCATAACCCAACAAAGGCTGCGACACTGCTGCCCAGACCCAGATAAAACGGACCATTCCGCCCGTGTCTCTGCCTGGAAGATTTCAAGGTCCAAATGCTGAATCCCAACAAAAACACCAATAACGGGATCAATATGGCATCGTTAATCAGAAAACCGGCGCCCAACGCGGTCAGCGCGGCGATGACCGGCGCAAGACCGAGACAACACGCGCCGACGATAACGGAACCCAGTGAACTTAGTATCTGGCGCATGTCGATACTCCTCTGTGCCGTGGCAATTGTGGCGTTGGCATCGGAAACACTATCCCGCACAACAGGACAGTTGGTTTACATCCTTGCTGAAGGTTTGGGCACAGAGTTTCAATCCCTCGACCATGGTCAGGTAAGGGAACAACTGGTCCGCCAGTAGCGGAATGGTCATGCGGCTGCGAATCGCCAGTGCCGCGGTTTGGATAACTTCGCCACCTTCGTCGGCCAGGACCTGGCAGCCGACGATGCGGCCATTGGCCTTTTCCGCCACCAGTTTGATAAATCCCCGCGTGTCCCTATTGGCCAGGGCCCGCGGCACGTTTTCCAACTTAAGGGTGCGGCTCTGCACGTCCACCCCCTGCTCTTTCGCCTGCCGTTCCGTTAATCCCACCGTACCCACCTGCGGGTGGGTGAACACCACCGCGGGCATGGCCGACAGGTCGAGCGCCACATCATCGCCGGTCATGTTGCGCGCGGCACGTGTACCCGCCGCGGCGGCCACGTACACGAACTGCGGTTGGCTGGTGCAGTCACCGGCGGCGTATATGTTGTCCACGTTGGTACGCATGTGATCGTCAATGACGATGGCGCCGCGCCGATCGGTTTCCACACCGGCCTTGTCCAGATCTAAAGCTGCCGTATTGGGTTCACGGCCGGTGGCCACCAGCAGGCGGTCACCTTGCAATTGTTCGCCTGTGGACATGCTTAGTGTAAATTGCCGGCCATCATGGCTCACGGCTTCCGCTGCGGTATGTGATATGACCTTAATACCTTCATCGGTGAAGACCTTCGCCAAACCCTCGCCAATATCGGTGTCCTCTTTCGACAGCAGGGTCGAACGCGCCAGCACGGTGACTTCCGCGCCCAGATGGCGGAGGGCCTGTGCCAGCTCCACGGCCACCACGGAGGCGCCGATGATGAGCAAATGCTTCGGGATTTCTTCCGCGACCAGTGCCTCGGTGGAAGTCCAATAGGGTGTTCCGTTCAGGCCGGTGATGGGTGGTACGGCAGGCCTGGCGCCCACGGCCAACAAGATGCGGTCAGCGCCGATGTCTTTTTCGCTGCCATCGGTTTTGGTTACGGTCAAGGTGCAGGCATCTTTGAAACGCGCCACTCCACGCACCAGGCTGATGCCGGGGTTGGTTTCCAAAATATTTTCATATTTTTCCTGACGCAGTTTCTCCACCAAATCCTGTTGTTGCGTCACCATGCTGGCACGATGGATCACCGGTGTATGAAATGGAATACCGGCAAATCCATGATAGCTCTGTTGATGGGCAATATGCGCACCGCGAATCAATAGCTTCGACGGTACGCAACCGACGTTGACGCAGGTGCCACCGATCACACCGGCGGCTTCGATCATGGTGACTTGCGCGCCGCGTTCAACGGCCGCAATGGCCGCTGCGAAGGCGCCCGAGCCGGTGCCGACGATGGCGATGCACAAGGGCTGGTTCGCGTGGCTCGCGCTCATGGCTTGAGCCTCGAAGGATAACCTGCTTGCTCGGTGGCGAAGGTCAGGTCTTCCACATCGGCCTTGGCCGGATCATAGGTCACCGTGGCCCAGCCGATGCCGTCACCTTCGTATTTTGCGCTCACCTCGGTCACGCCATCCACTTGCCGCAGGGCCTTTTTCACGGTGATGGGACACATGTTGCAGGTCATCTTGTCCACCGACAGGGTGATGGTTTTCAGTTCGCCCGCCAGGACGCTTCCGAATACAGGCAGGCACAATCCCAAAATCAAAAGCAATTTACGCATAATGTTGCTCCTCAATACATTCACTAAAAATCAATCCAGTAGATAAGGCCCATACCAGGGGAAACTGATCACCACCAGCACGAACACGCTCACGACCCAGAAGGCGATGCGCTGCTTGCGCAGGTTGGCGGGCCGGGCGCAGGGTGCGTCCACGGCGCAGGCCTGGGGGACGAGATACAGTTTGCGAAAGGCCAACCCCAGAAAGATCAGAGTCAGGCCGATGAAAATGGGCCGGTAGGGTTCCAGGGCGCTGAGATTACCGATCCACGAGCCGCTGATGCCCAGCATCAGCAATACTAAGGGGCCGATACAACAGGTGGAGGCGGCGATGGCGGCGATAACGCCGCCGACCAGGGTGCCCTTGCCGGCCCCGCTGCTCACCGGCTTGGCCCGCCCTTCGGCCGCATCCGTCTGCGCGGCCGTCTGAGAATGAGTCATGGCAAACTCCTTAGAAAAACCGTTGATGGGGGAATTCTAGACTCCGTACCTTACAACGGAGTCAAGCGGCATTTCGTTTTTTCCTTCCCGCCGCCACCTCCGCAAAATTCCGGGCAAACGGGCTTGACCTGGAGTTGACTCCAAGGTTTAGACTTTCCCGCAATGAAAGCATGGGAGCACGAAATGAAACCATACCTGTGGCACACCCTGCCCGGCGCGGTGGCGGCGGCCGCGCTGCTAGCCCTCGGCAACAACGCCGCCCTGGCCCACGACCCCGTCTTCGGCATCGGCCCCCACGTGCTGTACAAGGGCGGGGTCGAGACCGCTGTCCATCAGCACCGGGAAAAAGCCGGGGAAGAGACGGAAAATGAACTGGCTTTGGAATTGGTCTACGGGGTTACCGGCGACTGGGCGGCGGGCGTGGAGCTGCCCTACGCCAGCAAGGAGGAAGGGCCGGAATCGTCCAGCGGTCCGGCGGATATCAAACTGTTCACCAAATACCGCTTCTGGCGCGAGGACTCGCTGGGCCTGCAGGAATCGGCCGCGGTGCTGCTGGCGGTGAATATGGACAACGGCGACGAAACGCAAAGCCCACCCCTGGGTAACGGTGCCACGGATTATCTGGCCGGACTCACTTACGGCTATGAAGGACTTGAATGGTACCGTTGGGCCAGTGCGCGTTACCTGCGCCCCGGTGAGAACGATGCTGGTTTACAGATGAGCGACAAATGGCAGGTGGACTTTGTGGGCGGCTGGCGCCCCACGCCGCCTGAATACCGCAGGCCCGACACCGTCTGGCTGCTTGAACTCAATGGCGAGTTCGCGGAGAAAGCCACGTTGAACGGCAACACCCTCGCCAACAGCGGCGGCAGCGAGTGGTTCCTCTCCCCCGGCATTTTCTGGACCTATCGCAACTTCGCCATTAAGGCCGGTGTACAGATTCCCATCGCCAGCGACCTGAACGGTACGCAGGACGAATCTGATTACCGCGCCAGCGCCAGTTTCGAGTGGCACTTGTAACCTATGATTTTATTTTAGGAGCACACACCATGAAGCATCTCGTTCAACTTATTGCCGCCACCGCCCTGCTCTGGGCGGGCCTCGCACTCGCCGCCGGCACCCAATACGACTTGCGCGTGGACGGCCTCGCCTGCCCCTTCTGCGCCTACGGCATCGAGAAGAAATTCCTCAAGACCGAAGGCGTCGAATCGGTGGACATCGACCTCAAAAACGGCCTGGTGATCGTGAAAACCGCCGGAGGCAAGACCTTTACCGAGAATGAATTGAAGACCATCATCAACGACGCCGGCTTCACGATGAAGAGCATGACAGAGAAACCCTTATGAACCAGATTCGATGGTTGTCAGTGGGTGTGGCCGTGACCATCCTTACTGCACTCAGCACTGGCTGCTCCATCTGGTCGCCCTCGCCACAAGAATCGCCCTACGAGCTCATCAAGACCTGGGGTGGCAAAGGCACCGAACCCGGCCGGTTCAACGAACCCACCGGCATCGCCGTATTTGGCAACGAGGTCTTCGTCAGCGACTCGCGCAACGCCCGCATCCAGGTGTTCGATCTCGACGGCAATTTCAAACGCGCCTTCGGCGAGGCGGGCGAGGCACCCGGGCAACTGGGCCGCCCCATGAATTTGAGCGTTGCCCGCGGCGAGCTTTACGTAGCGGATTACTTCAACGACTGGATACAGGTCTACTCGTTGGACGGCCGCTTCCTGCGCGAAATCGGCCAGGCGGGCAGCGGCCCGGGCGAATTCGACGCCCCCGGGGGCGTGGCTGTTGCGGACAACGGCGATATATACGTGGCGGACTTTTACAACCAGCGTGTGCAACGACTGCGTGCCGACGGCCGGTTCATCCGCCAATGGGGCGTGACCCGCGAGACCGGCGTGTTCGGCGGCAAGCTCGGCTATCCCACTGACGTGGCCGTGGCCGCGGATGGAACCTTGTATGTCGCCGACGGCTACAACGACCGCGTGCTGGCCTACGGACCTGATGGCGATTTGATGACGAAATGGGGCGGGCCCTTTGCCATGAATATCCACGGCCCGTGGAACGGCTGGTTCGCCACCGTCACCGGCATCGCCGTGGGACCAAAAGGCAATATATATGTGGCCGACTTCTATAACGACCGGGTGCAAAAATTTATCCCGGACGGGGAATTTCTCAACACCTTCGGCATCCCCGGCGACGGGACAACGCATACCGCCATTGCTGTGGCGGTTACCGACGACGGCAACGTGTTCGTGGCCGACTACGCCAACCATCAAGTCCAGATGTGGAGACCGGATGAGCAAGACCGTTAACATCGAAATCTTCACCGCGCCCAACTGCAATAGATGCGGCCGCGCCGTGAGCCTGGTGCAGTCTCTGGCGCAAGAGCCCGGCAATGACTGGATAGCGTGGCGCCGGGTGGACGTGGTCGCCGAACTGGATTACGCCGTGGCCATGGGCGTGCGCGCCACGCCCGCCATCGCCATTGACGGCAAGCTGATGTTTACTGCGCGGCCTACACACGACAAACTGTATCTAACATTGCAACAACACTTGAGTGAATCATGACCCAACGCATCAGCGACATCACCCGGCAGCTCGGCCTTTCCGCCGACACCCTGCGCTATTACGAAAAAATCGGCCTATTGCCCAAGGTCAAGCGCACAGCCTCGGGTATCCGTGCCTACAACGACAAGGACATCTCCCGGCTCAAGTTCATCCAGCGCGCGCAGAGGATGAACTTCTCCCTGGCCGAGATCAAAGACCTATTGCAGATGCGCGAAGATCCACAACACGCGCGCACCGAAGTGCGTGAGCTTACCCACCGCAAGTTGGCAGACATCGAAAACCACCTGCAAGACCTCACCACCCTGCGCAATGAACTTACCCTGCTGGTCAATCTCTGCGCCGCCAGTGACAACGGCTGCCCGATTATTGAAGGTATTGAAGACAGTGAATGAGCCTGTACACCTTTATCTCGCGGTC
This sequence comes from Candidatus Tenderia electrophaga, assembly GCA_001447805.1. Taxonomy (NCBI): domain Bacteria; kingdom Pseudomonadati; phylum Pseudomonadota; class Gammaproteobacteria; order Tenderiales (SeqCode); family Tenderiaceae (SeqCode); genus Tenderia (SeqCode); species Tenderia electrophaga (SeqCode). The sequence goes on from CP013099.1 coordinate 2,506,823, forward strand.
TCCACCGGCAAGCCTGCCTGTTTCCACTCGGGATAGCCATCCTGCAAACGCCTGACCCGGAAGCCTTTCCCGCGTAACAATTTCACGGCCTCGAAAGCGAGTACACAGTAGGGGCCACGGCAGTAAGCGACAATCTCACACTGCGGATCGAACTCGCTGAGATGTTTTTTCAATTCTTTCAAGGGAACATTGACCGCACCGGGCAAGTGGCCGGCGGCGTATTCGGCTGGAGGACGAACGTCCAATACGGTGACTGAACCCTCTTTTGCCCGTTGCATCAATTCATCACGGGGTATCGGTTCCATGCTGTCTTTGCTGGTGAGATAGGTGCCGACCAACTGATCCACCTCGGCCAGATGCCGTTCGGCCACGTTTCTCAAGCTGCCGACCAGTTCGTTCACATCCTCGCCATTTAGACGGTAGAAGACACGCTGACCCTCTTTGCGCGTCGTCACCATCCCGGCATGGCGCAACTGCTGCAGGTGATGGGAGGTATTGGCCACACTCAGCCCCATCACCTTGGCGAGATCCTCCACCGAATATTCGCACTGGGCCAGAAACTCCAGCATCTCCAGCCGGTTGCCACTGCTCATCGCTTTGGCAACCTGGGCGAACTGCCCGAACAGGGCTTTTTTGAACGCACTCATACTTCTACCGTCCATTAAACGTACATCAATAATATTCAAACCATTGCTTGAATACAAGGATAGGGTACGCTACAGTATTATTCAAGTAATTATTTGAATATTGTATGGAGCGGCATTAGATGACTTTCCCGGAATTTATTACCCAGCATGAGGTGACCATTCGCCTGAGCTTCTTTTTCGGCGTCTTTGCCCTGATGGCGCTGTGGGAGATCGTTGCGCCACGCCGGGTGTTGACCGTCTCCAAGGCGGTGCGTTGGATCAACAACCTGGGGCTGGTCTTCTTCAACAGCATCGTCCTGCGCCTGATCTTCCCTGCCGCCGCGGTGGGCATGGCCGTCTTTACCGCTGAAAACGGCTGGGGCCTGCTCAACCATTTCCAGATCTCCTTCCCGCTGGCCGTGATGATCTCGGTGGTGGCCATGGACTTCGTCATCTATTTGCAACACGTGCTGGTGCACGCTGTACCTACCCTGTGGCGGCTGCACCGGGTACACCATGCCGACCTGGATTACGACGTCACCACCGGGGCGCGCTTCCATCCCATCGAGATCATCCTATCCATGCTCATCAAATTCGCCACCATCGTGGTGCTTGGCCCGCCGATAGCCGCAGTGGTGATCTTCGAGGTGGTGCTGAACGCCATGGCCATGTTCAATCACGGTAACGTGCGCCTGCCGCTGGCGCTGGACCGGGTATTGCGGCTCATCGTCGTCACCCCGGACATGCACCGCGTACATCACTCGGTGGAAGACAACGAAGCCAACAGCAACTTCGGTTTCAATCTTTCCATTTGGGACCGAATCTTCGGGACCTATATCGATCAGCCCCGCGACGGCCATGTAGGAATGACCATCGGTATCCATCAATACCGCGCCGCTAAACAGGTGAGCTGGCTGCCAGGCATGCTGGCCCTGCCCTTCATCGGCAAGATCTCAGGTTATGCCATCAATCGCCGCGAGTGGAGCAAGCCCGATGAACAATAAGATTGCGCGCATCCTCCTGCTTGCGCTCGTCATCGCGGGGATCACTCTTGCCGTGATCTACCGCGAGTCCTTCGACACCATGGCACTGGAAGCCTGGGTGAAGGATGCCGGCGCCGCCGGCCCAATCCTGTTCATGCTTATATACGCCCTGGGTACGGTGTTCTTCCTGCCCGGTTCGGTGCTCACCCTCGCTGGTGGCGCGCTGTTCGGGCCGGTATTGGGCACCTTCTACAATCTCACCGGTGCCACTATCGGCGCCACGCTCGCCTTTCTGGTGGCGCGTTACTTGGCATCGAACTGGGTGGAACACAAAGCCGGCGGTAGGCTGAAACAACTCAAGGAAGGCGTCGAGGGCGAAGGTTGGCGTTTTGTGGCCTTCGTGCGCCTGGTGCCGTTGTTCCCCTTCAATCTGCTCAATTACGCCCTGGGCCTGACGCGCATCAAGCTGCCCCACTACCTCATTGCCAGCTACCTGTGCATGTTGCCCGGCGCCATGGCCTACACGTATCTGGGCTATGCCGGGCGCGAGGCCGTGGCCGGTGGCAGCGGCGTGATCCAGAAGGGCCTGCTGGCCCTCGCCCTGCTTGCGCTGGTTGCTTTTCTGCCGCGCCTCATCGGCCGTCTGCGGCAAAAACCGATGTTGAGCATCCCGGAACTCAAACAACGTCTGGATGCGGCTGAGGACCTCCTGGTGCTCGATGTGCGCAGTGCGGAAGACTTTGCAGGCGAACAGGGTCATATCGCCAGGGCCACCAACATCCCCCTGGAAGCGTTGCCGGATCGACTCGCTGAGCTGGGTGATTACGAAGAACGGCCCATCGTCCTCGTCTGCCGCACCGACCGCCGTTCCAGCCAGGCGGCGCAACTGCTGGCACGACAGGGTTTCGCCGATGTGCATGTCGCCAGGGGCGGCATGACAACTTGGCTCAGCAATGGTTTTCCTATCGAACGATAAAGGAGGCCAGCCATGAAGATACTCATCATCCTCAACGACGCGCCGTATGGCAGCGAGCGCAGTTACAACGCCTTGCGCCTGGCCAAGAGCCTGACCAAGCGCGATCCAGCCGAACTGACCCTGTTCCTGATGGCCGATGCCGTCACCTGCGCCAGGCAAGGACAAAAGCCACCCTCCGGTTATTACAACATCGAACTGATGCTCAAGGCGGTACTCCGCCACGAGAACAGCCGTGCCTTGCTGTGCGGCACCTGCATGGACGCGCGTGGCCTGACGGACGAGGAACTCATCGATGGCGCGCAGCGCAGCGACATGGAGGCGCTATCCACCGCCACCTGCGACGCCGACAAGGTGCTGGTGTTTTAACGGACTGATGATAAAGGAGACACGGATATGTTTCACGACATGGGTGACTGGGGTTGGGGCATGGGCTTCGGCTGGATCTTTATGATTCTATTCTGGGCACTGTGGACTTCCCCCGATTCAGTAGACGGTTATGATCTTCCACTATTTGCCTGCTCGAAATCAACCGGGAAGAGTATGAACAAAAGAAACACGATCTAAAACAGTGATGACTGAAATGATGTAAACACATTCGGCAGATTTTTTTCAGGAGAAGAAAAATGAACGCCCAAGGTAAAACCATCCTTATTCTCGGCGGCGGCATCGGCGGTGTAGTCGCCGCTAGCCTGCTACGTAAAAAACTGCCGCGCGAACATCGCGTGGTGCTTATCGAGCGGGAGGCAAACCATGTGTTCGCACCTTCGTTTCTCTGGCTCATGACTGGTCTGCGCACGCCGGAGAAGATCAGCCGTCCCCTGGCCAAATTGGACAAGCTCGGCATAGAACGCATTCAGGGCGAGATCGAAAACATCGATCCTGCGAAAAAAACGGTGACGGTGGGTGGGCAGGAGTTCAAGTGCGATTACCTGGTGCTTGCCCTGGGCGCCGAGCTGGCGCCGGACACCATTCCCGGTCTGGCCGAGGCGGGTCACAACCTCTACTCACTGAAGGGTGCGGAAGCACTGCGTGAAGCACGTCTCCAATTGCGTGAAGGTCGCTTGGTGGTACTGGTGAGCGGCGTGCCGTTCAAGTGTCCGGCGGCACCCTACGAGGCCGCCATGCTACTGGAGTACGATTGCCGCAAGCGCAAGGTTCGTGAGCAGTTACGGATCGATCTATTTACACCAGAGCCGGGGCCGATGGGTGTCGCCGGCCCGGAGGTCTCTACCCAGGTACGACAAATGGTCGAATCCAAGGGCATCGATTATCACCCGGAGCATACCGTCACTCAGGTGAATCCAGAGGCAAAACAGATTCAGTTTACCAACGGCGCAATAGCGGATTTTGATCTATTAGCCTACGTGCCGCCCCATCGCGCATCGCAGGTTGTTCGTGACGCCGGATTGACCGGCGAATCAGGCTGGGTACCGGTTGATCGCTCGACCTTGGCGACGAAATTCCCCGGCATCTACGCCATCGGTGATGTCACCGGCATCATGCTGTCGATGGGCAAACCGCTGCCCAAGGCCGGCGTCTTCGCCCATGGTGAGGCCGAGGTAGTGGCCAATAACCTGATCCACGAAATCACCGGTAAAGGAAACCCTAAAGTCTTCAATGGTCATGGTGAGTGTTTTTTGGAGAGCGGCGATGGTAAAGCCGGTTTTGGCAGTGGTAATTTCTTCGCCGAGCCCGCCCCGCAAGTGAAGCTGCGTCAACCCAGCCGCACCCTGCACCTGGGCAAGGTGGCCTTCGAGAAGTACTGGTTGTTTGAATGGTTTTAAGGAAATGATCATGAACCTACGCCGCCTGACTGAATTCTCCCTCGACCGCCCCAGGACGGTGATCGGCCTGACCCTGCTGATCACCGTCTTGTTCCTGTTGCAGTTTCCCAAGATCACCATCGACACCGATCCGGAGAACATGCTGGAAGCCAACCAGCCCGACCGTGTCCTTTACGACCGTGTCAAAAAGGAGTTTGGCATCCACGATCTGATCGTGGTGGGCATCGTCGACGACCAGGGTATTTTTCGCACCGAGGCCCTGGAGAGTGTCAAGCGCACCATCAATGCCATCGTCAAGATCAAGGGCGTGATCATCGAAGATGTGGTGAGTCTTACCACTACGGACAACGTGAAATCGGCGGGCGGATTGCTGGACATCCATCCGGTAATGCGGGAATCACCACGCTCCGAAGAGGCCATTGCCCAAATGCGCCGCGACATCGCCGACAACCCCTTCTTGCACGAAAAGATTGCGTCAGGTGACGGCAGCGCGCTGGCCCTCTACGTACCGATCCGGGAAAAGGCCTTGAGCTTCCAGATTGCAGGTGAAATCGAAGCGGTGCTGCAACAAGAGCTGCTGCCAGGGCAACACTACCATCTGGCCGGACTGCCGGTGGCCGAGGACACCTTCGGCCATGAGATGTTCGTACAAATGGCGGTGGTGGCACCGCTGGCCTTCATGGTGATCCTGTTGCTGGTGTTCTTGCTATTCCGTCAGGGGCCGTTCCTGCTGCCCATCGGCCTCGACGCCATGTTCGCCGTCATTTGGACTATGGGTTTGTTGATCGGCAGCGGCTATACAGTACACATCATGAGCTCCATGATTCCGGTCTTTCTCATGCCTATCGCCATCCTCGACGATGTGCATGTGCTGAGCGAGTTCTTCGACCGCTATCGGCAAGTGGGCGATAAACGCCGCGCCCTGCTGGAGGCGATGGAACCACTCTACCGTCCCATGCTGCTGACCTCGCTCACCTCGGCGGTGGGCTTCGCCTCCCTGGCCCTGGCTGCCATCCCCCCGGTGCAGGTCTTTGGCCTGTTCGTCGCTTTTGGCATCATGGCTGCCTGGCTGTTTTCCATGACCATGGTGCCTGCCATCATCAGCCTGATGAGTGACGAACGTTTAAAGAAGGCCTTGCCGCGTGAACAGGAAGAGCACTCCCGGCTCGACCGCTTGCTGGCACCGATTCGGCATATAGCCTTTTCCCATCACCGCACTGTGCTCATCATTAGCCTAGTGGTGATCGCCGTGGGTATTGCTGGAGTGACGCGCATCCAGGTCAATGACAACCCGGTCAACTGGTTCAAGGAAGGCCATCCCATGCGGGTGGCCGATACGGTGATGAACCGTCTCTTTGGCGGTACCTACATGGCCTATGTTGTGGTGGAAAGTGATGAACCCGAGGCCATCAAACAGCCGCAGACCGTGGCCTGGATTGACCGTTTGCAGGCCCATCTCGAAGACGATCCCCTGGTGGGTAAGACCTCCTCGGTGGCTGACATCGTCAAGCGCATCAACTTCGTTCTCCACGATAACGCACCTGAGTGGAACCGCATCCCGGACACCGCCGATGCGGTTGGCCAGTTCCTGTTTCTGTTCCAGTCCTCCGGTGACCCCAACGACCTGGACAACTTCGTCGACCGCGAGGCGCGCCAGGCCACCGTCTGGGTGCAGATGAAGGGCGGCGACAACCAGCAGATGGAGGTCATCGAGAACCATCTGCAAACCTTTACAGCCAGTGACCCACCTCCGACAGGCATCAACGTCAAATGGTCGGGGCTGACCTATATCAACAAGGTCTGGCAGGACCTGATGGTAAGCGGCATGCTCAAAGCCATCCTCGGCAGCTTCGTGGTGGTGTTCGTAGTCATGGTGATCGCCTTCCGCTCACTGGGTCTGGGATTGCTGGCCATGACGCCGCTGACGGTGGCAATCCTGCTCTCTTATGGCCTGATCGGCTGGTTGGGCAAGGACTACGACATGCCCATCGCCGTCTGTTCATCGCTGGCCCTGGGGATGGGCATCGACTTCGCCATCCACTACTTGATGCGCTTTCGCGCCCACTATCGGCAAAGCGGCGACCTGGAAGAGACACACCGTTACATGTGCGGTGAACCGGGGCGCGCTATTCTGCGCAATGCGATTGTGATCTCCCTCGGTTTCCTGCCGTTGGTGGCTTCCACCCTGTTGCCCTATGTGACCGTGGGAAGCTTCTTCGCCCTGCTGATGCTGTTCAGCACCCTCGCCACCCTGTTTTTATTGCCGGCGGCTTTACACTTATTGGGTCCACGTCTGCTCACCGGAGGTAAGTAATGAAACATTTGTTCCTGAACGTCATCCTGCTGCTGTTTTCCAGCTCCGCTTTTTCCCAAACCATGAGTGCTGAGCAGATCATCGAACAGTCACAACGCGCCTTCTACTACGCCGCCGGGGATATGCAGGCAAAAGTCACCATGCAACTCATCGACGCTGACGGCGGCACGCGCAAGCGGGTGATGACCATGCTCAGGCGCGACACCGTAGAAGGCGGCGAGCAGAAGTATTTCATCTATTTCCACGAACCGGGGGACGTGCGGCGCATGACCTTCATGGTGTGGAAGGACCCGGTGAAGGAGGACCAGCGCTGGATCTTCATCCCCGCCGTCGACCTGGTGCGGCGCATCGCCGCCGATGACAAGCGCTCCAGTTTCGTCGGTTCGGACTTCACCTACGAGGATGTCTCGGGCCGCGATGTGGCCGACGACAATCACACCCTGTTGCGCGAAGAGACCCTGGACAACAGGGAGGCCTATGTTATCGAGAGCATTCCCAACGAGGTGGTGGAATACACCAGGCGCATCTCATGGATCGACAAGCAGACCCTGCTGCCGCTGAAAGAGAGCTATTACGATGCCCAGGATGAGCTCTACCGGGTCTTCACCGCCGACAAGATCGAAGCAATTAACGGCTGGCCGACAGTGACACAACGCAGCATGAAAAACCTCAAGACCGGCCACCGCACCGAGGTGATGTTCGACAGGATCTCCTACGATCTGGGGCTTGATGATAAGGACTTCAGTGAACGACGCATGCGCCGCCCGCCACGGGCGTGGATAGAGTAGGACCATGATGGCAGTGTGGGACCACTCAATTTTTGCTCTAGCCATGGTTCTGCTGCTGACAGCATCGCCAGGCCAGGCCGCCGATGTAGAGACCCACGGCTTCCTGCTGCTCAATTACAGTGGCCGCATGACGGATGACCGACCGGCACAGAGCGACAGCGATTTTTTGCTCGGCGAGGAGCGCTTACGCCTGGATGTCTCGGTTTGGGCGGATGAGATAGAGGCATCCGCCCGCTTCAAGGGCGACCTGTTTCACGATTCTGTGGACGATGAAACTGAACTGGATATGCGCGAGGCCTATGTCGATTATGCAACGGATAAAGTCGACCTGCGCCTGGGCAGGCAGATCGCCACCTGGGGCGTGGGCGACCTGCTGTTCATCAACGATGTCTTTCCCAAGAACTGGGTGTCGTTCTTCTCCGGCCGGCCACTGGAATATCTGAAAATCGGGGTGGATGGCGCGCGGCTCCGTTTTAGCGGTGAAATGATCAATGCGGATGTTATACTCATCCCGTTCTTCACTCCCGATACCCTTCCCACCCCGGCACGCTTTTTTCTCTACGACCCACTAGCCCCGGTTACCACTCGCAGCGAAACCAAGCCTGCCTCGACCTACGATAATAGTGAGTTGGCCCTGCGGCTCTACCGCCGCGCCCGTGACTTCGACGTGGCAGCCTATCTCTACAAAGGTTTCTGGCGCTCGCCGGGCATGCGGCCTGATGACTTCACCGCACCGACACAGATCGAGCTGTTTTATCCGGAACTGTACGTCTACGGCGCCAGCGCCCAGGGCAACGCCTTCGGCGGGGTGCTGAGCCTGGAGGTGGGCTATTACGACTCACGAGATGACCGCGACGGCAACGATCCTACTATCGCCAACTCCCAATCGCGTTTTCTGATCGGCTATCAGCGCCAGCTCAAACAGGACCTCACTCTCGGCCTGCAGTACTACACGGAGATCATGCGGGACTATGATCAATACAAACAAACGTTACCAGCTGGCTTTGCCGTGCAGCGCCGTTCCCGCGACACTGTCACCCTGCGATTAGAACAGCTGCTGCGGCATCAGACCCTGCGGCTGAGTCTGTTCACCTTCTACAGTCCGGCAGATGATGATTATCTGATTCAGCCGAAAATGAGCTATCAATTTTCTGACGAGTTGTCTGCAACACTGGGAGCAAATTTCTTTGGCGGAAACAAAAAGACCACTTTCCTCGGTCAGTTCGATAAGAACGACAATATCTACCTCTCAGTCCGCTTCGATTTCTGACAGGAGGAGTGATGGCAAACTGTTGTGAAGACAAAGCCTGCGAACTCGACGCCTTGGGCAAGCGCCAGCGGCATGTGCTGCAGATTGTGCTGGTGATTAATGCGCTCATGTTTTTTGTTGAGTCAGGTGCCGGTCTCATTGCCCGTTCGACTGCTCTGCTGGCCGATTCGCTGGATATGCTCGGCGATGCTCTGGTCTATGGATTCAGCCTATGGGTGATCACTCGGGACCAGCGCTGGCGAGCGATCGCCGCCTTGCTGAAAGGCTTGATTATGGCGGCCTTTGGAATCGTAGTACTCCTGGAGGTACTTGATAAGCTGTTCGAGCCGGTGCTCCCAATAGCGCCGGTCATCGGCACAGTGGGATTCATAGCGCTCGCCGCTAATAGCGTCTGTTTGGTTCTGCTACTGCGCCACCGTCATGACGACATCAACATGCGTTCAACCTGGTTATGCTCGCGCAATGACATCATCGCTAACGTTTCAGTATTGGCGGCGGCGGGCGGCGTGGCGGTGTCAGGGTCGATGTGGCCGGATGTGATTGTCGGTCTGGGTATCGCGCTGCTGTTTCTGCACTCTGCCATCCATGTGCTGAAACAGTCGGTCATAGAACTACAGGTTCGGCATGATTAGGCCAAGAGCGGGGATGAAGAAGCGGACCGTCATACTTATTCTCCTCTTGACGATCTTCATCCTATTTCTCGGTTGGCGCTTCGTGCGCCCCATGAACATCTTCGTAGTATCACCTTCATTTGAACGGCCCATTGATACCAGCAACGCACCAACTATGTTTCAAACGCTGAGCGCGCAAGAATGCGCCGCCTGTCACCGTGAATTCTATGACGAATGGGCCACCACGATTCACAGCCAGGCCTGGACCGACCCTTACTTTCAGGTCGACTGGCGTTTCGAGGACAAACCGCAGGTCTGCAAGAACTGCCATATCCCGCTGGACCGTCAGCAGGAACACCAGGTGCTCGGTTTTCGTGACAGCGAAAAATGGGACCCGATACTGGCGCCCAATCCGGATTTCGATGCCGAACTTCAGCATGAGGGCGTGACATGCAATGTGTGCCACCTGCGCGACGGCAAGATTCTCGGCGTCTATGGTGATAGCAACGCGCCGCATCCGGTGGAAAGGATCGACAACCCCAACCGGGTATGTGTGCGCTGCCATGTGGTGTCCGGCGAGCGCTGGGACACCTTCTTCAAGTTCCCGCCCTGTGGAACGGTGGCGGAAATCCAGACAAACCAGGGCAAGCAATGCGTTAAAGACGTGGATAATCTGACGACGGACACCATTGCCGCATTGGGCTGTGTGGACTGCCATATGCCTTTGCTGCAACGTCCGCTGGTTACCGGCGGCAAGGTACGCGCAACACGGCGGCATTTATGGCGCGGCGGCCATGAGCCGGCGATGGTGAAACAGGCCTTGACCATCTCCTTTGAGGAAACCGCCGGCGTTGCCGCCGGCGAACACCGCTTTGAGTTGGCCATCACCAACAGCGGCGCCGCGCATTATGTGCCCACCGGCACGCCCGACCGCCATTTGACAGTGCAGTTACGCCTGCTCGATGCAAAGGGCAAGGTGCTGAAAGAGGAAGATCACCTGCTCAAGCGCACTGTCATGTGGCGGCCATTCATCATCGATCTTTGGGACACCCGCCTGCCTCACGGCGAGCAACGAAGTTATCACCTGGCGTTTCCAGACCAGCAACAGGCCGTCGCCGTCGAGGCGGTGGTGCGCTATCACCTGTTGGACGAGAAGCGCCGCCAACGCATCGGCTATGAGAACAAGGAGCCCATCGCCTATGACGTATTCAGGCAACGCCTGCCCGTGACCGAAGTCAATCTATGATCAACAAAGGGGGAAAAATGAAACTGCCCATCTACCTCGACTACAACGCCACCACCCCGGTTGATCCCCAGGTGGCGGATTCTATCGAACCTTATCTGCACCAGCACTTCGGTAACCCTTCGTCCACCCATGTCTACGGCCGCCGAGCCCATGAGGCGGTGGAGCAAGCCCGGCAACGGGTGGCGGAGTTGATCGGCGCGCAAACCACCGAGATCGTCTTCACCGGCTGCGCCACCGAGGCCAACAACCTGGCGATCCGTGGGGTGGCCCGCGCCTTGCGTCACAAGGGTCGGCACCTGATCACCAGTGCGGTGGAGCATCCCTCGGTGGCCCAGCCCTTCAGCTACCTGCAACAAGAGGGCTGGAAGGTGACCGTAATTCCAGTCGACGGTCACGGCCGGGTGAATCCCGCTGACGTGGCCAATGCCTTGCGGGATGACACGGTACTGGTCTCCATCATGCACGCCAACAACGAAGTGGGCACCATCCAACCCATCGAGGAGATCGCCGCCATCACCCGCCCGCGTGGCATCGTGCTGCATACGGATGCCGCCCAGTCCATGGGCAAGATCCCTGTCTTCGTTAATGATTTGGGTGTTGATCTACTGACTATCGCGGGACACAAATTCTATGCCACCAAAGGTGTCGGTACCCTCTATGTGCGTAAGGGCACGCCGATCCAGCCTGTCCTGGTTGGCGCGGGCCATGAACATGGCCTGCGACCGGGCACCGAGAACGTACCCGCCATTGTCGGCCTGGGTGAAGCGGCCCGTCTGGCGACCGAGCGTGGAGCGAATGAGATGCTGCATCTGCGTGAAATACGCGATACGCTACACAGACAGCTTGCAGAGGCCGTTCCCGACCTCCTGTTGAACGGCCATCCTGAGCAGCGCCTACCCAACACCCTCAACCTCTCTTTTCCCAATGTGGACGGCCGGGAACTGCTGGCCGATGCCGCGAACGACGTGGCCGCCTCGGTGGGCTCAGCCTGTCACGAGGAGGGCGAGGCAGTAAGCGGCGTACTAGGGGCGATGGGGATAACACCCGAGCGAGCGCGCGGCGCCGTGCGGCTCTCTCTGGGAATGCAAACCACTGAAGAAGAAATCGGCCAAGCCGCCAAGGCGCTAATCACTGTGTGGCAGGATAGCGCGAAGCTCCGGTGACTCAACTCATGAGGAGGTTCATTGACCCGGCAGCCTACGAGGCCTGGTATCGTACACCGCGAGGTGCCTGGATCGGCCGGGCCGAGTTCACGCTGTTAATGAGACTGCTGCGCCCGACATCCGGCGACACGCTGCTGGATGTGGGTTGTGGCACGGGGTATTTTTCGCGGCGATTCGCCGACTCAGGTCTGCATGTCACCGGCATCGATCCAGACGCAGCCATGCTGGCATTCGCCAACTCGCGCAGTGCAAACGTTCAGTATATGCAAGCATCAGCGTTGCGCCTCCCTTTCAGGGATCATGCCTTCGATTACGCAAGTGCGATCACCAGTTTGTGTTTTATCGAACCACCGACGCTGGCCATTGCGGAGATGCAGCGCGTCTCCCGCCACGCAGTCGTGCTGGGATTACTCAATCGTCACAGTCTGCTGTATTACGCCAAACATGATCAGGGTGGGTACAAGGGCGCGCGCTGGGACGGCACCAGAGACGTGCGACAATGGCTTGAGCCTTTCGCCCCAACCGTGGAAACTGAAATCCGCAGCGCCATTTTCCTGCCCGGCGGCAATCTGTTCTCTCGCACAATAGAACGGTGCTTGCCGACCCGTCTCCCTTACGGAGGTTTTCTTGCAGTGAAAATCCAGCGCCGGTTATGACGGCTACCCCAAAACAAATCACAATATACTAGCCAGGGTTTGTTGTTTATTTAGCGGTTGTTTATTTAACTTGCCCGCCGCATGGACGATAGATAGAATCAGCTTATGATTAGAAATCCGTTATTCCGCCGATTCGTCACTGCAACTGTGATGGTGCTGGGGCTGTTTACGCAGTTCCAGATGGCGTTCGCCTGTGAGTTGATGGATGGCAAGGTGCAGTATGTCTGCTGTTGCGACGAGCCGGGATCCATGGGTTGTGCCATGGGCGGTGGTTGTCATGATTCGCAGGATACGCAGACGCAGAACTGCTGTGCAGTCTCATACGAGCCGATGCCCAATGCTACGGCGATCGCCCCAGAATCCCATTCACTGCAGGTATTGTTGCTCGACGCCCCCCAGCCACCGCCCATACCTGTTTCGTTCGATATTCCGGAGTTTTCTCCGGCCAATCACGCCCTTCGTTTTACCCACGCCTTAGCTCCTCATGTTGCAGGCACAGACACGTACCTGCTGACCAACCGCTTCCGCATCTGATCACACCTTCGTTCGCCCTTTAGGGCGTTTTGTCGCGTTTGGGTTCGCACCCTGGCGCTTGCCGTGCTGCGCGCGTCTCGTGGCCCGGACTTGTAAGCAACTCACAACGAAGGTGTTTTATGTACAACAAAATATTTCTCTGGTGGCTCCGGCCCGGGATCGTCATGGCGTGCCTGGCCTTCGGCTGGCATACCGTCATGGCCGCGCCTGTGGACGATGGTTTTAACCGTGAACCGCAATTGACATCGGCACGGCTGGTAGACGCCGTGCTAAACCGTAACCCGGATATTCCCGCCATGCAGGCGGCTTGGGAGGCGGCCCAAGCTCGCATTGAACAGGCCGGGGCGCTCAATGACCCCATGATGTCCTATGCCTTCGCCCCGCAAACCGCGGGGGCGAGCGGCATGGACTTCGGCCAAAAGCTCTCGATTTCGCAACACCTGCCCTGGCCTGGTAAACGCGAGCTGCGCGGCGATGCCGCCCGCTTTGAGTCCGAAGCCGCACATGAAGGGATCGAACAGACCCGGCTGAAACTCACTGAAGCGGCCAAATCGGCCTTTGCCGACTGGTATTTCGTGCACGCGGCCATCCGTGTTAACGCGATCAACAAGTCGCTGTTGCAAGAATTCCGCAACAACGCGGAGATCAAATATTCGGCGGGCCGGGCCTCGAAACAGGATGCCCTGCGTGCCGAGGTGGAAGTCGCGCTGCTGGAACACCGTGACATCGTACTGGAGCGCCGCCGCCGTGAGGTGCTGGCGGTATTGAATACCCTGTTGCAGCGCCAGCCCGATGCGCCGCTACCTCCCCCGTCGAATCTGCCGGATACCGGCGTCCTGCCGGCGGTGGCTGAGCTGCGCACGGCGGTGCTGGAGGTTCACCCCGAACTTCGCGCCTTGGCTGCGCGCCTTCAGGCAAGCCGGCAACAGGTGGCGCTCGCCGAACGTGAGTTCTACCCCGATTTCCGTCTGGCCGCCGAATATAACAGCCTGTGGATGCGCGATGAGCAGCGTTTCACCGTCGGTGTCGGTATCAACATTCCCCTCCCGGGTAAACACCGCGCGGCGAAGGACGAGGCGCAGGCCATACTCATGGGTTTGGATCTCACGCGGCAAGCCAGGATGTCCGAGATCATGGGCGAGGTGCAACAAGCCTATGACCGGGTGCGCGAGAGCGAGCATGTATTGTCCCTGTACCAAAACCGGCTGCTGCCCCTCGCCGAGGAGAACCTGGCGGCCGCCCGCTCGGATTACGAGGCCGGCCGCGGTAATTTTCTCGACATGATCGGCGCGGAAAAAAACCTGATGCAGGCCCAACTCCAACTTGAGCAGGCACGAACGGATCACCACCGGCGGCTGGCGGCGTTGGAACGCACCGTGGGCGGGCCGCAGGCCCTGCAAGGCATTCAATCCTGGGGTATCAAACAATGAAACGCAATAATCTGAACAGTCTGATTCTGGTGATGTTTTTGGTTGTTACGGCTGATGTGCATGGCGCAGCCGAAAACACTGAATTTTTCGATGCTGGTCCGTTCAAGGTGCGGGCGGAGATCAATCCGGAAACGCCGAAAGTCGGCAGAAACCGGGTCACGGTCTGGGTGCAAGACAGCGCCGATAACCCGGTGGGTGGTGCAAACCTGAAAGCAGTGGCGGTGATGCCGGCCATGGGCAGCATGCCCGCCATGTACGCACCAGCGGAGATGACCGAGGCAGAGCCCGGGCGATACGAAGGTGAATTCGAACCCTCCATGGGCGGCGAGTGGCCGCTGACCATCGACATCGAGACGGGTGCAGGTAAGGGCAGTGTCACCTTTGACCTGGCCACCGGCCGCAAGGGGCTGCGCTGTGCCACCTGCGGCGGTGCAGGTGTTGATGTCCCCGGCACGGTGCGGGTGGACCCGGCCCGCCGCCAGCTCATCGGCGTCACCACCGGGCGGGTCAAACGCAAAACCTTGCGCGTGACGGTGCGCGCCGCCGGTAGCGTCAGCTACGACGAAACGCGCCTGAACGATGTGGCGCTGAAATTCAGCGGCTGGATCGGCGAGTTGTATGCCGATTCCATCGGCAAACCGGTCAGCAAAGGCCAACCTTTGTTCACCGTTTACAGCCCCGACCTGCTCTCCGCCCAGGAAGAGTACCTGGAGACCCGGCGCCGATTCGGCGCCGAAGGCGATAGTGGCAAACAGCGCCTTGAGGCCGCGCGCCGCCGTTTGCGCCTGTGGGATATCACCGACACGCAAATCACGGCCTTGGAGAGGCGCGGCCGGGCGCTGGAATACGTGCCCATCCTCGCCCAAGCCGATGGCGTGGTCATCGACAAGGCGGTGGTCGCGGGTTCGGCTTTCATGGCGGGCCAGCGCCTGCTGCGCATCGCCGACGTTTCCCGCGTTTGGGTGCAGGCCCAGGTCTACGACTACGAGCTGCCGCTGATCGAGACCGGCATGAAGGCCAGGGTGACACTGCCGGAACTACAGGGCCGCGAGTTCGAGGGCGCGGTGGATTACCTCTATCCCTTCATGGAGGGCGACACCCGCACCGCCCGCCTGCGCGTGGTGCTGGACAACCGGGACGGGTTTCTGCGCCCGGACATGTATGTTCAGGTCCAGCTCAAGGCCAACCTGGGCAAACGCCTGGTGGTGCCGGAATCGGCCGTGCTCTTTGCCGGGCAAAGCCGGGTGGTGTTTCTCGACCTCGGTGATGGTCGTCTCGCGCCCCGTAAAATTAAAACCGGCCAGCGCAGTCGCCAGTGGATCGAGGTGCTGGAGGGGCTGGAAGAAGGCGACACGGTAGTCACCTCCGGCAACTTCCTCATCGCCGCCGAGAGCAAGCTGAAGGCGGGGGTCGAGTCATGGTGAATCGATCCGATAGCTCAACCCATGGTCCCATCGAGTGGCTTATCAGCTACTGTGCGCGGAACCGGTTATTGACTCTGCTCGTCGTGATTGCAGCGACCTTCTGGGGGTACAAAGCGCTGCTCGATACACCGCTGGACGCCATTCCCGATCTCTCCGACGTGCAGGTGATCATCTACACCGATTGGCCGGGGCGCAGCCCCGACCTGGTGGAAGACCAGATCACCTACCCGCTCACCACCACCCTGCTGGCGGCACCCGGCGTGCGGTCGGTGCGCGGCCAGAGTTTCATGGGACTCTCCTTCGTCTATGTCATCTTCGAGGATGGCACCGACATCTATTGGGCGCGCTCGCGGGTGCTGGAGTACCTCAACTCGGCGCTGGACAAACTGCCCAACGGTGTGCGCCCGACGCTGGGGCCGGACGCCACCGGGGTGGGTTGGGTCTATCAATACGCCCTGACCGACAAGAGCGGCAACCACGATCTGGCTGAACTGCGCAGCCTGCAGGATTTCAAGCTGCGTTACTGGCTGGAGTCGGTCGAGGGTGTGGCCGAGGTGGCCTCGGTGGGCGGTTTCGTCAAGGAGTATCAGATTCACATCGATCCCAACAAGCTGGCCGCTTACGGCATTCCCTTGAAAAAGGTGGCCGAGGCGGTGCGCCGTTCCAATGATGACGTCGGTGGCCGGGTGCTGGAGATCGCCGGGCATGAGCAGTTTATTCGTGGCCGGGGTTACATCCAGGACAAGCGCGATCTGGAAAAGATTGCCATTGGTTTGGGTAAGAATGGGATTCCCGTTCTGCTGCGCGATGTGGCCGTGGTCAGTCTGGGCCCGGCCATGCGCCGGGGTCTGGCCGAACTGGACGGGGAAGGCGAAGCGGTCGGCGGTACGGTGGTGATGCGTTACGGCGAAGATGCGCTGGGGGTCATTGAACGGGTCAAGCAGCGGCTGGCCGAGGCGCAAGCGGCGCTGCCCGACGGGGTGGAGATCGTCACCGTCTATGACCGCTCCGAACTGATCAAGCGCGCCATCGATACGCTGAAACATACGCTCACCGAGGAGATGATCGTGGTGTCACTGGTCATCATGGTGTTTCTGCTGCACTTCCGTTCGGCGCTGATCGCGATCCTCACCTTGCCGGTGGCCATCCTGTTGTCGTTTATCCCCATGTCGGGACAGAACCTCACCGCCAACATCATGTCCCTGGGCGGCATTGCGGTGGCCATCGGTGCAATGGTGGACGCCTCCATCGTCATGATCGAGAACATCCATAAACGCCTGGAAGAGTGGCATGAAACCAATGAACAAGGCAGCCGCAGCACTGTCATTATTCAGGCGATGCAGGAGGTGGGGCCGAGCATCTTCTTCTCGCTGCTGATCATCACCGTCTCCTTCCTACCGGTGTTTGCCCTAGAAGGTACCGAGGGACGGATGTTCAAACCACTGGCCTACACCAAGACCTACTCCATGGGTTTCGCTGCACTGCTGGCGATCACCTTCACCCCGGCCCTGGCGGTGTTGTTGATTCGCGGCAAGATCCGGGGTGACAAGAGCTGGCTCAACCGGGCATTGGTGGCTGTCTATACGCCCATTGTGCGCTTGGCGGTGAAGCTGCGCTGGTGGGTGGTGGGCGGTGCTATCGCCGCCCTGGCGGCCACCGCGCCGGTGTTTATGGATTTGGGTAACGAGTTCATGCCGCCGCTCAACGAGGGCACGATTCTTTATATGCCCACCGCGCCGCCGGGCATGTCGATTACCGAGGCGGGCCAGGTACTGCATGCCATGGACAAGGAACTGAAATCGTTCCCGGAGGTGGTGCGGGTGTTCGGCAAGATGGGCCGTTCCACCAGCCCCACCGATCCGGCGCCGCTCTCCATGGCTGAAATAGTGGTCACCTTCAAGCCCAAGGATCAATGGCGCGAGGGTGTCACCTGGGAGAGTCTCCTGGCCGAGATGGATGCGCAGTTGCGTTATCCCGGCATGCCCAATGTCTGGTGGATGCCGATTCAGACCCGCACCGAGATGCTGGCCACCGGGATACGCTCCACCCTGGGCATCAAGGTGTTCGGCGACGATCTGGAGGGTGTGGAAGCCAGCGGCATCCGCATCGAACAGGCGCTGCAAAACGACGAACGCACCGCACCCTATACGCGTAGTGCCTTTGCCGAGCGCATCAGCGGCGGTTATTTCCTCGACTTCGACATCGACCGCAAAAAGATCGCCCGCTACGGTTTGACCGTGGCCGATGTGGAGGACGTGATCATGGCGGCGGTGGGTGGCATGACCGTGTCCGAGACCGTCGAAGGTCGGGAACGTTACGCCATCAACCTGCGTTATGCCCGCGACTTTCGTGACGATCCGCAGGCGCTGAAACGGGTGTTGGTACCCACGTCCACCGGCGCGCAAATCCCGCTGGTGCAACTGGCCGAGCTGAACTTCCGTACCGGCCCACCCATGCTGCGCAACGAGAACGGCCAGTTGGTGGGTTACGTCTTCGTCGATGTCAACGACAAGATCGGCATCGCCGACTACGTGGCGGCGGCCAAACAGGTGGTGGCGGAACAGGCCGACGTGCCCGCCGGATACCGCCTCGACTGGGCCGGGCAGTTCAAATACTTCGAACGCGCCAAGGCCAAGCTCAAGGTGGTGGTGCCGCTGACTCTGTTCATCGTCTTCTTTATGCTATTTATCAACCGCAAGTCAGTAGTGGAGTCGCTGATCATTTTGTTGGCGGTGCCTTTCTCGCTGATCGGCGCGGTATGGTTGCTCGCCTGGCTGGACTACAACCTCAGCGTTGCGGTGTGGGTCGGCATGATCGCCCTGGCGGGGCTGGATGCCGAGATGGGTGTATTGATGATGCTCTATCTGGGCATGGCCTACCGCCAGCGGCAATCGGAAGGAAGACTGCAAACACATCAGGATCTGGTGGCCGTCATCACCGAAGGAGCGGGGCGGCGCATCCGCCCCATGCTCATGACCGGTATGGCACTGCTACTGGGCCTGATCCCTATCCTCTGGAGCGACGGCACCGGTGCGGACGTGATGAAGCGCATCGCCGCGCCCATGGTCGGGGGGATCGCCACCGCACTGGTCACCGTGCTGGTGCTCTTTCCCGCCATCTTCGCCATCTGGAAAGGACGCCACCTACATGTAACCAGGGAGGGAAAGACCATGACATGACCTGCTCCCAACTCACATTTTCCAATCACAAATCACAATTCATTAACAAGAGGACTTATACAATGAAAAAAACACTCATCATAACAACAT
Source organism: Candidatus Tenderia electrophaga (assembly GCA_001447805.1). Taxonomy (NCBI): domain Bacteria; kingdom Pseudomonadati; phylum Pseudomonadota; class Gammaproteobacteria; order Tenderiales (SeqCode); family Tenderiaceae (SeqCode); genus Tenderia (SeqCode); species Tenderia electrophaga (SeqCode). The sequence goes on from CP013099.1 coordinate 2,525,897, forward strand.
CCATCATCGTCATGGGCTTGAACTTGGGGGCGATTGTTCTTCCGGTAAGAGCCGCGCCGGTTAATAATGTTTCGTATCAACCCCTGGTGCTGGCCGCCACTCAGAGTCATCACGGCGAAGGCACGGTCACCGCCATCGACAAGCCAGGTAAACGGATCGAATTCAAGCACGGCCCCATCAAGAGCCTCGGCTGGATGGGTATGAAAATGTTCTTCGATGTCGATGATATGGACCTGCTGGAAGATATCAAGGTCGGCGACAAAGTGGACTTTGAATTTATCAAGACGAAGGACGGCCGCTTTGTCATTACCGACATCGAGAAACAGGGCTGATGCTACTGAAGGTGGGGCCTTAACAGGCCCCACCGTTAATCAAATGGAAGAAGAGACAACCATGATGGACATGATGAATGACGGGGCCGGTTGGGGCATGACGGGTAGCATGTGGTTTTTTTCAATATTATTTTGGGTCCTGGTTGTTGCCGGGGCGGTGTTGATCGTCAAATGGGTGATGGAAAGGAATAAAGATGAATTATCTTCGAATGAATCACCCTTGGACATCCTGAAAAAACGCTATGCCCGTGGCGAGGTCGACAGGGAGACCTTCGAGCGTATGAAAAAAGATATCGAAGGAGGAAACCCATGAGAAGGAATCGAACTTTGATCATCGGTGTGGCCTTGTTCCTGGCCGGAGCAACGGGATTGATGAGCTTGTATAGCCCGCCCATGTCCATGGCGGGCATGATGGGCGGTGGAATGATGATGGGTCGAGACGGCATGAAAGGAATGATGAAAGAAATGATGGGTGCTCAACTGCCCCCGGGCATAGAGCCTCGCGATCTTCCTGAAGCCACATCAAACGGCGCACGACTGCTTGGGCAATATTGCACTCAGTGTCATGAGATGCCGGGCCCCGGCATGCACACGGCGGAAGAATGGCCGCGAGTGGTTGATCGCATGAATCAGCGTATGCAGATGATGAGTGGCCGTAACATGATGCGGATGATGCATGACATCAAGGCGCCCTCCGATAATGAATTACAAATACTGGCGGCCTATCTGCAAAAACATGCCCAGCAAGCAATCGACAAGACGCAATACACAGACTTGAATTCACCCGCCGGTAAAACATTTATGGCCACCTGTTCACAATGCCATGCCCTGCCTGACCCAAAGCAACATACGGCGGCTGAATGGCCCACCATTGTCGAGCGTATGACACGGAACATGGACGCCATGGGAAAAGCCGTACCAGACCAGGAGACACTTGAGGTCATTGTGGCGTATCTGCAAAAACATGCTAAATGATCACGCGAATTCGCAACAATGCGGTGGCGAAATCTAATGCACCACTCATTCAGACTGGCTGGCAGGGCCGCTTGGAATACTGCTGTTTCTACTAACGGCTGGCATACCGGTCAACTTGGCTTATGCTCAACAACAAAACCTGAAAGCGGATCCGTCAGTTCTAGTCAGTTTCTCCCACGTTACTCGACGGCGCTGTGAGTGAGTCGCTGAGCCAGATTTCTGTTTTGCGGTTTGGGCAGATAATGTTTGGTTCGCTCACGCGCTTTTCCTCCTTGTGCACACCATCCGCCCATTCTGCCAGGAAATATCGCCACCTCGGGTCGTTTTAACCGCTCAATGAGATCCTTAACTCGGAATTTTACTCTGAAGCAGGTGGTCTGCCTGCTATTCCGCCCACGTGAGCCGTCCCGATAGCTCGCTCCCAGGCTGTCTCGACTACTTTTGATTGTCTGCATCTTCCAACTCCCACTACTACTTACGGGTTATGGTAAACACACGATGTTCAACCGGGTAAATGGGGGACTATTACTTCTTGTATTAGGGATTGAATCACAGTTTGTAGGATTCGAACCGGAGAGTACCTGGTTCATAGGCAAGGGCGCAACAATTACAGGAACCGGACCTCTGCTTTCATGCCGAGTTCCGGCGAAACACCAGGGCCGCCGCCGCATACAGGGCCGAGCCGATCACCAGCAGGGCCATTGCCTGCGGCCACAGCTCGGCGATACCGACACCCTTCAAAAAGACGCCCAGAATTACGTCCATGTAATAGCGCAACGGGCTGGCTAGTGACAGCCACTGCAAGAAATCCGGCATGCTGGCGACAGGTGCCAGCGTGCCCGACAGAAACATGATGGGAAACAGGCCGAAGAAAGAGAGCAACAAGGCTTGCTGCAGGGTTTTGCATACAGCGGCGATGAGCACGCCGATGGCGATGGCGCTGAGCAGAAACAGTACCGTCAGCAAGAGAAACAGAACGAGACTGCCATGCAACGGCACACCGAACCACCAGACGATAAGAAGACTGGGAAAAACCGACAAGGTGCCCATGAACAGCGTGGGAATGGTCTTGGCGAGGAACAATTCGCCGGTGCGTATCGGCGTGACCCGCAGCTGCTCGATGGTGCCCACCTCCTTCTCGCGCACGATGGTCGCCGCCGGGTGGATCACTCCCACCATCAGGGCCGCGAGGGCGATCATCGAAAGCACCATGAAACTGGTATAGGTGAGATCCGGGTTATACCAGATGCGGATCTCTGCCCGTACCGGCGGACCGCTGCCTGGCATGGCTTCGGTTTGCAGGGATTGCAGTGCCAGCAAGACATAGTTGCGGGCCGTCGCTGCCGTGTTGCCATCGGCGCCGTCCAGCAGGATTTGCAGCTGCGGTGACTCCTGACGCAACAGCTTGAGGCCGAAATGTTCGGGGATGACCAGCACCAGCCGGGCGCGACCGGCCTGCAACCAGCGCTCGGCTGCCGGCATGTCAGCGGGATGACCCACCAGCTCGAAGGACTCACCGCTGGTCAGGGCGGAGACGAGCCGGCGGCTGACCGGCGTATTGTCCTGGTCAAGTACCGCCAGCGGCAGGTGGCGCAGGTCGAGCCCCAGGGCGTAAGTGCAAATGATCACCTCGACGGTATAGAGCCAGAGGATCAGCAGCAGAATCACCCGGTCGCGAAAGAACTGGATGAACTCCTTGACCAGCAGGCTCGCCAGCCGCATCACGCCACCTTTTTCTTCAGCCGCCAGGCGGCAAGGAAGAACACCGCCAGCGTGTAAACGGCGAGCACCGCCACTTCGAACCACAGCGCCTCCAGGCCGGCACCCTTCAGCGCCACACCGCGCGAAATATCGACGAAGTAGCGGCCGGGGAAGACCGCGGTGTAGAGCTGCAGCAGCCTGGGCATCGTGAAGATCGGGAACAACAGACCCGAGAACAGAAATGACGGCATCAGCGTCACGATCAGGGCCAGCAGCATGGCCGTCAGCTGGCTGCGGGTAACAGTGGATACCAGCAGGCCGATGCCGACGGTACAGAATACGTAGATCAGACCGGCCGCGAGCAGAAAGGCCAGGCTGCCCTGGAACGGCACCCCGAACCACAGGTAACCGACGCCGATAACCATGACCATCTGCAGGAAAGCAATGCAGCCGTAGGGCACCAGCTTGCCGACAATGAACTCGGCGCTGGTCAGCGGCGAAGCGAAGATACCCTGGATGGTGCCGGTCTCTTTCTCACGGACAATGCCCAGCGCTGTCAGCAGCGGCGGGAAGGCCATCAGGATTACGGCATACAGGCCCGGCACGATATAGTTGGCGCTTTTCAGCGACGGGTTATACCAGACCCGCGTCTCCACGCGCACCACGGCAGCATCGGCAGGCTGCTGAAATCCGGCGATGATCGCCTCGCTGTATCCCGCCGCGAGCAAGGCCGTGCTCGAATAGGTGCCGTCCACCAGCACCTGCACCGCGGGGTGCTCGCCACGGACAAGCTGCGCCCCGAAACGCGGCGCGATGACCAGCGCCACGTCCGCCTCACCGCGCTGCAGTGCAGCTTCGACCTCATGCGTCGAGAGCAGCGGCCGCGCGCGACGAAAATACTCGTTCTGCACGAAGCGCTCGACCAGTGCCCGACTGGCGGGACTGTTATCTTCGTCCAGCACAGCAAGAGCCGCCTGGCGCAGATCCAGCGAGATGGCATAGCCGAACAAAAACAACATGACCAGCGGCATCAGCAGCGAGACCCCGACAGTAATAGGATCACGCAGAATCTCGCGTGTCTCCTTGCCGACCACGGCGGCGATACGGTGCCGGTTCATGCCCCCGCCTCGACGGACGCCCGCTCGAGATAGGCCATGAACAGCGACTCCATGTCGCCGTCACCCGCACTGCCCAGGCCGGCGCGCAGTTCATCGATACCGCCCAGGGCGATCAGGCGCCCCTGCGCCATCAGGCCGAGGCGGTGGCAGTAGCGCGCCTCCTCGAGATAATGAGTCGTAACGAGCACCGCCATGCCGCTCGTGGCGAGCAGCTGAATCAACTGCCAGAAGCGCTGCCGGGCGACGGGATCAACACCCGAGGTGGGCTCATCGAGGAACAGCACCGCCGGGCGATGCATGATGGCGCAGGCCAGTGCCAGGCGCTGGCGTAACGCCCCGGAGATGTCCCCGGCGCGACGCCCCTCCACGCCACCAAGCCCCGTCATATCGCCGGCCCAGGCCATGGCCGCCCGCCGTTCCTTTCCGCCCAGCCCATAGGCCCCGGCAAAGAAGGCGAGGTTCTCAGCCACGGTGAGATCGGGGTAGAGCGAGAAGCGCTGCGACATGTAACCGATGCGCCCTTTGAGGCGCCTCGCCTCGCGCCGGACATCGACATCCGCCACCCGCACGCTACCGGCCGTGGGCCGCAACAGACCACAGAGGACACGGATCAACGTCGTCTTGCCGGCACCGTTGGGGCCCAGCCAACCGATGACCTCACCCGGCGCGATGGTGACCGAGACATCATCGACGGCCGTGAAGGCGCCGAAGCGTACCGTGACGTTTGCCACCGCGACCGCCTCCGCCGGCCGCTTCGCCGCTGCTGCTGTCTGTGGCGACATCACCGTTGCCGCCTCCGGCACGAAAGCCAGCTGGATAAAAGCGTTCTCCAGGTCGGGCTCCGCATCAGACAATGTTCCCAGGCGGCCGAGACCATCCTGTAACTCCGCCGGCAGCGTCGCTGCCGGGGCCAGTTGAAAACGCATCCTGTCCGCCAACCATTGCACGCCAACCATCTCCGGCACACCGGCGAGCCGCTGGCGCGCCTCGTCGATGCGGCTCGTTTGCAGTTCGTACACCCGGCCACGGGCGCGCTCGCGCAGGGCGGCGGGTGTATCGACGGCCAGCAGTTCACCGCGGTGAAGAAAGGCCAGGCGGTCACAATGCAGGGCCTCGTCCATGTAGGGCGTGGTAAGAACGATGGTCGCGCCCTGATCGCGAAACTCTCTCAGCATGCGCCACAGCTCGCGGCGCGAACGCGGGTCAACGCCCAGGCTGAGTTCGTCCAGCAACAGTAATGGCGGCTCGTGGATGAGATTGGTGCACAGCGACAACTTCTTGCGCATGCCGCCGGAAAGCTGTCCCGCCCACCGTTCCAGGAACGGTGCCAGCCCGGCCATCTCCAGCAGGCGCTCGCGTCGCCGCCGGAGCAGCTCGCCGCTAATGCCGCGCACCCGCGCGGCAAAGGCAATATTCTCGTCCACGCTGAGCCGGTCATAGAGCGTGAAGCCCTGGGACATATAACCGATGCGGGACGTGATCTGCACCGCCTGCCTGACAGTGTCGAAGCCAAGCACCCGGCAACTCCCCGCACTGGGATCAAGGATCGCGGCGAGCAGCTGCATCAACGTGGTCTTGCCTGAGCCGTCGGGACCGACAATACCGAAAATCTCACCGCGATAGACACCCAGGTCGATGGCGGCAAGCGCTGGATAAGCGCCGTAACGCCGTCCCAGGCCCTGCGCCTCAATAATCCGCTCAGCCTGATTCGGATCAATCATCTGTCGCTAGCCCGGCACCACCAACCGTTCCGGCCAGACGGCACCATCCTGCCAGCGTATCCAGGCATCGGCGGGCATACCGGGCTTGAGCCAGCCCTGGGGATTATCCAGTGTCAGCGTGACCCCGAATACCATGCGCACCCGCTCCTGCGGCAGGTGCACGTCGCGCGGCGTGAACTGGGCGCGCTGATCCACCTGACTGACGACGGCTTCGAAATAACGATCGGGGAAGGCATCCACTTTAACGCGTGCCGTATCACCCAGCTTCACCTTGCCGATGTCGCCTTCCGGTATGTAGACCTTGAGTTCGAGGTACGACAGATCGACCAGCACCGCCACGGCCCGCCCCGGCGCGGCCAACTCGCCCGTCTCGACGGCCTTGGTCTGCACGGTACCGGTGACGGGGGCGTGAATGCCGGTCCTGGCCAATTGTTGTTGCAACAGCGCGACCTGTTGCCCGGCGGCGCTAAGCCTGGCGCGGGCCTCGGCAATCTGCGCCTGCAGCGTACCGACCCGGCCCTGCGCCTCGCGGAAACGGTCTTCCGCCTGATTGAGCTGTTGCGGGGTGACCGTGCCGCTGCGACGCAATTCCCGGTAGCGCGTGAGATCGCTCTGCGCCGTGGAAAGATGATGACGCCAGAGATCAAGCTGCTCCTTGAGCGCGGCCTCACTGCGCTGGATGGCGGTCGTCTGCGCCTCTGCCTGTTCCAGCTGGAGTCGCGGCTGCACATCATCGAGTTGTACTAACAAATCGCCCGCTTGCACCAACTCGCCCTCCTGCAAGCGGTTCTCCACGACCCGGCCGGCAAGTTCGGCACTGACGACAACTTCGGTGCCCTCGATATGGCCGTTGCCATAAAGCAGTCCCTGTGGCAAGGGCGGCGGTTGCAGGATCATATACAAGCCATAGGACAGGCCCGCCAGAGCGATTAATACAACAGGCGTCAATACCCAGTTCCTTGACATTGTTAATCCCTCCGCTGCACGTTGGCTCTCAACACATCAATACCGCGAGGGTGCGGTCTGCCAATGTAAGCCGTGACTGTCCATCGAGCAATGGGCAATCGCGGTTCCTCACATCGTGAGGCGCGGATTCACCGGTGTTCACGGTCACCCGCCAAGCCCGGCCGGATTGCCCATCGGGCAGCCGAAACTCTACGGCATGCGGCTCGGCATTGAACAACAGGCACAATTCGCCATCGGTCGCTCTCATCCCATGAATCGAACATCCCAGGGTGCGGGCATCACTATGCCAGTCGGGATAGCGGCCTTCGGGTTCGAACCAGGTAATCTCCTTGCTCTCGTAAAAGCTCTCAGCGCAGAGCACTGAGTGCCGCTGGCGCAACCCAATCATCTCACGGGTAAAACGCAACAGCTCGCTGTTGCGTTCTACCAGCCGCCAGTCAACCCAGGACAGCTCGTTGTCCTGGCAGTAGGCGTTGTTGTTACCGCTCTGGCTGCGGCGGAATTCGTCGCCGCCGAGCAGCATGGGCACGCCGCGGGAGAGCATCAGGGTGGCGATGAGATTCTTGAGCTGGCGCAACCGCAGCGCCTCAATTTGCGGATCGTCTGTCTCACCCTCGACGCCGTAGTTGGCGTTCCAATTGGCGTCGGTGCCGTCGCGGTTATTCTCGCCGTTGGCCTCGTTGTGCTTGCGCTCATAGCTCACCAAGTCGTTGAGTGTAAATCCATCGTGGCAGGTGATGAGGTTGATGCTGTTGAGTGGCTGCTTGCCACCGGACTGATAGAGATCGGCGCTGCCGCATAAGCGACTCGCCAGCCCGCCGCGCATGCCGGTATCGCCGCGCCAGAAGCGGCGCACCTCGTCGCGGAAATGGCAGTTCCATTCCGACCAGCGCCGGCTGGCGAAACGCCCGACCTGCCAGGCGCCGGCCGCATCCCAGGCCTCGGCGATCAGTTTCACATCGCGCAGGATGGGGTCCTCGGCGATGCGCTCCAGCAAGGGGGGATTGCTGATCATGTTGCCGTGTTCATCGCGCCCGAGCACCGAGGCCAGATCGAAACGAAAGCCATCGACGTGCATCTCGATGGCCCAATAGCGCAGACAATCGAGGACGAAATCACGCACCACCGGGTGATTGCAGTTGAGCGTGTTGCCGCAGCCCGTGTAATTCTTGTAATAACGCGGGTCGTCTTCCAGCAGGTAGTAGATCGGATTATCAATGCCGCGAAAACTCAGGGTCGGTCCCAGCTCGTTACCCTCGGCGGTATGGTTGAAGACCACGTCCAGGATCACCTCGATGCCGGCTGCGTGCAAGGCGCGCACCATCTCCTTGAACTCGCTCACCTGCGCGCCTGTCTGCGAGGCGTAACCTTCCTTGGGGGCGAAAAAGCCGACCGTGCTGTAGCCCCAGTAGTTGTGCAGCCGCTTGCCGGTCAGAGGATTGACGCGCACCAGCTCGTGCTCGTTGAACTCGTGCACCGGCAGCAGTTCCACGGCGGTGACGCCCAACCCCCGCAAATAGGGGATCTTCTCGATCAGGCCGCGATAGGTGCCGGGATGCTGCACGCCCGAGGACGGATCGGCGGTGAAACCGCGTACATGGGTCTCGTAGATAATGGTCTGCGGCCAAGGATGCTTGAGCGGACGGTCACCCTGCCAGTCGAAGCCGTTGTCGACGACCAGGCCGCGCGCCGTATATCCTTCGTTGTCGTCATACGCCAGGTGAACGTCGTCCTGCTGCGCGGAGGCGTCATAACCGCGCGCCTTGGCGAAATCCCAGTCCGAGACGCCCGTCAGCGCCGAGGCGTAAGGATCGATGACCACCCGCCGCGGATTGAAGCGCAACCCCGCAGTCACGTCATAGCGCCCGTCGACACGGTAGGCATAGGCCGTGCCGGGCCGGACATCCGCCACCCAGATATGCCAGATATCCCCGTCGCGATGGTTGGCCGGGTCCAGATCGATGCGATTCCCGGGCCCCGGCGCATCGAGCCCGTCATACAGCAGCAGGCTCACCGCCGCGGCATGGCGGCTGAACAGGGCGAAGTTGACGCCTTCATCGACCAGCCGAGCTCCCAACGGAAAAGGCCGTCCCGGAGCGGTGCGCAACGTTTCGGTCATGGCTGTGCGCGTTGCCGGTTGATCGTACCCGGTCCGCGCGCCGGGAACCAGATTTGATACAAGGCGATGAGTATCTGCGCCGCCAGGCACAGCCCCAGCACCGCTCCGGCGATCACCACCGTGAGCGCATAATGGGGATCCCAGTGGGTCAGGTACCAGGAAAGGATGTCCACCGCGATGGCGACAAACGGCAGCACTAGTAATGTCCCTTTCAGCCACTCCCACAGGATCACCCGGCGGAATATCATCCCCACGCCGAACATGATCAAACCGATGCCGAACAGGTGGATATGCGACAACCGCACCAGTGACAACACTGAGGTTCCGGTATCTATTCTGGCGACCTCGCTCACCGCCTCGTAGCTGGACAGATCGGGCACCGGCATACCCGAAGAGGGGCTGTGGCAGCCCAGGCAGTTGCGTTGCAGGACGGGCTGCACGTTCGTTTCAAACGTCTTGCGGGGCGCCCCCGACTTCAGCCACGCCACGATATGATGGCGCTCCTCGCGGTCGAGATAGCCGCCCATGGGCCCGCGGATCGCCGCCTCCAGCCGTGTACCGCTGCGGTTGCCATAGTAGTTTTCCACGATGTCCTCCACCGACAGTCCCGGCTTGCCGTCGTGGCCTTGATGGGTCAGATCGAGATAGGTCAGGGCCATGAGATAACCGACGCCCATCAACAACAAGAATGCCGTGTAAAACAGCCTCTCGCTGAACCGATCCTCCCGGAGTGGTTTGGTTTCGTTGGCTGCGACCATGTTTTCCTCCCGAACAAAATATAGATTACTCTCTCAAAACCAATAGATACAGGGTGAGAGATGGTTCCCGATCATTACGTCTGGCTGGCCTGGTCCAGCGCCTTTCTGCTCCCCTGGGCGATCGTTTACGCCGTCTTTCCTGCCCACCGCCGCGCCATGTGGTGGGCCAGCCTGTTCACCGCACCTTTCGGCCTGACCGAACCCTTGTTCGTCCCCGAGTACTGGAACCCACCCAGCCTGTTCGATCTGGCGCAGCGCACCGGCTTCGACATCGAGAGCCTGATCTTCTGTTTCGCCATCGGCGGTATCGGCGCTGTGCTGTACAACGTGTTCACCGGTAAAACCACTGCGATGGTCAGTCACGATGAGCGTTGCTCGCTCCGCCACCGCTATCACCGTTACGCGCTCGCCTCGCCTTTTCTGGCGTTTCCCCTCATCTATTTCCTGCCTTGGAATCCCATCTATCCGGGCATCGTCGCCATGGCGGTGGGCACCATCGCAACCATGCTGTGCCGCCCCGACCTTGCAACCAAAAGCTGGGTGGGTGGCCTATTGTTTCTGCTCTACTACGTCGTTTTCCTTACCGGCCTCGAGTGGTCGGCACCCGGCTATATCGACCGGATATGGAATCTCGAGGCCCTCTCTGGCGTCACCCTCCTGCGTATGCCGCTGGAGGAACTGCTGTTTGCCGTCACCTTCGGCATGTACTGGTCCGGTGTCTACGAGCATTTCACCTGGGCACGACCCGCGTATCCAACATCCGCCACGGCACCATGATCGGGATTAAAGCCAGCGCCGCGCCAACCAACCCACCGTTTCCGTTAGATGATCGGTCCAGGGCCGGGTAGCCCAGCGGTCCGCGCATATCTCTTCCGATTCCTCCAGATCTTTTTCGAATTGCTCCACTAACTGCCGGCAAAGACCCGGCTCACGGGTGATGAAGTTTAGTTCGTAGTTCAGGAAAAAGCTGCGATAGTCCAGGTTCGCTGTACCCAGAACGGCGTAGGCCTCATCAACCACCGCGGTCTTGGCATGCAATACCCGCGGCAGATACTCGAAGATGCGCACACCCGCCCGTAGCAGCTTGGCATAGGCGGCGCGGGCCGCCCAGCGGGCCAGGCGCACGTCCCCCTTGCGCGGCACCAACACACGCACGTCCCTCCCCCGCCGCGCGGCGGTGATCAGGGCCTCCTGTGTCCGGTGATCCGGAACGAAATAAGGCGTAGTCAACCACATGAGGGACTCCGCACTATCCGCCATGGCGGCATACGCACAGCGCAGTTGCTGGCGGCACAGACGGGTATGATTTGGCATCAGCACGGTGGCCGTCCCCGCTGTCCGCGGCAAGACCCAGCGCCGGTTCCCGCGCCAAAAGGCGTCGAACAACCGGGCGGCCTGAACGGCGAGCGCGCCGTCGCACCGCACATGGGCGTCGCGCCATCGCTGCTCCCCATAGACCGACCGTGAATTCTCGCGGTGAATATTGAAACCGCCGAGATAGGCGTCGCTGTCGTCCACCACCAGCAGCTTGCGGTGGTTGCGCCGGTTGTAACGCAGCGGCTGCCGCCAGCGCCAGCGGTGAAACCACCGCAGCTGCACCCCCTGAGTGAGTAGATAGTGTTCGAGGCGGCTGGAAAAGCATAGCGCCGATCCGGCGGCGTCGATATGCAACCGCACGTCCAGCCCGGCACGCGCCCGTTCCGTCAGGGCCTCGGCAAACCGCCGCCCGATTTCGTCATCGGCGAAGATATAAGTCTCCAGCCACACCCGGCGGCGCGCCCCGGCGATCGAATCGAGCATGGCTCCGTACAATGCATCACCTTCCGTGAAGTATTCCAGGGTCTCGTGGCTCTCGGCCAGCAGGGGCAGGCAGAGGCAGGGGCCGATCCGCGTCATGATCTCTCTTTCCGGCTCCACGCTCATCTGCATGCCCTCATCCAATCCCTCTTACCCCACCATGTCGAGATCCCGGCCGCATTTCATACAGAATGGCTTCGCGCACCAGCAGCACGTCACCGCGGGCGCCCCAGAGGAGAAACTTTCGTGCTTGCTCCGAGGTGATGGCGGCCGTCAGTAGCCGGTGCCACCACAGCTCAAAGAGCGTCCATTCACCCCGTCCCGCCGGCCGCATGGCGAAGACATGCTTGTGGCGTTTGTTAACGAAAGTGTGCCACCACTGCTTCTGGAGCCCGGGCACGAAACAGACGAACCAGCTGCCGACCTCCAGCGTCACCGGGGAACCGTCCTGATCGATCTCGAGTTCGATCGTCTCCAGATCACGGTCCATCGAGCTACGGAAGGTAGTGATGGGGAGGCGTGGCTTCACGGGCTTCGATCTCCGTTTCCTCGCTTTCGTGGATCAGGGCCCGGCGCAGGCGCTCGACCCAATCCCCGCCGAGCCGAGTGCCTGCCTCGGTCAATGCCTGCTCCAATTCTTCCAGACTCACCTGCAACAGGTCATAGGTCACCTCGATCGTCTCGCCCGAAGCGGTAGCCTCATTGACGCCCATCAGCCCGCTGAGCAACTCCTGCACCAGCGCCGCGCCCTCCACCGAAAGTGGCTGGCGAAGAGCCAAGCGCCTGCGTTTCAGCTCAACCTGCCCCCTTTGTCTGGGCGCCGGCTCACCCGGATAACCGATATAGAGATGAGGGTGAGAGAGAAAACGCGCCTTACATTGCTCGGAGCAGAAAGCGAATTGCATCTGCTGATAGATAATCTCGTTTTGATGCGGACCGACCCGCATGCCGCACACCGGACATTTCACCTGATCGCTTTGTTTCATGGCGCCTCTCCTATAATCGCCCCGACCGCGAGATTCCACGCACCAGTCGAATCGTGAACCAGAATGCCAAAACATACCCGATCAACGCGGGCAAAGGGATGCCTGCCACACGGGGCCCCAATTCGGACTGCATGAGCAACGACGAAGCGATATACAGACCGAGGGCCACCAGCGCCAACGCCAGCCGGTTGCTGCTGCGGTCGAGATGGGATTCGAGGTCCTCCAGACCACGATGGTATAAACGCCACTGGAACCCTTCCCGTCTTAACCTGCGTATCCCTTCCGCGAGGGCCTGGGGTAACTCCTGAATCGCCTCGGCTGCCTCGTACTTCAAACGTGTCTGCATGGCCTTGGAGGCTTGTGACGCGATGGTATCCCTGATCTGCTGTTCACCCGCCGTCAACCCTTGCACGACATTGAATTCAGCGTCCAGCGTCCGTACCGCCGACTCGGTGAGTAATGATGCCCGCAGGTAGACCAGTAGGTTATGCGGCACCCTAACGTTGCGTCCCTGTCCCAATCGCATCATGGCGATAAACGCCTCGCTGAATGACCAGTCCTTCATGGGAAGCGCGGCATAATCTTCCAGCATCTCTTCCAAACCGCGAATGAACTCGGCGCGATCCAGATCGCCGGCGATCAGTCCCAGTTCCTGGTAGGCATCCAGCAACCAGCCGCTGTCGCGCTGCACAAACGCCTGCATTGCCGCGGCAAGCGCTTTGCGGCTCTTGTGATCGAGAAATCCGACCAGACCAAAGTCGTGCAGACAAAGACGGCCATCTTCCATAACGAATAGATTGCCAGGGTGGGGGTCACCGTGAAACATACCAAACAGGAAGTACTGCCTGAGGTAGGCATCCACCAAGGCCTGCGCCAGCGCTGCTCCCCGCGCCTTGACCGCCGGATCATCAATCCTGCGGCCGCCGCTGCGTATCTGGACCATCACGGCATCGGTGTAGAGATCGTCTACGATTGGAGGGACATATATTGTCTTCGAACCCTCGAACATCTGCACAAAACGCTTGACGTTGCGCGCCTCGCGCCGAAAGTCCATCTCCTGCTGCAGTCCGTTATCTGTCTCCTCGATGATGGCGAGCGACTGGAACTGGCGCAGCCGCGGGACCAGTGCCGCGAGCAGCCTGACCGCGAGTTTCAGCAGGCGCATGTCGCGCGCCACCTGCGCCTTGATGGCCGGGCGGCGCACCTTGACCACGACGTCCCGGCCATCGTGGAGGCGGGCGCGGTGAACCTGGGCGATGGACGCCGCGGCCAGCGCTTGTTCGTCGAACTCGGCAAACAGTTCGTGAACCGGCGCGCCGAGTGATTGCTCGATCTCCAGCACTGCCGTCTTGCCGTCGAACGGCGCTACACTGTCCTGCAGTGCCTGCAAGGCCTCGATATAGTCATCCGGTAACAGGTCGCGGCGCAGGCTCAACCCCTGCCCCAGCTTGATGAACGTCGTCCCCAGCCCCGCCAGCATGCCGGCAAACTTGCGCGCCGGAGAAAGCTTGGGATGCAGCCAGTGCAGACGGACCAGGCCCAACCAGAACAGATACACCCATAGCGCCCAGCTGATGCGAATAAAGCGGCTCAGATAAGCCACGCGTCCACCTGTCGATGCTGAAATGAATATGTCATGTCCTGTCTACACCCGTCCTGTCTGCAACAATTCCGATATGATTCGATCATCAGTCACCCTCTTGAGCTATCGCGCACCTGCTTTGGTGCTGACCAGCGACATCGCCGCCAACGTCAACAACACGCCGAATACCGTCATCATGCTGACCCGCTCATCGTAAAAAAGGGCCCCCATCGCCAAACCCAGTCCCGGCACAAGATAAGTAAACACATTGGCCCGGTAGAGTTCGGTGACCGCCAGCACCCTGCACCACAACCAGTAAGCCAGTGCCGTGCCAGCCAGGCCGAGCGTAAGCAAGGAAAAAACGAACCGGCCGGTCCACGAAATGTCATCGGCCTGCTCCAGCATGGCGGCGGCCAACAGCAGGGGCACCGCGCCGATTAGGAGCTGGATGGCCATAGCCATGACGATATCCACGGCCCCCGCCACACGGCGAATCAGCACGTTCGAGAATGTGACACCCAGCGTGGCGAGCAAAAGATAAGCAAGGCCCAACGCGTAGCCGCCACCGGATAGCGCATCGCCCCCCGGCAAGGCAATCAACAGGATGCCTGCAAACCCCAACGCCATGCCCGTGTGTCCCGCCCATCCGGGACGCTCACCCAACAGCAGGTAGCCCACGGCCGTGGCCAGTATAGGCTGTGTGTTGGCGATCACCGTGGCCAGGCCCGGAGAGATAAACTCGGACGCGTGGAACATACCCAGAAACGCCAGCGTCGTTGCACCGATGCCGATACCGGTTAATTGTGCCCAGTTCATCACGCCGCGCGGTACGGGCCGCCCCAGCGCCATGCCGACCAACAGCAAAGCAATACCCGCCAGCAAAGCCCGCAACCCCGCAAAATAAAGGTGTGGGGCGTCCTGCAGGCCGAGTCCGATCAGCGGAAAACAGGCGGCCCATAGCACCATGACCAACAATGCCTGCGTAATCCACACTAGCCGTCCTCCCCTTCTCGATCTCCACGGCGCGGGGACACACGCCATAAAACGATCAAACCCACTATCGCCGATAGTATCGAACCGATCAGAATCGCGAATCGGGCCGAGGCGAGCAACGCCTTGTCATCGAAGGCCAGAGACGTGACAAACAGGCTCATGGTGAAGCCAATGCCGGCGAGCAACGCCACCCCGTACATCTGTGCCCAATTCATGCCGGCCGGCAGCTTCCCGATGCCGATGCGCACCGCCAGCCAGGTCGCCCCGAACACCCCCAACTGTTTGCCCAGGAACAGACCCAGGACGATACCCATCGCCGCCGGCGTCCACAGCGTGCCCGGCGCCAGGCCGGAGAGCGTGATGCCGGCATTGAAGAAGGCGAATACCGGCACGATGCCCAGCGTCACCCAGGGCCGTAGACCGGACTCCATCTCCTTCAACGGCGAGCACCCCGCCCCATCGCGCACGCCCCGCAGTGGGAGGGCGAGGGCGACGATGACGCCGACCAGCGTCGCGTGCACGCCCGATTTCAGCACCGCCGCCCAAAGGAAAAGACCCGCCAGCAGATAGGGCGCGGTATAAACGACCTTATAGCGATTAAGAACGATGAGCGCGCCGATGCCGCCCACCGCCGCCAGCAGCGAAGCCGCGGTTAATCCTTCGGAATAGAACAGGGCGATGATCAGAATGGCACCGACGTCGTCAAATATCGCCAGTGCGGCAAGAAAAATCATCAGTGCCTCCGGAACGCGCTCGCGCAGCAGTGACAGGACGGCGAGGGCCAGTACGATATCGGTGGCCGTGGGTATCGCCCAGCCGCGCATGGCGACCGGATCGGACGCATTGAAGGTAATATAGATCGCCGCCGGCGCCGCCATGCCGCCGACGGCCGCCAGCAATGGCAGGGCGAAGTGTTTAACGCCGACAAGCTCGCCTTCCAGCACTTCGCGCTTGATCTCCAGACCGACCAGCAGGAAGAAGAACACCATCAATCCTTTGTTGATCCACACGATCAGGGGCTTGTCGATGGCAAACTCGCCGATGTGTATCGATACCGGCGTGTGGTGGACGAACCAGTAGAGCTCGAACAGTGGTGAATTCGCCATCGCGAATGCCGCTATCAACGCCGCGATCGTCAATATGCCCCCGCGCCGTTCGGTTTCGGTGACCTTGCTCATAGCCTCAAGTTTGACGTTCCTTCACACCGTTTCAGTCCGCTGCCACCAGCGTCTGCGACCGCGTGGCGATATGAATACCCTCCAGTCGCGTGCGTTTGAGCAACAGCGCGTTCACCGCCACCAGCGCCGAGCTGCCGGACATGGCCAGCGCCGCCACCTCCGGGCTGATCACCAGCGGGTAGAACACCCCGGCCGCCGCGGGAAAGGCGATGACGTTGTAGGCCACCGCCCAGAACAGATTCTGGTGCATCTTACGCAGCGTCGCCCGCGACAGCTCGATCGCGCCCAGCACGTCATGGGGGTCACTCTTCATCAGCACTACGTCGGCGCTCTCCATGGCTACATCAGTGCCGGCGCCGATGGCGAAACCCACGTCGGCCTGGGTCAGCGCCGGGGCGTCGTTGACGCCGTCGCCCACCATGCCGACCTTCTTGCCGCTGCGCTGGAGTTCCTTGATTTTGTCCGCCTTCTGCCCCGGCAATACATCGGCGATGACGGTGGCGATGCCGAGTTCCTTGGCAATGCGCTCGGCGGTGGCCTGATTGTCGCCGGTGAGCATCGCCACCTCCACGCCGCGCTCGCGCATCTTTTTCACCATGGCGGCGGCGGTAGGGCGCGGCGCATCGGCAATGGCGATCAGGCCCATCAGCACACCGCCGTGGGCGACGTGCACCACGGTCTGACCAGCGCCCTGCAAACGCGCGGCTTCATCCGTCAGCCCCGCCATATCGATCCGCTCTTCGTCCATCAGGCGGCGGTTACCCAGCAACAGGGTTTTTCCGGCCACCTCGGCGCGGGCGCCCTTGCCCTCGAGGTTGGCGAAACCGGTCAGCGGCTCCAGCTTCAGCCCCTCGGCCTTGCGTTGAATCGCCTGAGCCAGCGGATGGTCGGAACCCTGCTCCACCGTGGCGGCCAGGCTCAGCACAGCGTCCTGATCCGCATCGAGCCGCGCGACGACCTCGACCACTTGCGGCTCGCCCATGGTCAGGGTGCCGGTCTTGTCGAACACCACGACATCGAGCTTGGTAGCGTCTTCCAGGGCCGAGGCGTTCTTGAACAGGATGCCGTTCTGGGCCCCGAGGCCGGTGCCCACCATCACTGCCATAGGCGTGGCCAACCCGAGGGCATCGGGGCAGGCGATAACGAACACGGTGATGGTCAGCGTCACGGCGAACAGCAGGGTCTGGCCGATCCACCAGAACCACGCCGCGAAGGTGAGCAGACCGATGACGATGGCGATCACCACCAGCCATTGGGAGGCCTTGTCGGCCAGGAGCTGCGCCGGGGCCTTGGAGTTCTGTGCTGCCTGCACCAGCTTGACGATCTGCGCCAGCGCCGTATCCGCGCCTACCTTGGTGGCGCGGTACTTGAAACTACCACTCTTATTAATAGTAGCGCCGATGACCGTATCGCCGGGCGTCTTGCCCACCGGCATGGATTCACCGGTGAGCATGGACTCGTCCACCTGGGATTCGCCCTCCAGCACCTCGCCGTCCACCGGGATCTTGTTGCCGGGGCGGATCACCACCACGTCATCTTTCAGGACCTCGGCAGTCGGAACCTCCACTTCCTGTCCGTCGCGCTGCACCATGGCCTTGGGCGGGGCGAGATCCATCAGCGAGCGGATGGCGTCCGAGGCCCCGGCGCGGGCGCGCATCTCCAGCCAGTGACCGAGCAGAATGAACACCAGCAGCACCGCCACCGCCTCGAAGAACTGCACCCCTTCGAAGAAGAAGGTCGCGCCGAGACTGAACAGGTAGCCGGTGCCCACCGACAGCACCACCAACACCGCCATGTTGAGCACGCCGTTTTTCACTGCGCGCCAGGCGGCGACGAAGAACGGCCAACTGGGCCAGATCACGGCCACAGTGGCAAGAAAAAACAACCATTGATTGAGCGGCAAACCGAGCGGCGGTGCCGGCGGCGTGAACATCCCGCCCATCGGAGAGTAGATAAAGATCGGGATGCTGAACAACAGGCAGACCCAAAAGCGATTGCGCATGTCACGCACCATGGCCTGCATGTCCATGCCGCCACCATGGCCCATCTCGTGGGCCATCGCGTCCCGGGCGCCGGCGTGCGCGGCATGTTCGGCGGGTTGCGCCGCTTCGCCATGGGCCGCGTGCGCGCCACCGCCAGGCATGGGCATGGCCGCGGCATCGCCCGGTGGATCCTCGGCTGCGCACACATGTTTCGGCAGCCGTTCCCCGGCGCAGTGATAACCGCACTCATGCACCCTGGCCTTGATGGTCTTGATATCGACCGCCGTCTCGTCATAGACCACCGTCGCGCTGCCGGCGACATAATTGACCTCGGCTTTTTTTACGCCAGGCAGTTTTGTGAGCTGCTTCTCCACACCGCGGGCGCTCAGCGCCGACAACAGCCCGCCCACTTCGATGATACTGGTCTTCATAGCGTCAAAATGCTCCGGTAGACTGCCACTTCGACACGATGCTGTGTCGTGCGCCGCAGATGATCACACATAGCCTCAAGGGCATCAGGTTCACCGTGCACCAGCTTGATGGCGGTGTTCTTGGCGAGGCGCGATTGCTCCAGCCAGTGCTGAATGTCGACGTAGTCACCGTGCCCCGACAATCCATGCATCACCTCCACCCGGGCCTTGATAGGAATCCATTTACCGTGAATTTTTACGCTTTCAGTACCTTCCAGCATTTTCGCACCACGGGTACCGCCAGCCTGATAGCCGGTAAACAATACGGTGGTGCGATGCTCTTTCAGCAGGCGTTTGAAGTGATGCAGGATGCGGCCGCCAGTGGCCATGCCGCTGCCGGCGATGATGATATGCGGATAATTCAGTTCAGCCAGCGCCTTGGAGTCCTCCATACTGCGCGTATAGGTGGCCACATCACACATCTGATGGCACTGGTCATGGCTCAAGCGGTGCTGGCTGGAATACTGGCAGTAAATATCCGAAACGCTGATGGCCATGGGGCTGTCCAGGTAGACCGGCATCCTGGGTATCCGGCCTTCCAGCGTCAGTGTTGCCAGCATGTGTTGCAGCGCCTGGGCACGGCCCACGGCGAAACTCGGGATCAGCAGTGCGCCGCCCTGCCCGGCCGTCTCGTTGACGATCCCGGCCAGTTGTTCGAAGGGGTCGGCAGCGTCGTGGCGGCGGTTACCGTAGGTGGATTCCAGCAGCAGCAAATCCAGTTCCGGCAGCGGTTGCGGCGGGTTCATCAACATATCGTTCGGCCGGCCCACGTCGCCGGAAAAACCCACGCGCTTGCCTTCGGCTTCGACGATCAGGCTGCCGGCGCCCAGGATATGCCCCGCGCCCTGCAAATGCAGCGTAATATCGCCCACCGTAAAGGTTTCGCCGAATTCCACCGGCTCGAACAATTCGAGAGAGCGTTCGGCGGTGGCGCGTTCATACAGCGGCTGCGGTGATTCATGCTTGCTCAGCCTGTGACGGGCGTAGTACTTAGCGTCCTCTTCTTGAATATGGCCGCTGTCCGGCAACAAAATGCCGCACAAGGCCTTGGTGGCGTGATGGGTGTAAACCGGCTTGCGATATGCGTTCTTATACAGCACCGGGACGTTACCGGAGTGATCCAGATGGGCATGGGTCAACACCACCGCGTCAAGTTTGTCGATATCCAGTGGCAAGGGCTGCCAGTTGCGCTCGCGCAGCCATTTGTAGCCCTGGAACAGACCGCAATCCACCAGTATCCGGCTTGTGCCGCTTTCCAGCAGGTATTTTGAACCGGTTACCGTTTCGGTACCGCCCAGAAAGGTGATTCTCATTCTGACTCTCCTGTTCCCGTTCTGCGGGAGGTAACACATGGCGCAACGTCCGATAACAGTCTCACAGACCCCGCAACAGCACACAGAACCTGTTCAGACATCTCCGCTTCCAGCGTGATGCACTGCACTTGGAAGGTGATCTGGCCCGCATTTCTCACCACTGTCACCTTGCATTCTCCAGCACGGGATTGTGCCAGCCGCCATCTGCCGCGATGAGCGCGTCCGCTGCCTTGGGCCCCCAACTGCCGGATGTGTACGCGAAGACCCGAGGATGCTTTGTCAGCACAGGATCGACCACCGCCCAGGCGGCCTCAAGACACTCCTCACGGGCGAACAGCGCGCCGTCACCGGCCATGGCGTCCTCCAAAAGGCGTTCGTAAGGCGCTTGCTCCTCCGGCTGCTCGTCCAGCAGGAAGAGCTCGCGCTGGTCGCCGGTGAACTCCTTCCCTGGCCGCTTGACGCGCGCGGCCAGGGCGACGGCGGCACGGGGCGAAAGCCGAAAGCGCAAATAATTGGCGCGCCCGTTCGCGGGCGCCGAATCGTCAAATAGCCGCTGCGGTGGCGGCTTCAACTCGACCAGCACCTCGGCTGCCGTGGCGGCCAGACATTTACCAGTACGCAGGTACCACGGCACCCCTTCCCAGCGCCACGAGTCAATGTACAGCCGCAGGGCGCAGAACGTCTCGACGTCCGAGCGTTTCGCCACGCCCGGCTCCCGGCGGTAACCGGCGTACTGGCCGCGCACCAGGTCGTCGGGTCGCAACGGGCGCATGGCCCGGAAGACCTTGTGTTTTTCGGCGTGCACGGCGCCATAGTCCTGATAGCCCGGCGGCTCCATGGCCAGCAGCGCGACGATCTGGAATAGATGATTCTGGACAACATCACGCAGCGCGCCGGCGCTTTCGTAAAACCCGCCGCGCCCCTCCACTCCGAACGCCTCGGCCAGCGTGATCTGGACACTGGCGACGTAGTTGCGGTTCCAGATCGGCTCCAGGAACGTATTGGCGAAGCGGAAATAGAGGATATTCATGATCGCTTCCTTGCCCAGGAAGTGATCGATGCGGTAGACCGCTTCTTCCGCGAACATCGATCGCAGGACGCGGTTGAGTTCCCGCGCGGATGCCAGGTTACGTCCAAAGGGCTTTTCGACGATAACACGCGCATGCTTCGCCAAACCTGTGTCCCCGAGTCCTTTAACGACCGTCTCGAACAGTGAGGGCGGGATGGCGAGATAGTGCGCCGGGCGGCGGGCCTCGCCCAGCGCCTGTTTGAGTGCGTCGAAGGTGCCAGGGTCGTTATAGTCGCCGCTGACGTAGCCGAGCAGGGAGAGCAGCCGGTCGAGGGCCGCCTTGTCATCGATCTTGCCGGATTGTTTTATGGCGTCCCTGGCGTGCTTGCGCAGTTGTGCCGGACTCCACTTCGAAGCGGCGACCCCAACCACCGGTATCTTGAGGGCACCGCGTTTGGCCAGCGCGTAAAGCGCCGGAAAGATCTTCTTGCGTACGAGGTCGCCAGTCACACCGAAGATCACCAGTGCATCGGAAAGCGGCACAGTATTACCGTTGGTCTTGCCCATTTCAAATGATTCCATTAATAAATCTCATCGCATCCACCGAACTCATAACGTATCAACTGTAACTAACCGCGCGATAGATACCGGTACTCACAGCTAAACAATATACCGGTCCCAGCCCGCGTAAGAATCCTTGATCTTCCCGCGCGGAATCGCCAATGCTATCAGCAGCAGGCCGCAGATCACGCCGTTCCAGACCGCCAGCGGCGAGGCGATGCCGTCGAGCAACCAGGGTGCGGCGATCAACCAAATGCCGAACGGAATGTTGATGAAGCGCGTGGCGCGGCCGACCTCGGCCAGGGCGATAATCGAGAACGTCACCACCAGCAGCCCGACCAGATGATCGCTGTCGGCCATGGCGCCGGCACTGTCGAAGGTGACCCGGGTAAACGTGAGCCAGACGCCGATCGCGATACTGAGCAACAACGTCCAGGGATAGGTCACACCGCGGGTCGCCTGCGACCACTGCTCGCGGGGCGTGGCGACCAGCCCCTTGGCGGTGTCGTCGCTGCCGCCGTCCATCGCGTCGCCGGTCCAGAAGGTGCGCCAGAACGGCATGCCCTGCTTGCGCGACCAGGCCAGGAACTGGCCCATGGCCACGAACTCGTTGAGCGAATAGGGGATCATCACCGCCATCGCCAGGGCCGCGATCAGGCACAGGGTGCACCAGGTGCCGATCACGATCGGCTGGATGATGACGAAATAGATACTGACGACGCCGAGTGGCAGGATCAGAATGGCCAACCCCAGCACCATCCACGGCATGGTGCGCCAGCGGTCCTTGCCGGCCATCCAGACCATGACCAGTTCAAGCATGTAGACGATGCCACCCAGGGCGCCATCGGCAATCGGCCAGGCCTTGGAGACATCCGAGGTGATGATCAGCTCGGTGCCGTTCATCCCTCCCGCCATCATACTGCCACCGACGAAGAACGGCTCCCACACGCTATCGATATGGCCGAGCTGATAGGCGCCCAGCACGCGGGCGATGAGAAAGCCGATCAGCGCCAGCACCGCAATCGGCAGGCGCTGCAGCCAGGTTGATGGGCAGTAGGCCCAGCCCGGCGGCACGTCCGGTTTGCCCATCATACCGGACATGCTCATGCCGGGCATCATCGGGATCAGCACCGCCAGCGCGATCACCAGCCCACCGACCAGCGTGCCGTTGGCATAGGCCTCGGGCAATGGCGTCCAGAACACCAGCGGTGCGAACATCAGCCACAGACCGACGAAGGCATTGGCCCACTGCGCCCAGGGATTGCGGCGCCACACGTCCGCAGAGAGCACACTGAAGACGATCACCAGAATGCCACTGATGACATCGCTCCAGGTCATCAACAGGTTGCGCAGTTCAAATGATGGCAAATCACGCTCGGCCATGACCCGCAACTGGTTGGCATCGGGGGAGAAGTCGCTCATATAGCCGAGCGTGAACGGGCTGGTCAGCAGCCACAGGCCGAGCATCATGCTGAGATAATAGGGCCAGAGCATATTGCGATGGCTTTCGACCATCATGTCAATCTCTTCACCTTTGCTTGGTTTCGACGCGCCGCGCGGCACCAGCACCATGCCGCACTTGGGGCAACTGCCCGGTTCGCTGCGCACGATCTCCGGGTGCATGGGGCAGGTGTATTCGGTCGCCTGGCCTTCACCGGACTGGGCATGCTGATGGCCGGCGCGCGCGTCCTGCGCATCAGGTTCGCGGTGTTCGTCATGTGCGTGATGTTCGCCGTGGCCTTCGGACGAAGCGGTGCGCCGTTCCAGCGCCATGCCGCACTTGGGGCAACGGCCGGGTTCGCCGCTCGCGACCTCGGGGTGCATCGGGCAGGTGTACTCGGTCGCCTTATCTCCGCCAGGCGCCGCATGCTGATGCCCGGCGTGTTCGCTATGTCCACTATGCTCACCGTGTCCTTCAGACGAAGCGGTGCGCAGTTCCAGCGCCATGCCGCACTTGGGGCAGCGGCCAGGTTCAGTGGCCTCGACTTCGGGGTGCATGGGGCAGGTGTACTCGGCCGCCTCCGCCGCGTCGGCGGTTTCCGCCGGCTCCAGCGCGGTACCGCAGCGCGGACAGTTGCCGGGCGAAGACTGGCAGACCCCAGGGTGCATCGGGCAGCTGTGCATCGCGCAGCCCGGCGAAGGTTCGGCCGCCGCCATGGCGGGAGCGGTGTCGCCGCCGTGCGCGTGCTCATGCCCCGTCGCCGGGGCTGCCGCGTGCTCGGGATGAGCACCGTGTTCTGAATGGGTCGTATCAGCGGACTGTTCGGGGATTTCGGGCAAGGCGTCCTTTTCCTTGCGCCTTTTTAACGACGCGGGCGGCTCCAGGCCGTGCTCGCGGTACCAGCCGAGCGGGTCGGCCTTCAATGCCGTGACCATTTTCGGCAGTGTTTTGCGCAGCGAACGCTTCGGCTGCCAATCCAGCAGCGTGAGGGCGCGGCGGATGTCGAGGGCGTAGTGGTCGTTGGCCCGGTCGATCATCCACGGCTTGATGAACTGCTCCTTACCGGGGATGAGGTCCTGCGCCCAGGCGCCCACCTTGGCGATGAGCCCGGGGACGTTGTGCGTCTCACGGGACTCGCCGTGGAGCAGGCGCATGAAGGTGTGCTGCAACTCGTCGTAGCTCAGCGTCTCCGGCTCGCCGATCAGGATCGCCACTTCCGGCGGCAGTTGGGCACGCCGCTCGATGGCGTGCTCGATCGCGTCCACCACGTCCTCTAAGTGGACGAAGGCCTGGCCGTGCGAGGTCTCGCCGGAATAGAGGTGGCCGGCGAGCTGGCCCTCGTAGATGCGCTGGATCTGGTGCGCCAGCGGCGGCGAATGGCAGACGTCGTCATAGACGCCGGCGAAGCGCAGGATCACCGCGGGAATCTCGCCGCGCTCGGCGTGAATCACTTCCTCGGTGCGCACCTTCGACGCCGGATAGGCCCAGGTCGGCTCCAGCGGCCAGTCCTCATTGATGAACTCGCCCGGCTCGCCCGGGCGGTGCACGAGCATGGTGCTGGAGAAAATGAACTGTTCGACATCGAAGCCGCCCTCGCGCAGGCCGCGCAGCAGGCGGCGCGTGCCCTCGACCGTGATCTCGTCATATTTGGGACTCGGCTTGCCGAGGAAATCGTAGTACGCCGCCAGGTGCACCACCGCGGCGATGTGCGTACCATGGTGTTCCCTGAGGACGCGAAACCCCTCTTGCACGCTCTCATCGGAAGTGATGTCAACGGGGATCGCCACGCAGTCGGGCGGCGGCGGAGAGGGCGCCGTGCGATCGAACCCGATGACATCGCTGAAACGTCCGGTCAGACGCCGCATCACCGCACTGCCGATGCGTCCACTGGAACCGGTGACCAGTACGATTTCTCTTTTTTGTTTCATGGTTGCGACTCCTTAATAAGACGATAAACTCTGCAATTCACCCCAGATGACGGCACAGGCCACATTCCATCCGCTAATACATATAACCCCTATCTGCGCTGGTGACCTGTCTTCCCCCGCCCGGTTCTGTATCATGCGCCAAATCGCCTCACAAAATACGGAACCCATGACGCCGATTCCCTCATTGCGACGACTTCGCCGCTGCCGTCGGTAACGTTGTCCCCTGCGATCCCGGCGACGCTTGCAGTGTCTTCAAGTCCTGCTCGCCCAAGGTCTCCTTTTGCAGCAGCAGACGGGCGCCCTGTTCCAGGCGCTCGCGCTGTTGGGTGAGCAGCCGCACCGCCCGATCGAACGCCGACTGCACGATGTCATGCACGGCGCAGTCGATATCGCGCGCGGTCTCTTCGCTGTACTCGCGCGCGTGCGGGAAGACGCCGGGCACCTCCAGGAACGCCGGCCGGCTCGATTCCAACGAGACGTGGCCGAGCTTTTCGTCCATGCCGTAACGCATCACCATGCCGCGGGCGATGTCGGTCGCCTTGGCGAGGTCGTCGGCGGCGCCGGTGGAGAGATGGCCGAACACGACATGCTCCGCTGCCCGGCCGCCGAGCAGCACCGCCATCTTGTTCTCGAGTTCCTCGCGCGTCATGAGAAAGCGGTCCTCGGTCGGCCGCTGGATGGTATAGCCCAGCGCGCCGATGCCGCGTGGGATGATCGAGATCTTGTGCACCGGGTCCATATTCGGCAGCCCCATGGCGACCAGCGCATGCCCCATCTCGTGATGCGCGACCACCTCGCGCTCCTTGGGATTGAGCAGGCGGTTCTTCTTCTCCAGACCGGCGACGATGCGCTCGATGGCTCGGGTGAAATCGTCGAGAGTCACCGCGTTGGCGCCGCGGCGGGTGGCGAGCAGCGCCGCTTCGTTGATCAGATTGGCGAGATCGGCGCCGGAAAACCCGGGCGTCAGCGCCGCGATCTGTTCCGGGTCGACATCGGCGTCGAGGTGTACCTTTTTCAGGTGCACGTTCAGGATCTGTACCCGGCCGATCTTGTCCGGGCGATCGACCAGTACCTGACGGTCGAAGCGCCCGGCGCGCAGCAGCGCGGGATCGAGGATCTCGGGGCGGTTGGTGGCGGCGAGCAGCACCAGGCCTTTCCCCGGATCGAAACCGTCCATTTCCACCAGCAATTGGTTAAGGGTCTGTTCCTTTTCGTCGTGTCCTCCCATGGGGTTGGCGCCGCGGGCGCGCCCGAGCGCGTCCAGCTCATCGATGAAGATGATCGCCGGCGCCTTGCCGCGCGCCTGCTGGAACAGATCGCGCACCCGCGCGGCGCCGACCCCCACGAACATCTCGACGAACTCCGAACCGCTGATGGACAGGAACGGCACGCCCGTCTCCCCGGCGACCGCGCGCGCCAGCAGCGTCTTGCCGGTGCCCGGTGGGCCGACCAGCAACACCCCCTTGGGGATGTGCGCACCCAGGCGGCCGTATCGCCCGGGTTCTTTCAGAAACGTGACGACCTCCTTAAGTTCTTCCTTGGCCTCGTCCACGCCGGCCACGTCGTCGAACGTGACCTTGGTATCCTTTTCCATGTAGATCTTGGCCTTGCTCTTGCCGATCTCCAGCATGCCCATGCCGCCACCGGCACCCCCCATGCGCTTCATGAGCAGTCCCCAGATGGCGAAAAAGATCACGGCGGGCAAAATCCATGACAGCAGCGTACCCATCCAGTTGCTATCGATACGCCCGGTGAAGCGCACCTTGGCGGCCTCGAGTTCCTTGACCAGATCGGGATCGTTCACCCGCACGGTCACGAATGGATGCGCTCCCGGCTCAAACTTCTTCAGCTCCGCAAGCTTTTCCGCCGGCAGCAGGGTTTCAAGTCCTTCATTCCTGAGCGTCCCTGAAATCGTTTGCTCGCCGATGGCGACGTCTTCGAGCTTGCCGGCGCCGAGCAGCGCCTTGAAGCTGCTGTAGGACAGCGTCTCGGCATGCGGGGCAAACAGGAAATTCTGCAGCACCAGAATTAGCAGCAAGGCGAAAACGAAATACCAGATGGAGAACTGTTGCTGGCGTGGTTCCATGGAATTATTCCCCGTCAGGCGCCCCATGCAGGTTATTGCAGAAACGCTTGAGTCCGTTGTAGAGCGGGCAGAAAACCAGTCCGGCATAGACCCCGTAGAGAAAGCTCTCCACCAGCCCAAGCAGGAAGCCCCACCATGTCAACCACTCGAAGGCAGGTAGCACCTGTTCGAGAAACTCATGCATGTGCAGGCTCTGCGGCGTCACCAGGCCGTACACGACGCACGTCGTAAACATGACCGCGCCCCACAAACCCAGGACCCAGGAAACCAGTTTTGTGTTAAGCATAGCGCCTTCCTCAGTGTTGATGCCCTGAAGGGTTCTTCGGGCCTGTTTTATCCGGACCGGTCTCGCCAGTGTCCGGCTTATCCGGGGCGTCATGTCCGCCATGCCCACAGCCACCACCATGGCCGCTATGTCCACCACCCCCACCGTGACCGCCGTGACCAAACAGGTGCATGCCCACGAACAATATGCCGATCAGCACCCAGAACCAGTTTTGCGCAAGCCATTCCATAAAACCCCCCTTGCCCGTATTCGGCAAACTATCAAAACACCATATCCTATCTCCATAGTGCAACACCCAGGTCAAACCTGCTCTTTAATGACGCGCTTATCCCAACGACTGCCAACGGTGATGAAACATGTACGTCAACAACAACGTCGTTTTTCGTCAAAATACTGCGCTGAATATCAGGTTCAACAACATCCTCCTTTATGCCCAGCCCCGCCTGTTTGCTTCTGGCCATACGCCTGCGGCGAGGCCTTGAACTTGTCGTGACAGGAGGCGGAGCAGAAGTAATAGGTCTTTCCCTCATGCTCCTGCTGCGCCGCTGCGCTTTTCTTCTCGATCTCCATACCACATACTGGATCTTTCACCATGACACTCTCTCCTCTGTTACACGCCCAAAGTGCGGGCGCCATTCTGAACGTGCCACCACCTGCAATGCGTGTGCATTGCCACAGTGGCGACCCATCCGCCAAAAATCATTTCATCGCCGGTCGGTCCTCGTCCTCATCACCTATTGTGTCCGCCCCTCCGCAAAAACAGGACGGGTGCCGGTAATGCTGCTCGATATACATCGCCACCATGCGCTCAATCAGCACAGCGGGATCGGCCTCGTAGATCATCCGCGCGCCGGTGTCCTTGTCACCGAAGCTGGCGACGATATGGGGAATCTCCCCGGTGACACCACCACTGCCCTGCAACACGCCGATGAGCTTGCCCTCGTCGTAGGCGATGGCGAACTCGCCGAGGGTGCCGGAGCGCCCGCCGACGATCACTACCATGTCGCTGGAGCGGATATTGGTGACCTCGCGCCCCATCAAGCCGCTGCCGGTGTAGATCAGCACATCGAACATGTCCGTCGGCGAGTGATACTTGTGCACATGTTCATCCAGGCTCAGCGCCGGCGAGATCCCCACCGACCAGCCGCCTTCCTGCCGTGCACCGACAGCGCATTCGTAGGGCAGGCCGGGACAGGCGCCGGTAATGAGGACAAAACCACGTCCTCCGATCGCCTGGCCCAGGGCACGCACTTGCTGCTTAACCGCCTCGGGATGATCATCGCCCGCCGAGCCCATCACCCCGATGGTCAACCGCATGGCGGGCGCCTTGTCCTGATAAATCTCGGGTTGTGAAATAAAGGTCTGCTTGTGCCCCTCCGAGCAAAAGTAATAGGCATGACCTCCGAATTCGGCCATTGCCGCCGCCTTGCGCGGATCGAGCTCCATGAGACAAACGGGATCACGCATCATGACGGTTCCTCCCCGGTTGATTTGCCGTGCAGGGTTTTCTGCAACAAGGCAAGAAAACCGAATGCCGGGTGCTTGAACTGTGCATTGTGCAGCACCCCCCAGTGTTCGCGCAGATACGCTTCGAGAAACTGCATGACATGAAGCAGAGACACCGCATGATAACCGTGTGGCGGGTCGCCCTCATGTGTCATGCCGAAGGCGACCAGACGCACACCATGTCCGGCGGGAACTACGGCGGTGCCTTTACGCAATAATTGCTTCACTATCCCCTCCACGTCTTCCAGACCGCAACAACCGAAACGGGCCAGCATGACGCGCAGCACGTCCGGATCCCGGGCACCGCGATTGAGTTCGGCGCGCCCCTCCTTCACCTCCCCGACCAGCATGTCCGCCCGATCAGGGGGACAGCGCAATGCCGGATCAGGGCTAAAGATGCCATATTCACCGCGCGCGCCCGGCACCAGCCGTCCGGCGTGGGGAAAACGAAAGGCCATCACGTCGAGATCCGTCGCCACGCGGAAGCCGCCCTTGCGCACCCCTTCGATGACCGGGTATTCCGTAACGGTGAAGTAGCCGTTCACGTAGAGATAGGCCTCGACCAAGGCAACGGCGTTATCCATGAACACCTTCCGGTCTGTGCTTATTGTCACAATGAATCTCCGCACCGGCGTGGCCGCCATGGCGGCACCATACACAGTGACAATCGACGTGATCGCAGCTTGCATCCTTGCGCCGCAAGCGCTGCTGCCGGCGCGCCCAGGGCAGCAGCAACCGTTTTACCGGCCAGGGCTGGTAGAAACCGTGCAGAAAACGATGGGCGTCCCAGTGTTGTGTCTGGTTGCGGCGCAAAAACCAGCGGTAACCCCGATTGCCCAGGGCGGCGAAGATGGCGCGGTTGACCTGGCCGTTCCACAGTTGCGGCCCTAGCGCCTGCCGCCACAGTACGTCGTAGTGCTCGCCCTCAAGCAGGCTGTGCGCCGCCAGCACGCCGGATATCATCGCGAAGCGCATGCCAAAACCCCACAGAAAATCCTGAAAGCCGGCCTGCTCACCCACCACCGGGTGGCCGCCGGCGACGGCGCGCTCCGGGATACGGAAGTTGCCGGCGCCGCCATGGGAGCGGGGATTGTTCATCTCCAGCCCTACCAGCCGCTGAAAGGCCTCCACGGTACGCTGCACATACTGCTGTTCCTGCTTGAAGCCGGTGAACATGCAACTCTTGACGGTGCCGCGGCCATTCATGATCAGAAGATAGGCATAACCTTTGGGGGCGATGTTGTCGTCATAGATGATCCAAAAACCGTTGTCACGATCGGTGTCAAAGTGATAACCGACAGCGATGGCATCCGCCGTCTTGGGTCCGGTGGCAAGGATGGCGTCCCCGTCCACATGGTCGAGCCGGCTGTTGAAACGTACATCCACCCCCAGCATGCGCGCCTGATCGAGCAAGGCCGTGTCCAGCGTGCGCGGCCCGGGACCCCGTTCCACCATGTAGAACAGCGTTTTCTTGCCACTCATGTCGTAGCGTTCACCCCAGGCATCGAAGCCCCAACCACGATCGCACGGCAAGGCATCAAAATCCGTGTTGATGCCCAGCCCCTGCAACAGGTCGAGGACATCCTGATCGGTGCTCCAGTTCTCCAGTCCCTGGAGATCACCCTGAAAGCGGTAACCTACCTCCCGCTGGGCCTCGTGGACGATAACCCGCCGCCCCGCCTGGGCCAAGGTGATGGCCGCCACCAGCCCCGCCGGTCCCGCGCCGGCAATCTGGACAGTGCCTTCGGAGCGCTCTTTTGGAACAGTCAATGCCATGCAAATTCACCCTTCCTGGTAGACTTCGACGCGGTAAAAGCGGTTGAAAAAATAGTCCGCGCGGGTGCGCTCGAACGCCTTGCCATACCCTTTGGCCCTGGAATGCAGAGCCGCGGCAAGGTCTTCCCGCCAGAACTCCGCGAGAAAAGGCTCCAGGCGCATCAACAACCTGCGCAATGGAAAGATGCGGTACAAAAAATGATGCGTCGGCAACGGCGCGTATTCGACTATGATCACCTGGCCTCCCGCCTCGATCACCCGTACAAGCTCATCAATAACACGGGACCGCGCATCTGCCGGCAGCTCGTGAAACAGAAAAAAGACCAGCACTGTGGAAAAGCTGTCATCCTTGAATGCCAGCTTCTCGGCGTTCATGTGTGCAAGACACACGCTGTTGTGTCCCTCGTTGTTCAACTTGCGCCGCACCGCTTCAAGCTGCACGGGCGCGACATCACAGAGATACACAGAATGATCTTTGTTCTCATTCACGATACTGGGGGATAAGAGGCCATACACGCAGGTCAGTTGCAGCAGGCGCCCCGGCGGCCGGCTCTCCAGACATTGCAAGGTTTGCCTGAGCAGGCGTTTATACTGGCCGAACAGAATGGCGTTGATGATGGGCTGGTGGTCAAAAAACCATACCCCGGGACGCCACAGGTAGGCCCACCAGTAATGGCGCGCCAGGTAATCAGGGATGCCATCGCTGAATCTGTGCCAAATTTTCAATCGCCCTTTCCTTCCCATTAATATTCCTGCCCAGCGCACTACCCGGCCTCACGTTCCATATCGATGTGCCCGCAGGGACACTCCGCGGCGCAGATGCCGCAGCCCTTGCAGTAGTCGTAGTCGATCGCATAACCCCCTTCCTTCTTGATCACTGCGGCGTCGGGGCAAAAGTGCCAGCAGTTGTCGCACTCGAAACAGACGCCGCAGCTCAGGCAGCGACCGGCCTCACGCCAGGCATCGTCGCCCCCAAGCCCGGCCACCCGTTCGTCGAAGTCAAGAGAGGGGTTAGCCTTAACGGCGCCCTCCCGGCGGGCCAGCCTGGGGTAATACTCCGGCTTGATGTCGCGGAAGGTGACCTCGGCCTTGTCATGATGCTGATACTGCGACGGCGTGCCGGTCAGGAATGCGATGATCGACATCGCCGCCTGATAGCCGCTGCCGACGGCGGTGGCGGCGAATCGCGGCAGACCCGCCGCATCGCCGCCGATAAAGACATCGGGCGACTGGGGCTCCAGTAGCGCCTCCAGACCCTGCCAATCCACCTCCTGACCGATGGCGAAGATCGCCAGACCGGCGGGCAGAAACTCCTCGGTCCCTTCGAACAAGACCGGATTGAAACGGCCATGACGGTCATGGATCTGATCGACACGGGCGATCTCCACGCCGGACAGGTGAGCGCCACTGCGCACCAGGCGGCGCACGCCGGCACGATACAGCAGGCGCACCCCCTCGTCCTCGGCCTGGATCACCTCGTCGAGGGAGGCGGGCATCTCCGCACCGGGATGGCCCCCGTGCCTGCCGTGGGGGTCCTGCGGGCACACCACCGTCACCTCCGCCCCCAGCCGGCGTGCGCAACGCGCGGCGTCGATAGCGGTATTGCCGCCGCCGATGACGGCGACGTGCCTGGGCAGTCTCAAGCGCTCGCCTGCGTTGATACGGCGCAGGAAATCGACACCGCTCATCACGCTGTGGCCGCCATAGCCGTCGTCGGGGTAGGTGCGCGGTTGCAAGGCGCCGACGGCGAGAAAGACGGCGGCGAACTCCGAGCGCAGGGCGTCGGCGCTGATCTCGGCGCCGATGCGGGTGTTAAGTTTGAGTTGTATCCCCAGTGCGAGGATCGCATCGATCTCGCCCTGCAACACCGATTTGGGCAGGCGATATTCGGGGATGCCGCTGTAGAGGGTGCCGCCAGGCGTCGACTGGGCATCGAAGATCGTCACCGGATAACCGCGCCGCGCCAGCTGGAAGGCGCAGGACAGGCCCGCCGGTCCCGCGCCCACCACCGCCACCTGTTGCGTCTGCTGCTGGTCAGTCAGCGGCCGGTGACGCCAGCCATGTTCCAAAGCCAGATCACCGAGATGGCGTTCGACGCCGTGGATGTTCACCGCGGTATCCAGATGAGCGCGGTTGCAACTGCGTTCGCACGGGTGATAACAGACGCGCCCCATCACCGCCGGCAGGGGATTGCGTTCCGTGAGTTTGCGCCAGGCCGACTCCCACTGCGTATCGCTGGCCAGCGCCAGCCACGCCTGAATATCCTCCTCGGCGGGACAACTTTGTCCGCAGGGCGGCCACTTGTCGCGATAGACCGGCCGCTGGTTGCGCCAGTCGCCGGTGTGATAGGCGACGGTGCTGCCGGGTTCGATGGCCAGGCGGCTCATGAGGAGACCTC
The DNA here is from genome assembly GCA_001447805.1 of Candidatus Tenderia electrophaga. Taxonomy (NCBI): domain Bacteria; kingdom Pseudomonadati; phylum Pseudomonadota; class Gammaproteobacteria; order Tenderiales (SeqCode); family Tenderiaceae (SeqCode); genus Tenderia (SeqCode); species Tenderia electrophaga (SeqCode). The sequence continues at coordinate 2,558,879 of CP013099.1, forward strand.
CCGGCTTGGCGTGGCATAACCGCCGCGGCCGTGGCGCTGCGCCTGCGATGCCTTGTCGGTATCCCACTCGGTATCGGCGTCCAGCAAGCCATAGCGGCGGATATTGGCATCGGCCAGGGCCTGCAGGTGGCGGATCTCCTCGGCGCCGCCCTTGCCGGCGAATAGATGCTTGAAGCGGCCTTGCAGCTTCAAATACTCCTCAACCGGCCGCTGGCGCGCGAGACGCATCACGCCGGTCACCGCGCCATACTCCAGTTCGACCAATGGAAACAGGCCGGTCTCCACCGCCAGCCGCGCCACCGTCACCGACAGTGCCGCGTCGTGATCCCAGCCCAGCGGGCACGGCGACAACACATGAAGAAAGCGCGGCCCTTTAATGCCCATGGCCTTGTCTACCTTGGCCTTGAGGTCGGGGAAATAGGCCACGGTGGCGGTGGCCGCGTATGGCATGCGATGGGCGGCGACGATAGAGATCAAATCTTTTTTCAGGTGGTGCTTACCCTCACTGATCCGGCCCGGCGGCGAGGTGGTGGTACGTACCGCATGGGGCGTGGAACTGGAGCGTTGCACCCCGGTGTTCATATAGGCCTCGTTGTCGTAACAGACGAACAGCACGTCATGGCCGCGCTCGATCATGCCGGACAGGCATTGCAGACCGATGTCGAAGGTGCCGCCGTCACCCGCCTGCACCACCACCGGCGTCTCCTCGCCGCGGGCGCGCAGCGCCGCTTCCACACCGGCGGCGACCGCCGCTGCATTGCCGAATACGGAATGCATCCACGGCGCCTGCCATGATGATTGCTGGTTGTGCGTGGTGAAGACCTGCAGACAGCCGGTGGCATTGACATAGATCGCCTCGGGGCCGATCAGGTCGGCAACCATGCGCGCCGCCATGGCCTCGCCGCAGCCGGAGCAGGCGCGGTGACCGGAGGTGAGCACATTGTGTCGATGGCTGTCGCGGGTATCCATGGCTAGACCTCCTGAGTTGACGGCACGGCGTCAAAGCTGAGATCGGCGAAGCGGCAGGCAGCGGACGACTCCCCCGCCGCCGTGCGGCGCAAGATCGCCTCGATCACCACAGGCGTCAGGTCGCGGCCACCGAGGCCACCAATGACACTCTCGATGGGTATCGATTTCCCAACCTGGTACAGGGCCGCCCGCAGTTCGCCGGCGACAATGCCACCCGCCCCGGCGCTGAAGGCCTTTTCCAACACCACGATGCGTACGGCGCCGGCAAGGTGTTGCGTAATGGCCTGCGCGGGAAAGGGCCGGAAACAGCGCAGCCGCAGGGCCCCCACCGACACCCCGTCTGCGCGCAACGTATCCACCACATCACGCAGCGCCCCCATTGTAGACCCCAGCGTCACTATCACCGTCTCCGCCCCCTCCAGACAATAGGGTTCCACCAGTCCGCCATAACCGCGTTTGAAACGGTCATTGAACTCGGCATCGATGGCCGCGATCACCTCACTCGCCTGTTCCAGCGCCTGATGCTGACCGGCACGGTACTCCAGGTAATTGTCCGGCTCGCTGCCGCCGCCCAAAGTGATGGGCCGGGCGGGATCGAGGACTCGGGTAAAGGCAAACGGCGGCAGGAATTCATCAATGGCAGCCTGTGCGGGGATCGCCACCGGTTCGAAGGTGTGGGTCAGAAAGAAGCCGTCCATGCACACCATCACCGGCAACTCACAGGCCTCGGCTATGCGGTAGGCATGGATAACGGTATCCACCGCCTCCTGATTGCTCTCGACGTAGAGCTGTATCCAGCCGGCATCGCGCATACTCATGCTGTCCTGGTGATCGCTGAAGATATTGATCGGCGCGCTGACCGCGCGATTGGCGCAGACCATCACCAGAGGCAGACGCATACCGGCGATGTTGTACAGCACCTCGGTCATCAACAGCAGGCCCTGCGAAGCGCTGGCGGTAAACGCCCGGGCGCCGCCGGCCACCGCCCCCAACACAATGGAGGCGGCCCCGAATTCGCTCTCGGCGTTGATGAACCTGGCATTCAACTCGCCGTCGGCGACGAACTGGGCCAGGTGTTCGATGATGTGGGTCTGCGGTGTGATGGGATAAGCGGCGATCACCTGCGGCCGGCACAGACGCACTGCCTCGGCCACGGCGCGGGAACCTTCAAGTAACTGTCTCATGATGCCTGCTCCTGTTGCGGGGCGACGGCCTGGTAGCCAGCGTGCAAGGCCTCGATATTGGCCTTGACCACCGCCTCGCCCTTGTTGGCCAAATGGCTGGAAACGGCCTGCTCCAGCGCCTTCAGGCTGACCCAGCCGGTGGCGGCGGCCAGCGCGCCCAGCAGCACCGTATTGGGCAAAGGACGTCCCAGAAACTGCTCAGCGATACGCGTGGCGGGGACAGCAACCCAGCGCAAGGATTGAAACGCCGCATCATAGGCTGGCGGCCCTTGCTCACTGTTGAGGATCGCCCAGCCATCTGCTTTGATCCCCTGCAGGACCGGCTCGGAATGCAGCAGGGTGCTATCCTGAATCACCACCGCATCCGGACTATAGACCTGGTTGTGAGCGCGAATGGGCAAAGTGCTGATACGCACATAGGCCTCCACCGGCGCGCCGCGCCGTTCGGAACCGAACTTGGGAAAGGCCTGGGCCTCGAAGCCATCTTCGAAGGCCGCCAGGGCCAGCAAGGCCGCCGCCGAGACCGCGCCCTGGCCGCCGCGGCCGTGAAAGCGGATTTCGTGCGGAACGTCATGACCGGCATTCCGTTTTGCATCGCTCATGTCACAGACTCCGTCATCTCGTGTTTCCGTTCAGGCGTGGTTCGCCCGGCCTTCTTTTCGTAGAGATCATCACGTCGTAGCGGCGTTGCCAAAGACTGGCGCGCGTGGCCGGCCAGGACCTGGTAGACATTGGTACTGCCCTCGTCGAAATACCAGGCGGAGCCCGCCATATACAGGCGCCACACCCGGTAGGTGGTGTCACCCACCAATTCCACTACCTGTTCCCGGTTCACCTCCAGGGCTTTTATCCACTGGCGCAGAGTCAAAACATAGTGACGACGCAACCCCTCCACGTCGATGATCTCGAATCCGGCCTGTTCCATGGCGTTGGAGACGTCGCTGATGCGGGCCAGCTCGCCGTCCGGAAAGACGTAACGGTTCATGAAGCGCGTGATCGGCGTATCCCGCCAGCCGGTGTCATTGGTGATGCCGTGGTTGAGGAACAGGCCGTCAGGCTTCAACACCCGCCTGACAGTTCGGAAATAGAGTGGAAAATTCGCCACACCGATGTGTTCGAACATGCCGACACTGACAATACGGTCGTAGAGTACCTCTTCGGGCAGATCACGATAGTCGCGCAGCTCTATCGTTACCTGCCCTTGTAGCCCTTCGTTGCGTACCCGCTCAACGGCATAGCGGTACTGCTGCTCGCTGAGGGTAATGCCATGGGCCCGTACGCCGTAGTTTCGTGCCGCCCAGCAGGCCAGCGCCCCCCAGCCGCAACCGACGTCAAGCAGGGCCTGACCCGGCGCCAGCCGCAGCTTGCGGCAGATGTAATCCAGCTTGTCGCGCTGGGCGCCGGCGAGCGTCTGGTCTGCATCGCGGAAATAGGCGCAGGAGTAGACCATTTCCGGATCCAGCCACAGGCGGTAGAAGTCATTGCCAATGTCATAGTGATGGGCAATGCTCTGTCGCGTATTGTTCACCCTCGAACGCCAGGGGCGCGCGCTCAACGAACCTTCCGCTTCCCAACGAGCCGGCAGACGCAACGCCTGGCGCAGGAGCCACCACTTCTCCGGCCATGGCAGAACCAGCTGTTGCATGTGCGGCACCAGGTCGAACAGGCGTTCGGCGTCACCATCCAGATCGATCTCGCCGACGAGATAGGCTTCGGCGAGACGCACCAAGTCGCGGCGCACAACCAGGTCTCGCAGCGCCGCGGGGTGTTGAAATACCACCGTGCAAGGGGCATCACTTGCACCGTGCACGATGTCACCGTTCCACAGCCGGACCGCGACCTTGCCGCGATAGCCTGCCAGGACACGTCCGAGGATGCGCCGCGCCGCCAGTGACGCCGGCGGACCGGCGGCAGCCGGCGCTGAAGTCCGTATGATATTCCTCTTCAACACCGCAGCGCCCTCATCGCCTTCCCGAACCTTCATTCGTCTCGCGGCGATCGCGGTTTCAACGCGCGGGCGGCGAAAACATTGTAGAGCGGCACCCATATCAAGGCCGCGTACCAACCGTAACCATAGGCCTCGATCATGCCGAGAAAGAAGCTCTTCCAACTCAGCCACTCGAAACCCGGCAACAATTTTTGCCAGGCCTGGTACATGGCATGCTCGGGAAAGACCAGATCGAATGCGACACAGAGCGTGAAGGTGATGACAAAGAACAGACTGGTGGCGTGCCCGACCGCCGTGAGCGACAAACCCTTCATGGCAAATCCTCCCCGTGCTCACCACTGTCCGGGGGCTTATTGGGATACTGCTCCGGATTGGCGTCGAACTTGTCCAGGCAACTCTTCGAGCAGAAACGATAAAGTGTGCCTTCGTACATCTTGCCGTAGCCCTTGTCCACTTCGACCTCCATGCCACAAACGGGATCGATATGCTTCCCACCGCCGCTACCGTGGCCGGAGTGGTCGCCGTGACCATGCACCATGTGCGCCCCGCAGCCGAAGCGCATCATGACGTAGAACAAACCCGCAAAGATCAAAAAAGTCAACAAACCGTCCATACCTGCTCTCATCTATGTAAACCTGGCCCATCAAACCCGCCCTTCTCAACCGGACAGTGGGCAGGCCGGGGTTTATGACATGGCGTCACTTCCGCCGCGTCGCCGAGTTCTCCGCATGCAGTTGCCTGAGAAGGCATTTCTCCTTGCTGTTAAGCGCACGAAACATGACACCTATGCCTTCATCCCCGACATGCACCACCCAGCCGCGCAGACAACCACAACGGGGAATCTCGATCTCTATCGCCGTGTTCGTCGGCACCGCCTGCCGGGCGGCACGGATAAACATGCCGTCGGTGGAAAAATCGCGCGTCCTGCCATGCACTATCAAACCGTCACAACGACGGACGACCACCTCCACTGATAGCGGGTTGCGTTGTTTCCATCGATGCTCCAAATTCCCGATCCCTCCCTGTAGCGCACGGCCGTTTATCGCACATAGGCTTCGCTGGCGTAGCGGCGCATCATGCGCTGGCTGTTGAAGTAGGAGGCGCACTTGGCGATCGCCCCCTTCATTATCGCCGTCCATCCCGCGCGATCCTCGTAATAGAGCGGCAGGATGGTCTGTTCCAGCTTTTGATACAGATGTCCGGCATCATTACCGTTGGCGGACGATGCATCATCACCGATGGCCCAGCCCGTGATCCCTTCGATACAGCCTTCGATCCACCAACCATCCAGTACGCTCACGTGAGGCACGCCATTGAACGCGGCCTTCATGCCGCTGGTGCCGCTCGCCTCCATCGGCCGCAACGGCGTGTTCAACCAGACATCCACGCCCGACACCAGCGCCAACGCCGTGGCCATGTCGTAATCGGGGAGATAGGCGACGGGAATGACGCTGCCGAGTTCGCGAATATGGTTGTGTAAGGTTTCGATCAACTGTTTGCCCGAAGCATCTTTTGGGTGTGCCTTGCCCGCCAGCACGATCTGGATGGGATGGCGTCGCGCTATCTCTTGCAACCGTTCCAGATCGGAAAAGAGCAGATCAGGACGCTTGTAGGCCGTCATGCGGCGGGCGAAACCGAGGGTAAAACAGTCTACTGACAGAGAGATCCCGCTGCGTGTGTTGACCTCATCGATGAGCCGTTGTTTCGCCTCCTCGTGTGCCATCAGGACAGACTCATCAGGGATGCAGCACTCGGCACGCATCAACAGTTCCGGCTCATGACACCAGCCCGGCAGGCGGGCATCAAAAAGCTTGCGGAACGGTACGCTGGTCCAGGTAAAGGGATGGACGCCGTTGGTCACTGCATGGACGTGATAACCGGGAAACATGTGGCGCGAGACCTCGGCATGACGCCGGGCGACGCCATTGACATATTCGCTCAAATTCAACGCCAGGCGAGTCATGTTAAGATCTTCCGCACCGGCTAGATGCCGCAAGGTGAGCGGATCAATGTAATCGCCAAGGACACGCTGCACCAGATCATAGCCGAACTTGTCATGCCCCGCTTCGACGGGGGTATGGGTGGTAAAACAACACAATTCGCGCACACGGGGGATATCGTAAGGCGATTCACCAGCTCGCACTTCCTCCGTTGGATGGGCATAGCGACGCAACAACTCCAGCGCCAGGAGCGCCGAGTGCCCTTCGTTCATGTGGTACTGGCGTAACTGAAACCCCAGCGCCTGTAACATGCGTATCCCGCCAATGCCCAGCACGACCTCCTGCCTGAGCCGGTAGGCCTCATCGCCACCATAGAGCTGCCGCGTGATGGCGCGATCATCGGCGCCATTTTGCTCCAGGTCGGTGTCGAGCAATACGACCGGCTGCGTGCCGTTCATATGGCCTCCGAGGACATAGAGCCAGCCGCCGATCCAGACCCGCCGCCCCTCAATGGTCACCGCGACGATGGCGTCCAGAGACACAGCCCATTGGGATGGCTCCCAGGGATCGGTCTGTTCGGTTTGCCTCCCTTCGGCATCGATCATCTGCCGAAAATAACCCGCCGTGCTCGCCAGTGTCACCGCCACCAGCGGTATTTCCAGATCGGCGGCGGAACGCAGGGTGTCGCCGGCGAGGACGCCAAGACCACCGGCATAGGTGGGGATCTCGTTGCGCAGCGCGATCTCCATGGAAAAATAGGCGACGCGCGGTTCGTGGATGAAATCGTCTATGGTGGCCATGGTGCCACTTACTCGCTCGCTGACAAGTGGGCGTTGACTTCCGCCTCCGCCCTCAGCCAGTCGTCCAGGGCTGCATCGCCCTGAAAACCGCGCTGCTCCGCGAACAGATAGGCAGCCTCGGCGATCATGGCGTGGCGCTCTTCATCGCGCATCCGCTGGTTTTCTTCGTGGTTGAAATGTTGGCTAGCCGTCTGCTTGCCCGAATCTTTCTTATGTCGTTTGCTCATGGTCATCTCTCCTTCATTTCGCTTTGGTTGTGAAGCCGCAGATGCGGCATGAACGCAGGTGTGCGCGCGGCATAACGCGCATAAGCTTCACCGAACTCCGCCCTTACCGCCCTCTCCTCATAGCGCGCCAGCCTGACGTACATGTAGACCAGCACCGGAAACATCAGCAGCGTGAGGATCGTCGGCCACTGCAACAGAAAGCCGAACATGATCATGACGAAGGCTACATATTGCGGGTGGCGTATCCGCGCATAAGGGCCGGTTATCGCCAATGCGCCCGTTTTCTGGGCTTTGTAAAGCACTCCCCAGGCAGCAGAGAGCAACCAGAAACCGCCGCCGATGAACACCATGCTGAGTATGTGAAACGGCCCGAAATGGGGATTGGCCTTCCAGCCGAACAACATCTCCAGCAGGTGTCCCGCGTCGTGGGAGAGCCAGTCTACTTGCGGGTAGTTGCTCTGCAGCCAACCGGAAAGAAAATAGATGGTCAGCGGAAAGCCGTACATCTCAGTGAACAACGCCACCAGAAAGGCGGAAAAGGCACCGAAACTGCGCCAGTCGCGTTTGGATTGCGGCTTGAAGAAACTGAAGGCAAAAAAGATGAAGATCGCTGAATTAATGATCACCAGCGACCATAGACCATAGGCGGGTGCAGTCTCAGTCATGGCGGTGCCCCTCCTTTCCATGGCCGCCGTGCATGAAGACATGCAGCAGCGGGCAGGCGAGCAGGAGCAGCCATGGCAGCCAACCCAGGGCATGGGCGCGGTGCTCGCCGAGCAGGAAAAATCCGGCGACTGCGGCAAATCCAAGTAACGCGATCCCGTTACGAGAGCGCCACCACGATTCTTTCCGATGTGAGTCCATGTTCATGCCCGGCCACCTCCATGCCTGTTACTGTGTTCTTCATTCACGCTGCGGATAACACTATCCAGCTGCTTGTCGATCCGCCTTGCCGTCATCCAGGTATAAAAGATCGCTGCAAGGCAACCGGCGGCTATCACGAGCAACAGCATCGATCCCCATGTAACGCCCCAAGAGAGAAGCGCGAGAATCGCTATTGCCACCATGGCCAGCGCACAGAGCAAAACCAGGGCCCGGCGAATACGCGTCTGTTTGTTTCCCTTCCGTGTTCTGTGCGCCATCGTGCACCATGCCACTTACAGAGTAGCGCGCCGCAGCCGCAAGGCATTGGTAATGACCGACACCGAGCTGAAACTCATCGCCGCGGCGGCGATGATGGGCGAGAGCAGCAGACCGAAGAAGGGATACAACACCCCGGCGGCTACCGGCACGCCCGATGCGTTGTAAATGAAGGCGAAGAACAGATTCTGGCGGATGTTGCGCATGGTGGCGCGGCTCAAACGGCGGGCGCGGACGATACCGCGCAGATCGCCCTTGACCAGGGTCACCCCGGCGCTTTCCATCGCCACATCAGTGCCTGTGCCCATGGCGATTCCCACCTGGGCCTGGGCCAGGGCCGGTGCATCGTTGATGCCGTCGCCGGCCATGGCGACGATGCGCCCATCGGCCTGGAGCTGTTTGACCACGGCGGCTTTCTGATCCGGCAGCACCTCGGCCTGGACCTTATCGATATCGAGCCTGGCGGCCACCGCCTCGGCGGTCTTGCGATTATCGCCGGTGAGCATGACGATCTGGATACCCTCGTCATGCAAAAATTTAATCGCCTCCGGCGTGGTCTCCTTGATCGGATCGGCCACGCCGATGAGTCCGGCGGCTCGACCGTCGACGGCCAGGAACATCACCGTCTGCCCCTCGCCGCGCTGGGCATCGGCCTGGGCGGACAGTTTGCCCGCGTCGATGCCGAGATCCTGCAATAACTTGATATTACCCAGGGCGATCTTGCGGCCGTCCACCACCCCAGTGACACCCTTACCGGTAACCGACTGGAAGTCATCCGCCGACGCCAGTTCCACTTTGCGCTTCTCCGCGCCACGCACAATGGCCGCCGCCAGGGGATGCTCGCTGCCACGCTCGACACTGGCGGACAGGCGCACGATCCCGGCCTCGTCGAAGCCTTCGGCCGGGGTCACGCTCACCAATTCGGGATGGCCTTCGGTGAGGGTGCCGGTCTTGTCGACAATCAGGGTATCCACCTTGCGCATCACCTCCAGCGCCTCGGCGTTCTTGAACAGCACGCCCATCATCGCCCCGCGGCCGGTGCCGACCATGATGGACATGGGTGTGGCGAGACCGAGCGCGCAGGGACAGGCGATGATCAACACCGCGACGGCATTGATCACCGCATGGGCGAGCCGCGGTTCCGGTCCCCACATACCCCAGACGATAAAGGTGATCACGGCGATGATCACCACCGCCGGCACGAAATAACCGGAGACGATATCCACCAGTTTCTGGATCGGGGCGCGGGAGCGCTGCGCCTCGGCAACCATTTGCACGATCTGCGCCAGCAGCGTTTCGGCACCGACCTTTTCCGCCGTCATCAACAGGCCACCGGTGCCGTTGACCGTGGCACCGATCACCTTGGCACCGGCACTCTTTTCCACCGGGATCGGTTCGCCGGTGACCATGGATTCATCGACATGGCTCTGGCCGTCGACCACGGTGCCGTCCACTGGCACCTTTTCGCCGGGGCGGATGCGCAGCTTGTCGCCGGGCTGGACCTGCTCCAGCGGGATGTCTTCTTCCGTACCGTCATCACGGACGATGCGCGCCGTCTTCGGCGCCAGGCCGAGTAATAATTTGATCGCGGCGTTGGTCTGGCTGCGGGCACGCAACTCCAGCACCTGTCCCAGCAACACCAGCGCCGTGATCACGGCGGCGGCCTCGAAATAGACCGGTACCACCCCCATCTCATTGAACACCGAACGCGGAAAAATATTCGGCATGAGAGCGGCCACCATGCTGTAACCCCAGGCCACCGCCACGCCCAGGCCGATGAGGGTAAACATGTTGAGATGGCGCGTAATGACCGACTGCACGGCGCGGACATAGAAAATCCAGCCGCCCCACAGCACTGCCGGCGTTGCCAGGATCATCTCGGTCCACTGGCGCAGTTTAGGATCGATGATCCCCGCCATCTGCTCGGGCCAGAATTCCGCCGCCATGGCACTGAGGAAGACCGGGATGGCCAGCACGGCGCTGACCCAGAAGCGGCGGCTCATGTCGCGCAGCTCGGCGTTGTCTTCCTCTTCCGCCGCGACCGTGCGCGGCTCCAGGGCCATGCCGCACTTGGGGCAGCTGCCGGGATGATCCTGAACGATCTCAGGATGCATGGGGCAGGTGTATTCGGTTTTTGTGGTTGGGGCGGGAACACCCTTCGGCTCAAGGGCCATCCCGCACTTCGGACAACTGCCCGGTCCTTGCTGCTCGATTTCAGGATGCATGGGGCAGGTATACAGAGCAGAGGTATCCGCCGTCTCAGGCTCGACAGCCGCCTCCACTGAATGGCCATGAGATTTCCCGCCGCAGCAGGCGTGGTCGTGTTCCACCTGCCCCCGGGTGTATTTCAGTGGCGTGGCCTTGAACTTGTGCAAACAGATCTCGCTGCAAAAACGATACTGCTGGCCATCATGCTCGATAACATATGGTGAGCCCTCAGAGACACTCATACCGCATACCGGATCTTTTTCTGCTTTCATCCTTATCCCTCACCTCCTTGCAGCACCGCCGCGAATCCCGTCAGCCGCAACAAAGTCATGTGTGTCAGGGGAGCGCGTGTTCGTTATTTTTTCATTTCACCATGTTCACTACGCTGTTGCATCATCATTTGTCCCATCATTTGTTCCATCATCTGCTGCATCATGTCCAGACGGCGCGCCATCATTTTCTGGCGCTCATCCATGGACATGCTACCCGCTCCGGACTTCTCGCCTGAACCCGTCTTTCCACCGGGACTACTCCGCATCATCATGCCCGGACCCATCATCCCCCGCATGTTGCCCATCATTTCGTGCATCTGCGTCATATGCTCCTGCATCAGTCGCATGCGTTCTTCTGGATCATCGGTCTTCTGGGCTCGGCCCATGGTTTCTTGCATAGCCTGCATCTGATCCTGCATCCGGTCCATGTCCATCATGTTCATGCCCATACCGGGGGAAGACGCCGCCTGACCGCTCATACGCCCTTGCGAGGGAGGATGGCGATCATCGGCTTGGACCACGGAAAACCCTATGGCCAAGCACACGGCGGTGGGAATCAAAACGTGTTTCAGGTTCATCGTCGTTTCTCCTTTACATTGTTCGGCAATCCTTGAAATCACCGGGTGAATACGCGGGTTATACCGGCCTTTAGTGTTGCCGCTCAAGCCCTATCGATTCGATCAACGCCTGCACGTCGCGTCCATACGGAACGGCGCCTGGCCGTCGCTCCCATCTTTTCAGCGCGGTATCTAAAAGAACCTGCAGACGTTCAAGCCGCACTAACCTTGTCCGATTACGCTCAGCTTTATTGGCTATCATCCGATGTACTTCCGGGCAGCTTGTATCCCGCCGTTCACTCGCCACCAGAATCTCAGCAATCTCTTTCAGAGAGAATCCAAGCATTCTCGCCTGATGAATAAAATACAGCCGTCCAGCGTCGCCCTGGCTGAACAATCGGTACCGATTATCCGGGTGCCGCTGTGGTTGAAGCAGACCGATACGAAGGTAGTGACGCACGGCATCGGGTGTCACCCCGACCCGCCTGGCCAATTCGGTTACCGTCATCATCTTCGCGTCCTCGCTTGATTGCCCCGCATTCGCTTCAAGTATAGAACCTTGGTGCAACACCACGGTCAAGCTCCAGGATGGTATTTCATTCGGTTTCCCCTTCAATGAGGAGGCACACCGAATCGCCGATCGGTACGCCGTCCGGCATTGATTTCCAACGCTCAAGCGCCGTCTCCATGCGTGCTTGCACGGCATTCAGCTCGTCCACCCTTTGCCGATTTTCGTCGATCCGTGCCTCGATAATCTCACGCACCCGGGGACAGGGGGAACGTCCTTGCCCCGCCTCACGGACGATTTCGTTGATTTCCTTAAGGGTATATCCCAATCGCTTGGCCTGGAGGATAAACCGCACCCGCTGGACATCGGACCCGGAGTAAAGCTGGTACCTGTTGCTGGAATCACGACTTGGCGCGAGCAGGCCCTTGCGCGTGTAGTGACGTATCGCGTCGACGCTGACACCGGTTTGTTTGGCGACTTCCCCGATCCTAAGCATGGCGTCCCCCTAGCGGTCGAGTACAACCATCTGGTGCGCGACGCCCTTGCCGATGGCGATCGAGCCGTGCACGGTCAGAGACTTGGGCTCTATGATCCAAATCTTCGGTTCCTTGCGGCTTGAAACATAAAGCTTGCCCACCGCGTCGACGTATTCGACGTGATAGGGCGCCGGTTGCAAATCGATGGATTTTTGCTCGTCGCCTAGCAGGTCGATACGTACGAGCTTGCCCTCCCCTTTACTGGTGGCAAACAGCCAGCGGCCATCATTGGAAACATCCAAGCCGTGGGGTTCTCGGCCTACGGCATAGCGCTTCTCGACTTCCCCCCGGCTTAAATCCAACGCAACCGCTTGCCCGTCGCCGACATTGGCCACGAACAATGTTTTGCCGTCCGGCGCCAGCGCCATATGTTCCGGTTCTTTGCCAACTGCTAATTCACGTTTGACGTTCCAGACACGGGTATCGATCTCGCTCACCGTGCCGGACAAGGCGTTTGAGACATAAAGATTGCTGCCGTCCCTGTTGAACAATGCATAATTGGGCGAGTCTCCGGTCTGGACCTCCTTTACCACCGACATGGATGCCAGATCGATCACCGAGATACCGCCGACGCCGGAGTGCACGGCGATGGCGTATTTCCCATCCGGCGACACGGCCATATGATGGGTGAGCCCGCGCACGGCAACCCGGCGCAGGACACGACCGTGCTCTGGGTGGACCATGGAAACATAGCTTGGAGTGTTAGCTGAGGACTCCTGCGAACCGGCTGCGTGATGGCCCGCATGCTCGGCCTCGCTCACCGCCGCCGGTTTGACCGCGCCAGTCGCCGCGTCGGCTCCCACCGGTTGCATGCTGCCGGCCACCAGGTAGTCGCTGTTTGGACTGGCGGCCAGACCATGGGCGTTTTCAAGTTCCGTAACACGACCGATGACCTTATCTGTTTTCAGATCGATAATCGCAAGGTCGTTGGCCTCCCCGGTGGGGACATACATCTGTAGCGCTGCGTTGGTAACGGCCGGGAATAACAGCGCCAGCACCGATAGATAATTCACCGTTCTTTTCATTGTTCATATCCTCCTTGAGCATCGATTAGCGGTGTACGTGACTACGCGGCTGCTCTGTTACCTACGACCTCCGGACACATATTTGACCGGCGCAGCGATGAGCAAGATCACCCAAAAGATGATCCCGAACCCACAGTGTCCGGTCGCTCCAGCCCTTCCCTGGGCTTCGCGACATAAGAACCTCCCTGTTCAAAAAGCCAAATCCCCAGCGCCAACCGTTGCCGTCGTGCATCACTCCATATGGCTCATAGATTGCTTTTGACGGTTAATGTTCGTGTTCATGACCATCATCGTGACGATCCTTTGGCTGCGCAGTCGCGCCGCCGTTTGCCACATCCATATTCGTCATCGCCTGATCTTCACGGGCATGGTCCGTACCATGACTATCTTCCTCCTCGTGGTGCTCCTTCGCCATCTCCACCGCGCCACTAGCGGCAGATGTTTCACTTGCATGGCCATGCCCACCGCCATCAGCATGTTCATGGGCATGACCTTCCCCTTCAGCTTTTGGAAGCGACATCACTCCCAGGCCGTAGCGATACACTACCTCGCCGCCACGCCAGGCGGTAGAGGCCAGCACACCGCCGGCAATAACCATTGCTGCAATGAATACGGCGCCAAGGGCTTGTTTGCGGCGCACGCGTACCGCGGACCAAATAGCCATCACAAGAAATATAGTAATCGCAGCAATGGCCCAATTGCGGTGATCAGTCATGGCGGCATGGGAGGGTGTATCGTGGGCCACGGTGTTGTAGGCATATAAACCGGCCAGTCCGGTGACAATCGTGAAACCTGCGCCGAACCACAGCGCCCAGCGGGCAACGATTTGCCATTGCTCCTTTAATGGCGACTTGATAAATGGCGTAACCACAAAAAGCCCTGTCGCCAGCGACAGCAGCGCTACCGTAAAGTGCACGAAGATGGGATGCCAGTTGGGGATGATTTCAACCATACGATGGTCCTCTGTTTCAAGTGTTTAGTTTAGTTTACGTCTACAGCGTCAAATCTCGCCGGCGAACGCTTCCGCCCGGGAACGGATCCGGTAGAGTTTCTCCACCGGCAAGATCGCGACGATGCCGTCACCGGCCTGCCCCACATGGGCGGCATCGATGATGGCGGCCACGATTTGTTCTGCATGTTCTGCTGCCGTGAATATCTCGATCCGAGCATGGCTAGTCAGCCAGTCTCGCGCATAAAAATTCGCATATTCTCCGTAACCTTTGACCCTGCTCACACTGATGCCCCGCACCCCGAATTCCTGGAGCCGGGATTCCACCTTCTCAAGTGCATCAGAGCGGATGATGGCGGTCACTTTTCTGTGGGGCATAACTTTCTCCTGGTGTAAGATTTAAGATGCAGCGCTCAAATACGCGGTGGCGGACGGTTGCAACAAGCGCCCGGTGTCGCCACCAGATTGTTCAACTCATTTTCTTCGGTATGGCGCGCCCAACCCCGCTTCGAGTTCTGCCACCACCCATTATCAAGCTTGACGTCCACCTCATGGAGTGCGCGTTCTATCTGCGCCAGGGTCAGTTGCAGCAAGTCATAGCGGACCATGAGCCAGCGACCCACCACATGGCTCTCTTTAACACCCATCATCGCCTGCAAGTACTCCGTGACCGCCTGTGCGGTCTCGGAATCCAACGATTCAGCCAGGCGCAATCTCCTCCGCTTGACGACCTCGCCGCGTTCTTTGGCACGCCTACCGCTGTAGAGTGCGGGTCGGTCATTAAACGTCTCGCGGCATTGTTCGGAACAGAAATGAAAGAACATCTTGTGATATTCCACTGTCAACCGTCCGCTATCGACCTTCATTCCGCAAATCGGGCAATGTTCTTCTTTATTGCCGATCATTTGCGCTCTCCTCTGCGTCGTCCCTAAAGTCGGCACCTGTGCTGTCACTCAGAACCAGAAACGCACGCCCGCCACGGCCCGCGTCTCTTTCGTGTCCAACCCCGCGGCGCGGGCGTAGTCAGCGGTACCGCCGAACTTGCTGGCCCACTCGATACCGACGTAGGGAGCGAACTCGCGCCGGATCTCGTAGCGCAGCCGAACACCGGCCGTCAGGTCGGACAGGCCTGAACCCAGGGCGCGCTCAGCATCACGCTTGCCGTAGAAATCAGCCTCGAGACTCGGCTGCAATATCAGTCGCTGCGCCAATAGCAGATCATATTCGCCATCAAGGCGCAGTGCGGTACGGCCTTCGTCACCGACATACCCGGCGACGTCCAGCTCAAACCAGTAAGGCGCCAGTCCCTGGATACCGAACGCCAGCCAGTTGCGATCCGGTGTCACGCCACTGTCCTGGCGCACACCGAGCTGTGTATCCCAGAACGGTGCGATCGCATGCCCCCAGAGCAACTCCGTTCTCGCCTCTTCAAGCTCGCCCGCATCGATGTCACCCTCGGCCTTTAGCACCAGACGGTTGTAATCGCGGCCGTACCAGCCCTGCAGGTCATAGGTCAACGAGGTATTGCCGCTGGTACGAACAGACTCGAAGCGATCGACCAAGAGCATGCCGAAATTCATCTCGTCCGCCTCGACCGGCCGGGTTAAGGAATCGAAAGTGTATCCGTCTGAATAGGCATGCGGGTCGCGCGCGCCCGAGACGCCTGATTCCTCATCCGCCTTCCCCATTGCATCCGACATAGCGCCATGGTCCATTGAAGCGGAGCCCATCGGTTGCTCCATCGTCATTCGCTCATGATCCGCCGCATCCCGGGCCCAAAGCGGGGGAAAATTCAGCGCCATGATGGCGACAGCAATCATAATCGTGCTCTTCATCATCTTCATTCCCTTCGACATGCTCTGGTTCAGGCCACGGTAACGACGCGGAACATGCCGGCCGCCATGTGATACAGCAGGTGGCAATGCCAGGCCCACTGCCCCGGGGCATCGGCCGTCACACTGAACGTAATCCGCTGGGCCGGCTGGACACTGATGGTGTGCTTGCGCACCAGAAAATCGCCCTCCGGCGTCTCCATCTCGCTCCACATCCCGTGCAAATGCATGGGATGAATCATCATCGTATCGTTATGGAGTATGACCCTCAGACGCTCACCCTTGCGAAAATGAACCGGTGTCGACTTGCCCAGCTCCAACCCATCGATAGACCAGGTATAACGCTCCATGTTGCCGGTCAGGTGCAGCTCGATCTCCCGTTCGGGTTCGCGGGAGTCCAGGGCCCCGCCGAGTGTGTACAGATCGGCATAGGTCAATACCCGGCGGCCGCTGTTACGCAGGCCGATACCCGGATCATCGAGATTGGTGCGCGGCGTATCGACGCGCATATCGACACTGGGACCGTATTCGGTCGTGGCATGCCGGACGCGCACGGCGCCGGACGCCATGGCCATGCCGCCGTGTCCGCCATGCTGCATGCCGGCCATGTCACCCCGACCCATCTCGCCCATCATATCTGTCATGGTCAGCCACTCCGGCGCATCCAGCGCCGGCACCTCGGCAGTCAGGCCGGCGCGGGTGGCGAGGGTACCGCGGGCAAAGCCGCTGCGGTCGGCGGACTGCGCGAACACCGTATAGGCATCATCCACGGGCTTGACGATGAGGTCATAGGTCTCGCCCGGTCCCATGCGCATCTCCTCCACCGTCACCGGTTCTACATTCTGGCCATCGGTCTGCACCACCGTCATGGGCAGCCCCGGAATACGCACATCGAAGAAGCTGGCGGTGCCGGCATTGATAAAGCGCAGGCGCACCCGTTCGCCGGGGCGGAAAAGACCCGTCCAGTTACCCGCCGGTGTGGTGCCGTTCATCAGATAGGTATAGGTATATCCGGATACATCTGCGAGGTCGGTCGGGTTCATGCGCATCCGGTTCCACATCCGCCGCTTTCCGATGGCGGCAGTAAACCCCTCTGTCGTCACATCCTGGAAGAAATCCTTCGCGGTAGGCTGATTAAAGTTGTAATAATCACTTTGTTTCTTGAGCTTGGTCAGCACCGCCAGCGGATCTTCATCAGTCCAGTCAGACAGCAGGATGACATGGTCGCGATCGGCCTTGACGGGATCGCCTTGGACGGGATCGATGATAATGGCGCCATACAGACCGGTCTGCTCATGGAGAGTGTGGGCATGGTACCAATAGGTCCCGGACTGCCGGACTTTGAAGCGGTACACGAAGGTCTCACCCGGCGCGATGCCCTTGTAGCTGATCCCCGGCACACCGTCCATATCGTAAGGAAGAATGATGCCGTGCCAGTGTATTGAGGACAGTGCCGGTAAACGGTTCGTCACTCGTATGGTAACGGTGTCTCCCTCGCGCCAGCGCAGCGTCGGCGCAGGCAGGGAATCATTGACAGTCGTGGCCGTACGCGGCGCGCCGGTGAAATTGGCGGGCGTCTCGCCGAGCGTCAAGTCGAATTCGGTACCGGTAAGCACCGGGGCCGTACCGGTGGCCATCCCGTCGGCCGCCGCCCCCTGCGCCCGCGCGGTTCTCAGATGTGGCGACAGGCCCAGCAGCAGACCGCCTGCCGCAAGACCCTGCATGAACCGGCGGCGCGGCAAATTCGGCAACAACTGTTGTTTTGACGAATCAAAAGACTTCATTTTCAGTTTTCCCTTTCAGTAAGAAATGCATCCCGTGTATGTTTGGGGGCAGAAAAAGTTCCCGCCCGTTTCGCGTCATGACATACGCTGATGAACCGTATGTTATTGGCAGCCCGCTGTTATTAGCGTGACAAAATCATTACAATTTTGTAATGCATCTGTAATCTTTCTGGCACCCCGTGGAGGATAGGCTTTGAAAGGGAGCGACATACAGCAGCGGGCAACGCGAATGTACTATGAAAATCCTGATCGTCGAAGACGAAACCAAGATA
The DNA here is from genome assembly GCA_001447805.1 of Candidatus Tenderia electrophaga. Classification (NCBI taxonomy): domain Bacteria; kingdom Pseudomonadati; phylum Pseudomonadota; class Gammaproteobacteria; order Tenderiales (SeqCode); family Tenderiaceae (SeqCode); genus Tenderia (SeqCode); species Tenderia electrophaga (SeqCode). The sequence continues at coordinate 2,577,030 of CP013099.1, forward strand.
GGTGATTACCTTAAGCAAGGACTCAGCGAAGCCGGCTTCGTTGTGGACCTCGCCCGTCATGGCTTGGACGGTCATCACCTGGCGATGACCGAGTCTTACGATCTGGTCATCCTCGATGTCCTGCTGCCGGACGTCGATGGCTGGCGGATTCTGAAATCGCTACGAGAGGCGGGCAGCAAGGTCCCGGTACTGTTTCTCACCGCGCGTGACAGCGTGGACGATCGCGTCAAGGGGCTGGAGTTGGGCGCCGACGATTACCTGGTCAAACCCTTCGCCTTTACCGAACTGCTGGCGCGGGTGCGCACGCTACTGCGCCGCGGCGCCATCCCGGCGAATGAAACGACACTCCAGATCGCCGATCTGGAGCTGGACCTGGTACGCCACCGCGTCACTCGCGGAGGTCGCCGAATCCATCTCACCGCCAAGGAGTTCGCATTATTGGAATTGTTGATGCGCCGCCAGGGTGAGGTATTGCCGCGCTCCCTGATCGCCTCCCAGGTGTGGGACATGAATTTCGACAGCGACACCAATGTCATTGACGTCGCTATACGCCGCCTGCGCGCGAAGGTCGACGAAGACTTTACACCCAAACTGATCCATACCGTGCGCGGCATCGGCTACATGGTGGACGTCTCGAACGAGACCTGAAAGCAGATGCGCCATCCTCCGTCACTTACGCTGCGTCTGACCCTGCTTTTTGGTATCACGGTGGTCGTTGTATTTCTCTTTTTCGGATGGTTCATCGGACGATCGATAGAAGACCATTTTGCAAACGAGGACGTCCGTGAACTCCAGGTCATCGCCCGGGCCGCACAGCGGGTGCTAACAACCGCCGAATCCGGAGACGGACTCACTCGCTCTGATCAGCGGTTCAATGACATCCTGGTGGGTCATCACAACGCATCCCTCTACCTCGCCGGTCGGGACGAGCGGCCGATATTTGCCAGCCCCGGTCCGGACTTCGATAGGATCGTGCAGCCAGCCGCCAAGGAAACCGATGACAGTAGCGTGCGCCAATGGACAGGCGAAGATCACACCTACCGGGTGCTGATCCAAGCCATAGGCGAGCGTTCTGCCGCGGGAGGGCCTTACACCCTCGCCGTCGCCGTACCGATCGATTATCACCTGCGGTTCGTCGAAAAATTCCGCGACACCTTATGGCTTATGGTAGGAAGCGGTATCGGCGTTATGAGTCTTATAGGATGGATCGTGGTACGGCACGGGCATGCGCCCCTTCATAATATCGTCGCGCAGATTCGCCATATCAGCGCAGCCGAATTGAACACCCGCCTGCCGCCGGAGACCATGCCCCGAGAACTCACCGATCTGGCCGTTGCGTTTAACGAATTGCTGGAACGTATGGAAGAAGCCTTTCTGCGCCTCTCGAATTTTTCCGCCGATATCGCCCACGAATTGCGTACCCCGGTAACCAATCTGCTGACCCAGACCCAGGTGGCCCTTTCGAAGCCGCGCAGCGTGGATGAGTACCGCGAAATCCTCTATTCCAACATCGAGGAATATGAGCGCATGGCACAGATGATCGGCGATATGCTGTTTCTCGCCAAAACCGACAACAGACTGTATGAACCGAATACCGTCGATGTCGATCTCGCCAGAGAAGTGCTAGAACTTTTTGAATATTACGAAGCCTGGGCGGAAGAACGAGGTGTGTCGCTGACGCTGGAAGGTCATGCGACGGCACCGGGAGACAGGCTCATGTTAAGACGCGCACTCAGCAATCTCCTGTCCAACGCCATAAGGCATACACCATCAGGCGACAGCGTGCGGGTATGTCTCGACCGTGAAGCAAACCAAGCGGTCACCGTCACCATCGAGAATCCCGGCCCAGTCATTCCTCCAGAACATATTCCAAGATTATTCGATCGCTTTTATCGCGTGGATGCCTCAAGACAACGCAGTGGCGATGGGGCCGGTTTGGGTCTAGCCATCGCCAAATCCATCGTCGACATTCACGGCGGAAAAATCGAGGCGACATCCACCGAGGGTTGTACACAGTTTCGAATTACATTGCTAGCGTCACTCGTACCGATACGCTCAAAGTAAAAAGGAATTTCAAAGGGTTTTGAGAATGGAAGGGGGCTGTAATGGAAAGGCCCTATCCGAAAGGGCTGGAGGCACAAAGGGTTCCCATCCCTCCTGTCCCAGCTATCTGAGTTTTCTGCCTGCCACAGAAAAATGTTTGCCGGCTAAAACTAATTTACCGTAGTCATTGAAACGCCCGGCCTGCTACAACCGGGCAGATGTTCTGCCTGCAGCGTAAATCAAAATCACCTCACCCGGAATGCTTGTCCGTTAAGCTGCCGCTGGACCTGTTGGGACAGCATTCCCGGCACATCCGGGAGATCCAGCAACTGGTGGGGATTCCGCCACCTCATTGGCGCATCTTTTATCTGGATGCGCTGTTGTCCTACGCCAACTACGTCCAGCTGCTGCCCGCCTCTGAGGCCCATCACCACGCAGGCGCAGGTGGCTTGCTGGCCCATGGACTCGAGGTGGCGCTCCATGCCCTGCGCCTGCGCCGCGCGCATTTGTTGCCTCAGGGCGCGGACACCGAGGAGATCGTCGCCAAACGGGAGGTATGGACCTATGCGGTCTTCAGCGCCGCGTTGCTGCACGATATCGGCAAACCGCTGATGGATCAGGACATCACACTCTATGATCATCGCGGATGCGATGTCGGCCCCTGGGATGCCCTCACTTCCCCGCTGTCGCCGAACAGCTGGTACCGCATCCGCTTCCGCCGCACCCGTGAGTACCGTCTGCATGAACGGGTAGCACCCTTGTTGTCCCAACTCGTTCTACCACAGCGCGCCCTGGCCTGGCTCGGCACCGACCGCAGCCTGCTGGCCAGCTGGCTGGCAGCGGTCGGCGGGACATTCGAAGAGGCCGGCATCCTGGGCGAGATTATCCAACAGGCCGATGGACTCTCCGTGGCAGAGGATCTGGGCGCCGCAAGGGAAACGACCCGATTACCCGGCACCCGCCAGCCACTGCACGAACGTCTGCTCACCGGGCTGCGCTTCTTGCTGAAGGAAAACAAGATCCCCCTCAACCGCAATGGCGCGGCCGCCTGGTTCGACGGCGAGCGGCTGTGGCTGGTCAGCAAGCGCGGCATCGATACCCTGCGCGAGCACCTCACCCAGGAAGGCCATACGGGCGTCCCCTCCCGTAATGACCGCATCTTCGACGAGCTTCAGGAAAACGGCATCCTGATCCCCAACGGGGATCGCTCCATCTGGAAGGCGATAGTAACCGCTGATGACTGGTCGCATACCCTTACGTTCCTGTGCTTTCCGGCCGTGCGACTTTGGCCTGACCCTGGCTCCCGGCCCGAAATATTTGCCGGCACGATCACGCCGGTGGAGATCGAAACCGGCGATATAGAGGTTTCAGAACCAACAACCCTGAAATCACCACCATTGGAAAAGGCCTCCGGACCACACCACCCTGATGAAGAAATTCCTCCATCGGACACGCCGGTAACGCACACACCTTCTGCCAGCGGCTTTGACCCCATCGAATTTTTCGCCCCAACGCCATCCGATCCAGATCAACGAACTGAAGGTGACGCTGTGGCTTCCAGCACTCGGAAGCCAGCAGAAAGTGATATCGAAACCGGAAATGATCCCGGCCAGACGTTTCTGGACTGGCTTCATGACGGTCTCAAACAAAACCGTTTCGAGATCAATGCAACCAGCGCCCGCCTCCATTGCGTTGAGGAAGGACTGCTGCTGGTCAGCCCCGGCATCTTCAAGGATTTTGACCGGGAAAACTGGCAACGGGTACAGAAGCGTTTTCAGAAACTCAAGATCCACCGCAAGACCGCTCAAGGCACCAATATTCATACCTATCAGGTTACCGGCAAGCGCAGCAAAAGCCGCATCAATGGCATCCTCATCGAGGACCCCGAACGGCGGTTCGAGGGTGTGATGCTGCCGGAATGCAATCCGCACCTGGCCCTGGGTAAAACAGGGACAAGCACAGCGGAGTAAGCGTTCATGTCGGATGCCTTTGATAACCGCCTGCGCCCCGTCGTCGAATTTTTGCCGGGTGCCGTCTTCATTACCGGCGCAGCCATGCTGTATGCAGCGCCCTCGACGTTCTTTCCTATCCTGCCGGGACTGGCGCAAGTCACGGCCTTGGTATTCGCCGGCTTGGGTGGATGGCGTTTATGGCAAGGTTGGCGGGTATGCCGCTACCAGGGTTATTTGCGGCGACTGCCCCGCTACGTGCTGAATGCCGACCAGGTCCCGGTCTCCTGGCACAAGCTGTTTCTGGGACGGGGCTTTCGCTGGGATCAGCGCCACACTCAACGACTGGTGGAGTCTCGTCATCCTCAAGCGCAACGTTATCTCCAACCGGGAAAACTTTACCAGGCCGCGAGGCGCACGGAGATCCGACTGGAACGCTCGCCCTTGTTGTCGTGGCTGCCACGGCTGACGCGACGCGATTCCGGCTGGAATCCGTTGCGCCCCTTACCGCCCGTCGGCGGAGCACCCGCGCTCCACGGCGTCGGCACCGAAGAAGAAACCGACATCTGGATGGATATCGGTGAGCGGGTCGGCCACAAGCTGGTGCTCGGCACCACACGGGTAGGCAAGACGCGCTTGCTGGAGATACTGGTCACCCAGGATATCCGGCGCGGCGATGTGGTGATCTGCTTCGACCCCAAGGGCGATATCGATCTGCTGCGCCGGATGCACGCCGAGGCCCGGCGGGCGGGACGGCTGGACCAGTTTCATATCTTCCATCTGGGATTTCCCGATATTTCCGAGCGCTATAACCCGGTCGGAGACTTTGCACGGATCACGGAGGTGGCGTCGCGCATTGCGACCCAGCTTCCTTCCGAGGGCAACAGTGCCGCCTTCCGCGAATTCGCCTGGCGTTTTACCAATGTCGTGGCCCGCGCCCTGGTGGGTCTCGGCCGCCGCCCCGATTATCACACTATCGCCCGCTATGTGACCAATATCGAGCCACTGCTCACCGACTATTTCCACCTGTGGCTGGACAAGGAAGCACCGGCGGATTGGAAGCAAGCGGTACAGCGGATCGAGGGCAACCTCAACGAGAAAATTCTGCCCATGGCGCTGCGCGGGCGTGAGTTTCATGCCATCGCCCTCACCCGTTACGCCAAGGAGAATCATCTGTTTGATCCCGTCGCCGACGGCCTGCGCAGCGCCTTCGAATACGACAAGACCTACTTCGACAAGCTCACCGCCAGCCTGCTGCCGCTGCTGGAGAAACTCACCAGTGGCCGCATCGGTGCCCTGCTGTCTCCCGATTATAAAGACGGGTCCGACCGCCGCCCTATCCTGGACTGGATGCGGGTCATCCGCGAACAAGGCATCGTCTATGTGGGGCTGGATGCCCTGACCGATGCCGAGGTTGCAGGGGCCGTGGGCAATTCCATGTTTGCCGATCTGACCTCGATCGCGGGTCAGCTCTACAAACACGGCGACACCCAGGGACTGCCCATGCTCGACGGCCACACCAGCGTCAAGAAGACCATCCATGCCGATGAATTCAATGAACTCATCGGCAATGAGTTCATTCCGTTGCTTAACAAGGCCGGCGGCGCAGGATTCCAGGTTACCGCTTACACCCAGACCGCCAGCGACATCGAGGCCGGCATCGGTGATCGCGCCAAGGCGGGACAGATCACTGGCAATCTGAACACACTCATTATGCTGCGGGTGAAAAACGAGATCACCGCCCGCACCCTGACCGATCAGCTCCCCAAGGCGCGCGTCTATACCAAGCTCGCCGCCTCCCAGGTCACCGATAATAATGATCCTGGCACCAGCACCGATTTCACGACCCGCAACGAGGATCGGCTCACCGAAACGGAGATGGATATGCTCACACCGGCCGACCTGGTGCAACTGCCCAAGGGACAGGCCTTCGCACTGCTGGAGGGTGGTCAGCTCTACAAACTGCGACTGCCCTTGCCCGGGAGTGATCCGTTACTGCCAAAAGACATGGAAGCCATCCGCCGGGAACGGCTCGCCTTTTATGGAATGGAGCATGGCTGAACAGCAACGCCTGACCGGCTTGTTATGGCTGGCCAAGTGGTTCTTCCTGCTGACCCTGTTTGTACTGATCGTGGACCTCTTCTGCGTGTTCGTCCTCTGGTCTCCCAACGGGGCACGCCAGCTGGAATACGTCTTTCAGCAAGAGGTGGCGCTACTCGAGCTGCAACCCGCCCAGGAAGCTTTTCTGGTCGACGTCACTCAGGCGTTTTATGAGCACGTGTTTGTCGCAACCGGCATTGATGGCACATTGCGGCAATCGGCTAAGCCTGGCACTGATACGCCGGAGACAGTACACGATTTCGCGAATACCCTGTGGCCAGCCCTGGAGACGGCCATGATCGGTCTGAAATTGTTTGCCCTCCGGATTGGCGTGCTGATATTGACGCTGCCTTTCCTGGCGCTGGTCACGGCCGTGGCCATGGCCGATGGCTTTGTTGGCTGGTACCTGCGCCGCACCGGCGGCGAGCGTGAGTCCGGCTTTATTTACCATCGCGCCAAACGCAGCTTGGCATGGTCATTCCTGCTTCTCTGGATCGTCTACCTGATCCCGCCTGTCCCTATGGACCCTAGATACCTGCTGCCACCTTTCCTGGTCGCGTCCGGCATAGCCACCCGGTTACACGTCGCGTTTTTCAAGAAATATCTTTGAAAAGTACCCTCTAGGGGGAAGTTAATCGGGGAGTTAAGTCTGATCGGCCTAGCTAGAATGGCATTTCCCTTAGAAACAATTGGTGAACAAGAGAATGACGCACAACGCTGACCATTATTCTTGCGTTCAGGGAGCCACGATGCCTGAGCATCACGCACTCCGAATTGAAAGAAAACCAGCGGTGTTAAATCGAACCGGGATGAGTCACGCGACCCTTTATCGTCGAATCAGTGAAGGCTTATTTCCTCCTGGGGTTTGCCTCGGTAATCGTTCTGTCGGCTGGCTGGCCCATGAAGTGGATATGATGTTAAATGCATTTGCCTCGGGAAAAACGACAGAGGAACTTCAAGCCGTAGTAAGAGTTCTCATTGAAAAGCGGCAAACGCCAGTTTCTTGATTAAGCGATTCCCCCTTCCAATTACCTGCTGGAGTTAACTTGGGACAATAACCTCCATTCATCGCCTATAACCAGTTTCAGCCTCCTTTATTTCTCATATTTAATAAATATACTGCGCATTACCCACCACTCCCACATATATTTCTCGTTTTTAAGTAATTATTGACTTTTTGCCCAACATCGTCCTATAGTTTCTTATATTGGAGAAACTTTATGGCCGGAAAAATTACGCCCTCGCCCTTGCCCGCCTCCCCAGTCGTCGATTCAGCGGAGGCGTTTGGCGCGTTTGTACGCAGCCTGCGCACTCAACAACAACTGCGCATCGATGATGCCGCTGCACTGTGCGGTGTTTCGGTTCAGCTGCTCTCGGATCTTGAAAATGGCAGCCGTTCCGTCGGCCTGGACAAGGCCCTGGCGGTTGCACGGCAACTGGGGCTCACCCTGCTGGCGGTACCAAAATCGGAGCAACCCCAGGCGATTGCCGCCATCAAGCGTCAGTCATTATGACAACCCACAGCCTTTCGGCCTGGATTGGTGAACAACGGGTTGGCACCCTGAGCTATCACGACGATACCGGGCGCTTCTCTTTTGAATACGAACAGACCTGGATGACGAATAGCGGCGCTTATCCGATCTCCCCCGCCCTCCCACTTCGGCGTCCGGATAACCAAACCGATGAACTGCACTCGGTCAATGTACGCCGCTTCTTTGAGAATCTGCTGCCCGAGGGCAAAGCCCTGGAGGATGCGGCGGCAGCGCACACGGTCTCAAAAGGCAACCTGTTTGGTCTGCTGCGCTGGCTGGGCCAGGAGAGTACAGGTGCGCTGGCCCTATTGCCTGAAGGCACCCTGCCGACCCGGGTTGAACCGATCGTGCGTGAGGTCACCTTTGAAGAGCTCTCCGAGCGCATCCATGACCGAGCCAATCGTCCCTTCAATGTATGGGACGGCCGGGTACGCATGTCCATCGCCGGTTACCAGGATAAACTGGCGGTCTATGTTGACGAGGAAGGAAAGCTGTTCCTGGTGGAAGGCCTGCTGGCTTCGACTCATATCCTCAAACCGGAGCCGATGAACCCGAAGCTCTCCAGGCTGGTGGCCAATGAGCACTTTTGCCTGAAGCTGGCTGCCGCGCTCGGTATACCCTCGGCCGAGGTAGAGATTCTACGAGTGCCGGAGCCGGTACTGATGGTCAAACGTTTCGACCGCATCAAACACAACCGCCATGTCGAGCGTTTACATGCGGTGGATAGCTGCCAGGTGCTCAATCTCAGCGTCAACCACAAGTATGAACGCAATTTCGGCAGTGGGCGCGATGTCGCCAATATTCGGGACGGCGTCAGTTTCGAGAGACTCTTCTCCATCACGCCGCTCACCCAGTCTCAAGCGGCCACGCGTATGGCGCTGATCCGTTGGGCGATCCTGCAATACCTGATCGGCAATAGTGATGCCCATGGCAAAAATATCTCATTTCTGGTCGAGCCTGGCGGACTGCGCCTCGCCCCTGCTTACGACCTGGTTTCGGTGTGTATCTACCCGGATATCGAACACGAATTTGCCATGGCCATCGGTGACGAGTTCGACATGACTAAAGTCCGTGCCTTCGATTGGGCGGACTTTTCCGACCGCTGTGGCATAGAACGCCGCCTTCTGGTGCGTGAGATGAACCGGATGATCAAAGCGCTCAGAATCCAGCTGCCGACATTACTGTCTCTGCCCAACTACATTGAGGACGAGCGTACCATGCTGCAGAAGATCTCGGACCTGGCCCTGCAACAGGCTGAGCAACTGGAAATCGATGCGAGAATGATTGCGAAAGTGGTAATTGAATAGTCCGTTTTTCGTTTCAGATCTAACGAAAGAAGCGGGTGCAGCCTCAACCAGTTCCAATAATCGAGTCCAGATGATCCGCCCACTTTTGCAACCAGTGCCGACACTCAGGCTCATACCGATGCAAGTCATAGGTTCCCTCAATCCCCTTACGCGAATGCCCCAGGGCCGCTTCAGCCACCTCATTGGGGCATTGCAGGCGCGACAACCCTGTTCTGACACTCCTGCGCAGATCATGAGGAGTCCATGTAGGGATTTTTATCATCGTGTCAGCCTGCCTCATTCTCCAGGCCTGCTCGGTAAGCTGCTTTTGCTGGATGGGTAGTTTCGTCTTCTGGGAGGGAAATAGGTAATCACCTGTAGTCATACGTAGTGCAGTCAAAAATTCCACTGCTTGGCGAGGAAGCTGAACATAGCGCTCGGTTCCGGTCTTGCTCTCCCTGATATGAAAGGTCTGTTTCTCCAAGTCAATGTCCTTCCAGGCCGCATTGCAGACCTCTCCGGTTCGACACCCTGTCCAGAGGGTAAATCGAAGAACATTTTTCTGTGTGGCCGTATAGTCAGCACCCGGCAACCATTTCAGCAACGTCGCCAACTCGGTATCAGAGAGGACCCTTTTTCCTCGTTGATGGGTAAGTTTCACCTTGGCCTGTCTGAGGCTTGATTTGGCGAGGAGTGCCGGATTGGCAAATTCATCCGAAAAATAACCTAGCCCAATAGCGAATTCGTAGGCAGCGCTAAATTCTCTCAATACGTTTCCTGCCTGAACATTTGCACCACGCTGGACAATGGACATGACCATATCCACCACGACTTTTCGCGTGACAGCATCTGCTGGCATGTCTCCCAACTTGGGAATCACATCGCCATAGAGGGTCCTGCGCGTCTCAGACTGACCTTTTGGTTTTCGCGCACCGGCAATGATCCGCCCATTCGAAGATTTTCTGTCTTCGATATATTGAGCCAGATAGAGCTCGACCAAATCCTCTACGATGAACGGTTTCTTCGCCTCCGCACGCTCGCACTCTTGGGCCAGCACGAACTCCTTTTCCTGCCTTTGCTGCTCTCTCGCCTCGGTTGCCGGGCAACGCCCCTGGCGGCGAAGCTGCTTTAGCTCCTGGAGTTTTAGTCTCGCTTCAGCCAAGGAGGTTTCCGGGAAGCTACCGATTTTGACCTGAATGAGTTTCAAGGTGATCGGGCTGGTATAACGATAGGAAAATGTTTTCACCCCGGTAGCACCGCACTTCACGCGCAAACCCGCGTTTTCCCCTGTATCGGCCTTGATCTTATCTCCCGGCTTCATCACTTCCACTGTTCTGGAAGATAGAGGTTTGGTACTCTGTGCTGTTCCCATGGGCATCCTCTTGAATTTGTTTCAGCTTGTGCGACTCACTGAGAAAAAGTGTAACCTGTGGGCCTAAACAAAAATTTACTCCAATACAGGTTACACTTCAAGTTACACTTTTTCATGAGATTGGATGATATTCCATGAGATTCGCTGAGACGGCAAGAGACGGCAAAATAATAGAAAATCTTTACAATTCAATTAGATGAACAGTATAACAGCATGAGTTTAAAAGAAATAAACGGGAAGCATACGCCAATGATGCAGCAATATTTGCGCATCAAGGCCGAGCACCCGGAGATGCTGGTGTTCTATCGCATGGGTGACTTCTACGAACTCTTTTACGACGACGCGCGCAAGGCCGCCCGCCTGCTGGACATCACCCTCACCGCCCGCGGTCAGTCGGCCGGCGAGCCCATCCCCATGGCCGGGGTGCCGTTCCACGCCGCCGAGAGCTACCTGGCCAAGCTGGTCAAACTGGGCGAATCGGTGGCCATCGCCGAACAGATCGGCGACCCGGCCAAGGCCAAAGGCCCGGTGGAGCGCAAGGTCGTGCGCATTATCACCCCCGGCACGGTCACCGACGAGGCCCTGCTCAATGAACGCCAAGACAACCTGCTGTGTGCCGTGCACCGGCTGGACAATCAGTTCGGCCTCGCCACCCTGGACCTCAGCGCGGGCCGCATCACGGTCATGGAGGTGGACGCTGTTGAGACCGTCAAGGATGAACTGGAGCGCCTCAAACCGGCCGAGCTGTTGCTCTCCGAAGCGCTGGCCCGCCTGCTCAAGCTGGAAGAGCGCTATGCCGTGCGCCAGCAGCCGCCCTGGTATTTTGAACAAGACACCGCCACCCGCCTGCTCACCGAACAGACCGGCACCCAGGACCTGCAGGGCTTCGGCTGCGAGACCATGAGCAGCGCCGTCTGCGCCGCCGGCTGCCTGCTGCAGTACGCCCTCGACACCCAGCGCGCCAACCTGCCCCACATTCACAGCATCCGCGTCGAACGGCACGAAGACAGCGTGGTGCTGGACGCCGCCAGCCGCCGTAACCTGGAACTTGAAGCCAACCTCATGGGCGGCCGCGACAATACCCTGCTGGACGTACTCGATTGCAGCACTACGGCCATGGGCAGCCGCCTGCTGCGGCGCTGGCTCAACCGCCCGCTGCGCGATCGAAACCTGTTGAACAATCGGCTACAAGCCGTTGAAACACTACTAGAAAACCAAAGATTCGACCCCCCGCGCGAAGTGCTGCGCGGCATCAGCGACATAGAGCGCATCCTGGCCCGCATCGGCCTGAAATCGGCCCGCCCGCGCGACCTGGCCCAGCTGCGCGACACCCTGGCCCTGCTGCCCGAGGTGCGCGCCAGTGTCGCGCAACTGGACTCACCCTTGCTGCAAGAGACCCTCACCCGCCTGGGCGACTACCCCGAACTGAGTCAACTGCTGCAGCGCGCCGTCATCGACAACCCGCCGGTAGTGATCCGCGACGGCGGCGTCATCGCCCCCGGCTACGACCCCGAGCTGGACGAACTGCGCGGCCTGAGCGACAACGCCGGCCAATTTCTCATCGATCTGGAAGCAAGAGAACGGGAACGCAGCGGCATCGCCACTCTGAAAGTGGCCTACAACCGGGTACACGGCTACTACATCGAGGTCAGCAAAAGCCAGTCCGACAAGGTTCCGGCCGACTATGTCCGGCGCCAGACCCTGAAAGGTGTGGAGCGCTACATCACCCCCGAGCTGAAGGGCTTCGAGGACAAGGTGCTGAGCGCCAAGGAACGCGCCCTGGCGCGCGAGAAGGCGCTTTACGATCAATTGCTGGAGGATCTCATCCCCCACCTGGGCGCCCTGCAGACCAGTGCCGCCGCCCTGGCCGAGCTGGATGTGCTGGCCAACCTGGCCGAACGCGCCGACAGCCTCAATCTGAGCAAGCCGGAACTGATCGAGCAACCCTGCCTGGAGATCCACGGCGGCCGCCACCCGGTGGTGGAGCAGAACCTGGAGGCCCCCTTTGTCCCCAACGATACCCACCTAGATCCGCAGCGGCGCATGCTGATCATCACCGGCCCCAACATGGGCGGCAAATCCACCTACATGCGCCAGACCGCCCTCATCACCCTGCTGGCCCACATCGGCAGCTACGTGCCGGCGCAGCGGGCGGTGATCGGCCCCATCGACCGCATCTTCACCCGCATCGGCGCCTCCGACGACCTAGCCGGCGGCCGCTCCACCTTCATGGTGGAGATGACCGAAACCGCCAATATTCTCCACAACGCCAGCGCGCAGAGCCTGATCTTGATGGACGAGATCGGCCGCGGCACCAGCACCTTCGACGGCCTGTCGCTGGCCTGGGCCTGCGCCGAATACCTGGCCGACAAGGTGGGCGCCTTTACCCTGTTCGCCACCCACTACTTCGAACTCACCACCCTGCCCGAGCACCACGACAATGTGGTCAACGTCCACCTCGACGCGGTGGAGCACGACGACAGCATCGTCTTCATGCATGCCGTCAAAGAGGGCCCGGCCAACCAGAGCTATGGCCTGCAGGTGGCGGCCCTGGCGGGCGTGCCGCGACCGGTGATCGAGGCCGCCAAGGCGCGCCTTATGCAACTCGAAGACAGCACCGTCAACACAGCCCCGGTCAATGCCCGTCCCGAACCGCAGCTCGGCCTGTTCGAAACACGCCCCCATCCCGTGGCCGACAAACTTACCGAGATCGATCCGGACAACCTGACGCCGCGCCAGGCCCTGGAGGCGCTGTACCAGCTAAAACAGCTGATATAATCCGTCACGCTGGCCAACAATTCAGAGCGACGTATAATAGGGCGCTAACCGAAGTAGGGAAAACAAGGAAGAAATTATGACTTTTGTCGTAACCGAAAATTGCATCAAGTGCAAATACACCGACTGTGTCGACGTCTGCCCGGTGGACTGTTTTCATGAAGGCCCCAACTTCCTGGTCATCGATCCGGAAGAATGTATCGACTGCACCCTGTGCGAGCCCGAGTGCCCCGCCAACGCCATTTTCGCCGAGGACGACGTGCCGGACGATCAGCAGGCGTTCATCGCCCTCAACGCCGAGCTGTCCGAGCAATGGCCGGTACTGGCGGAACAGAAGGACGCCCCGGCCGATGCCGACGACTGGAACGGCGTGGAAGACAAGCTGCAATATCTGGAACGGTGAATCAAAAAAAGCCGTCCGGAATGAAATTTCCGGACGGCCTGCTTGGTTAAATCCCGGCTGTTTTATCCCAACCGATCAATCCGTCTCGACCCGCACAGCCAATACATCGCATTTGGCCGAGTTCACCACCCCACGCGCCGTAGACCCGAGCAAGTGCGCCAAGCCGCGCCGACTGTGACTGCCGATGACGATCAGGTCCACGCCCTCGTGCTCGGCAAAATCAATAATCGTCTGTTTGGTGACGCCCAGTTCCACATGTCCTGCCGATGCCGCAATACCGAGCCGCTCGCACATCTCCGCCATACGCTTTTCACCCCGCGCCACCAGTTGACGTTCGATCTCCTGCGTCTCGGGCAACACCAGCTCATTCCCGAAGTACAACGGCAGACTCTCCACCACGTGAATGGCGCTCAACTTGGCCTGATCCAAATCGGCGAGGTATTTGGCCTTATCGGCCACCGCGCCGGCATCGTCCAACAAATCGGTGGCCAGCAGAATATGGGAATAATGTATCGACATGAACGGCCCTCTCAATATGTAAACCTATCGCCATTAAGCATAGATTGATTTGAAGGCGGCAACAAATTCATCGTACTTGGCGGCGGGTAGTTCATTGATGCCCGCGGCGGCCTTGCGTCCGCCGCCGCTGGGAAACTGCCGGCACAAATCATCGGCGCCGCGCTTGTCATTCAGCGGCGCGCGCACACTGACCACATAACCGCCCTGGGGCAGTCCGGTCAGTAGGGCATGGGCGCGCTCGGGATGGGCCGTCGCCAACTGGTTACTGAAAACCCCCGAGACGCGCCGCGCCCACGGTTCGGCGGGAAACACGTAGACGGCAAGCTTGTCTGTTTCGATCTCAGGCCGAGTGGCTTCGGCCTTGGCGATATCCTCCACTGATCCCTGACGCAGGGTAGCAAACACCTCAGGCGCCTGTTCGATGAACTGCAAGGGGTCGGCATAGGCGTGCATACGCGCGGCGAGCTCGGCCGGATCGAAATGGAGGTCCGCCACGGTCGCGCCGTAACCGTTGTAGTTGAGATAAACGCCCAGGTCACGTAGCAAGGCTAACTGCGCGTCGTTCAAATCCAGCGTCGTAGCCGCCTGGCGGGCACTGGCATCGAAATTGTCGCCAAAGGCGCCGACCACCGCCCAGGCACGATACTTCCCCTCGAGCAGGCGATCCACAATCAGGGCAGTGCAGGCGTCCGCGGCGGTATCGATGTGGGCATCGAGCGTGTCCGACGCCGGAATATCGCCGGCGAAGTGATGGTCGAAGTATTTCACCTGCACGCCCTTCGCCAATAAGGCCTGCAGCGGCTCACGGTTTTTATCCAAGGAGATATCGAACACATTGACCTGGTCGCCCGCGGCGGCATCCACCTTTTGCAGCAGGGCGATATCACGTTTTACCCCGGTCACCAACTGGCTATCGCCGGGAAAGGCGAGACGAAATTGCTGCACTGCGCACAAGCCGTCGGCATCGCCATTGAATACATCGAACCTCATTCCCCGCTCCTTAATTAATAATAGTTTCGTGTTGGGCCATTTTATCGGATGCGCGGCGCAAACAAAAACGGCGCCGCAGCGCCGTTGTTGTGCATCTAGCCGCCGCACAGCGGCCCTGACTAGACGTTAGATTTTGAAACGGGCCACCGCCTGCTGCAGCTGATCGGCCAGTTGCGCCATTTGGTCGGCAGCGGAGCTGGAGTGCTGGGCGCCTTCGGTGGTCTCGTTGGCCAGATTACTGATATTGACGATATTGGAGTTGATCTCCTCGGCCACGGCGTTCTGTTCTTCGGCGGCGCTGGCCACCTGGGTGGTCATGTTGGTAATGGTAGCCACGGCGGCGGCGATGGCCTGCAGCGCCTCACCGGCCTTATTGGCCTGATCCACGGTCTCGCCGGTCATCCGCTGACCGCGCTCCATCACATCCACCGCCTCACGGGTACCGGACTGCAGATTCTCGATCATCTTTTGGATCTCTTCGGTGGACTGCTGGGTGCGTCCCGCCAGGGTACGGACCTCGTCGGCCACGACGGCGAAGCCGCGGCCCTGTTCACCGGCGCGGGCCGCCTCGATGGCCGCATTCAGCGCCAACAGATTGGTCTGCTCGGCGATGTCCTTGATCACATCCAACACGGTACCGACTTTCTGGCTGTCCTCTTCGACACGGTGCAATACCTCGGCCGCCTGCTGTACCTCGTTGGCCAGGCGTTCGATCTTATTGATGGCGGCGTTGACCGTCTCCTGACCGCTGTTGGACTCCTCGTTGGCCTGGTTCGCGGCATGGGCGGCGTCGCTGACATTGCGCGCCACCTCTTGCACCGTGGCAACCATCTCGTTCATGGCCGTAGCCACCTGGTCGGTCTCTTGCTGCTGCCGGCCCAAGGCGTTATTGGTCTGGGTATTGATCGCCGAGAGCGCCTGGATCGAGGTATTGATCTGGGTAGATGCAGCGACCACATCCTGAATGGTCTGGCGAGTCTTGGTCACGAACAGATTGAAGCCGCGCGAAACCGCGGTAATCTCATCGTTCCCTTTTTCCGGTAGGCTAATGGTCAAATCACCCTCGCCTTCGGCGATTTCAATAAAACTGGTGGCGATCCGTTTAATCGGCCGGATAACGGTGGTGACAATCATGAAAAAGGCGAGTATCGCCAAGACCACACCCACCACCACGGTGGTGGTCAATACGCTGAAAGACACGGTCTTCACGGTCTCAAGTTCGGTGTGATAATTTTCCACTTTGCCGTCGCCCAGCGCTTCCATCTTGGCCAGTGAACCGAGCAAGACCTCGACTGATTGAGCCAGATCCTGCTGGGCGGCGTACATGGCACGAATGGTATCGCCGTTCGAGACTACGCGCACTTCTTCCACCGCCTCTATCAGATCGTTGCGTGAACTCGCGAATTCTTTTCGCACACGGGTGAACTCGGCCAGCGTTTTCTCATCAAACAAGCCAGTCTCCACCATACGGGAAATCGCTTCCTTCTCGGTGACAACGCCCTCTTCAATGCGTTGTTTGAGCTGTTTCATCCTGCCCGGATCGGTTTCCTGGGCAAAGGCGTTAATGGCGATGATCTGATCCTGCAGGGCGATCGTCCCCTCCATGGAGCCGTCGGCGGCGTCCCAGGCGACAGTGGTTACGTAGTCAAGCCCGTCCGAAAGCTTGCTGGCGGCGAAATAGCCGGCCCCACCGCTGACAAGCAGCATCGCCCCCAGTCCAAGCACGGCGCCCCCGATTTTGGTAGAAATATTGATCCGCATAACGCCCTCGGCTCCGGTAAACATTCGTTAATTAGGTGTAAACGTAATTCAGCTATCGGTGAATCGGCCGAGAACTTGAGTAATACAGGCGCCTGATAAGTGGGCGGCTCTTATCAGTGTTTTTATAATGGTATGGGCACTAACACCGGCCGGCAGAATGCCTTGCCAGGGTGAAATAGCGCCCCCAATTTCATTTATATAAATATAGTTATTTACTATAAGGTTTGTTTTATATTCTAATATGGACTTGGAACCGCATCATCCAGCAGGAGTAGGAATGGTTTATTTCACGGTCCGGCGGCTGCATAAGCCCTTGTGGGCATCGTCCCGTTCAACCCGCTTTCAACCCGGTGTGCGCCTGGCAGGCGGCCGACGTCCCATTCGTAGCCACGCATTATGAGCCGTTCCCTGCCCCCCACGCCGGCATGCTTATTGAGTCGCGTTGCCTCCCTACGATTTGACGACACGGAACGCAGATGCGCGCTTTTCCGTTAAGCACCTGGGCCAGGAACTCGGTCAGACGGCAGTTGGTGTTGGTGCTGTTGCTGCCCTTGCTGATTTTTATCATGGCGGTGGCCTATTTCGAATATGACGAGTGGGACAAGCGCCTCAAGTCCACCGCGTTGGCTGAGACCGTGCGCGGCAGTATCACCTTCGCCGCCGGCAGTTCGGAGGATGTCCTCAACGGGGATATCGACGCCGTTTCGGACATGATCAGGCGCATCATCAAATCCGAACAAAACTACAATGACAATACCTTGTTGCACTTAACCACCATTGTCGTACTCGATGCCGACGGCGGCGTCTTGGCGCGCACCGGCGCCGATCAAGTCAAACCGGGACGCGAATACCAAGGCCCGCTGCCGCAAGGCATCGCGAGTGCCACGCAACTGGTGCACGACCGAGATCAGCCCTTCGCCGAAATTGACACAAACAACGCCACCCTGCTGGCGTATGCCCCGATCGACTGGCAGGGACAACGCCTCGGCGCGGTCATCAATGAATACAGCCTGGCACCGCTCAACGCCCAGCAGCGCGAGATCATCGGCCTGTTCTTACTGCGCTCGCTGGCCGCCATCGGCGCCGCCATGCTGCTGGGATTGCTGATAGTACGCTGGATTACCTACCCTCTGATTTCCATTATCAGGAATCTTCCACAACTGGGTAGCGGCCGGTTTTCCCTGCCGGCACTGGCGGCGCGCGAGGACGAGTACGGCACCCTCACCAATGCCCTGAGCGAAGCCGACCGCCGTATCCACAAATCAAACCTCGCCCTGCAAAAAGAGATTGAAGAACGACGCCAAATGGAAGGGGATTTGAAACTCGCCGCCACCGTTTTCGAAAACAGCAGCGAAGGCATCGTCATTACCGACCGCGACAACAACATCCTCTCGGTCAATAACGCCTTTGAAAAGCTTACCGGTTACCAGCGCACTGAGGTGATTGGAAAAAACCCGCGCATCCTCAAATCCGGCCGTCATGACAGCCACTTTTACCAAGATATGTGGCGCCATATCAATGCAGAAGGTCGTTGGCAGGGCGAGATCTGGGAGCGCCGCAAAGACGGTGTCGTCTATCCGAAGTGGATCACCATCAATGCCATCCGCGACGACACCGGAGAGCTGACCAACCACATGGCCATCTTCTCCGACATCAGCGAACGCAAGGCCGCCGAGCAACGCATTTACCATTTGGCCCACCACGATGCGCTCACCGGCCTGGCCAATCGCACCCTGCTGGGGGACCGGATTCGTCACGCGATTCATCAGGTGCGTCGTTCCGGCCGCATGGTCGCGGTACTGTTTATCGATCTCGACGGTTTCAAACTCATCAACGACACCCTGGGGCACGAAGTGGGCGACACCATGCTGTGCAAGGTCGCCGAACGCCTCCAATCGCTGGTGCGTGACAGCGACACGGTGGCGCGCATGGGCGGCGACGAATTCCTGGTGCTGCTGTCCGACATCGGCCACGAAGAGGACGCCGCCCGGGTCGCCGAAAAGGTCGTCAGCGCCATCGCCGAGCCTTACCACATCAACGGTCAGGAATTGCGCACATCGCCCAGCATCGGCATCAGTATATATCCGCAGGACGCTGCCGATGAAAACGCCCTCATCCGCAGTGCCGACACCGCCATGTATCACGCCAAGGCCGTCGGCCGGAACAACTTCCAGTTCTACACCGGCAGCATGCACGAGCAGGTGTTGGAGCGTCTCGATTTGGAGCACGGTCTGCGCCAGGCCATTGAGCGCGACGCCTTGGAACTGGAGTTTCAGCCCCAGTACGACGTGCGCCAGGAACGGGTGACCGGCTTCGAAGCGCTGGTACGGTGGCGGCATGATGATCGCGGCCCGATCCCACCGACGGAATTCATCCCCATCGCCGAAGAGAGCGGACTGATCGTGCAGCTGGGCGAGATAGTGCTGCGCCAGGCCTGCCTGCAGAGCTTGGCCTGGCAGCACGCGGGCATGTCCAGTTTTCGTATCGCAGTGAATGTCTCAGCGCGCCAGTTCTGGGACGGCAGCTTCGCCACCCGCGTGCAAAAGGTTCTGGAACAGACCGGCGCCCGCGCCGAGTGCTTGGAACTGGAACTGACCGAGTCCACACTGCTGCATCACCGCAGTGAAAAAGAAAAAGAACTGCACGAGCTGCGTGCCATGGGCATCAAGATCGCCATCGATGACTTCGGCACCGGCTATTCCAGCCTGTCCTACTTGAAACGACTCGCCATCGACCGCCTCAAGATCGACCGCTCCTTCGTGCATGAGCTGGGGCACGACAGTGAAAGCGAGGCCATCGTCATCGCCATTATCAAGCTGGCACAAACGCTCAACATCGAACTCGTGGCCGAAGGCGTGGAGACCACCGAGGCACGTGATTTCCTGGTGGCACATGGCTGCAACGTGATGCAGGGGTTTCTGTTTGGCCATCCGCAGCGGGCCGCCGCCTGGAAGGTATCTTAACTGGCGTCTTCAGTTCCGGCGGCCAGCAGGCGCTTCAACTCAGGCACGCAGGAACCGCAATTAGTACCCGCTTTCAATACCGCACCGATCTCCTCGGCGCTGCACAAGTTCTGCGCTTTAATCGCCGTGCTTATGCTGTTAATGCCGACGGAAAAGCAGGCACACACTACTCGGCCCACATCCTCCTGACCCACCGGCGGCTTGCCCAACAACAAGCCGCTGTGCTCCGCATCGGTCAAAACGTCTTTAGCAAACAGTCCGGCTAACCAGCTGCGTGACGGCAATTCGTGGCCGGGCGCGGTAAACACGCAACTCTCCACCTGCCGCCCTACCATCCGCACGGCGCGATACTGATGTGCGCGGGCATCCAGATATTCAACCCAATTCACCTTGCTATCCGAATCACATAGCAGCTCGCGCGCCCAAGCCGGCCAATCGCCCTCGGTCTGCTCACCGGCGATTTCATAACGATAAAATCCGTTCCCGCTGGCGCGGCTCCAATAAGCAAGGCCCGTCATTTTCAGACGCCGGCGACTCAGTAAGAAGCCGTGCCAGGCTGGCCGGTAGGCCGCCACGCGTACCGGTGTCTGCTTTGATTCCGGTTGTCCGGAAATCGGATCGACGACCGGGTTGACCACCGCATCGACACGGGCATGCGAGGCAAACTGGTCGTTCCAATGCATAGGAACGAATACACTGCCGCGTTGCTGATCTTCACTCAGTTTGACACGTACAATCACCTCGCCCCAACGGCTGAACACCCGGGCCAGGGCGCCCTCGCTGACAGCTGCTTCCTTGGCATCGTAGGGATGAATCTCCACATAGGGCTCAGGCGAGTGCTCGCTCAGGCGCGGCGCCTTGCCGGTGCGCGTCATGGTATGCCATTGATCACGCACCCGACCGGTATTCAAGCTCAGGGGAAAGTCATCACTGGGGCTATGCTCAGGCGGTCGCGGTTCGATGGCCAAAAGGCGGGCCCGACCGTCCGGCGTGAAAAACCGCCCATCGCCGAACATACGCGCCTTGCCGGCGCCGTTCACAACCGGCCATTGGATGGGCGCCAGCGACTCGTAATCCGCATCGCTGAGTTTGCTCAGTTCAGCGATATCGAAATCACGCCGACCGTCATTGCCATGACCGGAGAGAGCCGCATGCTCGCGAAAGATATCCGTGGCCGAGCCATAGTCAAAGGCCCGGTCAAAGCCCATGCGTTTACCCACTTCGGCGATCATCCACCAATCGGCCTTGGCCTCACCGGGCGGCGGCAAAAAAGCGCGCTGGCGCGAAATGCGTCGTTCCGAATTGGTCACCGTGCCGTCCTTTTCACCCCAACCCAAAGCCGGCAGCAGCACGTGGGCCAGCGCGGTGGTGTCGGTCTCGCACATGATATCGGAGACCACCACCAGTTCGCATTTTTGCAGGGCCGCTTTAACGCGGTCGGCATCCGGCATACTCACCACCGGATTGGTCGCCATAATCCAAACCGCCTTGACCTTACCCGCGTCTATGGCGTTAAACAGGTCTACCGCCTTTAATCCCTGATGATCGGCGATCCGTGGTGACTGCCAGAATCCCTGCACCAGCCGGCGATGCTCGGCATTATCGATATCCATGTGCGCCGCCAACATATTGGCCAGGCCGCCCACCTCGCGACCGCCCATGGCATTGGGCTGGCCGGTAAACGAAAACGGCCCCATGCCGGGACGGCCGATACGTCCGGTGAGCAGATGGCAATTGATAATGGCATTGACCTTGTCCGTGCCACTGGAAGATTGATTAATTCCCTGTGAGTAGACGCTGATGACGCGCTCGGTGCGGGCGAACAGACGATAGAATTCGGCCACATCCTGCGGCGGCAAACCACACGCCTGCGCCACTGTTTCAAGCGAGCCAGCGCCGTCCCGTGCAGCCGCCAGCGCCACCTCGTGGCCGCTGGTAAAATTGCCGACAAACAACTCATTGGTCTCGCCCACACGGTTCAAGTGCGCCAGCAGACCATTGAAAAGGATCGCATCACTGCCCGGCCGCAAGGGCAGATGCAGATCGGCCAGATCGCAAGTGGCTGTTTTGCGCGGATCGATGACAATGATCTGCAGGTCCGGATTGTCTTGCTTGGCCTGCACCATGCGCTGATACAAGACCGGGTGACACCAGGCAGTATTGGAGCCGACCAACACAATCAGCTTAGCCCGTTCCAGGTCCTCATAACTGCAAGGCACGCTATCCGCACCGAAAGCGCGCTTATGGCCCGCCACCGATGATGACATACACAGGCGCGAATTGGTGTCGATGTTGGCGCTGCCGATGTAGCCCTTCATCAGTTTGTTGGCGCAGTAATAGTCTTCGGTCAGCAATTGACCCGAGACATACATGGCCACGGCATCCGGGCCGTGTTCGGCAACAATGCGTTTGAACCCGTCGGCCACGGTGTTCAAGGCCGTGTCCCAATCACTGCGACGGCCGTGTACTTCGGGATAAAGCAGACGCTGATCCAGATCGACAGTCTGACCCAGGCTCGCACCCTTGGAACAGAGCCGACCAAAATTAGCGGGATGCCGGGTATCGCCGGCGATCGCCACGCTAGCGTCGTTGGGCGTGGCCAACACGCCGCAACCGACACCGCAGTAAGGGCAGGTGGTTTGAGTCGTGTTGTTCATGGACTACAGGGCCAGATAGACCACCCCGTTTTCTACCATCACCGCATATTTGCCGCTACAACCTTCATCCGGTGCCTGGGCCTCGCCGCTGGCCAGATCGATGCGCCAATTGTGCAAGGGACAGGTCACGCTATTACCGTGCACAATGCCCTGAGACAAAGGCCCGCCCTTATGCGGACACTTATCGCGCAAGGCGAACACCGTGTCGTCGGCGGCGCGGAACAGGGCGATGTCACCGCCGGCACGCGCCACGACCCGGGAGCCCAATTTGGGTATCTCTTCAAGCGCCCCGATTTCAATCCATTCACTCATCTCATCAACCTTCATCAAAATACTTACGCCGTCGCACTGTGGCTAACCCACCTTCTTGATCGGAATATAGGCCTTGCGCGTTTGCGGATCTTCCGCCTCCTTGGCCCAGGGATCGTATTGAAACACCTCCTGGGATTCGAGGAAGCGCTGCTGCAATGCCTTGCGCCCGACCTCGTCCTCCGCCACTTTCTGCTTGACGTAACTCAGCCCGACACGCTCGATCCACGGCGCGGTACGCTCCAAGTAATGGGCCTGTTCGCGATAAAGCTGCATAAAGGCGGCGCTGTATTCCATAGCCTCGTCTTCCGTGGCGACTTTGCACAGCAGTTCGGTGGCGCGCACATGGATACCGCCATTGCCGCCCACATGCAGTTCATAACCAGAGTCGACACACACGACACCGAAATCCTTGATGGTCGCCTCGGCGCAATTACGCGGGCAACCTGACACCGCCATTTTGAACTTATGCGGCGTCCACGATCCCCAGGTCATCTTCTCCAGCTTAATGCCCAGGCCGGTGGAATCCTGGGTGCCGAAACGGCACCACTCCGAACCGACACAGGTTTTCACCGTGCGCAGCGACTTGCCATAGGCATGGCCCGAAACCATTCCGGCCTGGTTGAGATCGCTCCAGATGGCGGGCAGGTCTTCCTTCTTGATGCCGAACAGATCGATACGTTGACCGCCGGTGACCTTCACTGTCTTGGCGTTGTATTTTTCCGCCGCATCGGCCAGGGCGCGCAGTTCCTTGGGCGTGGTCACACCGCCCCACATGCGCGGCACCACGGAGTAGGTGCCGTCTTTCTGGATATTGGCGTGGACACGCTCGTTGATGAAACGCGACTGGGGATCGTCCTTAGCCTCGCGAGGCCAGGCCGCCAGCACATAGAAATTCAGCGCCGGGCGGCACGAGGCGCAGCCGTCTGGATTTTTCCATTCCAAAAATTCGCGCACCGCCTGGATGGAGGTGAGTTTATTATCTTCAATGGCATGACGCACCTCATCATGAGTGAAGTCGGTGCAGCCACACACGGGCTTTTTCTTAGGCGTCTCGGAATAATCGCCCACGGTCGACGCGAGGATTTGTTCCACCAGGCCGGTACAGGAACCACACGAGGCCGAGGCCTTGGTGTGACTGCGCACTTCTTCCAAGGTGAACAAACCCTTGCCGGTGATGGCCTTGACCACTTCGCCCTTGCACACGCCGTTACAACCGCACACTTCCATATCATCACTCATGGCCGACGCGGCGTTCTGACCGCCATGGCCTGAATCGCCCAGATGGGCCTGGCCGAACATTAAGGTGTCGCGGAAGTCTGAGACGTCGGTGCCGTCACGCAGCAGCTGAAAGTACCAGGCGCCGTCCACAGTATCACCGTACATGACCGCGCCGTGAATCTTGTTGTCCTTGAGCACGATCTTTTTATAGACGCCGCGCGCGGCATCCTTCATCACCAATGCTTCGGTGCTATCGTCACCCAAAAAGTCACCGGCGGAAAACAGATCCACACCAGTCACCTTGAGCTTGGTCGAGGTGACCGAGCCTTCGTAGCGGCCGATGCCGTAACAGGCCAGATGATTGGCACACACCTTGGCTTGCTCGAACAAGGGCGCCACCAGACCATAGCTATGGCCGCGATGCTGCACACATTCACCCACGGCATAGATCTTCGGATCGAAGGTCTGCAGGGTGTCATTGACCACGATCCCACGCTCGCAATGCAGGCCGATCTTTTTCGCCAGCTCAATATTGGGACGGATACCCGCCGCCATCACCACCAAATCGGCGGCGACCTCCAGACCGCCTTTGAAGCGTACGCCCTTGACGTGCTCGTCGCCGAGAATCGCCTCCGTCTGGGTGGCCATCAAAAACTGCAAGCCCTTCGCTTCCAAAGACCGCTGCAGCATCCCGGCGGCGACCTCGTCGAGCTGACGCTCCATTAAGGTCTCGGTCAAGTGCACCACGGTGACATTCATGCCCTGCAGCTTGAGACCATTGGCGGCCTCCAAGCCCAACAGCCCGCCGCCAATGACAACGGCATGAGTATGGCGCTTGGCGCTGTCCAGCATGGTGTCCACGTCCGTGATGTCACGAAAACCAATGACACCGGGAAGCTCATGGCCGGGCACGGGGATAATGAACGGATTGGAGCCCGTCGCCAACAACAAACGATCGTATGACGCTTCAGTCCCGTCAGCGGCGATCACTGTGCGCCGGCGCCGATCCACATCGACGACCGTCGTGCCGACATGCAAGGTGATGTTGTTGTCTTCATACCACGCGACGGTATTGAGCATAATGTCATCGATGCCCTTTTCCGCCGCCAACACCGGCGATAACAATATTCGATTGTAATTGCCGTAAGGCTCGGCCCCAAATACGGTGATGTCATACCTGTCCGGCGCAATCTTGAGCAGCTCTTCAAGGGTGCGCACACCCGCCATGCCGTTACCGACCAATACCAACTTCTCTTTCATCGCGCGCTCCAACTCAACAAATTAGTCTCATGGTTTGAGTGGAGCAAAGGCTGTGCCAGAAACAGAAAAATACGCAAGCAACTGATTTAATTGTTGTTACCTCGAAACACGCCCCACTATGGAACGCCATGACGAACCAAATTGGAACGTTATCGAGGTACAGCGCATCATGAGGGTGCGTGCGAAAATGGCATGGCACGCAAGCACGGGCCGCGCTCAAACCGAGTGACTGGATTATGGCCGATCCATTGCCGGCGACAAGGCGAACTCAAGCGGGGCTGTCTCAGGGCCGCCGCGCTAGACGCCGCCCAGCTCCCGTTCGATGCGACGGCGGAAGAAGCTGATACCGTCATGGATGACCTGCGAATAGCTATCGATGATATCGCTGGCGAAATCGAACAGCTCTTTGCTGTTGAGTTGAATTGAAGCGGCGCCGCTGATATTACGAGTGACCGTTTGCTGCAGTTGATCGAGCTTATGATCGTGCAGCAGGATCTCGGGCAGGGAGGGCACGGCGCGCAAGGTATCGTGCTGCAGGGCCCGACACACGATACGCATCTTTTCCTTGTTCATATTCAACGCATGAATCAGAGAGACAAAGCGGCTATCGAACTCGGTATCCGAATGGCCCAAGGAACAGACATGGGTCGCCAAGCCACGTAGGCGGGCGATATTCTCCAGCAATTCAGGCATGAGCTTCAGGGTGATATTCAACACCAACTTGGACATGCCTGGCATAGCGGCCCCGCCGCTCTCAACCCTGGCCCTGGCTAAGCGGGCGTCGCCCACCAGCTGCCAAATATGCTTGATCATGCTGTCGATAAAGTGGTTATGAAATTCGAAATTGGTCATGGCCGGGTCGGTCTGCCAATGTTCGATCAGCGCCAGCCAGTCGCGTTTGAGCGTTCGCATGTGGGCATCGGCGATCAGTTTGCCGCTGTGGCGATTGAGATGGTCGATCACCGCCAGATAGCGCCGGATCACCTGCTGGCTCTGCACTACCCTGGGCATGAACTCTCGATTGCCCGCCAACACCGCCAGGCTCGCACCGCGATGTTTTTGCGCCTCGATCATCAACAAGGTGACATGACGCGCCAGTATCAGGGTATTCAACTGTTGTAGATAACGGGCCGCCGCCGCAGCAGGATCGGCGAGCGCGCCCGCTGCCGATGTCGCCGCCTCACCGATCGCCAGGCTTGCGGGCTTACTCATGGGCTAGCCCGCATTTCTCACCGGCATCGCGTGGGTAGGCGCCGGGCCGGCGCGCTTGTGCCCTTTAGGGAACAAGGCATCGTGGTGGCTATACCTTGAGTGAGACGCCAGCTTAGGGGTGCGTGCACCCGCCTGACCCGTGATCGGCCGGGGGCGGGAACGGTATGTCATTGTCTGATCGATCAACATGCTCGATAGCCCTTCATTCGTTTCAATCACATACATTTCAGCCGTTGACTGCCCGGTGAGAAATGCGGCCTAACGCTCGTCCGGACGGCGTTGGCGCTCGTAGAGGAACTTCAGCACTTCGGAGCGATACTCATTGTACTTGGCATCGCCCGCCAAGGCCAAGCGATTGCGCGGACGATCAAGCTCAACATGCAGCACCTCGCCGATGGTGGCCGCTGGCCCGTTGGTCATCATAACGATCTTGTCCGACAGCAGCACCGCCTCGTCCACATCATGGGTGATCATAATCACCGTGTTGTTGAGATCGGCCTGGATCTCCATCACCGAGTCCTGCAGATGGGCGCGGGTCAGGGCGTCCAGGGCACCGAAAGGCTCATCCATGAGCAATACCGTCGGTTCCATCGCCAGCGCCCGGGCAATCCCGACACGCTGTTTCATACCGCCGGATATTTCGGCGGGATACTTGTGCATGGCGTGATCCATGTGCACCAGCTTGAGGTTATGCTCAATCCATTCCTTCATCTGCGGTCGGGTCTTTTTCTTTTTAAAGACGGCCTTGACCGCCAGTTCCACGTTTTGATAACAGCTCAGCCACGGCAATAAAGAATGGTTCTGAAACACCACGGCGCGATCCGGGCCCGGCTCGTTGACTTCACGCCCGTTGAGAATCACGCCGCCGCGGGTGGCCTGATACAGGCCCGCGACAATATTCAGTACAGTGGATTTACCGCAGCCGGAGTGGCCGATAATGGAAATGTATTCGCCCTTATCGATCTTTAAGTTGACGTTATCCAAAGCCTTGAAAGGCCCTTTCTTGGTGGCAAACTCGATGCAGATCCCACTCAGATCCAAAAAGGCGGGGCGATGGTGCTCCCGCCGTTGGACATCCTGGGCTTCAAACAGCGCTTCGTCTCGTTTTAGTGCGTGTACAACCGACATACGTCTCACCTCGATTTATTAGCGACCGGCGCTCTTGTCATGGGACAAGACCTTCTGCAGCGTCAACATCATCCAATCCAATAGAAACCCGATCAGACCGATGGTCAGCACCGCCACCATGATGCGGCCCAGCGAATCGGAACTCCCGTTCTGGAATTCATCCCAGACGAACTTACCCAAGCCCGGGTTCTGCGCCAGCATTTCGGCGGCGATCAACACCATCCAGCCGATACCCAGCGAAATACGCAGACCGGTGAAGATCATAGGCAGTGAGGCGGGAATGGCAATCTTGAATACCTGGGTGAACCAGTGCAAACGGATCACCCGACCGACATTGATCAAATCCTTATCGATGGAAGCCACCGCCACCGCGGTATTGATCAGGGTCGGCCACAGGGAACAGAGCGTCACGGTAATGGCCGAGGTAATAAAGGATTTTTCGAACAGCGGATCATCGCTGACGTAGACCGCCGATACCACCATGGTGACGATGGGCAGCCAGGCCAGCGGCGATACCGGCTTGAACACCTGCACCAGCGGGCTGATGGCGCCATAGAGTTTCTGGCTCAGACCGCAGGCCACGCCCACGGGGATGGCGATAAGCGCACCGATCAGAAAACCGGTAAACACCGTCACCAGGCTGGTAAAGATCTGATCAATGAACGTCGCCCGGCCCGTGTATTCGCGAATCTTCACCTCGGCATCGGGATGCTTCGCCAGCTTCTTGGCATTGCGCTGTTCCTGACGCTCATAAAAGGCGGCCTCTTTGTCCCGTTCGGCCTTGTGTTCCGCATATAAACCCTGGGCCTGCTGCCATACCTGCACCGGGCCCGGCAGTTCACCGAGACTGGTCTTGACCTGTGACGCCGCACCGGCCCAGACAAACAGAAACACCACAATCGCGATCACGGGCAGACCGATCAGAGTCATCATATCGCTGAACTGTTCGCGCGCATTTTCACCCGCGCCCAGCCGCACCATAGGCACCATCCAGGTGAACCCCGTCATTTCGAGAAAGTTGATAAGCTTGGTTTTCATGTCACTGTCCTGCTTTGTTTGGCGCGGGGTACAAGCGCACCCCGCGGTTACCTGCGCTTAAACCTTGTCATCCGCCTTCAGGCCGATCTCGAACTGCTTCAGATAGTCATTGGGCTTGTGGCCGTCATAGGTGATGCCATCGATGAATTCGGTCTGGGGCGGACGGAAACCGTCTTCACTATCGAAGTCAGGAAAGGCTGAGGCTGGAATCTTGCCCTCGGCGATCAATTCCTTGGCCGCCTGTGCATAGATATCCGGGCGATACACCTGCTTAGCGATATCCATGTACCAGCTGTCCGGTTTGGCCTCGGGAATCTGACCCCAGCGACGCATCTGGGTCAGATACCAGACCGCATCCGAGTAATAAGGATAGGTGGCGTTGTAGCGGAAAAAGACATTGAAGTCGGGTACCGCACGCTTGTCGCCCTTCTCGTACTCGAAGGTGCCGGTCATGGAGTTGGCGATGACATCATAGTCCGCGCCAACGTAGTTGGATTGCGACAATATCTTCACCGCCTCGGGGCGATTGGCGTTGTTGCTGTCATCCAGCCACCGGGCGGCGCGGATCAGCGCCTTCACCACGGCGATATGGGTATTCGGGTGTTCATCCGCCCATTTCTTGCTGACACCGAACACCTTCTCCGGATTGTTTTTCCAGATCTCGTAATCGGTGATCACCGGCACGCCGATGCCCATGAACACGGCCTGCTGATTCCAGGGCTCGCCGACGCAATATCCGTAAATCGTGCCCGCCTCCATGGTGGACGGCATCTGCGGCGGTGGCGTCACCGACAGCAGCGCGTCGGCATTCAAGGTGCCCGAGGTATCGCCCTTATGAGGCGCGTAATAGCCGGGATGAATACCGCCGGCGGCGAGCCAATAGCGCAGCTCGTAATTGTGCGTCGATACCGGGAACACCATACCCATCTTGAAGGGCTTGCCCTCGGCCTTATACGTGTCCACCACCGGCTTCAGATAATCGGCCTTGATGGGGTGCACGGGCTTACCGTCTTGATGGGGAATGTGTGCCTTCATCTGTTCCCAGACATCGTTGGAAACGGTGATGGCGTTGCCGTTCAGGTCCATGGAAAAGGCGGTGATAATGTGTTCCTGCGTACCGAAACCGATAGTCGCGCCGAGCGGTTGACCTGCCAACATGTGGGCGCCGTCCAGCTCGCCGGTAATCACACCGTCGAGCAGCACTTTCCAGTTGGCCTGGGCCTCCAGGGTGACGTAAAGACCTTCATCCTCGAAGAAGCGTTTTTCGTAGGCGATGGCCAGGGGCGCCATGTCGGTGAGCTTGATGAAACCGAATTTCAGATCCTCTTTTTCCAGATCCTCCACCGCTTGGGCCATGTTCATGCCCAGCACTAGGGTGGCGGACAAGACGATCGCGGAGGCACCTTGGATCAGGCGGCGTATGGGGGTGCTGTCATTCAATGGGTCAAGCGGCATTGTGTTTACTCCGTTTCTGCTTTGTTTCATTCAAAAAAGCGTCCATCCGCAACAGACACTGAGGTGTGTCTCGCCGTTAGACGTCAACATGAGCAGTATTTAGCAACCGCTGTGCCAAACACCGCGCAAGGTAGGTAAGTAACTATTGGGAAAGGGATAATCGCTTTATAAGCGAGACATGCGCCCTGTTTTGGCACGCCCGTCGCGCACTAAATTCGCGCAATGAAAAGCAAGGGCCGGACATCCATGCCTCGTAATCATGCACATGTTCGCTCACAACTTCGTGCATGACGGGGTGTGGACGGCCGGCCCTCGCCGCGGCTTAAAACGCGCCTAAAACGTGGCCTGGCCCATGAGCCACATCTTGTCGGTATCGGTGGCGAAGCTATCGGCCGAGTAAGCGGCGTACTTTGCCAGCACGGTGTAATTGCCGAACGTCTTGGCCGCCAGCAGGTCCAGCTCGGTGCCGTAGTCGCCGCCGCCGGTGTCGGCGGAAAAGTCATGATAGACACCCATCAGCTTCACCCCCGATAGTTTGCCGGAGACGCTGACATAGGTGTCCACCAGACCATTGACCGGCGTGGCCAGAAACTTGTCCGCCCAGCCGTTGAAGGCATGCAGGGTGGCCAGCGGCGTGCTGAAGGCATAGGTACCGTCGCCGCCGAGCGTCTCCAGTCCCAGCTTCACGGTCACGCCGCTGACGGCCGCGCCCACTTCCACCAGGCTGTAATCGGCGTCGATGGTGGCGGCACCGTCCGCGTAGTCCGACTGCTGGGCGAACTCCAGGGTGTACAGCGCCTTCACCTCCTGGCTCACCGGCGTATCACCGGCAAAGCGCAGACCGAGCGTGGCTTGCGAAGCGCTGGGGTTATCTACTAATTCCAGGAAATAGCCGTAACCGGTCAGCTTACCGGCGCCGAAACCGGAATAGGCAATATTGAGCAAATGGGCTTTGGTGTCGAGGTCGCCCGCCGCTGCCGCCTCACCGAAGATACGATTCACGTTGCTGACATAGCTGTACAGGAATTGGGTATCGGCCAGTGTACTGTTATTCACGGTAAAGGCGTCATAAGTCTGTTCGTTTTGACGCCAACCCACGTTACCGATAAAGCGGGCGTTGTCCAGGATGATGCGCTGGCGGCCGTACATGATGCCGGTATCCGCCAATCCCGTATAGCTGAGCTTGGCCTGGTTGACCTCGGTGCCTTCCGGGTCCGCGATCACGGGATAGCTGGTTTGGGCACTGGGCAGGCCGGTGGCATTGTTGTATTCGATATCGCCGAAGGCGGTGATATCGTCGAACTCCAGAAAGGCGTTGAAACCCTTATAATCGGCGCTGGCATAATTCAGACGGGTGCGCAGCGTCGAGGCCTTGGCCTTTTCACTGATGCCGGTTTGATCCACGATTTCGTAGCGGTAGCGCAGCTCCAGGCCCGCCTCACCGCCCGCCACCGCGTCAGTGAAGCCGGCGGCGCTGGCAGTTGTGGTATTGCCACCGGCCAAGGCCGCTGCCAACAACAAGGTCGCCGGTGCTTTGGTTTCAATCCCCAATACATTTATTCGTTTCATTTATCTTTCCTTCCGTTAAGTTACAACACAAAAAAAACGCCCATAGGTCGGCAACAGTATGTCATTGGCTATTCGATCGACATTCTTGATCACCCTCCATCAGTGACAGTCATCTACACCACAACCCTTGGCAGCGCTGCAATGGCCGGCACCCGGGCCCGCCTCAAGCTAACAGGCCGGCCATTACCAGCAATAAGCGTTCCATATCCTATATTTCCACTTGAAACAGCAGGATACAAAGACAGCCCGGTGACGAGCGATATCATGACGCACCACATCAAGGCAGCGGACAGGGCCCTTGCGCACTATAAAAAACCCCGGGCGGTGGTCCACCGCCGGGGGGAGAGTACCTCGGCCGACTTACAAAGGGATACGTCATGCCGAGCAAAGTTGCAATTGGGACAGATCTTTTTGGCGGCGATGAAGTACACACCACAAGCGCCGCGTTGTGAGCCGTAAGGCGACTGCTATAATGGCCATCCTCAAACTTCCTGCTAAGACGAGAGTTGTCAGTTGCCCATGAGCAAAACCGTTGCCGATGAGTTCAGTTCGCAGACGATCGCCCTGCTTACCGTGTCCGATACGCGCACCGAGGCAACGGATAAATCGGGAGACTATTTAAGGCATGCCTTACAGGCCGCGGGACACCGGCTCCGCGACAAACAGATTCTGCCGGATTATAAATACCGTATCCGCGCCCGGGTGTCACAGTGGATCGCCGACCCCGAAATCAGGATTATCATCATCACCGGTGGCACCGGCTTCACCGATCGCGACATCACCCCCGAGGCGGTGCAGCCGCTGCTGGACAGAGACATTCCCGGTTTCGGCGAACTCTTCCGCCAGGTCTCCGTCGCCGAGATCGGCGTGTCGAGCCTGCAATCACGCGCCTTGGCCGGGGTGGCTAACGGCAGCTTAATTTTTTGTCTGCCGGGTTCAGTCAACGCCTGCCGCACCGCCTGGGAAAAAATCCTGGAGCCACAACTGGACATACGTCACCGGCCGTGCAATTTTGTCGAACTGTTCCCCAAGATTCGACAAGAACAATAAACCCATGCGTGATGACTGAGATCTGCGACACGCCCGGCATGCTCGACCTGGATACGGCGCGGGCGCAAATCCTGGACCATGCCAACGCGGTGGTCACGGAAACCGTGGCGCTGGCCGAGGCCCACGGCCGCGTGCTGGCCGAGGCACTGACGGCGCAATTCGATTCGCCCACCTTCGACACGGCCATGATGGACGGCTATGCCATTGACAGCGCCGCCCTGAACTCAGACCGGCCCACCACCTTGCCCGTCTCGCAACGCCTTGCCGCCGGTGATGTGCCAACGGCTTTGGGGCGACACACGGCGGCGCGTATTTTTACCGGGGCACCGCTGCCGCCCGGGGCGAATACGGTGGTGATGCAGGAACAGTGCGAGAGACACGACAACCAGGTCACGCTACCGGCAGATGTGGCGGTCGGCGCCAATATCCTCCGCCGCGGCGACAATTTTCACAGCGGCGAGCGACTGGCTCCCGCCGCTGAGCGCCTCCAAGCCTTCCACCTGGGTCTGGCCGCCAGCCAAGGTGTGCAACGCATTAAGGTGTATAAAAGGCTGACCGTGGCCTTGATCAATTCCGGTAATGAACTGGTCATGCCCGGCCACGCCCTGCAACCTGGCCAGGTCTACAACAGCAATTATTTCACCCTGCGCGCCCTGCTGGAAAACTGCGGCTGTGAGGTGCTCGACGTCAACATTCTTGAAG
Organism: Candidatus Tenderia electrophaga; assembly: GCA_001447805.1. NCBI lineage: Bacteria > Pseudomonadati > Pseudomonadota > Gammaproteobacteria > Tenderiales (SeqCode) > Tenderiaceae (SeqCode) > Tenderia (SeqCode) > Tenderia electrophaga (SeqCode). The sequence goes on from CP013099.1 coordinate 2,610,324, forward strand.
ACGATCTGGGGCAAAGTAAGACCGTGTTGCAACATGCCGCCGCGAGCGCCGATGTGGTTGTCACCAGCGGCGGTGTTTCCGTGGGTGAGGAAGATCACATCCGCGCCGCCGTGGAGGCACTGGGATCAGTGCGGCTCTGGCGGGTGCGCATCAAACCGGGCAAGCCTTTCGCCTTCGGCCGCATTGGCGACGCGGCCTTTCTCGGTCTGCCCGGCAATCCGGTGTCCTGTTTCGTGACCTTCTGTCTATTGGCCCGGCCCTATCTGCTGGCCTGCCAGGGCATGGACAGGGTGCTGCCACGGCGTCTCGTGGTCCACGCCGATTTCAACACCGATAAGCCCGACAAGCGCGATACCTTTCGCAGCGCCGTGCTCGAGCGGGGCGAAGAACTGCGGGTGCAACTGCTCCCCAAGCAGAATTCCGCCTCTCTGGCGCCCTTGCTGCAAGGCGACGGCCTGGTGCATATTCCCGCCTTTTTAAAGGTGGGTCAGGGCATGACCCTGGATTTCTATCCCTTCAATGAATTGATGTAGTGCATGAGTGGAGGATCCATCACCGCCGTCATCCTCGCAGGTGGCCGGTCGCGACGCATGAACGGTGAGGACAAGGGCTTGCTGGACCTCAAGGGCAAGCCCTTAGTGCAACATGTCATTGATCGTATTGCGCCTCAGGCGGATAACATCATCATCAGCGCCAATCGCAATCAAGCGAGATACGAAAAATTCGGTTATGCGGTGGTCAGTGATGAACAACAGAACTACCTGGGTCCCCTGGCGGGCATTGCCGCGGCCATGCAGCAGAGCGCTACCGACTACCTGCTGGTGGTTCCCTGCGATACGCCCTTTCTACCAAACGATCTCGCCACCACCCTGCGTCAGCGCTTGGAACAGGAGCGCGTCCGGGTATGCCTGGCCCACGACGGCCACCGCCTGCAACCTTTGATCGTGTTGCTCGCGTGCTCACTGCGATCCCGCCTGGACACAGCTATCGCCGCCGACCATCTAAAAGTGGAAACGTGGATGCTGGCGCAGAAGCACTGCATCGCCCGTTTTTCAGATCCGGACAGGTTCATGAACATCAACAGCCGGGATGAACTGGCGCGGGCTGAAACGCAGGCGTACTGAGCCATTCACGGCAATGACAAAGCGGTAAAGACTCCGTATATTTAAGCCTACCTACACTGTGCGTAGGTAGGCCATATGCAAGATGCATGGATTCTACTTTAGATATATCAGGGAGCGACTACGGAATGGAATACAGTTATAAATTTTTTACGGGACTGGGATTACTCATTGGTATAGCTATGCAGCCCTTGTCTGCCCAACCCATTTCCTGTGCAGACGATGAAACGGCGACACACGTGTCGGGCAAGATCTACAATAGCGCCGTACAACCCGGTGTGACATTGGGCACAGTGCATCTACACCTAGGTGCCCACAAGGGGGAAAAGCATAGAATGAAATGCGGTATCCTGGGGCAAGGCGCCACCAGTCCGGACGGCTCCGCCAATTTTATCCATACTTTTGTATGTGACGATCAGGTCATCCACCCCGTGAGCGGGGAATCCTATCACTCCCAACTCACCCTTAATACCAGCGGGTTCGCCAATTTCCAGGCCTGCCCCGCGGGCTATCCGCCGGGTTCGGCCTATGGCACATTCGAGGAGACCTCCGTTCCATTGCCCGGCACAGGGCGAGGCATATTCGAAAACGTGGAGCGCGGCGAAATACACATCAAGGGGACGCTAAACTGCCTGTTCGCCATCGACATGAAATTTAAGGGCGAAGTCTGTTTAAAGAACTCTTAGCTCCATATGCTCTGAAATTGTTTTGCATGCGCCGCCCGGGTTCGGGCGGCGGCCTTGCCGTTACGAAGAACAAAACCATCATTCAAGTCGATACCCCGACGCTTTAGTGCACGGCATCAAAACGTGAATTCGCGCGCGGCCAGACTTATTCATTAGGTTTGAGCCTAAACACGCCCGCCAGGTGAATGGCCAGTTGCACGTAGCGCCTCGCCTCACGCTCTTCAATCACGTAATCGGGCACATGCGCCGCCTGGTTGCGAAGATATTTCAATCGGGTATAGATGTCGGTGTTCTCCCTGGGAATGCCCCGGATCTGCGCCAGCTTATCCGCAGACAGGGAATTTCCCACCAGCCCCTTGACACGTATACCTTCTTGTTTGGCCACATCATTCAGCGCGCATTCCACCTCGCGCCACGCCTCCATAATGGCTGCCCGCGGCGATATACCCGCGATGCGCAGCAACTGCTCAATCTTCTCTTGCTCGTTATCCGCAATATGCGGGAGGGAACGATCGAGCAACTTCTCCGCTTCCTTCGCCTCTTTCTCAACCTCCAGCAGCTCCTTCTCAAACTTCGCTTCAAGGTCCTTGTATTTGAATAGCGAAAGCCGGTTCAGAAGGCCACGAAGCTCGTTTCTGAATATATACGAGACCCACACGATGGCCAGTGGCCAGATAATGGTTCTCAATATATCGACAAAGGCATCCATAAGCATGATTCGTTTAGCGAGCCGTCACAGAGGCACGCCGCTACCGACATCTCCGCGCAACGCCGATGGCATCCGTGGGCTTGCCGCCCAGGCCGCGGCATGTCACGCCCCATGAGTCATTCTGAATAGTTTTTAATAGCAAGCTTTGACGATATTCTTTGAGTCGCGGCGTTCCAGACGGGAATGTTATACCTGCCGGGAACGTCCACTTGCCATTCTTCAATATAGGGTTCATACAGCCTCGACCATAGCTCTGTTGGCTTCGCCACGACGCACAGCTTTGCCTTCTCCCGCCTGTAGTGATCAGAAAAAGTCCGCAAGTGCGTGGCGGTGTGTTTTGTGATGTTAAGCACGCGCCTACCCTTGTTGACGATATCCGCCTCTGTCAGGGATTCCGTATCGGTATCGAAGCTAAGCATACGAAACCATATATCCACCGGTTTGATCAGACTGGCCTCGACCGCGCCATAGGAAGGATGGTCAACGAGTTCGAATACCAATTCGAGCTTATGTCTGTCACCCATGAGCTTGAGCGTTGGTTTGAGCAGATCCACCGTATTCTCCAGATTCTCGGCACCGCCGGGTACGCACGGCGCATCCTACCCGATGCTCCATTCATTGCGGGTAATATCCGGCGAGGTCATCTGACCCAAGGCCTCCCAGATGGTTAAATAGTGACGCGGCAGCACATCCACCCCCACGGACATGACACTGGACGTGCGATCCCCCCAGCGATCGGGGGGTGAGACACCGGCCTGTTGCGCCAGATTGACGAAGGCCGTTTGTTTCGCCCCCAGGTTACCCGTGGTGCGATTGACGTATTCATCCGGCAGCCCCAGGGCGTGGCCGAATTCGTGGGCCGCGGGGGAAAAGCGATTACCGCTGTAGCTGGTCTCGAAGCCGGTATCGGGAATCAGCTCCACCTTGCGATTGGCGGCGTCATCGGGCGCGCCCACCGGACCCTGCGGATCGATCACCAACGGCTGGGGCACCCCGGCGCGGCGCAACACCTCGGCCACCGCCTCGGCCCGCTCCCTGGAGAGGCGATCGTTGTGCGCCCGCGCACCTTCAGCGCTGGCGAAGCCGCGCAACACCATGGGGATGGCGGGGTCAGAGGGATTCTTGGCCTTCATGGCCTCGGCCAGGGCGCTCAGACGGGCATCGAAGGGCGGCCGGATGTTGGCGCGGTTCTGCTCGAACAACACCGGCGAGGCCATGGCCGCGGCGATGGCCCGCTCCAGGCGTTGGCGTTCGGCACGGGCCACCTGACGGCTGCGTTTGTTCTGTTCCTCGATGACATCGTTTTCATCCAGCTCGCCCGTGCCCTGCCAGCCGGCCGTACCCGGATTACGGGCGCTGAACGAAGACGTCCGTTTGCCGGTAGGACTGGACATCTTGAATACGGTGACATCGAAGTGGGCGGCGCTGGCATCACTGACGATGCGCGGCGTCACATGGGGATCGGCGCTGAAGGGCCAGCAGGGCTTGGTGGAACGAAAGGTATGCGCGAAGGACCACTGGCGCGAGACGGTCTGGACGTAATCCCGTTCATATTGACGCTTTTGGGTGTCGGTCCAAAAGTAGCGGCTGATATCCTGGCCCGCCAGGGCCATGGAGTAGAGCGTCATGATGTCCGGCGTATCCTCGGCCTGGACGAAGTTGAACTTCATTTTCACCACCGCCGCCATCAGGGACGAGCGTGGCCAGTAATAGGCGTCGAACTTGCCATAGCCCGCCGAAGGCCTGAAGTCCAGCGCCGAGAAGCTGCGGCGACGGAAGCGTTCCTTGCGTTCCTCCTCTTCCGCGGTGGCGCAGGCGTTGGGCCCGGTGGGCGCAGGGGCCTCGGCCTCGGGCACCCCGGCCGGCAGCGGCACGCCGGCATCGCTGGGACTGGCCGGACCGGCCTCCGGGACCCCGGCGTCGGGCTCAGCCTCGCGCAGGTATTGCGGCAGGCCCGCCTGGCCTGCCTGCGCCGCGGGCTCCGGCGTGCGATAGGGGCGTTGTTCCGATTCAGTCTGTACAGCGGTTTGCATAGGGCGTTCTCTGCATATCGTTATCAATCAAACTATTATAGTCTGCGCGGTCGCGTGTCGCGATGCATCGGTGATGCTCAGGGTTCCAGGTCCTCGCGCCGCGTTTCCTCTTTGGTGAGGGACAAGGCCTTGGGCATGGCGCCGCCGGCGACTGCATCGGCATAATAGACCTTATACGCCTGCGGTTCTTCGTCATAGATCAGCAGGGCATCGGCCTTCAAGGCCTTGATGGCCGCTTCCTTTTTCGCGTCCGGTTTGTTTTCAACGACCTTCAGATCGCTGACCTCTTTGTTGTTAATGGCGAAGTATTTCCCCTTGCGCCGCATCAGGGCGACGGAATGGCCGGCATTGTCCTTGGGGTCCAGGGCCATATAACCGATGGGCTCGAAGGCCTTGAAGGCCGGGTTGTCGGGATCACGGACGCTATCGAAAAAGCGCATGGCATAGGTGGACAGGACATCACAATCCGCCTTCAGGCGCAGCTTGGCCGGCGCGCCCGGACCCAACTTGCCCAGCTTGCCGGCCAGGTCCGGCTGAATGTTGCGCCCCGAGACATGATAGAAAAAGATGTCGGCGATCTCTTCGTAGGTCTTGATCCATTTGTCCTGGTCATCCGGGTGTTTCTTGGCCAGGGCCGCGCCGAATTTATCGGTGTTGTCATCCAGCCAGGACCTGAGGGTCCTGAACTTCAAGTTCTTGGGCGCGTCGATCTTCACACCCGTGTCCTTGCCCAGCTGCACCAGATAGCCGACGTAATACTTCTGTTTGTTGGCATAGACCCAGGGCATGTCCTTTTCCATTTTCAGCTCGCCCACGTCCGGCAGCACCGTGGGGCCGTATTCCGGCTCGATGAACCACTTGGATTGCAGGACCTTGAACAACAGGTCACCCTTATTCTCTTTCCACATCCAGTCGGAAAAGACCTTGCGAAACCCTTTTTTGCGCAGCAGCACTTGGGAGACGATATCGATCAGGAAGGCGTCTTTTTCATAGGCATGGATCAGGGGCTTGAGGATGGCCTTGAGGCGGCCATTGTTGAGCTTCTTCTCGAAATCGCCGCTGCTGGTGGAGAACTTCTCCAGCAGGGGGTTATCGCTCTTGCCTTTATGCTTGATGAGCCATTCGGTGATGCGGGTCAGCACCTGGGGATCGGCGCTCTCGATCCTGTCCAGCACGGCGCCGTAGACATATTCGATCTGGCCCTCATCGGCCATGGAAGCGGTGAGTGCCACCGCCTCCTGGCCGAAACCGGCCTGGGCCATATAATTCAGGATCATGGCCGCCCGGTCCTCCTTCTGCACCACCTTGGGCCCGCCGGCCAGGATCTTCTTGGCCAGCAGCTCCGCCTTCTTGAACTTCTTCTCCCAGGCCTTGCGTGCCTTCTTGCCCTTGGGTTTGGGCATGGGGCCGATGACGCTGGGATCGGGGTCGGTGATCAGGCTCCAGGCATACTCCTGCAGGTCGAAGGCGTAGTCCTTGTGCTTGGGGTCGGTGGTCTTACCGTGTTTCTCGGCCCACTCGGCCAACTCCTGCTCCAGTTCATCCTGCAGGGATTTGCGCTGCAGCCGCTGCAGCGCCCGGCTCACCCTCGCTGTGGCGCCGCCCGGGCCCTTGGGCCGCGTGCCGGTCTGCTGCATGACGTGGGTCAACTCGTGGGCCAACAGATGCCGGCCCGCCTCACTGTCGGGTCGATATTGACCGGCGCCGAAGAAGATATCACTGCCCACGGTGAAGGCACGGGCGGAAACCTGTTGATTCAGGCGACTCGCCTGCGGCCCCTGGTGGACCCGGACATGGGAGAAGTCACTGCCCATGCGTGACTCCATGAATTCACGCGCTGACTGCGGCAGGCCGGCACCGCCGCCGCGCTGAGTCTGGAGATCGGATTGGAAGCTGGCGCTGACACGGCCGTCACCCGCTGCGGACCCCTCGGCCTGTAACACCTCGTCTTCTTCCTCTTGCCGGGCCTGGCGCTGCACCTGTTCAGCCGTGGCCGCAGAGAGATCGCGCGCGGCGCGCGTCTGACCCATGACGTGATCGGCCACTTGATCCGCCTCGCGCTCGTAGGGATCATCCACCGGGCCAACGGTGAGACGGGGCTGTATGATTTCTTCTTCCTCCGCCGTGACCTGACGCTGCACCGGCCCCGCCTGCAGATACAGGGGCAAGCCCGCCGGCGCCTCGGGACGCGGCCGTTCGGGTGATCGCACCGATTGCGGATCGCTTTGGTCCAGGTGCCGATATTTAGACTCAAAGCTCGACATCAACCCTCCTGACAACTGCCCTTGTTGTCGCGGATATTCTCGATGAAACCGCTGACATCGAAGCTGGAGGCTACCGGCGGCCCGCCCCGGTTGCTATTCTGCTGCAGCTCGCCGTCGCAGTATTTGTAGGTGGCGTAGGCACAGCTGAAGCCGGCGTTGAGGTACTGATAGGTGCAGTGGCCGTCACCAAAGATGTCGATGGCGTGGGGCCCGTCCTGATTCACCACGCTCACGCCGTACCTCACCACCAGCTTGTCGTCATGCACCAGGTCCTTCACGTTTTCCTCCACCTGGCTGTTGTGATCACGATTGGCCTGGCCGGTGATGGGATAGAGATTGATGGGATCGCCCACTCCGCCCAGGCCGCGGTTGTCGGAGTGGTTGAGCAAATGGCCCTTGATATAGACCTGGGTCTGTTTAAATCCCGAGCCGCCGTGGGCGGCCAAGGTGGGCAACTTGCGCAAACCATACAGGTTGTCCTGGCCGTTGGGCGCACCGCCGCCAGTCTTTTCGTGGGTCAGAAGCTCGGTCAGCATGCTGGCGCCTACCGTATCGCTGGAGCCGTCCAACAGGGTCAGGGAGGTGCTGTTGTAGTTGGTCTGGTTCAACTGCGGCGCCAGACTGGGAATGTGTTTGGCAGTGGCGGCGGTCAGGGGATCCTGGCACAGGTCCAGGGTCCAGGTGATGACATGGTCGGTATCCCGGGTGGTGCCGATATCCGGCGGCGTCACCGGCGGGGCCTGGTCGCGCACCGTGGCGGTGACGGTGATGGGCTCACCGTTCCAGTCCTCATCGATAAACAGACGGACGCCGCGACTGTCCAGGGTCGGATGCACGTAGGTGGTATTGCCGCTGCCCGGTGCCAGCCAACTGGCGGACTGGCTCACCTCGTAGACCGTCTCATACGGCCCCTTGCCGGGATCGATGGGGATCCAGGCGGCCGTGCCGATGGGACGGAATTTGTCTTTGTCGCGCGACTGCACCCCGAACACCAGATCATCACCCGCGGCGGCCGGCAGTTTGACCTTTTGCAGGGGCACGGAACGGATGACATTGAAAGGCGTGTCGGGATGAAACTCCCTGCCCCTGGGCCGGGGTCTGGGCCGGGGTCTGGGCCGCGGTTTGGGGACAGGTTTGGGACGCGTCAGCCACTTATACAGCAGATACAACAGCAGCAGGATGATCAGGATAATGACCACGATGACGATGATCAACACGATGAATTCAGCTACCGTCAGCGAAAAGGCGAAACCGAAGGCGATGATATACACCACCCCCTGGAAGATGACGATGACAAACCCGGCCGGCGGTCCGGCGAAGGCGATGGTGGGATTGTTGGAAGTCGGCGGCATCCTGAATCTGCCGATCAATTCACCGACATTCAAGCCCAGCCCTTGGCCGCTGACCAGGCGCCGCACCATGCCACTGACGGCACTGCGAATGCGGCTCAACACATTGTCGGCGAACTCGATCAGGGCTTGCACCGGCCGTTCCACCAGGGAACGGATGTAATTCACTACCCTAACGAACAGGGAAATGGCCCAGGTGATGGTGTTGGCGATGAATTGAGTCACCGCCTCCACCATGCCCCGCAGGGTCAGTAACACCTTGGCCACATAGTCCACCGCCGCGCTGATAAAGCCGGCGATGCGGCGGGTGACGGCGGCCATGACCTGGGCCGCGATGGACCGCAGGGTGGTCAGCAGCAGGGCGACAACGCCGCGGGTCTTCTCCTGGAAGCTGTGGATGATGGCGGCGTTGCGCGCCTGCGCCCGTGCGCTGATCTCGATAATGTGGGCGCGCCAGTCATCGGCCCGGGTCGTCGCCTCGACGCCGTCGCGCTGCCCGCCCCCGTCGCCGAGGGACGCGGCCAGGGCCGCCAGGTGTGCGCGACAATTGGCACGGATCTGGCGCAGGGAGCGCTGCGCCAGTTCTCGCATGGCGCGCAGCACGCGGCGTTCGGCGCGCGTCAGAATCGGCAGGACGGTGCCGTAGAGGATGCGGCGCAGGGTCCCCACCACCCGGCTCAGGACGCGATTGAACAAACTGAATACGGAGGCGGCGATCTGGCTCAGGGCGGCGGAGATGCGTGTCAAAGCCATATTGATGAAGGCGGTGATACTGTTCAAGGCGGTGGTCAGCAGGCGCATACCGATGGCCAAGGCGCTTTGAATCATCCCCAGCACCGTGCCCAGGGCCGCGTTCACGGCGGCCACGGCATGATTGATCAGACTCGCCGCCAGGCGTCGCGCCTGTTCCACCCCGGGCAAATCGGGTAAGGGCAGGGTGTTTATGAGATGACTGATGCGGCCCGCAATGCCGCTAACAGTGGCTTGCGCCGCGGCGCCGGCACGCTGCACGATGCCAGCGATGCTCTCTTGCACCGACGCGGCCGCCCGGTGAATGGAGATCAGCGCCGCAGCGATGGCGCCTTGCACCGTGGCCAGGGCGTTGGCGATAGTCGCGCCGATTTGGGCCTGCTTGGCGGCAACAAAGGCCTGCAGCGCCTCGATCCTGGCTTCGATGAACCCGCTCATCCCGTCGCGCGCGGCGCCGAAGCGGCCGCTGACCTCGGCCCGACGGGCGCCGGCCAATGCCTGTAACAGCCCCGCCGCCGTCTCGCAGTCGCCATTGACATGCTCGGCCTGGGCCAAGACAAAGGCCTTGTGCTCGGAATCGGGGGCGGCGGCGATGCGGGCGTAAGGATCGCCGTTGACGGCCGCGCCGTCGGCGCCGTCCGCCTCGGGACCGGTCTCTGCCACGGACCCGGCTTGCGCCTCTTCTTCTGTCTCCGGCTCGGCGCCGGCGCCTCCCACTGCCTGGGGGCCGGCCTCGGGAGCTGATTCGCCCCCTTGTTGCTGTGCCTCAGCGCCGCCCTCCGCGGCCGACTCGATGGATGTGCCTTGCGCCTCCCCAGCGCCGGCCCCTTGTCCCCCGGCTGAAGCGCCTCCTGCGCCAGGCGCCGCGCCTTCGTCCTCTGCCCCGCTGCCCGTCTGCATTGCCGGGGGCTCGGCTTCCAGGGTGGCGCTCGCTTCCGCCTCCGGTGTCGCCGGGCTTGATGCGGGAGGCTCGGCGGCACCGGTCTCGGAGGCAAACGCTGCCGGGGCGGCAGGCGCGCCCGCCAAGATTGATGGAATCTGCGTGTGCTGCGCTTCCCGCCGGGCCGGTTCGGTCTCGGCCGGCAGCGCCGCTGCCGACCCGTCAATGGTCGGCACGCCCTGGTTTTCGGCAACGGTCGCGCCCGCGTCGGCCCCCACCCCTGCCCCGGGTTGCCCCGCCGTCGGCCGCGCTAAGGGTGCCGCCCCTTGCTGCGCCACATGGGTCGCCTCATGGGCCATCAGCCCCATGTCGTTTTCACTCTGGCCGCGCCCCAGATAGATATGGTTGCGGTGGGTGAAGGCCTTGGCATTGATGCTGCGCGCGGCGTCCTGGGCGCGCCCGTCGGAGTGGACCCGCACCTGACTCAGGTCGCGCCCCAGTACGGCGCCGATGCGTGACTGCAACGGCGCCGGCAAGGAGACGCCGCTGCCGGGATGATTGAGGGTTTGATCAAGGGGGTCCGCCGCCTCGGCCACGGGCATCTCCGTTTGCTTGGCCTGTACGCGCCCGGTCCCTGGTCTCTCCTCTTGGCACTCGGCGCACAGGCGTTGCAGCGTCGCGCCGCCGGGTACGCGCGACACGGATCCAGGCGATGAGTCCGGCAGGCGCATTACGGTCTCGGCCACGTGGTCGGCCTCGCGCTCATAGGGGTCGTCGGCCGGCGCGACACTAAGTTGGGGCCGCAGGCCTGCACGCGCAAGCGGTATAGCCTGTAGCGGGGGTCCCTCGGCGTCATGCGCCGAGGGCCGACGTTGCAGCCTGCCCTCCTCCTCGGCCAGGGGACCCGGCGGACTGCCGATACCGTCACAGCACTTGGCCTGTATTACCTCTTCTTCCTCGTCCTGCGCCTGAGCTTGAACCGCGCGGGGGGAAGGTGAGGTCGGCCAGGGCGTAGGCGCCCCCGTGCGCAAGCCGCCCGCGAGGAACAGCGGCATGCCCAGGGGCATACCGGTCTCGGCGGCACGGGGCGCGGACTCGGGTGACGCCCGCTTGACCGCCTTGGCCGCAGACTCACCCTCCTTGGTTTGAACGGCGCTCTCCATGCTCAGCCCCGGCGCGAATCAACCCGTGCCATAGCGGCGCAACTCACTGGGAAACTGGCGCCCCAGCTTGCGGTATTCCCCCATCAGGGCGCTCACCACGTCCGCGAAGGCAATGGGCCGTTGCGCCGCCTGTGCCGCCACCGCCGCCGTCAACACTGCATTGCGAATGTGACCGCCGGCCAGGTCACTGGCTGCCGCGAGTTGGTTGATCTGCTTGGTGTTGAGTTGATGTTGATCACCCAGATGGGCCTGCCACAGGGCGCGGCGCTCCTGCGGATTGGGCAGGGGAAACTCGATAATCTTGTCCAGGCGCCGGGTGAAGGCGGCGTCGAAGCGCTCGCGGCTGTTACTGGTCAGCACCACGATGCCGCGATAGAACTCGATGCGTTGCAACAGGTAATTAGTCTGGGAGTTGGCGAAGCGATCGGTGGAGTCTTTGACATCGGTGCGCTTGCCGAACAGGGAGTCGGCCTCGTCGAACAGCAGCACGATCTCGCTATGCTCGGCGCGCGCCAACAGGGCGGCCAGGTTCTTCTCCGTCTCGCCGATATACTTGCTCACCACCGCCGCTAGGTCGACCCGATACAGAGGCAGTCCCAACCGGGTGGCCAGCCAACTGGCCGCCAGGGTCTTGCCGGTGCCCGACGCACCGGTCATCAAACAGCGCACCCCTTGTTGATAACGCACCTTGATGGTGACGCCCAGGGAGGCGTCCAGATGTTCACGGGCGCGACAACGGGCCAGCAACTGCTGCAGCTCGTGATCGACCGATTTCGACAACACCAGCGCCTCATCGGGGATCTCGGCCGTCATGGGCTGGGCCAGATTGCCCAGCGCACCGGCTTCGGCCTCCCAGGCGGCGCGGCGGATATCGTGGATGTCGGGGCGCTCGCGTTGCTGCAACCGCGCCTCACGTTGCGCCAACTCGGCCAGCTCGGCGATGCGGCCGCTGGAGTGAATATGCGCGCCGGCCAGCTGATTCGCCAAGGCCGCGTGCTGCAGATATTCCAGCCACAGCTGTCGGCGTTCCGACTCGGGGGGCGGCATCAGCTGCCATTGTTTCAGCGAGCCGCGGGCCGTCTTTACCTGGCCGTCGGGGCCGGTCAATACCAGGCGCGGCCCCTCATAACCGGCCAGCTCCGGCACCAGGACTTGGGCCTCGGCCCCCATGTCGTATTCGAACACGGGCAGACGGCCACCGATGAGACAGGCCACCCCTAAGCCCGCCAGATCGTTATCGGCCGTTGCAATCAACCACGGCGCGCACTGCAGCTGAGCCGCAATCTCGGCGGCCACGGCACGCGCCTCGGCTTTAGAGGCGGAGCGCAGCACCAACACGCCATGGACACAGCCCTGTAGGGTGGCGGCATGGCGCGCCGCGGTCTCCAGCGTGGACAAGGGCAGGCGCACGCCCGCCGCCTGGGACAGGTCGCGACAGCCGGGCCATAGCAAAGGTTTGTCGCGCAACAACAAGGCAAGGCCCATGGGCATCTTGACGGTCTGCTCCGGCAGGGGCGCCTGTTGATTGAGCAACTGCAAGGCGCCGCTGGCGATGGCCGGACCGGCCAGCAGGGCGCCGCTCACCCAGCCCGGTGCACCGCTCAGCGGTGCCAGCGCCGCCTCCAACATGCCCAAGGCCGGCCGCGATCCGCCCACCGGCGCCTGAATATGGGCCAGCACCCGGCCCACCATCGGTTCCTCCTCCACCATCAGGGCCAACATCACGGCAATGATCTCGGCATGAGACAGCCCCAGCCGCTCGGCCATCTGCACCATGGTGCGGTCGGCCGGCGCGGGATGCCGCAACAACTGGGTCAGCAGTCCGGCCAGATCGGTGACTTCACGCAATGGATCGTAGTGGTTATAGAGATACACCTGCTCCGCCCCCACGGGTTCCACATCCGCCTCGGCGAACAGCAGGCGGCCGACACAGCCCAAGGCGATGTGGCGCAATGACAGCGGGGCGGCAGGTGTCTCTTGAGCGCCTGCGCCGCTGCTACGGTGTGAAGTCTCGCTATACATGACCCTATCCTTCGTTGTGGTAATGGAACTGCACCACGCGCCCCAACCAGGGCACCCAGCCCGGGTCCGAGTCCAGGGCCACACGGCGCAGGCGCAGATCGGTGTGGTTGATATCGAAGTGCACGTCCCAGTGAGTGGGGGTGAGCGCAATCCGGCCGGGGCGCTGGATCAGGCCGCGCAGTGAAAGTTTGCAGTAACGGCGCAGATACGCCGCCGCCACCAGTTGCAGGGTGTTTGCCAGCTCACGCGGGGACGCCGTCGCTGGCGGCCGGTCGGACAGTTGTCGCCAGAGTACCGGTATCCAGCGTACAGGTATCTGCATCTCTGCCAGGGCGATGTCGGGCCGCGGCTCGAAGTCCTGGAACAACATCCAGAGGGGGTCTTGCTGGGCGAGCCTGAAACGCCGCGCCATGCTCCATAACAAGTAGCGTGGAAAATCGAGTGAGATGAGGCGTTGGTTTCTTTCTAGCAATTCGGACAGGGCAAGCCGCTGCAGTACGGGGATCATGAGTGCGAAGCCGGCGTGGCTGCTGCAACACGCCTTGCCGCCCGGGCCGGGTTCTTTTTCATATATCTCGGGCTGTGCCGGTGGGTCGGTTAACCCCCCCTTAACCCCCCTTTGCAAAGGGGGGAATGAGTCTTGGGCATGCTGCGATCCAGGCGCCTCTACCCCTGCCGGCGATGACAGCGGGGGATGAGCATCATGCTGCACACCCGCCGCAACCACTCCTCCCGTCTCCCCTTTTTGCAACGGGGGGCCAGGGGGGGGTTCATTCCCGCCAAGCTCGACTCGCTCACCCGACCAGGCCGTCAACCACCGCGCCAGGTCCATGCGCGGCAAGACGTCGCGACACGCCAACCACACAGGCTGGCGCAGAATCAGCGCATTCCAGGCCAACCATCGACTGCGCACATCCGCTTCACCCCATGCGTCCACGGCCGTGGCGATGGCATGACGCCAATCCCGATTCAAGTCGGGGGCGTGTATCCGTTTTTGATAATGGACGGGTGAGCCCGTGTCCGCAGCGGCCACCGGCGACAGTCCCGCCTCATGCAACAGGCGCCCGACCAGGGAAGGGGTAATGTGCGGCAGCAAACCCTCCAAACGCCGCGGCGCCAACACGGCCTGCAACACATGCGCCGGCGCCAATACCTGCACCGGTGTACGCAAGGCTTCCAATAGCAGCCCTTCGACGGTGGCTGTCGTCAGGCGCAGATCACGCCCCGGAAACAGGCTACGCCAATACCATGCGTGAGCGACCCCGTCATCGAGCAAGGTGCGCAGCAAGGCCTGATAGGGCCGCAAGGGACCACTGAACCAGACTACTTGGGCGTCCGGCGCGGGGCGTTCGTCCACACACACCGCGCCGACGGCCAGGTTGCGCACTAGATTGGCGATGCGCTCGGCCAGCAGATTGGCCGGCAGGTTGCTTCGCAATCTGCCCAGCTCCAGACGCCGTATCACCACCTGAGCACTGGGCGGAAGGCCGGGCAGGCTGGCGCTGCGAAAGGCCTCTTCCAGGCAATAGCGGGCCTGTTGCAGGTGGCTGTGGTCACTGGCACTGAGGCTCAGCTTGCGGATGCGGCGTTCGGCGTGTTGCATGGGCTAGCGCAATACCTCCGTCATTACGACTACACAAGGGATCCCCCTCTTTTCTAAAGAGGGGCTAGGGGAGATTTAAACGACCAGGAACAACACTGTGCCTTTTGGCTTATTTTCGACATCTATAAATCCCCCCTGCCCCCCCTTTTTAAAGGGGGATGGGTTGGGTGGGGCGGCGGGGATGACATTAGAACATCATCCCCAAGCGCTCCCCGATCTGCACCCGCGCGCCGGATTCCAACTGCACGCTCTCACCCACCACGCTGTGCACCTCGGCGCTCAGCTGGCCGCCTGATATGTCCGCCACCTTGCCGCGCACCAGCGTATTGCCGCCCGAGACCATGGAGATGGCCATGCCCACCCGCACCCGGGTCAGGTCGGCGATCACATTCACAAAGCTGCCGGGACGCACCACGATGGGCGCTGGGATATAACCGGCGATCAATTGATTCACCGGCGCATGGCTGGCACCCAGCAGGGCCACCCGGATCAAGTCGCTGATCATGTGCTGGGCCTCGCTGTACTTGCTGAAGACACGGCCGTAGAGCCAATCCACCAGGCGCTGCATGTCGTGACGTTCGATGTAATCCAACTCACCGAAACGCGGCAGGCTGTAGAGGTTGCGCAGCTTGACCGGTTGATCGTATTGGCTCAGCCGCTCGGCCCATGCCAGGCGTATGCCGGCCGGCACCTCGGAAAAATTCACATACAGACACGTCGCCACTTTCGAGATCATCTCCATTTCCCGCGCGGCGCGCTGACTGGCGCCCATGCGGCCGTGGTTGCCGTCAATCAGATCACCCAGCGATACCACCTCCGGTACACGTTTGATCGACTCCTGCCAACCGAAGCGCTGGAAGGCGGCCAGATCCAGGGCCGCGGTCTTTTTGCGTTCGATCTGAACGCGCTGCTGGGCCTGCATCAGCGCGGCGCCCATGCCCTGAAACAGGGTGTCCGGCACCTGGAAGTTCAGTTTCAGGAACGGATGCGCGGTGATCTTGGTGGCGGCCCGCTGCTTGGCATTGGCGAGGGTCACATGCAGATCGGCCAGACGACTGAGATGGGGCAGGATCAGATTCACCGCCACGAACCACTTCATGGGGGCATCGCGTACCACATCCAGCATGGCCGCCACGGGCTCGGGTGTCTGCACGTCCGACAGATCGCACAGGGGCAGCGGCTGGTCGGAGAGATCCGGATTGACATAGTGCATGGGCGCATCCAGGCGCACGTCCACGGTACGTGGACGGCGAAACAACAGGAAGGAGACCTGGGTGGCCAGGATCTTGTCGCGCTTGGCATTCAAGGCGTCGATACGCGCCTGTTCCTCAGCCTTGAGCGCGCGCGCCACGGTGAGATCATGGCGCGCTTCGGCCAATTCGTCGCCGAGGGTCTTGAGGCGCTGGTCGGCCTGGTTCAACTCATCCCGGATATCCTTCAAGGTATCCTGGCAACGACTGACGGCGCGGCGATAGGCATGCACCCGGCCCTCGATGAGGCGCAGCACACCCACTACGTTTTCCAGGGCCTTGACCCCGGCATTGAAATAGGCCGCCTCGTCGTCGCTATCCACCGGATCGTAATTGCCGTTGAGCACCCCGTCCAGGATGGAACGGTCGGCGCGGATGTCGGCAAAGGAGACCGACTCGCCATCAGCGCTCACGCCGGGCACGCTCAGATCATCGATATTGATGTCGCTATCGACCAAGTCGCCGAGCAACTCCCCCTTCACCGCCACCCCGGCCATGTAGGAGACATTGGCACCGGACTCCTGCAAGCGTTCACCCACGGTGACGTTGTTGAAGTTCTGCACCATGCCGATGACCGGGTTCTGTTCGCCGACTTCTTGGGGGGTGGCGACGTTGAACAAGGCAGCGCTGCTGCTCTGGGTCTCGAACATCGTCGCAAAATTCAGCTCGGCATCCTGCACCCCGGCGAGACTGATGTTGCGATTGCGCAAGCTCATGTCACGCAACACGGCATTCTCAAGCGCGGCCGACCCACCGGCCAAATCGCGACCGCTCAACTCGCCGGAGACGAAGCTGTTGCCGCCGACGATATTGATATTGGCCGTCCCCGCCACCGAAACATTGCCGGCGTCCCCGGCAGGCACATGGGTCACCGGACTATTGACAGCGCCACCGCCATCACCACCGGTCTGCGGCGTGGCCTGCTTGATGCGGGTATAGAACTCGGATAACTCATTCTTGGTGGCCACCGCCGACTCACCCTTGGCGATCTCGGCCAGGGCCGGCGAGGTGGCCAGTTTGGTGCCCACCTCGTTGCCCAACATCATCTGGCGCACCCGGTACATGTCGGTGCGCAGACGCAGGAAGCCGAACTCCACCCGATCATTGGCCTTATTGATCTTCTGCTGCAGGAAGTTGATATATTCCTCGATGCCCTTCTCGTCCAGTTCGGCCACCTCGGCATCGGAGAGCGGCGTGGTGGTATCGAGGTAATTGCGCAGCGCTGCCAGTGCTTCGACCTGGTACTGCGCCTGACCGAAAGGCGGCTGCAACTTACCGGGCACCACCTCGACGGTGCCGAACTGATCCTCGGTGTCCAGCAACGCCACGCTGACGCTGAACTCTCCCTCGTCCGCGCCGGGACTATGGGCCTGGATGGCAAGCACGTTTTCGCCCTCGATCAGACGTCCCTTGAGCTCACCCAGTTCATAGAAGCGTGTTTGCAGTTCTTGCGCAGTGGCCGCCGGTGCGTTGTGAAACGGCCGGGTGACATTGGCCGAGCTGAGATAACGGCCGTTGAGATAGGCATAAAAACCGCCGTTGGTGGTGACGCTCAGGGTGTAACGATGGGCCTCTTCAATCGACGCCAGGCTGAAACCATGGCGAAGGAATAGGGTGACGTAGTTGCCCGGCATATCGTCCAGGGCAGTGCCCAGACCACCGGTACCGTAACCGATACTGGTCACCCCTGCGGTCCAGTTGGCGTCGTCGAAACCGTTTTGGAACCAGTTGCTGGGCGGCGCGGTCTGGCCCTTGAAATAGCGGCATTCATCGCCCCGCTGGACCAATTGCTGTTCGAATTCGATGGGCTGTTCCAGTGAATCGATGGCATTGGGATCGTCGGCCGGATAGAGCAGCGGCCGGCCCTTCATGGCCCGAAACAAGGCCGAGGCGATATTCCGCACAATCAGGCGCCGGCCCAGCCATTGATTGCGCTGCGTGGTGTAACGGGCGATGGTCTGGTCGAAGATGGGATCGATCACCTCGACTACCAGCAGCTTGGGATCGTAGTGCTGCTGCGGCACCGGCACCAACACCTCCACCCGGTCCGGTGCATTCAAATCATAGGGCAGCAGGCTGGCGCTCTCCTCGATGGCCAGATCCAATTGCTCATAGGGGATGGCCAGGGCGCGCACCGCATAGCTGGGCGGAAAGAAGTGCTGCAACTGTTGGCGCGCGGCCAGCGCCTCCTTGGGCAACACGCCCACCGGCGGCAGATAACGAAACTCGGCCCCGGCCTGAATGTCGGCGGGCTCCAGCCCGGGGGTGTTCATGACCCAGTCCACCAGCTGTTCGTTGAATTGCTCGAACTGCGCCTGCCACAAAAATCGGTCACCCGCCGGACTGATGGGCACGGCATTGCCCTTGGCCTCGCCGCCGCGACGCACCACGCTGTTGCGATCGATGAATTGATATTGCAGTGCGGCGTCCAGACCGATCAGGGCGATGGGCACGCCGACCGATGACCACGGCAGGTATGCGCCCTCGCTCAGGCTGCGTTCATAATCGAACACGGCATAGGCGATACGATTGCGCTGCCAGTTGCCTAACACCGGCAACGGTCCGAGTTCGCGGTTCCAGGCATACAGCACCAAGCGTGAACCATCCACCCACTGCCAGTTCTCAAACGCCTCGTCGCTGGGGTCGTAATCACACGGGTCAGTGGAAGGCTCCTGGCCGAAGTGTTCCACCGTGACCGGTTGCAACACCAACACCATGGCCGCCGGCAACGCCACCCCGGCAGCGCGCAGGGCGCCCAGGGTGTCACCCAACTTATAGGCACCCTCGACACCCTCACCTTCCAGCAGGGATGCCGGGGCGTAGACGCGAATGTCGTCCAGCTTGAGCTGCTGATTGCGATTGATATGGACGATCTCACCGCTGGCGGCAATGCCCATGCCGGCGGCGATTTCGATCACCACACCGTCGCCGGTCTCGACCGCATCGGCCTCCAGGCCGGTGACCACGCCGGGGGAGACCGCCTGCCCCAACGTCGCCAGATGACCGGCGCGGCCCTGCTGTTCCAGGCGCAGGGCAGTGTGGGTCAGGGCACGGCCGGTGAAATACTCCAGGCGTTGACGCCAGTCGGCGTCGGGATAGCGTTCGATAGCGGGTTGTACCGCCAACAGCTGTTCACCATGGACCGGATCATCAATCGGAAAGCGTTTCATATGCGCCTCATCTTCTGGTTAGGGTGCTACCGATACGCGGATTGAAAGAGACCGGCTTGTTCACCACCGGACCGCTGCGCACCTCAGTGGTACCGGCCTTCTCTTCGATCACCTTGCTGACCTTCTCCACCGCGGCGGCATCATTGCCGCTGCCTGCGTCGGCCAGTTCTTTGGTCAGCGTTTCGAACTCCGCCTTGGGCAGGGTGCGACTGAGTCGGTCCAGCTCGGGCAGCTTGCCGGACTTGGCCAGGTTCTCCATCACCCGCGTATTGCCGCTGAAGTGCTCATCCGCTTTTTCCAACCGCGCCAGACCTTCGCCAAAGCCCGGTTCGCTGAAACGTTCAGCCACTTTCATGACGTCGCGGCTGTCCACCTCCTCCGCCTTTTCCAGTTCGGTCACCGCCGCCCGTACTGCGGCGTCGGAGCCGCCCAGCATCATGGGCGAGGCGAGAAACGAGGTAAGCTCCGCCGCTGCCGTGGTGGTGGCGCGCGACAATAGGGAATTGAAACGGGTCTTGAGATTGAGGCCGTTGATGCGTTCGGTCACCTTCTCTTCAAATTCCCTTTCAGCGCTGCGGATCTCCACCGACCAGGAGGTCACCTCCGCCTTGTAGTGCAGATTGCGGCGGCGCAGATACCAGAGTTGGCTCAACTTGCTCAACTCGGTGCGCCACTGACTGTCGGCACTCGCCTCTGCGGGAGTCATCGCCGTCACCCGTCGGCGCGACAACAATTGACTCAAGGCCGTGATCGGTTTGCGTTTGGCGATCATGCCCGGTTGCGCCGCCGGCAGTTCACGGCTGATAGTGGGCAGGCTTTGGCTCAGGCTGCGGAACTGATGGCGCGGCACCGGCATCACCACCAGTACCGAGGTGGACTCCTGCGCCGCGCCGGTCAACTCAAGGTCCAGCGGCGGCAACAGCATGGCGTCTTCCAACAAGGCCGGCAGTTCATCCTCCGGCACGATGGAAAGCTCCACATCCATCTCCGCCGGAAAAAAGCTGTGACTGAAATCATCACCGTTGACACCACTGGCGGGCATAGGACCGGCCGGTGGCAACACCGGAAAGTGTTCACTGGCGCTAATACGCGCGCCCGAGCCCAGTTGTTGCTGCAGTTCATTCAACTGCACGCTGTACTGACGCAGATGGGCGGCGCGCAAGGGTCGCGGCGAAATCCCCAGGCCCCAGACATTGCGTTCCCGCTGGGCGATCTCGCGCCGCACCATGAACATATCCAGCCAGCGGATAATGCCGTGATCCAGGGCCAGCATGGCCAGCGGCAAGACATCCTCGGGTTGGCCCTTCAAACTTTCCTCGTAGAAGATCTCACGCGCCACATGGCTGCGACGCTGTTCCAGTTCGGTGGCCGCGCCGGGATCGGGATAAGGGATCAGGGTCACTGCCGTCGCCTCGATCACCGAGCCGTCATGCGTGGTGCGCGGCGCGTCCACATGGGTGGGATAAGACGAAATGGGATTGCCGGTGTACTCCACCGTGCGCAGGGCGACGATGTAGAGCCCGCTGCGGTTGAAGGGTGACGCCCTGGGAATTTCGGAAAGACCAAAACTCGCATCCAGTTGCTGTCCCTCGGCTACGTTGGCCAGATCCACGCTGAGTTGTTCCGGCAACACCACCTGACTGCCCGACGGCGTCAGGCCGTGGCCGGCGTCGATGACCACGGTGCGCGCCTTCTCGCTGTGGGCGCGCACACCCAAGCCGGTGATGACGCCGAAACCGGCGACACGGCCATAGTCCGCCTGGCGCGCCAGAAAATAGTTCTGCTCGGCGTTCAGGGCCTGGGCATCGAGAAAGCGCCCGTCGAACCACAGAGGTCGGCGACGACGATCATCGGTGATGATGGTGCCCTGCGGTTTCGCTTGCTGCAGCTCGGCCAGGTCGATCTTCTCCCGGGCCGGACCGGTGGTGATCTTGTTCATCTCAATTCTCCTTGAACTGATCTTGATTTGTATAAATCCCCCCTAGCCCCCCTTTTTCAAAGGGGGGTACTGGGGTGGGGGTTCCCCGCGCGGGGTCCTGCAAACTACCCCCGTACCGTTGCTCCCCTTTTTCAAAGGGGAACTGGGGCAGGATTCCCCGCGGGGCTTTGCAAACTACCCCCGTACCGTTCCTCCCTGTTTCAAAGGGGGAACTGGGGCGGGGGTTTCCCGCGGAGCCCTGCAAACTACCCCCGTACCGGTCCCCCCTGTTTCAAAGGGGGAACTGGGGCGGGGGTTTCCCGCGGGGCCCTGCAAACTACCCCCGTACCGTTCCTTCCTGTTTCAAAGGGGGAACTGGGGCGGGGGTTTCCCGCGGAGCCCTGCAAACTACCCCCGTACCGGTCCTCCCTGTTTCAAAGGGGGAACTGGGGCAGGGGTTTCCCGCGGAGCCCTGCAAACTACCCCCGTACCGGTCCCCCCCTTTATTAAAGGGGGGTTAGGGGGGATTTTCGCGTTAGCGGGGATTTCATTCCCGGGACCTTTAAACATCCCCCGTCACTCCAACCCCCAACCACCGCGCCAAGGCATTGGCCGTCACCACGAAGGGGCGCAGCTCGTTACGCACCATCACCGCTTCGGCACTGCGCCGCGCCGGGCGCTGCCCGGCCGGGGCCTGATCCGCCGGCAACAGCACCCGGGCCAGAAACAGCGCGCTGGTATCCTGACCCGGCACGTGCTCGGGCAAGGGGTCCAGACCCTGCAAGCTGCTGTAGGCACTGCCCTGGCGCCAGGCATCGAAGATGGCCTGGCGCAGATTAACGGCATCACCGCCGAAGTCGGGCCATTGGGCTTGGGGCACGGGCGGATCGGTCTCCTGACGCAGGATCAACTCGATTTCAAAGCCGTCGCGCAGGCGCGCGGCGGTGACGCTATCAAAACTGTCGAAGGCAGACGAGGCGAAGGCCGGGGTCTTGCCGCGCTCGCACACCACGAAGCGGATGAACAGATCGGCCGCCACCCCCGAGGGTGAATCGGTCCACAGATTGCCCGTGTCGTGCCAGGCCTGGCGCAGCAGTTGCGGCGACTGGGCCGCATACCAGTCGGCCAGTTTCAGGCAACGCGGCGTGACCACCTCGATCAGGCGTCCGAGGCGGTCGATGGCCAGGCCCGGTTCGACCAATAGACGTTCCGAACGGGCGGGGTTGGTCTCATCGGCCGGCTGTTCCGGTTCATGGATCACCTCCAGCCCCGCCAGGGTGCCTTGGCCCATGGCATATGCCAGGGCCCGGGCCAGGCGGCTGCGGTGATAGTCCTGCTCGGCCCGAAAGTCCTCCGCCCCCAGCAGCACGCCGGTCGCGTAATGGACCCGGTCGGGGCCTTCCGGCAGGGGCAATGAATCTGTTTCTTTTGCCATGTTTGCTCTCCTTACACTTTAAATCCCCCCTGCCCCCCTTTTTCAAAGGGGGGGAACTGGGGCGGAGGGTTCCCTTCGGGCCCGGCACGTTACCCGCATACCATCCCCCCTTTACAAAGAGGGGAACATTCCGGGGCAGATTGCAGTGCCCATGCCTTAACCACCGCCCGCTCCCCCCCCCTTTTTAAAGGGCACTCGCGGAGCATAAAGGGTTAGGGGGGATTTCCTGCCACCCACCCTCACCCCAACGGCCTGCGAATGATGACGGGATCATTCCCGATCACCGGCCGCTCGATGCGCAGGTCATCGGGATCGATGGGCGTCACCGGAATGCGCTGATCCACGATCCTCACCTTCACCTTGGCCGCCCGACTGCGATTGCCGCTGCTGTCTTCCACTTCAAGCTGAAAGACATAGGTACCGGCCGGCAGGCCGCCGTCCACCTTGAGCTGCGGCACCCGGGTCTTGAATCGCTTTTTGCGCCTGAAGTCGGCCATGGATCATCCGTCAACGAGAGACCAGTTGTAGCTGACGATATTGCCGCCACCCACATCTACCGACTTCTTGCCGTTCAAGATAAAGTTGCGGCCGAAGCCGATGGAGTTGTTGTCCAGCGGCCGCCCCTCTTCGTCGTTGACGGTGATCACCGCCGTGGGCGCCTGGGTGTCCAGCACAATCAACATCACCTTGGCCGGCGCCGAGACATTACCCGAGTCGTCCTTCACCTCCAGTTGAAAAGTGTGCTGTCCCACCTTCAGTTTCTCGTTGGGCATGGTGATGGTGAGCGTGGCATCGGTGGTTTCGATGTCGTTGGCACGGATATCTTCGAGTGTTTTAGTGGTCATGCGTTATCTCCTTCGTCATTTAAAAAAGACCAGCGGTAACCGACCAGGCTGCGGCCGGGGGCCGCCTCCGAGTCGCTGCCGTCCAGGGTGAAGTCGTCGCCGAACCCGGCGCTCACATCGTCGGCGCGGGCGATGGGTTTTTGGCTGGGCAATTCGGGCACGCCGCTGCCGACACCTTCCAGACGCGGATCCAAGGTCGCCGGGCCCATGACGTAATCGCCGCGGCCGACATAGCTACGATTGACGCGCGCCGGCTTGGCTTGCGGCCGCGACGTCAGATAGGTATCCACGCCAACTAAAGACGTGATGCCGGCCAACAAGGGCGCGCTCGTGGGCAGCACCCGGGACAGCACGTGGGCCGGCACCTCGCGTTCGGCCATGCGCTGGATCATGCCCAGGTCTTGAGGCGTGACGTTTTGATGCACCAGGAGGGTGACCCGAAACGCCAGGCGATCGAAGAAGGTGTCGATGGCGGCTTGCTCCGCGGCGTTGACATCGAGATCGGCGGAAAATAGAGCGAGAAACTCGCGCCGCTGTTCATCACCGATGAACAGGGTGTCACCGACGAATGAGTTGCCGGTTTCGATGCCACCCAGGGTCAACGGGTCTTCATCGTCGTCCAGGTCGGCGCCGATGATGGTGGCGAAGCTGCGGCGCAGGCGGTAATCCTCCAGCACCACGATCTCGCCGCCGCTGACACCGCCCTCGGTGGCAATCTCCAAGGCCAGATTGAGACCGCGCAGGGTACCGTGCCAGCGATACAGCTCGGCGGCGTTTTCCAGAAAACGGCGCCGTTGCGTTTCGGACCAGCCGGCCTCGAATTGAAAACCGATCCAGTCGGACAACCACTCCAGGGCCTCTGACGGCACGGTCTGTGGCCGCGTGACCAGATCGCTGTAGGCAATGCCGTCCTCGATAGTGGTAAACAGTCCCTCGATGTTGTTGATATAACGTTCGAGGAAATCGGCGGGGGTGGCCCTGCCCGCCGCGTCGGCCTCGGGGGCGAAGGTCTGTTCGCCATAGAGCTTGGGCAGGTAGTGTTCCACATAAGAGAATCGGCTGGCATAGGCACGCGCGGCATACAGTTCCGGCGTCGCGTTGCCGGGACCGCTCAATTCCACTTTGATATAGAGATACCGACCGCGCAGATTGCGCACCTGGAGACCGCCGCGTTGAATCAAGACGGTGAACAAGCCCTTGCGCCCGGGCTCGTTTTCACACGGCAACAGGCCGGGATGGTGCGGCAATTCCGAAGACCGCGACATCCACGCGCCCACCGGAATATCGCTCGGCGCACCCTGTTGATAGCGCTCACCGAAGCGATGTTCGAACCATTGCAAGCTGTCATCGTTGATATGGTCCTGCACCTCATTGCTGGCGGTGAGCCACACACGTATACCGCAACCGGCGGGAATCGATGCCTCGATATAGAGCCGGTGCCACACTGAATCCACCTCGGCAGTGTCCAGCTGCATGTGCAGGCCGGTGTTGAAGGCCTGGCCCTGGCGCGTAAAAAACGGGAACGACAGACGATGCAGGGCATGGCTGGTGTCGAAGGCCGGATAGTGCGGCGGATAGTCCAGGCCGTGGATAAACGGGCCGAAGTTGTAATCCTGTTTCAGTGGATACAAATCACCGGACGGGAACTGGGCCGAGGCCGAGGTATCGACCTTGTATACACGCGCCTCGCTCTTGGCCTTGGCCGGCGTTTCATCCGTGGTCTCACCGCAGACCAATACGCCGATGCGGCCGGTGGCCACCCAGGCCAGACTGTAGGGCGTATGCGTGCCGAGCAGTGTCATCGGGTCACTGAGTTCGAATGTCTCGCCAAGCTGCCGCAATACGGCCTCGCCATGCGTCACCCAGCTGAGCAAGACCACTTCGCCGGTCAGACTACAGGCCAGGGCCACGGGCGCCTCCTGCACGGGCCAATGCACCTTGTCCAGCACGGTCAGGCGCGGTGGATTGGCGTTCTCGTGACAGGGCCGCACCGTCTCGGGAGTATAGGGTTTGTGGGCGCGCTCGGAGATGGGTGCGCCGCTCAAACGCGCCAGTCGGCGGTTGTCGCGATCCAGTACCCAACAACCCGCGCCGGGTGCCGGACTGAGACGCCAGGCCTTGAACCCGTCCGCGCTCACCACCGCATCGCGCCAGCGCTGGCGTCGGTCATGCATGATCACCGCGCCGTCCACCGCCATGTAGAGCACGCCGTCCGCGCCCAAGGCCATGTCGGTGAGCGCGACTTCTTCAGTAAAGCTGTAGATAATCTGCGGCGTATCGTCCACACCCACGGCTAAAATGCGATGCCATTCGCCGTCCCACCAGGCACGGTTGCCGTGTTCGTCACGCGCCTGGGGCACGCTTTCGAGGCGCGTTTCGGCCGCTGACCGATCCTCGGCGATCGTCAGCTCACGGCGTTGCCGCGCCAGGCGCAGACTACGACGCTGGGCATCGTACTCCAGCGCCGGCGGCTCGCCGGGCAGGTGCCAGTGCGGCTCGTCGGCCAGCAACCAGAATTTGAGGCCGTTGGCGTCCATCAGCAGGTCTCCGGGACCACCGGCAGGGCGACGCCACCGCCGCCGTCGACTTCACCGCCTGTGTGGGTCGCGCTGACAGTCTCCGGCGTGACGCCGTCGCTGCTCACCGTCACCGCCAGCAACTCGGGCAACTGCCAGTCTTTCAAGACGATCTCGATGGCGGCGCACTGCTGCAGCCGCTCGACTTGACGCCACTGTTTGTTCTGGCGCCGGAACAGATTCACACCGCTGACGGTGTTCACACCCTTGACCCGGGCCACCACCACTTCCAATTCACGATCGCCCACGTTGCGGCCGAGCGGCCAGCCCTCGCCCTGCGGGCCGTGCGGCGACAAACTCCAGAGATGACGCTGCAGCGCCTGCTGCACGTCGTAGTTGACCTGGTCGTGAGCGAAACCGGCCTTGACGGTAATGCCCACGCCCAAGGCGACGGGAATGTATTCACAAGCGATGACATACAACTCGGTGGCCAATGGCCGCCGCGCCGAGAGATAGTCGTGCACCTTTTGAATCAGGGGTTGATCGGGGCGCGGGTTGGGCGCTTGGTGCATCTGCTTGCGCGGCAACACCATCACCGACACCACGCCGGGCACATTGAAACGGCGTTGGCGCGGCATGAAGCGCGGCAACACTTCGACGCGGCCGATGTTGGCCCCCGGTGTTTCGGCCACCAGGGAACGGTAGTCATCCTCGGTGACGGCGCGATTACGATGCTGCAAACGCGCCGGGATGCGACGCTCCGCCTCGTCCAGTGTTTCCGCCGCGCTGCCGCCGTCGGTGGCAATGCCCTGGATTACTTTCAGTTTGCGCGTCACCGGCGCGCCGTCCACGCCCTTGGCCTCGATGGCCTGCAGCGTGCCCGCCGGCAGGTTGCCGGCCGCGCCGCCGCCGGCGCGCATCTGCGCCACGCGGATGCGCCGTCCCGCCTCGGGGATGCGACCGTAGATGCCGTTGCCGAAGGTGACCGTGCCCGCCTCGCTGTCGAGCACGAAGACGCCGTCGTCGCGACCGCTTAAGGCCAGATCACTCACCGCCTGCCACGGCACGTAGCCGCGGCCGCTCTCTTCCACTTGTAACTCAAAACTTGCCGCGTCGACCGATGTGGCCTGTAGTTGAAACACCTGATCGGCACTGCCGTCACTCTGACCGATGACGCGGTCGCGCACGCTCTGGCGCTGATCGATCTCCACCGCGTTGATGCCCGCCCAGCTCAAGCGCATGGATTCCAGTTTGTCCGCCGGCCGCAGGCGCAGCCACGCCACCAGCCGCGCCAACCTATCCGGGTCGTCGATGCGCGGCGGCCGATCGCCGACACCGGCGTTGGCCTCTTTGCGCGCGTCGCCTTCCAGCACGCCGAAGTCTTCGACACCGCCGGGCAGCACCAGTTGTTCGATACCGCGGCGGGTGAAATCCTGGGTGGTATCCGCCACCCGGCGCAGGTTGCTGTACACCGGCGCGTCATCCACCAGATCGGCGGTGCTGATCCACCAGCTGTGTTCCAGGGCGCCGATGCGGCGCACATCATCGAAACTGGCGGGCAGTTCAACGGCCGGGGCGATGCCGACGTTGAGGATTTCGCTGCTGTCGCCGTTGCCGGCCAGGGCCAGCTTCACCGCCGCCACGTCCTCGGGGCGACTGGCCAGCAGGGCGATCCACAAACTGCGGTCGGCGCTGTCCTGCACCACATCCAAACCGGCCTTGTCATACATACCGTCGACGAAGGCGGGCGTGGTGACATAGGCGTCCACCGTGCCGTCGATCTTGTGGAACTGGCGCAGTCCCTCGATCACTTCGGAAAGTTCGTCTTTTTCATCGATGCTGAGGGCACGTTTGTAATAACACTCACCGGTGACCGGCAGCACGCTCACTTCGGACAGGGATTCGAAATTCACCGGCCCGGCCAGACGCGCCTCTTTGGCCAGGGTCACCGCGGTGACGGGGGTTTTTTCATCCAGCGCAACGGAGACCACACCGCGCGCCGCGCGCGCCGGTTGCATGGGCATGCCCAGCAGCTGCAGAAAGGCAAGGCGCTGGCGCTCGGGAATAAGATTGGCGCGATACAGCACCGTGTCCGCCAGCCAGGCGAACAGCTCCAATAAGGTGCGGCCCGGATCACCGTTCTGCTGCGGTGTCCACTCCGGTGTGTGTGCCGGGACGCGGGCCAACAGCTCCTCGACCAGGTCCTCGTATCTGCGATCATCCAAACGCGGCGGTGTGATTGGCATATCCTTATCCTTCCAGCTCCAGTGTGATGCCCATCTGTTGCGATTGATTGCTGAGGCGCAGGCGGTAGACGATCTCCACCCGCACCGTATCCGGGCGTTCCTCCACCTCCCACACATCCACGCGGTCCAGCAGGATGCGCGGTTCCCAGCGCGCCAGCGACTCGTTGATCAGGTCGCGGATCTGACGCCGCGTGGTGAGCGTGTTGGGCTCGTGCAGATAGCGTTCCAGTCCGCCGCCGAAGGTGGGGCGCATCAGGCGCTCGCCGGGACGGGTTTGTAAAATGATTTTTATGGACTGGCGTACGCTTTCGGCCAGGCTGGGATAGCGCAGACGACCCTGACTGTCGGGGACACCGAGCAGGGGCCAGTTGACAGGGATGGGTGGGTTGTTGCTGGTCATCGCGTGCTCCATCCTTGGTTTGGTGGCAGCGTCTTTAAATCCCCCCTAGCCCCCCTTTGTAAAAGGGGGGAACAGTTCGGGGCAGATTGCCGCCCACTGCTAAAAAAACCGCCGTACAATCCCCCCCTTTGTAAAAGGGGGGCTAGGGGGGATTTAATACCCAAGACATTCATCACACCCTCCATCACGCCCCCTTCTTCCCCTTCAAGCCCGGAATCGGCAGACACACAAACAAATACGGAATCCAGCGGAAAAACAGATCAAACAACGCCACCATGATCATCATCAGAATCAAGGCGCACAGCGTGACGATGGGGATGGACAAGGAGCAGATCATGCCGAAGCTGTTTCCGCCCTCCTTGCACGTGCCGCTGCCGGGATCGGGCAGGTCCTTGTGAAACGGCCAGGGCAGTACCGACAACACCAGATCGGCGAAACTCATCTTGCGGATGCCCTTGATCTTGCCGCACAGCATGTCTGAAATCACAAAGCCGGTATTCTTCTGATACTTGCGCAGGCCCGCCGGCGAGATATCCATGGGCATGGGGATACGCACCGGGCGCGCCGGGGCGTCGGGATCGAAGAACGGCGCCATTTGAAATTGTTGCGTCGGCGCGCTCACCAAGGCCGGGAACAGCGGGCCGCAGTGGGGGCGCTCATAGACGCAGCGCAGCACGAACCAACTCGCGCGCGTGTCCCCCAGGGGCACCGTGTCCATCAATTCCGCGGCCGGCTCGCCCGGCGGCAACAGGGCCTCCACCATCTCGGCCAGTACATCCACGGCGCTCTGCTTACGCTCCAGGCCGCTCAAACCACTTAACTCGGCACTGGAAACGGCGGGCATGGGGGCGTCGCGGTCGGGATCGGCCAGGGGAAAGAGAAAGTCCGGCCACTGGCTATTGACCGAAATCGGCGCACCACTTTCGTTGAAACGGATGAAGGTCGTCTCCACGGCCTCCAAACCCTGCGCTGAATCTGCAGCCGCCAGCAGGGCATGGCCCAGGGTCCACTTCAGGGCGGTAAATTTGTAGCGGGCCGCGGCGCTGGGGATGTGGGCGCCCCAACCGATACTCAACAAATGGCTGAACCATGACGAGTTGATAGAACCAGGGGTCTGTTCATTCCAAAAGGCGATGAACTGCAACAGCTGCAGCAGATAGCGTTCGGCATCGCTTGTCGCTTCAGCGGCGGGCTTGCCGGCGATGATCTCCCAACCCAGTTCGCCGCCGAGCACGGTGTTGTTGATGGCGGTCACCAAGGCCTGCTCAGCGTCGTTGAGCGTGGCAAATTCCTTTTCACCTTTGAGTGTCTGCCACACGTCGGGCAGGTGCCTCTCCAGGAAACGGGCGAAGTCGAGCAACACGTACCAGGAGCCGGTCTGCAACTCGTCGCGCGCGGTACGCAACAGACGTCTGCGCTCACGCGCCTGCGCCGTGGCGTCGCTGCCGAAGTTGGCAAAGGTTTTATTGGCGCCGTTCTGTTTGAATTCGGCCTGTTCCAGCAACAGTTTCCAGGGCGCCACTACATCGGTCTGGAACAGCATAGCGGCCATACTGCGGCCGGCGCTGATTGTGTTGTCGGCGGCGGCATCGGCGCCCAGCTCCGCCCCCACCCACTGTTCACGCCGCCCGACCGGGATGGTGCCGTTGAACAGCGTGCGGCTGTCGCCACACACCTTGTGGGCGAAGGTCACCGGAAACATGGGCAACTGCTCTTCACCGGCCACCAGACTGCGCGTAATCGTGGCGTGATGATGCCCGATACGGCGCCAACTGTTGTGTTTCGGGCCGGGCACGAAGGCGTATTCGTCCCATTCGCGCAGAGGCGCGTTTGGATTGCCCTCCGGCGGCAGCAGGCGGCGCACCACGAAGCTCACCTTTTCCTGCCGTGTCAGTTCCGGTTGGCAATCGGGCAGCCCTGCTTGTTCACACACCAGGGACGCAGTCACCAGGTAGTGGCGCTTTTGCGCGGGCTGAAACAATTTCAGCGGTAGCTGCTCGTCGCTGATGGCGGCGACCGCGGGCAGCGCCTTTTGCTTGAATTGCGTTTTCAGCGGTTGCAGGTTGACGGCCGTGGGCAACAGCGGTTTTTTGGCCTTGGCCAGGCGGTGAGTCTTATCATATAAAAACGCCACCCGGGATGCCGCCGGGGCGTCCGCTTGCCCGCGCGTGGGCGAGGCCATGGGTTCGCGCCAGGTCTCCGCTTGGGCGATCCACTCGCCCAAACGCTCCGGTTCGCTCTGCATCACGTCGATGTACTCGTCCATGAACGCATCGTGATCGAAACGCAGAATCGCCGGTTGACCGGCACGGGCATTGTCCGCCATGCGTAAACCGACCGGGCTGGGGCGGGCCCAGATGGGCAGCGGCCCCAGCCATCTGACTTTTGTCTTAAGCGCTACCATATGTTGCCCGCCCCTGGTGTATAGGAGGCACTGATGACACTGTTGCTAATCAGGGTGTCGCACTGCACCACGCCGCTGAAGCGCGACATGGCAGCGTTCACCGTGACCATGGAGGCGCTGATTTCCACCTGTGTCGCCTGCACCTTTACATTCATGCCGGTGTTCACCGTCACGCCCTGGGGATCGTAGGTGACCGTGGTGCCGCTGATGCGAAACTCGATCTTGCCGCCGCCCGCATCCGTCAGTTCACCGCTGACCCCGCCCGGGGTGGTGAAGCTGATGGTGGCATCCGAGGGTTGCTCCTCGACGATGGCGATGCGGGTGCCGGCCTTGCCGGTGAGGGTCCAGCGATCCACACGGTCACCACCGCCGCCCAGGGTCTCGGGCACGTCGGCACTGCCGCTCCACAAGCCGCCGATGACGATGGGCTGGCGCGGATCACCGTTGACGAAACTCACCAGCACCTCGTCGTCCACATCGGGAATGAAAAAGGCGCCGCGATTGTGGCCGGCGAAGGGCACGGCCACGCGGGCCCAGATCTCGGCGTCCTGTTCATCCGTGCCGTCGAAGCTGAGCAGGCGGATCTTGACCCGACCGATGCCCTCGGGGTCGTTCACCGCCACCACCTTGGCCAGATAACTGCCACCGTGCAGCATGGGAACGAGTTGCTTCATCAGGGCCTGGTCGCTCATGAGGCCTCTCCTAACGCGGACGATTCGGCCTTAAAGTCGGTGAGGTAACCGGATTGCACGTCATAGCGATGGTGCGTGCTGACCACGTAGTAGGTGTTTTCAAAACGGGCGCTGACGCCGCGCAGCTGCAGATGGCTGCCGATACGGATGCTGGGATGCCCCGTGGCCGTGCCCTCGGCGCGCACGAAGCCGCGCGCGCGCTGATCGAACACCGTATCGGCCAGGGCCTGGGCCTCGTCGTCGTTGGACACCGGGATGTGGCCCACATGTTCGCTGCGCTCACCCATGGCGTCGCGCAGCAGATCAAAGCCGCGCCGCCCCTGTCCAGGGCCGAGATTGACGCCGCTGCTGCGGCCGCTGACACTCCGCCCCGTCAGTGGATTCCAACCGGCGCAGGTGACCGCGCTCACTTGGTGCGCCAGGTCGGCGATGAAACGCACACTGCGCAGATCATGAAACATCGCCATCTCGATGACCTGACGCTGCACCTCGCTGATGGGCGCGGCCTCGAGACGGTCCTCGACGATCTGCATGTCGGCGTCGAAGCGGCGCAATAATCTGCGCAGAAAGGCCAGGTCGCTTTCGTTGAGTTGCACCCAGGTGCCGGTGGAGGAACTCAAGCCGGTGACTCGGGCCTGCAGGCTCAGGCGCCCGGCGATCTCGTGGGCGATGTCGGCGATGGACATGTCGCGCCAGGTGTGGCTGCGACGGGTCATGCGCGCCTGTTGCAGTTTGTCCTCAGCCAGGATCAACAACTCAGGCGGTTCGGCCTCGGGGAATTCCACCTCCAGGCCGGTGATGATGCCGCGGAACAGCTCCTGCGGCGCGCTGACGTCACCGGCGAATACGGTGATGCTGGAACCGAGACGGATTTCGCGTTCATCCTCGAAGGCGTAACCGGCGCTGCCGTCGGGGTCACTGGCAATGTTGCTCAGGCGCAATTCCATGGCGGACAGGCCGCCCTCCTGCTCGCGCATCGCCATGGTCAGCAGCAACGCGTTGACTTTGTCGAAGCGCTGGCCGTCGATCTCCACGACGGGGCGTGGGTTGTAGACGGGGGCGCGGTTGAGGACGGTGATGGTCATGCGATTACTCTATGGCTGTGATGTTGACGACTCAGGCCATTGGGCGGAGTGGTGCCAGGCGCTGGAAATCCCCCTCGATCCCCCTTTACAAAGGGGGAAGTCCACCTCGATCCAGAACGGTGACAAGGCTCCGGTTCCCCCCTTTGAAAAAGGCACCCAAAGAACGGGCATAAAGGGGTCAGGGGGGATTTGAGGAAACTGGCACACACCTCAAACATAGCCACGCTCATCAATCCGCCTCCAACCTCTGCTGCCGGCGCCAGAAGGTCGCCTGTTGCTGCTGCCAGCAATAGGCCTTCTGTTGCGGCGTTTGGTGTTCGCCGCTTGGCGCGTGCTCTGTGTCCGCCGGCTTGGGCGGCGTTTCCACCTGAGTCACCACTTCATCAAATACCACACCCATCATTCACCTCCGTCGAATTCCATGCGCGCCTTAAGCGCGCCGGCCTGACCCACGTCGGCCTTGAAACTGGCCGAGCCCTGCAGCCGTGCCTGGCCGCCGATGCCGAAGGCGGCGGCGCCTTCGGTCCCGAATTGCGCAGTGCCGGCCGGACGCAAGAAATTATTCAGCTTGAGCGTGCCTGACACACCCGTGTTGGCCTGGGTATGCAGGCCGGCGAAGGCGCCGCGGCCGCCCGCCCCGGCGGTCATGGAGACACCACCGCCTGCCGGACCCGAGGCCTTGAGTTGCAAGCGGGCAGCGCCGGTGAAACGCATGTTTTCCAGACCGTTTTGGCTGGCAATGTCGCGGGCTGCAGCGGGGTTGCCGGCCCGGGTCGCCACCTGGGTGACGCCGCGCCCGTCACTGTCGGGCGGTGGCGGCGTCTGCACCGTGTTGCCGCCGCCCTGCCCGGCCAGCGAACCGCCGGTATTGGCCGTGCGTTCGCGGGAGCCGCCTTCGAAGACATCATCCTGACTAGCCAGGGTCAGGTTGATCGAGGCCCGCAGCGGCACACCGTCGGAGGAAAAGAAATCGATGGTCTCTTTGTATTGCTCCATCATGCCGGCAAAGGTGTATAGCCCCCATTCGAACTCGACGACGGGCGGGGTCTTGTCACTTTCCTGAGGCTCCATCAACTGCGCCACGCGCACGCTGTGTAGGCGCACATCCTCGCCGCTGTCGGTGGTGTCGAAGACCAACTCCATGGTGAGCTTGCCGGTGCTCTCGTCGACGTATTGCTTGGCCGAATTGCCCGAGCCGGTATTCTTCATCTGGTTGCTGATGGTGTATTGCAGCGAGGCCGGATTGAAGTGCACAGCGAAGCTTTCATCGCTGCCGCGAATTCTGAAGTTGGCTCGGACTATGTTGGGTGTATCTGGCATTTCCAATCCCTACAGTTGTTTCACGGCCGCGTCATTGCGGGCCAGGCCTTCATGAACCAGGTGCAACTCTTCGATGGCGACTTCGTTGTTGCTGGCGTTCAGGTCCGGCGCCTTGAATTTGGTGGGCAGGGCGCGTTTGAGTGTCCACGAGAAGACGCCCGTGCCGGCCTGGTCGAATAGGGTGATGGAGACATTCAAGCGTTGGGCATAGGCCCCCTCGCCCACCAGACTGAACCAGTTCCACAGATCGTCTGTCTGGGTCAGCCCACGTTTCAACACCACGGTACCGAAGTTGATGTTGCCCATGCGTTGCGCCGCGCCCCAGTTGCGCCCGCCCTCCTTGATGGTCTTGGGTTCCATGGTCACTTCCAGGCCGCTGCATTCGGCGAAGGCGCCGCTGCACAACAGCACCTCGCCGCCCTCGGTCTCGTTACCCAGCATCTGCTCCTTGAAGTCCACCTGAAAGCGGAAGCCGCGCAACGGGTAGTCGTAGACAGCGCTCATGCCGCCTCCATCCCTAAGGCCGAGAGTGAGACACGGCCACCATCACCGATGGCCAGCTGGATGCGCAGGGTCTCGATGCTGGCGGCGGGACGGAGGGTGACCAAGACGATGACGCGGCCGCTGTCGATGTCCTGTTGCATCATGGTGGAGCGGTCGCAACGCACCTGAAAGGCATCCTCCGGCCGCTGCCCCGCCAGCGCCCCGGCCGCCTGCATGGCGGTGAGCACATCGCTGAGCCGATCCTCGATTTGCTGCCATAAACGTTCGCCCGAGGCCTCGAAGACATACGCCTCGCCGATGGCGCGCGCGGCGCGCATCACCAGGGCGATGGTACGGTTGATGTTGCCCTGACGATAATTGAGATCATTGCCGGTGGTGACATCCGACAATAAGCGAAAACCCTCCGGCGTTTGTCCCAACAAGGAAACCCGATCGATCAGCGGCGCCCGGGGCGACGCCGTCGGCGGTGCGGCCGGATTGAGAGCGAAGCGTTCCTGCTGCGCCAGACGCGGGGCGATGTCGATGACATCCTGAATATTCAGCGCCGTAGCACTGCGGAAGGTTCCGCGCGTCAAGGCATTGCGCGCCAGCAGGCCGGCCATGACGCCCTCGGGCGGTTCCAGGTTGGCGGGTAAATCACCGGCGTAGTCTTGCTGCAGCCAGGGGAAGCCCAGCTGTAGAAAGGCGGTAGCGAGACTATTACTGGTTTGCAGGTTACCGCTAAGCCAACCCTGTAAATGCATAAAGGCGAGCAGATCGCGCGCCGCGCTGCTCGCCTGATGCGGTAAGGGCAAGGCGGCCAGCAGCTGTGCATCG
The DNA here is from genome assembly GCA_001447805.1 of Candidatus Tenderia electrophaga. Lineage (NCBI taxonomy): Bacteria > Pseudomonadati > Pseudomonadota > Gammaproteobacteria > Tenderiales (SeqCode) > Tenderiaceae (SeqCode) > Tenderia (SeqCode) > Tenderia electrophaga (SeqCode). Next base: position 2,645,505 of record CP013099.1, read on the forward strand.
CGGCGAAACTCGGAAATGAATTGCGCCGCACGGCGCAGCACCGTGCGCCAGATCACGTATTCGGAATCGGTGCAGCGCGGTGGCGCCAGATAGATCACCTGTTTCTCTGCCTCGGGCGCGGTCGCTTGGGAGCACTCCACGAACTGCGGCTCGGGCGGCGGCACTTCGACGGGCGTCACCGTATCCTCACGATAAACCGACGCAAGCTCAGCCAAGTCGGGCATGCTCACAAACGAGACCTCGGGCAGGCCGAAGAGATGGTGCAGGCCGTGCCATTCACCGCGCCGCGAACGCTGGCCGGTGTAGTGGGGCACCAGTTGCAGCAACATGGCATCGCGCCTGGCACGATCATCGGACAGCGCCACCGGTTCTCCCAGTGAGATGACGTAACACTTGCGCCCGCCTTGGGCGAAGAAGGAGCGCAACGCCGCGCCCAGATAGGTGGCACCCAGCGTGGCCGCGTCGGCGTACTCACGCTCATCCCATGCAAACAATTGATCGAATTGCTCCCAGTTGTGGATGGGCACGGGTACATCGTAGAGCGACTCCGCGCCGGACTGAACGCCGGTGCTGGTGGCGGTGGACCACCAGCCTTCGTGCTGCAGCCAACGGCGTAGCGGCACCGGCGTCTCGAGCGCGCGGGTCTTGGCGAAGCCGATAAAACAGGCCACGTCGGTGCGATTGGGCGCCGCATCGGCCTCGGGGGCAAGTGCTTCGAAGATCAATCCCTTCATCTCGAATCAGTCCGCTAGGCCACCTCGAGGTCAATGCCCTCGGACGACAGCACCAACTCCTCCATCGCCACGTCCCCGCCGCCCTTGGCGGCCAGGGTGGGACCGGTATATTTCATGGGCACCACGTTGCGCAGGGTCCAGGACTCCACGTTTTCGCCCGCCTCGTCGCGCAGGGTGATGACCACGGTGCGCTTGGCCTCGGGGCCGTTGCGTTGGGTCTGTTTGATCCAGTCCCACAGGTCTTCCGAGTTGACGATGCCGCGTTTCAAGGTGACATCGGAGACCTTGTGGATGCCGGCCACCTTGCGCACGTGGTTCTCCTTTTCATTGCCGTTGCGATACTCGGCCATGGTGATCTCCACGCCCAGACCGCTGACATCGGAGAAGCCGCCCAACGGCGCCTCCGGGCCGGCGGGGCCATTGAGATTGACGATAAAATTAAAGGCGCCGTAAGGGGTGATACGTTCAGCCATGATGGTAGTCTCCTTGTCTTAAAATATTTTTCCGCTCAGCACGCTGGCACATAGCTCTCCCCTTTAACAAAGGGGGAAGTTTGCTGCGACCCACGACGGTGGCAACATCCCAGCCCCCCCCTTTGCAAAAGGGGGGTTAGGGGGATTTAAAATGCCCGGCCGGGTGCCAACCCGAATAAATCCCCCTCGATCCCCCTTTAACAAAGGGGGAGGTTTGCTGCGACCCACGACGGTGGCAACATCCCAGTTCCCCCCTTTGCAAAAGGGGGGCTAGGGGGGATTTAAAATGCCCGGCCTCGTGCCAACCCGAATAAATCCCCCTCGATCCCCCTTTAACAAAGGGGGAAGTTTGCTGCGACCCACGACGGTGGCAACATCCCAGTTCCCCCCTTTGCAAAAGGGGGGCTAGGGGGGATTTAAAATGCCCGGCCTCGTGCCAACCCGAATAAATCCCCCTCGATCCCCCTTTAACAAAGGGGGAAGTTTGCTGCGACCCACGACGGTGGCAACATCCCAGTTCCCCCCTTTGCAAAAGGGGGGTTAGGGGGGATTTAAAATGCCCGGCCTCGTGCCAACCCGAATAAATCCCCCTCGATCCCCCTTTAACAAAGGGGGAGGTTTGCTGCGACCCACGACGGTGGCAACATCCCAGTTCCCCCCTTTGCAAAAGGGGGGCTAGGGGGGATTTAAAATGCCCGACCTCGTGCCAACCCGAATAAATCCCCCTCGGTCCCCCTTTAACAAAGGGGGAGGTTTGCTGCGACCCACGACGGTGGCAACGCCCCTGTTCCCCCCTTTGCAAAAGGGGGGCTAGGGGGGATTTAGTTCGTTGCCCCCACATGCTTGTAATACAAATCTTCACGTCCACATCAATCCCGGGCATCGGCGGTCTTCTGACCAATACGGAAGATGACGAACTCGGCCGGTTTCAGCACCGCCACACCGATCAGGCAGATCATGCGACCGTTGTCCAGATCGTTCTGGGTCATGGTGCTGCGGTCGCAGCGTACGAAGAAGGCCTCTTCCGGGGTACTGCCGAGCAGATTGCCGCTGCGCCACTCGTTGTAGAGAAAGCTGATCACCGCCTCGCGCACGTTGGCCCAGAGTTGCGGGCCATTGTTCTCGAACACCGCCCACTGGGTGCTGCGGTCGATGGAGTGCTCCAGATAGAGAAAGAAGCGCCGCGGCCCGATGTATTTCCATTCCGGATCGGAGCTGGCGGTGCGCGAGCCCCAGACACGATAGCCGCGCCCGGGGAAGAAGCGCAGACAGTTGACGCCGCGCGGATTGAGTATCTCCTGCTCGGCGTGGCTGATGTTGCGTTCGAACCGCAAGCTGCCGCGCACCACTTCATTGCCGGGCGACTTCGCCACGCTGCGAGCGATGTCGTTGCGGGCGTAGATACCGCAGATGAACCCGGAAGGCGGCAGGGTGATTTCGCGCGGGATGCTGACATCGTCGGGTCGCGCCAACGGATTGGAGACCACCACCCACGGATAGTACATGGCGGCATAGCTGGAATCGACGACGCTTTTGTCGGTCAAGGCCTCGGTGGGGATGATGCCGGCGCGGGTGTCCAGCACGGCAAAGCGGTAGGCCTTGCGCGTTTCCGCATGGGTAATCAGGGCGCCCTGTATCCCCTCGCGGTCGCTGAAGGAGGCATAGCCCGGCGCGGCCACGATGGAGATGTCATCGACGCGTCCCAACTCCCCCAACGGATTGGTGTAATCGCCGGCCGCCGGCTCGCCGCCGTCACTGCCGCCGCTCAACGCCTGGGCGGTGCCGTCGATGCTATCGAGGACGGCGTGGAGGCGGAAGGCATCCACGCCGTCACCCGGCTCCAGGGCAAAGGCCAGCTCCAGCTGATCCACCAGACGGTCGGGGTTGGGGCTGAGCACATCGCCGATGTAGCGCGGATGGCCGGGCGCGAGGCCGAGATTTTCATAGAAATAATCATTGCCGTCGGCGTCGCTGACCAGCACATTGGCGGTGATGAAATTTTCGTCCCCACCCAACGCACCGAAGGCCGTGTCGCCGCTATCCACGAAACCGCCCGCGCCGCGAATAAAGAGGGTGCCGCCGTCATCCATCACCGTGCCCAGGGGCGCGCGATCCAAGGACATGGCGGTGACCGGTGTCTCCAGCAAGGAGACCGTCACCGTGCCGTTGCCGTTACGCCCGGGCGAACGGGCGATGAAACGGATGTTGTTGGCGTCGTCGGCATCGCCGCCGGCAAAGGCGCTGCGGGCGATGCCGTCACCGCCGCTGGCGCTGTAGACGCGCGCCATGAACAAACGTGCGCCGCCGTTATCGAAATAGTTGCGCACCGCGTGGGCCACGTAGTTGGGCACCTCGCCGGCACCGAAGTCGAGGTTTTCGAAGCCGCCGAAAATGCGTTCGAAGTCGCCGAAGCTGGTGATCAACACCGGTTCGCCGGTGGTCGCCCCCTTGCGTGTCGGGCCGGCAAAGGCGGTGGTGCTGGTGCTGACACCCTCGATGGATTTGGCGCGGAAACTGGTCTCTTCCACATAGACGCCGGGGGCTAGGTATTCAGGCATGATCGATCTCCCTTGTTCAGGTTAAGTTGATAGCTACGCGTTCCATCCGTCCGGTGGCGAGCTCCAAATCCATGCTCACGCGCCGATGGGTTTCGTGGTCTTGTTCCAACAGGTCGGGGTCAACGGGCCAAGACGTGGACGGCGCCAGGGATAATTCCAGGCGCACCGCCAGGGTGTTGACCAAGACCGGCGCTTCCTCGTCGCCGTCACCCCCCTCTCCCGCGTCGGCGTCGGCGAACTTGGTAACCGGGACGCCGGGCACGATCACCAACGCCTCGCCGCGCTCATCGGAGATGCCGCTGGCCAGCACCTTGTCGTCCTCGGCATTGATGATGCGGATGAGGCTGCCGCGCACCGGCGGCGCCGTAGCCGGGTCCGGCCCCTGGGTGACGCTGGCGCGGACCGTGCTCCAGTTGTGCGACAGGACGGCGGTAGCGGCGGGATACATGGCGACGTCCCGCGGCGTAAACAACGAGTCGCTGTGGCCCGCATTGTCCGGGTCGGGATCGCGCGGCAGACGCAGGGTCACCAGGCGCGGCAGGTAACGCCGCTGCGGATCGGCGATCTCAAAAACGTATTGATTGGCCTGCAAGGCCGGAGCATCCGGCGGCGCCAGGAAGGCCTCGCTGTGCGACGCCAGCCCGTCGGCGTGGGTGATGACATAAAAACCGCGCCGATTGCGCAGCAGGCGCGCACTGGGTGAACCAATCTGCATGGCACGCGTCAACGGCGTCTGTGTCGCCCGATCCACCAGGCGCAGCGCACCCAAGACGCGTTGTTCGATGCGTTCAATCAGCATCGTCGTCACGCTTCTCTTCATATTGATAGCGGGTCGCCACCACCGGCAGGCCGGTCTCCGCATCGTCCGGATCGATGCGGATCACCCGGGCGATGTAGGACAGGGACAGGCGGTAGTTGGGCGCCAGGGCGTCCCAGATGCGCATCAGGTCCTCGTTGGAGAGCTCCGCCGGGATAATCTGCACCACGTCGTCCTGGCGCCAGCCGCCCTCCTCGGTCAACGACGACACATCCATGATGGGGTGTTGGTGCAGTTGACTCATAACCCAGGCGCAAATGGTGTGTTCGGCGGCGGCGCTGTCGGCCCACACGCTGATGAGAAAATGCAGGTCCACCGACAGCGGCACGGCATCGTCTAGCGCACCTCTGGCCCGGGTCTGACTGCGCATATGCTCGTTAATCGTGACGCGATAGAGATACAAAGTGAGGGACGTGCCGAAATCGGCGTCGGGCTCCAGCTCGCCGGAGGCGATGACTCTGAAATTACAGGGATACTCATCCTGCATGGTGGTATTCGGCGCGCCCTCGGGCAGCGGGTACGCCTCATAGGCGTTTTGCAAATATTGAACAATGGAATTGCACACTGAATGGATGCTCTTGATATTTGCCATGAGTCTAAGCGGAGCCTTTTTTCACTCTTCAGTGATTCTTGTTGTTCAAGCGATAGATCGGACCGCGTTTGCCGGTGTCCTGCCTGGCCGAGACAATGCCCGAGTGCGAGAGCTGTTCCAGCGCGGCGCGCACCACTTCCAGTTCCGTGCGAATGCGTTGTCGCGCTATCCACCAGCTGGCAATGCCCTCGAGCGAGTCGGCGGCCTGGGGATGAGATTCCAGGTAGTGTTCGATTTCATGGGCCACGTTGCTGACCCGGTCCTCCCATTCACACATGCGCGGCCCCTGACTATCGTTTTACCTGGTGTCACACAGCAGAAAGCGTGCCAGCCACATAGAGAAGACAAGTGTTTGATTATTGGTGATGGGAGACGAAAGGTGGTGCGGCACATAGGGTAAAAAGGGCCAGGTACATGAGGAAAACTCGGGCACTTTTACCCGGCACAAATACCGGTGCCGCGGGGTCTGCTGCGTGACGAAGTCATCGATTCCCTCAAGCGCTTATGAGGCGTCTCGTCCGAGTCCTGCGCTGTGCCTCCCCGTGTTTAAAGGGGGTTAGGGGAGATTTCATTCCACCACAGACGACGCTGAGTATTACTCGCCGGGGAACTGCTTTCTGCTGATGCCGTGCTTCTCCAACAGTTTGGCAAAGGTACGCCGTTCCTTGCCCGCCTGCCGCGCCGCCTGAGAGACATTGCCCTTGGCGTCCTCAAGCACGTATTGCAGATAGCTGCGCTCGAATTCGCGCACCACCACCGATTTGGCATCCTGAAAATTGCGTCCGTAGAGGGCGCGATAACGCCGGTCGCGCATATTGCTACGGCGTTCGCCCGCGCTGCCTTGCAACGGCTGAATGCTGATACAGGGTGTATCGGCCAGCAGGAATTCCCGCAGAATCAGGTTCTCCAGCTCGCGCACGTTTCCGGGCCAGTCGTAACGCGCCATCCAGCGCAGGGTAGCGGGATCCAGGTACTTATCATATTGCTGATACATCTCCCGATATCGGTCGATGAAATACTCGGCCAGCATGACCACGTCATCACCCCGTTCACGCAGCGGCGGCAGCTGTAAGCTAAGAATATTGATGCGATAGAATAGATCGCGGCGAAAAAATCCCTGTGTCACCAGGCGCTCGAGCGGTTCATTGCTGGCGGTGATCAAGCGCAGTTTGGCCTGTCTGCTTTGCTCAGCACCCAGGGGTCGGTATTCATAGTCCTGCAGAAAACGCAGCAGGGACACCTGACCCTTGGCGCTGAGGGCCTCGATTTCGTCCAGAAACAAGGTACCGCCCTCGGCCTGCTGCACCAGGCCGAGCTGGGAATGGCGGGCATCGGTATAGGCGCCTTTGACGTGACCGAAGAGTTCGTTTTCCACCAGATTGTCCGGCAAGGCGCCGCAGTTGACGGCGACAAAGGGCTTGCCGTCTTCCAGGCCCTGGTAATGGATGGCGCGGGCGATCTTTTCCTTGCCGGTGCCGGTTTCACCCAGAATCAACACCGGCGCATCGCATTTGCAATACTTGCCGATATCGGTGATCACACTGTGGAACGATTCGGATGCGCCGATGAGATTCAGCCTCAGCGTCAGCCGGCGCTCCAGGCGCCGTCCGACCGTGGCCAGACGCTGAAGACGCTGGAGCTTGGCCGACAATTCTTCATACCCTCCCGGCCAGGCGATGACCTCGCTGCACACCTGGGTACGCTGACTGGGTATTTCTACCTCCGCGACGGGCAGCAAGCCGAGTACGGGATGGCTTTTTAGCTTTGACCATGCGGCGTCAGGCTCGGTAACGAAGGAGGTAAAATCGACGATCAAGACCTCGTGAGGCGACAACACGATGGTCGCCAGCGCCTCAGGCGTCAGCCAACGAATTGAATCAGCTTTTACGTGTTTGAGATGTACGTCCAGCCGAGCGGCGAGCGCATCCGGTCGGCTGGACACCAAAGCAAAAAGTGGCTCTTCCTGGCCCATGTTATTATTCCCTTCCCTTATCCGCGGCGGCATTCTGTCTTTATTATTCCGCCGTTCTACCCACGAAGCATGCTTATTATAGTGTGCGGCGCACACTAAATTAGATCAACGCTTTGGATTACGCAACACTCCAGACCTAAGCGTCGAACGAATGTCCCCGATTGACGACAGAGCACAGTCCGCGCTGTAGTAACATTACCGTATTGTGACAATGCCCAAGGCCCGAAACCAGCCATGGGTGATCGACCTATAATGATTTCCTATCGCGCTTACACAGACCGAGCCACCGATCATGACCGATATCGAATCCAACAGCGACGCCATGCCCTGCCGCTACTGCCGTCAACCCGTGCATCCGCTGGCGACAAAATGTCCACACTGCGGCGAACATTTGACCGACGCCTCGCAATCCCAACGAATCGGCAAGAAGATCCTCGCCGCGGTGGGCGTGACTACCGCATTGCTCAGTCTGTTCTTTGGCCTTAAGGAAGGTTACTTCTTTGTCGAGCAACGCCAGCAGCAACGCGAGATGTTCGCGGCCCATCTAAGCGCCGCCGAACACTTTCTCAAACTCGACAATCTGGAATACGCCGAGGCCAGCCTCAATCGTGCACTCGATATCAATCCCAACGACACACAACTTCAGCTCAGATACTTTCTGCTACGTGCGCGCAACTTGTTACGCGAAGCCGATTACTACGGCGTGCAACTGCCCGATGAATACATGGCGGTGATGCCGGAACTGATTACCCGCGGATTCAGCCTGATCGAAAACGACTTTGCCAGCCACGACCAGGCCCGCCTGCTACTGTCGCTGGCGCGACTGTTGCAATATGATCGCCGCTGGCAAACACCGGACGCGGTGGCGGCGCTATTCGCCGACGCGCGGGCACTTTCCCCCCACGATGCCGATGTTGCCTACTGGTATGGGGAATGGCTGATGAACCAAGCGCCTCCCGACGAACACGGATTATCCTTGATGCAGGAAGCCGTGCAACGACAACCGGATAACGCCCTGTACCACTACGGCCTGGGACGCTATCAAGCACGCCGGCAGGACTATGCCGTCGCCATCGAATCGCTCAAACAGGCCATTCTGCTCAGGCCTAAACAACATGAGCTGCAGACCATACGCGCCGCTAACGAGGCCGAGCATGCCCTGCGTCAGGCACTGCTGGACGCCGATACGCAAAACGAGATTACGGGCACCGATTTTTACGGACTGAGCATGAGCGAGCGTATCGCCTTGGCCGAATTTGCACTGGAGCACGGCAGCAGCAACCGGCGCCTGTGGTTGCTGTCCGCCAGGCTGTTCCACGCCAACAACAGACATGCCGAGGCCGAGGCATTGCTGCGCAAGATTCTTGGCGACTACAACCAACGTTCCGACAAAGACAATCTGGAACTCTTCGCCGCTGTACTTGACGCCCAAGAAAAAAACGCGGAGGCAAACCAGGTCCGCCAGCTACTCGCACAAAAACACGAACGTGAGTTATACGAAGAAATTCTCGAAACCGGATACGAAGGCAAACACCGTTACAAGGTCGGCCTCAAAGTCGCCAAACAAAACGAAGGTGAAGGAATCGAAGTCATTAAGGCCTACGAGGGCTATCCCTTCGCCAAGGCCGGCATACAAAGCGGCGATCAGCTGCTGGAATTCGCCCACCGCAAAGTAGAAAACCTGCGCTCCATCTGGGTGCCCATCAACGACTTTTCGCCGGGGACGGATGTGCCGTTAAAAATCCGGCGGGGGAACGAGGAGCTTAGTCTTACCGTAATCATCGAGTAGTATCGTTATTTACAGTGCATGATTACAGCAATGCCCCCTTAAACGCCATGTCATTCATATAAAATAGTGAGCAATGCGCTACATCACTACCTGTCCGAAACTGTTTATTTCAGTTCATCCCCACGGGTGCAGGGAACACGGATAGTTACCAATCTTTCACAGCATAGCTAGAGGTTCATCAGCGCCCGGCGCCTCGATCGGCAGGCTAGACACAAAACACACCGCGCCCGGCATGAAACTTGACGGCTGGGAGTGGGAAATCATGCGCGACACGTACCGACTCACCCCTGACGCTTCTTCGGCAGACTCATCGACAGCACCTTAGCCGCGTCCACCGACAACTCCGCCACGCGATGATTAGCGATCGCCAAGCGGCGGCGCTGATCAGCGGACATCTCAAACCACGTCCCCTCTACCGCCGACGACTGCTCCCCCGGCTTGGATGGCCAGCATCACGCAATACGCCGCCGGCAGCTGACCCCACCCCCTTGCGATCCTGGGACATGCCGACTTTCACAAACTCATCCCGCATCTTCACGCTTCAATGAGGCCGTGGCTATATGCCACCACGGACAGGGGAAGCTCTCGTTGGGGATCGTGGTCCATAATGCACACCTCTATTTATATGGTATGTACCTTGCTCTAATCGACCACGCCGGCATGCCCATTACCAAAGTATTTTATTTAATAATCATACTGTTACATTAATGACTTAGGTGCCATGTATTTATTCAATAAGCTGTTGCTTCTCTAGAAACGCATTATGTGCTATAAATCGAAATACATTATGTATTTCGATGGAGATTACGAAATGGCTGCCATAAGCGTGAGATTACCGGAAGATCTTGAAGCCCGACTCACCCATGAGGCGGAAATCGAGGGCAAGCCACGTTCGGAAGTGGCGCGCGAGGCGATTTCCGCATACCTGGCCCAGCGCGAACGGGAGCGATTCATGAAAGAAATGGTGGCGGAAGCCCGAGCCGCATATTCCAACGAAGCCATCCGACAGGAGGTCCAAGAAATGGCCGAGGATTTTCGCCCCTTTGAAAGCGACCCCGTCGACACGGATGCATCCGACGAGCCGGGAGAAAAGTGGTGGAAGTAATCCGGCGCGGTGAGGTCTGGGTTGCTAACCTCAACCCGAACCGCAAGCGTGAAATCGGCAAGGTTCGCCCCGTGCTGGTGATGCAGGCCGATGAACTCACCGCCATCGATACTCCGACGATCCTCATCCTGCCCATGAGCACACAGGTCTACCCCACCTTCAAACGCTGGAGAATCACCATCCCTGCGCGGGACAGACTGCTCAAGGAGTGCCAAATTCTTATAGACCAACCCCGCGCCCTGGATCGAGTTTGTTTCGGCGAAGGTCCCCTCACCCGACTCAGAGCGGAAGAAATGGCGGCGGTGGAAAAAAGTTTTCTGGCGGTGATTGGTATGTGAGCGCGACAGGTGATGGCTGTTTTTCTTCACAGCATTCACCTCCTTAATTTGACGATTTGTTACATTTAGCGCTGACACTTTCTGGACCCATATCGTTTCTCGGCCATCCAGCAATGAAAATCATAATGGCCATTATCCGGATCTATATTGATCTCGTACTGGCATGCCAACTCGTTGCGAATCTGCGTTTTCTTAACTGCCTATGTGAACCCACCAACGTCGCCAAGTTTGATCTCGACAACTTTCTTAGCTGCCTGTGCGGCAGTGAACCGAAAACCGCGCTCGCCTTGGCGGCCGTTGCCTTTCTTAGCTGCCTGTGCGGCAGTGAACATAAACGCGCTGTACGATGGCGATGCTCAACATTTCTTAGCTGCCTGTGCGGCAGTGAACATTTGCTCGGCAAGGCCTCGATGGGCATGACCTTTCTTAGCTGCCTGTGCGGCAATGAACAAACCGGGGTAGCCCCACGCCACCCCGGTAACTTTATTAGCTGCCTGTGCGGCAGTGAACATTTGAAAATGAAGAAAATTGTATCTGTAACATTTCTTAGCTGCCTGTGCGGCAGTGAACAACTTGTTTGGTTTTGGTGAGAAGTCGGTACATTTCTTAGCTGCCTGTGCGGCAGTGAACAGTCGCCATTAGATATCATCCCCTGCAAATGCTTTCTTAGCTGCCTGTGCGGCAGTGAACTTGAAGGCGTGCCCGTCAACGACCACAAGTACTTTCTTAGCTGCCTGTGCGGCAGTGAACCGGCAACCGCTCGACGTTCTCGGCCACAAACCTTTCTTAGCTGCCTGTGCGGCAGTGAACCGGCAACCGCTCGACGTTCTCGGCCACAAACCTTTCTTAGCTGCCTGTGCGGCAGTGAACCGGCAACCGCTCGACGTTCTCGGCCACAAACCTTTCTTAGCTGCCTGTGCGGCAGTGAACGCTGTCGAATGTGTACCCGCCCGGCGCGACTTTTTCTTAGCTGCCTGTGCGGCAGTGAACGTACTTGTCGCTATTCCAGTGCATCCAACTCGTTTCTTAGCTGCCTGTGCGGCAGTGAACCGCAGCGGCCGCGCCGGCGACGGCGAGAACGTTTTCTTAGCTGCCTGTGCGGCAGTGAACAGGGCTGTTCTGATAAATCTATAATTGCTTCATTTCTTAGCTGCCTGTGCGGCAGTGAACGTGGCGGTTGGCGTTACGCAGCTGATCGATCTTTTCTTAGCTGCCTGTGCGGCAGTGAACACCATGGCGGGCACCCTGAGCATTAGGGTGATTTTCTTAGCTGCCTGTGCGGCAGTGAACACCGACAGCTCCGCCAGCTCGGCCAGCGTGTATTTCTTAGCTGCCTGTGCGGCAGTGAACCCAGTGACGCCGGCCCCATCGTCGCGCTGATCTTTCTTAGCTGCCTATGCGGCAGTGAACAACCTGAGACTGCGCCAGGATGGCGAACCAATTTTCTTAGCTGCCTATGCGGCAGTGAACTCGTCCACCTTCAGCTTGTTGTCGTTCGATGATTTCTTAGCTGCCTATGCGGCAGTGAACCTCCAGCACCAACTCTTTATCATTATCGAGGTTTTCTTAGCTGCCTATGCGGCAGTGAACTTTTCGCTGATCCCGTGGGTGTTGATGCTGTTTTTCTTAGCTGCCTATGCGGCAGTGAACTTGAAGATTTTGTGAACATACTGGATTACTGATTTCTTAGCTGCCTATGCGGCAGTGAACGGGTTATGGAGATGGGCGAGCGGATTGCCTGGTTTCTTAGCTGCCTATGCGGCAGTGAACGTCGTGCTGCTCATTGAGCCGGTCAATCTGCCATTTCTTAGCTGCCTATGCGGCAGTGAACGTGCCGGTGCGTGAGATGGCCCTGGCGCCGATTTTCTTAGCTGCCTATGCGGCAGTGAACAACCAGGCGCTCTAGTGGGAATCTCGCCTGCCTTTCTTAGCTGCCTATGCGGCAGTGAACTCGCAGACTCATTGAGCGGCTTCGGAAACTGTTTTCTTAGCTGCCTATGCGGCAGTGAACTTTGACCTCGTTTAACCAGAATCCAGTAACCTTTTCTTAGCTGCCTATGCGGCAGTGAACATGACCGACACCCCCATCCCCCAATACATCCATTTCTTAGCTGCCTATGCGGCAGTGAACGCGTGATCCGGGCATTTCCGCCGCATCGCAATTTTCTTAGCTGCCTATGCGGCAGTGAACAGCTGGACGCCGATGACCTGCTGGCGCTGACTTTTCTTAGCTGCCTATGCGGCAGTGAACGAGACGATGCCGCCGTAGTTTTGATCCACCTCTTTCTTAGCTGCCTATGCGGCAGTGAACGGGCAAGATACGTTTTCAATCCATGGCCTATATTTCTTAGCTGCCTATGCGGCAGTGAACACCACGACCGGGAATATTTTCATTTTGCCGTATTTCTTAGCTGCCTATGCGGCAGTGAACACCTCGGTGCGGATTTGATTGAGCGTTTTTTCTTTCTTAGCTGCCTATGCGGCAGTGAACACCAGGTGATTGAGGTGCGCGCTACCCCCGCTGTTTCTTAGCTGCCTATGCGGCAGTGAACGGCGCGGCCGTACTTTTTGATCATGCTATCGATTTTCTTAGCTGCCTATGCGGCAGTGAACCCGCATTCGGGTATTTGCGCTCAATCGCATGGTTTCTTAGCTGCCTATGCGGCAGTGAACTATTTGCTGACATGCGCCAGCAGTCGGCAATATTTCTTAGCTGCCTATGCGGCAGTGAACTAGTCGATTCCTCCACCATCGGCGGAGTTCCTTTTCTTAGCTGCCTATGCGGCAGTGAACGGACATCCACTAGAAGATTGCCATCCGACGTTTTTCTTAGCTGCCTATGCGGCAGTGAACTCGATGCCCGCCTGGCGGCTGCTGTCGATTGCTTTCTTAGCTGCCTATGCGGCAGTGAACACGGCAATCGAAAACGCACAATAACATCGCATTTTCTTAGCTGCCTATGCGGCAGTGAACTCAAAATCCATATTCTTCATGGGTCTTCCCTTTTTCTTAGCTGCCTATGCGGCAGTGAACGCTACCAGTCGTCCGCCCGGCTTGAGGCATGTTTTCTTAGCTGCCTATGCGGCAGTGAACTGTAATGTTCTGCGAGCCAAGGGGTTTCATAATTTCTTAGCTGCCTATGCGGCAGTGAACACCATCGGGCTGCACAAACCAGATGGCCATCTTTTCTTAGCTGCCTATGCGGCAGTGAACGGTGGCCTCTGGGGATGGATAGACATCAAACGTTTCTTAGCTGCCTATGCGGCAGTGAACTCACAGGCACATCGTCGGCGCCGGTGATAGCGTTTCTTAGCTGCCTATGCGGCAGTGAACATAGTGTGATGTCGCGTGGTCGCGATGATTTATTTCTTAGCTGCCTATGCGGCAGTGAACGCTGTGGTGAGTTAACCCGGCGGCATACACAATTTCTTAGCTGCCTATGCGGCAGTGAACGACGATATTAGAGCCTGCCGGTATTTTGCAGCTTTCTTAGCTGCCTATGCGGCAGTGAACCCCGCCGATACTGATCTTGAGCAAGACGCTCATTTCTTAGCTGCCTATGCGGCAGTGAACGGCGAGGTGCTCAAACACATCACCATTATCAGTTTCTTAGCTGCCTATGCGGCAGTGAACGCGATAGCTGACGCGCTTGCGAACGATACGCCTTTCTTAGCTGCCTATGCGGCAGTGAACTTTTTTATCTTCCGCCAGTGACCGCCCATCCATTTCTTAGCTGCCTATGCGGCAGTGAACAAATTGCGCACCATTGACAGCAGCATGTCTTTTTTCTTAGCTGCCTATGCGGCAGTGAACTTTGAATACGGGCAGTATTCCGGCACTGTAGTTTTCTTAGCTGCCTATGCGGCAGTGAACTGCTGGCCTCGCGCAAAAAGCGTGCCGCGCTGTTTCTTAGCTGCCTATGCGGCAGTGAACCGCGAAAAATACCTGCAACTCACCATGACCGATTTCTTAGCTGCCTATGCGGCAGTGAACGTTTCGAAGTGCTGGCACGGTTGAGCAGTAATTTTCTTAGCTGCCTATGCGGCAGTGAACCTGAGACTCGCGGCAATACGAGATCGGCTAGTTTTCTTAGCTGCCTATGCGGCAGTGAACTCCGCAGTGCGCAGCATTTCGGCCGTGAGTTCTTTCTTAGCTGCCTATGCGGCAGTGAACATTATTTCGCCCTGAATGACAGCAATGAATATTTTCTTAGCTGCCTATGCGGCAGTGAACGTGGGGTTGCCAATGGTGCATGAGCCCTTGGCTTTCTTAGCTGCCTATGCGGCAGTGAACTGCTGTTTGGTGCGGTTCTGGCTACTTTTGCTTTTCTTAGCTGCCTATGCGGCAGTGAACTGATGCCTGGTGTATTTTCCGGTGACGACGACTTTCTTAGCTGCCTATGCGGCAGTGAACGTGACAAAGCCACTTATAAGTCCCTAATTGTAAAAGAGCATGTTCCAAAATAGGAAAACCCACCCTTTTTGGCAGGGTGGGTATAAGTATTTGATTTAAAACACTTGAGGCTATATGCCTCAAAAAGGGTCAAAACCAAGGAATGGTGGCTTCGTTACTCAGACCGTAGGTGTTGAATTCACCACTCGAGGAGTGTGACTTGGGCGGCATATGCTCCAAAAACAGCCTGAACCGCTGACCGGTGCTTTCACTCTTTAGTTGCAGATAGGGTAAATCAAGCCGTTTTTCTACTGAGTCAGGGATAAGCCCCTCTACATCTCGCTCGGTTACGTCTTCGTGTCGCTTGCGGTACCGACGACGCATCCGCTCGGCACTTGATTTAGCTTGCACCCGGCGGATCCTGCAGTGTGACGAATCTGGCGGTACCGGGGTTATTTCACCTACCTCCACATGATCCCGCATCCCGGACAGCCAGTTCTTCTTTTGAAGATTTTCGAGCGCCGCTTCTGAACCATGCAGCCTAAGAATATCTCCCAAGTGGGGCCGTTTTTTATCTACTTTTGGAAAACTTACTCCTATCTCTCTGCTTTGAAGAGCTACCAATGCTCGGTGCAGCTTGGCAAATAAAGCATTTATCAGCATTGGGGCAGGAAACTCCGGGTCGGGCAGTATCTTTATATTTTGATACCTATTCATAGCTTAGTCCTTTTCGCTGGAGCCAAATACCCCACCTCGGATCAGAGTTGCCATTACGTAGTGTTGGTGTCCCTCTTCCGGCTCCTTGCCTTTGAGCACCCAATTGTCCAACAGGTTGTAAAAATCGATCTTCTGTTTCGGCTGCCGATAAGCTTTTCCTTGCGAAGTCACAGAACCATAAGGTTCAACGGCAATGGGGCCGATGCCGTCCACATCGTCATACCAGGTATCGATGGTACGCAGGGCGTTACCGATTTTTTGGCTGTGCATGGCGGCTACTTCGCTACCCGCCTCTCCTACAGAGTAAAGTGTCTTACTCTTTTGTCCTTTTTGCGATCCGCGATCCAAGATAAGCTCTTGCGATGGGTAAATCTCTTGGCCATCTCCAACTCGAACGTAGGCGACGATTTCCACCAAGGTATACTCTTTGCCTGCCAGGCCGTTTTCGATTACACCTGCCAAGGATTTGAAATCAGCCTCTGCATTGCTCGGCACACTGAAATTACGCAAGGAGAAATCGAGGGCATTAAACTCCCAGCTATTGATCACGGAGCCATCCTTCAAATGGTTGACCTGCACAGCGACCTGTTCTGCCCCCAATCGGTTGCGCCATAAAAAACGGCCGTTGGCGATATTGTGCGCGTAACGCTTTGCCAATTCACCAAAGCCGGACTGGTCTACATAGCCATTAACGGTGGCCTGGAGCTGTTGCTGATAGTCGGCACTATTACAGGCGGAGGGTGTTCCCGCGCCACCCAATACTTTCAATGTGAAACGGGCACGCAACGTATCGGCATCGTTAGGTAACATTGCCACATCCACTGTTTGTAGATTTGGGGCCTGAATTGAGGCATCGAGTTTCGCGGGATCCTGATCTTTGGTCTTGAGCCGGTTGGAAATCGTGCCCCGCACCGACTTTTCCCGAATGGTAACGGCAGGCCAGTGATGACCATTATTCTGATCACCCCACGCCCCGGCACTAAAAAGTGCGTCGGACGGGTCCAGTTTACGTTCAAATGCCAATACAGATGCAGTTTTAAGTTCAGCCATGTTCTACTCCTTACTTATTATTAATGTCAGTGTTAGTTACAAAATCAGCGTAGCGGTTGCTGCACCGGTAGATACCTTTCTCAACATCCGCTTGTTGATGCCACAGTAGTTGTTGCAGCGTGGTTATACGATGAGGGCTTACCCATTCACCCAGTGAATAGAGGTTTTCAACGAAACAGAAAGGCGTCTCGTTATCGCGCGCGTTGCGCACTTCGCCGGGTTGGTAGAGTGGTGAAATCGACGCATACCCTACCGGGATGGGCACCAGCCAGCCTGGATTTTTACGGATGCCCCACTGCTTCTCATCAGGATTGTCAGGATCGGGAACATCCGGCTCGATATTGAGACGCGAGAGGTCCAAAAGTGCATCAAGCGCGTTGCTCTCAGCATCGGTTTGACGCAGCCAGGCCAAACGCTGCTGGAGCCTGTCCTCCCTCTGTACCAGCGCAAAGCCCGGCAGTAACCGGCGACGTAGCTTCATGAACAGCACATCCTGGCTTTGTCGATCGATTGGTAACGACCAGTATTGTGGTTGGTAACGGCGATCGCGCCTAGGCAGCAGTGTGCCACCGGCCAATCGCTGGAGATAAAGAGTGCGGTTTAGTTCGCTCAAAAAGGCTTCGCGATCCTCCTCATCCAAGTGGTCGTTTAGTCCAATGACCAGACTCACCTCCATGTGGGCGCGGCCCTCTTCGACAATGGCCGCCGTTTTGCCATCCTTGCCCACTGGGTGACGTGCCAGGTTAAACACGCGGGTATATTTTCCTGCCGGTTGAGAGACCTGGGGTTCAAACTTGTGACAGACGATGCCAACACCGCCAAAGCCCTCTTCCAGTGAGTTAGCCAGGCGCCTCTCCAACGCATGGACAAAACCGCTAAAAGCGGTGGGCGATGGAAATCCCCATGTGAGCGGCCCGGAAACCGCATTGGCGTTTTGCACTTGCAAGCGGGGCAATACGATGAGTGCTTTAGGATCAGTCATACTCCACCTCCAAGCGCAGCATGGAGAGGACTTTATCCAAGTCTCTTTCCCATTTAGCAGCCTCATCCCTGCTCAATGGCAAGCTATTTTTCTTTTTGATCAGTTGGCCGTTCAGCCAGTTGGCAAAGCGCTTACAAACGGCCTCCTTCCAATCGCCCCATGTGTAGGTTTTGGCAAACGCCTCATCGCTCTCCGCCCGCACCGGGTTAAACCAGCACTGTTCGTCCATGTTTAGGTGGCACTCATCCAATGCCGTCCAGTGACTATCGATCTCACGCAACTGGGCAGCAAACTGCAACAGCTCTTCAATGATTCGATTTACCAGCTCAATGCGCTTGTTGCGTATCTCAAAGTTGTTTTGATCTTCCCTCAGGCTGTAGAGAAAATTGCGCAACTCCCGAACCGCCGCTTTTACCTCCGGACGCCGTCCAAACCAGCCGTCGAAAACGCTCTCTACACGTAACGGGGGTTTAACCGGCTCCGAAACCCAATCCGGTGGGCATGAACGAAGCAGATAGTTCTCGCCATAGCGTTCGCTATTGAGTTGGCTGATGTTTTGCGGTTTGGTGCCACCGAATTGCTGAATTACTATTCGCGGATATTCATGGTAACCATGAGGATGTGCTTTTCCTTCACGACGAGCGTCTCGGGCCGCCTTCGCCTCTTCTGAGAAGCGGTCATCCCTGACAGTTTGCCACACGTGATGGACCAGCGACGTCGGAAACATCGGCGCGAGCAGGTGAAACTCATCTTCGCCGATGGGCCAGTAGAGCTGCTTCGCCAATTTATGAGACGCGGGCTCCCCCTTACTCTCAACCAGCCCCGCAAACGCCTCCATCCAGGTCTGTTTCTGTTCATCATCCGATGGCAGGACTTGCCGAAGTGCAGAGTCGGCCTCAATGGCACGGGCAAGCAGCGATTTCTCCTGCACCTCCAGGCGCAGAAATTTATAGACATCCAGCGCAGCCGCATTCCCCACCACATCCTGCGCGATCTCGCCCGCCAATGTGTGAGTACCAATCGCCAACTCTCCCGCATCGACATTGCCAGGTGAGTTGAGATTGGTGCCCTTGGCATCTGGATGAATGTATTTCAACGCATGGGTAATTTGCTGAATCTGTCCGACCCTGCGCGCCGCATCGGGAATCCAGTTTTCCAGTTTAAAGTCTTCGATAAGCTTTTGCCGCTTCTCCTCATCCTTGGCCTTCTCCAGCTTGGCCTGCAGGCGCTCCTGCAGAAAACCGTCGATGACGGTGCGGAGCTGGGCTATCTCTTCCGTCTCCGTTATTGCTTGTGTCACAAATAGATCCCCCTTAATACATGCATCTTTATTAAAAAAGGCAGACCACCAAGAGTGGCCCGCCTCGTACTTGTATCAACCCGGACTTTTACTCGGGTCATCTTTTCGTTGATAGGTACGCTCTTCCTGAAACAGCCCATCTTCTTTATGGATCTTCACTGAACCGGTTTTATCCTTCATGTAGTCACGCGTTTTCTCAATGATCTCGCGCTTTGTCTCTGCTGTTTTGGAGGCACGCCGCCCCCCTTCTTTGGTGAGATTCCATTTCTCACCTTGCTTTTTGATGTGGTAGTTATCCACTGTTATAACCTCACGATTTAATCGGACATTGGGTCAAATGCAGGGGAAATACACTTCCCCTGCTTACTGGGTTAGAATGCCCGGAGCAGCAACTCCGGGCTTAGGCTCTTCTGATTCGATGGACGCAAAGCATCTTCTGTCCTCCTTTAGGTGGATCTCGCTAGTCACGAGAGGGGTTGCAGCTTCAACTGGCGCCGCACCACCGGCGCCAGTTGATCCCTTAAACAAGTCCTCCTTAGTAGTACTTATGAATTAAAAGATAAAACGATACCTAACCGCAATAGTACATCCAAAACCGAAGAAGTCAAGAAAGAGCCCCAACTGTCCAATATTTAGCCGATAACCAACTCCTCTTACCTTACAAAAACCTATTGATAAACATGGCATAATGTCTGAACTGCCGAACAGGCAGCTAAGAAATTAGTTGTACTTAAGAAACAAAACATTCACTGCCGCATAGGCAGTTACACATGCCGGGCCTGAAAGCCCGGCATCATCCCGATACCCACCCTCACGTCGCCCCATAAACACTTGGCGACCCCACACTCTTTTGCTACATTTCTAATGCGCATCATGAATGCGCACTCAATATGGAGTAAACCTTATGCCCCATCTATACAACGAAAACGCCGCCAAAAAGTCCACCAACCTCAGCATCAACAGCGACCTGCTTGCCAAGGTGAAAAAACTTAACATCAACCTCTCCGCCACCCTGGAACATGCCCTGGCCGAGGAGTTGAAAAGAGCCGAACGGGATAAGTGGCTGAAGGAGAACAAAGGCGCCATCGATGAACTGAACAAACTGGCCGATAAAACCGGGCTGTTCTCCGATGCCTATCGGGGTTTCTGATGACCCAGTTCGCTTTGTATAAAAATGAAGACAGCGCTTCCAATACCACCTACCCCTATTTTGTCGATGTCCAAAATTCCTTACTTGCCGATCTGAATTCACGCCTGGTGATTCCCCTTACCCCTCACAGCGCATTGGGCAACACGGATGTGAAGCGGCTGTGCCCGGTTTTTCATTTTGACGAGGGCGACTTTGTTCTCCTGACCCATCAAATGACCTCGGCGCCCAAATCGATCCTGAAAACAGAGGCGGGCTCGCTGGCAGAGTTTCGATACGAGATACTCACGGCTATTGATATGCTCATCTCCGGAATTTAGGCCTTCCAAAATCCCAAAGCCGGGTGATAGTTCCAGCCGTAACCGGCCTCCCACTCCAGATCCACAAAACCAAATTGTTTTGCGCATTCGCATTCGTCGATTCCGAACCTTTCCGCCAACTCGGTGAGCGCCTCTTCGTAATCCGGCTCGCCCCAGAAACCGATGCCTGATCCTTGGTTTAACTCAACCGGATGAAGAAGGTTGTCTGAGTCCTGAGGCAGCTGCCCCGGCGTGATTTTGTAGAGCCTGATCGCTTCGTTATCGTCGTAAAGCAGGGCATAGCGCTGCCTGCCCAGCGGATCGTTACGGAATTGCTGTTTCCTTTGCAGGTATCCGCAAAGATGGGCACGGGTTGTCCACCACCAGTAGACCGGCTTTTGCTTCTGCACGGAATCACCCTCCAACATCAGATCGTGCAATACGGCGTGCTCAATATCCACAAGGTTTTGCGCGGGCTCTAACAACCGGCGCTCTTGGATACGGCTGCTTGCGTCTATCACCGCCAGTTGCTCTTGGGTGAGCAGTTCTGTAAGGCGATGGCTTGCCAGCATGAACTGGTCGCTCTCAAAGCCTGGGCGGCAGAATGCCGGTTTGTCTCCGCCGTTTTTTAGATACTTGATATTGGTATCCAACAGATAGAGGTTGGCCTCGTTGATCATCTTGGGTTCATCGCGATGGCGCCTGACGCGCCCGGCCAACTGGGTGATGGAGCGTTGCGAGGAGGGTTCGACAATCGCCCAGTCGTAGTCGTGATCGCGGCCGACTTCGGCGACGGCGGTGGCGAGTACGACGAAGATGTGATCGTGAGCTGGGTGGCTGTTGATCTGGGCACGCAGCTCCTCGTCCTCAAACAGTGCTGTGGGATCGTGTCGTTTCAGCACGCGATCCAGCCTTTTTTCTATGGCGGAGCGCATCAACAGTGGATGTTGGGAGTGATAAACGCAGAGGTGGACATAGCATCCTTCCTTGCCACCAAGGGCATAGAGCGCCCTTGCCACTTCGACCAGCGGTTTGATATTCGCCATGCGAACCAGGCCGAGGCTGATCCGCTTGTCGCTTTTGGGATCATCAACCGCATGTTTGTCATGCAGGGTATGAATAAAGTCGTACAGATAGCCCGCGAACTCCGGGTAGATTGCTTCGGGCTTCTGCTTCAAGGCGATGGGCAGCGGCTTGACTTCTGCCTTTCTACGTTGCTCTTTTTGCGCAATTTTCGATAGTCGCTGAATCCGCTTGTCAACGAACTGTTGATGGGCATCGACAAAGTTGGCTTCACAATCCGCAGATTGACAACCAAACTCATCAAACCAGCCACAGCATATTGGGGCAACCTGTGCCCCTTCACCGCGATTATCTTGAAATATACGACGGCCTTGTCGATACGCGTTGAACAAACCCTGTATGAGTGCCGGGGGCAATGTAGCGGAGGATAACAACACCCGACTGCCTAACATCCCGGCCCAATACACCAGGCGGGTCAGCGCGGGCAGATCCTCCACGCCGAAGTCGTCCGGCTCGTCCAAAATCAGGTCCGAACTCATCAGCCGCAGCATAGGGGCGATCTGCCGCCCTCCACGAGTGCCGTCTGTGGCCGGGATTAGATGATCAATGGTACAGGCAAGAATGGGGGCATTGAGCAGTTTTTGCGCATCTCGATTATGTTTCAACCATTCGTTGAGCGGTCCATCCTCCAGGCTGCCTTCGAAATGGACGTGAGTGTTATCCAATAGCAGGTCTTCGGCCGACTCGGAGCCGGTGTAACTGAGTGGCCCGTCGGGCTCGCGATTTTTTTTATGAAGTGTGCGAATGGCGCCACCGCCCACCAGCACAGCCATATCTTCGTCGCCTAAATTCAGCTTGTCGCGATAGGCGTCGCCGGTCTGGAGCGTGAGGGTTCGCAAGCCAAGTGCGATATTAAAGCGGGCGCCTTGGTTCGCATCGGCCAGTCCATACATGATGCGGCCGTTGCCGAGGGTTTTGCCACAACCAGTGGAGGCCATGTTGACGCCGAAAAAACCTTGATCAGCGCTTTTGGTTTGCAGACTTACGGCAAGATCGTAGGCTTTGTCTTGCCAGCGAAAACGGCTGTCTTTGCTGCGCTGACGAAAACCTTTGTGACGGGCGATTCTCGGGAGCTGGGCCGCCATGCGCGGCAGACTGCGCACGATGCGGGCGGCATTGACCTCTACCCCGATCAAGTGTTCGTCAAGGCGCTGTTTCAGCTTGCCGGTCTCCCTGTCGGTATTGGCGCTCAACGGAAACTTGCGGTCACCATAGCGGCTATGGCTTGGCTCTGCAGAGTAGTAGTGGTCCGCCAACATGAGCGCCATACGCGAGAGGTGAACCACATAGGGGTTATCGAACCATGACGAGGTCATCAACTGGGGGCGCTGTAGTAACCGCTTCGCCAGCTTACGGACATGTTCGCACCAATGTTTACTATCTGAGGGCAAGCCCTTGTTAAACTGCCAACAAAGGGCGGCGTCCGCATCGTCACGCATGCCGCACCAATTAGCCTTTATCGCCTTGGGTAACGCGCCAAGATCATGATCGCAATCACCCGGCGGAGTCGGCGTACGATGATGACTAACGATGAGCCAGCCGATGAGCTGGGCCAACGGCGGCAGCCCATTTTTTTTAAATGGACCGCTGGTATCCGACCCCACCCCATCACGCTTCAATCTTTCAAGCCATGCTTGATCACCGCCGGGCGACAATTCGACCATCCTGCCCAACCAAACCTCATCGCTATCCTGACCCACAAACGCTTCAAAGAGGCGTAGTGATACCCATTCATGGCGATAGGCATCCGCAACCGGCTTTTTGCTTTTGCTGCGCAGCTTTTTTTGAAACGCATCATTGGCCTTACCTAGATCGTGAAACAGCGCCGCCATGGCCGCCAGCAAACGAATGTCCTCCGCGGTGTGCCAGTCATTTTCATCCTGATTGCGTAACACGTCGCGTTTTGTTGTGTTGGTGGGTGTTGCCCCTTGCGCATTAAAACGTTTGGCGTCGCCGACGATCCACATCAGTTCGCTATGATCCCTGCCTCGTATCCAGTGACAGGCAACGGCAGTATTTTTACGTGCGGTTTTGCGCAACATTTTGTGCAGGGTTTGCAGCCCCTGCATTGTGATGGGCGTTTGCCAGGTACGATCACCGCGCCGCTCGGCAAATTGATCTAGAATTCGGCGCGTCTCTTTAAGAGCATTTTTGCTGCACTGAGAGACCAACAATACATTCATTGCGCCTTGCCTCCTGTCTCTATAGCGATTTTCTTCAGGGTGTCGATCATGAAGTCAAGCGATTCGGTGCGGGTGAGCGCTTCTATGCAGGCGACACGAAATTCCTGCTCATCATTCCCTGCCATGGCTGAGATAAATGCCTGGGGTAGAATTACAGCATCCTTTACCAGGTCAGCCACATCGAAAACCAAGCCGCCTCTTCTCGTTTTCCCGTGCAACACGGCAAGACCGTGGGGTAGCCCGAGCACCCATGTGGCTGTTGCGCCGAGCCCATAGGCGAGATAGTTACCGTGATCGAGAAAGCGATTGGCGGGGTCGGTACCGCTGCCGTTCTTGGCACGGGTGAACTTTTCATCATACCCCACAGTACGCACGGCGGTTTTGAACAGTTCTTTTGTCAAGCGCGCTTCCAGCGCAAGAAGGTCGTTGGTTCCCGGCGCATTTTTAATGGCTTCAGCTGTTCTTTCCAGTGCCGGCTTCAATAAACTCGGGGTTACCGTAAAGCCAGCGTCTTTTAGTGCGCGGCTGTTAAACCAGTGTTGCTCAAGCCTTTGCAGGCGTGCATGCTGAAACCGTTTGGCGGCTTCCAGCCGTAACGCGTCATCAAACCAAAATTTCACCCAATGCTGCAAATATTCCGTCGGCCGGTATTCGCTTTGCGGCGACAGCCAGGCAACTTCCACGTCCACCTCGTTGGCGCTGAACAACGGCGTGCCACCACCGCCACAAAAACCAACCAGCACCCCCGCTTTGGCCAGTTCGCGCATAGCGGCCTGGGTAATCGACGTGCCGGTCCCGAGCAACATGCAGGTGGTGTTGGCGATTGGGATATTCCAGTAAAGGGAGGATTTCCCCTCGTCGGTGACATATTCCACCCGACCGCCGTTGACTAATATGCGGCAATGCTGAAGATAGTAGATGTTGGCCCGTTTCGAGTGAAGAACACTTTTTAAATCGCTTGGTGATATATCTTCCATTTTTCTCCATTCCCCCAAGAGCGTGAGCTCCACGCCAAATTCTTATATTTTTTATCCCAATTAATTTAGGGTGTTATCCAGTTCTTATTCCATAACCCACGTCACAAACCTATACGCCCATATAGCCAGCGTAATCACCGTCAACACAAGAAACCAAGGGCTCACCGTAACCGCCAACACAGCCGATGCCATCGCCACAAACACCAGCTTTACGGGATGAAACGGATCGTCGTTACTCATTTGTTCGGCCTCCGTTGTTTCTCCATCCTGCTTTTGCAACATAGGGGGTGTATCAGAACCTGATACCACCACTCTGCTAGCGTTTTTGAATTCATTATGGCTGTGCCTGTTTATCAATACGGAGTCTCGCCTGCCGTATGGATTGTTGCAGCTTGGCCTGTAGAATTTCCCGCGGCGGCAGCACTGTTAGATACTCCGCCACATGAATGCCGCATTTATCCAGTTCCAGTAGCTCGATTTGCTCCTGTTTTTTGTCGGCACACAGGATGATGCCAAGCGGCGACTCTTCATCCGGCTCTTGTTCGTGTTTCGCCAGCCAGCGCAGGTATAACTCCATCTGGCCTTTGTGTTCGGCGCGGAAATCGCCCAGTTTCAAATCCATGACCACCAACCTCTTGAGCTTACGATTGTAAAACAGCAGGTCTATGTAATAGTCGTCAGTGCCGATTTGCAGACGTTTTTGGCGGGCAACGAAGGTGAACCCCGCACCCAATTCCAGCAGAAACGATTCCAGTTCACGCAAAATCGCGTCTTCCAGATCTCGTTCAAGATAACGATCATTCAACTCCAAAAAATCAAGTACGTAGGGGTCTTTTAATAACAGCGAAGGGGCAATCTGTTGTTCTTGACGTAGTTGTTGAAGATCGTGATGGGCGGTTTCTTCCGGCTTTTTTGATATGGCCGTGCGCTCAAAAAGCTGAGAGTCGATCCGCGCCTGAAGTTGACGTGTTGACCAGCGTTCCAGACGGCACATCTCCAGATAGAAATCCCGCTTTATCGAGTTATCTATATAAATCAGTATCTTAATGTGGGTCCAGCTCAATTCTCTCCGCACTGCGGAGACAGTCTCCTCGCTGGCGAAACTCTCCGCAAAGCGGAGACAATGCCGTAATTGCTTTTCGCTCCAGCCCCTACCGTACGTTTCGGTAAGACGCTGAGAGAGTTTTACTATCACCTGCTTACCGTATTCCGCCCGCGTATCATTTAGCACGTTGGATTTGATGCGCCCCCCAATTTGCCAGTAAAGCCAGGTCAACTCTGAATTTATTGCGGCGGCAGCCTGCCTTTTAGCGTCATCGATTAATCCACGCACTTCCGTGAACAGTGTGCCTATGCCTTCAATCTCACCCATCTGACCAACTTATCCTTCATTTGAAGCTGTTATCCCCTTGTATCACGACCCCTGTATCAAAACCTGACACCGCCTTATCATCCGCTTGCCTCATAATTCCCAAGCGCCAACTTCAGCTTTTCCCGCACCGCTTCTCTAAGACTCTCCGGCCCCACCACCTCCACGTCCGGCCCGTACTTGAGTATGTCCATAATCAATTCCTTGGGATTGCTGTAAGGCAACTTGAGCTGGTACTGCCCGTCGGCCAGAAATTCACCTTCCTGCCTGGGATGCCAGCGCTCTTCGGCGACCCAGCGGGCGGCGATGGGACTGAACCGGAGTACAGCGGTGTGATCGGCCTTGCCGGAGAAGATGCCGTAGGCATCGGCGAAGTAGTCTTGCAGGGTTTGTTGGTCCACCTCCTCGGCGCGTTGCTCGAGAATTTTTATCTGCTTGATGCGGTCGACGGAGAAGTTGCGCAGGGCCTGGCGTTTGTGGCACCAGGCGTCCAGGTACCAGTTGTCGCGGTAGTGCACGAGACGTTGCGGTGAGACGGTGCGTTGGGTGGTTTGGTTGCTGCCGCGGGCGTGGTAGTGCAGTTTTAGCCGCTTGCGCTGCAGCACGCCCTCGGCCACTTTTTGGAAGGCGTCGGCGTGGGTACGTACGCCCATGGCGAGTACGCGCACACGGTCGGTGAGCTCGCCGCTGCCGAGGTGTTTGGATTGCAGCAGATGTTCGATGCGTTTTTGCACCGGTTTCAGCTGCTCGTCGAGCAGGCCGGGCTGCAGGTCGTGCATCAGTTTGTGGATGGCCAGCAGGGCGTGCAGCTCTTGTGCGTTGAACCAGAGACCGGGGAGTTCGTAGGGGTGTTCGCCGTTGCTGTCGTAATACCAACCGTTGTCGTTGTATTCGATGGGCGCCCCCAGATAGTCACGCATGGTATTAACCAGGCGCATGAAGGTGGAGCGTGAACACTCGAGCTTTTTCTGGATGGCCGTTCGCGGGATGGGATAGCGCGCGTCGCTCAACAGCTTGTGCAGCGCATATATGCGATCGAACTTGTCCAAACGACCCCCGTTATTCAGACTGACATGAACCAGCCCACTAACATACGCGTGCAGAGGGTGTTTTACAAACGGGGGATCAATGGGGACCGGCCGAGTTGAACACCGCGTGGAGTATCCACCGGCTAAAGCCAGTGGCTTCGGGGGATGACTATAAGCCGGATTGATCGGCCATACGGCCGATATATTTGCCCCCTATCCCTGAACACCCGCAGGGCATAC
The DNA here is from genome assembly GCA_001447805.1 of Candidatus Tenderia electrophaga. Taxonomy (NCBI): domain Bacteria; kingdom Pseudomonadati; phylum Pseudomonadota; class Gammaproteobacteria; order Tenderiales (SeqCode); family Tenderiaceae (SeqCode); genus Tenderia (SeqCode); species Tenderia electrophaga (SeqCode). Next base: position 2,672,650 of record CP013099.1, read on the forward strand.
AGGATAGGGTGCCTTCAATAGCCTGTTTGGTATAAAGGGGTGATGAGCGCGCTTACCAACCGCCGCCGCTGCTCCAGCCGCCACCGCCGCTGCCCCAGCCGCCACCACCGCCGCTGCCACCAATATTGCAGTCATGGTCTGGGTTTTGTTCGGGATCGCAGAAGTCTATCCATCTGACCTCGTAGACATCGAAGGTGTCTTCGGCATAGCTGTAGTTCTTGAATTCACCCCCGCCATGAGTATACAGGCCGGCGGTGACGTGAGAATTCGGAGAATCGGCCATATCGAACGTTGCCGAGGCGGATGGGATGTCGGCATCCGTTATGGTCACCCGGTTGACGACGGTACCGGGTGTCGTCATGTCGCTGTAACTGATGTTGGTCATATCAACAGAGAATACCGATTCCATGCCGTCATCGTTGATGTTCTGGGTGATCTTGGGTTTGTACTCGTTGAAGGGTTTGTAAAATTCCTGTTCGATGCCGGCGTCCTTGATGATGGCGCGCATGTGAACGGTGCGTGGATTGCCGGCACCGTTGCCCGTGTCCCGCACGTCGGGTCCGAGGGGGTTATCGATGTTGTCGAGATAGCCGGTGCTGAGGGCGGAGTCGTGGGAGCCGGAACTTCTGATGTACCACTCCATCACGAAGTCTTCGGTCTCCTTGCCGACGATGACATGGAAATAACCGTTACCCACTTCCTGCAGAAAATAGCCGCTGCCGCAACCGCGCCCCAGGCTGAACGAGCTGCCGCCACCGCCACCCCAGCCTCCGCCGCCGGAGTCTCCGTCGCTGCTTTGGTTACCGCCGCTACACTCGACGTTGGACCAGCCGCCGGCGCCGTCACCAGAACCGCCCCAGCCTCCGCCGCCACCGCTGCCACTGTCTCTGTCGGGGGTAAAATTGAGTTCAAACTCGGCGCGTGGCGTGGTGAGATTAAAACTGAATAATGCAAAACCACTCGCCAACAACAACATATAAAGAGGGTATTTATCGAACTTCACCATCAGAAAATCCTACCAAATCATGCACATACAAATTCAAGCAGGTTTCCTGCTGCTGGCCCCCATTCCTTTTGGGGTGAATTATTTGCTGATTTAAGAAAAGTTAAATTATTTTTAGAATTACTGTGAATTAATACCATACACAAGAGAATCACGCAATCCTAATATTGAATCCGCCTTGGCCCGCAGCTTATGGCTGTGTGCCGGAGTCACCGAATTTCACGCCCCCGCAGCAGGTCATTTTGCCGCTGCAAAGGCCATCACTGCATTGACCGAAACGAAGCCGATCACAAACACGATCAGCATGCCACGGTCGAACATTTCAGCGGTTTCCAGCTGGCCTTCTCCCTTGGCGATGCGTGACGAGATGACCGAGCCGAACAAGGTCAGGAAGATGGTGACCATGGCCAGGCCGTTGGCCATATCGATCAAGGTCACCATGTTAACGCCGGGCAGTTCGTTCAGGTTGACGTAGCTGCTGGCCACAGAGGCGAAGAAGGCCCCCACACCAAGGCTGATACGCTCACCGGACAAGGGTGAAAAGACGAAGGCCAGCAAGGCGATGGCGACGGAGGCGAACAGGCCCTGGAAGAGCTTGAAATACAAGCCCCAATCGGGCCGGTCGATGGCGATACCGTAAGTAATCTGCGAATACACCGCCTGGTAACCTGCGGGTAGGCGCGGATCACCGCGCCGGGTCTTTTAGGCGTGGGGCTTGCTGACCATCTCGGCCTGTTGCAAGCGATAGCCCGGCACTTCGACGCGCGAACTGTATTCCGCGCCGTTTTCGCCCGGCGTATAGCGCAGACGATTCCAAAGATGGTCACCGTCTTCGATGCGGATGGTCAACAAATGATTGTCAACGGGATAACGCACCACATTGAAAAACTTGGTCATGCGCGCCGTGACACGGTAGAGGGCGTAATGCAGACCGTCTTCGGTGGTTTGCTCGAGCTTGGTTTTGGATTGAACTTCACCATTGATAATCTGGAAGGTCTCCCCCGGGTCGAGTGAATCGTTGCGCCATTTAAACCAAATATATAAGTCCGCCGTCCAGCTGGTGGCCTTGGTGGAAATATCCAGAATGCGATCCAGATAGATGCCCACGTATACCGTGTCATAGGTGTCGGAATCCATTTTCTCGAGTTCGGCCAGATCGACCCGGGTTCGGCCCTGCTCGGTTTTATGAGGGTCTAGGCGCGCTTCGTGGCGCTGCAGGGTTTCAATCTTATCGGCATAAAGTTTACTGCCGCCGAAATACCCGGCGATAAGAAAAAACCCGATCAACAGCAGCAACCACGATGCTGCGATTGCACGCCCCTTGGTTTCAAAAAAATCCATTTAAACCTCTCCTGCCACTGTAATACCGGTCAGTAAAACTTCATTACCGTAATTAGAAAAAACACACCCAGCACACTGGGCTAATAGATCGCCTTGGCCAGCAGGCCGTTCTGGTATTCGAAGAACGGGGAACGCATGCCCAAGGCCAGCCGGAAGGCGTCCATGGGCACCAGGATGATGACGAAATAGATCACGAAAAAGAAATACTCGAGATAGAATATCTCGCCCGCGGAGATGCTTTTGCGAATATCGAGATGGGAAAACACGACGACGAAAAAGACGGCGACGCAGATACTCATCAGGCGTCCCACCTCCACATGCTTGGATAACAGCGCCACCGCAAACAACACAATCGAGACGACGATCAAGGGCGTAAGATTGGAAATGAAGGCATCGATGAACACGCGCTTCACCCCTATTTCGTAGTACAGGGTGGGCATCACCTCGCGCTCAAACGCCTGCTCGATGCCGAAGTCGGTGTTTTTTTGCAATGCGCGTAATACGAAATAGGCCTCATTGAGTTTCCATCCGGGCAGAAACGCGCCCTGGTCCAGTCCGGGCAACAAGGTCGCGGTGGTAAGGGTATAGGCATCCAGATCCGGTACCAGCACCACGTTCTGGGTTTTGGCGAGAGGCAGCAACTGCATGTCCAGATGCTCGACCTCAAGCGGATAGCGCGAATAATCCACCGGCACGCGCAATATGGCTTGAAACGCCCATTGCAGCACTTCGCCGCCGGCAACCGGGTAACGCCCCAGCTCTTCCATTTTGACACTCTTGGCCCGGCCTATCTGGAGACCTTTGGCCAGCTCCTGTGGATAATCGTCGCCGTATGTTTGCCACAGCCGCCCGGTCACCAGCACATCATTGGCATTATTGAACTCAATCGCATCAATATAAACCCCGGTGGGAACATACAAGGGCGGATCCAGATGCTTGCTTTCGCTTGACTGGCGATAACTGTTCATCACGGCCTGCAGGGTGGCCTTGTCGGAGACCTTGACGCCGGAGCTATGAATCGACGGATGATAGGTCAAAGCCAGATCCCAGATGATACTGATCCCCACGATGAGCAATACGGAAACGATCGCCGTCAGCAGCCATACCCTGAACGGTGAACCGAAACTGGCCTTTAGCAGCAAGGCCGCCAGGGTGCTGCAGAACAGGATCGCGCTGATGATTATCCACAGAATCTGTTGCCGCAGCGTGTCGACATTGATATCCAGATCGCTTTTGATAAAGGTATTTTGCAGCGACCAGCCCGAGGTGGGCACGGTCGCAAAGATCAACCAGGAGGCCTCACCGGTGGTGGTGCTGACATGATCTATCACCCCGCCTTCACCGCGCGCCGCTCTGTCGGCGATCACAAGCCGGTCGGCATCATTTTTCTGACGCGCCACATCACGGATATTCTGACGTGTCTGCACATATTCATAATTGGGGTGATAGAGATAATTGCCGTCGCGCGTGGTCAGCGCACCGAAGCCGCTGGGGCCGATATTCAAAGACTCGATAATATCTCTGATCTGCGCCATGGAGATATCGATGGTGACCACACCGTTGGCCGTCTTTTCTCCGCTGTCCGGATGAACGCGATAGAACAGCGCCGAATAGGTGATCATGTAGGTCTTGCCGGCTTCGTCCCAATAGGGTTCGCTCCAGCGATTGCCCTTATCCATGGCCTGCACATACCAATCGTATTCCGGCGCGGTGTAATCGTACACATCGGCGAGTTGCAGAAACTCCAGCGCGCCATCGCGGCCGGACTTGGAATAATAGGCCGAATACAGCCTGACGTCCGGGGTGTAGCCGTAAGGAACGAAGCTGATCGAGCCGCCATAGGCGTAAGGATTGGCGACCAGCATTTCTCTGAGCCGGTGCAGCATGTGATCGCGATCGATGCCGCCTTCGGTGAGTCCGTTTGCCAAGGTCTCCGCGGAGTTCATGGCCTGCCGCAATACGGCATCGATCCTGGCGGCGGCATCGGCGGTCAGCTGGCGCAAATCGGCCTTGGCCGACGCATAGATACTGTTTTTGTAACTGACATGCTGATAACTCAACACGCCGACACCCAGCAATGAAACCAGGCATGTCAGCCACAACAGGCGGTGCAACCACGGATGCCGATGTGAAACGGTTTGGGATTCTGTTGCGTTTACGTCCATGTTTGCTTCTTATTATTATTAGGGCGTCCCACTCTCGACCCCCGCTCGTGGGACGGGCTTACTCCCCGGTCGGCAAGGTCTTGACCACCGCACGTGTACCCGTCGCCCCGCTGCGTTTGTTGGGCACATTCATTTCATTCCAGACGCCGGCCGCGGCCTTAAAGGCGCCGCTGGCGCCATCGGCAATCTTGGTCAAGGCAATGATCTTGGGACGGCCGTCGCCACCCACCTCCCAGCCCCACTTGACCGAGCCTACATAGCTGTCACCGCCGCTGCCTTCGTGCAGGGCGGTCACTTCGAACTCCTGCTTGCCACTGATGCTGGCACTCCTCACCGGCACCGTGGGTTCATCCGACAACAAGGCGGTGTTCCAGCTGCCACCACTCTTCTGGGCACTGGTGACATGGCCCTGCTTGAGGGCGCCGGTCGGCTCCAGCTGAGAGAGATCACCGCCCGGACGCGCCTTCATCGGCGCATCTTCGGTCAGACGCTGCTCGGCATAGCGTGGATCCAGGTTTACCAGCTCGCCGCCCTCGTCATAGAGCTGTTGATCGATGGCCCAACCCGCGTCGGTGGTCCGCATGCCGAAGCCGGCGGTCTTGTTGCCCTCTGAGGCCGAGGTCTCTTCATTGACAAAACCGCGGGGCGTGGATTTACGCTTGGTGATCTTCATATCGTCCTTCACCGACTGCACCAGGCTGACCCGATCGCCGTCGGCGCCCATTTCACTCTTGGGCGTAAACTCCAAAATAATCTTGGCGCCGTAGTGCTTAGTCGCCGCCGTGGTCTGATTCCAGAAATAGGGCTCGAAACGCTTGGTATCGAAACTGCCGCCAGCCACGGCCACGGCGCGTTGGATAGGCAAACCGGCTGCGCACCCGACACCCGGCTTGAGTTGGGCGGGTTCTTGCCACGCGGCGCTGACGGCATAAGCACTCGCCCGCGCCCCCATGACGTCCGCTTCCTTTTCCAACGCGGGCTCATCATTGATCGCCGCGCCCTTGGCCTGTACGGTCGGCCGCACCCGGCCCTGTTTCTGTTGTACCGTGTGCCAGGCCTCGTGGGGCAGGTGGTGCTCCTGACCCGGGCCGAGATGAATCTCGCTGCCCTGGGCATAGGCCAGAGCATTGAGTTGCGCCGGCTTGTCCGAGTTACGATGCACCCGCACATCGGACATATCCAACCCCGACATCGCCTCGATGCCCGCCTTGAGCTTGTCGGGCAGGCCGTTGCCACTCGCCGGCTGACGCTGCAGCGGCGCGTCGCTGCTGTGCTGCAAGCGGCGGCGCTGCGCCGTCATGCGCGGGCTGCCGTCGATGGTGGCCGACAAGCGCTGCTGGCGCTGCGCACGCGTGGAGCGGTCCTGATCTGATCCGCCGGCATAGCCCGCGCCGGACGGAGAGCGCCCTTGCGCCGCCGCCCTGGGCTGCTGCGTTGAACCTTCCCTTTCGTGTTCTGGTTTCATGGTCGCGTCCTCTGTCTCGTTCTTCTCTTGGTCTCTGGGCGCTGTGCGTGTCAGCGCCGCCCTATAGGTAATGTATTGGTAAACCGCGCGTGTCCTTGTCTGGCTTTCATACGCGCACCGGATCAGGGTAAGGGCGGCCGCGTTGCCCGGCTGACATAGCGCACCGTCATGACCAGCGCGATAAGCACGCCCAGGGAGGCAATCACCGCATCGGCCCGTGCCTGCCAATACGGATCGCAGATCAAGGAGATGATAAAAATCAGCAACGTCGTCAAACCGGCGGCGGCGAAATAGAGGAAATGTTGTTTATAAAAACTACGCAGGCGACACACCCAGATGGCGACCAGGGCATAGATACCGAGCACCGCAACCAACAGATCAAAGGCAAGCCGGAATGCCCAGCGGTTAGGACAGGCGAATTGACACAGACCGGGCATATATTGATCCACCAGGCCGCCAATGTGATCATCGTCGCCGGCGGCGCTATACAGTTCAACAATCCTGGACTTGATGGCGGCCATGTCTGCGTCGCTTGCCAGGGGCAGGGGCCACAGGCCGACACCGGCGAAATTATCCTGAAAATAGATCAGGTCGTCGGTGAACTGGGTGAAGGCGCCGCGTGGATCATCGGCATGCCCGTCAGGCGATATCACCGGCACGATCTTTCTCAATACCGCCTTGCGCTGCGCGCCGCGGAATTCGTCTTCGATATTGCGGCGTAGAATCTTCTTGGCATCGGAGGTCGGCTGTTGCAGGAAGACAAAGACGTAATCCACTGGGGCCGCGTCGCCGTCGCTACTGTCCAGCAGAATGCTCTCCAGGTCGCTAAAAGCAGCTTGCTGATCCAAGGCCGCGACATCGAGATCGAGCAGGATATTGATGTGATAGTCCCGCTCACGCTCGGCCAGTCTTTGCGCCACCTGATTGACGAAGGTGATGAGGTTGGCCCGCTTGCCGGCAGACTCGGTGTAATTGTCGAACACCAGTGTCACTCCGTCGCCGCGTACCGCGGCACCGCCCTCAAACAGCGTCAAGGGATCGTTCAACAGGCTCGTTTGACTGGGCGTAAATTGTTGCGTCACGGCTTCGACCGTGGCGCCCACTGCACGACGCAGCCGTTTGCCATCCCACGCCTGCCAGCCGCGGGCCTGAATCGTGACATCCACCGCGACGCGGTATTTATGGGCCAGATTGATAAACCCGGCTGCATCCCAGTCATCGCTCCACTGCAGCGAGCTTTGGATGTCGCCCTCTGCGTTGAGCGCCAAGGCGTAGAAGGCAATGCGGTCGAAGAGGCTGAAGTCCACCTCTTGCGGCGTGCCATCCGCGAGCCAATAGGGGTAGAAGCCATAGACCAGACTGGAATGCTCGCCCGAACATCCGCAGTCAGCGCCGCTCACTTGAATGGGGTTGAGCTTGGCGCCGGGCTCGACCCGCGCCTGCGCCAGGATATCATCCAGATAGGGCCGATACTCCAAGTCGCTGCCGGCAAACAACTGAGCCAGGGCGGATTTGAACAGGGCGGCATTGGCGTAGGCAATACCGGCGATGCCGGACAAGGCCTCCAGAATAGGATCAGGCAGGGTTTCGTCGGCGACCGGCTGTTGCTCGCCGCCTTGCTCGCTGTCTTGGGATTGGCCGTCATCGCTGTCCTGTTGCGGCGGCGACCAGCGATAATAGACGCCGGCATCGGCGCGTTCGGACTCCGTCGCCGTCGACGGGGTTGCGGCTGCAGGCGTCGTCGCTGAGGGCGCTTGATCGAGCAACTCCACCAAGGTCGCAGCGATATCCGCGGCGCCGGCCTGCACGGCATGCGCACGGCAGAAACGCTGCAAGGCCAGGCGCGTATCGGCGCCCAACACGCCATCGCTGTCGATGGGTCCGTAACCCAAGCCGTTGAGCCTTTGCTGAATCTGGATCACCCGTTGCTTGGTGACCGTTTGCACATATTGCTGAAATGCGTCCTTGATCACGGCCGGCTGGCAGCTGTCAGGCGCATCCTGCGCCCAGACCGCGGCGTTCAGCAGCGACATGCCCAGGGCGCACAGCCCAGCAAACAAAGACAATCTCATTGTTTTTCTGTTTTTCATACCTGTAAGGTCTTTCCTTCCTTGCGCAACTCTTTCACTACGCCATTGACCAGGTCTTCACTGGTGATCGTGTTGCGCTGCCCCTGCAGGGCACTGATGGCGCCGTAGCGCACCACATTGGTGATCGCCCCGCCGGTGAGTTCATAGCGTTCCGCTAGGCCGTGCAGATCCACCCCCTCGTCCAACAGGGCCTTGCCGTTGAGGGTATTCAGCCATAGACGGTAGCGCTGCTCGGCATCGGGCACGGGGAAATACACCAGCGACTGAAATCGGCGTGCAAAGGCCTCGTCGATGTTGGCCTTAAGATTGGTGGCCAGAATCACGATGCCGGGAAAATCCTCGATACGCTGCAACAAATAAGAAATTTCCTGGTTGGCGTAGCGGTCATGCGAACTTGACGTCTGGGTGCGTTTACCAAACAGGGCGTCGGCCTCGTCAAAGAACAATATCCAGTGTTTGCTTTGCGCCTGATCAAAGACATTGGCCAGGTTCTTTTCCGTCTCGCCGATATACTTGGAAACCACCATGGACAGATCGATACGATACACGTCCGCCCCCACATCGGCGCCGATCAGCGTCGCGGTAAGGGTCTTGCCCGTCCCCGGCGGGCCGTAAAACAGGCTGCGATAACCGGGCTTGATGGATTTCTCCAATCCCCACTGCCGCATGATGATGGCCGAGCCCTTGATCCAGGTCTTGATGTTGTCGATTTCGGCCAAGACCGGCGGCGCCAGCACCAGATCCTCCCAACCGAGGCGGGTGGTAATCCGTTTGGCGGGAAAGCTGATGCTGTAATCAGGTTTGTGACACACGCCGGAGGTGAAGCGGCTCAGATAGTCGGAGGCAATCAACAGCGCGCCACTGAGCAAGGGCTCATCGACATCGCGGCGCTCCAGGCGCAGAATGCCCTGGCGTGCGAACGGCCGGTCCGCGTCAAACAATTCCAATATTTCAAAGCGTCGGCTCAAATCACTGCCGGCCAGCAGAAACGCGGCGGTCTCACCGGTGGGCAGAAACCCGCCATGGCTCTTACCCTGCCAACCGCCGAACTCCGCATAGCCCCGATCCAAGTTCTTGTTGCGGATAAACAAGGTATCCAAGGCCTGGGGCTGCAAATGGGGTAGCAGTGCCAGGATAAGAATCAAGCGCGCATCGAAGTCCAGCGCATTTTCGCGCACCACACGGGCGTATTCCGAATCATCCGCCGTCAAATCCGGCGGTTCGATCGCCTGCACGTCCGCGTAATCGCAGGGCTGTTCGAAATAGAGACAAATGCGCGTCTCCAGCACACGGCTGAACCAATCGATCTCGCGCGCCAGGCTTACCGCGTTCGCGTTAGCTAAACTCATAAAACTCAGCGCCAGTCCACATAAATCACACGCTCCATCCAAGCATACTTGATCGTCGAATAACTCCACGGCAACTGGTCCAGCAACATGTCATACGGTTTGGATTCGACCAGCAAATGCCAGGCGTCATCCTTGAGCTGGAGCCGGCCCTCGCGCTGCAGAAAGGCTTCACGCAAACCGGCAACCGAGGTATTGCCCAGCGCCGTCCAGTTCTGGATCATGCCTTGCAGCAGTCCCAGCAGTTGTTCTGTCTCTCGTTCGGCCAGCGTAATCTCTCGCTCAATGGGGATCCCTGTCTTGACACCGCAGAGGAGTTTGTTCAACACCAATTGATATTCCGGCGCAGCGAGATTGCCGTTGACCAAAAACTGGAGCATGTGCACACCGCGCACCGCCGCATGGCGATCTCTGAAGGCAGACGCCTTGGTCAACCCGAGCATATCGAACACACGCGGCAGATAAGGGGCGGCCAGCACCACGCCGGCGTTATAAATATAAATATCTTCCAACACCGGGGGCTCCGGCGCCGACGACACGTCCACCTCGTTGATGACGCGAGGGTTTTCGCCTTTGGTAAAGGCAGGGCCGGAATCGATGTCGTTCAAGCACTGAATGGTGCGTCGAATCATCTCCCGCGTCGAGGGCAGACTGTCGGCCAGCAGCTGCTGCGAGATCGCCGCGACAAACTCCCCGGGGGCGTTTCCGGCCGCGCGCTGCATTAGATAATGAACAAGATGGGTGACAAAATAGCGTTGCTGAAACACCGGACCAAACTCGGCGACATAGGCGAAAATCGCCTGCCACTTGAGCACTGCCAGCCGGGCGCTGTCCACGCCCACGCCCATACCAGAACCGTAACAGGCTGTGGTGACGATATCCGCATACCGAATCAAGCGAGACAGATCGTTGACCCCGGCCGCGCCGAGCCAACGAATCAAAAGGCGCTCGGGCAATACGCGTACCAGGCGCTCAGTCATGCGTGCATCGCTCATCAACGTATTTAGAAGACGCCGGACCGCGCGTGGCTGACGCTCAAGCAAGTACTCACAGGACTGAACCAGGGCGTCGACCTCGACCTGGGTCGGTTGCTTATGCGAGCGCAGGTAAGTCGACACGACTTGCTCCTGGTCTTCAAAACGATCAGGCGCGGACTCGGCGTGTGGCGTCGGGGCGGCGTGCAGCCCCGCATGCTCCACCTGCGAAGACACACCGCTCGTGTACGCCGGAATCGCCTCAAAATCGATCAACTCGCCACGCACAATTTGCCTCAGAACCTGATAATAATAGGGCCGCCGTGCTGGGCTGCGTGCGGCGTATGACTCAAGCGCCTCGATGAGCGGCGACTCGTTGGCCCCGTCGCCCTGATGCATCAACCGTACGAAGGCAAGCACCAAGCTGCGCAGCGCAGACGTCGACCATGCGTCACTGGACAGCTCAGACCCGACAGCGCCGGCCTGCAGTTCACGCAACAGACGCATCAACAACTGGGGGGCGCGACGCTCCAGGGCGTCGATGGCCTCGTTCAAGGCTTCACCATGTTGCTTATCGTCACGGCTCAAGGCGCGGATCAGTTGGTCATAATGCGTGTAATCGGCCAACCACGCCTCATTTGTGGAACCCGGGTCCCGAGCATCCGCATGCGCCGCTGTATCCAGCTCGGTCAAAAGATGCAGCATCTGTCTGGCACCCGCATTGGACTTGGCTAAGCCCCTGAGCTGTGCAGAGAATTCAGCGGCCAATTCGTCCGGGCTCAGGTTATTGGCCGCGGCCGCCTGCCGTAACACGCTGGCGAGATAGGATTTTTTGTTGAAGCGGCTGCCCCGCTCCACCAACAAATAGGTCAGCGTAAATTCCCATAGCTGGCGCTTCACCGCCCGACGCGGCGGCGCAGGCTCACCCCGGGGTTGCCTGAACCAAACGGGTTGCTCCAATACCGTCGCCACGAAACCGTATTCCGTCGGCTGCATAAGCACCAATATCTGTTGCAATGCGCTCTCGGGAAAGCCATGGGCCAGCCGTTTGCGCACCACGGCACGCCGACCGTGTTGGTTCAGCACCTGTTCCAGCAGCCCGGCCGAATCGGTTAACACTGTTTGCCATAGCGCTTCGATAAGCGAGAAGTCCCCGGCGCAAATGGCGTCGGCCAGACGCGACGACGCATGTCGGTCGACGTCGTCGGCCGCTGCCACCTTGTTCGGCTGTGGCGCAGATTCGGCGAGCACGCGTGACAATACGGCTTGAAGCTGTGCCCCGCCCTGTGCTGCTCGGCCGCGCGCCAGCCGTTCGAGCCATGTTGACGTCTGCAAGGGCCAACGGCGCCACACAGGCAGCAGCGCCTGCACTAACAATTGCTGCACATCGAGCTGACGACCGCCCTTGCCAAGAAGCAACATGATCAGCTCGCCGACAAGCAATCGTTGTGCGTCGTGTCTAGAAACATCCGGGCCAACGGCGCTCAACAGTGTGTCCACCAGCTGTATGATATGGCCGGCCTGCGCCGGTGCCAGCAGCTCGATGAGTGTATACACCGTATGCGTTGGAAACTGAGTGACCAAGCGGTCGACTACCAGCTCGCGCTGCGCGGCTTGCTGTAAAAACGATTTGAAGGCCTGCGCTTGGGTGCGCAAGTAGTCGCTCAAGTGCTGCGCCAAGCGCTCCCCGTCTGCTGGACCCGCATACCATGGCAGATGGCCGTAGACGAGATAGTATTCAAGCAATTCGCGTCGGCCGGTGCGCCGGTCCAAGGCCTGCACGCCGGTCGACGGCCCATCATCAACTGACTGGCGCAAAGCGGCCAGCGCCTCCTCCAATTTACGCCGCAGCCGGCGCGGCAACTCGTCGCGGTAATCGTGATGGGGGACGACCCCGAGATCCAGTTCGATTGCCGGGATGCGCAATACCGCGTCCCTGCCTGCGGCGGCATCGAACACCTCTTCGACCACCTTCATCATTTGTTGATGGACGAAGCCATTGAGTTCCGCCTGCAGCGCGAAGGCGGTCTCCTGACAGTCGAACCCGACATGGAACTCGGCACTATGAATGAGATGACGCGAGTTCATGACGGGGGACGAATCCCACCCTCCTTGGGCGCACGATTTTCGAGTAAAAAGCGGATTAACTCCGAGGACGCCTGATTGATCGCCTTGGAGTCGGGCGTTGCGGCGCTTTTGAGAGACTGCCATTTCTCATAAAGAATCTCGAACTCGTAGAGCTTGTGAAACTCGAGCCAATAGAATTCAGGGTAGATATGGGGTGGCGTATTGATGCGTACGGTTTCCTCGGCCAACATGCGGAAGTGCTTGTTGGCGCAACGGGCAGTGTACGCGGGGAAGATGACACTGATCCGAAATGAGTAAAAATCTTCGCCTTCGGCCAGACTCATCCCGACGTGCCGCTCGGCACCGACGGGCCGCAGCAACAGGTGTTCGAGAATATGCAGACCTTCACTTTCAGCGTTCAGATGAAGCAAAAAATCACGCAAGGCACGCGCTGCTTGGGCACCTTCCTCCCGCTCGGAAAACGTGCCGAGATACCAGTGGCGCTCGTCATCGGAGAGGAAAGTGAGCTGATAATCCTGGCCTGAGGTAAGGCTGCCGAGTCGATAGCGGTCGAGATCAATTCCGCCGTGCAGCAGGACATCGCTGAGCAGATTGTTCTTCAAGGGAATGGCATCTTCGATGCGTGACCGGATGACGTCTATATCATCGGACGTGAAGGACGCCGGTGCCCTGACCCTTTCGAAACCGGCATCCGCCAGCTTGGTGGTATCGATGAACTCAAGCTCGGCACTACCCGTCTTCAACTGTTCGTAGACATGATGCTGTGTCAACTTCAGGCCTTGCTTAAGAATGGCCATGCTCAGGGCGCGCGGCGCGTGGTTGCGGAAGTTCAGCAGGATACTGACTCTGTGTTGGAGACCGGAACGTCCGCGCTGCGTCCATGATTCGGCGCGGTAATCGCTGCCGCCGGCACGATCCCGCCCCAACTCGACAACGGCACAGAGCAATTCGATCTTATTCTCTACAACGAGCTGTTCCAGTTCATCATGCCCGTAGTAATAATTAAAATGACGCAGGGAATGTTGAGAAAAGCTCTCGCCATACAGGGCCAGCAGATAATCAAGTAAGCGACTCTTGCGCTCCGGGTGATCATCGAACTTGGCCATGATGCGTTTCAGCGCCTCCGCGGCGCGCAGCGGGTAGAGCTCCTCCAAACCGGCGACCTGCTCCGGAGTCAAGGGTTGAATCTGATAAGAGGCCTGGTGCGCGTCATCGATGGAAAATAATCTGCCGATGTTGTCCAGATTGGCGAGATAATTGGCCATAAACTGTTCGAACAACAATAGATACGCCTTCAATTGCTTGGCACGCGCCTTAAGCGGCGCTGCCGCCGATTCGGGTAGGCCGTAGAAACCGATGCCATAGCTGGCGGGAAACTGTTCCTGAATCGAGGCATAGCTGCTTAGAAATCGCGCCTTGCCACGCGGCAGTTGATACAACTGCGACAAGGGCTGAACACTGGCGCGCGTCGAACGATATCGAAATGTCAATTCATCGAACTTGGCGCGCACATCCGCCATGGACACCGGCAAGACACGGCCGTTCGTGGTCAGGACGATCTGGACCTGCTCATCACGCTGAGGAATGAATAGATTGCAGGCGCTCTCCTGGCCGGCGCTTTCGATCACGTCGTAGTAGCGTTCTCCGTCGCGCTCCAGATAGACCTCGCGGACATGATCGACACCTTCGATAGAATTAATCACCGCATACAAAGTCGCCACCGGAAACTCGGCCCGGTCGCCGTCCAACTCCGCGTCCTTGAGCAGGCCGTGATCGGTGAACGGGCCGCAAAACACTTCGTCCAAGCCATCACCCTCGCGAACGGCCTGTTCGTAGCCAAACAGAGTGACCCCACCCGCAATACGTCGAGCGCAGTGGAAATAGATCTCGGCCATAATATCCACCGGGCGGCGCGCGCTGCCGACCTCGACCTCGGCGCGCAGGTGATAATCCTGGCCCGGCACGATACTCACATCGGCCACATCCTCACACAAATTGCGCGTGGTCTCATAAAAGCGCCGCACCTTCTCCACTACCGCGCCCCTTTCCGTCTCTTCTACGCCCTGCTCCAACTTCAGGGCGATACGGTACAGGCCGCGACAGACACCGTCCCGGCGCTGTCGTCCCGACAAGGCTACCAGCCAGACGTTATCCAACTCGCTCACTGCGTTGAGCAGGGCCTTGCGATAATCCAGCACCGTGGTCGGGCGGCAGGGGAATATACGCTCAGGACGATGCAGGGACTGACGCTCGAAATCGATCTCACCGCCGGCGCCGGCCAGATAGTCTTCCACCGGAAAACCCGCCCGATAGATGAGATCGGTGATGGCGAAGCACAGCTGTTCCAGGATGGTGACACCCGGATCGTGCAGGTTATAGTCGGTCCACTGTTTACCCGACAATTGCTGGGCCAGCGCGATGCCTTCACGGCGCAGGCTGTCGAAGCCGCTTTCCAGCTGCCGGCGCGCGCGCCGTTTGATGAATGGCGCTTCAGACATTATCAATCACCCTGAGCCTCATCCGGCGATCCTTGCAAGTCGGCCCAGGACTCGCTCATGTCATCGTCGAACCATAGCTGAGTCAGGTAATAGCGCACCCTTACACCGGCACCGTAATCACACACGGTGCGCAATTGGAGATAGTATTCCTCGCCTTCGCCCAGCCAGCGCAGTTTGATGCGATTGCCGCGCGACAAATAATAGGCCTGATGATACTTGATGCGTTTTTTGAGGTTGAGAAAATTAAACAGCCAGCCGCGCGGGTTGAAGGTATTCAAGGCCACCGCGTTCATGAGCGCATACTTACCCGTGCCCTTGTTGCCGGCGCCGGCCATCACCTCGAAACCCTGACAACCGCGCAGTGGCCCGGCGATATTGTGCCAGCGGCCGTCGGCCGGCACGCTGGTCTGATCGCCGGGATTGACACCGATGCGCCCGCGCGCCGCGACAATGCCGTTGACATCCAGCGCCCATTGCGGGTTATCCCGATTGACGCCGACACGCCCCCCGGGTCCCAGGACCAGCGTGGCGCCGGCCTCCTCCCCTTGTCCGGGCTGTATGAACCTGAGGGTATCGCGACGCTTGTCATAACTCACTGACCAGGCCGCCTGTTGTTCCGCGCTATTGCGGAAAAAGCTGATCAGACGATCATGATCGCCCACCAGGGAGATTTCAAAGCCGTTTTCCGCGGAACGATCGAAGCCTTCATCGATGGTATTGAGCGCGGAATCGATCAGATCACCGAATTGATCGGCGCTGGGCAAGGCGCCTTCGCGAAAATATCGTTTTAATGTGCTTCTATTCTTTTTCGCCATATTAACTACTTCCACTGATTATGAAGGTATTGCCGATTTCGAGTTCGTCTATGCCCGTCACCTCGGCCTCGATGCTGTGGGCAACGGGCATGGTTTCGATAAAGTGGTGCCGGGCCGGCAACATCAGCCCCCAGGGAAAACGCGGCCGAATCTCCATCTCCCGAAGCTGCTGTGCCTTGGCCGTATCGCCGAGACGGTAATGACCGGTGCCGTCGGTGGTGATATGCAGCATGGAAAAGTTGGTGACGAAGTCCACGTAGTCCAATTCGCGGATATAGGACTCCACATCCTTTTGGCGCATACTCCAGCCGAAGCGAGCCTGTTTGCCGACACGCCGCCACGGGCTTAGATAGTCGGAAATATCGCGGTCCAATCGATTTACCCCGGCGGCATCAACCAGGTCGGTGGCGAATTTCACTGTGCAACGAATCTGCACCTGCTCGTACGCCGGGTTGCGCACCTCAAGCTTGATAAAGGGTGAACTATGACGTCGCAGAAAATTGCGGATACGGGTAAGTTCCACCGAACTGATCATG
The DNA here is from genome assembly GCA_001447805.1 of Candidatus Tenderia electrophaga. NCBI lineage: Bacteria > Pseudomonadati > Pseudomonadota > Gammaproteobacteria > Tenderiales (SeqCode) > Tenderiaceae (SeqCode) > Tenderia (SeqCode) > Tenderia electrophaga (SeqCode). The sequence goes on from CP013099.1 coordinate 2,688,971, forward strand.
GCCTGGGCGTTGCTCTGCAGCGTTTCCGCCACTTGCGGCACCACCACGATCAACACGTAGCCGGGTGCCGGTGCCTGCTGACGGCTACGCATGTTGGCGAAGCACTTGACCTTGGCCACAGCCGGAAACTGCTCCAGCACCAGGCGCTCGTAATCCCAGGGCACGGAGGCCCGGTTTTTATGGCGTAGGCGTTCGCTGAGCCGAGTTTTGAAGGCCGACTCATCTTCCCCCGCGCGACCGCCGAAGGCACCGCCCACCTGCCGGATCGCAGCGATGCCGGGGATGGCGCGCATGGGCTGCCATTTTGTCTGCAGCGCCTGGCTCGCTTCCGCCGCCTGTTTCCGCGTCAATTTCACCGCATTGGTATACACCGCATGGCAACTACAAAAACCATGCAACTCCTGCTTAGCGGACAAGCGCAGCCAGTAATGGTCGCGCGGCATGACGTGGACAGCGCGGCGGATATCGTCGGGGATACGCAGGGTGACTGTGCCGGAGGATAAAAAGCCGTTGGTGGTATCCGCCAGCACCTCGGTCGCCGCCAGTCGCTTCCAGTTGTCGCCCGTCAAGTAAAACCAGCTTAGTGGCGGCGTCTCGGCGGCCAACTCCTGGGCGTGATCCTCCGACAGGTGAAACAACAGGGTCAGCGTCCCCCGCAGTTGCCTTGCGCTCAGCCCGATAAATAGATTGCCCTGATGCGCATACTGCGGCAGCAACGCGGGCGGCTTGTCCGTGGCGGCGGGATAAACCGTTTCGACCCCGAAGGGGTGATGATGAAAGATCATCTCCCGCTTGCCGTCCTGGACGCCGCGCGGGTCCAGGGCCGGATTGATCGTGCCGCGGGCACGGTAATCCAGCGAGATCCTGTTGAGGACGGGGGTATAGGGCGGATTGGGGGTGGGCAGCGGCTTTTTACGGCGCGCATTCTGCGCCAACACCCAAGTCAATTGCGCCGGGTACTCTCTGTGACCGAAGGCGCCCTCGGGGCCGGTGAGACAGAATTTGAAAAAACCGTTTCTGCTGCCCAGATCATAATTGTAGTCATCTTCGCCGATGGCCGCGGAAAGTGGCTTGGCATAATGCAATACATTGACCTGCAGCTGCTTGTCGGCCTTAAGCCGCCCACTCTCTGCGTCGCTAGCGAATAGCGGCATCGCCTTATCGGCGTCCACCTCCCCCGGTTGCCAGTGGCCGTCCGCCAAGACGGCAAAGCCGCCCTTGAAAACGTCGTTATCATAGTCGCTTGGGTAACCCCGATAGTGTTCGGCAAATCCACCCGCCGCCTTGGGCAGCTCACCCCACTCCAGATTCAGACGCAGCTCGAGCAGTTTTTTCTGCGCCAGTTCGTAATTGCCGAAAATGAAATAGGCGTTTCCGCCCGGCAGCGGCCCAAACGGGGCGAAGGGTTTGGAAGGATCTAACTGACCATGATTGTTATATAGCAGCAGGTTGTTGATGCCAGTCACTGCCACATCGATATCCAGGGCTTTGACAGTCAGATCGGAAAACAGCGAATAAGGGTAAAAATGGGTTTGCGGATTGATGCAGCATTCAAATACCGGGTGCTCGGTTTGCAGACCCGTGCCATGCCGTTCCGAATCGTATGGGGCGATGGGATCCACGTCCTGCCCCAGGGTGAGACACACGCTGAATCCCAGGCCGTCGCCGCCCTTCGCCGCCGCAAGCGGGGTGATGCTGTAGTCCTGCACCGAGTGCCAGCCGTCGGCGGTGCTTAGGCGAATGCGAAAGATGCGTTTCAGCAGTTTATAGAAAAGGCCCTGACGATCCTGGGATAACAGGCTCTCGACCTCATCGGCCGAACCGCGCTGCAGCAAGGCGGTGGCGATATTGATGATCTTGACCTTGTTGGCGCGACTCAACCAGCCCTCCTGCGCGAGCAGGTAGCGGCTGAACAGGCGCCCGAATAATTTTCTGAAACCTGCCGCGTTGTGGCTGCGTGCCAACATAGCGACGAGGGTATCGGCATCGACACGAATGGTGTCCTGCAGGGCGATATCCAACTCGATACGGCGCACGCCCTCTTCCAGGCGCAACAACGGCGAAGCGACGGAAAAACCGATTTCCGCATCATCGGCCTGGCGTGTCGCGAGGCCGGCTTTCTCTTCGCCGAACAGCGGCCAGGGCGTCGCGCCAGACGCATGCGTCCCGGCTAACGGCGGCCGGCCGGCCTTGATGCGCGTGGCGTAACCGAGTTCGCTCTCGGGCGCCACCAAGTCGTCATGCTGCAGATAAAGGGTATACAAGGAGGTCACACGGGCGTCACTCAACCGCAGGTCGGTGTCTGCACAGTAGATCACATCGTTTAACTGGGCGTCCTTGCCGGCGCTGAATTCCCGGCCCGCTTCGATCATGGCGGCGGGCATACCCGCGGGTGCGTCCAGAACCAAGTGCACACTGTCGGGGGACGCCGCACGCGGCTTGGCCAGGAGTACCTGGCGATAATAAAAATCCAGGTGGCGCTTGGTAAATCGGTTAACCGCCTGCTGTGCTTTTTCGTACAAAGCGAGAAAAACCATGAACAGGCCGCTGGCCGGGTCATGCTGTTGACTGCCCAGACTTTCCTGCAAATAGGCGGGGGTCACCGTTTTCAAATAAGAAACAGCGTTGAAAAAAGCGTAAAAGGCGCTGCGCAATTGTGCCCTAACATCCTGATCACCGGCACCCGCATCAAGCTTGGCACGCGGAAACTGAAAAGCCTTGCCAGCCCGTTTAATCCCCCAGGCGGCGCCGAAACCGGAAAAATCGACCGCTGTGGTCGGTGCCTTCTGCCCATCCAAACGCCCGAGTATCTCCCCCACGGCGTGCAAGGCCGGCGCCAGTTTTTCCTCGACGATCGCGACCAGCTTCTGCTGCAAGGCCGTTCCCGACCGGCGACCGCCGGCGTCGAGCTTGCCGAGCCAGAAATTGACGCTGTCCGCCCAGCGCAGCACATAGGCGGCCAGCGGGCTTATATCGCCGTATGCCAACCGCAGGTATTCAGTCTCCATGCGTTTCAAATCGGTAGCCAATATCATGGCCATGATCACGGCCTCGTCGGCGCTGAACAGTTCGCCCCAGTTGCCGGCGATGCGGTTATCGAGATTGTAGTAGTTAACCTGAGCGGCGAACTCCGCGCCCATGGCCAAGAGCTGTTCGAAGACCAGCTCATCGACCTTGAAATAGCCCGGCTGCAAGGCGGGAGCGAGCCGGTCACGCCGGTCGGTCCCGTCACTGATCGCCATGTCGGACCACTCAAGCATGATCACACCCCTTGAGCCTGTCTTCACATGCGCACATGACTGCCCTCGATAAAATAAAACGGATAGACCACGTTGCTGCGGGTGTTGGTGGTCCGCACCGTATAGTTGAGTTCAAGAATGATCTTGCCGTCGTACACCGCGTCCGTATTGACGTCGATACTGTCCAGCCGAATTCTGGGTTCGAAAAACAGTACCGCCCGTTCCACCACATCGCGGATCTCGGTAATCGTGCTCTCATTGACGCTTTCGAACACCATGGCGTGGATGCGGCACCCGTAGGCCGGTTGCATGACACGCTCGCCGGGACGGGTGGAGAGCAGAATGCGCAGGCTTTCACGGATATCCTCCTCTTCCGAGACCATCTGTACCTGAATGCTGTCGGCGTGCTTGTGGAATTCGGGCGGAAACCCCCAACCGACGCCGAGAAACTTTTTGTCGCGTTCAAACGCCGACATGGGGCTTAACCTCCAATCATGACCGTGGCGGCACCCAGCACGATGCTACCGCCGTGGGCGGTGGTATCACCCATGCGCGCCGCCGGTTTCCCGCCGATCATTACCGTGGCCGAACCCTTGGCGATAGTGTCCGGCGGACCGACGCAGACGGCGGCGTCACCCACTACCGCCGCCGGCATTTTTTCAATCAACACGGTGGGCACGCCCGGACCGACCACCGGTCCGCCGACATGGGGAATAGGCGGCACGCCCGGTGTCTGCATGGGGCAGCTGTGCATATCGGTGAGTCTGGCGGCGGGTGGCATGTTTGCGTTCCTCGTTTTTTTTAGTTGATCATCACCATCGCGCCCTTGACCGTCGTCTGGCCCGAGGCGGAAATTTCGGCGCTGGCACTGCCCTTGGCGGTAAATCCCACATCTGCGGTGTTGTTCACATTCATGCCCTTGACCGATACATCCGCCTTGGAGCTGACGCCGATCTCGCCGGTGGCGTCCAGGCTGATCTTGCCCTTGGCGGTAATGCTGATGTCCTTGGGGCTGTCGAGCACGATGCCGCTCTCGCTCAGCTCGACCTTGTTGCTGTTCTGATCCTGCAGCAGGATCGATTTTTCATCGTCGCTGATCACGATTGTGTTGCCGGCGGGGGTCAGGATAGTGACCACCTTCTTGTCGTCGTCGAACTCGACTTTAAGTTCGCTCTTGGTCACCAGTGCCTTGGTGAAATTATCCGCGCTCAGATCATAGGGCGGAGGCAGTTTGCTGCTGTAGAGGCTGCCCAGAATGACCGGATTGGAAGGATCGTTGTTGAGATAGCCCAACACCACTTCGTCACCGATCTCCGGAATGAAAAAGGCGCCAAAACTATTCGAGGCATAAAAATTGGCCAGCCGCGCCCAGACGCCTTCGGACTCGGCCTGCAACAGAGGCAATGAAACCTGCACCTTGTGTTGCCCGTCGGGATCCGCATCCAGCTTTTTCACCACGCCGATCTGCAATCCCTCGACGCCCGGCAACAAACCAGCGGCCGGCGGCGCCACCAGGTCGCGCTGCTCGGCAAACCAGTCCGGTGCCATGCCAAACTCCACCGCGGTGACCCAGTTACCGTTGGCGATGTCATGGTTCACCGAACTCACGAAGACATTGCCGTTGAAGCGGTTGCCCACACCTTCCAACTCGATCAGCTCACCGAGCTTGGCCTTGGCACTGCCTTGGAACTTCATCCGCCCCCGAATACGCGCCAGCCCGGCCTTGATCTGCTGGCCGGTGGCCCAGTCCTTGAGCGCGCTTTTTTCCAACGGCGCCGCCGTTTGCAGACGAAAGTCGCTCAGGTTGAGCACCTTGGCCAGATCGGCCGCCGTCAGGTCGCCCTGCGCATTCAGGCTTTGCGGTTTGACCTGTTCCTGGACGATGGCCTGGTCCTTGGGGTCCCAACTGAAGCCGCTGACCTGACTCAACTGGCTGCGCGCGTCGAGATCGGCGTGAAACTCCATCAGGTCCTGGCCGTAACTGACCTTGAGCTGCGCGGCAGCATCGGTTTGCGGCGCTTTCACCGTGAGCTTGCCGTCCTCGCAGCAGACCAACAGGCCGTTGGCCTCGGCGCGGGAAAGCATGAAATCCCAGTCGGAACAGTAGTACTGCACCAGTTCCTTGTATTGCGTGGTGGTTGCCTCCACGTCCGAACTCAAACCGGAATAGTTGGCGATCAGCGTGGCAATGACGTCGCTGTCTTTGGCGTCGATATAGTTGGCGTTTTTACGGCCGACGCACATGGCCACCGCCGGGTCGCGGCATTCAATCACCAGACGGGAATAATTGTCGCCGCTGATCTTGATGCCGTGTTTGACGACAACCCCCTTGAAAATGCTTTCCTCGGAATCGCCGTAACCGGCCTTAATCTCGACTTCGCTGCCCGGTTTGAACTCATCGCCGTTGCTGACGGGGAAATCCTGCTGCGGCATATCCCCGTCCAACAGCACGATTTTGGCATACGGGATCTTATTGATGGTCTTGGTCACCGATACCGACACGAGCTGGATAGCCTCGTCGATCTCGCTGCCATTACTTGAAATGGTCAGCTTGATGACACCGTCGCTATTGGATAATGGAGACTCCGCCATAATTACCTCAAGGGTGGAAAATGCAGTTTGCTGCCGGGCGTGAGCGCACGGAAGTTGGTGATGTCATTGACCCGGGCCACTTCGAGGTAATATGAACTGTCTTTGTAGACGCGGTAACACAGCAATGGCAGGGTATCCCCCGCCTTGACCTCGATCACATGACTCAAATCGGGTGAAGAACGCTTGGCGCGCAGGGCCTCCTCCTCCTTGCTCATGAAGCCGGAAAAGGCCAGCTTGATCTTGGCGCGCAGGGGTTCGCCGCTGGGTTTGAACAGTGTGTACTCCACCGACATGGATTCCAGTCGGCCGAAGAAGATCAGACTACCCCACAACAAGCGCACATGATTGGGCTCGTGGTTGTCGCCGTCATATTTGTAGACGATATCGGTAAGCTCCTGGACCTGGGTCTTCACATCCTTGGCGCCCACCAACTGCACCACGCCGGTGCCGTCGATGACTATATCGAAGTTGACCTTTTCCGGCTTGATGCCGCTGAACTTGGCATCGGAACCCAGCTGTCCCAGCGCCTCTTTCTTGTTGTAGCCGATGGAATAGGCATGACTGTAGCTGGCGGGATTGAGCATGACCTCGAAGGCGGTACCGTCATCCACATTGACGTTGCCGCTGTCATCCACCGTGCACGGCGATATTTTCAGCTTCTTCTTCAATCCTGTACTGATACCCGCCATTTAGCGCTCCCGCACCTCGTTCAGACTATCCGCGATCATCTCGCGGCATTCTTGCATCAGCGCTTCTTTCAGTTGTTCCATATCCACGGCACGCTGTTCCGAGTCTTGTTGCGCGGGACCTTCGTCGCTGACCGTGGACTTGATAATCAGCTGCTTGACTTCGATAGTCATATTCAAATCATCCTGTTGGAATAGTTGTAACTTAGCTCGATTTTTTCGATGGCCACTTCGTTCTTGGTGGAGTTGAAGGGCTCCACTTCCCAATTGACGGGATAGGCATTGGCGAAGGACCAGGCGCGCACCGGCGCCTTGTTCTCATTCATCAGGTAGACCATCACCGGCATGGGCACGATGGGCACGGCGAAATCGGCTTCGAACACCGAGCGGCACCAGATCACCAGCGGCGAGGTTATTTTGGCGATACCGCGCTTCAATACCAGCCTGGGATGCTTCACCGACTTGGGCAGTTGGTGCACATAACGGTTTTCGCCGCCCTCCACGTAGGGCTCGGTCTCGATCTCGGAACCGATACCGCTCACCTCCTGAAACGAGGTATCCGACATACCCGCCGTGGCGGCGAAGACAACCTTAAAATAAAACGCGGAAGGCTGATAGCCGCCCGACGTCAGCGATATTCCAGCCATAGTTCCTCCCGGCGCAAAAACACAACAGGGGCGATGCGTAAATAACGCGTCGCCCCCCCTATTCCGTCGTTGCGCAGTTAAGAATTATCGATGGTAATCCCTTCGTGGGCGACCTCGATGGTCTCGATGGCCACCTCGTTGCCGTCCGCCTTGAGGTCGGTACCGGTAATCTTGGTCGGCCAGGCATTGGCCAGGGTCCAGACCATGGTCGGCGCACCGGCCTCGTCGAGCAGGCTGATGGTGACCGGCACACGCTTGATGGTGTTCATCTTGATCTGGTTAAACCAGTCCCAGAACTTATTATCCGACTTGAAGACGCCCTTCTTCATAGTGACATTGCTGGACTTCTTGATGCCCGGCATTTTGATGGTGGAAAACTCGGGGCTGTCGCCGTGCCGATACTCGATCGGCTGCGCCTCGATATCCAGGCCCGACACCTCCTGGAACGACATTACTTCGGAATCCCATTTCACCTGAAAGTAGAACTTCGGCAAGGGCCATACGGTTGTGGATTGTGCGGATCCGTCATCTGCCATGATACATCTCCCTCTAAGTTGAAAAGATTATTATTCGTTATTGTCGGTTTTCAGACCGAGATGCTATGACTTCTGCATCTGCTGTTGGAACGTGATTTCAATAAACTCGGCCGGACGACTGATGGCCACCAGCACCGTCACCCGCAAGATACCTTCCAGGATGTCCTCGGAGGTCATGGTCTCGCCCAGACCGACATGGACGCTGAAGGCATCGTCCGGCACCGCCCCGGCCAGGCCGCCGCGTTTCCAGATACCGGTGAGAAAGTTGCGGATCATGCTCTTGATGGTGACCCAGGTGTTGGCCACGTTGGGCTCGAAGACATAGGCCTTGGTGGCCAGCTTGATGGACTCTTCCAGCATGATCATGGTGCGGCGCACATTGATGTAGCGCCAGTCGAGACTATTGCCGTCCAGGGTGCGCGCGCCCCATACCAGCGTGCCCTCACCGATGAAGGTACGGATGGCGTTGATGGACTTGCCCTGGGTGGTGACGTTCAGGTCTTCCTGATCGTCGTGGGTGATATTCACCGCCGGCGAGACCACCGCGTTCAGACTGACATTGGCGGGCGCCTTCCACACACCGCGGGAATTGTCCACCATGGTATAGATGCCGGCCATGGCCGCGGCGGGCGGCAGCAGGTTGAGCTTTTCTTTGATGGAGCCGAGGATATTGCCGTACAGCGGGCTCATGGCGATGAGACTCTTGTTGAGCAGCCCCTTGACCGCATAGACCTCTTGTTCCGATTTGTCGTCCCAGCTGTTGGTGATGTCGTTGACCGCCTGCGCCTGTTGGGCGATCTTGGCGGGGGTGGAATCGTCGACGCTGTCCGGAATGCCGAGTTCGCTGCGCAACAAGGTCTGCAACACGTCAGGGTTGGCGATGTTGTCGTAGCTAAGGTCCTTGTCCTGAACGATGGTGGTATTGATCCAGGGATAATAGGCGGCGGCGAAATCCAGATAGTTGATACCCAAGGCCGAGCGGAAATTCTCGACGCAATCGCCGGCGGGGTCCTGGCGGTCCTTCTGACCGCCCCAGATATCGAGGATGGCAAAACGGTTTTTCATCTTGCCGCCACAATGGGCCAGAGCCGCCTGTTGCACGCTGATGCTGTTTTGTTCGTCCAGCAACACGGTCTCGGGGATAACCACCATGGTGGGCTCCTGCTCTTTGACCAGCAGGTTGATCCCTTTGCTCAATCTGTCCGCCTCGATGGCGTCCTTGTAGTTACCCACCGATACTACGTAGCAGGGCCCGCCGCCGTTCTGAAAGAACAGCAACATGCTATGGTAGAGCAGGTATTCGCCGGCACTCTGGTTCAACACATACGCGCTGTCGCCTAGCGAAAAAGCCGCCTCGACATTGGGATCGGCGGGCTTTTCCTCGATGTTGAACTGGGGCATGGGCGCGAAACCGAAATAATTGTGAAACTCCGACATGGATGTGATGCGCCAGGGTTTGTTCAATAAGGACTTGCCCCTGTTATCCGCCTTTTGGGTGTAGCCGATAAAAGCCGGAACCGCGGTGGCCACTTCGACGACAGAATTCGGAAAGGCGTTCTTTTCGACGATATAAACGCCCGGTGTTTTCATCTGTCCCATAATATCTTCCCTCTATTTATTGTTAGCTGTTAACGTAGATTTCTGAAACTACCGTTCCGTGCCCTGCAATCGTTTCCATCCCCGGCCGGCTGACGCAGGCAAGCGGTAATCGTTTGATCAAAACCCTTTCGCCTTGCTGACTCTTGGCGCTCAACTGCAAACGAAAGTCGTAATCCTGATGCAGGGGAATGTCTTTTGTGGATCTAAACACAAGCGCGTCCCGGCCACCCGCCAAGGTGGTCCTGCCCAACGGCTCGAATTCAAGCCGGCCGTCCGCATCCACGACACGGGCATCCTGGGCGGCCATCTCGCCGAGCACATAATATTGCCAATAGGTGCGGCGCGAACGAAATGCGATTCGATACTCCACACCGTCGCCATCGAGCCAATCCGCGAGTAGCGATTGCCGCCCGTGATGCGCATAGATCCTGAGCACGAACACGGGCGGCAGCAGTCTGTCCTTCTGGCCCATCATACTCCCGAGCCGGTCCGAATCCAGGGCCACAAGATCATGTTCCGCGACGTAATCCGAACCGTGTAGACGCACGACCGCGCCCGGCGCCGCGCCGCGATTGTCGAAATAAGGCATCTCGGCCATGCCGGCGCCGAAGGGCTCGCTGTAGCTCCTGAACTCCGGATCGGCGGCGTACACCTTGAATTCAAAACACAAGGGGTCGTCGCTGTCGTCGGCATACATTTCCAGCGACGCCAGTCGCGCTTCATCGTAACTCACGACGATGCCATCACCGCGGCGGCGCAATAACAAACCGGCGTTGCCCATTATGTGTTGGGTATGTTGCGTGGGGATGAACTCGAGACCGGGGCAACGGCCATCCGAGAAGAAATCATGCGCCACACAGACACGAAACAATGATCGGTAGGCGCTCATCACAAACAAGCCTGTGTCAGTGACTCAGGCTGGGTTGCGGCCGGGTCAAGGCAGGGGCCTGCTTCTTCACCGCACCGGAGTCGTAAGTCACCATCCTGACCTTGTAGAGCACCGAGGGCAGATATTTGCCGCTCAGCATGCCCCACAGACTGCTGAGGTTCTGCATGTCCAGATTTTCGATATCCAGGATGAGTTTGTTGATTTTAGTATCCAGACCGGGGCTGTTGTGTTGGTCGAACACCCCCTGGCCCTGGAAATAGCTGATGGTTTTGGAAATAAACTTCAACCCTTCCTGATAATTACTGCCGCTGAAATAGCTGGCGAACATCAGATATAAATTAAAGTATAGAGGCGGCGAGGCAACGATACTGCGGCCGCCACCGCTGGCGAAGTTTTGCTGCTGGAAGGGGACGCTGTCCTTTTCGATATTGACCAGGGAAACCACGATCTTGTTGTTGGCATGGGGGGCGACGCTGCCGTCCTGCTCCAACAGATTGGAAACCACGACCACATCCTCGCTCAGGTCGAAGCTGCGCTTGAGATGCTGATTGAGTTCGGAGGCAATATGACTAATCGCGGTGTCGATCATTAACCATCCCTTCCCTGATAGTGGCTAACAGACAATCACGGCGCCGAGATTGTGATCTAATTGGGGCGCCGGAATGGGGAAGTGTTGCGGTAACGCGGGGTTTTGTCAAGGCGCCCGGACACCGCACCAAGTCGGGGCATCACCTGCCGGGGTAGGCTTTTATTCCCAATACTTACGTCTGGCGTAATGCTCCAGCAGCTTGATTTCATAATCGCGGCTAATCACCGCTTTGGGATCGTAGGCCGGGGCGGTGAGGATATCCTCTTTACACAAGTCCACGGTCACACTCTTCTCCAGCCAGTGGACCCGCTCGATCCAGGCGGGATTGAGCAGCACGTGCTTGCCCGGCCACCAATTGCGGGTATCGATCTCCAGATAGCGTACCTTCCAATACTGGTCGTCGATGACGAAGTCCGCCACGTGGCCGAACTCGCCGTCCTCGGCGTCGAGGCGGTAACCGCTCACCTGGTCCGAGCTGCGCAAGTGGTTGTCGCGCTTGCCTTCACGCCAGGTATCATAAAACGGCGGCAGGGGCCGGTGGGGGTCGAAGCTCGGCTGTGCGGCCGAGAAGGGGTCGGATTGCCAATACGGCGGCCAACCGTAATAGCGCAGGTATTCCTGTTCGTACTGACGCGAAACCGGCTGATCGGCGCCCAGAGGCGGGCTGTTCTCTATCTGCTCCTGACTCAGTTCGATGTAAAGCGTATGCGCCTGCTCGTCGAGTTCGCCGACGGCGACGGGCGAAATGAGCACGCGCCGCCCCATCAACCAACCACCCGTGTTGACCACCAGGTAGCGAACAGACCAATTGGAATCGTCGAAGTAGACTTCTTCCACTTTGCCGATTTCACCGTCCGCGGCACACAGGGTAAAGCGCTGAAGCTGCCTCAATCGATGTAATTTCACATTAGCCATAATTTACACCTGCTTAATCATTGCGGCGTTCGCACGGCGGCAAGCCGTCACTGCCCCGCGGCGGGAACGCATGGAAGTCGATGCTGCAGCGCCAATTCCAGTGGCGCTTTGCGACTGTCGCCGAGCCGGTCACGGGTATCACGCAAGGCGCTGCGCAGCCCCTCCTCGACCACAGGGTGATAAAAAGGCATACGTAATACGTCGTGAACACTGCGGCGCTCACCGATGGCCCAGGCCAGCAAATGGGCCAGGTGCTCACCCTGCGGTACACACATCTCGGCCCCCAGCAGGCGACCTGACCCGGGTTCGGCATAGACACGCAGCACGCCTCGGTCACTGCGCGTCATCCGCAGCCGTCCCTGAGCGGCGAAGTCGGCCGCGCCGATCACCGGCTCAACGGATTTGAGACTGGCCAGACTCTGACCGGCCACGGCGATATGGGGATCGGAAAAGACAATCATCAGCGGCGTGCGCCGTTCAAACGACAGGGCACCTGACTGCAAGGCATTGTGAGCGGCAATATAGCCCTCGTCCGCCGCTTCGTGCAGCAGCGGGACGCAGCCGTCCACATCGCCGGCAAGATAGATGGGCAGATCGCCCACCTGCATGGTGTGGGGATTGAAACGGGGCCGGCCTTGATCATCCAAGACCACGCCCAACTGCTCCAGTCCCAAGCCCTCCAGGTTGGGGCGCCGTCCCAGGGCGACCAGCGCCTTATCCACCACCACTTGCCGACCGCTGCCCTGTACCGCCACCCGGTCGCCCTGCGCATCCAGCTCGGCGCGGGCACCCATATAGATGGGGAACTCCGGCTGCAGCATATCGAGCGCCTGCCGGGCCACCGTTTCATCGCTGAGCCCGCCGATACAGTTGGACGCTTCAAAGCCGTAGACGTCCACGCCCACGCGGCTCAGGGCCTGGGCCAGTTCCAGCCCCACACCACCCATGCCCACCACCGCCAGCGAAGGGGGCAGTTCCTCCCATTCGAAAAACTCATCACTGTCGGCCACGCGCCGGCCCAGCGCGCGCCAGGCGTCCGGGACCACGGGGCGCGAGCCTGTGGCGATGATGCTGGCTTCGGCCTCGATGATCCGCTCCCCCACTTGCACGCGCTGCGGTGCGACGAAGCGCGCCCGCCCGGCGATGCTGCGCTCGCCCAGATCGGCGGTTTGGCGCGCGGCAGCGGCGGCAAAGTCGTCGCGCAGGTCGCGCACTTTCTGCATCAGCACGGCGGAATCCAGCTGCAACGCGGCCGCCCCCTGCACATCCAGGGTTTCGAGCAGGTGACGGTTATGAAAGGCGTTGGCGAATTCCACCAGGGTCTTGGAGGGCATGCAGCCCGTACGGGCGCAGGTGGTGCCGTAGGGGCCGGCGTTGATGATGACGAAGTTATCGGTGTGCTTGCGTACCTGGTTCAGGGCCGACAAGCCCGCAGTGCCGGCACCGATAATGGCGATGTCATAACGCCGCGTCATGACGTCAATTTGTCCGTGTTCGTGGGTTCATAAGATCAGATCATCGTCAGTGGCCATCACCACCGATCAGGTGGCGTACTCGCGCGTCAATTGAAAGCGTTTCTCCTGCAGCGCCTTGAGCACGGCGTCATAGGAATGGGCGAATTTGGCCACCCCCTCCTGCTCCAGCTGCTCGCTGATCTGCGCCAGGTTGATACCGCATCGATCCAGGGCCTGCAACTGCTGCTTGGCCTGGTCCACATGCTCCTCCAGGGTGGCATGCAACTCACCATGGGCCTGAAATGCATCCAGGGTGTCGGCCGGCAGGGTGTTGACGGTATGCGGCCCGATCAACTGCTCGATGTAAAGCACATCGCGATAGGCCGGGTCCTTGGTGCTGGTGCTGGCCCACAGCGGCCGTTGCATACTGACGCCGCGTTGCAGCTGTTCCGCCGCCCGTTCGGAACCGAGCGCGGACTTGAAGGATTGATAGGCCAGCTTGGCATTGGCGATGGCGATCTTGCCTTTCAGCGCCTCAGCCTCGGCGCCGCCGACCTTATCCAAGGCGGCATCCACCTTGCTGTCGATACGGCTGATAAAAAAAGAGGCCACCGAGGCCAGCCCGGCGGGGTTGGGATTGTGCTGTAGTCCGCGCAGAAAGGCCTCGATCACCGCCTGGTAACGCGGCACCGAAAACAGCAGGGTAATATTGACGTTGATCCCCTCGGCGATCAGGGTCTCGACGGCCAACAGACCCGGCACCGTGCCCGGCACCTTGATCATCAGATTGGGCCGATCCACCGTACGCCACAGATGCCGCGCAGCGGCGACGGTGGCATCGCTGTCATAGGCGATGTGCGGCGAGACCTCGAGACTGACGAAGCCGTCGCGGCCGTCACTGCTGAGATACACCGGCGCCATGATGTCGGCCGCCATTTGCACATCCTGCACGATCAGCCATTCATAAAGATGCTGCTCATCGAGCTGGTGATCGGCCTGCAACAGATCGCGAATGGTATCGTCATACGCCTGACTACCGGTCAACGCCTTTTCAAAAATGGTGGGATTGGTGGTCACGCCCCGCACACCGGCATCGCGCAGTGTCGCCAAGCCGCCGTTGACCAGCAGCTCACGATCAAGATAATCCAACCATACCGACTGTCCGTAGTCGCTATACAGCGTCAATATATTCGATGTCATGCCTCAACCCACCTTAAAAAATTCTTCAAAATTGCCCAGTTGGCGCAGTCACATCACCTTAACGTCGCGGCACCGCCCAGCGCATTGAATTTTATCAATCGTAAAGCTTCCGTCCGGGGCGCACGCCACACCGGTTTGGCCCGGTAATTTCGCGTTCCCGGCGCCGCATCTCATTGAAAAATCGCAATGCGTTTGAGTCTGTGATTGGCTAGCGTAAGCAGTAAGGTCCCAACGCCCGGCCAGGCCAGTCTTTTGCAGGAGATCCATCATGCGCGACAACAATCCAAGCGGTGATACCATGCACCCGCTGACCCGGCATCATGCCACCGCCTTCGAGCGTTGGGCCGACGGCTATGGTGTGATCCGCCATGGTGATATGACCCAGCGCCGCATCTATGAGATGGCCGACCGCCTGCATCGGCAAGGGCGTGTTAACGAGCGCGACCTGGTGTTCCGGACACTCTCGGCCGCCGACCGCGTCGCCAGCGCCGCCATGTGGCTGGTGGCACATATGGTCTACGCCCGGCGCGTCTATCTCGACGGCCGCGAACTGCTGGCGCAGGATTTCAAACACAAGCCGGAGGGGCACATGGGCGGCTCGCTCAACATGGTGCCCGCCTATGTGGGCTACCTCGCCGCCAACAGCATCACCGGCAATACCCGCGGCTGGCTCATGGGCCAGGGTCACTGCGTCTCCGCCATCGACGCGGTCAACCTGCTGGTGATCAACATGTCGCCCGCCCACGCCGAGCGCTACCGACTCAGCGATGCCGGGTTGACGCGCTTCGTGGAGGATTTTTATGCCTATCAGGTGGGTCCGGACGGCCGCCCGGCGTCGCCGCTGGGCAGCCATGTCAACGTCCATACCGCCGGTGGCATGATGGAGGGCGGCTATCTCGGCTTCGCCGAGCTGCAATACATGCACATGCCCGAACCGGGCGAATCCCTGGTCACCTTTCTCAGCGACGGCGCCTTCGAGGAACAGCGCGGCAGCGACTGGGCACCGCGCTGGTGGCGCGCCCAGGACAGCGGTCTGGTGGCGCCCATCATGATCGCCAACGGCCGCCGCATTGACCAACGCAGTTCCATGGCCATGAAGGGCGGCGCAGACTGGTTCGAGGAACATTTACGCCGCAATGGCTTCGATCCGTTTTGTATCGACGGCCATGATCCCGCCGCGTACGCCTGGGGCGTGATCGAGATGGAAGAACGCCTGCTGCAGCATGCCGAGTCCATCAACCAAGGCAAGGGGGACTATCCAGCGCCGTTGCCCTACGCCATCGCCGAGTGCATCAAGGGCTACGGTTTTCCCGGCGCCGGCACCAAGCGCGCCCATAATCTACCCTTGGGGGCCAACCCGGCCGAGGACGACACGGCGCGCCAGAGCTTCAACCGCGGTGCCGAACGCCTGTGGGTCGACTTTCACGACCTGCAAGACTCGGTGCGCATGCTTAACCATCACAGCATTCAGGGCCGTCCCAAGGAACGCGACCATCCCCTGGCGCGGCGCCAGGTCGCCACGCCCAATCTGCCCGAGCCGCCCTGGTGCGCACCGGGGACTGCCGAACCGCAAGGCGCCATGTCCGCCATCGATGCCTATTTTTGCGACATCGTCACGGCCAATCCGCAGCTGCGCGTGCGCCTCGGCAATCCGGATGAAATGGAAAGCAATCGCCTGACCAAGAGCCTGGCCCTGCTTAAGCATCGCGTCACCCACCCCGAAGCCGGTATCGATGAGGCGCTCGACGGTCGGGTAATCACCGCCCTCAACGAAGAGGCGGTGGTGTCGGCGGCGCTGGCCAACAAGAGCGGCCTGAACCTGGTCGCCAGTTACGAGGCATTCATGGTGAAAATGCTGGGGGCGGTGCGCCAGGAATTGATCTTCGCCCGCCACCAGTTCGACAACGGTGAGATCCCGGGCTGGCTGGGCCTGCCGCTGATCGCCACCTCCCATACCTGGGAGAACGGCAAGAATGAGCAGTCACATCAGGACCCCACCTTCAGCGAAGTCATGATGGGCGAGATGAACGATGTCTCACGGGTGCTGTTCCCGGCCGATTGCAACACTGCGGTGGCCGCCCTGGAGGCGGTCTATGCCAGCCATGGCCAGCTCTGGACCCTGGTGGTGCCCAAACGGCCCCTGCCCCAGTGGTTCGACAGCGAACAGGCGCGGCAGCTGATTCGGGATGGGGCGGTACGCCTGCGCGGCAGCGGCGGGCCCAATGAACGGCTGCTGCTGGGGGCCACCGGTGCCTATCAACTGCGCGAGGTGTTGCACGCCTCGGATCGCCTGCAACAGGTCGGGGTCGAACACAGCGTGGTCTATATCCAGGAGCCCGGGCGCTTCAGGATCCCCCGGGACCGCCGCGAGATGCGCCAGATGACGCCCCAGGACAGGGTGCGGGAACTGTTTCCCGCCAACGCCGAGGTGCGCGTCTTTCTCACCCATACCCGCCCCGAACCCTATATCGGCATCCTGTGGCCGTTGTTGGACAACGAGGCCGGCACCCCGGTATTGGGCTATGTCAATCAGGGCGGCACCCTGGATGAGGACGGCATGCTGTTCGCCAACCGCTGCACCTGGGCCCATGTCATCGCCTCCGCCGCCACCGGTCTGGGCGAATTGCCCGAGGTATTGCTCAGCGAAGCGGAGTTCGCCGCCCTGGCCGGCCAGGGGGATCCCCAGGTCCTGTTCAGAAAGTCAGCCCGCGATGACGCATGAGTCGGCAATCATCGCACAAGGATACGACCAGGCCATCGCCTTGTTGCGCGCCTGCAGCACCGAACACGGCTTTGTCGCCTCGCCCAGTGAAAGCCGTAATTATCACCGCGTGTGGGGGCGGGACAGCGGCGTTATGACCCTGGCGGCCCTGCTCAGCGGAGATCAAAAACTGATCGATGCGGCGCGCCAGTCCCTCCTCACCTTGGCCAACTACCAGGGGCCGCACGGCGAGATCCCCAGCAATGTGGATCCGGTGGCGGAACGCATCAGCTACGGCGGCACCACGGGCCGCGTCGATGCTGATCTGTGGTTCATCATCAGTTGCGCCGAGTACTGGTGCGCCAGCGGCGACGATGATTTTCTCGATGCGCTGCTGCCCGCGGTGGAAAAGGTGAGGTTTCTATTGGGCGCCTGGGAGTTCAACAGTCGCGGCCTGCTCTATGTGCCGCTCACCGGCGATTGGGCCGATGAGTATCTGCACAGCGGCTATGTGCTCTATGATCAACTGCTCTATCTGCAGGCACAGCGCAGCCTGGCCGGTATCCACCGCGCCATACACGGGTCCGAGGATCATGCCCTGCTGGAAAAGATCAGCCGCCTGCGCCATCTGATCCAGGCCAACTACTGGTTCGATGACGACGATCACATCCCCGACGATGCCTATCACGAGGTGTTGTATAAAAAAGGGCGCAAGGCGGCCAGTCACTGCGCCGGCCTGCACTGGCTGCCGGCCTTTTCCCCCACCGGCTACGGCTACCGCTTCGACACCCTGGCCAATGTGCTCGCCTCCCTGCTGGGGGTGGCCAATGAAACACAGCGCCGGCGGGTGGATCAATTCATCAATGACAAGTTGATTAGCGAGGATCAGCGTGTCCTGCCCGCCTTTCATCCCGTCATCAAGCCGGTGGATGAAGATTGGGAGGAATTGCAAGTGATGTTTTCCTATACTTTTAAGAACA
Organism: Candidatus Tenderia electrophaga; assembly: GCA_001447805.1. Lineage (NCBI taxonomy): Bacteria > Pseudomonadati > Pseudomonadota > Gammaproteobacteria > Tenderiales (SeqCode) > Tenderiaceae (SeqCode) > Tenderia (SeqCode) > Tenderia electrophaga (SeqCode). Next base: position 2,706,998 of record CP013099.1, read on the forward strand.
GGCCCTATGAGTTCCACAACGGCGGGCGCTGGCCCATGGTAACGGGCTTTTACGTGGCCGACCTGGCGCAGCGCGGCTGCCGGCAAGAGGCGGAGGCATTCTTGCAGGCCATCCACCGCGCCAATGCCTTGTCCATGGAGGGCCAGGCCTGGAGTTTTCCCGAGTTCATCCACGGCGAGACCGGCGCGCCCGGGGGCACCCGACAACAGGGCTGGAGCGCCGCGGCTGCCGTCATCGGCCACCATGCCCTGCGAGGGCAACAGCTGTTTCGCATCGCTGACCATGAATTGAACACCCAAACACGGGAGCCATCGCAATGAGCCTTCACCGACACGGCCTTTCCATCGGCATCGAAAGCGTGGGTGACGACTTCTTTCTTACCTTCAAAGCCACGGGCACACTCACCCATGCCGACTATGAAAGGATCGTCCCGATGATCGATTCCGCCTTGGCGGGGATGAGTGATGCGAAAATCAAGGCCTATATCGACCTGTCCGAGCTGGAAGGTTGGGAGGCCCGCGCCGCCTGGAACGATTTTAAGCTCGGCCTGAAATACCGCGGCGAGTTTGAAAAGATCGCTGTCTTCGGCAGCCATAAATGGCAGGAATATGCCGCCAAGGTGGCCTCCTGGTTCGTGTCCGGCGAGGTCGAATACTTTCCCAGCGCCGATGCAGCGTTGCAGTGGCTGCAACAATAACTCATGACAATACCTTTCTTGGACACGCAGCGATAACACAAAAGCTAAAACAATAAATCATGGACCGTCACCGAAATCAGCATGGCCACAGCGGCAACATCGTCGCCGTGCGCGGCAATGTGGTGGACGTGCGCTTCGCCCCGCCCCTGCCGCACCGCAATCAGGCCCTGTATAGCGGTGACGACGACACGGTGGTGTTGGAAGTGCAGAGCCATCTCGATCCGCACACGGTGCGCTGCATCGCACTCACCGTCACCCGCGGCCTGCAGCGCGGCGACTCGGTGAAAGACAGTGGCGGCATGCTCACCATGCCGGTGGGCGAGGGCCTGCTGGGACGGGTGCTCAACGTCTTCGGCCAGCCTATCGACCGCCAGGGCGAGATCGAGGCCGACGCTTACCAGCCCATCCACCGCCCGCCCCTGCCCATGGACCAACGCGTCACGCGGCGCGAGATCTTCGCCACCGGCATCAAGGCCATCGATCTGTTGGCGCCGCTGGAGCGGGGTGGCAAGGCCGGCTTGTTCGGCGGCGCCGGGGTGGGCAAGACGGTATTGATCACCGAAATGATCAACAACATGGCCGGGCGCTACAAGGGCATCAGCCTGTTCTGCGGCATCGGCGAGCGCATCCGCGAGGCGGAAGAGCTGTACCGCGAGATGCGCGACGTGGGCGTGCTCGACAACACCATCATGGTCTTCGGCCAGATGAACGAGCCGCCCGGGGCGCGCTTTCGCGTCGGCCATGCCGCGCTCACCATCGCCGAGTACTTCCGCGATACGGCGCGCCGCGACGTGCTGCTGCTGATCGACAACATCTTTCGTTTCGTGCAATCGGGCATGGAGGTGTCGGGACTGATGGGGCGCCTGCCCTCGCGCGTGGGTTATCAGCCCACCCTGGGCACCGAGCTGGCCGAATTGGAAGAGCGCATCTGCAGCTCGGCCAGCGGCGCCATTACCTCGGTGCAGGCGGTCTACGTGCCGGCGGACGACCTGACCGACCCCTCCGCCACCCACACCTTCGCCCATCTGTCGGCCTTTATCGTACTGTCGCGCAAACGCGCCAGCCAAGGACTTTATCCGGCCATCGATCCGCTCAACTCCGATTCCAAGATGCTCACGCCCACGGTCGTCGGCGAGCGCCATTATCAGGTGGCCCAGGCGGTGCGCAGCACCCTGGCGGAATACGAGGAGCTGAAAGACATCATCTCCATGCTGGGCATGGAGGAGCTGTCGCGCAAGGACCGCGCCACGGTGAGCCAGGCGCGCCGTCTGGAACGTTTTCTCACCCAGCCCTTTTTTACCACCGAGCAGTTCACCGGCCATGCGGGCAAAGCGGTGGAATTGGAACAGACCATCGAAGGCTGTGAGCGCATCCTGGCCGGCGAATTCGAGAAGAGCAACGAAAAGGCGCTGTATATGATCGGCACTGTGGATGAAGTCAAGGGCAAGCAGCCCCGGCAATCCGCTGAGCAAGATGAAGGTCATGGGGAAGATGAAGAGACGAGAGCATAGTCCATGCGTTTGAAACTTTTACTGCCCACCGAAGTACTGGTCGACACCGAAGTCAGCAAAGTGGTGGCCGAGGCGGAAAACGGCTCCTTCTGCCTGCTGCCGCGCCACGTGGACTTCGTCGCCGTCTTGGTGCCGAGCATTTTCTACTACACCGACCACAACCATAAGGAATATCTGTATGCCATCGATCACGGCAGCCTGGTCAAGTGCGGTGAACAGGTGTCGGTGTCGACCATGAACGCCATTCAGGGCGACGATTTGCACAGCCTGGAGCGCACCATTGAGGAACGTTTTATTGATCTGGACGAACATGAGCGCGCCGCGCGGACGGCCCTGGGGCGTTTGGAGGCGGGCACGGTGCGACGCTTTATGGAATTACAGGAACAACGACGGGGCTAAGCATGGCCGACGACCCGAATCAAGACAACCCCCAGCAGCACTTCCGCAAGGAGGCCGGCAAGCGCGTCCGGCGTAAGCTGCGCACCCAAGACGACCGCGACAAGAGCGGCTGGTTCTGGTTCGGCATGTTCGGCATGGTGGGCTGGGCGGTGGCGATCCCCACGGTGATCGGTATCGCCATCGGGCTGTGGCTGGACCGCGTCTATGCCGGGCCGCCCTCCTGGACCCTGAACCTGCTCATTGTCGGGGTCATCCTCGGTTGTCTCAACGCCTGGTATTGGGTGAAACAGGAGAGCCGCCGTGACTGACCCCGGCCAGGTGGATGCCCTGATGATGTCACTGGTGGGTGCGGCGGTGGTCGCCGCGGTACTGATCAACGCGCTGTCCGGACGCCTGGGCGTGCCCGCACTGGTAGGTTTTCTGTTACTCGGCGTGCTGCTGCGTCTGGCCGACAGTCACTGGCAATTCCTCAGTGAGCCGGTGATGACGGCATTTCGCTTTATGGCCAACCTGGGCGTGGTGGCGCTGTTGTTCAAGGTGGGCCTGGAGAGTCATCCGCGGGCCCTGGCCGCCAAGTTGCCCAGCGCCAGTCTGATCTGGATCGGCGGGGTCTTCGTCTCCGCCGCGATGGGCTTTTTTGCCAGCCATTATTGGCTGTCTTTGGCGCTGGTCCCCTCACTGGTGATCGCCGTCGCCCTGACCGCCACCAGTGTGGGTGTGTCGGTGGCGGCCTGGGAGGAAAAGGGTGCGCTCGCTTCGGACAAGGGTGCCCTGCTGGTGGATGTGGCGGAACTGGATGATATCTCGGGCATCGCCCTGATGGCGTTGCTGTTTGCGCTGGTGCCGGTGTTGCTCAACGGCGGCGGCGCCTTCTGGCCCACCCTGGGGGGTACCGCGGCCTGGTTCCTTGCCAAATTTTCCTTGTTTATCCTGTTTTGCCTGCTGTTTGCGCGCTACGGCGAAGCCCGCCTGACCCGACTGACGGCCCAGCTGCGCGACCCGCCCGAGCGGATGCTGGTGGTGTTGGGCATCGGCCTGCTGATCGCCGCCCTGGCCGGCAGCCTGGGATTCTCCCTGGCCATCGGTGCGCTGTTCGCCGGATTGGTGTTCAGCAACGACCCGGAGGCGGTGAAAACGGAAAAATCGTTTCAGGATTTATATGCCTTCGTGACCCCCTTTTTCTTTATCAGCATCGGCCTGCACATCGACCCGGCCTCCTTGGGCAGCGGTCTGGGCATGGGCAGCGCCCTGGTGGCGGTCGCCATCCTGGGCAAGCTCATTGGCCATGGCCTGCCGGCCTGGTGGATCAGCGGCGCCAGCGGTGCGGTATTGATCGGTATCAGCATGGTGCCGCGTGCCGAGATCACCATGATCATCATGCATCAGGGTCAACAGCTGGGCCCCGAGGTGGTGCCCGATAGTGCCTATTCAGCCATGGTCGTGGTGAGTATGATGACCTGCCTGCTGGCACCCATGGCGCTGCATCCCCTGCTCAATCACTGGCCGCAACGGGAGGACAAGTCATGAATCCACTGATCTTCGAACTCATGGCCTCGGCCGTGGCAGGGGTGGGTTTGGGCCTGCTGTTTCTGTGGGCACTGTGGCGTTCGCTGCGGCGCCTGCCCGAGCGTGACCGTCCCGGCCTGTGGATGGCCGGCGCCATGACCCTGCGCATCCTGGCGGTCGTCGCGGTATTGTTTGCCATCCTGCTGTGGGGCGACTGGCGCCACGTAACCGCGGCGTTGGTGGGATTCACCTTGGCGCGCTGGCTGGTGGCGCGGCGGGTGGTCGCACGGCGGGCCGACGCCACGGCGGGGACGGCAAAATGACCATCAGCCCCGATTCCATTCTGCTCTGGGCCTGGGGAAGCCTTCACCTCAACGCCACCATTGCCTACACATGGCTGATCATGGCGCTGCTCACAGCCGCCTCTTGGCTGATCAGTCGGCGTCTGTCCAGCGGTACCCGGATGTCGCGCTGGCAGAATCTCCTGGAGGTGATCGTATCGAGCACCATTGATCAGATCCGCGAGGTCACCCACCAGGATTACAGCCGCTATCTGCCCTTCGTCGGCACCCTGTTCCTATACATATTGGCCAGCAATCTGCTCACCATTGTGCCCGGCTACATCGCGCCGACAGGCTCCCTGTCCACCACCACGGCGCTGGCCATATGCGTGTTGGTGGCGGTACCGATCTATGGCATCGCCAGTGAGGGCCTGCTGAGCTATCTCAGACACTACGTCCGCCCGACGCCCTTGATGCTGCCCTTTAATATCATCGGTGAACTGTCGCGCACTATCGCCCTGGCGGTGCGCCTCTACGGCAATATCATGAGCGGGACGGTGATCGTCGGCATCTTGCTCAGCCTGACGCCGTTTTTCTTCCCCATTGTCATGCAGCTGCTGGGGTTGATAACCGGCACCATCCAGGCCTACATCTTCGCCATCCTGGCCATGGTCTATATCGCCTCGGCCAGTTCGGCACATCGACACACCCAGGAACGCGATGCACAACGGCAAGATCAAGACACCTCAAAGCAGAAAGGAGAACCCCATGGATAGTGTATCCATCATCGGCATGATCTCGGTGGCCACCGCCGGCATCACCATCGCCATCGGCTCCGTCGGCCCGGCGCTGGGCGAAGGGCGCGCCATCGCTCAGGCCCTGGCGGCCATCGCCCAGCAACCGGACGAGGCCGGCACTATCAGCCGCACGCTGTTCGTCGGTCTGGCCATGATCGAATCCACCGCCATCTACTGCTTTGTGGTCTCCATGATCCTGATTTTTGCCAATCCCTTTTGGGATCATGTCATCGCCGCGGGAGGCTGAACATGACCATCGACTGGATCACAGTCACGGCCCAGATCATCAACTTTCTGATCCTGGTCTGGTTGCTGAAACGTTTCCTCTATCAACCGGTGATCAACGCCATGGATCGGCGCGAGCAGCGCATCAGTGAGCGTCTGTCGCAGGCACAGCAACGCGAGCAGGAGGCCGAGGACGAGGCGCAAGACTATCGCCAGCGCCGCGAGGCATTGGAACAGCAACGTCAGGACACCCTGCAACAGGCCGAGGACGAGGCCGAACAGCGGCGCCAGCAGCTGCTGGATGAGGCGCGCCGCGAGGTCGATGAACTGCGCCACCAGTGGCGCGGCGAACTGAAACAGGAACAACACAATTTCCTTGCGGAACTGAAACGGCGTGGCGCGCACAGCGTCGCCGCCATCGCCGACCGGGCCTTGACCGATCTGGCCGATGCAGACCTGGAACGCCAGATCATCAGCAACTTCCTGCAGCGCCTGGACAAGCTGGATGAGGCGACGCGCAATATGCTGGCGGATGACAACAAAGAAGTGCGTCTGCGCAGTAGCTTCGCACTTGACGATGACACACGCCGGCGCATCGGCGACGCCGTCGAAAATGCCCTGGGCCAACGGCTCGAACTCCAATACGAACAGACAGAAGAGCTGGTATGCGGCATCGAACTGGTCACCGAAGGCCGCAAACTGGGCTGGAGCGTGGCGCAGTACATGGACAGTTTGGAAGCCAGCATGAAGAAGGTGCTCGACGGCGCGCCAGGGTCGAGCTGAGCGCCATGTCCATTCTCAAAGACTTGCAACAGGAGATCGACACCGCCATCGAGACGGCACTGACAGCGGCGCCCAAACAACTCCGCAGCCGCGAGGTCGGCAGCGTGACTCACATCGGCGGCGGTATCGCCCGGGCCACCGGCCTGCCGGGCCTCGGTGCCGAAGAGTTGGTGCGCCTGCCTGGCGGCGTGCTGGGCATCGCCATCAATCTCAGCGAGGCCGACATCGGCATCGTCTTGCTGGGCGACAGTGATGAGCTGGGTGCCGGCAGTGAAGTGGAAGCCACCGGCCGCGAAGTCGACACCCCGGTGGGCGACACGCTGTTGGGAAGAGTGTTGGACGCCACCGGCCGGGTGCGCGACGGCGGCGCGCCGTTACAGATCCAGGAACGGCGCGCCGTGGAACAACCCGCCCCGCCGATGATGGACCGCGCCCCGGTACAGGTACCGCTGCAGACCGGGCTCAAGGCCGTGGATGCCCTCATCCCCATCGGTCGCGGCCAGCGCGAACTCATCGTCGGCGACCGCCAGACCGGCAAGACCTCCATCGCGGTGGGCAGCATCATCAATCAGCGCGATACCGACGTGATCAGTATCTACTGCGCCATCGGTCAGCGCGGTACCGCGGTGGCCCGGGTGGTGGACGCCTTGCGTGAACACGAGGCCCTGGAACGTACCATCGTGCTGGTAGCCTCGGGGGAAGATCCGCCCGGCCTGCAGTACATCACCCCCTACGCCGCCATGAGCATGGGCGAATACTTCATGGAACAGGGCCACGACGTCCTCATCGTGTATGACGATCTGACCCGCCATGCACGCGCCTATCGCGAACTCTCGCTGCTGCTACGCCGGCCGCCGGGGCGCGAGGCCTACCCCGGCGATATCTTTTACCTCCACTCGCGCCTACTGGAGCGCGCCACCCATCTCAGCGACGAGCGCGGCGGCGGGTCACTCACCGCCCTGCCCATCATCGAGACCCAGGCACAGGACATTTCCGCCTACATCCCCACCAACCTGATCTCCATCACCGACGGCCAGATCTATGTCTCGCCCGAGCTGTTCCGCAAGGGCATGATGCCCGCCATCGACATCGGCAAGTCGGTCTCCCGCGTGGGCGGCAAGACCCAGCTGCCCGCCTACCGCAAGGTGGCCGGCGACCTGCGCCTGGCCTATTCCCAGTTCGAAGAGCTGGAGACCTTCGCCCGCTTCGGCACCCGCCTGGATGAGGACACCCGCGCCACTATCGAACGCGGCCGACGGGTACGCGAGATTCTTAAGCAACACGAGTACCAGACCCTGAGCGTGAGTGAACAAATCACGGCATTGCTGGCGGTCAACAGTGGCATGTTCGATGGGCTGGAACTGGAGCAGGTGGGTCAGGCGGAACAGACCCTCCGCGCCCAGTTGTTGGAACGACACCCAGAGCTGTGGCAGCGCATCGACCAGGGCGAAACCCTATCGGACGACGACTGGGAACAATTGCAACAGGCCCTGCGCAGCGCAGCTGATTCGCTGCAATCGGATCCGGATGAGGCGAGGGATCATGGAAACGACTGAGCGACTGCAGCAACAACTCGAAAGCCTGGGCGATCTGCGCTCGATTGTGCGCACCATGAAGGCCATGTCGGCGGTCAGTATCCGCCAATACGAGACCGCCGTGCATGCCCTGGCCGATTATTTTCACACCGTCGAGCAAGGGCTCTACGTCGTGTTGAGGGCGCGGGGCGAAAGCGCCGGCCCCCCGCCGCCAATGGCCGACACCCCCCATGCCGCTATCGTCTTCGGTTCGGATCACGGGCTCTGCGGCCGCTTTAATGAAGACATCGCCACCTTCACCTTGGCTCAATTGAGGCAGGTTGCGCATACCGATGAGCCATGCCGCCTACTGGTCATCGGCGCGCGCGCCGCCGGTCAGTTGGAAGACGCCGGGCAACGCGTTGAGGAAAACTTTTTGGTGCCGGGCGCCGCCGCGCGTATCGCCGTCACGGTTCAACACATACTACTCAAACTGGATGAATGGCGTCGCGCGCATAAAATCGACCACGTGCATTTGTTCTATAACCGGACCACGCCCGGCGGCACCTACCAGCCGACCCATATCCGCCTACTGCCGGTGCAACTGCAACGCTTCCGCCGCCTCGACGGTAAAGACCGCTGGCCTTCGCGCAGCCTGCCCGGTTTTACTATGCCCGCCAACAAACTGCTCGACGGCCTGCTGCAGCAATATTTCTTCGTGACCTTATTCCGCGCCTGCGCCGAATCCCAGGCGGCCGAACACACCAGCCGGCTCAATGCCATGCAGAGTGCCTCCAGCAACCTGGACGAGCGCATCGAAGAGGTCACAGGACAATACCGCCGCGTGCGCCAGGACAATATCACCAGCGAACTGATCGATGTCACGACCGGGTTCAATGCCTTGACCGGCGGCGAGCTTTGAATACAAGCCAGACAAAAAAAGCGGCGCAATTTGCGCCGCTGCGTCAGTAAAGACCGCTTGAGGTCTGCGTCACCGATTCGGTTCGCTCTTGGCTTAATCTAAATTCAGACTGGTGACCGCGTATGCCTCAATCTCCCGACCCTCGAAGAAACCGAGATCCAAGGCGCCGGATACGGATACGTAGTCGCCTTTGTCGATCTGTTGTATACCTTCATCGTCCAAGGGGTTGTAGATCATTTCATCGGTGTCCACCTCGATAGTGTCGCCACCGGTATCCAGGGTAAACTCGCGCCCGTCGATACTCGCGACGGTACCGGACACATTCAACCAGCTGCCGTCTTCCAGCGGCCGTATTGTAACGGTCGGATAGGCCAGGACGTAGGACATATCCTCTTCATCGGCAGGGTTGGCATAAAAGTATGAATTCAGATTTTCGACATAGACACTGCTGGCTTCTATGCTGCGCTTTTCAAACAGGTCGTCGTCGATAATGCCGCGCACCGTCACATTGTCCCCATCGAGCAACATGTACGCGTCACCATACCAATCCCAATCATCCATTTCCACGGTGATCAGCCCTTCACCATAATCGAGGCGAAAGCTATCGTCGGTGGCGGACACCACAGTTCCATTGACTGTAATCCAGCTACCTGCAGGTTTTTCGCCGGGATCAGCGGCGAACACAGGGGTGCTGGCGAATAAAATGCCGGCCGATACCAAGCAAATGGGCAAATGTTTCTTGTGTTGGCTCATGAGTCAGCTCCTAAAGGTGGTTTAACCGAACACCAATCTGAACGCATATCAACGCGCCTGGCATTGACAATCATCAAATAATCCATACACCCGTATATCCGAACGCATTGTTGAGCTGAGCACATTTAACATAGCGACCAACGTCAAATATGAAGCATCAGTCCCGCCACGCCACTGACAATCAAATAGAACGCCACGATGTAGTTGAGAAACCTAGGGATCACTAAGATCAAAATGCCCGCCAGAACGGAGATAAGTGGGTTCAAGTAGAGTTCCATGGCCATTATCCATCCTCCAATATTTATCGCGAGCAACATCATTGCCGCAGGCACGGCGCCGCACATTGAAAAATATCAAATCCCAGGGTTAATTGATGAATCTCAATGCATTTATAAACCATCTCGCTACACTAGCGCTGACATTCTAACCAAGGAGATACGCAATGAGACTGAAGCAGCGCACAGCGCTCGCCGTTACAATGCTCACCCTGGCATCGGCACCACTGATGGCTGAATCCCAGCAATCCAAGAGCGATGCGGTGAAATGGGCATACAAGACCACCGACTTGATCGATCATGAGGTGATCAGCGACAACGGCAACAAACTGGGAACGATTAATGAACTGGTGTTCGACGAAACCGGGAAGATTTCCTATTTCGTCTTATCGCGCGGCGGGTTCCTAGGCGTCAATGAAACCAAGATACTGGTGCCATGGTCCGCGCTGGGTGATCTCGACGCCGAAATGGGCTCGTATATCGCCAAGGTGAATTCTGCGGCCATCGAAAACGCGCCCACGCTCTCGCCCAACGACCTAGCCGAATTGACGAACCCGGAGCTGACCCGGGAGGTGGACAAGCACTTCATGGCGGCGGGGATGAGAGACACAGGCATGGCCTCAGCCCCTGATTCTGAAAAGATCCGTCAGAAGTTCAGCAAATACGACAAGGATTCCGACGGTATGCTCAGCCGCGAGGAAGCCAAGGAGATCGCCGGCCTCGCCTCCAGCTTCAAGCAAGCCGACGGCGACGACGACGGCAGCATCAGCCGTGCGGAATACGCACGTTTCGTGGTAACCGACAAATAGCGCCATTCGCAAGGTCCGCACGCCTCGCGCGACCGGGTATTGCCCGGTCGCGCGTTTTTTCATGGGTAAACTCAACAACAGTGCCGGCCCGCCCACACCCACTACACACTAGCGAGAAACTAAGACCAGGCTGCGTTGTCTTAATGTTAAGAACATCCGGCTTGTAAAGCAGGGAAGCTCAAGGAGGATACGATGCAACGCAAAACCGCAAACGCATTGCTTGTTCTCGCCGTGACACTGCTCACCATCGGCGTCATCACCAGCCTGATGATGGGGATCACATAACAGTTTGGCTCTCCTTTGAGGGGGGATTGGGGTGGTGGATCCCAACGTAACTGGCTTGCCACCACCTCTTTTTTGGCATTGAGGCGTCCGCCCGCGGCGGACGCCGCTGTTGCAACGGCCCGCCGCATGTTGCGCGGGCTAAGCGTCTGACTGACCGGGCGCTTGCTTATCGCCGCAAGAGTTAATGCCCAATAAGGCATTTAACGGGCAGAATCGAATCGCGCCCGTCACCAGCCCAATGGTCGCCAGTACCAGCACCACGGTTTGCCACACCGGACCCATCGGCACGGCCAGCGCAACGACCAATAGTATCGCTCCGGCAACCAGACGGACCACCATATCCACACCACCGACATTGCATTTCATTTTTTCCTCCAACATCATTTGCACTAGGCATCGAATGGTGAGCATAGTCAATTTGCGCTTGGCTTTGCATTGAAAAAACTCAATCCCTATAAAAACCAGACAAAATATACTCACTGTCCTAAAATGTGATGGATATTTTGCCGACGCGTTCGCGTTGAATCGCCGACGCACACCATGGGAGATGACCGCCAAAATGGAGGCATGGGTCACCGGCTGGAATAATCTCGCTTCCCACCTCGGGCACATGGCATTGGCCTATGTGTTGGCGCTGCCCATCGCCTGGGATCGGGAATACCGGTCACAAGGCGCCGGTTTGAGGACGTTCCCCCTGGTGGCGGTAGGCAGTTGTGCTTTCGTCTTGATCGGCATGGCTGTGCTATCGAATTCCGAAAGCCACGCCCGTATTCTCTACGGATTGATGACCGGCCTGGGCTTTATCGGGGGTGGCGCCATCTTAAAAAGCGAGGCCGGCGTCAAGGGCAGCGCTACTGCAGCCAGCATCTGGATTACCGGCGCCATGGGCGCAGCGGTGGCGTGGCAGCGTTATGAGATCGCAATCTTCCTAAGCCTGGTGGATTTTTTGACCCTGCGCCTAGGGGCGCGCTTGAAAAGGGCTTTTGGTCGAAACCACAACCGAGACAACCCGCCTCGATAATTAAGCCTCCCCCAGCAACAGACCGCCCGCCAACCACACAACTGCGACAAGCGCCAGACTGCGCAATATCTTATCGGTCAGCGACGCAGAGCCCTCGTGAGCGTGATGATGGCCATGCCCGCCGCGCCGAGTCCGCCACCACAGCCAGACCAATACCGCGGAGATCAATAAAAATATCAGGTTTAGGACGAAGCCGTAATTGAATTGGAAATAATCCCGGCTCACAGGCGAATCCCCGCCGCTACGCTCAGGCAGCATATCGAATGTCGACAGTCCATAGTGCAATAGTAGGGCAGTCACGACCAGACCGCTCAACAACATCGCCAAGATATATAACGACATGCGCCACCCGTAATAGGCGGCGTTGATACGCAACACCGGCAATACCACCAAGTCGGAAAATATGAACGCCATCACGCCGGCAAAACTGACGCCGTGGTCGAACAACAGGGCGGCCAGCGGGATGTTGCCCATGGAACCGATAAATGTGAAAAACGCGGCCAGCGGCCCAACGACCGTTTGCGCCAAGACCTGGAAGAAACTCAGCTCCGCCTGGCTGCCGCCCGAGCCGACAAACAACAGTTCGAAGAAGCGCTCCGGGACGAAGGCCGATATGATCCCGGCGAGGGTAAAACCGATCAGCACGTCCTTCCAGACCATCTGCCATTCCATCACGTAGGTCTCGCCGATCTGCTGCCAACCCGCCACGCTGAACAATTTTCGGCGCCAATCGGGCGCCCCGGCCTCGTCCCCGCCATTCTCACGATCGAGACGTTGGCGTACCCGCTGCAACAGCTTTTTCGGTTTTGTCAGACGAATAAAAAGCCAGGCGAACAGAATCAGTAAGATCCCACCGAGGTATTCGCCCAGCACGAACTGCCAACTGAGAAAGATGGCGATGACAATGCCCAGTTCAACCACCAGATTGGTGGAGGCCAGCAAAAAGGCCATGGCCGGCGCCAGGCCGGCCCCTTTCTGCAACAGTGCTCGGGTGGAGGCCAGGGCGGAGAAGCTGCAGGAACTGGAAATAAATCCGAAGAACGCGGCCAACGCCATACTGCGGGCGCCGGCCGTGCCCATCGCGCGCTGCATACGGCTGCGAGTTACCAGGACCTGAATCAGACTGCTGATCAGATAGCCCAGGGCGAAGGCCCATAAGGCCATCCAAAAAAACCCGAGACTGGTCATAACCGCCTCGTGCCAATGTGATAAAAAGCGCTGCATGTCGATTTTCTGCCCTTAATTAGCACCCCATACCGCCATGAGACTCACATATGGTGCGGAACTAATGAATACGCGTTAGTACGTGCCACAACGGCTATTGCCGTGCCGTCCTCTCAGCGGCAGGCGGATCTTGCGACTGAGTGCGCTGGTAGTGCAGCTGAGTCACATCCTGGGGGAAAATCATGCCTACGTTCCATTCGAAATAGACCTGCAACTTGCGCAGCAGGGTAGGCATCTTAAACAAATAAAACGCGCGCCACAGCAACCAGGCGGGAAACCCCGACAGTTTGAGCCCGAAGACCCGGGCGATGGCGCGATGATGCCCCACCGAGGCGAGTTCGCCGCGCGAGGTATAGCTGAAGGCCTGTGTCGACCGCCCTTTGATACGACGGACGATATTGTCGGCCAGCTGTTGCCCCTGGCGCACCGCGAACTGGGCGGTGGGCGGACTCGGCTCGCGGCTGGCACGATTGCTGATCAAGGCGCAGTCGCCCACCGCCCAGATGTCGGCGAAACCGCTGACCGACATATCCGCGTCGGTGCTCAGGCGCCCTTTTTGTTTCGGTAGATCAAGCTGTTCGATCAAGGGAACGGGACGGGTCCCGATGGTGCAGACCACGTTGCGACTGTCATAGCGCCGGCCCTGATTGTCTTCACATCCGTGTTCGTTGACCGCGCTGATGCGTGCATGGAAACGCACTTTGACACCGCTGTGCCGCATGGCCCGCAATGCGAACTCGCCCAGCGAAGGCGGAAACTCCGGCACCAAACGCTCACCGCTTTCCAACAGCACCACGTCCACGTCCTGCGCCTCGACGCGCGAATACTGGCGACAGGCGGCACTGAAAAAATCGCTCATGGCGCCGGCCACCTCGACGCCGCTGGAGCCGCCGCCAACGATATAGAAACACAAAAGTTGGCGACGCAGCTGTGCATCCTCGGTCTGTTCCGCCTGTTCCAACCGCTCGATCATTCGGTTGCGCAGATACAGGGCGTCACCCAGGGTCTTCAAGGGCATGCCGTATTCCGCCATGCCTGGCACCAGGTCGAGCTTGGCACGCGTGCCGCAGGCCAAGACCACGTGGGCATAGGGCAACTCATGCCCGCCGTTCTCGCCATAGTGCACAATCCGTTTGTCCATATCGATGTGATGCACCCGGCCGTACAAATAGTCGCGTTTGTCGACAATCTGCCGCAGCGGCGCCACCGAATGGCCGGGCAGCATGGAGCCGCCCACCACCTCCGGCAGCAGCGGCGTGTAGATCATGTAGTTCTCTTCACTGATCAATAGCGCCCGCCAACCCGGTGGCAGCCGTTTCGCCAAGCGCCGCATTACCGCCGTGCCGGCGAAGCCACCGCCGATCACCACCACGTTACGGGTTTTCATCGCGCCCTCCTTCCGTTGAGCGGTTGAGGTCTTCAAGCACAGCTAATCCCATGGCGTACGCTTTAATCGTGCAGGCGTTTCAACAGCGCTTCGCAAAAATCATCCAAGTCGTCAGGCTTGCGCGAGGTAATCAGATTGTCGTCTTCCACCAAGGGCTCATCCACCCAGCGGGCACCGGCGTTTTCCAGGTCGGTGCGCACCGAAGGCCAGGACGTCAGGATCTGACCCTTCACCACGCCCGCCTCTATGAGCAACTGTGGGCCGTGGCAAATCGCCGCCACGGGTTTGCCGCTCTGGACGAAACGGCGCGTGAATTCAACCGCCTTGGCGTCGGTGCGTAGATTATCGGGGCCGTGGCCGCCGGGGATGACCAGGGCATCGAACTCGTCCGGGTCGGCATCGGCGACGGCACGGTCGATTTCCACCGCGCTGTTTTGGGTCTTGCCATGAATCAGGGCACCGGCCTCCCGGCCCAGCACCACGACTTCATCACCCGCGTCACGCAGAGTCTGGAAGGGCACTTGAAATTCCGAGTCTTCAAACCCGTCGCCGACCAGCATCGCTACATGTGCCATTGTCTATCTCCTTTATGTGTGTTGGTGAAAAGTTCAGGCCTCGGCCTGCTCGGCCGCGGTCTCGTCCTGCGCCCGGTCGCGGGCCAACAGCAGGTACATGGCCGGCACCACGAACAGGGTGAACAAGGTGCCGATGCCCAGCCCGCTGGCGATCACTAGCCCGATGTGGAAGCGGCTTACCGCCCCCGGGCCGCTGGCGCTGAGCAAGGGGATCATGGCCACCAGCATGGCCACCGTGGTCATGATGATGGGCCGCAGCCGAATCGTCGCGGCCTCCTCCACCGCTTCACGCTTGCTCATACCTTCGCGTAACTGCAGTTGATTGGCGAATTCGACTATCAAAATGCCGTTCTTGGCGATCAAACCGATAAGGGTGATCAGCCCCACCTGGGTGTAGATGTTGATGGTCGCGAAACCGAGGGTGAGAAAGATCAGCGCGCCGGCGATGGACATGGGCACCGACACCAGGATGATGAAGGGATCGCGCCAGCTTTCGAACTGGGCCGCCAGCACCAGATAAATCACCAGGATGGACAGAAAGAAGGTCACCACCAGGGCGCTGCCCTCCTGGGTGAACTGACGCGAAGTACCGGCGTAATCGAAGCCGATGTTGGCAGGAAACAATTCGCTGCCCTTCTGCTGTAGATATTGCAATCCCTCGCCCAGGGTAATCCCAGGCGCGACGGCACCCTGGATGGTCACTGAGTTGAGCTGCTGGAACTGGGTGCGCGCGCTGGGCTGCACGGATTCAGTAAAACTTACCAGGGAAGCCATGGGCACCAGCTCGCCGGAACCGGACCGCAGGTAATAATCGCTCAGCATGTCACTGTCGAGACGATAGTCACGCGCCACCTGTGGAATGACCTTGTAGGCCCGCCCCTGCAGATTGAAACGATTGACATAGCTTCCGCCCACCATGGCCGCCAGGCCCTGGCCGATATCGGCCATGCTGATACCCAGGTCGCCGGCCCGGTCGCGGTCCACTTGCAGCGTGGTCTTGGGGCGGGTGAATTCGGGGCTCTTCTGCAGAAACTGAAACTGGCCGCTTTGCATGGCGGCGCCGATGAGACGTCCGGCCAGCTCGTCCAGGGTCTGGTAATCGGCGTCGCTGGTGAGTATGAACTGCACCGGCGGCCCGCCCGAGGTGCCGGGCAAGCTGGGGCGGGAAAATACGGCGATCTGCATGCCGGCGATGGAGTTCATTTTCTGCTGCAATTCGGGGCGGATGTCCATCTGCGAGCGCTGCCGCTCGGACGGCGGCGGCATCTTGAAGCCGCCGAACACGGTGGTGGGATCGCCGCCCTGTCCCAATAGTAAAAAGCTTTCGTCGTATTCGGGGATGCGTTCGAAGCTGTCGACGATCTGGCGCGAGTAGGCGCGACTGTAATCAATAGTGGCGGTCTGGGGCGCCGTGGCCTGGAAGAACAGAATGCTCTGGTCCTCGGTGGGCGCCAGTTCGTTGGGCGTAGTGACGAACATGAAATAGATACTCACCAACACGATGGCGGCGAAGGTGCCGCTCACCGGCAGGTAGTCCAGGGAGCCGTGCAGCATTTTTCGATAAGCGCCGGCGACAGCCTCGAACACGGCATCCACGCCGCGCTTGAAACGCCCCGGTTGTTCCTCGCGACGCAGCACCTTGGAGGACAGCATGGGCGACAAGGTCAGGGCGATCACACCCGAGACCAACACCGCCCCCGCCAGGGTAAAGGCGAATTCGGTGAACAGGGCGCCCACCAGCCCGCCCATAAAGCCGATGGGCGCGTACACCGCCACCAGTGTGGTGGTCATGGCGATGATGGGCAGGGCCAGTTCGCGCGCCCCTGCCAGCGCCGCCTTGAAGGGCTGCTCACCCTGCTGGATGTGGCGGTAGATGTTCTCCACCACCACGATCGCGTCGTCCACCACCAGACCGATGGCCAGCACCATGGCCAAGAGCGTGAGCAGGTTGACCGAATAGCCCAGCAGCAACATCAGAAAGCCGGCCCCGATCAGTGACAGGGGCACCACCACGATGGGCACCAAGGCGGCACGCAGCGACCCCAGGGACAACACGATGACGAACAACACGATACCCACCGCTTCCAACAGGGTAGTGAAGATCTCCCTGATGGAATCCTCGATGTAGAGACTGGCGTCATAGGGTACGACGACTTGCAAGCCCTGCGGCAGCTGGCTGCGGATCTCGGGCAGCTGCTGGCGCACGCGCTGGGCCACCGACAAGGGATTGGACCCCGGGGTCTGCTGGATACCGACAAAGATGGCGGGCTTACCCTTGTACCAACTGGCGGAGTCGTAGTTCTCGGCGCCCATCTCCGTCTCGGCGATGTCGTCGATGCGCACCAAGGTACCGCCCTGATTGCCCACCACCAGCTTGCGAAAGCCCTGCACGTCGCCCACGTCGGTGGTCACGCCCAGATCGATGGAGACGTAGGCCCCCTTGGTCTGCCCCACGGCGGCCAGATAGTTGTTGGCGCGCAGCACGCGCTGCACGTCTTGGGGCGTCACGTCCAGGGCGGCCATGCGGCGCGGGTCGAGCCAGATGCGCATGGCGAATTGCTGGTTGCCGATCAGCTCTGCCTTGGCCACCCCGGGCACGGCCTGCAGCTTGGGCTGCACCACGCGCAGCATGTAATCGGTGATCTGCGAGGACGACATCTCGCCGCTAAAGAAGGCCAGATACATGAGCGCCGTGGCGTCGCCGGTGGTGGAGTCGATGGTCGGGTCCTCGGCCTCGGCGGGCAGGACGTTGCGCTGACTGGCGACCTTGGCCTGGATCTCGGCCACCGCGGCGCTGGGATCGTAGTTCAACTCCATGTGGGCCTCGATCAGCGAGCGCCCCTGGGTGCTGCTAGCCGTCAGATAGTCGATGCCCTCGGCCTCGGCGATGGCCTGCTGCAAAGGCGTGGTGACAAAGCCCTTGACCAGCTCGCTGCTGGCGCCCGGAAACAGGGTGGTCACGCTCACCACGGTGTTGCGCGTCTGCGGGTATTCGCGCACTTCCAGCACCGCCAGAGAGCGCAGCCCCAGCAACAGGATCAACAGGCTGATGACACTCGCCAGCACCGGCCGACGAATGAAGACGTCGGTAAATCTCACGGCGCGCTCACCTGCTCATCCAGCGCCACGGAGTTATCGATGTTGACCGACTGACCGTTACGCAGCTTGACCTGACCGGCGAGCACCACCCGGTCGCCGGCCTTGAGACCGCTTTTGATCTCCACCCGGCCGTCGCGCACCGCACCGGTCTGCACCTGGCGCCGTTGCACCACCCGATCGCCCTCCCGCTCCTGGATGAGGAATACGGAATCGCCATAGGGGTTATAGGTAACGGCGGTGTGCTGCAACGTCAGCACGTCCTCGCGCGCAGGCAACATCAGCTTGACCTCGGCAAACATGCCGGGACGCAACCGTTGCTTGGGATTGTCCAGGGTGGCACGCAGTTTAACATTGCGCGTCTCCGTCTCCACCTTGGGGCTGATGGCCGTCACCGCACCCTTGAAGCGTTGCGCGCCAAAGGCCTGCACCGTCAATTCCACCTCGTCACCTTCATCGAGCTTGGCGAGATGACGCTCGGGCAAGGAAAAGTCCACATGCACCGGATCCAGCGATTGCAAGGTGACGATGGGGGCGCCCGGCGCCAAGTACTCGCCCAGATTCACCTGCCGTACCCCCAGCTGTCCGCTGAAGGGCGCCTTGATGGCCTTCTTGGCCAACAGCGCGCGGGTAGAGGCGATTTGCGCCCGGGCGTTACGCAAGCGGGACTGGGCCTGATCATAGGTGGACTGGGGCACGGTGTTGTCGCGCAGCAGGTCTTCGGCGCGTTCGAATTCCAACTCCGCCAGGCGCTCCTCCGCCTGTAGGCCCTCCAGACGGGCCTGGTCGACACTGTCATCCAACTGCACCAGGAGTTTGCCCGCTTTGACCATTTGACCGGATTTGAATTCGATGGCGCGCACCTGGCCGGCCACCTCGCTGGAGACATCCAGGCCTTGATCCGCCACCAAACTGCCTACGGCAAACAGAGAAGGCTGCCAGGTTTCCTGCTGCACGCGCGCAGCCGCCACGGTAGCGGGCGGCGCCGACTCGCTCGAGCCCGCCGCCGTCTGCTGCGAGCGGTAATACTTCCAGCCGAAGACGGCGCCGAACACCAAGGCCACGGCGATGAGCATGAGAATAAATCGCTTGAACATGTGCCAACCTTATGATGTCGGGCCGACCCCCGGGTTTACCAAGCACGCGGGGCCACACCCGGCGTGAAGATTCATGATTGCCTGTGTCATGGCCTATTGCATTGAGATTCATCAATGGCCGGACATTGCGTCGACACTATGGCCGGTGGATTGCAATCGGCCGGCGCCAACGACTTGATAAACATCAATGACCGACCACTCGTGCTGGCGAAATATAGTGTGTCTCTATCATCATCTGAATTTGGATCGCCTGGTACAATGATTAAACACAGCACACAGGAGGCCGAGATGGACAAGAAACAGGCATATCAAGACAAAATGGACGCCCGCTTAAAAGAGTGGGACGCTAAGCTCGCTGAGCTGGAGGCGCGCGCCGCCCGGGCCGAGGCGGAACAAAAATTGGCGTATTACGAACAACTCGAGTCACTGCGCGAAAAACAGAAGAGCGCCCGTCAGCAACTTGAAGCGCTGCGCGACGCAAGTGAAGACGCCTGGGAAGAAATCACGGACGGCATGGAACGGGCCTGGGATGATCTGAGCCTGGCCATCAAGAACGCCAGCCAACGATTCAAATAGTTTCGCTACTAGGATAATAGACCTATGCAGAATCCTGAGGAATGGGGCGATTGGTCACTCTTCGCCATTATGGATATCACATTTTGGCAGAATAGTCTTATGGACTGGCTGATCGCGCTGACGGCCACCCTGACCGCGATTGTCTTGTTAGGAATAATCAAAAAGCTCCTTATATCGCGGCTATCCAAGCTTGCCACTAAGACCAAAACCTTTCTGGACGATGACTTTACAGAAGCCCTAAAACACACCAAGGGATTATTTCTATTTATTGTCAGCCTCTATCTGGGTGCGCAATTCGTCGAACTGCCTGACCGCGCCGACATCATCCTCAGCAACATTAGCGTCATCGCTCTGTTTATTCAGACGGGTCTGTGGGCCTCGGTGGTATTAACCCAAACCCTTGACCGCTATCGCAAGAAGCAACTGGATGAAAACCCGGCCAGTGTGACTACAATCAGTGCTATCGGCTTTGTCGGAAAATTGCTGCTGTGGTCGGTGGTCCTGCTGCTGGCCCTGGATAATCTAGGTATTAATGTCACCGCCCTCATCGCCGGTCTTGGCGTAGGCGGTATCGCGGTCGCGCTGGCGGTGCAAAACATACTCGGCGACCTGCTGGCGGCCCTTTCCATCGTGTTGGACAAACCCTTTACGGTAGGCGACTTTCTCATCGTCGATGATTTTCTCGGCAGTGTGGAGAACGTCGGTCTGAAGACCACGCGCATTCGCAGCCTCTCGGGTGAACAATTGGTATTTTCCAACTCGGATCTACTCAGCAGCCGCTTGCGCAATTACGGGCGCATGTTTGAACGCCGAGTCGCCTTTCCGATCGGCGTCACCTACCAAACCCCACGTGAACAGCTGGAAAAGATTCCGTCCATCCTGCGCCAGGCCGTGGAGGCTCAGGAGAATGTCCGCTTCGATCGTTCACATTTCAAGGAATACGGCAACTTCTCGCTTAACTTCGAGACTGTCTATTATGTCAAAGGCCCTGATTACAATCTCTACATGGATATCCAACAGGCCATTAATCTGCACATTCACAAACGTTTTGAAGAAGAGTCCATAGAATTCGCCTATCCGACCCAAACGCTATACGTCATGAATCGCAACGGCACAGATCAAACACACGGCGGATCGATGGCGCCTGAACAGCAGGGCTGAGATTCATATGGACATAAAAAAACCGGCATTCCTAAGGAAGGGAGGGTAGGAATGCCGGACAAAAGCTCGGCCGGGTTGGGGATCCCGGCGCCGAGCCCTAGCCACTCCAAAGGGCGTGATGGAGCGGCGATGAGTCAACCATGATAACGACTGATCATTGCAAAACATTGACAAACATCAATCGCACCTGCGTCGCTTTATCCTGGTTTTTACCACTGAAAAATTGATAATTCGCAATGCCTCTTAGCGCTGTGGCGCGCTATGATAATTTCAAGGTTGAATTCCCGACACGTGCCGTCACCCGAGCAACAAAACCAATAAAAAAATGATCTCCCGGGCAAGCGCAAGGAGATGCATTATGGTCCAGACCGGTTTTCTGACGGACAATCAAACCATCCTCGACAGAGGCCACAGCCCCATTGACCCAGGCGCGATGATCGCGGCCTACCGTGCCGGTCCCCGCATGGTGATCAACTTGGCCAATGACACCTCTACCTCTGAAGCCATTAGTGTACTGCTGCATTACCAGTCAACCAGCCACGATGCCAAGGCCAAGCCCGGTGGATTTGTCCAGCACATCGATGACCCCGCGACAGACGTCGATGGACTTGCCGAGCGCGGGGTTCAACCGGGCGGTTCACCGATATTTTTACCTGACACTCCGGATGCCCGTGCGCACACCGAATCCATTCGCGCACAGACAACGCCGAAAATGCTCAAAGAAGGTTTGGCGTCGGAATGCATCGCCGCGGGCGGTTCTGGTGACATGACAGCATTTGTCGCCGTTCCCGCCCCAAGCACACGGCATTTACTGAAGGATATTCTTATTGTCGAAGGCAGCCTGCCGACGACCCGCCCAAGCTGATCGACCACATGCCCTCGGCGCCTGAGCCGAAAAACCGACTGGAGACAACATAACCATGCCGAAAGAATCAGAAAACGTGATGCAAGCAATGAAAGAAACACGTGAGCTGCTCGCCCAAGCCGAGCGAACACTGACGCGGGCAAAGACGCGCTGCGCTCACGTGAACGCCCATGAGTTGGAACACGTGTTGCGCGACATACGTATGCTGTACAACCGCACGCTGGCACTTACCGCCGATGTCAACCGTCGCGCCATCGACAAATTCGCGCAAACTCGGCGGGGGCCGCGCAGCTGGCCCAAACAGCAATAGGCCTGCTTGGGCCAGAGCGCGGGCGTGTGAATCGACGGGGCGCTGGCGGCGCCGATATTTTCAGTGCTGGGCGATAAAATTGAGCGCCGATTCATCGCGCTGATAACAATCATGCGTATTGTACGGAGGGTTTGTGGTCGGACAGGGGGACAAGAGCTTGTTGCGCTTGAACTCTGCCAATACGCGACTGACGCTTTCCGGGGTCGCGCCGAGTATGTCGGCCATCTCTTCACAGGTCAACAACCTGACTTCGTTGGACGGCAACTGATTTTCTATCTCGGAAAGAAAGTTCACCAGCCGCGCGACACGCGCCTTAATCGCACCGGTGGAAAGCTCGGCGATCCAAAGGTCGGCCTCTTGCAGGTAATCGAACCAATGTTCGATCAGACGGCAATACAGATGGGGGTTTTCCTCTTTGACACGCAACAACTCATTGGCGGGAATGCGATAGACCTCCACATCGTCAACCGCGATCGCGGTGTGTTCATAGGGCTGACCCAGCAAGCCGCCCAGCCCCAACCATGAACCGGTGGAATGCACGCGCACGATCCTGGCCCTGCCATTGGGCAGATGGCTGATCAGCTTGACCATGCCGCGGCGCACCACATAGACCGTGTCTACGGTACCGCCTTCGTTATAGATCATTGCCTTGGCTGCATAATGCGCCGGCCGCGCTGAAAACAGGCGCGCGATGGCGGCATCCGTCAATTGCAGGCCGTCCTCAGTCTTACCGTTTTGCGCAGTACGAGCGACAAATTCTCCGCTTCCATTGTCTGCGAAAAACTCATTTCCCTTCAGCATGCTACACCTCCTGGTCTGTGGGTGAATTTGCAAAAAAATTTACAGATTCCTCGCCCCCGCGGTCGATATGGCGACAGCAAAATCAGGTGCTGGTATTAGGACTGCCCGCTTGTAGTTTGTCTGACTCGTGTGGAATGATGTGAGCGCCATTACGAGTCACATTGTTGCAACGCGACACTGCATTCACAGCTGTACTAACGGTAGCACAGCCAACCCCCCATTGCACGGTGCCAAACTCATCACCTTAGTTAACAGGATGATTATGAAAAAAATATTTGTCATGGTTCAGATTGATAATCCGCAATGACAGAGTGAACGTGTCATCTTAGATTTGTAAATGTGTATATGCAGACGTGCTAACGAATTCAGGGCGTATAAATCACACATTATATTTGGCGTTGAAATGGCCGGAACTGCTGCTTTTCCATCGGCTTATCCGTAGATTAATAAATCAGGAATCAACCATGACGCATCAACCTGTCTACGCCATTCCCCTGTCCGAACTGGGGTCGAGCGATGTCGCCAAGGTCGGCGGCAAAAACGCCTCCTTGGGCGAAATGATTCAGCACCTCGAAGCGGCGGGCATTCTCGTACCCGACGGCTTTGCCACGACCGCTCAGGCGTATCGTGACCATCTTGCCGCCACCGGTCTGGACGACAAGATCGCCGCGCAACTGCGATCGTTACGCAATGAAGAACAGGCGCTGCATGAAACCGGCGAGGCGATCCGCCACATGATCCTGGACGCGGCATTTCCCGATGACTTTAAGGAGGCCATTGTCGGCGCCTATGAGCGACTGGCCGAGCGCAGCGGCCGCGAACAACCCGCTGTGGCGGTGCGCAGCAGCGCGACGGCCGAAGACCTGCCCGAGGCCAGCTTCGCCGGCCAGCAGGAGAGTTTTCTCAATATTCGCGGTGCCGCCGCCCTGCTCGATGCCTGTCGCCGCTGTTACGCCTCGCTGTTCACCGATCGGGCCATCAGTTATCGTGAAAATCACGGTTTCGATCACATGAAGGTGGCGCTGTCGGTGGGTGTCCAAACAATGGTGCGGGCCGGCAATGGTGCGGCCGGGGTGATGTTTTCCATCGATACTGAAACCGGCTTTCCGCGCGCGGTGCTGATCAACGCCGCCTGGGGCCTGGGCGAGACTGTGGTCCAAGGGCTGGTGGATCCGGACGAATACCTGCTGTTCAAACCCATGCTGGAAGACCACGAGCGTACGCCTATTCTGGAAAAACGGGCCGGCAATAAGGCGCGCAAGATGGTCTATAGCGATGCCGATGACGAGCCGACTCAGCTGGTGGACTGCAGCGCTGAGGAACGCGACGCCTTCGTGCTCAGCGATGAGGACATTCTCACCCTGGCGCGCTGGGCGCTCATCATCGAGAAACACTATGACCGGCCCATGGACATGGAGTGGGCCAAAGACGGCGACAGCGGTGAACTATTCATCCTCCAGGCGCGGCCGGAAACGGTGCAGTCGCAGAAGCAGGCCGGCGTGCTGAAAACGTATAGTCTCAAGGCGAAAGGCGAACAACTGGTGACCGGACTGAGCATCGGCGACGCCATTGCCGCCGGCAAGGTGTGCAAACTGGATTCCGCCGCACAGATCGACCAGTTTGAAGATCAGGCGGTACTGGTGACCGGCATGACCGACCCGGATTGGGTGCCGATTATGAAACGCGCCAGCGCTATTGTCACCGACCATGGCGGCCGCACCTCCCATGCCGCCATTGTCAGCCGCGAGCTGGGCCTGCCGGCGGTGGTCGGGTGTGGTGATGCCACGCAGCTGCTGGAAAACGACCAAGAAGTCACGGTCTCCTGTGCCGAGGGCGACAGCGGCTTTGTCTATGCCGGTATCAGCGACTTCGAGACCGAGGATGTATCGCTGGAGGATATTCCCGAGACCCGCACCCGGATCATGCTCAACATCGCCAATCCCGCCGCCGCCCTGCGCTGGTGGCGTCTGCCGGGCGACGGCATCGGCCTGGCACGCATGGAGTTCATTATCAACCATGGCGTTAAGATCCATCCCCTTGCCTTATTGCAACCCGATCGGATCGAGGACGACACGGCGCGCCAGCGCATCGCCGAATTGACGCGCAACTGGCCCGACGGGCCCAGTTATTTCATCGACACGCTGGCCTACGGCATCGCCCGCATCGCCGCCTCGCAACACCCGCGCCCGGTGATCGTGCGCATGAGCGATTTCAAGACCAACGAATACGCCGAATTGATCGGCGGGCGTAATTTCGAACCGCGGGAGGCCAATCCCATGCTGGGCTGGCGCGGCGCCAGTCGTTACTACAGCGAGGAATACCGCGATGGCTTCGCCCTGGAATGCCGCGCCGTCAACAAGGCGCGCCGCGACATCGGCCTGGACAATATCATCGTCATGATTCCCTTTTGCCGCACCGCCAAGGAGGCGGACCGGGTATTGGCAGTCATGGCGGAAAACGGCCTAAAGCGCGGCGAAGAGGGCCTGCAGGTCTACGTCATGTGTGAGATCCCGTCCAATGTGGTGCGTGCCGCCGACTTCGCCCAACGCTTCGACGGTTTTTCCATCGGCAGTAACGACCTGACCCAGCTGACCCTGGGGGTGGATCGTGACTCCGACCTTCTCGGCCACCTGTTCGACGAACAGGACGAGGCGGTGAAGGATATGATCACCAGCGTCATCAACAGCGCGCATGCACATAACCGCAAGGTCGGGCTATGCGGCCAAGCGCCCAGCGACCATCCCGAGTTTGCCCGTTTCCTGGTCACGGCCGGCATCGATTCCATCTCGGTCAACCCCGACAGCTTCGTCAAGGTCAAACAGCAGGTCGCACAGGCGGAACACGACGGGGGCTAAGCGTTCCGAGGCGCTGCCCATCCCCACGATACGCAACTCATCAGCGGGTTCAATGTCTTAATTAAGACACCGCGGTGTATACCCGAACCGCGCAATACGGAGAAAAAGCGATTTAATGGCGACCCCTATACAAGGCAGAGTGGTAGAAAAAAAATTATGGACGCCGCGGCTGGTTTCGCTGCGTTTCGAGGCGGATGTGCAGCCCTTCAAAGCGGGGCAGTTTTTGCGCGTGGCGCTGGAACTGGGCGGCGACCTTGTCGGTCGGCCCTACTCCTTTGTCAATTCCCCGGAAGAGTGGCCCCACGAAATCTACTTCAACATTGTCGAACAGGGTCAACTTTCGCCGCGTTTGGCAGCGCTTGAGCCGGGCGATGCGCTGTGGGTCAATCCCGTTGCCAACGGCTTCCTGACCTTGGATGAAATACCCGAGGTGCGTCACCTCTGGCTGCTTGCCACCGGCACCGGTATCGGTCCGTTCTTGTCCATGCTCAAGACGGACGGGCCATGGCGCCGTTTCGACAAGATCGTGCTCGGCCATAATGTGCGCGAGGCGCGCGAACTCACCTACCAGGACAGCATCGATCACCTGCTGCAGCGCCACGGCGAACAACTGAGCTACACACCCCTGGTGAGCCGAGAACACGTTACCTACACCCTGCATGGCCGTATTCCCATCAACATCCTCAACGGCAATTTGGAACAACACGCCGGCATCAAAATCAGCCCCGCCGACAGCCACGTGATGCTGTGCGGCAATTCCGGCATGATCGAGCAAACCGTAGAACTGCTGGCCGAACGCGGCATGAAACGTCATCGTCGTCGCGAGCACGGCCATATCAGCAGCGAACAATATTTCTAGAACGCCCCCGCCCCGGCCTTATTGACATTGATCAATGCGGCTTATCCGAGTTTGCGCAATAGTGACTGCATGATGGAATTTCGACCGGAAGATCGTGTCCGTTCCTGTCATTTATTTAGTGTCTAATAACTAAGGAGAACGAAATATGCTGACAATGAAACTCAAAAATCTTGTCATTCCCGTATGCAGCCTAGTCCTGCTGCTGCCGGCCTTCGCCTATGCTGACAAAGACAAGGACATGGAACACAAGATGATGATGTCCGTCGATCATATGGGCGAGCCGATCACCGTCGATATTCTGATCGGCAAAAACGTCAAGGACAGCGAGGGTCGGGATATCGGCGAAGTGGAGACATTGATCATCAATCGAACCGGCCGCATTACTCATGCCGTGCTTTCCTTCGGCGGCTTCATGGATATCGGCGACGATCTGATTCCCATTCCATGGTCTGTGTTTGAGCTTGACCGGAACCTGGTGGCCACACCTCAGGACAGCCCATTGCAGCTGAGAGTTACCAAACAGAGGCTTGGCGATGCACCGCGCATTAATGAACCCACGCACCCGCTGCCGGGTCATGAAATCACGAAACTGGACCAGGCCAACGCCTATTTCAAGGACGAGATCAAGGAGCGCCATAAGGAATGGAAGCGCGCCCACAAAAAAGGCAATATGATGTAATGCCTGCGCCTCGTAAATATTTGCAGCATCCTCATAACAATGGGATTGCCAAGGAGGTGCCACCATGAACCGCAATTTTGTTCCAACCCCGTTCAGGGCCGGCGCGGGCGCACTGGCCCTTGGCCTGACCCTGCAGCTGAATGCCTGCGCCAATCCAGGCGCGAGCAACGACAGCGCAGCGGCCGACGGCCAGCAAACACAGCAACAGACGCAAACCATGCAAGCGCCGACCGACGCGAATGTACCGGCCATGGACCAGCTGGCAAATGACATGACGCAATACCGCGAGGTCTACCGCGTCGGCGAAAGCGTGATCCTGCCGTTGCCGGATCAAACGCTGTTTCGCGAGCCCGGCAGCGTGGTTATCAGCAACGAAGGCGGCACGCTGTTGACGCGCATCGGCGAGATTCTGCGTCAATACCCGGGTACCCAAGTCTTTATCCAGGAATATGTGCCTGCCGGCGAGATCAAAGTGCAAACGCGCAAGCACGCCATGGATCAGGCCTACATCATTCGCAGTGAACTGATCGGGCGTAATATTCCACCGCAACGACTGGTGGTGGACATCGAACCACGCAAGCCGCGTGCGCAGGAGGACGGCGGCGACCAGGCCCAGGCGCCGGAAGCGCTTTCTCTGCAGCAGCATCGCTTCGACCTGCATATCGTGCCCTACGAATGATGTCCACGGACCCGCTTGATCACCATCGCCCGACCTGCCCGGCTGATTGACTTGTCCGGACCTTGGGCTATGGTAATTGTTCGTGGAATGTGCTTTTAAGTCGGTAAATCATGGCATACGTGATGCCTTAAGGAGGGCTTAAATGATTAACTTGAATATGGAAATTCCCGAGGTAAGGGCGTGTGATGAAAGCCGCTGTGCCTACAATGTAGAGCAGTCCTGTCACGCGCGCGCCGTCACTATCGGTGACGATGACAAACCCATGTGCGACACCTTCTTCAGCTCATCAAGGCATGCCCATAACACCAAGCAAACGGCGGGGGTGGGCGCATGCAAGATCAGTGGCTGCCGGCACAATGACGATTTCGAGTGCCAGGCAGACCATATCGACATTCAGACACCCAATGGCCAGGCGCGATGCATGACCTTTGCCAGCTGAAGGCGAGCCAGCCCTTGCGGGTGCCGGCGCCGCTCCTTTGTGGATGGCCCGCGCCGTTTCCATGACTGCCGAAACGGCGCGTGTTTCGGGCATCGATTCCCTGCAAGCGTGCTTATCCCCCCGACTGGGTGCCAAGGCGCTGGCGATACGGGCATGGATGGCTCGGTGTGTGGGCTTTGGATTAAAGAAACATAGATGCCATGGACTACATCCACGATCCAGACACCGATTTTCGCCCCATCGACGCGCTCACCCAGCGCCAGGCCGCCGACCAAGCCGATGCCCTGCGCGAGGCAATCAATCATCACGACTATGTACTACGTCAAAAACCAACCGGCCATCGCCGACGCGGTCTACGATCAGTTGTTCGCCCGGCTACAGGCCCTGGAGGCGAGCTATCCCGATCTACAACAGGCGAACTCCCCCACGCGCCGAGTCGGCGCCGAGCCGGTCAGCAAACTCAAAAAGGTTCGGCATCAGGCCCCCGTGCTCAGTCTGGAGGGAACGCTCGAAGCGGATCAGGTGCAATCTTTTCTGAAGACTGTCGGCAAAGACGATGACCACAACGAACCGCAGCTCTATCTCGAGCCCAAATTCGACGGCTTTTCCGTCGAGATCGTCTATCGGCAAGGTCGCTTCGATTACGGCGCCACGCGCGGTAACGGCGAGGTGGGCGAAGACATATCCCACAACTTAAGAACCATCGGCGCCCTTCCCCTCACTCTTCAAGACGCCGAACATGCCCCCCAGACCCTGGCCGTGCGCGGTGAGGTCTTTATGCCAAGACATGGCTTTGTCGAACTCAACAAACAGCGTGTCGAACGCGGCGACAAACCCTTCGCCAACCCGCGCAACGCCGCGGCTGGAATGATGCGTCAATTGGATTCGCGCAAGGTGGCAGGCAAACCGCTGGATATCTTTGTGTATGAAATCATATCCAGCTCCGCAGAACGCCCCGCCTCCCATGATCAGGCCATCAATATGTTGCAGCGCTATGGTCTCAAGACCTCGCCCGAAAACCAGCGGGCCTCCTCGCTCAAGCAGATCCAGCGCTATCATGAGGATCTGGCGCAACGCCGCGATGGCCTGGATTACGAAATCGACGGCATCGTCGTCAAGCTGGACGATTACCGTTTACGCGCACAGCTCGGCAGCCGTGACCGCAACCCGCGCTGGGCCCTGGCCTGGAAATTCGCACCGCGCGCCGAAATCACCACCTTGGAGGCGATCACGGTGAGCGTGGGCCGTACCGGTATCCTGACCCCGGTGGCCCTGCTGCAACCGGTGGACGTGGGTGGCGTCACGGTCAGCCGCGCCACCCTGCACAATGCCGACGAGGTCAAGCGCAAGGATGTGCGCGTCGGTGACCGGGTGCGCATTATCCGAGCCGGTGATGTCATTCCGGAGATCCAAGCGCGCCTCAAACAGCCTGGGAAGAAGCGCCACCCGCCCTTCACCATGCCCCGGCGCTGTCCCGTCTGTGGCACGGAGGTGGTGCCCGAGGGGGCCTATTTTCTCTGCAGCGCGGGATTGGCCTGCCAGGCCCAACTGGCGGGACATATCCTCCACTACGCCGCTAACGACGCCATGGACATCGATCATCTCGGCGAGAAGACTGTCCAGCAACTCATCGACGCTGAGCGGGTCCATGATCTGGCCGACTTGTACCGCCTCAAGGTGACGCACCTGGAGGCCCTGGAAGGCTTCGCCGAGAAATCCGCCAAACAGCTTTACGACGCCATCCAGGGGGCCAAGCAGGCGCGCCTGGACCGCTTCCTGTATGCCTTGGGTATCCGTCATGTGGGCCGCCACGTGGGCCGTCAGCTGGCCGCCCATTTCGGCACCCTGGAGGCGGTGACCCAGGCCGATCAGGCCGCCATCGAAGCCATCCCCGAGATCGGCCCCGAGATCACCGCCTCAGTCAGCCACTTCTTTGCCGAGCAACGCAATCGCAAAGTCCTGCAGCGTCTGCAGAAAGAAGGGATCGACGTGCAAGCCATGCCGCAGCGGCGGGCACAGCCGCTCAAGGGCAAGACCTTTGTCTTCACCGGCACGCTGGAACACTACAGCCGCACTGAGGCCAAGGAGCAGGTGGAGATGCTGGGCGGTCGCGCCACCTCCAGTGTCAGTGGCGAGACCGATTACGTGGTGGTGGGCAGCGACCCGGGCAGCAAGCGCGAGGACGGACGAAATGAGGGGGTTGCGCTCATCAACGAAGATGAGTTCATCACCATGACCGAAGGCGGCTGACGGGCGAGCAGGCTCGGCGGCTTTAATGTACCTAAGGAGGAATCTATGCCCAATATACTCATCACCGGCAGCAATCGCGGCATCGGCCTGGAATTGGTTCGCCAATACGCCCAGGCGGACTGGCGGGTCTACGCCACCTGCCGCCACCCGGCCGAGGCCCACGAACTACACGGGCTGGCCAAGGAGAACGGCCAGATCTCCATTCACCGTCTCGATGTCACGGTGGCCGAAGACATCAAGGCCATCGGCTGGGCGCTGGAGGATGTCCCCCTGGATATCCTCTATAACAATGCCGGGGTCTATTTGGAAGACGACTACCTCAAGCCCGCGCCGGGCACTATTCGCTATGACCTGTGGCTACGCACACTGGAGGTCAACAGCCTCGGAGCGGTGCGTGTGAGCGAGGCCCTGCTGGATAATGTTGCCGCCAGCGACATGCGTTTGATCACGGTCATGACCAGTCATATGGGCAGTATCGAGGATATCAGCATACCGGGCAGTTATTACTATCGTTCCAGTAAGGCCGCCCTCAATGCCGCCATGCGCGGGTTCGCCGAAGCGCTGCGCGAGCGCGGCATTGGGGTCTTGCTATTGCACCCGGGCGGGGTCCAGACCCGTATGGGCCCCAGTGACGGCATTCGCCCGGCGGAGAGTGTACGGGGCCTGCGCCAGGTCATAGACGCCTTCACCCCCGACCAGACCGGCCTCTTCTTCCGTTATGACGGCGAGCCCATGCCCTGGTAGACCCATGACCCAAGGCAAGCTCCACATCGGCACCTCGGGGTGGAACTACGATCATTGGAAGGGCCCCTTCTATCCCGAGGAGCTGCCGGCCAGCCAGATGCTCGACCACTATACGATGCATTTCAAGAGCGTCGAACTCAATAACTCGTTTTATCATTTACCCAAACGGGCGACGTTGGAAAAGTGGCGCGAGCTCACACCGGTGGGCTTTGTCTTCAGCGCCAAGGCCAGTCGTTACATCACCCATATGAAAAAACTCAAGGATCCCGAGGCCAGCGTCAAGAAATTCTTTGAGCGTATCACGGCCCTGGACGACAAGCTGGGCCCCATACTGTTCCAACTGCCGCCGCATTGGCAGTTCAATCAACAACGACTGCAGCAGTTTCTCGAGTGCCTGAGCCAGGACTTTCGCTATACCTTTGAATTCCGCGATCCCAGCTGGATCAACGATGAGACCTTCGAACTGCTGGCCCGTTTCGATGGCGCCTTCTGCATCTACGAGCTGGACGGCCATCTCTCCCCCAAGGAGATCACCACCGATTTCATCTATATTCGCCTGCACGGGCCGGACGGCCCCTATCAGGGCAATTACGACGATCAGACCCTGAGTGGCTGGAGTGGCGCCATCTCCGCCTGGGCCAGGCAGGGCCTATCGATATATTGCTATTTCGATAACGACGAAGCGGGCTACGCCCCCCAGAATGCCCTGCGCCTGCAATCCATGCTCAGACCCAAAGACGACTAGGCCCGTGCCTTGACATTCCTCAATGACAGCCTATCGGAAAACACTGTATTGCTATCCACTTGCAGCGCCATAGGAGAACACACATGGGCGATCAATTGAGCGCCAAAGCCCTGGTAAAGCAATATATCAATATCTGCAATGACGTATTGCTTAGTCATCGTCAATCCGCCCTACTGAAACAGGTCCTGGCGCTGATCAATCGCCGCTATTCCCAGGAGTCCATCACCTTCAAGCTTGTGGATGATGAAGGGCATGAACAGGGACGCTTCACCACCCGCTTCGTGGACGGCACATTCATGCCCATCGAGGACGCGCAAGACAGTGAGTCATCCGACATCCGCCTGGTCTTGGAGCAACGCTATGTGCAACAGGTGGTGGAGCATGCAGAGGACTATATGGAACACCCGACCAAACTGGACTGGGATTGGCTGACCGGCGAAGTAAGGTCGGAATAGCGATCGGGTCCAAGCGAGGATAGGCACGGTGGCGATACACAATAATGAAATCGCTTCGGCACTGGAACGCCTGGCCGATCTGCTCGATATCGAGGACGCCAATCCGTTTCGGGTGCGCGCCTATCGCAATGCCGCACGCACCGTGGGCGGCTATTCCCGGAGCATGGCCGACATGGTCGAGCACGGGGAAGATCTCTCCAAGTTGCCCGAGATCGGTAAGGATCTGGCCGACAAGATCAAGACCATGGTGGAGACCGGCAAGCTGCCCGTGTTGAACGAGGCGGAATCGCGCACCCCACCCGCCCTCAGCGATTTGATGAAGATCGAGGGTCTGGGACCCAAACGGGTGAAGATCCTCTACCAGCACCTGGACATCCATAGCCTAGAGGATCTCAAGCGCGCCGCCAACAAGGGCAAGATTCGCGAACTGGAAGGCTTCGGGAAAAAGACCGAGGCGATGATCAAACAACGGGTGGAGCGCTACAGCGGCGCCGAAAAACGCACCAAACTCCTGGTCGCCCAAGAGGTAGCCTCGGCCCTGATCAAGTACCTCAAACGCAGCCAAGGCGTGAAACAGATCACCGTCGCGGGCAGTTATCGGCGCCGCAAGGAGACGGTGGGCGATTTGGACATTCTGGTCAGCGCCAAAAAGGGGTCCACCGTAATGACGCGTTTCGTCAATTATGAAGAAATCATCGAGGTGATCTCCCAGGGCAAGACCCGCTCCACGGTGCGTCTGCAAAGCGGCCTGCAGGTGGACGTCCGCGTAGTGCCGCAGGTGAGCTATGGCGCCGCCTTGCACTATTTCACCGGCGCCAAGGCCCACAATATCGCGGTGCGCAAGCTGGGGGTCAAACAGGGATACAAGATCAACGAATACGGGGTATTTGAGGACGACAAACGCATTGCCGGCAAGACCGAGGCAGAGGTCTATCAGGCGGTGGGGCTGCCCTATATCGAGCCGGAGTTGCGGGAGAATCGTGGCGAGATCGAGGCCGCTCGAAAGGGCAAGCTGCCGCAATTGATTACCCAAGACGAGCTATGCGGCGATCTACACGCCCATACCAAGGCCTCGGACGGCCACCACAGCCTGAGGCAGATGGCCGAGGCCGCGGCGCAACTGGGTTATCAATATCTCGCCATCACGGAGCACTCCCACCGCGTCACCGTGGCCAACGGACTGGATAAGACGCGCGTGCTCAAGCACATCAAAGAGATCGACAAACTGAATGCACAACTGGACGACATCCAGTTGCTCAAGTCCATCGAGGTGGACATCATGGAGGACGGTTCGCTGGACCTGCCCGATGACGTACTGGCGCAACTGGATCTCACTGTCTGCTCCGTACACTACAAATTCAATCTATCGCGCACACAGCAGACCGAACGGATCTTAAAGGCCATGGACAATCCCCATTTCAATATTCTGGGCCATCCCAGCGGCCGCTTGATCAATGAGCGGGAGCCCTATGACGTCGACCTGGAAAGGCTGATGCAGGGCGCCAAGGAACGGGGCTGCTTTGTCGAGCTCAATGCCCACCCCGATCGCCTCGACCTCACCGACGACGCTTGTCTGCTGGCCAAGGAGATCGGCCTCAAGGTGGCCATCTCCACCGACGCGCACAGCACCAACGATCTGGATTTCATGCACTTTGGCATCGGTCAAGCCCGGCGCGGCTGGCTGACGGCCGATGATGTGATCAATACGCGGCCGTTAAACCAACTAAAGAGGCTGTTGCGGCGCGACTGACGCAAAAGGAAATCATTATGCCGGAACTCGCCGATGTGGAAGTCTTTCGCCAATACCTCAATGCCACGGCCCTGCACCAGGAGATCGCACATACCCACGTGGAGGGTGAACAGATCCTCGCCGGCACCTCCCCCCAGGGCCTGGGGCGGGCGCTTAAAAACAACCAGTTCGACGCCACCCGTCGCCACGGCAAGTATCTGTTTATCGAGCTGCATCATGGCGGCTGGTTGGTGATGCACTTCGGCATGACCGGTCGGCTAAGCTATTTTGACGGCGACCGCCAGACCCCGGAACATACCCAACTACTGCTGGACTTCAAAAACGGTCGGCGGCTGGCCTATGTGGCGCCGCGCAAGCTGGGACGCATCGAACTCACGCGCAACCCACCGACCTTCATCGCGGCCCATGAGTTGGGTCCGGATGCCCTGACGCCGAGCCTCGCCGACTTCAAACGACTGGCTGAGGGCCGGCGCGGCAGCGTCAAGGGTTGGCTCATGAACCAACAGGTCATGGCGGGCATCGGCAACGTCTATGCGGACGAAATCCTGTTCCAGGCCCGCATCCACCCCCGGCGCAAGGTGCAGGACCTGGACGCACGCGACCTGGACACCCTTTATAAAAAGATACATCAGGTCTTCGACGCTGCCATCGCCGCCAAGGTGGCGCCTGACGACATGCCCGACGACTTTTTGCTGCCCCACCGTAAAAAGGGCGGCAACTGCCCGGGGTGTCAAGGCAAGGTCAAGCAGATCGCCGTATCGGGGCGCAACGGCTGGTATTGCCCGCGTTGCCAAGAATAATAAACAGAGAATCCTGACCTGCCCTTAGGGCCGCCCCTGGATCCTCCCGAGACCCCGCATGCACCGCCGCCTCGGGCTTATTGAGTTTTTTCAATGACCCGGCCAGTCCTTCTTGCTGCAATACGATCATGGCAGTGAGTGGTGTCGGCAGCGACGGAGGAGCAGACATGTACGATGAAAATATGGAACAGCGCGCGCAGCGGATCCATGGATTACGCGCCAAGATCGAGCGCTTAAGGCAACAACAGGAACGGGTACCCAGTCACCTGCGCCACGCCTACAGTCACGAATTGCATCGCTTGCAGGAGATGCTGCTTGCGGCGGAACAGGCGCAACACGAGGCACTCGCCCGGCACCAACCGGGGCAGCTCGCCAAACAGTCGGATTACGACGACTTGGAACATGAGTTGGACACCGCCTTGGCCCGCTTTGGCGCGCCGGATTGAGGCGGCTGCGCCCCAAGCCATCCGCTTGAACCCTTTTCAGACCTCTACCTTTTCACACCTCTAAAAGAGGACGCCGATATGCGCAAACGAATGATCGAAACGGAACAGGCCGAGACACCGCCCAACTTGCAATGGCTGGACCTGGCCCAATTGGCCTCGGTGGAGATCACCTCGGAGGATAAGGCCCACCCCATCGAGGCGGCCTTACTGCCCGGCGAGGCGGGCGGCTGGCGCGCCGCGCGCCCCGGCCGTCAGACCATCCGGCTGCATTTCGACCCACCGCAGCGGCTGCAGCACGTCAGCCTGCTGTTTCAGGAGACACAGACGGTCCGCACCCAGGAATATGTGTTGCGCCTGTCCCCCGATGGCGGCAAAACCCAGCGGGAGATCGTCAGGCAGCAATGGAACTTCAGCCCCCAGGGATCGACCCGGGAGACGGAGCACCACACGCTGGACGCGCCCGCCGTGACCCTGCTGGAATTGATCATCATCCCCGATATTGGCGGAGGCAATGCCATCGCCTCACTGGAGGCGCTGAGGCTTGCCTAGCGCTGGCGCCGGCGGCGACAAGTTGCACGCGTTAGGAGCCGTAACCCCTGGCCCTCCCTGACCATGAGGCGCAACATGTCCGCCGCGCGTAACACCATGCCGCACCCCGGCACAAGCGATGGACGAGGACAGTGATCAGCATTCACAAGACCGCCATACAAATCAGTGTAGACTGGAAAGGAGATGGGTTGATGGCACTGTTTACACCGAGGATGGCACCATGTGGTTAGAGACAAGCTGTGATTTATCTTTCGATATCGATGTGCCGACCCCCTTTATGCTCATGCTGCGGCCGCGCAGCGGCGCGCAGCAGTGGATAGCACGCGAAGAGTATCAGCTGACGCCCAGTGTACCGGTCTTTGAATTTACCGATGACTACGGCAACTTATGTCAGCGCCTGGTCGCGCCACCCGGCCACTTCTCCATTCACACCGCCGCCCAGGTCATGACGGCGGACCAGGTGGACCAAGCGCCGGGGGCCCCTTTTGTCGAGGTTCAGAACCTGCCGGATGCGGTGCTGCGGTATTTGCTGCCCAGCCGTTACTGCGAGTCGGAGCGCTTCGGCCAGATGGCGACCGAGATCACGGCCGGACGACTGCCGGGATTCGATCAGGTGGCGGCCATCGAAACCTGGGTACGCGACAACATCCGCTACGAGGTGGAGACCAGCGACATCCCCATATCGGCCGTGGAGGTGAATATGCGCCAGGCCGGCGTATGTCGTGACCTGGCCCATATCGCCATCGCCATGTGCCGCAGCCTGAGCATCCCGACGCGCATGGGGGTGGGCTATCGCCACGCCTTAGACCCCATGGATCTGCACGCCTGGTTCGAGGCCTTCGTCGGCGGGCGCTGGTATAGCTTCGATGCCACCCAGGTGGATAACAAAGGTGGCTATGTGACACTGGGCTATGGCCGCGATGCGGCCGATGTGGCGGTTTACACCCAGTTCGGGCCGGCGGTCTATCCGACGAACCAACAGGTTCAGGTGCGGCGTATTCAGCCGGAATAGGCCTAAACCTAGCGCGCACTTCTTACCGGGCGCCTCCACGACATCACTCCGACGCCCTGTTGAAAAGCCTGTGTCGGCCGCTAACTTTAGCGTGGAAACCTTCTATTTTTGGCATCTCTCACTGCTGACCGTTTGATGTTTCCCGGCATGCCCGCCATACATTTGTCAATATCGGGAGGAAACAGTGGAAGGTATCAGCGACATTAAAATTATCGGCATCGATGAGCGCCGCCCGCCGCGCATAAGAAAAGCGCCTTATATCGACATCATATTCAAACTATCACCTCAGGCGCCCCCGGATTGGTGCAATGATTTCAATGCCATGCTCTCGAAACACCCGACCAGCCCCAAGATCAAGGAAAACGAGGGGGTGTACATCGAGGCCTGGGTGAGATCGCCTGATGAAATTGTCCCCTTGTTGGACACCTTGAAGATCAAGGTGGCCGAGTGTACCCGGGCCTATATCGAGCGAATCGAACAATCCGCCCGCGATGCCAACGATGACAGCCAGGCCTTGTCCCAGGAAGGGGGCGAGCAAGGCCGCCTGAATACCATCATCGCCGCATTGGATTTCGATACCTGAGCTCGCTCTAATGCGGCGTCAACAACCGCGCTCCAGTCCCGCGGCATCGTAGACACTGAAGAACTGACCGCAGCCCTTTGTCAGACCACGATCGTAGTAAAGTGCCTTGAGGGTGAAGTCGGCCGGCGGCCGGAGATAGCCGCCTTCCAGCAGGGTGTCATAGGACGCGCCGCCGAGCAGGCGATGCACCTGAGTCAGATAGAGTCGGTTGACCGCGCCGGCCTTAAGCAGGGTTTCCAGTACCCCCGGCCCCGCCACCGAATAGATACTGCAGAAGCCTTCGGCGGCCAATGCCGTCACCAACATTTCGCCGTCCACCCCCTTACCCTCGCCCACGCGCAGCACGCGTGCGCCGCAGGCCTCGATGTCCCGCACCCGACCGGCGTCGGCCTGGGCACCGGTGGCCACATACACCGGTCGATCCAGTTTTTCGCAGAGGGCCTGAATGGGCAGGTTCAAGCTGGCACTCAGAATTACCACCGCCGGCTGCGGGGCCATGCCCTGTTGTCGACGCCAGGCGCGCAGGTCGTCATAGGCCGGATCATCGCTCACCGGCAGGCTGTCCTGCGCCTTGCCGGCGGAAAGATCGCGCACATAGCGGGCACTGGACACCAGGATGTCGGCCTGGGCGGCCAGCTCCTGGTAAAGGCGCCAGTCACGCCGATTGGTGATGGCATCGGGAACACCGATCTCGCCAGTCTCCGGGTGGGCCACCGCGATGCGGCCATCCAGACTGGCGATGAAATTACTGTACACCAGGGGCCGCTGTTGCAACTCGCTGCGGTGTAGGGCGTGTTGCAGATAGAGTCCCTCTAGGGGCACCTCCGCCTCATAGCTGGGCGCCAGTCGGGTAACGGTGGGTGTGGTCAAGAGTGCGCTTCCATGTTGGACAATATCGCCATGGTCGTCTCTCCCCGCGGGGGTCGTCATTGATCTTTTTCAATGCCCCCTGTACTCAAGCCTGTAATAGTTACCCTAGACATTAGAAAAATGATCATAAGGAAACAATATGTTCGACTATTCTACCGGCATGATGATATGGATCGTGGTGCTCATCGCGGTGGTGCCCTATGTCCACCGCATTCGTCATCCCGACCAGAAGTTCTTGGCCGCCTATCTCATCTTTCTGTTCAGCTTCATCATCGCCTCCTCCGCGCTCTATGCCTTACTGGCCTGGTTGGTGGAGGCACTGAACTTGACGCGCCTGTTCGGCGACGTGATGACGACACTGACCTTTCTGATCTTGGTTTTTGTGCCGGCATTTTTGGTGGCGCGCTGGCTTACCCGCAAACCACCCTCGCAGCACAACACCGTGCCGCCCTGATCTGAGTCATCTTTCAGCAAGGGCGCGCGGAAGGCCGAACCTAGGAGATGAGTATCGCCGACTGGCCATTTTGGGCGGTAATCGGGCTGTTCATCCTGGCCACTTGCGTCATTGGCGTCGCCGGGGTACGCATGACCCGCCTGGCCGATCGACTCGCCGATGTCACCGGCCTTGGCGAGGCCATCTTCGGCGCCGTCTTCCTCGGTATCACCACCTCACTGTCGGGCAGCATCACCTCCATCGTCAGCGCCTATCAAGGCTATCCGGAACTGGCGGTCAGCAACTCCATCGGCGGCATCGCGGCCCAGACCGCCTTTTTGGCCTTGGCGGATATCACCTATCGCAACATCAACCTGGAACACGCCGCCGCTTCCGTCGAGAATCTGATGCAGGGCGGCTTGCTCATGCTCATGCTGGCCTTGCCGTTGACCGCCATGAGCATACCGTCCCTGACTGTGTGGCAGATCCATCCGCTGTCGCTGTTGCTGGTGGTGGTCTATATCTTCGGCCTGCGCCAGGTGTCTCAGGCACGCGCCGCTCCCCTGTGGCAACCCAAACACACCGCCGAGACCCGCGTAGACGTGCCCGAATCCGACGCCCAGGCCATCACCGGCGCAGCCGTCGTCACGCTGTGGTTGCGCTTTATCCTCCTGATGCTGATTGTGGGCGCGGCTGGCTATACCGTGGCCGAGACCGGCATGAGCATCAGCGATCGCAGCGGCCTGTCCCAGACCGTGGTCGGCGCCCTGTTCACGGCGGTGGCCACGTCCCTGCCGGAGCTGGTGACGGCACTGGCGGCAGTCCGGCAACGTGCCCTGACCCTGGCGGTGGGCAACATCATTGGCGGCAACAGTTTCGATGTCTTGTTCCTGGCCTTCGCCGACGTCAGCTATCGCGGCGGCTCGATCTACCACGCCATCAGTGATCGCCAACTCTTCGTCATCGCCATTGCCCAGGTGATGACCGCCGTGCTGGTGCTGGGTCTGTTGCGACGGGAAAAGCGCGGCATCGCCAATATCGGCTTCGAGAGCTTTCTGGTGCTGGTCATCTATCTGGTGGCCGTCGCCGTCCTATTCATGGCGCCGTAATCACGCCCCTTCCCGTTCCACATCGCAAAAAAAACGGATCCACGAATAGCAGGCCCGGCTCGGCATGATCATAGGTGGCACGCATAATCTTTTCCCACAGAGCACGGGCCGGCGTAGAAACGCGCTTCCCAATCCGAGCTATCATCTTCGATCCGGGCGGACTGCGGGCCACCCGGCGCCAGGTATCCTCAATGGTCTGGTCATGCAGCTGTGGTTGGATACGTCACGGATACTTGCTGCGCCAGATGTGTTCGGCGATGGGATCGTTCAGCGCGCCGTGGGACATAGCTGTGTGCATCGCTCCCTCCCCCCGCTCAGCAGCGCTGTTCGAGATAGTCTTTGAGCACCCGAGCATTACTGTGCTCTTCGTCGCGGGCGGCATAGACCAGGGTGACACGCCCTTGGTCGACCAACTTGCACAACTCGCCCACCTGGTCCCGTCGTTTCTCCAGCTCGTCGCGGTAACGCGCCTGAAACTGCGGCCAGCGCTCGAGGTCATGGCCATACCAACCACGCAACGCCTGCGTTGGCGCCAGGTCCTTGAACCAGTGGTCGATGGCGGCCTGCTGTTTGGACACGCCGCGCGGCCATAAGCGATCCACCAGCACCCGGGTGCCGTCGTGGGCCCCGGGTGGTTCATAGGCGCGTCTGAGCCAGATCTGCATTGCCCTTCCCCGTTGTATGAAGCTCACCCCTCAGCCTAGTCGGGGATCACATTTATGCATTGATTTTTTTCAACAACGCGGGGCCACGACGGGGGTATGCTGAATAAATCCATACACGACATCGCAGGAGCCAAATCATGCGCCCACCCCGCGACATTCCCCCAGCCGCCGAATGGTTGCCCAGCCCCAAGTGGATCCGCGCCTACGCCGGCGGACGCAAGATGGTGGACAGCCGCCGGGCCATGCTGTTGCGTCAGGACGGTCGCCCGGCCTTCTATTATTTTCCCGAGACCGACGTAGCCATGGACTGTCTCACCGCTGACAGCGAGGAAAACGGCACGCTGCGTTACCGGCATCAGAAGAAGGGGGCCGAATGCGCCTGGCAACTAATGGCGGGAGGCAAGCACCCGCCCGAGTTGAACGGCCACCTCACCTTGGACTGGTCTGCCATGGATGCCTGGTTCGAGGAGGACGAGGAGGTCTTTGTTCATGCGCGGGACCCGCGCGTGCGGGTGGATACCCTGCACAGCAGTCGCCATGTCCGCGTCGTGGTATTGGGGGAAACAGTGGCCGAGACCCACCACCCGGTACTGCTGTTCGAGACCGGCCTGCCAGTCCGCTACTACATTCCCAAGCTGGATGTGAACATGGCACTGCTGGAACCGAGCCCGCATGCGACGCGCTGTCCCTACAAGGGCGAAGCCGGTTATTACTCGGTGTGCGTGGATGGTCGGCGTGCCGAGAACATCGCCTGGTATTACCGCTATCCCACCGGCGAGGTCCATGACATCGCCACCCTGCTCGCCTTTTACGGCGAGCACGTCGATGCCATCTATGTCGATGGCGAGCCCATACAGCAGGAAGGAGCATAGGCCCATGCATATCGTCATGAACAGTGCGGAAGACCTGGACATCTCCGACTTTACTCAGCCCGGGATCAACATCGAATCCAATGATCCCGAGGCGCATTACAGCGCCCTGCAAATGTTCGCTACCTCCCTGGCCCTGTGCACCTATTCGGTGCTGGCCAGTTACGCCGAACAGATCGAGGTCAAGGCCGATAAGCTGGCGGTGCACATGCAGTGGCGCTATGCCGAACAGCCCTTTCGCATCGACCACATCGAGATGGAAATCGACTGGCCGGAGCTGCCCGAGTCGCGCCTTCAAGCGGCCCAGCGCGCCGCCGCCATGTGTACCCTACACAACACCCTGGCCCAGCCCCCGGACGTGATCACCCAGGTCAATCGTTAACAGACGGTCCGGCTCAAAGGCACAGTTTGCGACCCGGCTCCACCGACTGCAGCCAACGGCCGTAGAGCAGGTCAGCAACACGGTGCAGGCGCTGGAGCCGCCCTTGGATGTCAGAGAGAATGGCCTCGGGGCCCTGTACGATCTCCTCCCAATTGATGTCCAGCTTGGTATGAACAGTGGGGTTCTCCCGCGGCTGAGAAACCTCGGGGGCATATTCCGCCAGCCAACGTTTGATTATGGCGGCATCCACCTCCAGATGACCCTGCAGGGCCAGGGTCCGCCCCAAGACAAAGGCCTCATTGGCGTTCCACTGGCTGCGCAACAGACGGGTGGCATTGAGCGGCAGATCGAAGGCCTGCTCATGCCATTGGAACATCTCCAGCCAATCGGCCACGCCCTCCAGCCATTGGGCCGCCAGCGCCTCCTCACGCAGGGGCTGAATCTCAAACCAACCGATGCGCTTGACGGTATTGCGCATGACTCTGGCATCCAGGGCCGCGGCTATCAATTCGGCACCCAAGCCGTGGCCCAGCACCGGGATATCGGCCTCCACCGCGCGCTGAATCAGCTCGATCTCCTGCTGCATCCACGGCGCTCTGTGTGCCATTTCTTGGGGATGCAGATCATAGGGGCCGCCGAGGAGCACGAGACCGGCCAAGGACTCGCCCGCCGGCGGCAGGGGCGCGGCCGGCGAGACCGGGTGCAGCCGCAGGGAAAAACCCTGGCGCGCCGCCACCGCCTGGAAATAGCCCGGCGGATGCACAGGGCTGTGTTGCAACACATAGATAGGGGCGTCTGGCGAGGCCATAGAAACTCCTGTGTGATGGCGGCAGGTGCTGAATCATGTTGCGGACGCAACGCCGCGGCGGCATTGACATCCATCAATGAAGGTCTAAAAGGTAGTGTTACCGGGGCCGAATTGTCGCGCGCTGGCGAAACTACCCAGGCATGGGAGAGAAAGGGGCCGCAATATGAGTTATCAAGTCATCGAGCAAGGCCAATGGCGCGATTTCCTGGACGGGTTTATGCGCGAGCACCTGGGATGGCTGGTCACGGTAAAGTATTTGCGCACTGATCAGTTGTCCGACGATGAGGCTACGCAGGTGCCGGCCAGCATATTGGTACGGCACTATCCCCTGGAGGACATCCGGGAGTCGGAAAGGGAGAACGGCATGGACATCATGTTGACCGTGGGCAGCGGTCAGGATGAAAACTCCATATTGATCGAGAGCGTGCACCACCTCTACCTGCATAAGGCGGACAGTGCCGATAAGGGACTGCGCATCGACAGCACCGATGATACCACCACCCTGGTGGAGTTTCGCGCACCGATGCTCCCTGAAAACGTGGACGGCCTGGCAGAGGCGGAACGCTAGTGGAGGCTGCTGCTTAGGCGGGCCCCTGCTCATGCAGGGTGCTGGCCAAGCCATCGACCGCCGCCATGACATGTTCCAAGCTTCCCTCGACTATACTGCGGCCAGCGTGGTCGACGGCGCAAAATATGTCCTTGTCGCGGTCGCGGCGTATCGAGGCCAACAGTTGTTCCTTGGCGCCACCGCGATAGATCTCGAAGGCCACGTCCACCCCCTTTTCACGATTCCAATGCCAAC
Organism: Candidatus Tenderia electrophaga; assembly: GCA_001447805.1. Classification (NCBI taxonomy): domain Bacteria; kingdom Pseudomonadati; phylum Pseudomonadota; class Gammaproteobacteria; order Tenderiales (SeqCode); family Tenderiaceae (SeqCode); genus Tenderia (SeqCode); species Tenderia electrophaga (SeqCode). The sequence goes on from CP013099.1 coordinate 2,750,651, forward strand.
GCGTGGCATAGCCACGTCCCACTAAATGACCGCCGAAGCTCTCCAGCTTGCGTTCGTCTTCCTTACCGATAAAGTCCTCCGGCAGCTTGATAATCTCGGTCATGGCTTATGACTCCTCAATGTTCACTCACCGACGTGTTGCGCCGCCGCCTTGAGCTATCTGTGTCAGCACTGTCTCTGTTTCGCAGCAGAACGTCAATCTCATGCGCATCCAGCGTCTCCCGCTCCAGCAGACGCTCGGCCAGCCTTTCGAGTTGCGGGCGGTGCTGTTCCAATAACTCTCTCGCCTGTGACTCTACCTTGCACAACAGGGTCTGCACTTCCTCGTCGATCAGTCGCGCGGTGTGCTCGCTGAAATCACGCTGCTGAGCCATCTCGCGGCCCAAAAAGACGTGTTCATCGCCACGGCGAAAGGCCACAGGCCCCAGCGTTTCACTCATGCCCCACTGGCTGACCATGCGGCGCGCCAGTTGCGTGACCTGCTTCAGATCCTGCTCGGCACCACTGCTGACTTCGCCCATGATGAGTTGTTCGGCCACCCGACCGCCGAGCATAACACCGATGCGGTCCAGCAAATAGCTGTGCTTGAGGTTATGGCGCTCCTCCTCCGGCAATTGCTCGGTGGCGCCCAAGGCATGACCGCGCGGGATGATGGTGACCTTGTCCAAGGGATCGGCCTGCGGCAAGAGATAGGCCATCAGGGCATGGCCCGATTCATGATAGGCGATGACCTCCTTTTCCTGATCGCCGATCATGCTCTCCCGTTCCGCGCCCAGCACGAGCTTGTCGCGGGCCTGGTCGAACCTTGCCATATTCACCTGATCACATCGATCACGTCCCGCCAGCAGGGCCGCCTCGTTGACCAGGTTTTCCAGCTCGGCTCCGGAAAAGCCTACGGTTTTGGCCGCCAATGACTCCAGGTCCACATCGTCAGCCAGAGGCACATCACGGCAATGGACCTCCAGGATGCGGCGCCGGGCATCACGCTGAGGCAGCTCCAGCGTCACCTTGCGGTCGAACCGTCCGGGGCGCAGCAGGGCCTGATCGAGCACATCCGGCCGATTCGTGGCCGCCAAGACCACGACCGCCTCATGCGGCTCGAAACCATCCATCTCGCCCAGGATTTGATTGAGGGTCTGCTCGCGTTCGTCATGACCGCCACCCAGGCCGGTACCGCGCGCACGCCCCACCGAATCGATCTCGTCGATGAAGATGATGGCCGGTGCCTCCTTGCGTGCACTTTGAAACATGTCCCTGACTCTGGATGCACCGACGCCGACAAACATTTCGATGAACTCCGAACCGCTGATGCTATAGAACGGCACCCCGGCCTCACCCGCCGCGGCCTTGGCCAGCAAGGTCTTGCCGGTACCTGGCGGCCCCATCATCAGAATCCCCTTGGGGATCTTGGCGCCCAGCCCGGTATAGCGCTGCGGCGCCTTGAGATATTCGATGATTTCGCGCAGATCGCGCTTGGCGTTTTCCAGTCCTGCCACATCGTCGAAGCTCACCCCGGTCATGGCACGGCGGAACCGCTTGGCCTTGGATTTTCCGAAGCCGAACATGCCACCCGCCTGGCCATTTTTTGCCATACGCTCCTGCATCTTGCGTACGCCAAGAAAGATGAGCAAGAAAATCAGCACCCAGGGCAACACGCCGACCAGCAGGGGCATCCACCAGGCGGGCTCTGTGCTTTTGGCCTGAATCTGCACCTCGTGCTGCTCGAGCAAAGACAAGAGTTCAGGATCATCCACCGGCGGCAGGGTGGTCATGAATTGCCTGTCCGCTTGCCGACCCTCCGCGCCCTCATCCTCTGCATAACGCCCGCGCAGCTGCTGGCCCTGAAACGTGACTTGCGCGATTTCATCGTTTTTCACCGCTTGCTTGAAGTCGGTGTAGGCGATCGCTTTTGCTTTTGGCCCGGCATCGAGATTAAGCCACAACAGCGCCACCAGGCCCGCCACGAACAGCCAGACCCAGACCGACATTCGACTACCCGGTGTCGGGTTGCGATCCGGGTACTCGGAATCGCGCCTCTCATCGCCCATCAATTCCCTCCGTCTGTGCATTGACGCCGCGCATTAAACGGCGTTCGCCCCATTTATATCAGGAGGGGACAGCCACGATATTGACAAATTTCAATGATTCCGCAACGCCCAATTGATTAATCTGAGACCCAGGTGCAATCCCATAAAATTTAGAATTGCACTGATAGAGTTCATACACCTTGCCAAGCGTGTCTTTCATCCATCCAGTTCAGGTGATCATCATGGCGCAGGAGATGCACAAGCAGCTCATCAAACAGATCGAGGCGGCCCTGGAGCAGGACGTCCGCTTCAACCCTTCCCAGTCACGCCTGCGTATTTGCGCCAATGACCGGGGCATTGTCCTGGCAGGTGAGGTAGACAACATCGCGGAGAAACGACTGGCGGCGAACTTGAGCCGCACACTGGCAGGCGATGAGGTGGACGTCGAGGATCGCTTATGTGTGGCCACCGAACAGGTCGCCGACGCCGAATTGGCACAGCACATCTGCCGCCAACTCGGCGCAGAACCGGTCTTCGCCCGCACGGCCATCAGCCGGGTCGGCCCCGGCGGGGTTGAACCCTGGCAACAGCCGCCGGACAGCGAAGGCAACATCGACGTTATCGTAGAAGACGGCGTCGTCACCCTGAGCGGGGTCACCGGCTCACTGAGCCATCGCCGCTTGGCCGAAGTGCTGTGTTGGTGGATCCCCGGCTGCCGCCGTGTCGACAACCGACTGGCCGTGGCCCCCGATCAACCCGATTCCGACAACCTGCTCACCGACGCAATCCGCATTGTGCTGGACAAGGATCCGCTGGTGGATGCCGGCCAGGTCCGCCTGGGCAGTGCCGCCGGCATCGTCGAATTGGACGGGTTGTTGCCCTGCGACGAAGCACGCCGCATGGTGGTTCGCGACACTTGGGCAGTGCCCGGCGTCTGGGATGTGGTCAATCGTCTTCAAACCGGCCCCTCGCCGACGGCGTGACAACGATCCTGACAAAGCGGGCACGCGTGACGCGCAGATTACATCCCGCCCACAAGCGAAAAGGCGATAGGCAGTCGAAACGATATCTGGACATCGGGGGCATCTTCGGTCAGGCCCGCCCCCAGGGCAATATTGAGATTACGAGTTTTACCGACACGATGAGACAAGCCCATTAACAGAGTCCCCACCTCAAGGCGATCCGAGCCGGGCAAGGTATCCCCGTTTTGCTTGGTGGCACCAACGGAATTGTGACTGTAGCCCAGGCTGAATGAGGCGCGCGGATTGATAGCGAAGGCCATGCCGAAGCTGATCCCCGTTGCATCGCCAGGTTCGATTCGCCCGATGGACGGATTGATTTCACGACCGATGTTACGCAAATAGCTGATGCTGCCGTAAAACACCGCCGGGTCTGAAGGCACGCTGATACTCAGCCCCGGTTGCACACTCACAAAGCCCGTGCCCGTCGGCAGGGTGGTCTGCAGACCGGTATCGGGATCGACCTCAGTTTCAAACGGATCGCTGCCGGAACGCGACTTCACGCGCAGGCTACCCACATAATAGGGCCCGCTCCCCCTGCCCCGGTTAAACATGTAGTTGAGTGTCATCTCAACATCCCCCAGGCCGCTGCCGTCGGCCTGCGTCAGCGTATCCTCCTCCGCCGCCACCGCCAACGGTCGAGTGACCGTGGTGTCGTCGCGACGCACGTAGGGAATCTTGATACCCACTTCCAAATGATTGGTGATGCCGTAGCGCAGCGCCAAGGCGGCCATCAGTGTATTTCGGTCCACCTCGCGCACATCGATGGCACCGATGGTAATGGCGGGGATGATAGTGAAGCCTTCCAGCGCCACGCGGGTCACGCTGGAGTAGGAATAATGCAAAGACGGTTCCACGATTAGGGTGCCCTTATGTGTCAGCACACCCTGACTCTCGATGACATCCACCGGTTGCAGGGGACGGTTGGGCCTGGGAGGTGGGGCCTGCCCCACCGGGCCCTGGTTATCCGGCTGGGAGGCGCTGCGCTGGTGACGGGGTTGCGACTGCGGCTGTGCGGCGGCGGGTGCACGGGGTTGCGCCTCTTCGTCATCGACCGGAGGCAGCGCCAAATCTTCCATCTGAACCTTCAGCCCTTCGATCTTACGACGCTGCTGCTCCAACAATTCTTTCTGCTGGCGAATCAAACGCGCCTGTTCCTCCATGGCATCCCGTTGATCGGTCAGCCGTTCGGCCTGTTCCTTGAGCGTACGCGCCAGCTCCTTTTCCTGTTGTTCAAGCTGTTTGCGTTTTCCCGTAAGTGCCTCGATCTCCTTCTTGATCTCACCCTGCTGCTGTTCGATGGACTCGACGCCGCCTTCACCGCCTTGTTGACCATAGACATTCCCGCCGGGGAGGACCATAACCAGAAATAACGAAACGCATACGCAAGCGAAGGACTTAATCAATGCTCATCCCCACATTATTATAGTAGTTATATTCCCTGGCGGTGGGCTACAGATCCTCGGTTTACTTAGACCTCACGCCCCTTATTCCGACCAGAGATTTATCAGCGCAATCTTGGCGCTAGCGCACAACTCACCACATGGGTCGCCCGTATCGGGCGCCGCACCCGGACAACACCTGGTGGCTGCAATCCGCATGCAGCGATCATTGCGCGCTGGCAAAACTTTGTTTATCGGACTCGCTTTCCAACGAGGCTCTGAGATCGTCGAGACGTCGATGCTGTTCAAGGTATCTTTCTTTTTGCCTGTCGAGCTGCTTTTCAGCTTCTTGAATGGCAATTCGCTGTGAGATCAACTTGTCTTCCTGCTCAGAAATCATTTGTGTCACTCTGTTTTCCAGGTCAAGCAGGGCGCGGCGCTGATCCATGAGCTTTTGCAAATCGCTTTCCAATCCCTGCTGCCGATCGACAATCTGAGTGCTGAGACTGGATATTTGTTGATTCAGGGACTGCAAGTCACTGGATGCGGGATTGTGCTCCCGGGGCGCGTCGCCTTCGGCGAGCACAGCATTTGCGCCGAGCGAAAACGCAACAGCGGAACACAAAACCATCAATTGTTTGACCTTCATAATCATTCTCCCGGTAATGCCTTATTTATTGCTAACGAATGGAGCTCAGCGAACGTGTAACTTCGAAATCCACCATCCTCCCCAAATCAGGAATCCTTAGATCCCTGAAATTCTTTACATCAATATCGAGACCGGTGATATGACCGATCTTCTGCCCATCAAGCGAATTTTGAATAATATTCAGCATTCCCGAGGCCTGCAGCGCGAACGCGCCCTGCCCGCCATTGATCTGCTGCATATAGGGCTCAAACTGCGGACCTACCTGTGCCGCCAATGCCTCGCGATTGATGTGAGAAAGGTTCATCGCAAAGGAGGACTGCAAGGTATCGTTGAGATATACCAAGCGCTCAATACCCACATCGATTTCCAGCCCGTTGGAGGTGACAAACCCACCTCTCAATGTATCCAGCGTGTCATCGGACAAAACAGCGTACTCATGCAGACCACCGCCTGGAAGATTTTCGGCGGCGCGCGCAAGTCCAGAACACATCATCGTAAACATCAATAGAACAATCGCGCAAACGCATGGAAATTTCACGTTATCCAGGGCAATGCATCCAGCAGCTTGTTGGGTGGCATTGTTCACGCTAAAACTCCAAATGACTTGTATAGGGCGCCAGCACGGTGGACAAACCATCACGGCTGATAATCGATTCAACCGGTGCCCTGGCAATGATTCCATAGCGATCTTGGATATGAAAATTGCGCTGCCCGACATTCTTATTGGTACGAATCAAAAACACGATCCCGTTCCACATGTCCTCAAACTCATCGCGCGCCAGGTAACGTGTCCCCTTGGCCGGGTCACCCACCAGCACATGAGTCTCGTCTACGCCCTTGATAACGATAAAGTGTTTATAGCCATCGTCATTGACCAGCACGATGGCCGGCACGCCGATCTTTTTCAGGGTTTCGAGCGGAAATCGAAAGCCATCTGACTCAAAACCTTCCGTCTCCAAAAACCGCTTGATATCCAGCAGGGAAAATCCGGCGCGCCGGATCAGTGCCTGATCGCCGGAGTTGTACATGAGGGTAAACGCTTCGGTTTCACTCACTGGATATTCATAGTGATAAGTCAGCAGCGTGGCCACGGCAGCGGAGCCGCAACTAAAATCGTGCCGCTGTCGAACAGTGGTCAAAAAACGCGCCTCAGAAAACGCCGTCACCTTGACCACCACATCCGCGGGGCCGGCATCAAACTGCATAAATGCAGCCGCAGCCGCTGCGGGCAGGCCAATCAAGGCAAAAAGCGCGTAGTGTAATATTTTTCGACAAACGAGCGGCGACGCGTCATCGCGACGGCCGTTCATCCTCGACGCAGCCCTGTTACTCACCCAGCTTGAGATTAACAATGGTCGCATTTTGGATAATCACATGATTACCGGAATTCTGTATCACAGTGGCAAAGCCGCTGCTATCTGAAAACGCCCCGTGACTGATGGCGTTATTGCCGCTGGTGCTGGATTGGATGAAATTGTTGTTCAGATTGGCATCCAAATCCATGTCATTCAGCTGCAAAAAGCCGCCCCCTCCCCCCTGTCCCCGAGTAGACTCCAGCTCGGTCAGAGGCACAGCAGTGGCATGGGACAAAGGTTCGGCCAGCGTTTCATCGGCTATCAAGTCCGCCGAGCCACTCAAACACATCAACACCAGCAACGAGACACCATAGGGTCCGCGCATTTCAACACCTCCTCAACAGCCAAACACGACAGCCGTCTCCACTTGTTTTGATGGTGCCGGCGGAGGGATCCCCTCCGCCGGCCACATCACAGCTTATCAAGTTTCAACCAACCGAAAACCAAAGTGGTTAGTTTGTGTTTCCGGCGCCGTTGACGTTTGCCTGAACGGTGAAGTTTTGCTGAATCAGGCTATTGTGACCGTTGTTTTGGGCCGACTGGTTGATGCCATTAGTATTGGCGAATGACCCATTATCAATGGTGTTGTTCACCCGATAGGTATAGTCACCGTTACCCATATCAACGCTGTTACCGCTCACCGTGGCTGACAATTCACTTTGCGCCAAGGCGACATCCAGATCGATATCTCCGATGTTTATGCTGTTGTCGGAGTTATTGCTGTTATCGTTCTGTGAATCAGCCATATTAGTGCTGTTGTCGCTGCTATCGCTGTTCTGCGAATCGGCCAGGTTAGTACTGTTGTTGCTGCTGTCTGAGTTGTCGCTATTGTTGCTGTTATCACTGTTATCGCTGTTGTCGTTCTGCGACTGAGCCAGGTTGGTGCTGTTGTTTGAGTTATCGCTGTTGTTGCTGTTATCACTATTGTTGCTGTTGTCGCTGTTATTGCTGCTGTCGCTGTTGTCGCTGTTGTCGTTCTGCGACTGAGCTAGGTTAGTACTGTTATTTGAGTTATCGCTGTTATTGGAATTGTCACTGTTGTTGCTGTTGTCGCTACTGTCACTATTGTCGTTTTGTGACTGCGCCAGATTGGTGCTGTTGTTTGAATTGTCGCTATTGTTGCTGTTGTCACTGCTATCGCTATTGTCGTTCTGTGACTGAGCTAGATTGGTACTGCTGTTTGAGTTATCGCTGTTGTTACTGTTGTCGGCGTTTTGGGAGTCGGCAACGCTGGTGCTGTTGTCACTGTTATTACTGTTATCGCTGTTGTTGGTGTTGTCGGTGTTCTGAGAATCCGCCAGACTGGTGCTGTTGTCACTGTTGTTGCTGTTGTCGGCGTTTTGGGAGTCGGCAACGTTGGTGCTGTTATCGCTGCTATTGCTGTTATCGCTGTTGTTGTTCTGCGAATCCGCCAGGCTGGTGCTATTGTCGCTGTTGTTACTGTTGTCGGCGTTTTGGGAGTCGGCAACGTTGGTGCTGTTGTCACTGCTATTGCTGTTATCGCTGTTGTTGCTGTTATCACTGTTATTGGTGTTGTCGGTATTCTGCGAATCCGCCAGGCTGGTGCTGTTGTCACTGTTGTTGCTGTTATCGGCGTTTTGAGAATCGGCGACGCTGGTGCTGTTGTCGCTGTTGTTGGTATTGTCGGTATTCTGCGAATCCGCCAGGCTGGTGCTGTTGTCACTGTTGTTGCTGTTATCGGCGTTTTGAGAATCGGCGACGCTGGTGCTGTTGTCGCTGTTGTTGGTATTGTCGGTATTCTGCGAATCCGCCAGGCTGGTGCTGTTGTCACTGTTGTTGCTGTTATCGGCGTTTTGAGAATCGGCGACGCTGGTGCTGTTGTCGCTGTTGTTGGTATTGTCGGTATTCTGCGAATCCGCCAGGCTGGTGCTGTTGTCACTGTTGTTGCTGTTATCGGCGTTTTGAGAATCGGCGACGCTGGTGCTGTTGTCGCTGTTGTTGGTGTTGTCGGTATTCTGCGAATCCGCCAGGCTGTTATCGCTATTATTGCTATTGTCGTTATTCGAATCCATTGCCGAGCTATCGGTTCCCACCGAGCTTGAATTCTCATTCGACGAAACGGCGCCGTTATCCGCCGTCGACTCGGCGATGGCGTTTGAACCGTCGCTGGTATTATTGGTCGGATTCGCCCAGGCTGAAGTGGACATTCCCAGTGCAAGCGCAATCGCAGTGGCTAAAAGGCTTTTATTCATCGTTTGGTTCCTCCATGTAATTATACTTAGAGTATTCTTATTATCACCAAACTCGGTTGTGTTCCGCCCAGGGCCGGTTCCGTTATTGTGACTGGCCCTGTTCAGCAAAGTATGGTGAAGACACACTCATCATAGGGATGCTGAGGATACTGCTCGAAACCCCGAGCCCCCATACCATTTTGTTATCTCGAACTACTGAACTGCTAGGAACTTCTAACTACGAACTGCTGAACTGCATAACTTCGACGAACGCAAAGTTTAGGCTGGCGACAAACCCCGCACATGCGCGAGTCCGTACCATTGATTGTCTATTTGCATTTTTTAGGCCAGAAAAAAATCTAACATCGAATCAGTATCTTGCTTTCGGCAGAGATTAGCAGCAACTAATAATTGTAAAAATACCCGACAATTTCAGTCATTCTGTGTGGCGATTGAGGCGCGCTCACAACACCTCAGGTCCGGCGTCGCAAAGCAAAGGCGATCACAGTTTCAGCAAGCACCTCGTTTAGCCTCAATCCTTTTAATAGCTTCAACTACACTCGGCTACGCTGAATGAAATGGCGCGCAATGTTGATAAACCGCAATGTATTCGTATGCGCGGGATGTAAGAATATAGTGAAGCCAGTGAGAATCTAGTATTAAGGTGTTCACACGTAACACGGATGGATTGAAGGGGGATTCAGGACATGTCTGAAGCCGGCACTGCCAAGCCGAGCAATACGCCCGCATCATTCGCCATCAAGGACTGCGCCCTGGTGGCCCTGGCGACGGGTAAAAAGGTCACATTATTACGGGAGTTCCGCCGTGAATTGCAGGACATCGATGCGGCCAGCATCTATCACCACTTCTGGGGCGGGCTGCTACAGCCTCGTTTCGAGGAGCGTGAATACAATAACGACTTTGCCGCCTGGATGCAGCACGGCATCCACGACGCCGCACTGGCGGAGCGCCTGGCCGTGTTGGACCCCACCCGCGCCACCGATCTGGAGGCGCTGCGCTGCGAGGTTCTCGAACAGATCGATATTCGTCTGGAGGAAGTGGAATACTTATCCTGGAGCCGTGCCAGCCAGCCATTTGTGTTCATCTGTTCCCAGATCGTGGTATTCGATACCGGCCGACGCCTGCAACGGCCGCAGGAACTCGCCAAGATCGTGTCTCAACTCTCCACCAGCAGCATCTTTTACCACTTCATCGATGCGCGCCGCCGCACCGAACATGGCCATGACGATTTCAGCGATTGGTTGACCCTGTTCGGTGAGCAGTACGGCCCCTTGAAGCAAGCGCTGCAGGCGGTGGATCCCTATTTCGGCAGCCTCAGCGAACTGCGCCGACAATTGATTTCCCTGTTACAAAGCCATTTCCCGGAGGTTCACGCATGAGCCTGTTGGAGGAATATGCCCGTGTCACCGGCCCGGATGTCATCGCCCAGCTGCAACAATTGACCCAGCCGCTGCAGGGCATGAAGCTGGTCCATGTCAGTTCCACCCGCAGTGGCGGCGGGGTGGCCGAGATCCTCAATAAGATGGTGCCCTTGACCCGGGAACTGGGTATCGATACCCAATGGGAGGTCATCAGCGGCGATAGCGACTTCTTCGAATGTACCAAGGGCATGCACAACACCCTGCAGGGTAATCGCATCCCCTTGGGTGACCACCTGCTCCAGTCCTATGAGGCCACCAATGCGCACAACGCCGAGCGTTTGCGTCCCACCCTGGAGGCGGCGGACTTCGTCTTTATCCACGACCCGCAACCGGCGGCGCTGCTCGGGCTGTGCCCCAATCGCAGGGGTAAATGGATCTGGCGCTGCCATATCGACGCCAGTCATCCCTATCGACCCGTATGGAAATATCTGCGCCAGTTCGTGGCACCTTATGACGCCAGTGTGTTTTCCCTGGCGGCCTTCGCCCAGGAGTTGCCCCATCCCCAGTACCTGATTCCGCCCAGCATCGATCCGCTGGCGGAAAAGAATATCGACCTGGATGAAGAGACCATCGCCGAGATCTGCGACCAATACCAGATCGACCGCCAACGCCCCTTGATCGTGCAGATTTCGCGGTTCGATCGATTCAAGGATCCGGTGGGGGTCATCCAGGCCTATCGCCTGGCCAAGCGCTATCTCCCCGGACTGCAATTGGTGCTCGCCGGCGGCGGTGCCGCCGATGATCCGGAAGGTGAAGTCGTCCTGGACGAAGTCAAGACGGCGGCCGCCTATGATGCCGATATTCATGTACTGCTGTTGCCGCCCGACGCCAACCTGGAGGTCAACGCGCTGCAGCGGGCCGCGGACATCGTCGTGCAAAAATCCTTGCGCGAGGGCTTCGGCCTGACAGTCACCGAGGCCATGTGGAAGGGAAAACCTGTCATCGGCGGCGATGTGGGTGGCATTCGCCTGCAGGTGGTGAACTACCACACCGGCTTTCTCGTCAACACGCCCGAGGGGGCAGCCCTGCGCATCCGCTATCTACTACACCAAAAGGAACGGCTGGAGGAGATGGGCGCCAAGGCCAAGGCCCTGGTGCGCGACAACTTTCTTATCACCCGCCATCTGCGCGAATATCTTACCCTGATGGTGGCATTATTGAATGAGGGACATGACCGCATCCAACTCGGGTAAACAACGCCATCACAGCATGCCCTTCGGGGCCCAACTCCTGGACATGGGGGGGGTACGCTTCAGACTCTGGGCCCCCGCGGCGCAGCGCGTCGAACTGTGCCTGATCGAAGGCGAGGCAGAGACCCGTCTGCCCATGACGCGCCAGGATGAAGGCTGGTTCGAATGGGTGACCGAACAGGCCGGCAACGGCAGCCGCTATCGCTTTCGTATCGATGCCGGGATGCACGTCCCGGATCCGGCCTCCCGTTATCAACCGGAGGATGTGCATGGCCCCAGCGAGGTGGTCGACCCCCGGGCCTGGGCCTGGCAGGATGAGGCCTGGCTGGGGCGGCCGTGGCAGGAGGCCGTCATCTACGAACTGCACGTCGGCAGTTTCAGCCCACAGGGCAACTATGCCGCCATCCAAGCGCGCCTGGACACGCTGGTCGAACTGGGGGTGACCGCCGTCGAGCTGATGCCGGTGGCCGACTTTCCCGGTCGGCGCAACTGGGGCTATGACGGCGTCTATCTGTTCGCCCCCGACAGCCAATACGGCCGTCCGGAGGACCTCAAGGCCCTCGTCGAGGCCGCCCATGCGCGCGGGCTAATGGTGTTCCTGGACGTGGTGTACAACCACTTCGGTCCCGAGGGCAACTATCTCCACGCCTATGCCCCACAGTTCTTCACCGAGCGCCATCATACCCCCTGGGGCGCGGCCATTAACTATGATGGCAAGCACAGCCATTGGGTCAGGGAATTCTTCATTCACAATGCCTTGTACTGGTTGGCGGAATATCATCTCGATGGTCTGCGCCTGGACGCCGTGCACGCCATCATCGACGACTCGCAACCGGACATCCTCACCGAACTCGCGGAGCGGGTGCAAAGGCACTTCGGCAACCAGCGCCAGATCCATCTGGTGCTGGAGAATGATCGCAATGCCGCCCATTATCTGAGGCGCAGCGCCAATGGCCGACCGGAACATTATGTCGCCCAATGGAACGATGACATCCATCACGCCCTGCACGTACTGCTCACCGGCGAAGGGGAAGGTTATTACATGGACTATGCGCCGCACCCCTTGCCCCATCTACAGCGCTGCCTGAGCGAGGGGTTCGCCTACCAGGGTGAAGCTTCCGCCTATCGCGAGGCACAAGCGCGGGGCGAGGCCAGCGCGCATCTGCCGGCCACCGCCTTCGTCTCTTTTTTGCAGAATCACGACCAGGTGGGCAATCGTGCCTTTGGCGAGCGCATCGCCGCACTCACCGACGACAAGCGCCTGCGCGCCGCCCTGAGCCTGCTGCTGTTGGCCCCCGCCCCGCCCCTGCTGTTCATGGGCCAGGAGTGGAACAGCTCCCAGCCGTTCCCCTTTTTCTGCGACTTCGGCGCCGATTTGGCCGAGAAGGTGGTGGAAGGACGACGCAATGAGTTCGCCCATTTTCCCGAATTCAACGCCCCGGCCGCGCGCGAGCGCATCCCCGACCCCATGGCCGAGGCCACCTTCAACCAGGCCATCCTCGACTGGCAGGCGCGCCACAGTCCCGATCACCAGCCGTGGTTGACACTGCATAAAGAACTGCTGGCACTGCGCCACGCCGAGGTGATACCCCGCCTGCACAATCTGGTGGGGGGTGCAGCCGCTACCACCACCTGGGCCGGGCAGGGCCTGCGCGTGGACTGGTCCCTGGGCGATGGCGCCGGGCTGGCGCTGCTGGCCAATCTGGGTGATACATCGATCGCAGCGCTCGATCGTCCTTCGGGACGATTACTCTACAGCACCCATCCGACGGCGACACAAGCCGATGCGCTAGCGCTGCCCCCGTGGTCAGTCTGCTGGTATCTGGATGAGGCACGCCACTCGCGATGAAAACGCGCGCTGTCCCCGACGCCACCTATCGGTTGCAATTCAACCGCGACTTCACCTTTGCCGATGCCACGCGCCTTATTCCGTATCTGCATCAGCTGGGCATCAGTCATATCTATGCCTCGCCCTATCTCAAGGCGCGCAGCGGCAGTGCCCATGGCTACGACATCGTCGACCACAATGCGCTGAACCCGGAGATCGGCGATCAGGCCGATTTTCAGCGTTTCGTGGACACCCTGAAACAGCACGATATGGGCCAGATCCTGGACATCGTGCCCAACCACATGGGCGTAGGCGGCGATGACAACGCCTGGTGGCTGGATGTGCTGACACACGGCCAGGCCTCCTTATATGCCGAGTATTTCGATATCGATTGGCACCCGGTGATGACCGCATTGAACAATAAAGTCCTGCTGCCATTCCTGGGGGATCACTACGGCACAATATTGGAGAGCGGCGCCTTACAACTGGAGTTCTCTCAAGAACACGGCAGCTTCGGCGTGCGCTACTACGAACACCTGTTCCCAATCGATCCACGCACCTATGTCCATATCCTGGGCCGTCTGAAACAACGCCTCGAGGCCATCCCCCCGCTCGCTGAAGACGCCGGCGCCGAGCTCGACGGCATTATGGCGGCCTGCCGCGCCCTGCCACGTCGGACCGAACTGGCAAGGGTCCAACGCCAACGCCGCCACGATGAAGCCGCCGCGTGCCAACAACGCTTGGCGGCCTGGCATCAGAACTCTCCCCCTGTCCAGGCGCAGTTGGATCACACCCTAAACGAATTCCAGGGCAAGCCCGAGCAATCCAAGAGCTTCGATCCACTGCATCGTCTGCTGGAGGCCCAGGCCTATCGCCTGGCCTATTGGAAGGTGGCCACCGACGAGATCAATTACCGACGCTTTTTCGATATCAATGATCTGGCCGGGTTGCGGGTAGAGCTGCCGGAGGTGTTTCGGGCCACCCACGGCCTTATCCACCAACTCATCGCCACCCATCAGATTCAGGGCCTGCGTCTCGACCACCTGGACGGCCTCTCCGACCCCTACAAATATTGCCGGGACCTGCAGAGCCTGATCGGCGCGGCCTTGGGCGAGGCGGAGACGGCCGAGCCGTCACCCTTTTATGTCATCGTGGAAAAGATACTGGCCAGTCACGAACGTCTGCCCAGTCAGTGGCCGGTGGCGGGCACCACCGGCTATGAGAGCGCCCGGCTCTTGAATGGCCTGTTCGTCTATCCACACGACGAAAACCGGCTCAGTCGCCTGTATAAAAATTTCAGCGGTGACAGTGCCGATTTTGATGAGACGCTCTACGTGCGCAAGAAACGGATTATCAACAGCAGCTTATCCAGTGAACTGAACGTGCTCGCCAATCAGCTCAACGGCATCGCCGAGGCCGATCGCCACAGCCGTGATTTCACCCTGCATGGATTAAGCCGAGCCCTGACCGAGGTGGCGGCCTGCTTCCCGGTCTATCGCAGCTATGTCACCGCCACCCAGGTCAGCGAGGTGGACCGCCACCATGTCCGTTGGGCCGTGGCCCAGGCCAAGCGCCGCAATCCCAATACCGAACCCCTCATCTTCGATTTCATCTGCGAGCTCTTGCTGTTGACCGGGCAGAGCCAACGGTCACCATCGCTGCAGCGGCGCGTGGTCCAGTTCGTACAGGGGGTCCAGCAATACACGGCACCGGTGACGGCCAAGGGCATGGAGGATACCGCCTTCTATCATTTCAACCGGCTGGTGTCACTGAACGACGTAGGTTTTGACCCGCGCAGCGTCGGTATCTCCACAGCGGCCTTTCATGGCGAGAACAAGCAGCGTCTGGACAGCTGGCCCCACGCCATGATCAACACCTCCACCCATGACAGCAAGCGCAGCGAGGATGTGCGCGCGCGCATCAATGTGTTGTCGGAAATCGTGCCGCAGTGGCGCCGTTATCTATCGCGCTGGCGCCGTCTGAATCGTCATCGCAAACGCCTGGTGGATGACCAGCACGCACCCAACCGCAACGACGAATACCTGCTCTACCAGACACTGGTCGGTGCCTGGCCATTGGATGACGCCGCTGGCGACCTGGATGCCTTCAGGCAGCGCATCGAGACGTATATGATCAAAGCGATCCGTGAAGCCAAGGACCATACCTCCTGGATCAATCCCAATGAAGCATACGAGGCGGCCATGCACCACTTCGTCGGCGCCGTGTTGCAAAGCCCAGGCCAGAACGCCTTTCTCGACGATTTCATTCCCCTGCAACGGCAAATCGCACGCTGCGGTCTCTATAACAGTCTGTCCCAGGCCCTGCTCAAGTTCACCATGCCCGGCGTCCCGGATATCTATCGGGGCAACGAGGTATGGCGCTTCGACTTGGTGGATCCGGACAACCGCCGCCCGGTGGATCACCGCCACCATCATGGCCTACTGCAAGGCTTGATCGACCAGACCCGCAGCGACCAAGCCCTCACCGAGCTGACACAGTCGTTGATGGCGGCGCTGGAAGACGGACGCGCCAAGCTCTATCTCACCTGGCGCATCCTGACCCTGCGCCGCCGCCACCCCGAACTGTTCCAGCACGGCGACTACCTGGCCTTGGACGTGACAGGGGCAAAAGGGGAGCATATCTGCGCCTTTGCCCGCCGCTGGCAGGATCGCCAGCTGATCTGCGCAGCGCCCCGTTGGTATTTCCGCCTGTTGCAGGGCGAGCCCGAGAAATTGCCCTTGGGCGAAGCCGTCTGGGCGGATACTTGGGTGGCGGCACTGCCGGAGGCGAACGGGCGGCCCTATCGCCACCTGTTTACCGATCGAAGCGTACAGGCTCGTGCGCGTGCGGATGGCTCACAGGGCTTTGCCGCCGCCGAGCTGTTTGCCGACTTTCCGGTGGCCGTCTTGATCAACGAATGACGGGCGCGCGTTCCCGCAGCCCTACTCCTCGTAGCCCGGTCCTGCGCCGCGGGAATTGCGTGCAAAGTAATCGGTGCGTCCCTTCGGTACCACCACCAGACCGCCCTCGGTGACGTGATAACGGGCACGATCCGCCGCCGCATCAAAGCCGATCCGGGCATTGGGCTCGATGCAGTTGTGACGGTCCACGATGACGCGCCGCAAGCGTGCACCGGCGCAGATGCGCACATAGTCCATGATGACGCAATCCTCCAACTCCGCCCCCGGCTCAATCACGGCCTCGCGGCGGATGATACTGTTGCGGATCTTGGACCGATCCACCAAGGCCGCCGCCCCCAGCAGGCAATTATCTATCTCGCTCTCGAACACCCGCGCCACCGGCCCCTGGTAGTGACTGGAGAATATCGGCCACTGAGGATTAAAGGCATCGAAGCACGGTTCCCGGCCGAGCACGTCCTTATGGGCGTCGAAATAGGAATCCAGATTACCGACGTCGCGCCAATAGTTCGGCTCTTCATAGTCCTTTACACCTGGCACCTTGTTGTCGGCAAAGTTATAGGCATAGAGGCGGTGCGTGGACAGCAGGCGGGGCAGGACGTGATGACCAAAGTCGGTCTCGCCGCGCTCATGGGCCTCCTCCAGCGCCTGCATCAAGACATCGGCATTGAATAGATAGTTGCCCATGGACGCATAGGCCCGGTTCGAGTCACCCGGCATGGATTGGGGGCGGGCCGGCTTCTCGGCAAAACCGAGGATGCGACCGTCATGTTCGGCCTCGATAACGCCAAAGCTGGAGGCCTGTTCCAAGGGGACCGGCAAGGCGGCGACACTGATGTCGGCATGGTGATCCCGGTGAAAGCGCATCATTTGACGCACATCCATGCGATAGATATGGTCGGCGCCGAACACGGCCACCATGTCGGGCCGGTGTCGGCGCAGCAGGCCGAGGCTTTGGTAGACGGCATCGGCGGTCCCCTGAAACCAGCTGCTGCCCTCCTGCATCTGCGGCGGCACGACAGTGACGAACTGGTCGGGCAACAAGGGCGAAATGGTCCAGCCTTTACGCACATGCTCGATCAGGGACTGCGCCTTATATTGCACCAATAAATAGATAGCGCGGATTTCGGAGTTAATCAGGTTGCTGAGGACGAAATCGATAATCCGATAACGCCCGCCGAAAGGCACGGCCGGCTTGCAACGCTCCGTGGTCAGGGGGCGCAAGCGCTTGCCCTCGCCGCCCGCCATGACGAAGGCCACGACTTTGTCCTTGCGTTTGCGTCGCTCTTCCAATTCGTCTCTCCTCTTACTAAACCCGGCAACCGCTCGACCCTTATGAGAACAGATCAGCAGTCCGTTATCATTGAGATTTTTCAATGTGCCGCACGCCCGCCGAGCCGTCGCAGGGCTTGAGATTTATCAGTGCAGCCACCGGCTGCAAGCCGCATAATGTCGAGTTGAACCTGCCTGTCATGCGACCCCAACATGGCCGGTGTCTGGGATACCCCGGCCCGACCAACACGGTCACGAAATAAGGAGGCACTGATGCCCGACACAGCCCTTTCGAACCCGGAACACAGCGCCACGGCCCTAAAGCGACTCATGCCGCGCATCGAGGCGCGTTACAGTGACAAGACCGACCCCACCGAGTGGCAGGCCTATACGCAGCGCATGCGCAAGCATTTTCCGCGCCTGTTCGAACGTCTGCATGCGCTCTACGGAAACAAACACGATTTTTACTACCACCTGGAGGGCATCCTGGCCTCCGCCACCGAAATGTGGCTGGCGCGCCCGGACGAGCTAAAGGCGCTGGACGCCCTGCGCGAGGCCGACCCCCACTGGTATCACTCCAACCGCATGGTGGGCGCCATGTGTTATGTCGACCTGCTCGCCGGCGACCTGCAAGGGCTGCGCGAGCGCATCCCCTACCTGTCAGAACTGGGCATCACCTATCTGCACCTGATGCCCTTGTTCAAGGCGCCGGAGGGCGACAACGACGGCGGCTACGCGGTCAGCAGTTATCGCGAGGTGGAGCCACGCCTGGGGACTATGGACGATCTGGCGGCGCTGGCCACAGAACTGCGCCATCACGGCATTTCGCTGGTGGTGGACTTCGTCTTCAACCATACCTCGGACGAACACGACTGGGCCCAGCGCGCCTTGGCCGGCGACAAAGACTACCAGGACTACTACCGCATGTACCCCAACCGCGAGCTGCCGGACGCCTTCGAACGTTCCATGCCTGAGGTGTTCACCGAGGATCATCCGGGCGCTTTCACCTATCGCACGCGGATCAAGAAATGGGTCTGGACCACCTTCCACACCTATCAATGGGATCTGAATTACGAAAATCCCGCGGTCTTCAACAGCATGCTGGAGGAGATGCTGTTTCTGGCCAACCAGGGCGTGGAGATCCTGCGCCTGGACGCGGTGGCCTTCATCTGGAAACGCCTGGGCACGAATTGCCAGAACCTGCCTGAGGCACACTGGATCATCCAGGCCTTTAACGCCGTCGCCAGCATCGCCGCGCCGGCCATGGTGTTCAAATCCGAGGCCATCGTGCATCCGGACGAAGTGCGCAAATACATCGACATGGGGGAGTGTCAGTTGTCCTACAATCCCCAGCTCATGGCCCTGCTTTGGGAGGCGCTGGCCACCCGCGACACGCGCGTGCTGCAACACGCCATGCAGCACCGCTACGCCATGCCCGAGGGCTGCGGCTGGGTCAACTACGTGCGCTCCCACGATGACATCGGCTGGGCCTTCGCCGATGATGACGTCCAAGCGGTGGGCTTCGACCCCGGGCAGCACCGCCGCTTTCTGACCCGTTTTTATAGCGGCAAATTCGAAGGCAGCTTCGCCCGTGGCGCGCCGTTCCAGGAAGATCCGATCAGCGGCGATGCGCGCGTGTCGGGCACCTGCGCTTCGCTGGCGGGGGTGGAAAAGGCGCTGGCCGAGCAAGACGAGAAAGAACTCGATTTCGCTCTCCAACGCATGTTGCTGATCCACGGCGTCATCATCACCATGGGCGGCATTCCGCTGATCTATCTCGGCGATGAGGTGGCCATGTTAAATAATTACGATTACGATCAAGACCCGGCCAAGAGCGGCGATTCGCGCTGGCTGCATCGTACCAACTTCGATGCCGGGCGCGCCGAACAGCGCCGTGATACGGCGTCGGCGCCGGGCCGCGTCTATCAGGGGCTGCTGCGCCTGATCCAACTGCGCGGTCAGAACCTGGCCTTCTCGCGCGGCGATACCGAGTTCGTGGCCACGGGCAACCAACACGTGTTCGGTTTTGTTCGCAGTAACGCTCAGCACGTGGTCTTCGTGTTGGCCAATTTCAGTGAACGGGAACAGGGACTGGAAGCTCGGCGCCTGCGCCAGATGGGCATGCGCAAGACCATGGTGGATCTCTACGGCGGGCGGGTGCTCACCGCCACCCAGGAACTGGCGATGGCACCCTATCAATTGTTGGTACTGGCGCGCGTCGCCTGATGCAGGTGCCGGCGCCCACCGGCCTCGCTCGCCCCACCCCGGTGGTTATGCTTTAACTGGGTTTCTTCTTCTGGATAAGGCCAGGCCGGCCAGCCCCAGCCCCAGCAAGGCAAGACTGGCCGGTTCGGGGACACTGCCGGCAACCGCAGACGTCGCCGCATTGAACGAAATCGTATACGTGCCCGCACTGCCGCCGCCGGTCCAACTCGACAAGGGGTCGGCCGCGCCCGGTCCGGTGGGCAGCTCGGTGCCGCAACAACCATTATTGAAGATATTACCGCTCGCCGACGTCGGTTCATTATTGTAGCCATCGATGCCCAAGAAATAGTCACCGGTCACCAGCACGGTGGATATGAACGCATTGACACCGCTGCCACTATCGTCATCGGCCAGGATGCCCAAACCGCTGCCATCGAAAAGGAAAAGCTGTGAATCACCCGTCGCGCTCACCGTCGCGCTGAAGGCGCCACCGCTCCACCCGAAACTGAACAAATCGACATCGCCCGTGCCGGCCGAACCGGAGACCGAGGTGGCCCCTGCCCCCAGCACCTGGGCGGTACCCATCAGATCACCGGCGTCACCCACCTCGGTGATGGGCACTGCATAGGCGTTGCCGCTGGCGCAGGCAAGGGTAAACATCGAAATCAACATTTTTTTCATTTTAGCCACCTTCATGTTAGATATTTATTTATTGCTAATATTAGCAATAACCATACCTAAAATTGTTAACAGTTGATTTCATTGGGAAATATGACTTAAACGTGCAATACGCCCGCACATGATGTGTAAATAATTCCGACGCTTTTTACACCGTGCCGGCCGGACGCCTATTGGATGGATGGCTGCCGCAACCGGCTGTGCTTAGCCACGCCTCAGGCGGACACCACTGTCGGCGTCAAAGAGCTGCAGATGCTCGGGCGACATACATAGCGTCAGGCGGTCACCCGTCTGGATGCCGTGGCTCGGGTCGATACGGGCGACCAGTTCGAGACGATCGCTGTTGGCGCTGATGTCCAGATCGCCGGGGAGGCGCAGCGTTTCGAAGTCACCGAAATCAAGACCGAAGTATACGAACAGATCGGCGCCCAGCCATTCCACCACTTCGGCCTGGGCCTCAAAGCACAGCTCGTTGTCCCGTGCCTGCTCGACAGCCTGCAGGTGTTCCGGACGAAAGCCCGCCACCAGCGGCCCGTCGCTGCCTGTTAGCGCCGCGCGCTGGTCTTGCGTTAAGGCCATTGCCCCCGCCGGGGTTTCAACGCATGCGTCGCGATAGCGCGCCGGCACGAAGTTCATGGCGGGCGACCCGATAAAGCCGGCCACAAATAAAGTGTCCGGGGTCTCATACAGCTCGCGTGGCGTGCCGATCTGCAATACCTCGCCTTGGCGCAGCACGGCGATGCGATCGCCCAGGGTCATGGCCTCGGTCTGGTCGTGGGTCACATATACCGTGGTGGTCTCGAGCCGGTTCTGCAGCCGGGCGATTTCGGTGCGCATCTGCACGCGCAGCTTGGCGTCGAGATTGGACAGCGGTTCATCCAGCAAAAACGCCTTGGGCTCGCGCACGATGGCCCGCCCCATGGCGACGCGCTGGCGCTGACCGCCGGACAGGGCGCGCGGTTTGCGCTCCAGCAAGTCGCCGAGCTCCAAAATCTCGGCGGCCTGGCTGATGCGCCGCTCGATCTCTTTGGCAGAGAGCTTGGCGAGCTTGAGCGGAAAGGCCATGTTGTCGCGCACGCTCATATGCGGATAAATGGCGTAGCTTTGAAACACCATGGCCATGTTGCGGTCCTTGGGATCGAGGTCGTCGACGCGCTCGCCGTCGACGAGGATCTCACCCGTGCTGACATCCTCCAGGCCCATGATCATGTTCAACAGGGTGGACTTGCCGCAGCCGGAGGGCCCGACCAAAATGAAGAACTCGCCGTCTTCAATGGTAAAATCGGCGTCCTTCACCGCCGTGTTCTCGCCAAAGTGTTTGCTCACATTGTGCAATTCGATCTTGGCCATGGGCTTATCCTTTGACGGCCCCCGAGGTCAGTCCGGCCACGATACGGCGCTGAAAGATCAACACCACGATGATGATCGGCAGCGTCACCACCACCGAGGCGGCGGCGATGGAGCCGGTGGGCTGCTCGAAGCGCGAACTGCCGGTGAAGAAGGCGATGGCCGCCGGCACGGTGCGCGCGTCGTTGGTGGAGGTGAGCGCAATGGCGAACAGAAAATCATTCCAGGCGAACATGAAGACCAGGATGGCGGCGGTGAACACACCGGGCGCCGCCAGGGGCGCGATGACATAGGTGAAGGCCTGCAGGGGCGTGGCGCCGTCGACCCGTGCCGCTTTGTCCAGGTCCCAGGGGATTTCGCGGAAAAACGCCGACAGGGTCCAGATGGCCAGCGGCAGGGTGAAGGTCATGTAGGGCAGGATCAAGCCCAACCAGGTGTCGTATAAGCCTAGCGTGCGCCAGACATTGAACAACGGTCCGATGATGGAGACCGGCGGAAACATGGCGATGGACAGGGCGGCGGCGAGGATAACGCGCCGACCCGGAAACTCCAGCCGCACAATGGCGTAGGCCGCGAACATCGCCAACACCACGGCGGCCAGGGTGGAGATAGCGGCGATGCCGATGGAATTCCATAAGGCGGCGGAAAACTGGGGGTCGGCGAACACCGCTCGATAGTGTTCCAGGCTGATCGTTTGGGGAAAAAAACGCTGGTCGCTGAGATCGGCGCTGCGCTTGAGCGACAGGGATATAATCCACGCCACCGGTATCAGGGCATAGATCACCACCAGCACGCTGCCCGCCCCCCAGAACAAACGCTCCAGGCGCGCGGCGTTCATTGCCCCTCCCGGCGCGACAAGTCGATGCCGAACCCCTTGATGTAGATCAGGGCAATGACCACTACGCAAACGAATATCAACACCGACACCGCCGAACCCAGTCCCAGATTCAAACGTGTAATCAGGGCATTATATCCGACGATGGAGACCGACTCGGTCCCTTGGGCACCGCGGGTTTGGATAAACACCGTATCGAAGATACGAAAGGCATCCAGGGTGCGAAACAGCAATGCCACCATTATCACCTGCCGCATCAGCGGCAGCGTGATCTTGAAAAAACGCTGTACGGCATTGGCGCCATCGACGCGCGCCGCACGCAGTAAATCATCGGGCACCAGGGTGAGCCCGGCCAACAACAGCAGCGCCATGAACGGCGTGGTCTTCCAGATCTCGGTCTGGATAATGACGAAGAAGGCGGACCAGCGCTCGCTCAGCCAGGCCCCCTCTAAACCGAGCAAGGCATTGACGAAGCCGGTGGTGGGATCAAAGGCGAAACGCCAGCTCATGGCCGCCACCACGGTGATGATGCCGTAGGGCACCAGCAGCGAGGTGCGCACCAGACGCCGTCCGACGACGGCCCGGTGCATGATCAGGGCGAACACGAAACCGAGCAACAATTCGGCCAACACCGAGCCGACGGTGATCACCAGGGTGTTGAATAAAGACTGCCACCAGGCCTCGGAATTCAAAACGCTGAGATAATTGTCGATACCGACAAACTGACGCTGCTCGGGGAAACGCAGGTCATAGCGAAACAGCGACAGCCACAGGGCATAGAGCATGGGGTAGGCGGTCACTACCAGCATGGCGATGAGCGCCGGCGCACACAGCTTCCAGGCCAGACGATGCTCGGCCGCCGCGCGCCGACTCACAACAGGCCCTCCGAGCGCAGCGCGCGCCCGACCGCCGCGCGCAGGCGCCCCACATCCCGCTCCGGATCGATGTCGCGCATGGGATGCAGGGTATGACTAATCGCCAGCGACACATCGGCGTACAACGGCGTTTTGGGACGCTGCACCGCATCCCGCAGGGTCTGGCGCAGCAGGTCGGCGAAAGGGAAGGTGCGGCGCACGTCGGCGTCTTCATACAAGGCGACGCTCGTGGGCGGCAAACCACCCAGAGTGGCGGCCAGGCGTTGGTTGGCCGTCGAGGTCAGGCAGGCAGCGGCCGCGAAGGCGAGTTCGGGATGACGACTGTGGGCGCCGATGCCCAGATTGATACCCCCGATTGTGACTCGGCTCAGCCGGCCTTCGATGACCGCTGGCCAGCGCGCCCAGGCCATGTGCTCGGCCACGCTGGGGGCATTGGCCCGGGCACTGGGCCAGACGAAGGTATAGTTGATAATGAAACTGGAATCGCCGGCCTCGAAACCGAGCCTGGCCTGATCTTCGCGCGCCGTAGCCAGCGACGCAGCGGCGGCCGGTGAGTTGGCAAGCCGGTGCATGATCTCCAGGGCGCGCCGCGTCGGCGCGGTTTCGAGCGCGACGGTTTCGCCTTCGGGCCCGAGTACCGATCCGCCCGCAGAAGCGAGCAATGAGACAAAAAATACCGTCAGACCTTCGTAGCGCGCACCCTGCGCCTGTATCGTCCCCTTGGCGCCGATGCGCTCGGCCATTTGAATCATTTCATCCCAGCTGGCCGGCGGCGCAGCGACGCGGTCGCTGCGATACCACAACAGCTGGGTGTTGGTGGTCAGGGGCGCGGCCCACAACTGTTGCTCGTAGCTCGCACTTTCGACGGCGCTGGCAAAGCGGCCCAAACGCGCGGCCCGTGCGGCCTCGTCCTGCCAGGGCAGTATCCAGCCCGCCTCGGCGAATTCGGCGGTCCAGATCACATCCATGCCGATGATATCGATATCCGCGTCGCCTGCTGCCAGTCGCCGCACCAATTGTTCGCGCTGTTGGTTGGCGTCGGTGGGCAGCGGCACCAGCTCGATGACATAACGCCCTTCAGCGGCGGCGCCACACTCCCGCGCCGCCTGCTGAAACGCCCCGGAGGGCTCGTCGAAGACATACCAACGCAGCCGCGGCGTATCGGCGTCCTGCTCGGAGCAGGCGGGCGCCGCCATCACGACGGCGGCTAAAATCAGTTGACCGATCGTCTGTCTTACCGTGCGCATGCTATTCCCCTGTGACCGTGAAGAGGCACGCATCAATCCGCGCATGTTCATTATAGGTTCCCACCGACCCGTAACCTTGAATTCTTTCGATGTCTGTTGTCGCGACAGCGTTTATTCCGACACTAGGAAACGCCAGCGCCGCGCAACAACATACAGTGCGAGCCATGACGCGCATAAACGTCGCCGGCGGACGCTAACTCCTCCATCCGTGTTAGCGCTATTGTTGTGTCGCTGCATAGCGGATCAGCACCAGGCTGCGAGGCTGAACCGGGTAGGAGCCTGCTATCGCCTCCTCGACTTCCGCCGCCTGGTCTTCGCGCGCCGTGTCTATCACCAGGGCGGGCTGGGCCAGGCTATCCAAGGACGGCAAGTTGTATTCCTGCGTCTCGCCCGTAGGGTTGAGAATTACCATAAAGGTATCATCCGGTTCTTGTTCACCCTCCTTGGTCAAGTGATATATCCCCGCCTCACCGCTCAGTAACATGGCGATCGGCTGCGCTTCGTGAACGTGCCAGTCTTGCCCCTGCATCTCCTCGCCGTCGGCCTTAAGCCAGCTGATATCCTTGTTCTCGGTACCAGGCGTTACCGCGCCATGAAAAAAGCGGTGACGGTGAAACACGATATGCGTTTGACGCAAGCGGGTGAGCAGCTGCGTCAACCTCAATAGGGCCTGGCCGTGCGCGTCTATATTCGACCAATCGAGCCAATTGATCTCGTTGTCCTGGCAATAGGCATTGTTGTTGCCCTGCTGGCTATGGCCGAATTCATCGCCACCACGCAACATGGGCAAGCCCTGGGAAAATAATAAGGTTGCCAGCAGATTGCGCTTCTGACGCTCACGCTGGCGGATGATCTCCGGGTCGTCCGTATCCCCCTCGACGCCGCAATTCCAACTAAAATTCTGATCGCTGCCGTCGCGATTATCTTCCTGATTGGCCTCGTTGTGCTTCTCGTTGTAGCTCACTAGATCATGCAGGGAAAAGCCGTCATGGGCGGTGACGAAGTTGACGCTAGCCCAAGGGCGGCGGCCGCGCCGATCGTAGATATCGCTGGAGCCGGTAATGCGCGACGCCAGTTCCGGCAACTGCCCCTCGTCGCCGCGCCAAAAGCGGCGTACGGTGTCGCGGTAACGGTCATTCCACTCCGACCAGCCGGGCGGGAATTGGCCGAGACGATACCCGTTATGACCCACATCCCAGGGTTCGGCAATCAGTCTGGTGGTGGACAACAAGGGGTCCTGGGCGACGGCATCGAGAAAGCTGGAGTGCTCGTTAAACTCCCCGTCCACCCGCGCCAGGGTGGTGGCGAGATCGAAACGGAAGCCGTCGACGCGCATCTCCTCCACCCAATAGCGTAATGAGTCGGTCACCATGCGCAGGGCATTGGCGTGGCGCAGTTCCAGCGCATTCCCGGTGCCCGTGTAGTCATGGTAATAGCGGGGCTGGTCCCCCAGCAGATTGTAATAGGAGAGATTGTCGATGCCGCGCAGTGACAAGGTGGGGCCCAAGTGATTGCCCTCGGCAGTATGATTGTAGACCACGTCGAGGATGACCTCGATATCGGCATCGTGCAACAGCTGGACGAAGGTCTTGAATTCATTGACACCCCCTTCGCCCAGGTATTGCGGATGGGGTGCAAAAAAGCCAAGGGGATTATAGCCCCAGTAATTGCTCAACCCCTTATCCACCAGCGCCCGCTCGTCGGCAAAGGCGTGCACGGGCAATAACTCCACCGCGGTGATGCCTAAATCCTGGAGATAGCGGACGATCTCATGATTGGCCAGACCGCCGAAGGTGCCACGCTCGGCGTCGGCGATATTGGGATGTCGCATGGTATAACCGCGCACATGCATCTCATAGGCGATGATCTCATGCCAAGGGCGCAGCAGGTTGCGATCCCGACCCCAGGTGAAGGCGGGGTCGATGACCCGACACTTGGGCATATAGGGCGCGCTGTCCCGTTCGTCGAAGGACAAATCTTCATCCTCGTCGCCCACGCGGTAGCCGAACAAGGCATCATGCCATTGCAACGCCCCGTGCAGACACTTGGCATAGGGATCGAGCAGCAACTTGTTGTGATTGAAACGGTGCCCCTGATCCGGCTCATAGGGCCCGTAGACGCGATAGCCATAGAGCTGTCCGACCCGCACATCGGGGAGATAGCCGTGCCAGACCTCGTTGGTGCACTCGGGCAATTCGATGCGTTCGACTTCCTTTTCGCCCTTGCTGTCAAACAGACACAGCTCGACGCGCTCGGCATGGGCCGAGAACAAGGCAAAATTTATCCCACTGCCGTCCCATGCCGCCCCCAAGGGAAAGGGCAAGCCGGGCCAAACACGCTGTTTCGCCATGGCGTAAAGACTCCTTAAATTTTAATGGGCGTACCAGACTCAATGGCAAAGCTTGGCAAAACGCCCGATGACACGCATTGAGATTTAGCAATACCCCCTCACGACCTAGATTAAGCCTCTGAATCGATTTGACGTATGTCAATGCATCCAGCCTATCGCCGGGCTAAGTTGCGTCTATCTAAGCTACTTTATCAGGGAGTCGGCTCATGGATTTATTGAACGGTATAGTGCCGCGAATCAACTGGCTATGGGTGCCAATGCTAGCCGTGTCTTGCCTGCCCTTGGCCGCATGGAGCGCCGAGAAGATACCTACTACTCCCCACCTCGATCAGCTGGCGCGCTGGCGCAACGCTTTGGCTTGCAGGGGCTGTGCATCGCGGGCTATCCCATGTACCGCGGCCTGAGTCGCCTGTTGGGCATGGAGGTGGCGGAAGTGCCCGACGACCTCGACGCGGCCTTTGACACCCTGCCACAACACTACTCCAAGCAGCAGCACGACCTTTATTTCCTGCATATCAAGGGCACAGACAAGCGCGGCGAAGACGCCGATTTTGACGCCAAGGTAGCCGTCATCGAGGCCCTGGATCAACGCCTGCCAGCGCTACTGGCGAATGAGGTCGGCGACGGCGACACTATGGATTTCAGGCCATGCGCTGCGAGCCCGGAGCGCCGCCGCGCTTGGACAACCCGGCCGTCAGCACCTGGCGCATGGCGTCTTCCACCGACATGTCTAAAGGCACCACCCGGTCGTGCGGCAGATAGACCGTATAGCCGCCGATCTGATAGCTCATGGGCAGATACACGGCGACCATGTGCTCCTTGTCCGGCAGACCCGGCATGTCCGTCAGGCGCTCACGGGTCAAAAATCCGATCAGATGCATATCCGCCACGGTTACCATGACCACCTGTTTGAGTTCACCGCGCTCCTTGGTGGCGGAAAAATAGTCCATGAAATCACGCAGCCCCCCGTAGATGGACTTGACCAGGGGAATCTTCTCCAGGATATATTCCCCCACTCGAAACAAGCGCTGCACCACCCAGGCATTGACCACCAGCCCGATGAAAAACAGCAAGACCAAGCCCGCCACCAGCCCCGCGCCGGGCAGGTAGTACTCTGCAGGCACCAGGGTGGTGATCACCGGCCGTAGCACGCGTTCGATGGAGATTCCCAGCCAATACAGGAGGTAGAGCGTTAGACCGATGGGAAGAACGGCCGCCAGCCCTTTCAACAGAATGTCCCACACATACCGCATACACATTTCTCCATTGCGGATAAAGTCGCTTAGGCTAGCATAGTCGATGCCCGCGACCTGCCATGAAGCTATTGCGCATTGACGTATTTCAATGAATATTGACGCGGCGCGGGCGAGCCTCGTACACAGCCCTAAATCAATCAGAACAAGGCGGAACCCACCCGCATGGATCGCAACCATTCTCAACCCTGCCTGGAGCTGAATCGCTTCGACGCTGCCGTGTTTGACCTCGACGGTATCATCACCCGCACTGCCGATCTGCACGCCGCGGCATGGAAGGCAATGTTCGACGATTATCTGAAGCAACGCAGCGGACCCGGGCAGTTCCGTCCCTTTGACAGGCACGGTGACTATCGCCGCTATGTGGACGGCAAACCCCGTTATGAAGGGGTGCGCAGTTTCCTTGAAAGCCGCGCGATTGAGCTGCCCGACGGCCGACCCGAGGACGGTCCGGACCAGGAGACGATCTACGGCCTGGGCCAGCGCAAGAACCGGCTGTTCCTGGACCTGCTGCGTCATCAAGGTGTCGAGGTCTACAGCTCCACTCTGCAATTCATTCGCCGTCTGCGTCAGGCCGGTCTGGGCATCGCGGTGGTCTCGTCCAGTCGCAACTGCGCGGCCGTACTTGAGGCGGCGGATGTCGCCGACCTGTTTGATGCCCGCGTCGACGGCAGAGACCTTCAGCGTGACGCGCTGGCCGGCAAACCCGCGCCCGACATGTTTCGGGAGGCCGCCCGGCGACTGGCCATAGCGCCGCACCGCTGCCTCGGCATCGAGGACGCCACCGCCGGGGTGGCGGCCGCCCATGCCGCCGGGTACGCCCATGTCATCGGCGTCGACCGGGCGGGTCAGGCCAAGGACCTGCGCGAGCACGGTGCCGACACGGTGGTTGAGGACCTGGGCGAGGTGGTGCTGTGCGCCGATCACAGCGACAAACCGCATCCCGCCCTGCCCTCGGCCCTGGACAGCCTGGACCGTATTGTTCCGGACGCAGACGGCGACGTGGCCCTGTTCCTCGACTTCGATGGCACGCTGACGCCCATCGTCTCGCAGCCGGACCAGGCCGCGCTGAGCACGACCATGCGCACCACCCTCCAACACCTTGCCGGCCTATGCGAGCTGGCGGTAATCAGCGGCCGTGATCTGGCCGACGTGCGCCGACGCATGGGCATCGAGGGTATCTGGTATGCGGGCAGCCATGGCTTCGAACTTACCGGTCCCGGCGGTCAGCACGACGAATATCAGGAAGGCGGCGCCTACCTGCCCAAACTGGATCAGGCGCAGCGCCAGCTGAACGATCAGATAGGCGACATCCAGGGCTGTCTGGTGGAGCGCAAGCGTTTCGCCATCGCCGTCCATTACCGCCAGGTGGATAATGATGACGCGGTTAACGAGATAAAGCAGACTGTCAAACAGATTCACAGCGCCGTCGAAGGCCTGCGGCTCAGTACCGGCAAAATGATCCTGGAGCTGCGCCCCGACATCGATTGGGACAAGGGCAAGGCCCTGCACTGGTTGATGCAGATGATGGATCTGGACCCGGCGCGCTTCCGGCCCATTTACCTGGGCGATGACGTCACCGATGAAGATGCCTTTCGTGAGATCAAAGGAGAAGGCGTCGGCATCCTGGTCGCACCCGCCGACCAGCCCACCCGCGCCCGCTACCGTTTGGCCGACGTGGATGCCGTACAAACCTTCCTGCAGCGCTTTGGCCAGCGCCTGGAATCGCAATCGAAATGAGCGACTGGACCCTGGATTATGACGGCTTCGAGCCGGGGCAGGAGGCCTTGCGCGAGGCCTTGTGCACCCTGGGCAACGGCTATTTTGCCTGGCGCGGGGCCGCGCCTGAATCCCGGGCCGACGAGGTGCACTATCCGGGCACCTATATCGCCGGATGCTATAACCGCCTGCGCACCGAGATCGTCGGCGAGACCATCGAAAACGAAAGCCTGGTCAATGTCCCCAACGGCTTGGTGTTGCAGTGGCGCATCGACGACGGCGATTGGGTTCGACTCGCCGACGTCGACATCCTAGAGTACCGCCAGCAGTTGATGATCAAACACGGCATACTCAAGCGCAGCCTGCGCTATTGCGATCCGCAGGGTCGTCTCACCCGCATCGAACAACAACGCCTGGTCTCCTTGGACTCGCCTCACCTCGCGATTCTCAGCACCGTGATTCACGCTGAAAACTGGGCCGATACCATCGAGATCCGTAGCGCCCTGGACGGCCGGGTGTTAAACGCCGGCGTGGCGCGTTACAAGGACTTGAACAAGCAGCACCTGCGTAGCGTGAACAGCGAGACACTCGACCCCGACAGCTTCGCCCTGACGGTGGCAACCACGCAGTCGCATATACGGATTGCTCAAGCCGTGCGCACGCGCTTGTGGCGCGGTGACACACGCATCACGCCCGCACCGGACATCGAACGCCGGGACGGCTACATCGCCCATCGCTATCACCTCGAACTCGATCCCGAACGAGCGCTCAGGATCGACAAGCTCATCGCCCTCTATACCTCGCGTGATCACGCCATTAGCGAGACGGGGCTGGAGGCGCGCAAGGCGGTGTCCGTCGACCAGGACTATGATGAACTGGCGGCAAGGCATATCACCCTGTGGAAGCAGCTATGGCAGCGCTTTGATGTCGATATACTCCATGACGATCCGCGCGTGGAGTCCCGCACCAAACAGGTGCTGCGCCTGCATATCTTGCACTTGCTGCAGACCACCTCCCCCCATGTCATGGATTTGGACGTGGGCGTGCCCGCACGCGGTCTGCACGGCGAGGCCTATCGCGGTCATATCTTCTGGGACGAGCTGTTCGTCTTTCCCCTGTTCAACCTGCGCATGCCCGAGATCACCCGTGCCCTGCTGCGCTATCGCCATCGTCGCCTGGGGGAAGCGCGCGCGGCGGCCCGAAGGGCCGGGTATCAAGGCGCCATGTACCCCTGGCAAAGCGGCAGCAATGGTCGAGAAGAGAGTCAACATCTGCACCTGAACCCGAAGTCGGGCAACTGGATCCCGGACAACTCCCATCTGCAGCGTCATATCAACGCCGCCATCGCCTATAACGTCTGGCAGTATTATCAAGTGACCTGCGATGTTGAGTTTCTGTCCTGCTACGGTGCCGAAATGATCCTGGAGATCGCCCGCTTCTGGGCCAGCCTGGCCTCCTATAATGACTCCCTGGAGCGCTATGAGATTCACGCTGTCATGGGGCCGGACGAATATCATGATGCCTACCCGGGCAGCGAACAGCCCGGCGTGAACAACAACGCCTATACCAACGTGATGGCCGCGTGGGTGCTACTGCGCGCCTTGGAGATGCGCGACATCTTACCCAGCCAACGCTTCGCTGAACTGTGTCAGGCGCTGAACCTCGCCAGCGAGGAATTGGCGCACTGGGAGCAGGTGAGCCGGCGCATGTATATCCCGTTTCATGATGACGGCATCATCAGCCAGTTCGACGGCTATGACCAATTGGCGGCGTTCGACTGGGAGGGCTATCGCAGGAAATACGGCGACATACAGCGGCTGGACCGCATCCTGGAGGCCGAAGACGATACGCCAAACCGCTATCAGGTCTCTAAACAGGCGGACGTCTTGATGCTGTTTTACCTGTTCTCCGCCGAAGAACTGGGGGCGTTGTTCTCACGCCTGGGCTACCCCTTCGAATATGAGACCATCCCGCGCAATATCGACTATTACGTGCAGCGCACCTGCCACGGCTCCACCCTCAGCCGGGTGGTCCATGCCTGGGTGCTGGCGCGGGCCGACCGCCCGGGGGCCTGGCCCCTGTTTATGCAGGCCTTGGAGAGCGACGTGGCCGACGTCCAGGGCGGCACAACCCCGGAGGGCATCCACTGCGGCGCCATGGCCGGCACCGTCGACCTGGTCCAACGTTGCTTCACCGGCAT
Source organism: Candidatus Tenderia electrophaga (assembly GCA_001447805.1). Lineage (NCBI taxonomy): Bacteria > Pseudomonadati > Pseudomonadota > Gammaproteobacteria > Tenderiales (SeqCode) > Tenderiaceae (SeqCode) > Tenderia (SeqCode) > Tenderia electrophaga (SeqCode). The sequence continues at coordinate 2,782,634 of CP013099.1, forward strand.
CGAGACCCGCGGGGATGTGCTTTGGCTAAATCCACGCCTGCCCGAAGGACTCAAGCGCTTGACGCTCAACATTCGCTATCGCCAACAGATCTTGGAACTGTGGATCAGCCCCACCGCCCTGCGCATCAGTGCCGATCCGACCACCGGGCAGACGATCAAGCTGGGAATCGGTACGCAGATTCACCGGCTGCGCCCGGGCGAGTTGCGTGAATTCCAGTTGTGAAGCGGTCGCCGGTGATCACTCCTGAGCGACATAGCGCAATTTGCGGCTGTCGAACGTATAGGTATGTCCGCTGCCCTGCTTGGTCAGGATTTGACTGCGCTTGAACAGGGCCAGGGTGCGACTCACGCTTTCCGCCGTCACGCCCAGGATGTCCGCCATTTCATGCACCGTCAATAATTCCACCACACCGGCTGCCGCGCTGCGTTCGAATCTGGACAGGAACTCGATCAGCCGTGCCACCCGTGGCTTGATGCCACCGGTGGAGAACTCGGCGATCCAACGGTCCGCCTCGACCAGGTGGGCATAGACCTGGGTCAATATTTCCGCGAACTGGGCCGGCTCCTGACACCTGAGCAGGCGTAGCTTTTCCAGGGAGACGAACTGGGCATCCACATCCTCCACGGCCACGGCGGTGTGCTCGTAGGGCTGGCCAAGGATGCTTTCCAGCCCGATCCAATGATCGGGCGAATGCAGGCGTATGATGCGCGCCCGGCCATTGGGGAGATAGCTGAGCAACTTCACCATACCCGCACGAATCCGATAGACGCCTGCGGCCGTGCCACCCTCCCGATACAGAACGTCTTTGGCGCAAAACTGTTTTGCGCGACAGTCCGCAATCAAAGATGTTGCGTCACTGACGCCACTCTCTACGGCGTTAATCACGGCCATTCTCCCCACCTATGGCCAAGCGACGCTGACCCGTTTCATTGGACAGCCCCGCCTCGCCAGGCGCTTCAAGCGCCTCCAAAGGCGGGCGAAGAAGCTGTTCGACCACTTTACGCGCCGGCTCGTCCAGGGGCCTGAACATGACCCCGAATCCGCTGCTGGCGCGGTGCACCACCATGGCCGGCAGACACAACCAGTCCTCCGCATCCGTCCCCACCCGCACCAGAATATCGACGCATTCACAGCGACGTACGCGGGCCTTGCTCAGAACGAACATACCCTCGCCGCTGATGTTGTACATCAGCCCGGTCACGCCCGCATCGGCACGGCAATACACGTTGACGAAGGCCCAAGCGGATTGCCTGGGATCCAGCCGGTGCTCCATGCATTCGCCGTGCACTGGCGATTGCGCCTTGATCTCTGCCGACTGCCATAGCCTCTTCCCTGACCCTACCATTTGCTTCCGTGCCTCCTAGTTTATGCGCCTCAGTGATCACGCCGGCCCAGGCATCCTGTGCCGAGACCCAGCCGCCGGGGACACTGCAACTCCCCAGCCTCAACAAGGCTATTAGACTATGGAGGGGATGGATACTGGGACGAATCCTAAGTAGGATTACGTAAATCGCTGAACACCTTGTTTGACTAAAAGGCTAGAGAATTCAGCGTGTCTTGGTTGGACACAAATCCGAGAGCTTGATCAGCTCGGCAAGGTTGCTGGCACCCAGTTTGCGCATGATGTTGGCACGGTGCACCTCCACGGTACGGGGGCTGAGATCCAGCGCGCGCGCGATCTCCTTGCTGGACAGCCCCTCCGTGACATGCGACATGACCTGTCGTTCTCTCGGCGTCAGGCGCTCATAGGATTGTTGGGCGTGCCATTGCTGTTGTGTTGATTCACGCCGGTCCTCCGCCAGTGCCAGGGCCCCGCGCACCCGCTCCAGCAACACCTTGCCCCGGACCGGCTTTTCCAGAAAATCCACCGCACCCGCCTGTAAGGCCTGGACCGCCATCGGGATGGTGCCGTGACCGGTGAGGAATATAACGGGGATGCGGTGCCCGGTCTCGGTCATCGCCGCCTGCACTTCGGCGCCGCTCAGACCGGGCATGGCCATGTCCAGGATGACACAACCGTGGCAATCCGCGTCAAATTGCGCCAAAAAGGCGGGGCCGTCGGCATAGGTCTGCACCCTAAACCCGGCCTCCTCCAACAATTGGCATAAGGCATCGCGCAGGGCCGCATCATCTTCAACGATATAAACCGTTCCCGTCATGGCGCAAAGGGCAGGCGGAAATGAAATATACCGCCCGGTTGTTGTGGTTCAACCCACAGCCGGCCGCCGCTGGATTGGATCAGACTGAGGCTGATGCGCAGCCCAACCCCCAGGCCATAGGGCTTGTCACTGGCAAGTTTCTCGAACAGCCCCGCGGCCGTGTTCTCATCGAGGCCGGGCCCGGTGTCGACGACGCTGACCTGGGCCGCCTCGTTCACTGCACGTGAATACACGGTAATAACCCCTCCTGTCATTTGCGCGCCGTAAATGGCTTCGATGGCGTTACGCAGCAGGTTAAGTACGACCTGTTCGATGTGCACCTCGTCCGCCAAGACCGGCGGCAACGTGTCGTCCAGTTTCAGGCGAATGTTAATACCACAGGCCAATGCCTTCGATTTCATCAAGCCGCAGGCGCGTCGGATCACCCCGTTCAAATCCATCGGGACCCGTTCGCTGCCATTGCGACCGACGAATTTGCGCAAGCGCCGAATGATCTCGCCGGCATGCATGGCCTGTTCGCTGATATCGCGCACTTTTTTACCGATCTGCTCCGGATCCAGGGGCGGATGATGCAACAACCGCTCACTACTGTCGGCATGCATGATAATGGTGGCGAGCGGCTGGTTAAGTTCGTGGGCCAAGGTGGTGGCCAGCTCGTTGGCGGTCTGCAGGCGTTGCAGCCGGGACGCCTCCTCCAGATGCTGGCGCGCCTCGGATTCCGCCTTGCGCTGTTCGGTCACATCCGTGCCGGAGCCGACGATACACTGGATCTCACCGGCCGTATTACGAATGGCCGTCGAGCGCCAGCTGATGAGGCGCATGTCGCCCCCTTTTGTGAACCAGTGGTTCTCGTTGACCACCAGCCGTTCACCGGCGGCCAGGCGATCTACCACGGACCTGACGGAATCGGCTTCGTCCGCGGGAATCAGTTTCCACCACGCATCGGTTCCCTTTAGGGCGTCGAAGCGGTGCCCGGTCAGGCTCTCGCAAGCCGGGTTGAATTGAACCAGCTTTTCATCTTGATCGATCACGATGATCAAACTGCCCACGGTATCCAACACAACATCCTTGAAATTGCGTTCTGCCTCCAGTTGTTCACGGCGCTCCGCCAAGTTCAACTCCAAGGCCTTGCGCTGGCTGATATCGGCCACCGCGATAATTGCGTACAGGGGCACGCCTTCGGCGTCACGCACCATAATCGTCTTTACCTCACCCCAGACGACATTGCCGTCGTGGTGCAGGAAACGCTGTTCGCACTGATATACCGCGCGCGCGTCCTGCGCCGCGCCGGACAGCTGCTCGAAGTAGACAGGCCGGTCATCGGGGTGGAGCAAATCGACGAAACTGCGCTGTTGCAAGTCGGCGTCCCTATAGCCCGTCATTTGACGAAAGCGCGCATTCACCACAAGCAGGCGGCCGCTCTGCGGCTCGACCTGGCACATCCCCACAGGCGCATCAGCGAAGATTGCGCGAAACTCCCATTCGCGTTTCGCCAGAGATTCTTGCGCCACACGCCGTTCCTGGATTTCATCCTCCAGCTCGGCGGTGCGCGTGACCACGCGCTGCTCCAGGGTCCGGGCCATCTCGCGCAGCTCCAGCTCGGTTTGCTTGAGCTGGGTGATGTCGGTAAATGTCAGCACCACCCCGTCGACACGCCCGTCATGGCGCCGGTAGGAGGTGATTTGACGCAGATACCAATGATCATCCTGCCCCTGCACCTCTTTGCTGATGGGAGCGACATGATTCAACACCTGGCGGATGTCCTGCTCCAGATCGGCGTCTTGGCAGCGGTAACTGATATCACTCAGGGGACGTCCGAGATCACTGTCAATAAGATTGAATAAGCGCGTAGCACTGGGTGTGAAACGCTGAATGGTATGGTCCGGCGCCAAGAACAATATCGCGGTATCGACGCTGGCGATGAGGTTGTCCATGTCGTTATTGGAACTTTCCAGCTCCTCGACCTTGTCCTGCAGCTGATTGTTGACCGTGCTCAACTCTTCGTTGAGGGACTGCAATTCCTCCTTGGAACTCTCCAGCTCTTCATTGGTGGACTGCAGTTCCTCGTTGATCGACATGACCTCTTCGTTGGAGACCTTGAGTTCTTCATTGCTGCTTTCCAGCTCCTCGATGGTGCTCTGCAATTCCTCGCGGGTGGACTTGAGTTCAAACTCCAGTTGCTGCACCAAGGACTGGTCGCTGGCATCCGGATGAGCGGCGGCCGCCGGCGCCGGGCCGGGCAGCGTTTGCGGTTCGTCCTGGAATGTAATCAGGAACAGCTTGTCGCCCAGGCGCCGGTCCGGCAACGCTTGAACGCGCATCCGGACCGGCACGTTGCGGCCGTCGCGCTTGATGTGTAAATCCTGAATTTCGATATGCTGCTTGTCGCCCAGCGCGCCCTGCACCACGGCACGAATACGGGGCCGCAAGCCCGCATAGGCCAGGCTGAGCAAATCACTGCACGGCGGCCCGTCGGGCTGCTGCAGATATAGATGAGTCGGCCCCGAGTAGTGCAGCACGTGGAAGCGCGTGTCGATCACCACCGCCGCCGGGGCGTACTTCTCCACCAAGATCTTGCGGGTGAGTTCTTGCAGCGCATTGGCCTGCCGCTGCACCGGCGGCGACGCGCGGTCCTGCTCGGCGCGGCGCTCTCCCGGCTGGATGGGAAAATTGGCATGCACCCGCCGCGCCGCGCTGAGACGACGAAAAATACGCCACTTGCGCGACACCGGCTGAAACAGATCCACCTGTCGGCCGATGCTCTCGGACGAACCCAACATCAGGAAGCCGCCCTCTTTGAGCGCGAAATGAAACAGCTGCAACAACATCTGCTGGACCTGGGATTCCAGATAGATGAGAAGATTGCGGCAACTCACCAGATCGAGTCGGGAAAACGGCGCATCGGTAAGCAGGTTCTGTGGCGCGAACAGCACCGCCTCTCGTAAGAACTTCTTGACCTGCCGCTTGTGACCGTCGACCTTGGTAAAAAAATGCTCAACCCGCCCGCCCCCCAGATCGTTGACCACACTCTCCGGATAGACGCCGCGACGGCCGACTTCGAGGGCGTTCTCATCCACGTCGGTGGCGAACACCTGCACCGGGCAGGTCTTGCCCGCGGCGTTGAGCGCCTCGAGCAGCAGGATGGCGATGGAATACGCCTCTTCGCCGGTGGCGCAGCCCGGCACCCAGACACGTATCGGCGCATCCGCAGCGCGCCCCTCGATCAAGTCCGGCAACACCAGGGTTTGCAGCACCTCATACATCTCAGGATTACGAAAAAAGGCGGTGACGCTGATAAGCAGGTCTTTACACAAGCGCTGCAGCTCATCCGGTTGGTCGCGCAACAGCGCCGCATAGTCGCTCAGCGTGTCTAGATGGTTAATCCCCATACGCCGCAGCACGCGGCGCAGCACCATGCGTTTGCGATAGGCGCGGAAATCGAAACGGGTGCGCGCCTGAATCAATGCCAACACCTGGCTCAGGTCTTGCTCTACATCAGGGGATTGGACCGCCTCCTCGGTCTCAATAGGAAAATGGCGCACATAGTCAAGCAGCGCCTTGGGCATCTGTTCGGGCGCCAACACATAATCCGCCAGACCCGTGTCAATGGCGCTCGTGGGCATGGACTCGTACTCGGCGCTGGACGGCTCCTGCACCATGACCATACCACCGGCACCCTTGATCGCCTTCAAGCCCGCGCTGCCGTAGCTGCCGGTGCCTGACAGAATAATGCCGATGGCCCATTCATGTTGATCGTCCGCCAGTGAGCGCAAAAAGGGGTCGATGGGCAGATCACTGGCGCTTTTCTGGGCTGGCCGGCGCAAACGGATCACACCTTGATCAAGGCTGAGAAAATGATCGGGGGGGATGACATAGACATGGTTGGGCGCCAAGCGTTGTCCGTCTTGCGCCTCGGACACCGGCATATCGGTTGTTCGGCCCACCAGCGTCGCCATCATGCTTTCGTGGCTGGGATCGAGATGGGGCACCAGCACAAAGGCCATACCGCTGTCACCCGGCATGGCCTTGAAGAACGATTTAAAGGCCTCCACCCCCCCCGCGGAAGCCACCACACCGACGACGGGAAAGGGGCTTTCTGTTATATCACCGTCGGCTTGATCGCCGGACTCATGATGCGGCGCATCCGGATCTTGCAGCGCTGCGTGCGTATCTGACCGGCTGTCGCCTTCCGGCACGGAGTTTTCGGAATCATCCTCCCGTTCATCGGCCATCTGCTGCTTTTTCCATCGTTTCACTGTCCCCCGTGCATGGCGCGTATGCAACTGCCTGCGGCAATATAACGGCCTCCCCTAGCTTATTCTACCGGATTCAAATCAGCGCCGTGCGGACTCTATTTGTCGCCTCTATCGCTGCCACTTTATCACCGTGATAAGTCGCGCATACTCCTTGGCGCAACATCATATTAAATCTGCGCACCCGATATTATCAGCGCATAAAGTGGTATTGTGAATCTGACTTCCACTCCGCTGAAATAAGCCTTTTGAACGGGACGATTCGCGACGTAACGGCACTATTCCGGGAGGCAGGCAGAGATGACGGCCCGCACCGGGGCGACGCTGCGCCGGTGCGGGCGTACTGCGGGGACAATCGGCATCGCTCGGCACATCGGGGTCGGGCGCTTAACCAACACGCGCGCGGCCGATCCCTGAGACGACAACCGCCGATGCAGCTCGGCGGGATGCGACGAGATCTAGTCGTTAGGGGGCTTCACCGGATCCAGACCGAGAATGAACTCCGCCAACTGATCCCGTTGCTCCGCCGTGGTGCGCGGTCCATAGGGCGGCATAGGCACACCGCCGGTGTATTCAGTCCACTTACCCTTACCCCCCTTTTCCATCTGCGCCAAGAGCGTCTTTTTGGCCTCGGCCTGGTCCTGGTCCTGATAGCGATGCGCGACCCAGGCCCACGCAGGTCCGACCACCTTTTTGTCGACAGCATGACAGGCGGTACACCCCGACTTGGTGGCTATCTCCGGCATTTCTTGCGCCAATGCTCCATTGGAGCCCAGTGCCGCGATCGCCAGGGCACTTCCCATAAACATACTCTGTGTTAGCTTCATTGCATCCTCCTTATTTATTTGTAGTTACCGGTGATTGCTCACCGCTCCTCAGCCAACGCCCCGACGCATCGGCACAATCAACACATCGCAAACCTGCGTCTGGGGCAGGTGTTCGATGGCCGTGGGCAGCAGCGCCTTCAAGCCGCGCTGTTCGTGTTCGGCCAGCACCACAAGATCGATCTGATGCGCCTGGGCATAGTCGGCAATCGCGTGCCACGCCGACTCGGTGGTGAATTTCACCTGTTGATGAGTCGGCTTGAAGCCGACCCGATCGACCTGTTCACGCAAGCGCCGGCGGGCCTCGTCTTCACGGTACTGCTGCGGATCCGCGTCTTCCGGTGCGATGACCTGATTGGAACGGCGTTCGGGAAAGTTTTCCACGACATGGAGCAGGGTCAGTTGCGCACCGAAACACTCATTCAATGCCGCCGCCCGGGCACAGGCCAGGTCGCTGGCGGCGGAAAAGTCGGTGGCACACAAGATGTGTCTATAGCTATGCATCATGGAGTCCAAACGTAGCGCCGCCCGGCCGTGGTTTCATTGACAAATATCAATGACGCGCGGCTACCGGCGTTTAGGCCGCCCGACCGGTAATGCCGACATTGACATATCTTAATGTGTCGTTGTTCCACTCTTGCTAGGCTCAATACAACTCAACGGACGCGTCGTCTCGCCAAGACTATGAACGATAAACTTAAGGGCTATCGCAGCAAACGCGACTTCAGCAAGACCCAAGAGCCCCAAGGCGGCGATGGACAGAGCGGCGGGCGGCGCTTTGTCATTCAAAAACACGAGGCCTCCAGCCTGCATTACGATTTTCGTCTGGAATTCGGCGGTGTACTGGTCTCTTGGGCGGTGCCCAAGGGCCTGTCCACCGACCCCGGCGAAAAACGTTTGGCCATCCAAACCGAGGACCATCCGCGCGGCTACATCGACTTCGAGGGCGTCATCCCCGCCGGGGAATATGGCGCTGGCACGGTGATGGTCTGGGATACCGGCCACTACAGGAATCTCAAGGCGCGTAAGGGTCCCGATAGCCAGCGCATGGAAGACGCCTTGAGCGACGGCCTGATTGAGGTCTGGCTGGAGGGTCAGAAGCTCCAGGGGGGCTATGCCCTGAAGCGCACCCAAGGGGGCAAAAAACCGCGCTGGCTGGTGATCAAGATGGATGACGCGGCGGCCGACGCCCGGCGCAACCCCGTCAGCACTGAACCCGACTCGGTCAAGAGCGGGCGCAGCTTGAAGCAGATCGCCGCCGAGGCAGACGAGGATGACTGACTGGCGCGACCAATTGAGCGCGGCGCAACGCCAGGCCCTAACACGAAAGACCATGCCCAAATGGACCGAGCCCATGTTGGCCACCCTCACCGATGCGCGTTTCTCCGCTGACGATTGGATCTTCGAACGCAAGCTGGACGGCGAACGCTGCCTGGTGTTCCGACGCAAAAGCCGCTTGCATATCCTGTCGCGCAACCGGCAGGACCTCAACGACACCTATCCCGAACTGGTCCGCGCGCTGTCCCAGGAAGGACCCGAGCACTACATCGTCGACGGCGAGATCGTCGCCTTCGAGGGTAGGCGCACTAGTTTCTCCCGCTTGCAGGGACGCATCGGCATCGACGACCCCGACGCGGCGCGCGCCAGCGGCATCAAGGTCTATCTCTATCTCTTTGACCTGCTCTATCTGGACAACGCCGATCTGACGGGCTTGCCCCTGCGCAGGCGCAAGCAGCTGTTGCGGCGTTGTTTCGACTTCAAGGACCCGTTACGGTTTACCGCCCACCGCAACGAATGCGGCGAAGCCTACTATCAGGAGGCCTGCGACAAGGGCTGGGAGGGCTTGATCGCCAAGCGCGCCGACAGCCCCTATGTCCACAGCCGCTCCAAGCACTGGCTGAAGTTCAAGTGCGTCAAGCGCCAGGAGCTGGTGATCGCCGGCTATACCGACCCCCAAGGCAGTCGCATCGGCTTCGGCGCCCTGTTGCTGGGCTACTATCACCACAAGCAACTGCGCTATGCCGGCAAGGTGGGCACCGGCTTCGATGACAAAACCCTGAAACAGTTGGGCGAGACGCTTAAATCTATGCAACAGGATGACTGCCCCTATGCCGAGACCCCCAACCAGGCCGGCAAGGACGTACACTGGGTCAAACCCACGCTGGTGGCCGAGATCGGCTTCACCGAATGGACCGCGGATCAGCGCCTGCGCCATCCGCGCTTTGTGGGATTGCGTCACGACAAGGCCGCCACCCAGGTGGTGCGCGAGACGCCGGAGTAAGCTGAGGTGGCACGCTTCGGTCGCTACACGGTGGAACTCTCCAATACCGACAAGGTATTTTTTCCCGACGCCGGGATTAGCAAAGGGGATCTTATCGACTACTACAGCGCGGTGGCCGAGTGGTTGGTGCCCCATGCCAAGGACCGTCCCCTGACCCTGCACCGCTTTCCCGACGGCATCGACCAAGACGGCTTTTACCAGCAGCAACGCAGCGATTATTTTCCCGATTGGATCCAAAGCCGCAAGACAGCGCGGGTCGAGGACAGCCACGAGGATGAAAAGGCCGTGGACCACGTGCTGTGCAACAATCAGGCGACCCTGGTCTATCTCGCCAACCAGGGGGTGATTACCCTGCACGGCTGGCTGTCCCGGGCGCCCCGCCTGACCCGTCCGGATCGCCTCATCTTCGATCTCGATCCGGCGCACAAGGATTTTGGCACCGTGCGCCGCGCCGCCCGGCAGGTGGCGGCGCTGATGCAGCAGCTAAACCTGACGCCCTATGCCATGACCACCGGCTCGCGCGGCCTGCATGTCGTGGCGCCGTTACGGCGCGGGCAGCAGTTCGACGCGGTGCGCGACCTGGCCCAGGCCATGGCCCAGCACCTGGCGCAGCAACACAGTGACGACTTGACGGTGGAGCAGCGCAAGGACAAACGCCAAGGCCGCATCTATCTGGATGTGATGCGCAACGCCTATGGTCAGACCGCAGTGCTGCCCTATGCGGTGCGCGCCAAGCCCGGCGCCCCGGTGGCCACGCCGCTGGACCTGGACGAATTGGACGACAGCGGGCTCGATCCTCAGGGCTGGCATATCAAGAACATTCTGCGACGTTTGGGTCAAAAGGGCGACCCGTGGGCCGACATTCGCCGTCACGCCGTCAGCATCGAGGGGGTGCGCAAAGCGCTGGACAAGATGCGGGATTGAGTGGCCCCAGCCCGCCCCGGCGAGGGGAGGAAAAAACCAGGCGGGTCTAAAGCGCCGTTTCTCCTGCTCCGCAAACCGGGCAGCCGGGTGAAAATTGACCATTGTCAATGCCACCTTCCGAGCCAGTTGTTTGAATGTTCCCTGTGCTGCTCAGGCGGTGACTGCGACGCCGGGCCGATGGTGATACATATGAATCACAAGGAAGATCCAATGCACATCACTCTGTTTGAGATCGAACAATGGGAATGCCAGGCCTTTGCCCCATTGCAGGAACAGCACCGGCTTGTCTTTGAGGAACACCCCCTGCGCATGGACAACGCCTCGGACTATGCCGAGACCGAAGTGATCTCGACCTTTCTCTATTCCAAGCTGGATGCCCAGGTGTTGCAGAAACTCCCCCAGCTGAAGATGATCACCACCCGCTCCACCGGTTTCGATCATATCGACCTGGACTATTGTCGTGAGCATGACATCATGGTGTGCAACGTACCGACCTACGGCGAGAACACCGTGGCCGAACACGTATTCGCCCTGCTGCTGGCCATCAGCCATCGGCTAGGCGAATCGGTGGACCGTACCCGCAAGGGCGATTTTACCAATGATGGTCTGCGCGGCTTCGATCTCATGGGTAAGACCCTGGGGGTCATCGGCAGCGGCAATATCGGCCGCCATGTCATCAAGATCGCCCAGGGATTCGGTATGGAGGTGGTGGCCTATGACCTGCATCCAGACGAGCAGTTCGCCGCGGAGTGGAACTTTGAATATCTCGCCATGGAGCAACTACTCGGCCGCGCCGACGTGATCACCCTGCACGTGCCGGGCAACCAGGCCACTCATCATCTCATCGATCAGGCGGCCTTTGCCGCCATGAAAGACGGCGCGGTGCTGATCAACACCTCGCGCGGTACGGTAGTGGATGTCAATGCCCTGCTCCACGCCCTGGCCGAGGGCAAGATCAAGGCGGCCGGGCTGGATGTGCTGGCCGAGGAACCAGTGATCCGTGAAGAGGCCGAGCTGCTGCGCGCGGTATTCTCCCAACGCCATGACCTGAGTGATCTGCTGGCCGACCACATTTTGCTGCATATGAACAACGTCATCATCACGCCCCACAATGCCTTCAACACCACCGAGGCGGTGCAGCGCATCCTTGATACGACCCGCGACAATATCGCCGCCTATATTCGCGGCGAACCCCGGAATACCGTACCCGAATAATTGCCGACCCCTCGCGCGGCGAATCCATGAGCGAACCCTATCGACAAACGGCCGAGCAGGTCCTGCAGCAACAAGACGTCTCCGCCGCGCAGGGGCTGTCGTCCCAGCAGATAGAACAGCGACAGCGGGAATACGGGCCCAACCGGCTGCGGCGCGCCGGCACGCGTCCCGCCTGGCGCATCCTGCTGAAGCAGCTGGAGAGCGTGGTAGTCATATTGTTGATCAGCGCCGCGCTGGCAGCGGCCGCCTTCGCCCGTGTGTTGGAGGCCCTCGCCATCGCTGCCGCGGTATTGGTCAACACCGTCATCGGCTTCTTTATGGAGTGGCGCGCCACCCGCGCCATGGAGGCCTTGCAACGCATGGGCAAGATCCAGGCGCGGGTATGTCGCGAGGGCAAGGTGCAACAGCTGACGGCCGGTGCTCTGGTGCCGGGCGACATCGTGCTGCTGGAGGCCGGCGACATGGTAGCCGCCGACCTGCGCCTGCTGGAGAGTAACAAACTACAATGCGATGAAGCCGCCCTGACCGGGGAATCGGTGGCGGTCAACAAACAGGTGGAGCCCCTCTCCGGGGACGACATCCCCCTGGGTGAGCGCAGCAACATGGCGTACAAGGGCACCGCAGTGACCCAGGGCTCGGGCAGCGGGGTGGTGGTGGCCACCGCCATGGACACCGAGCTGGGCCATATCTCCGAGCTGGTGGAACAGGCCGAGCAGGCCGCCACCCCGCTGGAAAAACGGCTCGATGCCCTGGGGCGGCGCCTGGCCTGGATCACTTTGGCCATCGCCGTAGTGGTCGCGGGGGTCGGACTGCTGGCGGGCAAGGACTGGCTCATCATGGTGGAGACCGCCATCGCCTTGGCCATCGCCGCGGTACCCGAGGGGCTGCCGGTGGTCTCCACCCTGGCCCTGGCACGCGGCATGCAACGCATGGCGCGACGTAATGCCGTGGTCAAGCAGCTCTCCGCGGTGGAGACCCTGGGCGCGACCAGTCTGATCTTCACCGACAAGACCGGCACCCTCACCGAAAACCGCATGCGGCTGCAGCAATTGGCACTGGACACCGGTATCCTGCAGCGCGAAGACGACACGTGGTGCCGGGACGACAACCGGGTCGAAGCGAGTCAATGCCCTGCCCTACAGGCCGCCCTGGAGGTGGCCGCGCTGTGTAACAACGCCGCCCTGGATGAAGATGAGGCGGTGGGCGATCCCACCGAGGTGGCCCTGTTGGAGGCGGCCGCCGGTGCCGGCCTGCAACGCCGAGCATTGCTGGAAGATTACCCCGAGCTGCGCGAGGTGAGCTTCGATCCGCAGGTGAAGATGATGGCGACCTATCACCGCTGCGATGAGGATGTATGCGTGGCGGTGAAAGGGGCCCCGGAGGCGGTGCTGCCAGCCTGCACCCACCTGCTCTGCGATGACGGTGAACGCGACTTGGACGACGAACAACGGCGCCAATGGCAACAGCACAGCGAGGAACTGGCCAGCCAGGGACTGCGCCTACTGGCCCTGGCCCGGAAACGCGTCGCCGAGGAGCAGGCCGAACCCTATGAAAATCTGACCCTGATCGGCCTGGCGGGGCTCTACGACCCGCCACGGACCGGGATCAAACAGGCCATCGCCGCCTGTCAACATGCCGGTATCCGCGTAGTCATGGGCACCGGGGATCATGCCGCCACCGCCGGCGCCATTGCGCGGGAGATCGGGCTGGATGGTCCCGACCGGGTGGTGCAGGCCGCCGAGCTGCCGGCCCTGGAGGCGCCGGATAAGATGGCGGAATCGCGGCGCAGTGAATTGCTCGACACCTCGGTCTATGCCCGCATCAGTCCGGAACAAAAGCTGGGGTTGATCCGCCTCTATCAACAGGCCGGCTATGTGGTCGGGATGACGGGCGACGGCGTGAACGACGCCCCGGGCCTGAAGAAGGCCGACATCGGCATCGCCATGGGCCAGCGCGGCACCGAGGTGGCGCGCGAGACCGCCGACATTGTGCTCAAGGACGACGCCTTCGACACCATCGTCGTCGCCGTCGAACAGGGGCGTAACATTTTCGCCAACATCCGCCGCTTCATCGTCTATCTGTTATCGGGCAACCTGGGCGAGATCATGGCCATTTCCGCCGCCGCCCTGGTGGCCGCGCCCCTGCCCATGCTGCCCTTGCAGATCCTGTATATCAATTTCATTTCCGATGTCATGCCGGCACTGGCCCTGGGATTGAGCCGCAGCGAACCCGGCGTCATGGACCAGCCACCTCGCGCCAGTGGCGAACCACTGTTGCTGCGGCGTCACTGGCTCGCCATCGTCGCCTACGGTGCCTTGATCGCCGCGGCGGTGTTGAGCGCCTTTGCCATCGCCCTGCAAGTACTGGAACTAACAGAGGCCGAGGCGGTGACCATCGGTTTTCTTACCTTCGGCTTCGCCCGCCTCTGGCACGTCTTCAATATGCGCAATCCCGCCTCTCCCCTGCTGCTCAACGAGATCAGTCGCAACCCCTATGTGTGGCTGGCCTTGTTCATCGGTGTCGCATTGTTGCTGGGCGCCGCTTATCTGCCCCTATTGGCCCAGGTATTGACCGTGGTGGCGCCCGACTGGCGCGGCTGGCTGTTGAGCCTGGGGTTTTCCCTACTGCCGTTAGTGTGGGTTCAGGTGATGAAGGGCCTGCGCCTGGGCTGGGAAAAAGAGGCGACTTGAACACCGCGGGAATTGCGAATTTTCAATGCTCCGTTGCGGCACGCCTTATACGCTCAGTCACAACATCGCATGTTGAATCAAGACCACGAACAGGGGGTGACTTTAATGGACTTTCACCACTTCATCGGACAGATTCAGGATCGCGCCCAGTTGGGCACCACCCAGGCCGCAGTAAGCGCGACCCACGCCACCCTCACCACCCTGGGCGAGCGGCTGACGGAAGGCGAACGGAAGGACTTGGCGGCACAACTGCCGCAGGAGGTGGGCCATTACCTGATCGAGGGTGACAGCGGCCAGACATTCGATATAGATGCGTTCTTCAGTCGCATCAGTGCCCGGGAACACAGTGACGTGCAAGACGCCGTTTATCATTCGCGCGTGGTGCTGGAGGTATTGCAGGAGGCCGTGTCCCCCGGCGAGATTCGCCAGATCAAGGACCAGCTGCCGCCGGAGTTTTACAGCGTCTTCGAGTCGGGCAGCAGCGGCAAGCTCAAGCGCTAACCCCGTTTGGCGACGCCACTCGCCTCGCCATGGGCGTGGTGGCTTGGCCACTTCCGGCGTCCCGACGGATAAGGACGTCACCTTTTCATTCCCGACGGAGATTTTCCCATGGCCAAGCAGAGCGCAGCAGATATCTTGGTGGAACGCCTGCTGGATTGGGGTGTAGAGGTGGTATTCGGCATGCCCGGCGACGGCATCAACGGCCTCATGGAAGCGCTGCGCAAATGCAGTCAACGTATACAATTCATCCAGGTACGCCATGAAGAGGCGGCCGCCTTCATGGCCTGCGCCTATGCCAAGTACAGCGGTCGACTGGGGGTCTGCCTGGCCACCTCCGGTCCCGGCGGCATTCATCTACTCAACGGTCTCTACGATGCCAAACTGGACGGGCAGCCGGTACTGGCCCTGACGGGTCTGCAATTTCATGACCTGATCGGTACCAGCACTCAGCAGGACGTGGAATTGGACAAACTGTTTATGGATGTGGCCAAGTTCAACGCCCGCATCATGGGCGCCGCCCATGTGGAGAACATGGTGGACGTGGCCTGCCGCACAGCGTTGGCCTATCAAGGGGTGAGCCATCTGACCTTTCCGGTGGATCTGCAAAGCGCGCCGGCTGAACGCAAGGGATCCAAGCGCAACATCCCCTATCACAGCTCCGATGAATTCGCCCGCACAGCCCGACTGCCCACGCGCCAAGATCTGGAACAGGCGGCGGCGATCCTCAACAGCGGAGAACGCATCGTCATCCTCGCCGGCCGCGGCGCCTTGGGCGCCACCGACGAGCTACTGGAACTGGCGGAGCGACTCGGCGCCCCCATCGCCAAGGCCTTATTGGGCAAGGCATGCGTCCCCGACGACAGTCCTTACACCACCGGCCCGGTGGGCATGCTGGGCAGCCGCCCCTCACAACAGGCCTTGGAAAACTGCGATACCCTGCTGATTGTCGGCAGCAGTTTCCCCTATATCGAATATTATCCTGCCCCCGGTCAGGCGCGGGCGGTACAGATTGAACTGGACCCGGCCCGCCTGGGGCTGCGCTATCCCGTCGAGGTGGGATTGATCGGCGACAGCGCCCGTACCCTGCAAGAGCTGTTACCGCTCCTGGAATACCAGGAGAAACGCGATTTTCTTGAACGGGCACAACAGGGAATGGAGGATTGGCAGGCGCTGATGCGCGACCGCGGCACTGTCCGGGACACACCCATGAAGCCGCAGGTGGTGGCTTGGGAACTTGGCCGACGCCTGCCGGACAACGCCATCGTCTCCTGCGACTCAGGCACCATTACCACCTGGTTTGCCCGTCAGATCCCGGTCAAACGCGGCCAGATGCACTCTCTTTCCGGCACCCTGGCCAGCATGGCCAACGGCCTGCCCTACGCCATCGCCGCCAAGATTGCCCACCCTGATCGCCCCAGCGTCGCCTTTGTCGGTGACGGCGGTCTATCCATGCTGATGGCCGAGCTGGCGACCTGTGTCAAATACCAACTGGATGTCAAGATCGTAGTGATCAAAAACAATTCCCTGGGCATGATCAAGTGGGAACAGATGGTCTTTCTGGGTAATCCTGAATACGGTTGTGAATTGCAACCCATCGATTTCGTCAGTGTGGCAAAGGGCTTCGGCGTGAGCGCCTTTCACATCGAGGATCCGGCCGCTTGCGGCGCGACATTGGAGCGGGCCTTTGCCACCGACGGGCCGGTCTTAGTTGAGGCCTTGGTCGATCCCCACGAACCGCCGCTGCCGCCATCGGTGGACTTAAAAGACGCTAAGCATTTCGCCCAAGCCCTGATCAAGGGCCAACCCAACCGCAAGAAGATCGCGCTTACCGCCCTCTCGGACAAGGTGCGGGAATTGATCTAGCGCCTTTACCTAACATGGATCACGCAGCAGCGTGTGAATGTCACCACAGCACTCAAATTATAAATATGAAACCTATCGCCACACTGACCATGAACCCCGCCGTGGATGTGATCGCCGAGGTGGAACAGCTACAGCCGGGCAAGAAACTGCGCAGCCCAAGCCGCACTGATCATCCGGGCGGCGGCGGCATCAATGTTGCTCGAGTCATACGCCGCTTCGGCGGCGAGGTCCGGGCGGTATTCCCCGCCGGGGGCGAGGTGGGCGAGAGACTGTCCCACCTGCTTGAGCGGGAGAATGTTCAGTACCACGCCGTACCGGTAACGGCGCAGCCACGCCAGAACTTTGTCGTGCATGTAAAACAACCCGATGAGCTATACCACTTCGTCATGCCCGGTGCGCCCCTGAGCGAGGCCGAGGCCGAACGCTGCCTGAAGGAGTTGCTGCGACTGCAACCGCGGCCCCGTTATCTGGTGGCCAGCGGCAGCCTGCCACCGGGCGTGGATGAAACGTTCTACGCCCGAGTGGCCCATCTCGCCCATCGACACGACATGCGCTTGATCCTGGATACCTCGGGGGCGCCGCTGCGCGCCGCTCTGGATGAAGGGATCTATTTGATTAAACCCAATCAACGGGAATTCGCCGACCTGGCGGGAGAACCCCTGGCCGAAGACGAGACGCAGCGGCGCGAGCAAGTCGCGGCCATGTTGGCACAAGGCAATATGGAGACCCTGATCGTCACCTTGGGTGAGGCGGGCGCCATCCTGGCCACACCGCAACAACAGATACGGGTCCGCCCACCTGCCATAAAAGGCGTCAGCCCCGTCGGCGCCGGAGACAGTTTCGTCGCCCTGCTGGTCCTGAAGCTGGCGCAGGGTAACGCTATGCAAGAGGCGCTTGGCTACGCTGTGGCCGCAGCCGCGGGGGCGGTCCTCACCCGCGGTACCGAATTATGCCGAGTGCAAGATGTGGAGCGCATCTATGAACAGATGTCGCACGATGACACCGCCATTCAAATCCATGGCAACCCTTAAAGGAGGCGAGCACCATGCCCATTGAACTGCCATCCCTACCCTATCCCAAAAACGGCCTGGAACCCTATCTCAGCGCCGAGACCCTCGAGTTTCATCATGACAAACATCATCAAAAATATGTATCCAAACTCAATGGGCTGATCAAAGACACAGAGTTCGCCGCGCAGTCCTTGGAAACGATTATCACCACGGCCCCCATCGGTCCGATTTTCAACAACGCCGCCCAGGTCTGGAACCACAACTTTTACTGGCGCTGTCTCACGCCTAACGGTGAACAACAACCGGAAGATCCCTTGGCCGAGGCCATCGACTCGAGTTTTGGTTCCTATGATCAATTCAAGGCGCAATTCAACCAGGCCGCCACCGACTTGTTCGGGGTGGGATGGGTATGGTTGGTGAAGGATGGTGCCGGCGTGGTCTCCATACTCGCCACCAAAGACGCCGACAATCCATTAAAACACGGGCGCATTGCCCTGCTCACCTGCGATGTCTGGGAGCATGCCTTTTACATCGATTATCGCAACGACAAGGCGCGCTATATGCAGGCGTTCTGGCAGGTGTGCAACCTACGCTTCGCCGAGGAACGCTATCGCGCCAATTGACCGGCCTGTGCCGGGTCGAGCAACGCGGCAGATCGGTAAATATTTAAAGGAAAAACGGAGGCGTATATGACTAAAGTCGCCATCAACGGCCTGGGCCGCATCGGCCGGGCCACCTCCACCGGGGCCGCCAGCGCCACCATCGATGTTTTGCCGAACTATCGCGGCAAGTTCGACGGTCTGGCCATTCGCGCGCCGGTGGTGGTGGGTTCCATCGCCGACATCACCTTCGTCACTGAACGCAGCACCAGCGTCGAGGAGGTCAACGACATCTTTCGCGCGGAGGCGCAAGGTGAACGCTATCAAGGGGTGCTGGGGGTCACTGAGGAATCCATCGTCTCCGCCGACATCATCATGGATCCGCGCGCCTCTATCGTTGATCTGACGCGCACGCGCGTGGTCGACGGTGATCTGGTCAAGATCATGAGTTGGTATGACAATGAATGGGGGTATGCCAGTCAAATGGTGAAACAGGCCCACACCCTGTTGCAATAGAAATAGCGGCATCTGCGCTTCCGCAAGGCTCATTGACCGATCGCAATGCATTCACCGCTTAGCTGGGCGATACTTCGTTGATTGAATTTAAGAGAGAACGCTCATGATCGGAGTATGCGGCATCACGCACCAATGGCAACAGGACTTCCATGCATCATTGCGACAACACAGCGGCGTCGACTTACGCGGCGTGGCACTTCGTGTCAAGCAGGGCGGGCAATGCCTTATCCTGGAAGGCTCGGTGGCCCACATCGCAGCGAAGCGGATGGCACTGACTAAACTGCGGCAGTTGGCCGGAAAGCATCGACACGTGGACGATTGCCTGAACATCAAGACCAGCCAGCAGGACAGCGGCGCGTTACGCAATAAAGTGGCCCGGGTCCTGCTTAGCGAACCCGAATTCGAGCGTTACAACCTCATCGTCAGC
The DNA here is from genome assembly GCA_001447805.1 of Candidatus Tenderia electrophaga. Taxonomy (NCBI): domain Bacteria; kingdom Pseudomonadati; phylum Pseudomonadota; class Gammaproteobacteria; order Tenderiales (SeqCode); family Tenderiaceae (SeqCode); genus Tenderia (SeqCode); species Tenderia electrophaga (SeqCode). The sequence goes on from CP013099.1 coordinate 2,801,897, forward strand.
AGCCCGGAGAGAAGCCAGCGACTGCGCCCGCGGGGCTTTCAGGGGCAGGGTTTAATCCATGCGCGCATCCTCGAGGGAACGGTAAGCTTGGCCGGACAGGTCACCGGCGCCAGCCAGTATCACTTGGCGGAATTGGTCATGTGGTGGATCCAAGGGTGCCGCGATGTCATTAATCGTCTGCGCATCATAGGCAGTGACACTCGCGCGGGGCAGCCGCCGGGCGGGACCGCTAACTGCGCCTCCATATCGGAACGCAATGCCGAGCCGCGTTCCGGTAAGCCTGTAGGCGGCAATCCCCCGCAACGATTACCGGCCAACGCATTGCGCCCTTGCGCGCTCACTTCGACGCGCCGGCGCTGGCCCCCCGTTCACTGAAACCAGTATGCGGTAGACAAAGGAGGGCAAATTTATGATCAATGCAGAATTGTTGCGAGACAAGGGCATCCTCGTGGTAATGCCGGTGGACACATTGGAGAAGGCCGATTTCGAACGTCTGAATCTACTGGTCGATCCCTATATCGAGGAACACGGCAAGTTGACCGGCATATTGATCGACGCCGAGTCCTTCCCCGGCTGGGACGACTTCGCCAGCATGCTGACCCACATCCGTTTCATTCGCCATCACGAAAAGAAGGTGGAACGGGTGGCCGCGGTCAGCGACCAGGGCTTTCTGGCCATCCTCCCCAAGGTGGCCGATTACTTCGTCTCCGCCGAGGTGCGTCACTTCGAATATCAAGAACGGGACCGGGCCCTGGCCTGGTTGGAAACGGGACTCAAAGTGGACTAGGGCATCAGGTGTCGGCCGCCACGACAGCGGAGGATCCGGCCACCGGCTCGTCCTTGGACCGTTTCATCGATGCTCTGACTGAGCGGGGTCAACACCCCTTGCTGCAGCAGTTCCAGGCCCAGCAGTCGCAACGACACACCTATGGTCAGATCGGGGAACAGGTTCTGGCCCTGGCCCGGGGCGTGCAACGGCGGGTGGAGCCGGGTGAGGCGGTGGCCCTGCTCGGGTCCGAGGGACCGGCCTGGATCATCGCCGCCTTGGCCATCCTGCGCAGCGGTGCGGTGGTCATGCCCCTGGATGTGCAGCTCGGTGACGATACCCTGGCCCACGTGCTGGAGGACAGCGGCGTACGCTGGATCTTCACCACCACCCGCCAGCGCGAACGGCTGACGCGGCAGGCACCCCAGGCCCACCTGGTCATGCTGGATGAAGAAGATGAAGAGGCGCGCGTGAGCTGGCGCAGCCTGATGCAGAAGGATGGCAGCTTACCCGCCAATGACAGCGCTGCGCCCGCCGCCCTGTTCTATACCTCCGGCACCACGGGTCCCCCCAAGGGAGTGCCGCTAAGCCACGCCAATCTGGCCTTTCAATTGGATACCCTGGCCCGGACAGACATCACCCACCCCGGCGACCGCGTGCTATTGCCCCTGCCCCTGCACCATGTCTATCCCTTTGTGATCGGCATGCTCGGCCCCCTATCCCTGGGCCTGACCCTGGTCATTCCCTACGCCCTCACCGGGCCGCAATTGATGCGCGCCATCCGGGACGGCCATGCGACGGTCATCATCGCTGTGCCGCGGCTCTATCGCTCCCTATTCGACGGCATCACCGCCCGCGTGGCCCAACGCGGGCGCATGGCCCGGGCCCTGTTCCAGGGACTGTTGCATCTCAGCCTGGTGGCGCGAAAACGCTGGGGAGTCTATCTGGGCCGCGTCCTGTTTCGCCCCCTGCACGCCCAAATGGGCGGCCAATTGAGGGTCCTGGCCAGCGGCGGCTCGGCCCTGGATCCGAGCCTGGCCTGGCAATTGGAGGCTCTGGGCTGGCAGGTGGCGGTGGGCTATGGCCTCACCGAGACCGCCCCGCTGCTCACTGTGGACCCGCCCGGTCAGCTCCGTCCCGGCACCGTGGGCAAGGCGGTACCGGGGGTGGAATTGCGCATCGATCCACAGGCCGCCCCCGAGGGCAGCAAAGACGGCGAGGGTGAGATCCTGGCGCGGGGCCCGAACATTTTCGCGGGCTATCGCAACCAGCCCGACAAGACGCGGGCGGTGCTCAGCGACGATGGCTGGTTTCGCAGCGGCGACCTGGGCTGGCTGGATGCGGACGGCTATCTGCACGTCAGCGGCCGGGTCTCCACCCTGATCGTCACCGAAGGGGGCGAGAATATTCAGCCCGACGAGCTGGAGGCGCGCTATGCCGAGCACCCGGCCATCAAGGAGCTGGGCATCCTGCAGCGCAACAATCAGCTGGCGGCCCTGATCGTGCCCAGCGCCGGTGGCGGCGACAATATGCGCGCGCGCATCCGCGACGCCGTCGGCCACATCGCCGCTGAACTCCCCTCCTATCAACGCCTGGCCGAGTTCGCCTTGAGCGCCAAGCCCCTGCCGCGCACCCGCCTGGGCAAGATCCAGCGCCACTCCCTGGAACAACGCTATGAACAGGCCCAGGCCGAAGGCGACCAGGCCCTGCAGCGCGAACCCCTGGCGCTGGAGGAGATGTCCGCCGAGGATCGCAACCTGCTGGAACACCCGGCGGTTCGGCGCAGCTGGGAGTGGCTGGCGCAGCGCTATCCCAAACGGGGCCTGACCCCGGACAGCCATCTGCAACTGGAGCTGGGCGTGGATTCACTGGAATGGCTCAACCTGACCCTGGAGCTGGGCCAACGGACAGGGGTGGAACTCAGTGATGAGGCCATCGGCCGTATCGAGACGGTGCGTGATCTGTGGCAGGAACTCATCGACGCTCGCGGCGGCGCGGCCACCCTGGCCGATCCGATTGAACACCCGGAACGGGTACTGGATGAGAAAAAGCGCCGTTGGCTGCAGCCCCGCCATGGGGTGGTGCGCGCCAGCGCCAGTACCCTCTATGGCCTTAACCGGCTGCTGATGCGCGGCCTGTTTCGGCTCCGCGTCTACGGCCGGGAGCAACTGCCCGAGCAGGGGCCGATGATTCTGGCCTGCAACCATGCCAGTTATCTCGACCCCTTCGCCGTCGGCGCGGCCCTGCCCACGGCGCGACTGCATACCCTCTATTGGGGCGGCTGGACCGGGGTGGCCTTTAGCAACCCCCTGACCCTCATGGGCAGCCGCATCGTGCAGATCATCCCCATCGATCCGGAGCAGGGCGTGCGCAGCAGCCTGGCCCTGGCCGCGGCGGTGCTGGAACGGGATCAGGGCCTGATCTGGTTCCCGGAGGGCGGACGCTCGCCCAGCGGCGAGTTACAGGATTTTCGACGGGGCATCGGCATGCTGTTGCAGCGTTTCTCCGTGCCCGTGGTCCCGGTCTATATCCGCGGCAGCGAGAAGGCCCTGCCGCTGGGCCGACGCCTGCCGCGCCTGACGTCGATCAAGGTGCACTTCGACGCAGCCCTGGATCCCAAGCAGCTGGCGCAACAAGGCGAAGGGGAGGACGAGGCGGCGCGCATCGTGGCCGCCCTGCACCGACATATGGCCCGGGGTTTGGCCGAATCAGGTCGGGGCTGAGGCCTTATCCGAGGCCGGGGCGTGTCGCGCTGCGGGCACCGTCAACATCAGCACAAAGCCCACCGCCAGCAACACGATGATCACGCTCATGCCGGCGCGCTGGCTGTCGAACCAGCCGGTCACCCAGCCCACCAACAACGGCCCCATGAAGGCGGTGGCCTTACCCGAGAAGGCGAACAGACCGAACATCTGACTGCGCAGATGGGCCGGGGCCGTGTGTCCCAAATAAGAGCGTGAGGCGGCCTGCACCGGGCCGACGAAGATACCCAGGGCCACGCCCAGCCCCCAGAACATCAAGGTGGATTCTACCCAGAGCAACAGCGTGCCGGGAATCATAAGACCGATCAGTGAGACCAGGATAGTGCGCTTGCTGCCCAGCCAGTCATCCACCCAGGCAAAGGCCACCGCCCCCAACCCGGCGCTGACATTGAGGGCGATGCCGAACATCAATACCTGGGTCTCATTCAGACCGAAGGTGCCGGCGGCATAGACGCCGCCAAAGGCAAACAGGGTGGCCAGGCCGTCGATGAAGATCATGCGGGCGATCAAGAAACGCAGGATGTGGCGATAGTCACGCACCTGACGCAGGGAGTCGCGCAGCTGGCCCAGGCCCTCGGTTACCGCACTGCGCAGCCGGATCTGACGCGCTGGCGCGTCGGTGGTGAACAGGAGCATGGGCACGGCGAACACGGCATACCACAGGGCCACCAGCACAAAGGTGGCGCGCACATGCTGGGCCTCGTCGCGCGGCAGGTCCAACCAGGCCGATTCGTGCACCAGGCCGAACAGGGCCAACAACAAAGAGGCAATCCCGCCGGCATAGCCCAGCCCCCAGGCCCAACCGGACCAGCGCCCCATGCGCGCGCCGCTGGTGAGCGCGGGCAGCATGGCGTTATAGAAGACAAAGGCGAACTCAGCCCCCACAGTGGCCAGGCCGGCCAGCAACATGGCCGGCAAGACCCACTCGTTGTGCGGCTGCACCCACCACAGGGCGGCAGTGGCCAGGACACACAGCAGGGTGAATGCGCCGATCCAGGGCTTGCGCCTGCCGGTTTGATCCGCGATGGCCCCCAATAAGGGTGCACTGAGCGCCACGATCACACCGGCGATGCCGACGGTATTGCCCCATTGGGTGGTGCCGATCGTCTCGTTCTCCGCCACTTGGCGGGCGAAATAGGCGGGGAAGACAAAGGTAGAGATAATGGCGGCGAAGCTACTGTTGGCCCAATCATACAAGGCCCAACTGAAACGCCCCTGGCTGCGAGCCTCGATGGCGGGCGTATTTTCGACGTCATTGGACATGACGTTTATTATACGGCGATGCGAAGCTAAATCTGATCCGAATTCATGATGCGGACATTCGCCTCGCTGAGTTCCTGGCGCAGCTCATCGTCTACGCTGGGGTCCACGGCGCGGGTCAGATCCCACAAGAAATAGGTATTGAAACCGGCATCGGCCGCATCGATGGCGGAGAACTTGGCGCAGATATCGCGCGCCAGTCCGCACACGTAGACGTCCTCAATGCCACGCTCATGCAGATACCCCGCCAGACCGGTGGCGGGGCGCTTACCCTCGGGGTTCCAGTTATTGCGAAAACCGCTATAGGAGTCCACGGCGGGGTCGGTGCCTTTGCGGATAATGGCCTCGATGCGATTCAGGGCCAGGCCTTCGTGCAGTTGCGCGCCGCGCGTCCCCTGCACGCAATGATCCGGCCACAAGGTCTGTGCATGACCATACAGATCAATACTGTCCATGGGCTGGGCATCCGGGTGATGACTGGCGAAGGAGACGTGGTCAGCGGGATGCCAATCCTGGGTGGCCACACAGTATTCGAAACGCCCGCTTTCCATCAGCACCTTTACCGGCGCCACGATCTGATCGCCCTGCTCCACCGCCAAGCCGCCACCGGGCATGAAGTCGGGCTGAATATCGATCAGCAGCAGAACACTACGGTGCTTCGATGCCATGTGGACCTCCTGGGTGCGAACAGGCGCGCGCTGCATAAACCCATGCAAATAGGATACATCCTGTCGAGCCCCCGAGTCGATTGCATTGACATATCTCAATGTCGAGCGGCGCAACGGGTCGCTACCGTGTCTCGCCGTGAAAGGCGGCTCACATCGGCGTGGCCATGGGTCAAGGCGGCACCGATGTGGCACGCCGCGCCGCCGCCCTGATCCTGTCCGACGACAACTTCGCCTCCATTGCCCACGGCATGGAGAAGGGCCGCACCGCCTATGACAAGGTACGCAAGTCGACCTGCTGGTGTTTGACGAGCTGCCCAAGTGGCTGCCGCCAAGATTTAAATCCGTCAATGACAGCGGGGTGACACGGTTTATCCTAGAGGCCATTGATAATGGTCACTGGAGCAGCAGGAGGATCCCATCATGCGACTACCCATCGAAAACCGGCAGACGGCGGGCCAGGCCTTGGCCGACGCCCTGGGCGACTACGCCCAGCGGGATGATGTACTGATACTGGCCCTGCCGCGCGGCGGCGTGCCTGTCGCCTGCGAGGTGGCCGAGGCGCTGCAGGCGCCCTTGGACCTCATGCTGGTGCGCAAGTTGGGCACGCCGGGACAACAGGAGTTGGCCATGGGGGCCATCGCCACCGGCGGAGCCCGGGTGATGAACCCGGACATCGTCTCCGCCCTGGCCATCGACCAACAGACCATCGACGCGGTGGCCGAACGGGAACAACGTGAACTGGAACGTCGCCAACAGGCCTACCGCGGTGACCGACCGTTGCCGCGCATCGATGGCCGCTGCGTCATCCTGGTGGACGACGGCGTGGCCACCGGTGCCACCATGCGCGCCGCCGTTGCCGCCCTGCGCCAACAACAACCGGCGCGCGTGGTGGTGGCCGTGCCCATCGCCCCCGCCGAGACGGTGGCCAAGATGGAACAGGGGGCCGATGAAGTAGTTTGTCTGGAGACCCCGGAGCCGTTCATAGCCATTGGCCGGTGGTACGCCGACTTCCCCCAGCTCAGCGATGCAGAGGTACGCCAACAATTGGCACGCCTGTGGGACAAAGAGACCGAGGCAACGACATGAGCAGACCCGACATCACCCCCGAGGAAGTCATCATCCAGACCGAGGACGCCCAGCTCAGCGGCAACTTGACGGTACCCGCGGATGCCGTCGGCCTGGTCATCTTCGCCCACGGCAGCGGCAGCAGCCGCCATAGCCGGCGCAATCGCTATGTGGCGCAGGTACTGAACCAGGCCCAACTGGGCACCTTGTTATTTGACCTGCTTACCGAGGACGAGGAGCGCATCGACAACCGCACCCGGGAGTTGCGTTTCGACATTCCACTGTTGAGCCAGCGCCTCATCGGCACCATCGACTGGACCCGCCACAACGCGGAGCTGAACGGTCTGCACATCGGTCTGTTCGGCGCCAGCACCGGCGCCGCCGCGGCCTTGAATGCCGCCGCGGCACGACCCCAGCAGGTCGGGGCGGTGGTCTCCCGGGGCGGACGCCCCGATCTGGCCGCCGACGCCCTGGCCCAGGTTAAGAGCCCCACCCTGTTGCTCGTCGGGGGCAACGATCCACAGGTCATCGAATTGAATACCCAGGCGGCGGACCAGCTGGTCGCGCCCCATACCCTCCACATCGTGCCCGGGGCCACTCATCTATTCGAAGAGCCGGGCAAGTTGGAAGAGGTGGCCGGTCTGGCGCGGGACTGGCTGCGGCGCTACCTGGTCCGGAATGAACACTGAGCACCCCCTCCTCTTCGCCCTGAGCGAAAGCCGGGCCTTCGGCGACCGGGTTGCCGCCACCCTGGGCCTGTCCCTGGGCGAGCACAAGGAGCGTGAATTCGAGGACGGCGAACACAAGATCCGGTCGCTGGAAAACGTGCGTAATCGCGACGTCTACGTGATCCAGTCACTCTACAGCGACCCTGAGCGCAGCGTGAACGACAAGCTCTGCCGCCTGCTGTTCTTCCTGGGCGCCTTGCAGGATGCCTCGGCCGCGCGGGTGAGTGCGGTCCTGCCCTACCTCTGTTATGCGCGTAAGGACAGAAAGACCAAGCCGCGTGACCCGGTGACCACGCGCTATCTGGCCCAGCTGCTGGAGTCCATGGGGACGCACCGGGTAGTCGCCCTGGAGGTGCACAATCCCGCCGCGTTTCAAAACGCCTTGCGCTGCCGCAGCGATCATCTCGAGGCGCGCCGGCTATGGGTGGACCACTTCGCCCCACGGCTGGCGGAGCGTTCGGTGGTAGTGGTCTCACCGGATGTCGGCGGCGCCAAACGGGCCGAGGCGTTTCGTCAGATGCTGTCCCGACGCCTGGCGCGCGAGGCCGACATGGCCTTTCTGGAAAAATACCGCAGCGCGGGCGAGATAAGCGGTCAGGCGGTGGTGGGCGATATCCACGACAAGGTGGCCATCATCGTCGATGACCTGATCAGTAGCGGCAGCACCCTGGTGCGGGCCGCGCGCGCCTGCCGCGCGGCCGGCGCCCGCGAAGTCCATGCCGCCGCCAGCCATGGCCTATTCGTCGGTGACGCAGATCAAACCCTGACCGAGCCGGCATTGGATCAGTTGGTCATCACCAATACCATCCCGCCGTTTCGCCTCACGGCCAAGGCGATCCAAGACAAGTTGACCGTGTTGGACGCCGCCCCGCTCTTCGCCGAGGCCATCAGGCGCATCCACAATGGCGCCTCCCTGGTCGAGCTGGTGGAGGACAATGCCTAGAAACGGGCTGTGGCCGCGCCAGAGCGCCTGTTAATGCTTAACTGGCATCGATGTGATGCAGCGCCAGCTCGAGATAATCGCGGGCGCGAGTGCGCCACTTGTCGTGATCATCGACCGTGTCATCGTCCGTATGCCAGATCGCCAGTGTAGCGCGCAGACAGGCGCGATAAACCGTATAGAACCGCATCAGGTCGGCCTCGGACCGGTCACCGCTGACATCGATGTAATAGTTCAGCACCCGCGCGCCGAGGGCGGGGGCGCCCAGGCGTTCGCATTCCAGAGCCAGGTAGGCCAACTCATCCAGGGGATCCAGGATGCGCAGGTCGCGATTGAACTCGAGGCAATCAATCACCACCGGCTCTGCGATCAAGCAGATGTGTTCGGGGCGCAAATCCCCATGCCCCTCTACCAGGCGGGCCTGTTGCGCACGGCGCATCAGCAACACCGCCCGCTCGCGGATAAAACCGCGCTGCCAGTCAGCCAGGCGCTTGAGTTGCGTCATAGGCAATCCATACTCGGCCTGGCCTAAGACGTCGAGATTGGCTTCAATATCCGCCGCGAAGCGCTGCACATAGGCGTCCGGCGCCATGGCCACACTCGCCGCACGATGCCGATAAAAATCCGCCAGTAATCGGCATACGCCGATGAGGTCCGCGCCCTTCACGGTGTTGTCCAGGATGGCCGCATCCAGCATCCGCGCCGCCGGCAGACGCCGCATCTTCACCAGCCAATCGACGACCTGCCCCGCCGGCGCCAACATCAAGCTGCCATCGGCTTGCCGGCGCAGCGCAACGACGCCGAGATAGACACCATTGGCCAGGCGGCGATTGAGTTCGACCTCACACTCGCAGTCGCGGCGCCTGAGCTCAAGGGTACTGAAATCGAGAAAATCGTAGCGCACCGGCTTTTTGAGTTTGTAGACAAACTCTTCGCCCAGGAACACCCAGGACATGTGGGTCTCCTTCACCTCGACGCGTCCCGGTGGCGCCATGTAGGCCTGGGGACCACGCAATGCCGCCACCTTGTCTTCAATGGAGGGGTCGGAGAACTGTGCCGATCGATTCATACAGGGATTTCACCGCAGCGCTGATTCAGTAGAGCAATAAACAAAGCCGCCGGAGGGCGCATTGATTTTCCGCAATCCCGGCACCGGGCGACGGGCGATTGAAATTTTTCATGGAGCTCGCGTCATGGCCGCCAACCTGGAGTGGCATCGGGCGCACAACACCACCTTTGAAGCGGCGCCCGTCCTCGCTGGCAAGTTTCGCAGCAATGTCTATGCTTGAAATTCGTTACCAATTACACGCAGGGGGGCTGCCATGAATCATCTCGTACGCTGGATAGTTGTGTTCTTAGGCTTAAGCATGACCTCCGCGCTGCTGCTGCGGCCGGCAGTGGCCGGACCCGGGGCCCTGTTTCCCGAGGTCATCCCACTGCCCAATGGCTTTCAACCTGAAGGTATCGCGGCCGGGGTCGGACTGAATGTCTACGCGGGCGCCATCGGCGACGGTGCCGTGGTGCGGGCGCAGGTGCTGACCGGCGAGGTCGAGCCGGTCGTCCCGCCGCAGGCGGGAAGATCCGCTGCCGGACTGAAGTTTGACCTGCCCTACCGTCGACTGTTCGTCTCCGGGGGTGCCACCGGGCAGGCCTACGTCTACGATGCCGGCAGTGGCCTGGAGCTAGTCTCTTATCAATTGGGGCCGGCAAGCGGGAGTTTCATCAACGATGTGGTGATCACTCGCCGCGGCGCCTATTTCACTGATTCATTCCGCCCCGTGCTATACCGCCTACCCTTTTCCGTGGGCGGCGCACTGCCCACCCCCTCGGATGCACAAGAGATCGCCCTGGGCGGCGATTTCGTCCAGGTTCCCGGCGCCTTTAATGCCAACGGCATCGCGGCCATAGGCGCTGGCAAAGAATTATTGCTGATCAATAGCACCACGGGAATTCTGTATAAGGTCGATCCAGACACCGGCGTTGCCACCGAGGTGGATCTGGGCGGTGCCACACTGAACGGCGGCGACGGCATCTGGCTACGCGGCCACACCCTCTACGTGGTGCAGAACGCCTTGAACCAAGTCACGCTGGTGAAACTCTCGGGCAAATACGAGCGCGGCGATGTCATCAATGTCATCACCTCCGCGGCACTGCGTTTTCCCACCACGGTGACCGGCACGGGGCCTTATCTCTACGTCGTCAACGCGCGCTTCAATGAAGTCGCTCCGGGCACGGCCGGACCGACGGATGAGTTCGAGATCGTGCGTCTGCCCCGGCTGCGTTGAGCGACGGATCGTCCCTTGGTCCAGTGAGAGTTATTGTTTCGACAAATCTAGGATTTTAATTGCTGACCGCGACCACAAAGAAATCAAGGCAAAGCGGGCTGGCGTTTGCGCACGACCGGCCAGGGGGTGACGAAATAATCCCTCTGTCCCCATTCGCCCGAAGAACCAATAAAAAAGCCCTGCTGTCTTCCAGCAGAGCCTCTATTGTATATGGCGCGCCCGGCACGATTATTCGCTAAGCTCACCCTGGCGGGCCAGCATCGCTGACGCGCTGCTGTTCTCCTTCGCTACCGCTCAGTCGTCGAACGTCACTGAATATATATGTCGCACGTTCGAACCGTGCCGCGGGGGCAATAAAAAGGCCCTGCTGTCTTCCAGCAGAGCCTCTATTGTATATGGCGCGCCCGGCACGATTATTCGCTAAGCTCACCCTGGCGGGCCAGCATCGCTGACGCGCTGCTGTTCTCCTTCGCTATCGCTCAGTCGTCGAACGTCACTGAATATATATGTCGCACGTTCGAACCGTGCCGCGGGGGCAATAAAAAGGCCCTGCTGTCTTCCAGCAGAGCCTCTATTGTATATGGCGCGCCCGGCACGATTCGAACGTGCGACCGCCTGGTTCGTAGCCAGGTACTCTATCCAGCTGAGCTACGGGCGCTTATATAAGGGCGGGGATTATCCCGTCTATGGCGCTGACTGTCAAGATAACCGCCTGAAAGGGGTAAACATCCCGACGTTAAATATGGCACGGAGCGGGATCACCGGCCTGCGGCTTCCAGTGTCACGACACTATTCTCTCGCTGGCGCTCGGTCGTCACAGCGCTTGATTTATAACATCGATGTTTCGGATCCCGCGCTTGCGGGCAACACCGGCGCCGTGCTCCGGCCACTTACATCCAATATCAAAATGGCGGAGAGAGAGGGATTCGAACCCTCGATGGGCTTTTGACCCATACTCCCTTAGCAGGGGAGCGCCTTCGGCCACTCGGCCATCTCTCCGTAAAGTGGGGAATTATACCTGATGCAGTTTGGATTCCGAACCCGGAAACCGAGCGAAATGCGTTAAACCAAAGCATCCCTCCATACGAGGGCGTAAGGATACCGTTTGACGCTGTGATCGTAAAGTATCTTGTTATTTATTAAGGCTGATTTGGAAAATTTCAGGAATTGCCGGAGGCATCCTGGGCGTCCGACTGATCGCCGGCTAGAGAGGGGTTTGGCGCTTCGCCTTTTTCCTGCTGGATGCGCTGATAGATCTCTTCACGGTGGACCGAGACTTCTTTCGGGGCATTCACGCCGATACGCACCTGGTTACCTTTTACGCCGAGCACGGTAACGGTAACGTTATCTCCTATGATCAGCGTTTCTCCTACACGCCGGGTCAAAATCAGCATATCGGTCTCCTTGTCTACATGTTCCTGTAGGTCCTTCCGTCAAGCATTTCGACTCGACCAGGCAGTCCCTACCCGTCATGCATAAGTTATCGACCGAGGATTTGAGAACTGTAGAAAAAGCCAATAATTCAACACCCTGCGTCAAATGTCCGCCGTGAGCAACAGACACATAAAAATAACATATTGATTTATTATGATTTATTCTCTAGCCCAAAGGCGCTGTGCAACGCCCGCACACCTAATTCGAGGTATTTTTCGTCGACGACGACTGAGATTTTGATCTCGGAGGTGGAGATCATGCGGATGTTAATCCCTTCATTGGCCAGGGCCTCGAACATGGTGCCAGCGATGCCGGCATGTGAGCGCATGCCCACACCGACCAGGGAGATTTTGACGATCTTGTTGTCGCCGCTGACTTCGCGCGCGCCCAGTTCCTGCTTGATCTGCTCCAGAATGGACAGCGCCTTGTCATAATCGTTGCGGTGCACGGTGAAGGTAAAGTCGGTGGTGCCGTCGACGCCGACATTCTGGATGATCATGTCGACTTCGATGTTGGCCTTGCCGATGGGGCTGAGAATCTTCGAGGCCACCCCGGGTTGGTCGGGCACGCCGACAATGGTCAGCTTGGCCTCGTCGCGATTAAAGGCGATTCCGGAAATCAGCGCTTCTTCCATTCCCTCTTCCTCATAGCTAATCAGGGTGCCTTCACCCTCTTCGAAACTGGACAGTACCCGCAGGGGTACATTGTATTTGCCGGCGAATTCCACCGAGCGTATCTGCAACACCTTGGAACCGAGACTGGCCATCTCCAGCATCTCTTCGAAGGTGATGCGTTCCAGGCGCCGGGCCTCGGGCACGACACGGGGGTCGGTGGTATAGACGCCGTCCACATCGGTGTAGATCTGACATTCCTCGGCCTTAAGCGCCGCGGCCAAGGCCACCGCCGTGGTATCGGAACCGCCGCGTCCCAGGGTGGTGATATTGCCTTCTTCATCCATGCCCTGAAAACCGGCCACCACCACCACGCGGCCTTGGTCCAGATCGTGGCGGATACGCTTGTTATCGATGTCGAGGATGCGCGCCTTGTTGTGCATGTTGTCGGTGCGGATGTGCACCTGATGGCCCGTGTAAGAGCGTGCCGGACAACGGCGTTTGTTCAGCGCCATGCTCAGCAGGGCGATGCTGACCTGCTCGCCGGTGGAGAGCAGCACATCCAGCTCGCGCGGCACGGGGGTGTCCTGGATGGCCTTCGCCAGTGCCACCAGGCGGTTGGTCTCGCCGCTCATGGCGGAGACCACCACCACCACGTCGTGACCCTTGTCGCGCCAGCTCTTGACCTTGTCGGCCACCGCCTCGATGCGCTCGATGCTGCCCACCGAGGTGCCGCCGTATTTTTGTACGATTAACGCCATGCCGTTCTACTTCTGGGAAAGGGCGTGATCATACTCAAGTCGTGGCAAGAAATCATCTGAGTCAAAGCGAGTCTCAGACGATTTTTTCACGCACCCAGGCCTCGACCGAGGCCAGAGCCTGGTCCAGGGGCGCAGGGTCATTGCCGCCGGCCTGAGCCATATCGGGACGTCCGCCGCCCTTGCCGCCCACCTGCTGGGCGACATGATTCACCAGCTCGCCGGCCTTGATCCGGCCGGTCTCGTCCTTGGTGACACCGGCGGCCAAGGCCACCTTGTCGCCGTTGACCGTGGCCAGTACCACAGCGGCCTTGCCGAGCTTGTTCTTGAGCTGATCGACCGTATCGCGCAGGGCCTTGGCGTCGCCGCCCTCCAGTTTGGCCGCCAGCACCTTGATGCCGTTGACGTCGATGGCTTGGGCGGCCAGGTCGGTTCCCTGGCTGCTGGCCAGCTTGGCCTTGAGCTGCTCCAGCTCCTTTTCCAGCTTGCGGTTACGTTCCAGCACTTGATTGACCTTGGCGGCGGCATCCTCGCGGCCGCCTTTGACGGCGGCGGCGATGCGGGTCAAATTCTTTTCCGTCTCACCGATATAGTCCAGGGCGCCCTGGCCGGTGACCGCCTCGATGCGGCGCACACCGGAGGCGATACCGGCTTCCATGACGATCTTGAACAGGCCGATGTCGCCGCTACGGCGGGCGTGGGTGCCGCCGCACAGCTCGGTGGAAAACTCACCGATGCGCAGCACCCGCACCTGGTCGCCGTATTTCTCGCCGAACAGGGCCATGGCGCCGGCCTCCACCGCCTGGTCGTAATTCATCAGGGCGGTCTCCACCGGGGCATTGGCGCGGATCTGTTCATTCACCAGCATTTCCACCTGGCGCAGTTCTTCTGCCGTCATCGGTTCAAAGTGGGAGAAGTCGAAACGCAAGCGCTCCGGCTCCACCAGAGAACCCTTTTGGGTGACGTGATCGCCCAATACCTGGCGCAAGGCGGCATGCAATAAATGCGTGGCCGAATGGTTGAGCACAATGGCCTGGCGCCGTTGTTCATCCACCTCGGCCTTGAGCGTGTCGCCGAGCTTGAGCTCGCCGTGTTCCACCTTGCCGATATGGGCATTCACGCCGTGCCCCTGCTTTTGGGTATCGGTCACGCCAAACACACCATTCCGACCCTGCAATCGACCGGCATCACCGACTTGACCGCCGGACTCGGCATAGAAAGGTGTCTGATTCAGAATCACCATACCTTCCTGCCCTGCGCGCAAGGATTCCACGGGCTGGTCGCCGGCGAACAGGGCGATCACTTCGGCCTGATCGGCCAGGTGTTCATAGCCGGTGAATTCGCTCTCCGCATCCACATCGACCTTGCCGGGATAGCCGCCGCCGAACTGGCTGGCGGAGCGGGCGCGTTCACGCTGGGCCGCCATCTCCTGGTCGAAGCCCGCCATGTCCACGCTGAGGCCGCGCTCGCGGGCAATGTCGGCGGTGAGGTCGGCGGGGAACCCGTAGGTGTCGTAGAGCTTGAACATTACTGCGCCCGGAATCTCCTTGCTTTTGAGCCGGGCGATATCCTCTTCCAGGATCTTCATGCCCTGATCCAGCGTCTCGGCGAAGCGTTCTTCTTCCAGGCGCAGCACCCGTTCCACCTGGGTTTGGGCCTTGGCCAATTCGGGATAGGCCGCGCCCATCTCATCGACCAGGGCGGCGACCAACTTATAAAAGAAGGGATCGTTCATACCCAGCTTATAACCGTGGCGGATGGCACGACGGATAATGCGGCGCAGCACATAACCGCGCCCCTCGTTGGATGGCAGCACACCGTCGACGATGAGGAAGGCACAGGAACGGATGTGGTCGGCAATGACCTTGAGCGAGTTATTGTCCAGACCGCTGCTATGGGTGGTCGCGGCGGCCGCCTTGATCAGGTTCTGGAACAGATCGATGTCGTAATTGCTGTGCACCCCCTGCATCACCGCGGCAAGACGCTCCAGGCCCATACCGGTATCCACCGAGGGTTTGGGCAGCGCTGTCATGGCGCCATCGGCGGCGCGGTTGTACTGCATGAAGACCAGATTCCAGATCTCGATATAGCGGTCACCGTCCTCTTCCGGGGTGCCGGGCGGGCCGCCGGCCACATCCGGGCCGTGATCATAAAAGATCTCGGTGCAGGGACCGCAGGGGCCGGTATCGCCCATGGACCAGAAGTTGTCGCTATCGTATTTTTTGCCCGGTTTGTCGCCGATGCGGGTAAAACGCGCGGGATCGGCGCCGATGTCCTTGAGCCAGATATCCGCCGCTTCGTTGTCGTCCTCATAGACGGTCACCCACAGCTTGTCGGCGGGCAGCTTCATGGTCTGAGTCAGAAACTCCCAGGCAAACCGGATGGCGTCGCGCTTGAAATAATCGCCGAAGCTGAAGTTGCCCAGCATCTCGAAAAAGGTGTGATGGCGCGCGGTGTAGCCGACGTTTTCCAAGTCATTGTGCTTGCCGCCGGCACGCACGCAGCGCTGCGACGAGGTGGCGCGCTTGTAGGGACGTTGCTCCAGACCCAGGAAGGTCTCCTTGAACTGCACCATGCCGGCATTGGTGAACAACAGGGTCGGGTCATTGGCCGGCACCAGCGGGCTGCTGGGCACCACTTCATGGCCGTGCTCACGAAAATATTCCAGAAAGGCCTGGCGAATCTCTGCACTCTTCATTGCTTACTTGTTAATCCCAATCGTCCTGTTTCATGGCGCCGTTGATGTGTTCCGACTCAAAGCCACGGTATTGCAGAAACCGCATCTGCCGGGCGCGCTCCTCGAAACTCTCGGGCAGGGCCGGACCGAAGCGTTTTTGCCGCACCTGCGCCGCCAGCGTATGCCAGTGCCGCTCATGCAGATAACGATGGATGGTGTCGTCGTCGATCCGGTGCTCGCGCAGGTCCCGCCGCAGCCGCACCGGGCCAAGGCCCTTCGCCACCTTGGCGCGCACGTAGCTCTCGGCAAAGCGCTCATCCGAGAGCAAGTTGTCGGCCTGCAATTCGGCCACCACCGCGTCGATGGTATCGGGATCGAAATCCCGCGCCAGCAATTTTCGACACAGCTCTTGGCACGAGTGTTCACGCCGGCTCAGCAGTCTCACCGCCGCCGCCTGACATTGCTGCTTCTGAGAATCCGACATCCGTGACTAGATTTAGCGCCTCGCCTTGCCGCCGATGGTAGAGAAATCTCCCCTATTAGGCAAGCGACGCGGAGCTAAGTTCTTGATCTCGCGAATCGCCACGGCGTGTTGCCGGCGGTGGCGTGAAGGCACAAAGAAAAACGCCCGCAAAAGGGCGTTTTTGACCAACGGACAGACACTGCACCTCAAGGGCTTCAGGCTTCCACCTCTTCCTCGATCGGCGCCTCCTTCTGGGCGGGTTTGGCGCTGACCACTAATTTAGTGCGGATCTTGTCCTCGATATCCCGGGCGATCTCGGGGTTCTCCTTGAGGAAGTTGCGCACATTGTCTTTGCCCTGACCGATGCGATTGCCGTCGTAGCTGTACCAGGCACCGGACTTTTCCACAAAACCTTCCTTGACGCCGATATCGATGATTTCACCCTCGCGGGACACGCCCTCGCCGTAGAGGATGTCAAATTCGACCTGCTTGAAGGGCGGCGCCACCTTGTTCTTGACCACCTTGACGCGGGTCTCATTCCCCAATACGTCGTCGCCCTTCTTGATGGCGCCGATGCGGCGGATGTCGAGACGCACGGAGGAGTAGAATTTGAGCGCATTACCGCCGGTGGTGGTTTCGGGGCTGCCGAACATGACGCCGATCTTCATACGAATCTGGTTGATGAAGATCACTAGGGTGTTGGAGCGTTTGATATTGGCGGTGAGTTTACGCAGCGCCTGCGACATCAGGCGCGCCTGCAGGCCGACGTGGGAATCGCCCATGTCGCCTTCGATCTCGGCCTTGGGCGTCAGGGCGGCGACCGAGTCGATTACCACCACGTCCACGGCGCCGGAACGCACCAGCATGTCGGTGATCTCCAGCGCCTGTTCACCGGTGTCGGGCTGCGACACCAACAACTCGTCCATATCGACCCCCAGCTTCTCGGCATATTGGGGATCCAGGGCATGCTCGGCGTCAACGAAGGCCGCCGTGCCGCCGAGCTTTTGCGCCTCGGCCACCACCTGGAGAGTGAGGGTGGTTTTGCCGGAGGACTCCGGGCCGTAGACCTCCACCACCCGGCCGCGGGGCAAACCACCAATGCCCAGGGCGATGTCCAGTCCCAGGGAGCCGGTGGATACGGCGTCGATATTGCGCACCACGCCCTCGTCGCCCATGCGCATGATGGAGCCCTTACCGTATTGGCGTTCGATCTGGCCCAGCGCCGCATTCAGCGCCTTACGCTTGTTATCATCCATATTCACTCCCCGTTAATTAACTGTGTAAACGTACAGTACTATACAAGCAAAGCTTGCAGCTGACAATGCCCTGCATTATCACATATCTGCGCCGTGTCATCCCAGGCGCCAGCGGCGCAGAATTTCGTACCGGGCCCCGTCGGGCAGCAAGGTCGAGCGCACCAAAACGAACGCCTTTACCGGCCAGACCTGGACCTCGGCCTGCAGCCGACCGGGATTGCGCTTGAGCTTACGCGCCAAGGTCAAATGGGCCTGGTACGGGCGGGTATCCACCTCCAGACCGCAGGCCCGCGCGGCGCGACGCAAGGCCTCGACCAGCTGCTGCAGGGCGGGCGGGGTCTCATGCGGCCCCCACCACAGCACTTGAGGCCGGCGCCAATGGCCGAAACGCGCCAATCTCAGCTCGAAAGCCGGGGCGTGAATGGCATCCACTTTGGCCGCCAGGGCCCGGCGCGTCTCGGGGTCGACCTGGCCCAGATAAAGCAAGGTGAGATGTAGATTCTGCGGCGGCACCCGCCGACCATTACCGGACGGCAGCAGCTGTTGCGCCAAAGCAGCCCAGCCATGCTGCTGCTGGGCCGTGGGCCAGAGGGCAAAAAATAAGCGCTCGTGCTCAGCCGTCATCCGCCAGCAAATCGAGCACGCCCTGCAGGGCGATGGCGACGGCCTGGCGCCGCACCGCCTCGCGATCGCCACCCAGATGTTCGGTGCGGCTGATCGGTTCACCGCCGCTGCGGGCCCAGCCGAAGCAGACCGTACCCACCGGTTTCTGCGGCGAGCCGCCGCTGGGGCCGGCCACACCGCTGACCGCCAAGGCCACCTGGGCGCGGCTGTGCGTCAGGGCGCCGGCGGCCATCTCGCGCACCGTCTGTTCGGAGACGGCGCCGTCCTGCGCCAGGGTGTCCTGAGACACCCCCAGCATCTCGTGCTTGGCGTTGTTGGTATAGGTGACAAAGCCGCGCTCGAAGGAGCTGGAGCTGCCGGGTACGGCGGTCAATGTCTGCGCCACCCAGCCGCCGGTGCAGGATTCCGCCGTGCTCAGCATCAAGCCCAAATGATCCAGGCGTTCGCCGACGGCCCTCGCCAACTCCACCAATTCCATTGCTTCGTCTCCGTGTGCCATGAAGTTTTGTGAATTTCACAGGATAGGGTAGGATACGCAGCCTTGCCGTTTGCCTCGACACGCGTAATTTATTGTCTCAACACAACCCGCCCATGTCACTGTCCGACCGTTTAATTGCCCTGATACAGTATCCCCTGCCGCATCATCTGTTATCCAAGCTGATGTATCTGGCCACCCGGATCCGCTGGCGGCCACTCAAAAACGCCATGATCCGCTTCGTCATTAAGCATTTCAATGTCGACATGAGCCTGGCCCAACGACCGTCGCCGCACGACTACGCCAGCTTTAATGATTTCTTCACCCGCGCCCTACGACCGGAGGCCCGCCCCATCGCCCCCGCCGCGGATGCCATCGCCTGCCCGGTGGACGGCACCATTAGCCAGGTCGGCCCGATCCAGGAGGGCCGCATCTTCCAGGCCAAAGGTCATGATTACAGCCTCGAGGCCCTGGTCGGCGGGCTGCAGCACCTGCGCGACTGTTTCGCCGACGGCCAGTCCGCCACCATCTATCTATCGCCGCGGGATTACCATCGCATCCACATGCCCCTGGACGGCGTATTGCGCGAAACCGTCTACCTGCCCGGCCGGCTGTTCAGTGTCAATGCCGCCACCACCCGGGCCATCCCCGGGCTGTTCGCGCGCAACGAGCGCTTGGTGACCGTCTTTGACACGGCACAGGGGCCGATGGCGGTGATCCTGGTGGGGGCCATCTTTGTCGCCGGCATCGAAACGGTATGGCACGGCGATTATGGCGATAAGACCTTCCGCCCCTTTGAACATCATCGCGCCCCCGAGCTGCCGCCACTGTCTTTAAAGAAGGGGGAGGAACTGGGGCGCTTCAATATGGGGTCGACGGTCATCCTACTGTTCCCGCCGGGCACAGTGCGCTGGCAGGAAACCCTGCGGGCGGAACAGACGGTGGTCATGGGACAAAGGCTGGGCCGCATCGGCACGCCTTAGATGCGTTGCGCCGCGCACGCCGGCGCTCAGCTCTGCAACACCTCGCGCAATGACCGGAATGAGGAGATATCCAATTCCTCGAACATCACCCCGATGCCTTCGCCGGTCGCCCGGGCCACCTTGCCCGGCACCTTGTATTTGGTGCAGCGCCCCGGCTCACCGAGACGAAACACCAAATCGATGGGCGCATTGACGCTCGGCTGCAATTGCTGCACCTCGACGAATGCACCGTTCAGACTGATATCCCGTGTCTGACAATTCACCACTTCTATATCCTTATAACGCAGGTCGACGCTGACATGGACGGGTCGCCTTGCGGCCCAACGCTTCTCCATAAGACTTATCTCCAAGGCCCGTTATTTTTATTATTCATATTCGAACACCCGGATACAGAATAGTAAATAGGTATTTATTATGAGCCGCTTAGCGCAAGATAGTGATGCAATTAGTGGGCCGACTATGCAGTACTTCGGCGATAATTTCGATATACACTTTTTTCCCTAACCGAATCATGAGATTGTCATTAACTGAGTACGCAGGTCGCGGCGCGCGCGATCGAAATGCACTTCAGTACATCACTATATTGTTAACAATTTCGACAGTCCCCGACGCGCCCGCATTTCTCGCCGGGCTAACTGCGCTCGATGGGAAAGCTCACCACCTCGGCGATACAATCCGTCTCTGCCGCCAGCATCAGCAAACGATCCAGCCCTAATGCCACACCGGCGCAATCAGGTAAGCCGTGCTGCAAGGCGTGGATCAGGGTTTCGTCCATGGGGACCTCGGCCAGGCCGTGACGCCGCCGCTGGTGCCGATCCTGTTCGAAACGGCGGCGCTGTTCGGCGGCGTCAGCGAGTTCATGGAAGCCATTGGCCAGTTCTACCCCGTCGACATACAACTCGAAGCGCTGCGCCCGCGGCGGATCATTCCCATCCAGGCGCGCCAGCATGGCCTGTGAGGCGGGGAAATCATGAATGAACACGGCACCCGGGCCCAAGCGCGGCTCGAGGATGTGCGTTAGGATCAGGGCCAACCAATCGTCGCGCGTGGTCTCATCCAGATTGACGTTGACGCCGTGCTCACGCAGACAGGCGCGCGCCTGATCGACGCTGAGGCGGAATACATCCAGGCCCAGCGCCTGCTCAAATAAGGCCTCATAGCTCATGCGTCTGGCCGGGCCGGTGTGCAGCAAGGCGTCGATCAGGGCCTCCACCTCATCCATTAAGCCGTGGTGATCAACGCCGGGCCGGTACCACTCCAGCAAGGAGAACTCCGGGTTGTGGCGGCGCCCCGCTTCGCCGTTACGAAACGCCTTGCAGATTTGATAGATAGGCCCGCTGCCGGCGGCCAGCAGGCGCTTCATGGCGAATTCAGGCGAGGTCTGCAGATACAGGTCGCATCCCTGCGGGGCATGAGGGCCGTGATAGCGGCAGGCGAAACTGTCCAGATGGGGATCGGTGGCGGCGGCGGCGCCAAGCAGCGGTGTCTCCACCTCCATCACCGAGCGCGCCGAAAAAAAGGCCCGAATCTCGGCCAAGATGCGGGCGCGCAATTGTAAATTTTCCCGCGGCGCTGAGGGCCGCCAGTCGCGCGGCGGCGTCACCACGCTCTACTCCTTGGCGCGGGAGACGTATTCGCCGCTGCGGGTGTCGATCTTGAGCACATCGCCGACATCGATGAACAGCGGCACGCGCACCACGGCACCGGTCTCCAGCGTGGCCGGCTTGCCGCCGCCGCCTGAGGTGTCGCCGCGCACACCGGGATCGGTGTCGGTGACTTCCAGAATGGCAAAGTTGGGCGGGGTCACCGCCAGCGGTACGTTGTCCCACAGGGTGACGGTGCACATCTCTTCGCCCTTGATCCACTGCGCCGCATCGCCAACGGCCTCGGTGCTGGCGGCATACTGTTCAAAGGTGTCTGGCACCATGAAGTGAAAAAACTCACCGTCGTTGTAGAGATACTGCATCTCGGTATCGAGGACGTCGGCGGACTCCACCGTCTCATTGGATTTGAAGGTACGCTCGACGACACGGCCGGTCTTGAGATTGCGGATCTTGACGCGATTGAAGGCCTGGCCCTTGCCCGGCTTAACGAACTCATTTTCGACAATGGTACAGGGATCATTGTCGATCATGATTTTCAGTCCGCTCTTGAATTCGTTTGTGCTATAAGTCGCCATATCGTCCTCGTTTTCTCAAACTGATCAGCCGGGCTATACTGCCCGTCAAGCTGAGCGCCCGCAAAAGCGCGTTATTTTAGACAATATTCACGCCATGTTACAGCATAAACTCATTCCCGCCGCGCGGCACAACTGGCAACGGCAAATGGCCGAGGCGGTGCGCGATCCCGCCGAACTCCTGACATTGCTGGAATTACCGCACGATTTGCTGCCCGTCAGCGCCGCGGCGGCGCGCCAATTCGCCCTGCGGGTGCCGCGCGGCTTCGTGGCGCGCATGAAAAAGGGTGACCCGAACGACCCCCTGTTGCGTCAGGTGCTACCCCTGGACGCCGAGATGCGACAGGCACCCGGTTTCGATCGCGACCCGGTGGGCGATCACGCCGCCGTCGTGCAACCGGGCCTGCTGCAAAAATATCAAGGCCGGGTGCTGGTGATGACCACCGCCGCCTGCGGCATCCACTGCCGTTATTGTTTTCGCCGCCATTTCCCCTATCAGGAACAGGCCGCCCGGCCATCGCGCTGGCAAGCCATCTGCGACACCATCGCCGCCGACACATCCATCCACGAAGTCATCTTGAGCGGCGGCGATCCGCTTTCTTTGGCGGACGCCCAATTGACCCAACTGGTGCAGGGCTTGGAACAGATCCCGCATCTGAAACGGCTGCGCATTCACAGCCGTCAGCCCGTCGTGTTGCCGCAACGCGTCGATGATGCGCTGCTAAGCTGGCTGGGTCACTGCAAGCTCAAGACCGTCATGGTCATCCATTGCAATCATGCCAATGAGATTGACGCCTCGGTACGCAGGGCCTTGGCAAAATTGCAAGCCATTGGCGTCCCGCTGTTCAATCAAGCCGTGCTGCTACGTGGGGTGAATGATGATGTGACGCAACTGTATCGTCTGAGTGAGACGCTGTTCGAGTCCGGGGTAATGCCCTACTACCTGCATCTACTGGACAAGGTGCAGGGCGCGGTCCATTTTGAAGTCGACAGGCAAACGGCCCAGGCGCTGGTCATGCAACTGCGCCGCCGGCTGCCCGGCTATCTGGTGCCGCGTTTGGTGGAGGAAGTGGCACAGGCGGCTTACAAACAGCCGCTGTAGACTGGATCAAGGCTGTTTTTTCTTGTCGTGCTTGTCATCGTCGTCTGCGGCAATATCGCCGAAACCGCCCAGGCCGTCTAGTCCATCGTCCTCGTCCAGGCTGGCCAGCTGCGCCAATAATTCATCTTCGTCGATGTCCGTGCCGTCGCCCGCCTGGGCTTGAGGCGCTGTCGCCGAAGGTGTCTCTTCTTCCATCACCGCCTCGCCAAGCAGTTCGTCGGCGGCGGAGGCTTCAGCCTCGGACACCACGATGTCTTCGTCCTTGGACAGATCGATCACCGGGCCGCGGGCCTCCTTCCCGCCAGGTGCATCGGCGGCATCGGCCGGTTTTTCCTTAATCTGTTGCTGCTGGCGCTGCGCGGCGCTTTCCTCGGCCATGGCATGAAGGACCACATCCTCCAATGACTGGTCATCATTGACGCCCATCTCGCGCAATAGGCCGGCTTCGTTTTTGGGTTCAGCTTCGGGTTCAGCTTCGGGTTCAGCTTCGGGTTCAGCTTCGGGTTCAGCTTCGGGCTCGGCTTCGGGCTCGGCTTCGGGCTCGGCTTCGGGCTCGGCTTCGGGCTCGGCTTCGGGCTCGGCTTCGGGCTCGGCTTCGGGCTCGGCTTCGGGCTCGGCTTCGGGTTCAGCTTCGGGTTCAGCTTCGGGCTCGGCTTCGGGCTCGGCTTCGGGCTCGGCTTCGGGCTCGGCTTCGGGCTCGGCTTCGGGCTCGGCTTCGGGTTCAGCTTCGGGCTCGGCTTCGGGCTCGGCTTCGGGCTCGGCTTCGGGCTCGGCTTCGGGCTCGGCTTCGGGCTCGGCTTCGGGCTCGGCTTCGGGCTCGGCTTCGGGCTCGGCTTCGGGCTCGGCTTCGGGCTCGGCTTCGGGCTCGGCTTCGGGTTCAGCTTCGGGTTCAGCTTCGGGTTCAGCTTCGGGTTCAGCTTCGGGTTCAGCTTCGGGCTCGGCTTCGGGCTCGGCTTCGGGCTCGGCTTCGGGCTCGGCTTCGGGCTCGGCTTCGGGCTCGGCTTCGGGCTCGGCTTCGGGCTCGGCTTCGGGCTCGAGCGTGGCCCCTGATTCAGACTCAGCCTGCTCTGAAACAGCCGCTTCTTGGCCCACTGTTTCAACTGCGTCCGTCGCGGCTTCGGACACATTCTCGGCCGCAGGCGGCACGCCGGCTGCGGCAGGCGCTTCTTTCTCGCCCTTGGCCGCCGAGCCGGTCATGCCCCCCGGCCGGAAGGCTTGGCTGTATTCAGCCATGGCCTGCTCGATCTCGTTATAGGCCTGCCCCAGTTCTTTGGACAAACGCTGATTCTCGTTTTTCAGGTTCTCCACTTCGGAGGCGAGCTTGTGACCGTCTTCTTCCAGCCGCTGCAGTTGTTGTTGCATCGCTTCCGAGAAATCGGCCTCCTCGCCCTCAACCCGGTCACGCATCAGGGCGACTAAGTCCATATAGGACGAAGTATGTTCGTGCAGCAGCTTGTCCAGAGTCTTCAGGGCGCTGGAGTTGCGCTGCATGTACATTTCGACCAGGCGGTTGTAAAACTTATTTTCCTTGTCCACCCATTCCTGAGCCAAGTCCCTATTGCTGCCGTCTTCGTCTTCGCCGTCGGCGCCGGTCTTGCTGAGCAGTTGTTCAAACGTCGCTTTGCGCTCAGGGACGTTGTGTTCCAAACGTCCCTGCAGGGTTGCGGCCGCTTGCTTGTCGCGCTTTTTCAACTTTATGAAATACACCGCCGCGACAACAATCACCACCAGCAAGGCGAGTATCACCTCGCCCATCAGGATGAGGATAGTCGGATCAATCGTTATCATCGTCGCCCCCTTTTTCCTCGGCGTCCTCTGCATCGTCCTGTTTCGGCTTGGGTGTACGGAACCATTTGCGGTAAACAAAGAAGGCAATACCGATCAGCAATGCATTGACACCGATGATCTTGGCCGCCACCAGCATCCAATTCGGCGATTCCTCTTCGGCTGCATCCTCAGCGGAGGCCTCATCCTCCGGCGCTGCTTCGGCGTCGGTCGAATCTTCAGCAACAGGCTCTGCGCCGGTATCTTCCGCGGCTTTCTCAACGACCGGTTTGGCATCGGCCGGCGTCTCATCGGGCTCATCAAAGGCCACGTCCTTAGAGCCGCTGCCGAGTTCGAAACTGCCGAGCTGGTACAGGCCCGGGCGCCCGTCCTGGCGTTCCGCCTGCACCTCGATTTCAAGCTGATAAATATCACCGGCGCTGACCTTCATATCCAGCCGCCATTCACTCGGTCCGGTGCGCGGAATCGTCACCGACTTGGCCGCCCCGCCCTGTTTCGCCACCGTGGCGTCGATGAGCATGGAATCGGGTTTGATGAGTTCTGCGAAGGGCACCAGGCTGAGCGAGTATTGCGCCGGATCACCCGCCGCTTCTTCCTTGACGGTCACCGCCACGGGCTTGTCCACCACCTTCACGGTGTCGCGCTTGGAACGCTTGAAGGTCATCCCGTCGACCACTAACTCGTATTCATATTCGCCCGGGGCGAGTTCACCGCCCACCTTGGTACTGAAACGGCCGTCATGGGCGCTGCGATCGATGCCCGTGCCGTCGTCTTCGACCGGGATTTGTGTCTGCTCACCGCTGCCGGAACGTTCCAAGGTCACGTGGACGAAATCCAGGAATTCCGGGGTGCGAATCACCTCGCCATGCTCTTCCAGTTCCACGTAGTAAGGCATGACGTCCTGGCTCATCATCACATTGGGCAGGCGGCTGGCGCGCACCTTGAGATCGGTGACCACCATAACGCGGTTGTCCGGATCCAGCTCGGCATCCACGCCCCATTCGCCGGCCATGGGTGCGTCGATGGTGATCAGGTCATAGCGTTCTTCGTGGCGCCAGCGCAGGTTCTCCGTTTCACTGCGATGATCGACTTTCTCGCCGCTGGGCATGTGCAGTACCGCCGTTTGCGCCCCCGGCTTTTTGAATATCAACAGGGTCAGTTCGCGTACCGAGTCATCCACCAGCACACGGTTGTCGGTGAGCGGCAGGGTCTCCACCGGGACGGCCTTTTCAAACAGCTTGAGAAAGATGCGTTCCAGTTGCGAGGCGTCCTTGGCGACCTCGTTCCACCCTTCCGTGGTGGAGGCAAGCTGACGCAAGAAGGCCTTATCCGCTGCGTCGGAGAGCGCGATGGTGTGGATGGTGGCACCGGCGGCTTTGAGTCGCGGCAGGGTCTCATTCAAGATGCGACCGCGGGCTTTTTCATTGGCGCCCGGCGTCTTGGAGATGTCCACTACACCGTCGGTGAGAAAGATAATGCTGCGCTTGGTGTTGGGGTCCGGCGCCTTCCAATCCCAGGTGGATTTCTCCAGCACACCTTCGATGTTGGTGAACAGCCCCTTGGAGTTGATCTGGCCGGCGGCCTGGTAGGCCTGCTCTTTCCACACGGCATCCACTTCGCCGTGCTTGACCAGCATATTGACGTACTGACCGAAGGTCCAGACACCGGCCTGTTGGCCCTCGGGGATGAGTTGGGTGATCAGGCGCAGCGCCGGGATGCGCAGATTGTTGGGATCATTGTCTTTCATGCTGCCCGAGATATCGATCAGCACGCGCACATCGCTGCGTTCGGGCGCCGGGTCGGCGCCCATGTCTGCGGCAACGGAAACGCTAGTCCACAATCCGAGCGCGAACCACAGCATGAGTCTAAATTTCATTTGACTGCTCCACATGAGTCCATTCATACCCCGAGAGGTATCCACCTTCTTTGTCTATCGACCTTTATTAACAATGCTTTAAAGCGGAATCTTGCAACAAATCCGCTGCAGGAAAGAGTGCCGCGGAAGGCTTACTGATGCCGGATGAGCCAGCAGTGGTGGATTTTGGGATTGCGGGCGAAATCGCGCGGCAGGGTGCGGGGGGTAATGTCCTCGACGGCGAAACGCGCCTCGAGCTCAGGATCAATCTTGAACTTCCTGAAATTATTGGAAAAAACCAGCGTTCCGCCGGCATCGAGCAGGGCCATGGCGGCCCCGATCACGGCCGGATGGTCACGCTGTACATCAAAGGTATCAGTCATGCGCTTGGACGATGAGAAGGTGGGGGGATCGAGGAAGATCAGGTCGAATTTCGCCCGTTTGTAGACACCGCCCTGTTTGAGCCACTCCAGGCAGTCGGCCTGAACAAACTGGTGTTGCTCCCCATCAAAACCGTTCAGGGCCATGTTCTGCCTGGCCCAGTCCAGGTAAGTGTTGGACATATCCACGGTGAGGGTCGATTTCGCTCCGCCTCTGGCGGCGTAGACACTGACCGTGCCGGTATAGGCGAACAGGTTGAGGAAGCGCTTGCCCTTGGCCATGTCGGCCACCATTTGACGGGTGATACGGTGGTCCAGGAACAGGCCGGTGTCCAGATAGTCAGTGAAGTTGACCAGGAAGCGGCAACCGCCCTCCTCGATCTCAAAAAACTGCTTCTCCTCGGCTTGGCGGGTGTACTGGGCCGCCCCCTTCTGGCGCTTGCGCACCTTGAAGTAGACATTTTCCTGCGGCAGTGCCAGCACCTCGGGGATCACCGCCATGGCCTCGCGCAGGCGAAGTCGGGCCTTGCGCTCATCCACTGTCTTGGGCGCCTCGTATTCCTGCACATGCACCCAGCGCTGTTCGCCCTGATAGAGATCCACGGCCAGCGCGTATTCGGGCATGTCGGCGTCATAGAGTCGGTAGCAGCTCACCCCTTCGCGCCGCGCCCAACGGCCCAGCTCCTTCAGGTTCTTGCGTAGCCGGTTGGCCAGCATCTCGGCGCCGGGACCCAGCTCCTCGGGTTTGGCCGGGCGCGGGCCGCGCTGCTCGGTCATGTACCACTCGGGGTCGATGTGAAAGCGCAGCAGCTTGCACGGCAGGGCGCCGTTGAACATGTTGTGCTGTTTTTGCGCCCGGATGCCCATCAGCTTGGCCAGCTCCGGATTGCCGGTGAAGACCGCTGCCTCCCAACCGCTAAACTCAGCTTTTAAACGCTCGCCCAGCTGGCGATAGAGTGGCTCCAGGGTTTCGCGCTCGCCCATGCGTTCGCCGTAGGGCGGATTGACCACTACCAGTCCCTGTTCCAGCTGTGCGGGTTTGCGCAACTCGGCGACGTCACGTTTGGCCAGACGAATATGCTCATCCAGCCCGGCGGCTGTTATGCTGGCCTGGGCGAACTGAATCGCCTTGCCGTGGCTGTCATAGCCGAAGATGGGGGGCAGATGCTCAAGACCGGTGTCGCGACGCTGTGCTGCCTCATCCGTCAGGCGCTGCCATAACGCGGCATCATGTTGCTGCCAGGCCAAAAAGCCATAGCGCTCGCGCAGCAGACCGGGGGCCCAGTCGGCGGCGATCATGACGGCCTCGATCAGCAGCGTGCCCGAGCCGCACATGGGGTCCACCAGCCCCCCGCCCTCCGCCGCAATGCGTGGCCATTCGGCGCGCAGCAGGATGGCGGCGGCCAGATTCTCTTTCAGCGGCGCCGCGCCCCCCGCCTGGCGATAACCGCGCTTGTGCAGGCTGTCGCCGGACAGGTCGAGATAGAGCGTGGCCTGGTCGCGCTGCAGAAAGAGGTTGATGCGCATGTCGGGATTCTGGATATCGACGGAAGGACGCTCGCCACAGGTCGCGCGGAATTGATCCACGATGGCGTCCTTGACCTTCTGTGCCCCGAACTGGCTGTGCTGAATCTGGGAATTGCGCGCAACGAAGTCGATGGCCAGGGTCTCGCTCGGAGTGAAGTGTGCCGACCAGTCGACGCTCTGCACCCCTTCATACAGCGCCTCGGGCGTTGGGGCCGCAAATGTAGCCAGCGGCAACAGAATGCGGTTGGCGCAACGCGACCATAGACAGGCACGGTAGGCGGTTTCCATATCGCCGGAAAATTCAACGCCGGCGGGTTGTTCGCGCAGCTGCGTGGCACCGAGTGCTTCCAGCTCGGACATGAGGAGCGCCGCCACACCCTTGGGCGCGGTGGCAAAAAAGCGGAGTGCCTCGTCCCCGGAGATTACGTCGGACACGATCCCCCCCTTTGAAAAAGGGCGGTTAGGGGGGATTTAAAAATCAATGAGGATTTAAATTTACGCCGCCTGGAAATCCCCCCCAGCCCCCCTTTAATAAAGGGGGGAGCCGAGGTCATCGCATGCATCATGGCCTAGCCGTGATAACGGCGGAATACCAAACAGGCATTGGTGCCGCCGAAACCGAAGCTATTGGAGAGCATGAGCTCGGCGCCGGCCTCGTCCTTACGCTCCAGCAGGATGGGCATGCCCGCGGCGGCCGGGTCCAGGGTTTCGATATTGGCCGAGGCACAGAGAAAATCGTGCTGCATCATCAGCAGAGAATAGATGGCCTCGTTCACGCCCGCCGCCCCCAAGGCATGGCCGGTGAGCGATTTGGTGGAGCTGATGGCCGGCATGTCGTCGCCGAACACCGCACGGATCGCCTCCAGCTCCTTCATGTCGCCGGCCGGGGTGCTGGTGCCGTGGGCATTGATGTAATCCACCCGGCCTTCCACACCGTCCAGGGCCAGGCGCATGCAGCGCGCCGCCCCCTCGCCGGAAGGCTGCACCATGTCGAAGCCGTCTGAGGTGGCGCCGTAGCCCACCAGCTCGGCATAGATGCGGGCGCCGCGCGCCTGGGCGTGCTCCAGCGCTTCGAGCACCAGCACACCGCCGCCGCCGGAGATGACAAAACCGTCGCGCTCCGCGTCATAGGCGCGCGAGGCCTTGTCGGGGGTTTCATTGTACTTGGATGACAGGGCCCCCATGGCGTCGAACATCATGCTCGATTCCCAGCCCAGCTCCTCGCCGCCGCCGGCGAAGACCAGGTCCTGCTTGCCCAGCTGGATCTGCTCCATGGCGTTGCCGATGCAGTGAGCGCTGGTGGAACAGGCCGAACTGATGGAATAGTTGACGCCCTTGATCTTGAAGGCGGTGGCCAGGTTGGCCGAAGTGGTGCTGCCCATGGTGCGCGGCACCATGTAGGGACCAACGCGGCGGATGCCCTTTTGGCGCAGGGTGTCGGCCGCCAGCACGGTGTTGGCGTGGGAGGCACCACCGGAGCCGACGATGAGGCCGGCGCGGGGATTGGAGATAAGGGTCTCGTCCAGCCCGGCATCCGCGATGGCCTGCTGCATGGCGATGCAGTTATAGGCCGCCGCATCGCCCATAAAACGGCGCAGCTTGCGATCGATCAGCGCCCCGATATCCACATTGACGGATCCGTGCACATGGGAACGAAATCCAAGCTCGGCATATTCCTCGCTGAATTCGATGCCCGAGCGACCGGCCCGGAGGGAGCCGGTCACTTCGTCCTTGTTATTACCGATACTGGAAACAATCCCCAGCCCTGTGACAACCACTCGTCTCACTGCTGACACCCTTACATGTTTTCAGTAGAAGTAAACAGTCCTACGCGCAGATCTTTGGCAGTGTAAATCACCTTGCCATCCACTTCCAATTCCGCATCCGCCACGCCCATATAGAGCTTGCGCATAATGACGCGGGTCATGTCCACACGATAGGTCACCAGTTTCTTGTCCGGCGTCACCTGGCCGCGAAAGCCGACTTCGCCCACGCCCAGGGCGCGACCGCGGCCGGGACCGCCGCTCCAGCCGAGAAAAAAACCGATCAATTGCCACATGGCGTCCAAACCGAGACAGCCGGGCATGACCGGATCACCATGGAAATGGCATTCAAAAAACCAGAGCTCAGGCTTGATGTCGAGCTCGGCAATAATCTGGCCTTTGCCATGAGCACCGCCGTCGCTGGATATCGTAGTGATGCGGTCGAACATCAGCATCGGCGGCAGCGGCAGCTGGGCATTGCCCGGACCGAACAACTCACCGCGGCCGCATTGCAGCAGCTCTTCCCGTGTAAAGCTTTCCTTATTGTGCAT
This sequence comes from Candidatus Tenderia electrophaga, assembly GCA_001447805.1. Lineage (NCBI taxonomy): Bacteria > Pseudomonadati > Pseudomonadota > Gammaproteobacteria > Tenderiales (SeqCode) > Tenderiaceae (SeqCode) > Tenderia (SeqCode) > Tenderia electrophaga (SeqCode). The sequence goes on from CP013099.1 coordinate 2,832,791, forward strand.
AAATGACTGTTTTGTTGTTATTTCGCCGCCAGCGAGGGGCGGTTGATGACAAGAACGCCGCCGCCGGCGAAGCGCCCTTTCCCCACTTATAATTTAGCCGCACATAATAACAGAAATGAATTACCCGCAGCGCGCCTAATTGCGTCCCCCTGAATGGCGGCAAAAATGATTTGTATAGCAGCAAGTCAACTCAATGCCATCTACCCCGCTCGGCGGGCTCGATGGCATCGACCTCGATGACGTGCTCGGCCACCACTGACCAGCGCACATCCAGACCGTAAAGCGTAACCACGTAAGGCTTGGCGCCGCGCCTGCCGGCATGATAGGCGGGGCGGGGATCAAGGCTGAGGACCGCCTCGATCAGTTCGGGCAGGTCCGGATAAGCGGCGGCATAACGGCGGCACTGCCGCTGTGCCAGGGCGCCAAACCGCACTTGAAACCGAGCCTCCGGCGGCTCTGCAGCATAGTCGGCCCGGGCCCCGGCGACAGCATCCTCAGTCGCCAGGTAGGGCTTGATGTCGAGCACTGGTGTCCCATTCACCAGGTCCACTCCGCGCAGCAATAGGGAAACACCCTCCTCATCGCGTTCCACACCTGCCAACGCCACTACGGACAGGCCAATAGGATTGGGACGGTGAGTGGCGCGGCTGGCGAACACCCCGACCCTGCGGTTACCCCCCAACCGCGGCGGGCGCACGCTCAAACGCGCCTGCTGTCCGAGACAATGATGAAACACGAAACTAATCCATACATGGGAATACCCCTCCAGACCGGCGCAGACCTCGGGCCGATCATAGGGCGGCAGCAACTGTAACCGGGCGCAGGCCGATGCCACCAGCCGCGATTGCCGCGGCACGCCGAACTTGTCACTGAAACAGGAGTGGATGATCCCGACGGGCTCGATTGAAAAGGTCATGAACGATGCGCTGTTTACAAACCGACCCCCAGGATAAAACAAAGGGCCGCTGCTGAGCGGCCCTTCTTTTAAATTCGCAGTCTTGGCTAGCTTAGCCGGACCGCGTAATCAACATTGAGAAAACATATCAACCAAATCTAGAAAATCGCCACATTACCCAAAACAGCTAGCAGCAAAAAAATTAGGCATACGCCCGCCACTATGGGCACATCATCTTCTGACGCTAAACGTCCTATCATAATTCCTCCCGAGATATTGTCACGTGTTGACGAAAGTACTACCACCGAGGTGCGCATCGCATTCGCCCATAGAGATATGGCGAATCCAATGAGGCCTACATAAATCACGGCGTGAGGTACCCTTTAGGGCGGCAAACGCTTACTAAGCCCTCTATAAATTTAGTAAAACGCTAGATGATTACAAAGAATAAAATCAGATATTGAAAGACGAATTTACTATAACAATTGCTAGCCTCGTCAAGGCGTTGGTTCCAACGCCTCCAGCCGCGCCTCGAGCGCCTCCGCTGGCATCACCGACAAACCCAATCGGCGGGCAATGGCGGTATTCAATTTAACCGAAAAATACTCGGGATGCTGCTCCGTGGCCGAGGGCAGCCGACAATCACTCATGAGGCAATTGACCATTTCGGCGCTCTGACGCCCAAGTTGCTCGGGAGATGAATACAGCGCCAACAAAGCGCCCGCTTTGACATAGGATTCAGAATAGGCGATCAGGGGCTTGCGCCCGCGCAGGCTGGCCAACAGCAAGGCCTGGACGGCGCGGCGGTTGAACAGATAGGGATCGGGCAATACCAGGATGGCGTCATTGTTGCGCACCGCGCCCTGCAAGGTGGTCACCAAGCGCCGGTCGTCGTGCAAGGGTACCGGCTGTAACTCCAGGTGTTGACGGCCGGCGGCACTAAGCAGCTGGGCGGTGTGTTCGGCGGAGACCTCACCGTAGAGAAAGCCCAAAGATTGAAGCCCCGGCAGCGCGATCTTGGCCAGATTGATAAAGCGATAGGCCGGCTGGTCGATAAAGACCACTCTGTGGTCTTTGGCCAACATGTCCTGGTCACGCAACCAGTGATAACTGCTCAGCGGCAACATGGTGTAGATCACCCGCACCTCGGCCAAATCGGCGGCCGCCAAGGTCTTGGCCGCCTCCACACCGGCGGCGACGATCACACCGCCCGGCGCCGGGCTCATGCCCGAGGTAAAATTTTCGGCCCGCAGATAACGCATCCCCTGTACTGTTTCGCCGGGCGCCAGCGCCTTCTCAAACCCTTGACGAAATGAACTGTAGAGGGGGGATTCCTGGCTCACCAGAAGCAGCAGACGAGCCTGGGCATTGGCGCTTAATACCAACCCGACGATAACTATCCAGACTGCCTTATTAGCCATCATACGTTATTCGCGCGCCTACCTGCGCCGGCCCCCACGGCGCAAGCTCTGTTTACAAGCTCGCCTTAATCGTCAGATACGCTGATGACGCCGCCTCGGTTTGCTGGGGATAAAAGGACTGATGCCTCAAGAGCTCCATCTCCGGGTATCGTCCCAGCACATTGCGCGCCGCTAAGGCCAGCTCAAGATCATAGCTATCCATCCTGAATTGTCTTGCCACTTTCACATCCAGGCGCCGCACCGGCTCGCGAAAATTGACTTCCCGCGCCGATTCCCATCCCTGTACTCGATCCATGAAGTAGTAACCGATCCCGGCACTGTAGCCGCGCTCGAAATCCATCATATAGAGCAGACTAAAGGTGTGCCGCGGCGCCTCGACGGCGTTTTTTGTATGTAAGATCGCCCCATCGAAAGCCAGCACCCTCTCATCTATATCGGCGAAGGCATAGCCCATATACAGACTGGATTTGTCAACAAACGTAAATTTTGTTTCCACTTCCAGCCCCCTGACGATGAAAGAGTAGCGGTTGTGGTAAATGCCGCGGTCTCCGGTGAAATCATCCGCCGACACTGTGGACAAGCCGATCAAGCGGTGCATATCGTCGTAATATAATTTGACGTCATATTCCGCCATGCCCCGAGAGGACAGCCCGTGGTAACCCAGTTCATAGGAAGTGATCTCCTCCACGCGGGTATCGCGCAGCCCGGCCCAGAATTCATCATAGATATCCGGTCCAGGGCCTACCAAGGTGCCATTGTTATAGAAATTGGTCGTGCCGTCGTAGTGGTACAGCGAGGTCCATTCGAACATGGAGGGCGCACGAATCGCCTGAGAACCGGTTAGGCGCAGGCTTTTGCCGGGGGAAAACCGATAATTGGCTCCGACGCGCGGCGAGATGTGGGTGCCGATGGTACTGTAATCCTCCAACATGGCGCCGCCGTTGAACAGCCAGGCGCGGCTGGCGGCCCATTCCAGATTGGCGAAGGCATATTTGAGATGATTATGTATCTCACCGCCGGGCATCAGGTTCTGTCCGCCCCAGACTTGATCGTCGCGCGCGCCCGCGCCCCAGACCATGCGCAGCTCATCAGTAAGCCCAACGTTGTGCTGCAATTCCAGCTCGTAACGATGGGTACGGCGGCTGAAATCCACGCGCATGGGCTCCACCACCAGATCGTTGCCCCCAATCGTGCCAAGCGTGACCTGTTCGGTCACAAAGACCTCATCGACACGCTGGAAGATATGATAAAACTGCAGCGAAACGCTCTCACCGATCCCCAGTGTGCGTTCCCAACGGATTTGCTCATAGTGATTCAGCTCGCTCTTTTCGCGATCGGGACTCAAGCCCGGAAACGCGGTGGTGCGGTTCTCGACACCGCGAGGGCCCTCAGCGACACCGGCCTCAAAGGTCATCACATCTGTGTTACTTAAAGCGTAATCGCCCCGCATGGAAAGGATGCGGGTGCGTTTGTAATCGAATCGCTCGGGAAAACCGTCATCCTGAGTAAACGCCGCCGTGACACGATAATCGAGCTTTCCCACAGCGTCACCGTGACGCAGAAATACTTCACGTACATCCTCGTCCCCCAGATTGGTTTTTATCATCGTCCCTTTGTCCAATACCGGGTGACGGGTAATGATGTTGATCACGCCAAGAAAGGAATTGGCGCCGTAACTGGCAGAGTTCGGACCCCGCACGACTTCGATGCGCTCGATATCGTCCAGCGTGATGGGCAGAGTGGCCCAAGGCACGCCGCCGATGGCCGTGGTATAAACGGAGCGACCGTCGATCAGCACCTGCATCTGACGCACGAAACGGTCCTTGGTATAGTGGTAACTAACGCCGGGCGTATGGCCGTCGTGATAGCCGACGATAAAGCCCGGCACCAGACGGAACAGTTCGGGTATTTCACGCGCGCCGGAGGCTTCGATCATGCGCCGGTCGATTACCGTCACCGCCTGGGGTGCATCGACCACCGACTGCGGCATGCGGGTCGCGGACACCACCACCGGCACATCCTGCCAAAAGGCCTCCTCCGACAACGGTGGTTCAGTCTCGGCGACACAATTGAGCGGGAGGATGGTTAAGGCGGCTAGAAATAGGCGATTCAGCGATACACGCTTCCCCGGGGCGTTCTTCATATAGTGATTCTCCTCATTATCATGACCAAATGTGCGACCTGGCTGTAAGCGAAACAACCAAAACCGGGTCGGACCAACCCGAATTGAATACATCAGAGCATGTAATATTAATCAATTGTTAAATAGTTATGCTCCTGAAATCCTATATCCGTCAGGCAATTGTTAATTTATTAGTAATTAATGAATGATACATGAGCGGCCAAGCCGGCGAGCGGTGGGGAGAGGGTGTTGATGGGCATTCAGCCCTGTTTCAGAGGCGATGCGGCTCCAATTCGATGCGTTCCAGGCGCTGACCCAACATCCATACCTCGCCGCGATAACGCTCCGCACCGGTGCTGGAGAATTCAAATGCAAACTTGCGCCTTACCGAAAGCCTGCCGCCGGCGCCGCGCTTGAATCCTACGACGGCCCGCATCATGATGCTTTGATCCAGCAGCTGCAGTCCCAACTCGTCACAGCGACGTTGGGCGGCACGCAAGGCGAGGTGTTTAATCCCTTGGCTTTTCCACCAAAACACGAAGCCGAACGCCACCCCGGCCAGCAGCATGAGATTGAATAGATAGGCCGCCATCAGGGCGCCGCCCGCCAACCGATTTCCAGCGCCGTGTGCGCGCCCACCAGGGTCTGGCTCAAATGCGTCGGCATGTTTGCCTGCGTCTCGGACTCCGGAATATAGGCCCCCATGATCTCAGCATAACGCTGCGGCAGCAGGGGCGCACGCTCCGGCTCGGCATAGCCCTGCGGGAAGATGGGCTGACCGCTGGCCAGGTCGTACTTGTCGGTCGCCCCCAGGGTATGGAGCACCTCGTGGGCGATGACCACGTTGTTGCTGCCCTCCATTTCGGCGGCGGCAAACACGTGCACCACGCTCACCATGCCTTTTTGCAGACCGGTGGAATGCGCCAGGCGCCGCCCCGCCTCGGCCGGGTAATACAGGGCGAACACCCGGATATCCGGCCGCGGCCCCTCATAGGCATCGTTGACGGCGGCCCAGTAACGCAACTTCAGACTCCAAAGCATGGTCGCCAACAGCTCACCCGGGCGTGGCGGCAGCGGCGGTGACTGCGTGAGTTCAGGCCCCAGGCGCACCTGCAGCGGGTGTTTCAGCGGCACGCCGTAGCGCCTGATCTGCTGTGAAAAATAGTGCTGGATCGAGGCGAAACCGGCGTCATCAAGGGTGCGCAGATAGCTACTCACGCCGGCCCCCTGATCCAGGTTAATAGGATAGACCACCACCCACAGGGGCTCAGTCCAGTCGGTGGAACGCAATACCGTCAACCAGCTGTCCAGCGCCACCGCCGCCAATATAATCAACAGCAGGGCAATTCTAAATTTTCTGAAACCGCCGCTGGATGCAGTCATCCCCGGGACTGAAGTTCGTTCAGTGGGGATAACTGTGGCAGCGCGTTTGGATCCAAGCTTGTCGTAGGCGATGCCGCAGGCAGGACACTGCCACGCCGGGGCCCGCTCATCTGTGCCGCGCTCATGGCCGCACTTGGGACACGTCAACGACGCTCCTCCGCCGGGCTAACGCACATCGATCACCAGCCCCTCGCTGGGCCGGCCGAACAAACCGTCGCGCGCGTGGTGCAGCTGCCACTGAAACGGATAGTGGCCGGGGTCCGGCGGCGCCTGAACATTGAAGCGAAACACCAGAAACGCGCCCGGTTCGATTACCTGCCCCGGCGCCATCTCCACATGGTCCAGCGCCCAGATCAGCCCCTCGCCCCGGGGACTGGCCAACGACACGCGGCCGGCGCGCCAGGCGCTGCGGCCGATGTTCTTAAATTGGATCGCGACCTGATGGGTCTCCCCCGCCAGCATGGTCTGGCTGACATCCTGAAACACAAACTCGGCGTCGTCGCGGGACAGGTCCCGTGGCAGCACCGTCACCTCGAGTCGCGGCGCCGCCTCCCCGAAGGCGCCGGCAGCGCGGCGCATCTGCCACTGAAATACATGCTCGCCCGGCGCGTCGGGGGCCGTCAGTTGCGCTTTGAAGGTGGCCGTTTCATCGCTTGCCACCGGGCCGGCCAACTCAATGCGCTTAACGCCCCAGTCGGCGCCGCCGACCGTGGCCAGGTGATAACCGGCGTCGCGCGTCCAGGTATTCGCACCGGTATTTTTGATTTGAATCACAGCGGCGAACTGCTGACCGGCATAGACCTCTCCGGGAATCAGCTGCATCACCACGCTGGCCTGGTCGTCGGCCGCGGCGGCCGGCATCGCGCAAAGGACGGCCAATGAGAACCCCATCACAATTAATGAGCGCTTACCGCCCCACGTGTTGCTGAAACTTGAAACTGCGTTCACCCAAAACCTCCAACTTGTGCCCCTTCACCCCGGACGACGAATCCATTGCAAAATAACGGCAGAAAAGCGGAAAACTGCACGCCGCCCCGTGCCCCACAGCATAGCGTCAACCGGGATCTGTATCACTGCAATTGAAGCCCGGATAATGCGTTCGGCAGCGGCGTGGTCGAAATTGCTCGAGATCCTTCGATACCCGGGATAGAGGGCCGGGGCGCGTCGATCGGTGTCGACGGCGGCGGTTGGTCGGCGTTTTTGCCTTGCACAGCGGCATCGATCCATTGCGACACGGCTTGCAGCATGGTCAGCTTGGCACCCTCAGTAACACTGGGCATAACAAAACCCGGCCCTCATCAGGCCGGGTTTTGTTATATTGGCCTCCCCAAGGGGATTATTCGGCCCTTCCAGGGCCTTACCCTACGGGGCCAGCGTCGCCAAGCTCCGCTGTTCTCCCTCGCTTTCGCTCGGTCGTCGAACCCGAAAGGCTCCTGCAAGACCCTTAAGTGACAAATATAAAAAAAAGCCCAACCTTGGCAGGCTGAGCTTTTTGTATATTGGCGTCCCCAAGGGGATTCGAACCCCTGTTACCGCCGTGAAAGGGAAACAGATCGGACTTTAACGGACGTAAACGGAATCATTTATCTTCCTGTTTTATATTGATTTTATTTGGTCTTGGTGTATTATGGTCCGAAGCAGTTTGGTAACATCTGTTACCCACGAGTTACCCACGGACGAGAATCCCCTATGGCCAGATCCGTCAGAAGCAATCCGCTGGCAACCCGCACCAACCGCCTGAAACTGGTCACCGGGAAGCGCGTCTATGTCACTATCGGTGAGGGGCTGGCCCTGGGTTATCGCCGCCCGGCCAAAGGCAATGGCACCTGGCAGGCGCGCCTATGGACGGGCGAGCGCTATATAAAGCACGTGTTGGGCGAAGCGGACGATTATATGGACGCGGACGGTTCGCACGTGACCACATTCTTCCAAGCGCAGGAAAAGTCCCGGCTGTTTGCCCAAGAAGCACGCTCCCCCTCCAGTCCCACGGTGACTCGCCCTACTACTGTGGGCGAAGCTGTCGACCACTACATGTACTGGTTTCGGGAAAACCGTAAGTCGGTCAATGAGACCGAGGCATGCATCAACGCGCACATCCTCCCCCACTTTCGGGACACACTGGTCTCCGAACTGAGATCAAGCGAAATTAAGGCATGGCTTCATGCCCTGGCGGCGAAACCCGCCCGGCGCCGTAGCCGCAAGGGTGGCCAGCCGGCCTACCGCGCGGCACCAAAAACGGAAGACGAAAAGCGCTCCCGCAAAGCCAGCGCCAACCGCATATTCACCATTCTGAAGGCGATTCTGAACAAGGCTTTTGAGGACGGACTTGCTTCCAGCGATACCGAATGGCGCCGCGTCAAACCCTTCGAAAAGGCCGATGAGCCACTCACACGTTTCCTGACCACCGCCGAGGCCGAACGTCTGATCAATGCCTCGAGTCCGAATTTTCGCCTGTTGGTCAAGGCCTCCCTTTTTACGGGCGCCCGCTACGGCGAACTGGCTCGCCTCAACGTTGAACACGTCAACCTGGATACCGGACAGGTCTACATCACCCCGTCGAAATCAGGCAAAGGCCGCTATATCCCCCTCTCCCACGAAGGCCTGGATTTCTTCACCACCGTAATCGCCGGCAAACTGCGGCGCGACTTTGTCTTCACCCGCGAAGACGGCGAGGCATGGGGAAAAAATCATCACACCCGGCATATGAAGGCCGCCTGTGCAGCCGCCAAGATTGAACCGGCCATCAGCTTTCACGAGCTGCGCCATACCTATGCATCCCTGCTGGCCCAGGCCGGGGCCGACTTGCTGACCATATCCAGGCTGCTGGGACATGCGGACACCCGGGTCACATCGAGACACTATGCCCACTTGTGCGACAACACGCTGAAGAACGCCGTAACCACGCTGCTGCCCAGCTTTGGTCACCAAGCGGATAAAACCATAAAGGCCATTCGCTAGGGCCCCTTAGGGATCAGCCCAAAACAGACTTGAATATAACTAAATATAACCGATAATATAACCATGACCTACACCCTCTTGATACACAAGGACGCGGACAAGGTGTTACGCAAGATGGACCGTCCGACCCGATACCGGGTCGCCGAGAAGATCCAGGCCTTGGGCGACAACCCGGACGATCCGGCCTTGGATATCAAGCGACTGACGGGAATGGACCGTTACCGCATGAGGGTGGGCGACTGGCGCATCATCTTCGACCGGCAAGATGCCGTGAGGGTGATTGCAATTGAGAAGATCAAGCCCCGTGGGAACGTGTACAAATGAGCTCAACAGCAAAGAAGATCCAGGTCATCCAATCCCTGGACGGCAAACCAGAATACGTGCTGGTGCCGTATAGCGTTTATCGCGCCCTCAAAACCAAGATCGATGACGCCTTGGCCAAACAGCCTGCAGATGAGGACTTCCACCCCTTCAGCCTGGACGAATATGTCGACAACCCCGTGGCCCTGGCCCGGATCAAGGCGCGACTCTCCCAGCAAGAACTGGCAGAGCGAATGGGCATCAGTCAAGCGTATATCAGCAAAATTGAGAACCAAGAAAAGGTAACCGCCAAAGTCATGGGCAAGGTAACCGCGGCCTTGAAACGAAAATCGTAACCCACTCGAATGCCGGCGGGTAGATCTACAGTACTAACCCGGCATGATAAGACGGGCAGCGACGTGCAGTCACACGCCGCCACCCTAACCACAACCCACCTACACAGGAGGTGCAGTCATGGCTAACACCGATTCTACAGCACTACCCCCCAGCCCAACGCAATTCGATGGCGACTACCGAATCAGGGAAATCGCCGATCAAACCGGAGATGCTTCCAGCGATATCAGAGCCGTCGTTGAGATGATCAACGATGTCATCGAGGCACAAAATACTAACTGGCAGTCGCACGTGTTGATGCTAACCCGGCTGCTGGGGTCAATCGCCAACAACATCGACGAAGCCTCGAACGTTGCCTACTCAATTCTGCATAGCAACGAGAGTCACTAAATAGGGCAACAAGAGTACCGCCAAGCCTAGGGTAGCTCCCGAACGGTCGGAAGCCTTCGCCGGCCTGGCTTGGTGTTTTTCTATGAAGGCGCGCATAGAAGGAGCGTGTATGCTTAATATAAGTATACTGCAACAGCGACATGAAGCCCGCCTGTCTAAACTACGCGATGTTATCGATAAGGTTCTACCCGTCGACGTAAAAAATCGGGGAGATGCTGTCGATGAACTCGCGAGAATTGTAAGCGAATTGGAATATTATCTCCTTGTAGACAAGAGCCCATCCGAAGATAAAGGAACGACGCACAAACTCCTTCAGAAATCTGCCAAAGACATGGCCGTGCTGGCCAATCACTTAGAAAAGATTGATGAATTGCTTGAGCAGTCTGCGCCGGCAACACAGATCACTATCGCTCAAGAGTTAGAAAAGAGGGGCATTTCCCCTGACATTCTCTCCAATGCAATGACCATCCTGCACGAAATCGCCGTCAATCACTCAAAACCACCACCCCCCCTCCAACAAGGAAACACCAAAACTGCTATTGGTCTTTATACTGCAACGGTGTATCGCCATCTCAATACAGTAGGAATATGCAAAATGCGTGCTGCATCACGCATTGTGGCAAGCCTCCTCATTTCAACAATACCCCAGTATCACGAACACGACCCCGACAAACTAGCCGACAGCTGCTATCAACTTATCCGTGAGAGCGTTTCCCGGTAGGGAAAGCATCGCCTCTATAAAATAATTTCTACCAATAACCATTGGCCCTATTCTTGTCCCATTGAGTACGAGGGGGTGCGGATAACTCCCCTCAACCCTTTTAAAATCATATCGGCATTTAATTTCTTTATGTCCTTACGGGACTAGCAAGAAGGGGAAGCACAATGGAAAACGCAACCAGGTCATTCTCTATTTGTCGACTGCCTTCCGTCCTCGCGGCAAGAGGGAATAGGTCGCGCTCGTCTCATTATGACGATATCAAGAAAGGCCTATGGACTCGACCAGTGAAATGTGCGGCAAGGGCCTGTGGCTGGCCGCAGCACGAAGTAGAAGCACTAAATGCGGCACGCATTGCCGGCAAGACAGATGACGAAATAATGGAGCTTGTCGCCAAGTTGGAGGATGAACGCAAGACAGCTCTGGATGAGGCCCTCAAATGACAGCGGCCTCAGGCTTAAAAGCTTGGACACCCGACGGCACCGCCATTCCCCCTCCCCCTTGTGTTTGTTTGCGCACGGTGCGCGAGTGTTGCAGGGCAGCGTGCAACATGCAACGACGGGCATATTCGATATGCCAGTCTTGGGGGTCCTCCCTGGGGGGTCCCTTGAGGGTAATTCGAACCTCAATATCTCCCGACTGTGAGGTGTTGAAACATAGGCAACAGGTTGAATTCAATGACTGCGGCACGGTGACTGGGTTAGCGAATGACCCAACGGGAGTAAGTAGCAGGCACGAAAACTGAAACATAGACCCCGGAGTAACTACACACCCGTCCAAAAACTACAGGGGCGACTACAGGCAAAACTACACACTAAGTGATTGAAAATGAAAATAACTACAGGAACTACAGGCAAACGCGCCCGCGCACGCGGGAGAAAATATTTTTTACACGAGCGTTATAAGTAATTTGTCTCGTGCGTACGACCCCCTCTAGTGTGTAGTTCCGTAGTTTATAAGCAATATCAAAAGGTTAGTGTGTAGTTTGACTGTAGTATTGGGTGTAGTTCCTTGAAAAGTATGTAGTTCGGCAGATTTTAAAAGGGCTGAGTAATGACAAACGCACAAGCGCGCAAGATAGAACACAAACCGGTAGCCGACCTGGCGCCCTATGCCAGCAACGGCCGCTCCTACAGCAACGTCCAGGTGGCACACTTGGACCGCAGTATTCAGGAGTTCGGGTTTACCGACCCGGTATTGACCGACGCAGACAGCACCAGCATCACCGACCACGGCTGTGTCATGGCGGCGCAATGGCTGGGTTCTAACGGATGACCCACGAGAATTACGACGACGTGCTGGCACAGCTACACGCCTACGGCTTAGAGGTGGAAGCGCCCCTGGAAATCGGCGGCACCAAGCCGGCGCGCTGTTACGAGGCCGGCGGCGACCGGGAAAAGCGCGGCTGGTACTGGCTGCACGAGCTGCGCCTGGATGACGGACTATATCTGGTGGGCTCTTTCGGTGTCTTTCGCGGCGACGACCCGGGCACGCAAAAGATCGCGCTCAACAAACGCTGCCAGGACTGCGGCCAGATCATGGCCATGCGCGAGCGCAAGTGCCCCAGCTGCGGCGGCAAGAACATCAAAAAGCGCGAGCTGACCCAGGAACAACAGGCCGCCATCAAACAACGCCAGGCCGAGAACAAACGCAAGCTCGAGGCCGCGCGCAAGGTCGAGGCCGACCGCGCCGCCCAATGGGCGCATGCCGTGTGGACCCATTGCCGCGAGGCGGCACCCCGGGAACATGACTACCTGGCGCGCAAGCTGCTGAACCACACCGGCGGCGCGCGCATTTTCGACGACCATGACGGCGTCATGCTGCAAGGCGCCGAGCGGCGCGACTATGAATACCTGGCCCTGTTCCATGGCGCCCTGGTGGTGCCGATGTGCGACATCGCCACCGGCAACGTGCGCGGCCTGCAGTTCATATTGAGCCGCGAGCACCACAAAGAGCGCATCGCCAAGACCGGCCGCGACAAAGAATATTGGCCCAAGGGCATGCAAAAGGACGGCATCGCTCACTTGATCGGCGGCAGCCCCCAGGGCGTGGCCCTGGTGACCGAAGGATTCGCCACCGCCATCACGCTGCATGAGGCAAGCAACACCCCCGTCGCCATCGCCTTCGACGCCAACAGCGTGCCCAAGGTGGGCGCCGCCCTGTTCAAACAACACCGCAAGCGGATCCACCTTATTTTTTGCGCCGACGATGATTGGCTGCAAAAGTGCAGCGCGTGCAAGGCCTACACCCCGGTGGCCGAGATCAAGTGCCGCCACTGCGGCGCGGCGCACGGCAAGCACAATGCCGGGGTGGAGCGCGCCAGCGAGGCGGCGCTTGCCACCGGCGGCAGCTACATCGTGCCGCAGTTCGCCGACCCGCGGCCGGACGATAAGAAGGGCCCGACCGACTACAACGACCTGCACGCCATCGAGGGGCTGAACACCGTGCGGGCCCAGATCGAGGCGGCCCTACCCGCCGGCAGGACCGCGCCAGCGGGCGCGCCCATCGGGGGGGAGGGGGAACGGCTAAAGCCCCGTATCTCTATCGACGAGGCGGTCGCCCGCTTTGTTGGCACGTACGGCTTCGGCGGGAAAGTTCTGTACGATAAACAAGAGCGGTGTTTGTCTACCAAGGACGATGTTTGCAATCTGTTGCCGCGCCACGGCTGGGACCAATTGAAGGAGCACCCGGCCTGGGCCGTAGTGCGCCACACAGAGATCGGCTTCGACCCGTCAGAAACCGACCCAGAGATCATCTGCAACTTATGGGGCGGCTGGCCCACAACACCCGAGAAAGGGCGCTGCGAATACCTGCTCGACCTGCTGGCCCACCTATGCAGCGGCGAGGAAAACAGCGCCGAGCTATACGACTGGACATTGAAGTGGCTGGCCTATCCCATCCAGCACCCCGGCGCCAAGATGGAGTCGGCGGTGGTGGTGCATGGCCCGCAAGGCACCGGCAAGAGCCGCTTTTTTGAGGCCTACGCCAAGATATACGGCCCCTATGGCCGGGTGCTGGACCAGTCCGCCATCGAGGACAACTTCAACGCCGACTGGGCCAGTAAAAAACTATTTATTCTCGCCGACGAAGTGTTGGCCCGCGGTGATATGTATCACCTGAAGAACCGGCTTAAGGGCTTCATCACCGGCAGCACCATCCGCGTCAACACCAAGATGGTCACCGCGCACATCGAGCGCAACTGCATGAACATCGTTTTCCTGTCCAACGAAAAGATGCCGGTGGTGCTGGAAAACGACGACCGGCGCCACTGCGTGATCTGGACCCCACCCAAGTTGCCCGATGACATCTACCACGCCGTCAACGATGAGATCGACAACGGCGGCATCGAGGCCCTGCATGACTATCTGTTGCGCCTGGACCTGGGCGGCTTCAAACCTTGGAGCAAGCCCCCACTGACCAAGGCCAAGCACGAATTAATCGACCTGGGCATCGGCAGCGACGAGCGCTTTATTCGCGAATGGCTGGCGGGTGAAACACCACACCCGGTCGGCCCCTGCGCCAGCATGGATCTGTACGCGGCCTATCAACGCTGGGCACGCGCCAACGGGGAGAGCAGGCCTCGCAAGTCTAACCAGTTCTTGGGCTATGTAGCCAAGCTTGAGGGCTGGAAGATCCAGCCCAGCAAGATATGGGACAACACCCACTACACCGGCAATTACATAAGCAAGCGCATGGTGATCCCCAGCGAGACCGCCCTGGCTGCGGCGGGTATCCCAGCCCGGCCGCCGGAAAAGACAGTGGGCCAATGGTTGACTGACGGCTATGCCGAGTTTCGGCTGGCACTCGATGATGGAAGGTGAACCGCTTTTCTCAGATGCGCTGATTTCAGCGCCTTCATTAATGCAAACAAAGAGGTAATGCCATGAGTGATATCAAAGCAGCACAGAAAGAAATGAACGACGCCTACGCCGACTATGCTGAACTGAAAAAGCGTCTCAAATCTTTTGGGTCACGTCGAGAGGAAGTAAAGGAGTCAATCCCGCAGCTCACCGCCAAGATAGAAGAGGCGGAAAAACATAAACAAAAGGCCATGGCGGACTACGCAGCCGGGGTGGTTGATCAGAACGCCGTTACAGAAGCGCGGGCCATGGTTGAGTCAGCGTGCCGGGAAGAAGAGCAAGCCAACGGAATGCTGGAGGCAATTCAAGGCGAGCATCGAAAAGCGGTCGACGCCCTATATCCGGCCCGTGATCGGTGCCGAGATGCGCGCCGGCGCTATTGTCAAGCATGCGCCGAGCCCATCGAAGACCAACTAGCTGGTGATACGAAGATCAGGCGGCAGCTGCTGGATATCTTCGCTGCTGCCGCATTGGAAAACGATGTAGAGCTTGGATTTGGGCAAGGCCAGGTAGATTGGGAATTGCTGTTGACCAATACCTTCCCAGAGCCCACTAATGATGAAATCGACAAAGCGATCGAGCGCTTTGAGCGTAACCATATGCAGGATTCCAAGGAAGTGGCTGCATGAGGGTAGAAGACCGCCCGCCCTATCGTTGGCTCCGGCGGGTCGGTGCAATCGCCGACCTGCCGTCCTGGCCACGTGATCGGCGCACGCTGGCCTACCACGAGGCCGGGCATGCCGTTCTGTCTGAGCTGTGTGGCTTGGCTGTAGACGTGGCCAAGATCAACACTGAGGGAAGCAAAGGGGAAATGCGATTCGTAAAGCCTCGGCCCTGCGCAGACGTCCCTGAATTTCCTCAAGCGATGATCGAGAAGGTGGCCGTAGAGATGGCGGCCATGTATGTGGGTGGCGTTATGTGCGAGTTGCTGCTCCATGGCAGGGATTTAAAGCCGGGCACCTACCTGCTGTTGAATGATCGGGACTGGACCAATGCCAAGCGCATACTGTGGAAGGCGTTCTCAAGCCACACCCCGCTGTTCTACTGCCAGCGCCTGGCACGAGCAGTGCTCTCCGAAAACTGGACATGGGTGCGAGCCGTGGCGGCTGAGATTGAGGCTGTAGGCATTGCAGACGGCGCCACCGTCAGGCGCCTTCGAGGGGAAAGCGCGCAGGGTATCCCCGCCGATGGGGCTGAGCAGTCATTACGAATCAGAGCCCCTAGGGCGGCTGGGGCTGGGGTTGGGGCTGAAGGCCTAGGGCAATGTCAGTCTCTATGAGAGGCGCTATCGCTCAACAAGGTCGAGCGCCTGAGCGCCGTTTGATAGACCAACCATAGGAGCAACGCATGCTAGATAATCAACTACGTGTTCAAATCGTCGGCGATGACCGCGACTTAAGGGCCACGGTGCAGCGCTCCGGGCGCAACCTCAAACAATTGGGCAGTACCGGCAACCGGGCCAACCGCGAACTGGCCGACGGCGCTGAGAAGGTGCAGCGTTCATATCGGCTGGTGGCCGGGGCTATCGGCCTGGTGACGGCGGGCATCGGCGGGTTTTCGCTGGCGCAGCTGGTGGAGAATACCGTGGCCGTCACCCGCGAGACCGAGGCCTGGGCCCGCGCCGTTGGCGTCTCAACCAAGACCCTGCAAGCCTGGAACTACGCCGGGGAACAGGCCGCCCTGCAACAGGGCAAGATCGGCGATATCTTCAAGGACACCGCCGAGAAGATCGCCGACGCCTACACCACGGGCGGTGGCGAGGCCGCAGACGCCCTGGCCCAGCTCAACCTACGCGCCGCCGATCTGGTGGGGCTGTCGCCGGATCAGCAGCTGCTGGCCATCGGCAACGCCCTGAGTGACCTGGGCACCCAGGGAGAAAAGGTCAAAGTGATGGAGGACCTGGCCAGTGATGCCAGCCTATTGTTGCCCCTGCTGGATGATAACGCCAAGCATCTGCGCGCATTCATCACCGAGGCTGAAGCCAGTGGTGTGGCCCTCTCGGCCCTGGATAGTGCCGCCATCTCGGAACTGGGCAAAGAATTTGCCCAGCTCAGGGCTCAAGGTACCGGCTTCGGCAATGAATTGACCGTGGCCCTGGCCCCAGCCATCCACGGCGTTAATCAGGCGCTGACTGACATGATTGCCGGGTGGGATGGCATGGGCAACGCAGCCACCAAGTCGGTGGAAATCGCCGTGACGGGGCTGGGATTCGTGCTGGACGTCGGGCGCGAGTTGCAGACCCTGTTGAAGCTCTCCCAGGTCGGCTGGTTGCAGTTGGGCAAGGCGGGCGTGGATGCCTTGATAGGCACCGGCGAGGCGGGTATCGAATTGATCAACACTGTGCTCCAGCCGATCCGCGACTTGCTGGGGAACATTTGGGAAATTGAAGGCGAACTGGTCACCCTTGCCGGCAGGGTGACCGGCATTGATTGGATGCAGCAGTATGGTCAATTTCTACAAGATTTTTCGGCGTCGATGAAAACCTCACGCCTGGAAATGGAAGACTTCACTGCGCTGCAGGGTCGCCTGCAGCAATCCTTGGCTGGGGCCAATACCGAGTTGCAGGCCCTTATCAACAGCGACGCCCCAAGCACCGAGCTTCAGGACTGGCTGGAGAGCAACCGCGCGGAGCTGGAAAAGATCGCCGCCGAGGCCGTCGAAGCCAATGCCGCCATGACCGGCCTTGGCCAGCGTAGCGGGTCCGCCAACGACGCGTTCTATAAACGCCTATCGGCGGCGGAAAGCACCATCCAGGCGGCACGCACCGAGACTGAGAAATTCACTGACGAGATGCTGCGCCTGAACGCTCAATTCATCGCCGGGGATATCGGCGCCCAGACCTACGAGGTGGCCATCAAGCAGGCGTTCGACGGCATTGAGGCAGAGGGCACCGCCAGCTTGCAGGCCTTGATTGACGCCGTGCACGGCTGGGGCCGAGAATTTACTGACACGTTGGCCAAGTCGGTGACCACTGGAAAATTCAACTTTAAGGACCTGGCCGATTCAATTATTCAGGACCTGTTGCGCATCCAGATACAGCAAAGCATTACCGAGCCACTGCTGGCCGCCGGCGGCGATATCTTCGGCGGCCTGTTCAGCGCGGGCACCAAACACACCGGCGGTATTGTCGGCAGCGAGAACAGTGGCAGCCGCATGGTGTCGCCGGCGCTGTTCGCCGGGGCGCCGCGTTATCACACCGGCGGCATTGCCGGGGATGAGGTGCCGATCATCGCCAAGCGCGGCGAGGGTGTGTTCACGCAGGGGCAGATGCGCGCCATGGGCGGCGGCAACCAAAACGTGCGCGTGGTGATGGAGAATCGCGGCCAGCCGCAGCAGGTGAGCGACACTGATGTGAGTTTCGACGCTGAAGGCATGGTGGTGCGCATAGTCACCGACGACATGCGCCGCGGCGGGCCGATTAGCGGCACCATGAGCCGCACGTTTAACCTGCGGCGGGGTGCGTGATCTGGAACGGCCGCAAGTAGCAGCCACATGGTTTTAAGGCTTCCACCTTGACTGCAGTTGACTGTAATTAGAAATTCAGAGCTTCTATGGCGTCATTACCAAACCAGTTGCGGACCGTCTGCATAGCCACATTGGAAAGTTGCTGGGTAAAGAGAATAGTTAAACGTCTCTTCGGTCTGGAACAGGTGACATAGAAAAGGTTTCGATTGCGCTCGAAGGAATCTTGCTTGTTAGCGGGTATATTTGCTCCTTGCCCTGCCAATTCGAGCATTTCGTTGAAGTTATATCTGTTCCATCCTCGGCCTACAACGACGAGGACATTTTCGAACTCGGAACCCTTAACGCCGTGCTTGGTCTCGAATGGAGAATGGCCTGACAAGTAGCGGCATAGAGCAACGATTTCTTGATACGCAACAGCCCTAAGATCGCCGAGCTCCTTCAGCGCACGCGGCACTTCCTCACCGGCTTCCGGGTTGAGCTCACGCAATTCACGTTCAAGCCGTTCGACGGCATCAGGGAGCCTCGGACGGCGTACAGCAAGCAAATAATCCACCACGTCGCCGACCGTCCCGCGATCTCTTAACTCTATGAGTTTGCCCATGGCCTCGGACCACTTCTTTTTGTCAGCCTGGGCACGGACCGCTGGCACATTGGAACCGAGCGCACGGAACATCTCACCGTACTTCCTGGAAAGGTATGCTTCACATGCCGGCTCCAGACAGTCGGTAAAGTAGGCGATATGTGGGTGCTCCTTATTCGTGAAAGAGTCGTTGAAGGTGAAGACCGTCGGAATACTGTGATATCCCTGCTTGCTGGCAAGAACGCGATGCGTAAGCATCAAGATCTTAGTACTCTCTGGAGACAAATCCCAATTCTCTTCGGCAAGGCGATCGACGACCATCTGAAGCGCACGGTCAGCGGCCTCGGAAGGCAGATCGCCACCCCAATGACCGCCGGTTTGACGGCCCCCCTTCCATGTGTTCGTGTGAAAGATATGGACATCGCCCTGTTCGTTCGGATCAACGACATGTTGAGGCAGCTCAGGCCTCATGCGATTCAAGCAATCAACAATTGTGGAAACCGACCGGAAGTTCGCTTGCACGCCGACAACTGTCAGGCTCGGATGCTCAATTTTCCCGCATCCATCACCGTAAATTTTCTGCCAATGATCGCCGAAGAACCCGAATTGAGGGGCGCCCTCCTGTCCGAGAAAGTGGCTCTTGATAGAGTCGATCCAATCAGCGTCGGTGTCCTGATATTCGTCGATCAAAATGATTGGATACTTTTCCCTCATGATGCGCCTAAACTTGGCGTTGTCCATAAGAGTTATAGTCAAGACAATAACGTCGTCGTGATGAATAGAGACGCGACGGTCGTTGATACTTCTGTGCCCCAACTCATACTCTACAGCGCGCTCGCCGAAATCGCCGACTTCGGAAATTCTGTCCGACCAATGTCGAAGCTTCGGCAGCAGTTCCCGGAGCTGTCTTTGAAATCCGCTAATAAGAGACCAGCAGAACGCGTGGATAGTATTGCAGTAAATGAGTGGGCTCCGGTCGGTCCGTGCGACGATCTCTTCTTTCGCCACGTTGGTGAAGGTGATGCAGGCAATCTTCTGATGCCGCTGCGGAAAAGTGTGCTGATAGCGGTCAATAAGAAAATGGAGTGCCTTAACAAGCGCATAGGTTTTTCCGGCACCGGCACCAGCCTCAACGAGAAAGCTCTCCTTGCGTTCCAGGCAACCATACACGTTTGTGAGCGCGCGCTCACCAGCCTCCTTGGCTGGATTGAAGTGTCCCACAACCTCAGCCATCGTCAACACCCGCCTGGCCGGTCGTCGCATTAGTCTCCGGAGTACCGCTGGCCGCCAACCATCTCAATCCGTCGAGAATGTAACCGGGTGCTGTCCAACTTGTCTCGTCAATCGCGTATTTGAGGGCGAACTCAGACTTCTTGATATTGTCGACCTTCCGCCCTGCGCACATAGCCTGCTCGTCGGGCGTATCGCCGTCAATGCCGAACATCTCCATATTTGCCAACATGAACGAGTCCTCGAAAGTGCGGCCGCAGGGACCGCCTTGGGCTTCGGGAATTTGATAGGCGATGCGTCGGAGCCCGGCGACCTTTGAGTCGTCGTCTTTCGCGATAAGAGCTGCGGGTGAACAGTCACCACCCTCGAACCAGGTATTGAGACAGGCGTTGCTCGTGGCCACGCCCTGATGCACTGGACATGCGCCACCCCCAGCGGCGACGACGGAATCGAGGTCGGTTATGATGAGGGTACGCAACTCCAGAAAATCGAGGAGACTAAAGAATATGTGCGCATAGGCACCGCCGACTTCAATAGTCGTCATATACTGATTGGACAACTTCGGTACATCGGGTTCGGATTCCTCCAACTTTTCTATGATGACGGGCAGCAGCAGTCGCTCGCCGGTGCCTTCGATCAATACGGCCTTGTCGGCGAAAAACAGGTCACAGCGTGTCAGGATCAGGTACTGGTGGAGAAACTTTCTGTGCTCTTCCGGCGTTTTGCGCAGCCCCTCTCGTAGGTCCTTGATTTTGGTCTGGCGGACGCTATCAACGGAGGTCGGAAGGAAATACCGAATCGCCTCAAAGCCGGCCGCGTTAGCAACGTGTGAGGAGTGCGTCGATACGATAAACTGGACTGGCCAGGGCAAGGGAGCGCCTTCGTCGGCGCTGAGCTGCTGGGCGATCTTCGACACCTGACGGATAAACACTTCCTGCATCTGGGGATGCAGGTGAGCCTCGGGTTCCTCGATGAATACGAGATGGACACCGGGAGCTGACGTTTCGGCACGGAATGTTCGATAGAAGCTGACGATTTGGAGCAGGATGAAGATGAGATTTCGTACCCCGAGACCGGTATAGGACTCAGGAAGCAGGATTCCATGGTGTCCCGCATATCTGACCTTTGTATGCCGCGAAAGGAGGCGTTCGACATCGAGTGTCGTTTCAGTCTCTAGTTCGGAACCGTCAAGGCCAGGATAGCCGAACGTTCGCAATGTCGGCATCAATTTCCGCAACTCTTCTTTGAAACCTCGGTCGATCGATTGCTGAATATCGCGCACGGCCTCTTGCAGGGCTTCAGCGATGCGCTGTTCTCCCTCATTCGCAGTTGGCGCCTTCGCAGCGGTAAAGAGACCTTCCAGAATTTTTGCCAGAACGTCTGTGTCTCTCGAAGAGTCGTCGTCTAACCCACGCTGAGCGTTGACGAAACCGGTCTTCAGGAGTACCCGGAGCGCACTCACGGTCATCTGTTTTTGGTTTATTGGATCACTGGGGTCTTCGGCCCATACTCTGGCAATGAAAAGAGCGGGAACGCGATCGCGTAGCACCTGGAAGAACGCGAGCCGTTCTTTGTCGGTGAGGTCACCATCTCGCTGGTCAGCGAACAGAGAATCAATGGCGCCGTCACGCAACTCATAGCGTGCCACGACGAGTGCTTCGTTGCAGTCTGGGTTGAGATCGATGATGAAGTCACTGAGAGGGCCTAGATCAAGCTGGTCGGGGTCGTACCTAAATAGGAGACGCAACTCGATGCTCGGTAGCAAAGCGCGAACTATATCATCTTGTTCGCCTCTGTTCTTGGCCTTAAGCGCTTCGCAAAAGTCATCGTATGAGGCATTCGAGAAGTCTTCGATCTCGAACTTCGGGTTATGGTCTACGAGAAACCGACGAATGGCCTCCGAAAGCGATGTTTTGCCGCTGTTGTTGCGGCCGACGACCAGAGTCGTTTGGTCCTCAAGCACGAGCTCCACGTCGGCCAGAAGACGGAAGTTTTTAACGGTGACTTTTTGGATGTGCATATTTTGTCTTTTCTGGTCGCAAATTATGCCTCAATTAGGCAAAATCGAGGTTTTCCGTACAAGAGCTATTTACCACCGAGCTCCCGCTTCTGTTCGATTCGATTCATCTGCGCTTTTGCTAACCTGACAATATCTGTCAGATCAAATGCTGGCTACGCTATACTATTTGTGGTGCCACCAAATCCTGAGCTTGGTCACCAGATACCACGTCAGGCCCAAGAACATGAGCAGTGGCGGCCATGGACTAGCATGCTGCTCAATGCCCGTCGGCTGAGAGAAGAACCATATTGCACCGACAAGCAAGAGGAGCACGGCGCCAATGGTGTGGAGCTTTAGGCGCTTACCGGTTTCTTGGATAGTGGTAAGCGGTGTGCCAGCGGCCTGGGTTTCACGAGCGGAAGCGATGCCGATGCCGCAATTAGGACAGCTTGTTGCGGCGTCTGAGACTTTTTTCCCACATTCCGGGCAGTCGATGAGCGCCATAGTTATACCCCCTTGTTGTCGCTTATTTCCACCGCTGTGCCTACAGCGGCAATGAACAGAAACGGATCCCCTTTTCCCGTCATTTGACTATATTCCAGGCTGACACTGATGACGGCATTGGCACCCACGGCAAGAGCTTCTTGCTTTAGCTCGGTTATTACAGTCTCCCGCATCCGGCGAAGCTCTTTTTGAATGGTCTTGCTGCGCCCGCCGAAAGCATCCCGTATGCCGACCATGAGGTCTTTTACAGAATTGAGGGCAAACATGCACTCGGCGGTGATAATTCCCTTGCGGGCCTTGATGGGAAGATCAGGTGAGGGCTCGGCGGTGACCAGGACGGCGTTTAACTCTTCCTCCTGGGCCTTAAGATACTGCCTGACATCGCCGCGCTGGGCGGCTTGCTCGCACTTATAGCAGATCCCTTTTCCTTGCTCGCTGGCAACCAGGCCAACGCCACATTGCGTGCAGCTTGTGTGCATAACCCCCTCCCCTTTCTTAACCCAAGCCTATCAGCAACCTTGGCGATGGAGCAAGAAAGGCCGGAAATACAAATTATTGCGCCCTACCAAGTCACGCACTAACAATGAAGTTTGATCATGGCCATCAGATATTCACGAAAAGAAGGTGGCAATGCGGATAACCAGTTAGCACATTTAAGGTCTCCGCGAGCACTGGATTTTATTTCCCTCGGATAGGGCACTGAATCCAGGCTTCATCGCATCCATGGCATTACGCCCACGCGGAGGGCTTACCCTTCTGCTGGGGAGACACAGGCGATACTGGAACTAAATACTTGCTTCGGGCACATGCCGGGCCCGCTTTGAGGATATCTTCCTGCTCGACTCAAGCCCCTGGCGGGCTGAACAGGCAGATTGTGAGTGCATCAGGTGCTGGAGAGCGCGACATCCCCATGGACCTGAGCACAGGCCACCAAGAGAAAATGCCGCGGAAGGGGCACGCCAGTTACCCACGAGTTACCCACCAGACAATAAAAAAGGGTTACATCTCTGTAACCCTTTGATTTAATTGGCGTCCCCAAGGGGATTCGAACCCCTGTTACCGCCGTGAAAGGGCGGTGTCCTAGGCCTCTAGACGATGGGGACGTTTTTCTTAAAACGTCTTCAGGGCTAGGCCCCTGAGAAACTAATTGGTGGAGCTAGGCGGGATCGAACCGCCGACCTCTTGCATGCCATGCAAGCGCTCTCCCAGCTGAGCTATAGCCCCCGAAAGAGATGCGCATTTTACGAAGGGTGGGGATAGGCGTCAAGTACAAGTTTTAACATTTCTTCAATTTTCCCCTGAACTTAGGCTTAACCGCCGTTTTGTTCAATTTTGGCCCACGTGTCGCGCAGCGTGACAGTACGATTGAACACCGGTCGGCCGCGGGCATGGTCGGCATCGGCGCAGAAATAGCCTTGGCGCTCGAACTGAAAGGCCTCGCCGGAACGTGCCTCGGCCAGGATCGGTTCCAGCACACAGCGGGTCAGGGTGCGCAGGGAGTCGGGGTTGAGATAGTCGGTGAAATCCTTGCCCTCGCGATTAGCAGCTGCGTCCGGCGTAGGGTGGGCGAACAAACGATCGTAGAGGCGCACTTCGGCCGGGATACCGTGACGCGCCGATACCCAATGGATGACACCGCGCGGTTTGCCCACACCCTCGGGTGTCTGGCCGACGGAGTCGGGTACATAGCTGCAGTGCAGTTCGATCACTTCATCGTGTTCGTCCTTGACCACCGCGTCGCACTGGATGATGTAAGCGTTGCGCAGCCGCACCAGGCCGCCCTTGACCAGACGTTTGAACTTCTTGTTGGCCTGTTCGCGGAAGTCTTCGCGCTCGATGTAGATCTCATTACAAAACGGCGTCTTGCGCGTACCCATGGACGCGTCCTGGGGATGGTTGGGTGAGTCCAGCCGTTCTTCTTTATCTGCCGGGTAGTTTGTGATCACCAACTTGAGCGGATCGAGCACGCCCATGCGCCGCGGCGCCTTGACGTTAAGTTCGTCGCGCACCGTGTTCTCCAGTAATTCCATCTCCACCGTGCCCTCGCTCTTGGTGACGCCGATGCGATGGCAGAACTGGCGCAGGGCGGCGGGCGGATAGCCGCGCCGGCGCATGCCGGCGATGGTGGGCATACGCGGGTCGTCCCAACCTTCGACGAAGCCCTCGCTTACCAAACGGGTGAGCTTACGCTTACTCATGACGCTGTATTCGAGATTGAGGCGCGAGAATTCGATCTGCTGCGGATGGCAGTCGATGCCGATGTTGTCCAACACCCAGTCGTAGAGCGGGCGGTGATCCTCGAACTCCAGGGTACAGAGCGAGTGGGTGATGCCCTCCAGCGCGTCGCTGATGGGATGGGTGTAGTCGTACATGGGATAGATGCACCAGGCCTCGCCGGTCTGGTGATGAATGACGCCGTGGCGGATGCGGTATAAAGTCGGGTCGCGCAGGTTCATATTGGGCGCCGCCATGTCGATCTTGGCGCGCAGCACCTTGGCACCGTCTTCGAATTCGCCGTTCTTCATGCGTTCGAACTGGTCCAGATTCTCGTCCACCGAGCGGTTACGATAAGGACTCTCTTTGCCCGGCTCGGTGAGGGTGCCGCGGTATTCGCGCGTCTGCTCGGCCGTCAGTTCGCAGACATAGGCCTTGCCCGCCTTGATCAACTCGACGGCGAACTGGTACAGCTGGTCGAAGTAGTTGGAGGCGAAATAGAGGCCGGCCCATTCATAGCCCAGCCAGCGCACGTCCTGTTTGATGGACTCGACGAACTCGGTGTCTTCCTTGTGCGGATTGGTGTCGTCGAAGCGCAGATTGCAGCGGCCGTTGTAATCCTGGGCGATGCCGAAGTTGAGCACGATGGACTTGGCGTGGCCGATATGCAGATAACCGTTGGGCTCGGGCGGAAAACGGGTGACGATAGTGGTGTGTTTGCCCGTCGCCAAATCCTCGTCGATGATCTGGCGGATAAAGTTGCTTGGGGTATTGGTTTCGCTCATCCTGCCTCTATTCCTAAATTAACCGGTAAGCGCCGAGCGCCTATGCATGCCCTTTGATAAACGCGATCGCCTTGTCGAAGCGGCGCACACAGGCGTCTTTGCCGACCAGGAAGAGTACCAAATCCAGATCCGGCGACGCAGCGCCGCCGGTGACCGCCAGACGCGCCGGCATGCCGACCTTGCCGAAGCCGACCCCCAGCGTGTCCACGACGTGTTGCAGCGTGGCGTGGATCGACGCGCGCGTCCACTCGCTCATGGCCGCCATGGCATCGCGCAACTCGGCCAGTACCGTCGCGGCGTCACCGGCGAAGGCCTTCTTGGCCGACTTGGCATTGTATTCTTCCGGATCACGATAATAAAAGGCGCAGACCTGGGCCAGCTCCACCAGGGTCTTGGCCTTTTCCCGTTGCGCCTCCACCACGGCGATGATGTCCGGCCCCTCGCTGGGATCGATTTCCAAGCTGCCCAGGTGATAGCTCAGATGATGGGCCACGTGGGCCGGATCGCTGTTCATCAGGTACTGGTGGTTGAGCCAGCGCAACTTTTCCGGGTTGAACGTAGCGGCCGCCTTATTGCAGTTGTCCAGATCGAACAGCTCGATCATCTCGCCGACGGAGAACACCTCCTGGTCGCCATGGGACCATCCCAGCCGCACTAGGTAGTTCAGCACCGCCTCGGGCAGGTAGCCCTCCTCGCGATACTGCATCACACTCACCGCGCCGTGGCGCTTTGACAGACGCTTGCCGTCGTCGCCCAGGATCATCGGCAGGTGGGCGTACTTGGGTGGCTCGATGCCCAGTGTCTTGAGAATGTTGATCTGCCGCGGCGTGTTATTGAGGTGGTCGTCGCCGCGGATGACATAATCAATCTCCATGTCGGCGTCATCCACCACCACGGTGAGGTTGTAGGTAGGCGAGCCGTCAGGCCGGGCGATCACCAGGTCGTCGAGTTCGGCGTTGCTGATCACCACCCGACCCTTGACCAAGTCGTCGATCACCACCGCGCCCTCCGTCGGGTTCTTGAAACGCACCACCGGCTCCACCCCATCGCGCGGCGCCGTACGATGGCGGCAACGACCGTCATAACGCGGCTTTTGCTTCTTGGCCATCTGTTCCTCGCGCATGGCCTCCAGCTCTTCCTTGCTGCAGTAGCAATGATAGGCATGGCCCTGGTCGAAAAGCTGCTGGATCACCTCTTTGTAGCGCGGATAGCGCTCGGTCTGATAAAACGGCCCCTCGTCGTATTCCAACCCCAGCCAGGTCATACCCTCGAGAATGGCATTGACCGATTCGGCAGTGGAGCGCTCCAGGTCGGTGTCCTCGATGCGCAGCACGAAGCGCCCGCCGTGTTTGCGGGCGTAAAGCCAGGAGAATAGCGCCGTGCGGGCGCCGCCGATGTGCAGATAGCCGGTAGGGCTGGGGGCGAAACGGGTGCGTACCGTCATTATGTTTCCCTAAAGCTGTGGTGAAAACGCAAAGACGACTATTTTAACAAACCGCCTGCCAAGCGGTGAAAAAATTCATAACCCGCGATAAGCCGAACACAAAAAAGGCGCCGCCTGTTCAGGCAGCGCCTTGGGTTGGGATCAGCAGTCTAAATCAGCGGCCGAGGACGTCGTTGCGGGTACTTTCGGCAATCGCCGCGGCCTCGGTAATCAAGTCATCCGGCACACCCAGTTCTTTCAAGGTGGCGCCCAGATTTTCCATGACCGCGTCGAAGTGCGAATCATCCAGGCCCTTGGCCACCAGATGGGCGTGGGCGGCGCGCATATCCTTGCCGCTGTAATGGGCCGGGCCGCCGAAGGCGAAGGTCAGAAAGGCCTTCTGCTTGGCACGTTGTTTGTCCATATCCACCGTTTCGAAAAACTGGTTGATGCGGTCATCGGCCAGCACCTTGCGGTAAAACACGTCGACGGCGGCGTCCACGGCCGGCTCACCGCCGATACGCTCGTACAGGCTTTTATCTGCGCTCATGGCCGCCTTCTCTTCCTCGGTATAACCGGCCAGTACGTCGCCGCGCACACTCTCGGCGATAGCGGCCGCTTCGCCGATCAAGTCATCCGGCACACCCAGCTCTTTCAGCGTGGCGCCCAGGTTTTCCATCACGGCGTCGAAATGACCGGCGTTCAAGCCGCGTTCCACCAGGTGGGCGTGGCCCAGGCGCATATCTTTGCCGCTGTAATGGGCCGGACCGCCGAAGGCGAAGGTCAAAAAGGCCTTCTGCTTGGCGCGTTGTTTGTCCATATCCACCGTTTCGAAAAACTGGTTGATGCGGTCATCGGCCAGCACCTTGCGGTAAAACACGTCGACGGCGGCCTCCACGGCCGGCTCACCGCCGATACGCTCGTACAAGGGCGCTTTGGCCGCGGGCGCCGGCTCAGCACCGCCAAACATCTTTTTTAACCACCCGAACATGTTCTCTCCTCCTCGTCTCGATCAAGGCAAATCGTGTAAAGCGATGATAGTACCCATCATAACATGTACTGTAAATATATTTTTTAACCGACTGACGCAGTCGGGTATTGACGGAAGTACAACGGAAGCGACGGGTTACTGGGTTTCGACACGGTGGCGCATGCGCACAAAATCGGAATGGGTGACGTAGATCAGGTCACTGATCTTGCGGATCAGGTGTTCCTCGTATTTGTCCTTGTCCAGGTCGGCGTAGCAGACCCGCCACAACAACTCGACGATCTTAAGCTTTTGTTCATAATCGAAATGGTCGTTCACCAGACGGGTAAATTCGTAAAGCGAGGTGGCGTCATCGATCTCGCTCTCGGCCAATTCGACGATTTCGCGTGTCTCCTGATGAGACAGGGAAAACATATGCTCAACGGCATTCACCACGGCCTCGCGCTCCTCGGCATTGATATGAAAATCGGCGCGCGACACCTCGACCAGCAGGGACGCAGTGGCCAGTTGTAGCGCCCGCTCGGGCAACTCGCCGTGACGCTCGCCACTCACCGATTTGATGTTTTGATCAAAGAACCGACGTACGCTTTTTAGCATCGACCTACACTCAATCGATTGCGTTGAGGGTGACGGAATCCACGCCCGAGCCGGGCGACAACAGCTGCACGATGTCACCATAGCCGGCATCGGCAGCCATGTCTTGGGCGCTTTCGCCGTCGGAGTTGTGGATGTTGGTTTGGGCGCCGGCCTGCAGCAGTTGCACCACCACCTTGTCGTGACCGGCGCGGGCCGCGAACATCAGCGCCGTCATGCCGGTGCTGGCGCCGGCCTGCACTTCGCGGGCATAGCCCAGTTCGGGCTCTTCGATGGCGTTGACATTGGCATTGTGCTGCAGCAAGTCGGCGACGATACGGTGGTTACCGGTTTTGGCCGCCTCCATCAAGGGACTCAGGCCGGCCAGGCTTTCGATACTGACATCGGCACCGTGTGCCAGCAGCAACTCCACTAGGTGGCGACGGCCGTTTTCCACCGCCACGTAGAGTGGCGTCTTACCCATAAAACCGCGATAATCCACCTCGGCGCCGGCCTCGATCAAGGCCCGTGCGACCTCTTCATGGCCCTTCTCCACCGCCACGATCAACGCGCTGTCCTTGCCCATGGATTGTTTTGCCATGGCCATGCGGTTGCGCCGATTGTCCTGTTCCCGGGCGTTGGGATCGGCGCCGTGCTCGAGCAACAACCGCGCCACCTGAACATCCCCGCCAGCGGCGGCCACCAATAACGGCGTCTCACCATGGCGGTTGGCCAGACCCACTTGCGCGCCATGCTCGAGCAGAAAGCGGACGATGTCCTGATGCCGCTGGCGCACGGCGGCGTGCAGGGCGGAATCACTGCGCGCGGCGGCCTCCATCAAGTCGCGCTCACGCAAGGGGGCGTGGGATTTGGACAGCGCAAACTGGCTCAATCCGGCGGGCAAGAAATTGATTTCCGCCCCACCCGCAACCAGCGCCTCGACCGTTTCCAGACGGCCTTCATAGGCCGCTGCCAGCAAGGGCAGAATGCCGTTATTATTGGCGGAGTTGGGGTCGGCCGAGCCGTCACCCAACAACTGTTTCACCTTAACCACGTCACCAATGCGTGCCGCCTTGAGCAGGCTCTCGTCGGCATCCAGGCCGGCGTAGACCTGTTCATCCTTGGCGCCGGCCTGTTTCAGCACCGCGATGAGCTTGGCGTCATCGGTGGTACGGGCATAGTTGAGCGCCGCCTCGCCGTGGTTGCTGGTAAGATTGGGATCGGCGCCGTTCTGCAATAACAACTGCGCCATAGAGACCCAATCGACCGGCTCGCGGGTCAGACCGTGGGTCGCTGCATACATCAAGGGCGTGAAGCCGCTGTTGTCGAAATTGGGGCGTACCGTGTTGCGTAGGTTGGGATTGGCGCCGCCGTTGAGCAGCACCTTGGCGGTATCGTAATGGCCGTACCGAACCGCCATGTGCAGGGCGGTTTCGCCTTCATTGTTGCGGGCGTTGACGGCGGCGCCCTGTTTAATCAGCTGATGCGCCAATTGGTAATCGCCCTTGGTCGCCGCCCCCATGAGGGCCGTGATGTCTTTATTATTGGCTTCGTCGACGTCGGCGCCGCGGGCCAGCAGCAACAGCGCCATTTGTTTCTGACCGCTGCTGGCCGCGGCGATCAAGGCGGTGTTGCCGTAGGCGTCCTTGGCGTCCACGTCCATGCCGCCGTCGAGCAGATAGGTCACCGCCTCGGTCTGACCGTAGCGGGCGCCCAGCACCAAGCGTTCCGGAGACGCATCGACCAAGGGCGAGTCGCCGTCGTCCTCGGTTGCCGAGGCGTGTGCTTGCATCGCGGCCACCGGCGTGGGTGTCGGCGCCGCCGTGGCTTCGGGGGCCGGGTCGGCACTGTTGACACTGGCGGTCTGTGAACCACTGCAGGCCGTCAGCGCCAGGCTGAGCGCGCCGCTGCACAACAGCACGGCGATCAATTTGAAAGGCTTGAATGTGTCTTGTTGCATGGTATTTCCCCCCTGATCCGAGCCAGGTGCGCTGCCGTAGTGACTAAGGTGATGCCGGTTCATCCGTGAGGGGCGGCGTCAATCAACGATTGCAACCACGTGTTTATCCTTATAATTATCAGACCTACTCATAGTAGCACATAGGCAATAAGCCGATATGGCGCGACCTGCCGCGCGCAGCGTTTAATACCTGACATTATTACAACAGTATAGCCATATGCGATCGAGATCAAATGTAAGGCGGGGTAAAGGCCCGGCCGCGACGCAGGCCTAAGATTCGAGTTCACGCCACAGCGGCACCCCGCCGCTGGCGTGCTCGAGCTTGTCGAGATACTCGGCATGGGCGACAAGCTCGTCGTCGGCCGCCCGGATGACCCGCAGTTGGGCCCGGTTCGGCGTCAGCGGCGCGCGCACCTGCTTGTCTTGCGTTCCCGCACCGGCCTCGGTTTCGGCATCCAACAGCAGAGAGGTCTGACCGCCGGTCATGGCCAGGTAGAGGTCGGCCAGGATCTCCGAGTCGAGCAAGGCGCCGTGCAAGGTGCGACTGGAATTGTCGATGTCGTAGCGCCGGCACAGGGCATCCAAGCTATTGCGCTGTCCCGGATGCAGTTCACGCGCCATCAGCAAGGTGTCGAGCACCTGGCAGTGGTCGGTCACCTGGCCCCAGTCGGCGCCCAAACGCACGAATTCATGGTTGATGAAACCGACGTCGAAGGGCGCGTTGTGAATGATCAGTTCGGCGCCGCGAATAAACTCGAGAAACTCCCCGGCCACGTCGGCGAAGCGCGGCTTGTCGGCCAGGAACTCGTTGGTGATGCCGTGCACCTCGATGGCGCTGTCGTCGATATCGCGATCCGGCTGCAGGTATTGGTGATAGTGATTGCCGCTGAGGCGGCGGTTGATCAGTTCAACACAACCGATTTCGATAATACGATGGCCCTCGGCGGGTTCCAGGCCGGTGGTTTCCGTGTCGAGTACAATCTGTCGCATGCTGATTCCTTACGCTGTTCAGTTAACGCTTAGTTCGTCGATACCGCGATTGGCCAGGGCGTCGGCGCGTTCATTTTCCGCGTGGCCGCTGTGTCCCTTGACCCAATGCCATTCCACCTGATGGCGCGCCGCGGCCTGGTCGAGCTGCTGCCACAAATCCACATTCTTGACCGGCTTTTTGGCGGAATTCTTCCAGCCGCGTTTTTTCCAGTTGGCTAGCCATTCGGTAATGCCCAGGCGCACGTACTGGGAATCAGTGGTCAAGCGGACCCTGCAGGGGCGCTTCAGGCTTTCCAGGCCCATGATGGCCGCGGTGAGTTCCATGCGGTTGTTGGTGGTCTCGGCGGCGCCGCCGTAAAGCTCCTTCTCGCGGCCATTGTAGCGCAGCAGCGCGCCCCAACCACCCGGACCCGGGTTGCCGCGACAGGCGCCGTCGGTGAATATCTCGACTACGTCAGACATGACTGTGGCGACTCCGTGTGGTGGGGGTCAGGTCGCCGACCAGGGTGCGGCGCGGGCGCCAGCGCGGCCGAATCGGGGTCAGGGTGGTAACCCGTTTTCTCGCCACCAGCACGTACGCCCCGGACAGGCGCGGCCACAGGCGGGCGCCCAGTTTTTCCATAAAGGCGAGTTTTTTCATCACGCCGACGCGCTGGATCGGGGGGCGGTAAAAATAACGCCGTACCAGCACCACGTCAAACCCCAGCAGCGCCATCCAGTCCTTGATGCGGGTAAGCGAGAGAAAATCGCCGCACCAAGGCGCCTTGCCGCTGAAACAGCGACACAGCCGCCAGATACCCCACAGACTCCAGGGGTTGAACCCCAGCACCACGACATGGCCTTCGGGGATCAGGATACGGTCGGCCTCGCGCAGGATCTGGTGCGGCTGGCGCTCGAACTCCAAGGTATGCGGCAGCAGCACCACGTCCACACTGCCCGATTCGATAGGCATGGCGTCCGGGTAGGCATAGGCCGCCGGCATGAGCGTCTCACCGCCACTGTCGGCATCGAGTAAGACCTGGTGCCGGATGCGGCTGCCAGCCAGCAAATCATCCCCCAGCAGACAACCGACCTGCACGATGTGATAGCCGAACAGGGTCGGCAGAATGCTGTCCAGCTGTTCCCGCTCGCGCTGCAACAGGGCTTGCCCCAAGGGGCGGTTATACCAACCGCGCAGACGTTCGCGGATATCGTTGATCTGACAGCGCTTAAGCCCTTCTATCATGCATTCCCCCGGCGCCGCGTCGATTGACCTGCGTGGCGATGCTTGTCAGCATGTGCTGTATGCATTCTATTCATCCCATTCCCGCCTTTGCGGACAATTATATCTGGCTGATCCGGTTTGGCGACCGCCGCGCGGCGGTGGTCGATCCCGGTGACGCCGAGCCGGTCCTGCACACCCTACAACAACAAGGCCTGGAACTGGCCGCTGTCCTGATTACCCATCACCACTGGGACCATATCAACGGCCTCGAGTTGCTGCGTGATCACCACAGTGATATCCCCGTTTACGGCCCGGCCGGCGAACAGATCGCCGGCCTGACCGACACCTGCAGCGAGGGCGACTGTATCACGCTTGACGGCCTGCGCCTGAAGGTGCTGGACGTGCCCGGCCACACCGCCGGCCATATCGCCTTTTTCGGTCATGGGGCGTTGTTCAGCGGCGATACCCTGTTCGGCGCCGGCTGCGGTCGACTGCTCGGCGGCACCGCGACCCAACTGTATGAATCGCTGAACAAAATAAGTCGGCTGCCGATATCCACTTATAACTACTGCGCGCACGAATATACACTCGCCAATCTCGACTTCGCCCAAGCGGTGGAACCGGGCAACAGCGACATCCGGCAGCGCTGCGCAGCGGAACAGCGCAAACGTGATCAGGGGCAACCCACCCTGCCCGCGACCCTGGAGCTGGAGCTGGCCACCAATCCCTTCTTGCGCTGCGACCAGGAGGCGGTGATTGTGAGCGCGGAAAACTTCGCCGGCAAACACCTGGACGGTCCGGACAAGGTGTTCAAGGCGTTACGCCACTGGAAAGACACCTTTGGTTAAGGCCGTTATACTGTGGCCACAACAACAAGCCGGAATTGAAGCAGGACAACCATGAAGATTCGTACACGCCCGTTCACCGCCCCTGTCATATCCACCGTGCTGGTATTGCTGCTGGCCGGCTGCGCCACCGGCATGCAGACGCGCAGCGCGACACCATCGCCGCCGCTCGACACGGCCGCGGCTGATAGCATCGAAGAATTCCGCTCGGTCACCGCGGCGCGGGAACACGCCGTTCACCAGTCAGAGGAATTGGCGCTGCTGGAGGAATCGCTGGCGGCCGCCAGTCAGGACGAACCCCTGGAAGATACGGTGGCGGTGCTGCCCGAGACGGATGCCGATTTCCCCCAACTCGGGGTCGACGCAGGCCAGGCGCAGCCGCAACAGACGGCGGACAATGACGATATGGAACCCATGGCGGAAGCCCCCGTCGCCGTTGCCCCGGATGACATCTGGCAGCGCCTGCGCAGCGGCTTCGCCCTACCCGACCACGACCACCGCGGTGTCAACGCCCACCGCGACTGGTATGCCCGGCACCAAAGTTACCTAAATCGCACCTTTGACCGCGCCGAGCCCTATTTTCACCACATCGTCGAACAGGTGGCGGCGCGCGGCATGCCGCTGGAGCTGGCCCTCCTGCCGGTGGTGGAAAGCGCCTTCCAACCCTTCGCCTACTCTCACGGCCGCGCCGCCGGGCTGTGGCAGTTCATCCCCGGCACCGCGCGCCGCTACGGCCTTAAGATCGATTGGTGGTATGACGGCCGCCGCGATGTCGCCGCCGCCACCGACGCCGCCCTGGACTATCTGGAGGCCCTGCACAAGCGCTTCGACGGCGACTGGCTGCTGGCCCTGGCCGCCTACAACTCCGGCGAAGGCACGGTCTCCCGCGCCGTGCGCAACAACCAACGCCGCGGCAAAGGCACCACCTTTTGGGATCTGCAACTGCCGCGCGAGACCGAGGGCTACGTGCCCAAACTGCTGGCCATCTCCGGCATCGTGGCCGCGCCGGAAAAGTACGACATCAGCCTCAGGCCCATTGCCAACCAGCCCTACTTGGCTGAACTGGACATCGGTTCCCAACTCGACCTGGCCATCGCCGCTGAGATGGCCGGCATGACGCTGGAAGACCTGTATCTGCTCAATCCGGCCTTCAACCGCTGGGCCACGCCGCCCGATGGGCCGCACCGCCTGCTGCTGCCGTTGGACAAGGCCGACGGCTTCGCCCAGCAACTGGCGCAATTGCCTCACCGTGAGCGGGTCAAATGGGTCCGCCACCGCATTCGTGAAGGCGAGACCCTGGGACACATCGCGGTCAAATACAAGACCACGGTCAAGACCATCCAGACCACCAACAAGATTCGCGGCAATATCATCCGCGCCGGCAATTACCTGATCATCCCCGCCGCCAGCCAGTCACTCGACAGCTACGCCTTGAGCGAAGCCCAGCGCCGCCACAGCACACAAAACAAATCCCGCGCCGGCACCAAGTCCACGTACGCGGTACAGCGCGGCGACACCCTGTGGGATATCGCTATGGCGCACAAGGTCTCGGTGCGCCAAGTGGCCGCCTGGAACGGCATGGCACCGCGCGATACCCTGCGGCCGGGACAAACGCTGGTGATCTGGAGCAAGGCCGACGGTCTGGCCGCACCGGCCGCGAATCCGCTGGCCGAAAGCCTGACACGTAAAATCAATTACCGCGTGCGCAGCGGTGACTCGCTGGCGCGCATTTCACAACGCTTCAACGTCAGCGTGGCCGACCTGAAACAGTGGAACCCCAAGGCGCGCGGCAAATACATCCAGCCGGGCCAGCGCCTGGTGGTCTACGTCGATGTCACCAAGGTGGCAGAGAACATCTAGGCGCCTGTCGGTCGATCAAACCGAACAACGCCGCTCGGCCAGTTTTGCAATCAGGCCGCGTGTGGATTGATCGACCCGGGCGAACATAACACCGAATCCGACGTTGTTGCGATGTATCACCAGTCCCGAGACCTGAATCGGTTCCTGCTCGAGGGTGATTTGGGGCATGGAAATGGTGACATAACGTTCAACGTTAAATCCGGCACCGTTTACCACAAACATTCCATCGCGGCTGACATTGTATATCAACCCCATGGATCGCTCGCCTTGCCTGTTTTTAATTTCAGCCAGTGCAAATGTACGACAACGCGTTCCCTGACGATTCTCCATGCTACTTCCCCTACTCCTCAATATGCATCCTTGCAATCAACCCTGCGGCAAGGCGGCCCTGCCACAACCCATCTCCCATACCAAATCAGAGATCGCCCGCCGGCGGGACCGTAAAGATCTTGGTGCGACACGACCGTTTGGCCCGGTAGCAGGCCTCATCCGCCTTGGTGATTACGCTCGCCAAGTCACCATAACGATAATCCACGGCAACGACACCGATACTGACATCGATCTCGATCTCACGGCCCTGCCAACTCAAGGCATACTCGCGCAGCGTGGCGCGCAACATGCGCGCCGCTGCCACCGCATCCTGCATGGAACAATGTTCCAGCAACAACATAAATTCGTCCCCGCCGTAGCGCGCCACCGTATCGCGCTCGCGCACTATGGAATTGAATAGCTTGACCACTTGACGCAGCACCTCATCCCCGGCTTGATGGCCGTAGGCGTCATTGATCAGCTTGAAGCCGTCCAAATCCAGGAACAGCAGCGCATGTGCCTGACCCGATTGTTTAGATTTATTCAGCAACCGCTCGATACGCTTCTCGATCTCGCGCCGATTGACGATACCGGTGAGGCCATCATGGGTCGATTGGTGATTCAGTTGATCGACGGCACGCTTAATTGCACCGACTTCGTGTATCACGATACTCATTCCCGAGGGATTCACATCCGGAGAACGGCGTGTATAGGCGATCGACAGCCTGACCGGAATCATGCGACCGTCATCGTGCTGCATGAGATACCAGAGACCGTGCTTCGGTAGACTTTCGGGCAATACAGAGTCGTCCTGCGTGACTGAATCGACGGGCTGATCTTCATGGAACAGGCGAATCACTTCCCCCCAGTGTTTACCCACCGCGCTGGAAAACGTGTTTCCGAGAAAGCCCTCCGCCGCCTGGTTCAAATAGAATATTTTTTGATCCATGTTAACGGCGACCAGCGGCGCCGCCAAACTATCCATCAGGCACCACGCGAGATCCGATACGCCGGCATCGTCCTTTATCTGTGCTTGTGAACAGTTATTGCCAACATCAACCGCCATACGCAACTCCCTTTCGCGAGCCGAACTCGTGCGTTCAGATCAATCAAGTGTGAGCTGCTAAGGTAGGGGAATCCCATATGCGTGGTAAAGACAGGGATTTACTTAGGTATCATTACCTAGGGCCAGGAATGCGACGATCGCCTTAAAAAGGCTGCCCATGTTGCTTGTAGGCTCCCTCCGCGATTGGGGCTCACGACAAGGCACCTTCGCGGGGGAAGGCGGCGCCTATTCGGTGACCGAATCGATGAGCAGTTTGGCTGCCTCACTGAGCTCCATGGCGCTGCTTATTTTTAGTTTGGCCATGGCGCCGGCCCTGTATTTCTCCACTGTGCGAAAACTGATCCCAAGGGCTTTAGCGGCTTCCTTATTGGTGCGCCCCTCGGCGACCAGCTTGATGACCTCTTTTTCGCGCGGCGTCAGATAGGCGATGCGCTCATTCAGTTTGCGGGCCGCCGTAGCTAGCTGATGCTGGCGCCGGTCATAGGCCAGCGCCTGCTCCACACGCTCAATCAGTTGCTCCGGTGAGACGGGCTTTTCGAGAAAATCAACGGCACCTTTCTTCATGGCCTGTACCGCAGACTCCACCCTGCCGTACCCCGTCATAAATATGATCGGCAGGGACACGCCGCGGCGTTTCAGCTCGTCTTGCAGCAACAGGCCGCTCATTCCGGGCATATTGACATCGGTAATTATACAGCCCCTGAAATTACGCTCGCATACCGCCAGAAACTCTTCCGCCGTGGCAAAGCATTCGACGACATGGCCCACGTCATCCAGGATTTTTGTCAACGCCCTACAGATGGCCACCTCATCATCGATCACATATACCACCTGAAACATAATGCGTCCTCCTTTCCCAAGCTACGACCCGGGTAGCACAATGTGAAAAAGCGCACCTCGAGTTGGTGGCGTTTCCGCCCAGATCCGCCCACCGTGGGCTTCCACGATCGAACGGCTGATGGCAAGCCCTATCCCCATACCGTCTGTCTTAGACGTTTCAAACGCCTGAAATATCTTTTCGAGCATCGCCTGATCCATACCGGCCCCGTTATCCTGCACGGTCAGCTTGACACCTTCATCCACTAATGAAGCAAGAATATCAATCCGTCGGCGCTCGCCGTTAACCTGGCGCAAGGCGTCAATACTGTTGCGCAATAGGTTGATCAACACTTGCTCGACATGCAGGGGGTCAACGCAAATCAGGGGCAAGTCTTCGGCATATCCCGCATGTACGGCAACCTGTTCGTCCATTAGCAAGGGGTTCACCAAGCCGAGCGCGCCATCCACGAGTGCGGATACCGCCAGCGACTCTTTACGCAATTTGCCGTGGCGCGCGAATTCACGCAAATGTTGAATGACCTTGCTGCTGCGCTTCACCTGCTCACGCGATACGGCAAGCAAGTGCTTTAACTCATTCCGGTCGCAGTCTTGCTTTTCTGTCAAGCGCTGTGCTGCATAAATGAAGTGATCGATAGCCATCAGCGGCTGATTGAGTTCATGCGCCAGGGTCGATGTCAACTCTCCCATGGCGTTCAGACGACCGGTATGGATTGCCGCTTCGGAATGCTTGCGCACCTCCTGTTCGGCCTCCTTGCGAGCACTGATATCAGCGGTCATGCCGACCAGCCGGATCAGCTTGCCGCGGCCATCAAAAAAGCCCCGCCCGGATTCTTCAAGCCAGCGCACCCCCCCGCCGGGCGGCAAAAAGCGATACTCGATATGATAGGCATCCTGCGCCGGTGTCAGGTTGTATATATTATCGAGAAAACGCTCGCGGTCCTCGGGGTGGATGTGGGCAAAAAACCATTGGCCGGTCTCGTGTTCAGACGCCACCGTCATCCCCGGTCTGGACATGGCTTCGATTTTGCCCGAGTGCTTGACTTCATCCGTCGCCGGATCCCACTCGAAAGCCTTCATACGCCCGACTTCCGCCGCTTGTTTAAGGCGTAGTTCGCTTTGCCGCAGGGCGATGTTTCGCTCCTCCACTTCAGCCTCAAGCCGTGAACGCATATCACGTAATTCAGCTTCGATTTGTTTTAGCCGGGAAACATCTTCGACGGCTATATTAATACCGACGACAGCGCCAGCGCGGTCCCTCAACGGCACATAATGTTCGACAAAAATGTGCTTGCCGCAGCGAACCTCGCATTCGAGTGCCGGCTCCCCCGTACGGATCACACGATAGAGCAGGGCTTCGCTTTGCTCGGCGCGATCCGGGCAAATCTCGCGTAGACCATGCCCGATATGCGCGGCGATCGGAATACCATGCATCTGCGCCAACCATTGATTGACACGGCTGAAGCGCAGGTCGGCATCGAGCACGGCCAACCCTACATGGGCCGATGCATAGATTTGTTCCAGCCCCTCCAGCCCGTCCTCTTGTTGCAATGGACGGCTGTGCGTCTTCGCCTTGGGGTGACTGGAACCGGATTGCTGCGGATATAAGCGGGCGGAAGCGCCGACCCCTGATGCGGCAAACAGCTTCTGTAAGGACACGCCTGGTCGTGCCGCGCGGGGGTTGTCATTACCCTGACTCATCGCTCGCCACACTCCCTATACGACACCCAGTAGCACTTCCACCCGCTCATAATTGACCTTTCACGTGCTCGACGCCCGCCGGGACACACGTTAGTAGTTGACCAGTTTGCTATGGTATTTTGACTATAGTTCAAACCTCAGGTCATTACCAGTCCTAAATCAGGGGATTTGTACCGCCATCCAGACCTGTGGCTGCGCCTCGGCGAGACGGCCGGCCCGAGCGATGCGATCGCTGTCACTGCGAGCACGTGCGCGGCATCGGTGCCCCTAACTTCCCCCGCCCAGCGCAGGACCGGAAGAATCAGACCGACCGTCCCCGCCGCCCGAGAGTCGCGCCAGCAACTTATTCGCCTCTTTCAGATCGCGTGCCAAACGCCGATTCTCAATCAGCATCTCATAACGCCGAAAGGCCTCGTTGATATTGGCACGCAATACATCGATCTCCCAAGGCTTGGTAAAAAATCGGTAGATATCGCCGCGGTTGATGGCATCGGTAATAAACTCGACATCCGTGTAACCACTCAAGACAACCCGAATCGTATCGGGATATAGTTCCTTCGCCTTGCTCAAAAATTCGACGCCGCTCATGCCGGGCATACGCTGGTCAGCGACGATGACGCCGACCTGATTAACAGCCAACACCTCCAGGCCCTGCTCACCGCTGGTGGCGGTCAATATGCGATACCCCTCAGAATGCAGGCCGCGTTCAAGCGCGAGCAGCACAGTGGGCTCGTCATCCACTAACAACAGGGTCTTGGCAGTCTGGCCTATACCGGCGCCGGGCAGCACCGGCATACGCTTGGGCCCAGCCAACAATCGAGTCACTTCGTCTACAGGCAGCGGTCGACTGAAAACATAACCCTGCAACTGATCGCAATTATGGTCGCGCAGAAAATCCACTTGCGCACCGGTTTCCACCCCTTCGGCAATGACCGTCAAGCCGAGACTGTGTCCCAGCGTGATAATGGAGCGGGCGATGATCGCATCGTCGGGGTTTGTCAGCATATCCTGGACAAACGTCTTGTCGATTTTGAGATTATCCACCGGCAGCCGTTTCAGATACGACAAGGATGAAAAACCGGTGCCGAAATCATCAATGGCGATCTGGACGCCCAATTCACTGAGCTTATAGAGGGTCTCGATCACATTCTCCTGATTCTCCATCAGCATGCTTTCAGTCAACTCCAATTCCAACAAACCAGGTTGCAGATCGGTCTCCTCAAGAATCGCCTTCACTTTCTCATAGATATGGGGCTGCTTCAGCTGGCGCACCGAAAGATTGACTGCGACCTTGATGGGCTCGAAACCCATTTCCAGCCAGGTTTTCAATTGCCGGGTCGCGCTGCGCAGCACCCACTCGCCAATCTGTAGTATCTGCCCGCTACGTTCGGCGATCGGTATAAACTCGTCCGGCGGAATCATGCCGAATTCAGAATGCTTCCAGCGCAGTAGGGCCTCGACCCCGATGACGGCGCCACCGTCCAAGGCCACCTGTGGCTGGTAATACACCTGCAACTCACCAGCTTCGATGGCGTGCGGTATATCGCTCTCCAAGCGTAAGGCGTGGGCCGTGGTTTGCTGCAGATCGGAGGTAAAAAAGCAATAATCGTTACGCCCCATGTGTTTGGCGCGATACATGGCGATGTCCGCATACTTCGCCAACACATCAAACTCCCTGCCGTCGTCGGGACAGACGGCGATACCGATCGAAAATGACACCGTCAAGCGGTAGTCGTCGATTTGGTAGGCCTGGTTGACGGCTGCGAGCACCTTCTCCGCCACCCGGGCGGCCCCGTGGGCATCGGTATTCGGCAGCAACAGCACAAATTCATCGCCGCCCTGGCGCGAGACCGTATCGCCGTCACGCACCACCGACAACAAGCGGTTGGCGACCTCGGCCAATAACTTGTCGCCCATGCCGTGGCCCAAGGTATCGTTCACATATTTGAATCGATCAAGGTCGCAGAACAATACCGAGACCTTTTTATTTTGGCGCTCAGACAAAGTAATGGCATGCCTGGCCCTATCGAGGAGCAATGCCCGATTAGGCAGCCTGGTCAGGGGGTCATAATGCGCCAACCAACGGATATGCTCTTCGTACTGCTTGCGCTGGGTGATGTCCTCGAAGACACCGATGTAGCCGGTCAATTTGCCGCCGGCATCAACCGCTTGGGTGATACTCAACCACTCGGGATAGACGCTGTCGTCTTTGCGCTTGTTCCAGATTTCGCCCTGCCAGTAGCCGTCCCGAGCCAAGGTTTCATCTATGGCCTGAAAAAACGCGGCGTCGTGCCGATCCGACGACACCAAGCGTGGCGTCTTGCCCAGGGCTTCCGCCGCTTCATAGCCGGTGATTTCGGTAAACGCCTTGTTTACCATGACGATAGTCCGATCGGCATCGGTGATCATGATGCCCTCACGGCTTTGCTCGAACACCTGCGCGGCCAAATGCATCTCCGCTTCAATGGATTTACGTTCGCTGAGATCCATGAGCGTTCCTGTCAGCCTCACGGTTTTTCCGGTTTCATCACATGTCGCGATGCCTCGAATCAGCGTGGGCACATAGTGACCGTCTTTATGGCGGAAGCGGCATTCGACCGACTCCCGATCCTGAACACCGCTGGTCAAGCGCTCGATGGCCTCTTCCACGGCATGAATGTCGTCCGCATGGGCGAGACGTCGCCACAAACCGGAATCAGCGGACAATTCATCGATCTCATAGCCAAACATGCGCCAGAACTGCGGCGAGTAGTACAACTCATCTTGCACCAGGTCCCAATCCCAAGGGGCGTCATTGGAGCCCTCGATAATCAAGGATAGACGTTGTTGGGCCTGCTTACGATCGGTGATATCCCGGGCAATACCCAGCACCCCGACCAATCTGCCTTGTGGATCGAACACCGGTGTCTTGATGGTTTCGAACACACAATGATAGCCGGTCCGCCGGAAGCTTAACGACTCCTCGGCGATGGTGGGCTGCTGGTCTAGAATGACCTTACGGTCATTTTCTTGGAAGAAATCCGCCAAGTCTTTATCGACGAAGTCGTAATCCGTCTTTCCGACTATTTCATCCTCATCGGCGCCGAAGACACGCTCAAACACAGGATTGCAGAACAGATAAACGCCCGCCGTATCCTTTAGCCAAATCAGATCCGGGATGGTATTCAGAAGTGTCCTGAGGCGCGCCTCGCTCGCCTTCAGCGCCTGCTCGGCCAGCTTTGTGCCAGTAATATCACGCACCGTGGACACCAGATAGTCGGCCGTACCGTCGGGTTTGCGCACGCACTTTACGTCGACCGTGGCGAACACGATGGCGCCATCTTTGCGGACAAAGCGTTTGTCTAGGGTATAACCGTCCGACTCGGCGCGCACGACACGGTCAAATGCGGCGAAATTTTGCTTCAAATCGTCGGGGTGGGTGACGTCGTCCCACGTCATTTGAGCGAGTTCATCGAATTCATAACCGAGAATTTCGCACAAACAATCATTGAACAGGAGCCAACGCCGGGTGGTGGGCGAGGTGATCGCCATACCGATAAACGGCAGTTCATAAAAATGGCGCAAGGCGCGATCGGTCTTCGTCTTTTCCGCCTGCAGCGCGAGCCCGTACACGCGCTGCTGCTGCCGCCAG
Source organism: Candidatus Tenderia electrophaga (assembly GCA_001447805.1). Classification (NCBI taxonomy): domain Bacteria; kingdom Pseudomonadati; phylum Pseudomonadota; class Gammaproteobacteria; order Tenderiales (SeqCode); family Tenderiaceae (SeqCode); genus Tenderia (SeqCode); species Tenderia electrophaga (SeqCode). The sequence goes on from CP013099.1 coordinate 2,875,356, forward strand.
AGTATAATCAAACTGATTGAAATGACGCTTACCGCCAACAGACTAATCAGGCTTATCCAGCGTACCAGGATATAAAGCGGTTCCAGCACCTCGGCCCTGTCCAGTTTCGCGATAATCTGCCAACGGGTACCGTTCACCGCATGAAACGCCGCCAGTACCGGCACGCCGCGATAATCCTTGCCCTGGAATACCCCGGACCCGCCGCTGCGCACGGCGAACGCCGCCGCCAGATGCGGGTCACGCGTGGAAAACTGCAGATCTAGGGGATTCGCTTGACTGAACTTCGGTTGATTAAGAAACATGACGCTGTCACCGTCGTCGCGCACCAGCAGGGTTTCGCCACTGGGACTGCTGTCGGGCCAGCGTGTCATGTAGGGGAGCAGGAACTGCTCCGGCTCGATGTGGATGAGGATATAACCCGGCCGAGTTTCAGAAGCGCCGTCAGGACCCAGACCGACGAGCAAATCAAAATGTAGCGTGCCCTCGGCATCCCGGAACAGGGGCATTACCTGAAACCCCGTGGCCGGCAGCGACATCAGCATTTCTTGCTGATTGGCCAACGGCCGATGGGGCTCGCCTGAGGTCAGCAGCCCTCCTCCTTGGGCATTTAACAACACAATGGAACGATAGCCGTAGGCATTGCGAAAGGCATTCAGGCGTGCGCGCAGCGCTTGCTTAGGGCCGTCGTCGCCGCGGGCGAGACGGACAACCTGGGCGACGAAGCTCGGGTCCCGTGCCAGCGTATAGCCGTCGCTTTGGCGCTCGTTTATCCAACTCTCGATCTGCAGCGCCTTGAGCTTTGCAATCGCATCAAGATTATTGAGCGTGTCCCGCTCCAGGCGGGGTTCCTGGTAGGCAAGGATTCCCACGCCGACCACGGGCACCAGTAATAACAAGGACATCAGCATCACGACTAATCGGCGTGTACTCGGGCGGTTGTCGCCCGGCGGGGCCTGGACGTGGTCATCAGCGTTGGCAGCGGGTCCTTGCCCGTACTTCAGCAGCAGGTAGAGCAAGGCCCCGGACAGCGCCACAAAAAACACCCCGTTGACTAGCTCGAGCTGGCTTAAGATGACGCTGTCATCGGTACTGAGTTGGAGCAAAAAGGACGAAACGTAAATCCATAGGCCGGCGAATACCACGTAGCACATCGCAATCATCACGGGACTACGGCCGGGGTGGAAACCCTTATTGAGAATGGACGACATATTCCTTGACCCACACTAACGACGATCCATATCGCCCTTTTCCTGTAATTCCAACCCGTCACCTCAGCGATGAAACCGGCGCGCGCGATGCCGCGGCACGAGTTCAGCGCAGCGCGCGGCCCGTTGAGCTCGGCCAACCACTAATTTATTAGTATTTTTTGGCAAGACGCGGATCCGTAATCAGCCGTTGAGGACAGTGACACTATCTTCAATAGGCATCGGACCGGGCCCGCGCGCCTGTGCATATACGCGCGCCGACGCCGTCACTCCGACGGATGGATTAATCCGCCTATACGGTTATCGTACAAACTGCCCTATAGATTAGTCTCGGTCTCGCCACGTGCAATTACGCCAGGAAAGACCGTCCGGCGTTGCCACGCCGGGAACGCCACCGGTCCCGCGCGACTCAGGCGCAGAAAAGGGGCAACGGCGATTTGGTGAGCGCAACAACGACGATATAGGCAAATACCAGCAGGGCAAGCCACCAGGCGGTGATGCGGATATTACGCGTCTTGCCCAGGCGCAATGCCACCAGGCCCAGGCCTATGTACACCAGCAGGCCGACGATCTTGGCCGCCAGCCAGGGGCTGTTGGCCGGATTGAAGCCGTACTGTACGGCCAGCCAGATCGCGCTGAACAACAAGGTGGCATCGACGACATGGGGCAGTGTCCTGACCCAACGCGTGCGCAGCAGCGCGGACTCACGCATCATGAGTATGCCGCGCAGGATGAATCCCAGGATGGACACCACGGCGCTGCCGACATGGATGAGTTTGACGCCATCCATCACGCTAGCCTTCCGCCTCCCAGGCGCGCCAGGCCTGCAACCGCGGGAAGTAAAGCCCCACACGTATGGGGCGCGGATCGCGCAGCTGCATCAATGCCGCGTAGCGTGACAATTGATGTTGATAGCGCGCCTGCTCGCTGTCGAGAAACGCTGTGGAATCACCGCCTTCATGGGCGCCGGTCTTGTAGTCGATAATCCAGCGCGTACCGTGTTCGTCGACAAAGCTGCGATCGATGACGACCCGCACCACGCGCCCACCTAACATCCCGCTGAGCGCCAGTTCACAGGCGCTGTCCTGGTGACCCGAGGCCAGTATCCAGCGTCCCCGTTCATCCCGCAGGGTCAGCCGCAGACTTTGCTCGACCTGGGCGGCGGCGTCCTCCACGGCATCGGCCATCACCCCGAGTCGCAACAGGGCGGCACGGTAATACGGGCGCAAGGCGGTGATGCGTTGTTCGTCCCAGTGCTGCAGCCCCTGTTGCGCGATGCGTTGCAACAATTCGTGCACCACCGTGCCCACGTGGCGCGCGGTTTCGCCGGCCCAGCTGAATTCCAGTTCGGTTTCCTGTTCGAGGAGTGTCGCCTCCGCCCCCAGCTCCCATGAGCTGGTCGGCGTCGGCGGCTGCCATTCAGCTCGGCTGCGTTTAAGGCTTGCCAGTGCGGCAAAGCCGTCCTCGCGCGCCGTTACCTCGGCCGTTGTCGGCCGGACGCTGTCGTGTGCCTGCACAAATTCTTCTTCCAGCGTGGGCCACAGCAGCTTGAGCAGGGAACCGGACTGGGGCGGTCGCAGGTCTTGTTCATTGGCGGTGGTATGTCCCAGCACGTGCAGGCGCCGTCGTGCCCGGGTCGCGGCCACATACAACACGCGGCCGGTCTCGAATTCGGCCTTGCGCTTGTCGACACTCTTCAGGTAGTTGTAAATGGCATCATGGACCTCACCGGTGGCGCGCAGCGGCGCCAATAACAATTCACCCCGGGCGCCGCTGGACCAGCGCTCCAACCACATCAACAATGGGCTTTCATCGGGCGGCGCCTTGCGTCCCAGACCGGGCAGGATCACCGTGTCGAATTCCAGCCCCTTCGACTTGTGGATGGTCATCAGTTGCAGGCCGTCATCAGCCTCGATATCGGGCCGAGCGAACAGCTTAGCCAGACGCTCGTCCAGCAGCTGCACCTCATCCAGGCCGCCGGCGCTGTCCAGCGTCTGCAACAGGTTCAGAAACACCTCGGCATCTTCCAGATCGGTGCTGTTCTCCACACAGGCCGGTCCGCCCAGCTGCAGCCAGACCGATTCGACCCAATGGCGCAGGCCGTGGCGAAAACGCGCGGCCATGGCCTTGACCAACACGCTGCGCAGGCGCGTCAGTCGCTGCCGGCCAGGCGCCGACAACTGCGCGATCAGCGCATCGTCCTGCAACTGGCGCCAGATCACCGCGCTGGCATCGGCGTCGGCAAGCCGGGTGAGGTCGGCCAGCTCCAGCCCACACCAGGGTGCGCGCAGCAGCGCCAGCCAGGCGAGGCGATCGGCGGGATGTAACAGGGCGCGGGTCAGGGCGTAAAGATCCTGCACCACCGGCCGGTGGCCGAGCTGTTCGATCTCGATGGCGCGGTAGCGCAGGCCTTCCCGTTTCATGGCGGCGACGATCTCGGCCAGATGACTGCGGGCACGCACCAGCACGGCGATGGAGCCGCGCGGATTTTCACGCTGCGCCCGGCAAATCAAATCGACGACCCGGTCGGCCTCCGCCGCGGCGTCCTGCGCCAGCCAGGGGTGAATCTGCACCGCCTCGCCGTCGTGGCCGTGAAAGGCCACCGAACGGGAATACGCCACCGCACCGACGGTGACATCCTCACTCGGCGGAAATACATCGGCAAAGGTTCGATTGACCCAGTCCACCACGCCCGCCTGGGAGCGAAAGTTCACGCTCAGAGTGAGCGGTGTCAGCGCCACGTCGCCGATGCCCGCACGCCGCGCGCGCAGATACAGCCCCACCTCCGCCTCGCGAAAACGGTAAATGGACTGCATGGGATCGCCCACCAGAAACAGGCTGCGGCCGTCGTCCGGCTGCCAGCCGGCGGTGAGCCGTTGCAGCAATTCGAACTGACCGAAGGAGGTGTCTTGAAATTCATCGACCAACAGATGTTGGATACGATAGTCCAGGGCCAGGGCCAGATCGCTGGGGGCCTCCTCCTCGCCCAGGGCGGTCAGGGCCGATTGCGCCATCTCACTGAAATCGACCTGGCCGCGACTGCCGAAGACGACGCGCAGATGGGCCACCGCCACCAGCAACAGTTCACACATGGCCTCGACAATCTGCCACTGCGCGTCGCTGTAGCGCGGTGACGGCAGGGAACGCACATCGTGCAACTGCTGTTGCAGGCCGGGCACTTGGTCCAGCAGACCGATCAATGCCTGGGCGTCTTCCTTCCTTTGTTTGAATAAGGCCTTCTCCGCCTTGTCCTTGGTGCCGCTGGGGGCGGGAAAACCGAGTTTGGCGTCGAGCCGTTTGCGCCAGCCGCCCTGCTTGGCCAGCAACAACTCACACACGCCCAGCCACTGCGGCAGGGCATCGGCATGCGCGTGCGGCAGATCGGTCAGGCCGCGACAGGCGGCCAGCGGATGATCGTCGGCGACCCGCTGTGAGGCGAAGTCCACCAGTTCCATCAGGCTGGAAATCTGCATCACGGGAAAGGCGTCCCGCGCCTGATGCAGCAGCTCGACGACGGTGTTGGCCAAGGCCCGCTCCAAGGCCTCGCGCCACTGCGGCTCGCGCACCTTGACCAGATGGCGCAACCACTGATCGCGCCGCGCCAGCATGCTCACCAGCATCTGTTCGGCCAGGCCGAGATTGTTGTCCAGGTGGGCCAGCAACTGCTCGATGGCCGGCGACCAGTCCTGGCCCTGTTCCAGATCGGCCAGGGTGGTGCGCGCGGCCTCCAGATACAGGGCGTCGGGATCGTCACTGATGGCCGGCTGGGCCCCGAATCTGGAGAGCACCGGCAGCTGACGTGTGAGCGAGGCGCACAGCGAGTCGATAGTCTGGATGCGCAGCCGCGCGGGATTGTGCAACAACCGCCAACCCTGTTGCGCGTCGCGCGCCAGGGCGGCGCGGGCCAGTTCCCGGGTCTGTTTGAGATAATCATCCGCGTTGTCCGCCAGCGGTCGGGTCGCCAGCCGCAGGGCGTCGAGCAAACGCTCGCGCATCTCGGCGGCGGCCTTGCGCGTGAAGGTAATGGCAACAATCTCCTCCGGCTGCGCCACCCGCGCCAGCAGCACCAGAAAGCGTTGAGTGATGAGACCGGTCTTGCCGGAACCGGCGGGGGCCTGAACGATGAATGAGCGGCTGGGATCGAGGGCCCGCTGACGTTGTTCCATATCGACGATCGTGTTACTCATCCTCATCTCCCATACCGATCTCATCCAGTTCGCTGGCGGCCAGTTCGTTGATGCGGCACAGCGGTCCCAGGTCGCAATAGCTGCAGGCGCGGCTGTTGTGGGTATAGGCATCCTTGGGATCGACTTCGGCGCGGCCACGGCGGAAGTTGTCGCCCAGGCGATTCAATTCGTCGCGCCACAGGCCCTGCTGTACAGACCAGTCCACCGCGCCGGGCTTGATGTCCTTGGCGACGCCCGTGTCGCGGCTCACCCCCTTCAAGGCCAGCTCGCCGGGGCGCAGGGTGGCGAAGGCCAGCGCCGTCACCTGGCGCTCGCTGGTGACGGCATACAGGGGCAGCTGGGGTTCGTTGGGCCGCTCGCCGAACCAGTCGTTGGGGCTGCTGCGCCCGGTCTTATAGTCGATGATCAGCTCGCCGCCGGTGGTCAGCCGGTCAATGCGGTCGGCCTTGATGCTCATGTTCAAACCGGCAACAACGACCTGACGCGCCTGCTCCACGGCGACAACTTCGAACGGCGACCGTTGTGTCTCCAATTCCAGCCAGGCCCGCGCCAATTTGATCAGGCGCAGCTTTTCCAACGCGGCGAAACGTGCGCTGAACTGTTGCGGAAACTGCTGCGCCTCTGCGTCGATCACCTGCGCGACTATGTTTTCCACCCGCTGTTGCAGCGCCGGGTCATCCTGGCGCAGCAGCGTCTGCTGATCCTTGAGTTCGCGCCATAGCAGCTCCATCACCCGGTGCGCCAGGTTGCCGCGGGCGGCGGCGTCCAGGCCCACCTGCGCCGTCTGCAGGCCTTCGGCCTTGAGCCGATGACGCCCGAAGGCGCGAAAGGGACAGGCGGCCTGGTCCTTGAAGAGGGCGGTGCCGCCGCGCACCTCGATGCCCATGGGCAACGCCGGCGCTTGCCAGTCGCAATAGCTTTCCAGCTGACGCGATTCAAACAGCTGATCGCGATAGGGGGGCGGCGCATTTTCCAACCAAGACGCCTGCGCCACAGGCGCGGCGTCGGCGATCATGGGGCTGGGACGCAGATCGGCATCCCCGTCGCGGCGTGGATAACTGACGATCACCTCGGGTGCGGCGGCGAACAGGCGCCGGCCCAGCTGCTCGGCATAGGCCAGTTCACGTTCGGCGGAGGCGTGGGGCATATTCAGGCGCCGTTGCAGGGCGATCGGCAGGAAAGGATGAGGCGTCGGCGCCGACGGCCAGACGCCGTCGTGCAGCCCCATCACCCAACAGTGGCTGAACTGCACCCCGGCCGCCTCCAGCACACCCAGCACCTGGATGGGCTCATTCCTGCTCTGCGCCTGAAACAGCACGCTGCCGGCCTGCTGGCGCAGTTGTTTCAATGCCTCACTGTAGGTGAGATTGGCGGTCACCTGACTCAGCCCGGCGAAACGAGCCAGCAGCTTGTGCCAGGCCTGCAGGGTCTGGTAGGCGTCGCTGTCCAGACTGCGCTCGCCGGGCCAGCCGGCCTGTTGCAGCAAATGTTGAAAACTGCGTGCCCATGCGTCCGGGGCCTGGCGCCGCGGCAGTTCGCTGAGACTCTGCCGCAGGCCCTGCAGCAGCCGGCTGAGGCGATCGCAACCGGCATTGTCACTGTGGCGCAGCACCTGGTTCAGAGTCAGGCGCGCCTCGCCGCGGCGGCGCAGCAGTGCATCCAATTGGGCGCGCACGGCCAGCTCCCGATCGGCGCCGCCAATCCAGGGGGACAGCAGCAGGCGGCCCCACTCGGCCAGCGGCGCCGGCGCGCGCAATACCGCCAGCAGGGTCAGCGCAGTGTGGATCATGGGCAGCTGCACCATGGCGCGGCCGAGGGAGATGTTGTAGGGACGCAGCGGGCGCCGCTCCAGATCCAGCACGGCGCCAGGCAGCAACACCTGGTCGAAGATACGTTCGATGTCGGCGCGCATGGCGGCCAGGTCGGGCACCACCACGCCGATGGGCGGCGCGGCATCGCGCTGCAACAGCTGGCGCAGCCACAGCGCCACCTGCCGGATCTCGGCCTGACTGTCGGCGCAGGATTGCAAAGACACCTGCGCCGGGGGCTGTTCCAATTCGGACTGCTCGATGACCGCCCCCTGGCGCTGCAATGCGGCGATCAGGCTTTGATGCTGCGGTGTCAGTTCGTCGAAACCGGCCAGCAGGAAATGGCCGTTGAGGTTCAGCCGCCCCTCATCAAGGGCGTTAATCAGCCAATCGGGCAGCACCTCTTGATCCAGCCAGTGATGTTGTTCACAACGCCGTTGATACTCCCTGGCCCAGGCATGAAAGGCAACGCTGTCCGCTTGGGTCTCAGCGCCGAGCACGGCGACGGGTTGATTCCATTGCCTGAGCAGGCGCCAGGCCTGCATGGCGGAACGCGCGGCGGCATGGGTGTTGAGCAAGGACTCGCCGTGAACCGAGGAATGGATCACCGCCTCCCACACCGCCAGCGCCTGTTCCGCTGTCAACAAATCGAGCGAGCGGCCGGCGTGCTCAAATTGGGCCTCCTGCCACAAGCGCTGCAGCCAGGCGTTCCATGGCAAGATCGTCGGTGTGGTCCAACTGTGCTTGCGCTGTTGGCGCTGCCGGTCTTCATAAGACGTGTGCAGGTGCAGCGCCAAACGGCTGTTGACCGTTAACACGGTGCAACCGGCGGCGATGTTTTCCAGTAATGCAGACACGCGTTGCTCCATTTCAGGGCACAAAAATCGAAGTTTACAGTTTACTGGAAAGTGTGTATCCAGCACGGGAGAATCCCCCGGGTTCGCCTCGGACTCACTCAAACGCCATCGAACACGGGACAAAGGACGAGGCTCAGGTCAAGAAAGGCGGTTTTGTCGTATTGGGGCCTGTGGGTTCATTTCCCGGTCAACGGGGATCTAATCTGAACGCCAAGCTGGGCAGCAGATAACTCTGTTCGGCCAACGGCCCGTCGATCCACAGCGGCCGCGATTCGCTTAACAGTTCGGCCAGCGGCTGTTCACCCCGGGCATAGGCGTCGACCATTTGTTTCAGGGTGAGATAGGCCGGTCGGTTCAGGTAAGACCGGCAGTGCGACACGACTCGGCGCAGCACGATGACATGGCGACGCCGGGTGGCCTGGTAGGTGAATTGGCGTGCATACCATACGCCATAGACGTGCAGATCGCGTTGGCCCAGCCTGGCCCCCGCCAGGTTTGCCAGCCAGGCATCCATGCGCCTCAGCCCACGGGCGCCATGGGCCAGCAGGCTGAGGCGCTCGCGGCGGTGGAACGCCTTAAGCTGCGCCACACTGGGTGGCTGGGCGGCAAAGCGGCGCCAACGGCGATAGGCCTCGACGCGCTGGATAAAATTGACCTGCTGCTCGGATGACACCAGGGCGGTTTCTTCCACCACCGGCAGCAACGGCAAGGCCCGCATAATGCAGGCGGCGAACAGACCGGCGCCCTTGGCTCGGCGAGCGCCCGACCGCTTTACCGGCGTGCTGGACACAGCGCAACTGGGCGAGCGCGCCTTGAAGATATAGCCATCAATGTCGGCCAATTGATGCACCGTTACGCCAGCGAAGCGGGTCAAATCACGCGTCACATCCAGTCGCGCATCGGCGACCCCGACAGCCCGCAAACGACCGTTCGTCTCCACCAATTCGATCGGCGGACGCGGCACGCCCATGCCGATTTCCACCTCCGGACAAATGGGAATCAGCTCCAGCCATTGAGCCAGTATATGCACCGCAAAGGGGTTGAACTTATCAGCGCCGTCATAGCGCACCCGCTGACCGGTGAGGCAGGCGCTTAGCGCCAGTCGCAAATCTGTTTTTGGCGGTTGAGTTTGCCTAGACTTGTGTGAAACACTCATGTGGGTCCGACACCTCGTGGGCTTGCAATACAACGCGTCGCGGGCGAGTCAAGAAAGTGTGAGGCAGGCCGAAGAATGCCTTATAAGTATGAAGCATTTTCTTCCCATCATCGCATTGAGCTTTCTCGGCTGCCTGTGGCTACCGGCATACGGCGCCGGCGGCAACACCGTCGCGCTTACCTTATCAAGCCGCACGACAGAGCCACAACTGCTGCAGCAACGGGCCGACTTTATCGCCGCCCGCAACGCCCTGCGGCGCGGCCAACAGCACAGGTACAACGAGCTGGCGCGCGAGCTGCAGGATTACCCCCTGTATCCTTACCTGGAGTACTGGAACCTCAACCGTCATTTAAGCACGGTCGCGACCGCCGAGATCGATCGCTTTCTGCAACGCTATGACGAGCTCTACCTGGCCGACCGCCTGCAACGCCACTGGCTGGAGAAATTGGCGCAGCAGGGGCGCTGGCAATTGTTTCTGCGCTACTACGACGGGCGCGATGACGCCGAAATGCAGTGTTATCACCGCCGCGCGCTCTACAAGAGCGGTGATAAGGCCGCTGCGCTCGAGGATATGGAGAAACTTTGGCTGGTGGGTCGCTCGCAACCGCGCGCCTGTGATCCGCTGTTCTCGGTGTGGCGCGACGCCGGCCGCCTGACCCCCGAGCTGGCCTGGCAACGACTGCAGCTGGCCATGGATAACGGCCAAACGTATCTAGCCCGCTATCTGGAACGCTTTCTCGAGCCGCAACAGCGCGAATGGGCGGCCCTGTGGCGCGAAATTCACCGCCATCCGGAACGGCTGGTTGAGCATCCGCGGCTACGGCAAGACAGCGCGCTGGCCAGAACCGTCCTGGCCCACGGCGTACGACGTATGGCGCGCCGCAATCCCACCCAGGCGGCCGAAACCTGGGACAAGCTGGTGATGGAATTCGCCTTCAGCGAGGCGGAGTTCAATGCCACCGAGACCTATATCGCCCTCTCCCTGGCCCGCGCCCACGCCCCCGAGGCCATGCATTGGCTCGGCAGTGTCAACGTCGAGAATGAAGACATTCGTGAATGGCGCATCCTCACCGCCATCAACCAGGACGACTGGGAAAACGTCATCTTCTGGTTCGACCAATTGCCCGCCGAAGAACAACAGTCGCTGCGCTGGCGCTACTGGCTGGCGCGCGCCTATGAGCAGACCGGCAAGCCCAACCGGGCACAGATCATCTACGCTGCCGTGGCCAAGGCGCGCGACTATTACGGCTTTCTGGCCGCCGACCGCATCGATGCGCCCTATGATTTCGGCAACCAGCCGCTACATTTCAGCGCCGCCGAACTGGCCGAAACCGAGCGTCTGCCCAGTATTGTGCGCATGCGCGAGTTTTATCTCATGGGCGACACCCTTAACGCCCGGCGTGAGTGGTATTCCGCCATCCAGGAAATGAACACGCGCGAGATTCAGAAAGTCGCCAAGATCACCCATGACTGGGGCTGGCATGACCGCGCCATCCACAGCCTGGGCCAGGCACGCTATTGGGATGATCTGGAGATCCGCTTTCCCCTGGCGCATCGCGACAACATCCACAAAAACGCCAACAAGCAGCAGATCGATCCGGCTTGGGCCTATGCCGTGATTCGCCAGGAAAGCGCCTTCGCCTCCGATGCCCGCTCGCCGGCGGGCGCCATGGGGCTGATGCAGATCATGCCCAGCACCGGCCGTCTGATCGCACGCGATCTCAATACCCGCCTGAAAAACAAGTCCCAACTGCTGGACGTCGACCTCAACATCCGTTTCGGCATCAGCTATCTACGCAAGGTGATGAACCGCTTCGACGACAACACCGTACTCGCCACCGCCGCCTACAATGCCGGCAGTCAGCGGGTCAAGAGCTGGCTGCCCAGCGACGCGGAACTCGCGCCCGATCGCTGGATAGAAAACGTGCCGTTCAGAGAGACGCGCGATTATCTGAAACGCGTGCTGGCCTATAGCGCCATCTACGACGAACGCATGCAACGCCCGGTGACGCCGCTGAAACAACGCATGTCCCTGATTCTTCCCACTGCCCCACCCTCCTAATTAAACGGGCCATTCCGGCAATGCGACAAAAAAAAAGCCCGGCACGAAGCCGGGCTTTACTATTAAAAACAGTGAGTTAAAAAACTACTCAACCATTTCTTTCAGTTTCTTCAAAGGCAGAACCTTGACCACGGTACGGGCCGGTTTGGCCTTGAATACAGTTTCTTCGCCGGTAAAGGGATTGATACCCTTGCGTGCCTTGGTCGCCTTCTTGCGAATGGTCTTGACCTTGAGCAGGCCGGGCAGGTTGAACTGACCTACCGCACCTTTCTTAACGTGCGCCTCGATCACCTCACCCAAGCCGTCAAGCACGGCGCCAACATCCTTCTTGGCCACACCGGTGCGATCGGAGATCGTGCTCAACAGCTCGGTTTTGGTATACGCCTTCTTGGCGCGAGGAATCGGCTTGGCGGCCGGTGCGGCTGCAGCCTTTTTGACTGACTTCTTCTTGGTGACTGCTTTTTTGGTCGCCACCTTCTTCTTGGTAGCAGCTTTCTTTTTTACTGACTTTTTCATAGTGTCGTTAGCCCCTTTTGGTTGTCGAGGTTAGCAAGTGAATACCACTCCGGTGTCCTATTTAAAAAAGATTCGTTTTTCCCATCGTCACCCACACTAAAACAAACCCCCTTCGCATTACCCTTTTACCACCCATTATTAAAAAAATCACTATTATTACGGCACAAAATCGAAATTTTTTTAACTTCATCCGGTATAATTCACGCGCAAAAACCCAGGCCGAACTGCGGTCGCGAATATTCGGGAGTCTTCAACGTCATGCTAAACTTCCCTACCATGCTGGCACGATACAAAATCCCCTTTATAAGCTTGGCCCTTTTGGCCCTGGCCATAGGATTGGTTTACCTGCTAGAAACACGGGAACCGGCACCGCTGGAGTTCGACAACAGTACAGGTGTTTCGGTGATCTCGCCGCCCGTGCCTCTAGCCTCGGTGACACTGCAGGATCAGAACGGCGACGCATTTCGGACCAGCGATCTGGAAGGTCAATGGACACTGATGTTTTTTGGCTTCACCAACTGTCCCGATGTCTGCCCGACCACTTTGAGGACCCTGAAACAAGCGGAAGAACGCCTGCCACAGGCTATTAATTACGTCTTTACTACGCTCGATCCCCGCCGCGACACGCCCGAAAAGGTCAAAGAATACCTGGCCTTTTTCAACCCGGACTTTATCGGTCTAAGCGGCACCAAAGACGAAATTGACCGCCTCAGCGAAACACTTGGAGTAATCTATGACTACGAGGGTGATGTAGAATCGGGCGACTATCTGGTCAACCACTATGCCGCCATCCTCGTGATCGACCCTAAGGCACGTTTGCGCGCCCACATCCTGCCGCCCCATCCGGTCGACAAGGTGGTCGATGCGACTACCAGACTGATTGACTACTACGGACATTGACCATGCTAAATAAATTGTTGCTCGGCCTATCGCTCTCCTTGCTCATTGGCCCGGCCATCGCCGCAGGCGACGCAGCGATCGAGATCAAGGATCCCTGGATACGCAGCGCCCCGCCCAATGTCGCGGTCATGGCCGCTTATCTGCGCCTTATCAATCACTCCGATGACACAGTTAAGCTTATCGGCGTCAGCAGCCGTCAGTTTGAACGCGTGGAAGTGCATCGTTCCGTGATGCAGGACAACATCATACACATGGAAAAAATGGAGCCTCTGCTCATCGCGGGGAAACAGGAAATGATTTTCGAACCGGGCGGCTTCCATCTGATGCTGATGGATCCGCATCGCCCGCTGCTAAAGGGCGACACCGCCCATCTGCGATTCGAATTTGATAACGGGCAAGAATTGATGCTTCAAGCCAGGGTGCAGGATACGGCGCCCGCAGGCGCGGATTCGGACATCGGTGATTTCCGCCACCAACACTGAAGCGCGCTTTAATACCCGCGATTAAAAAGCCGGGACGAACCCGGCTTTTTTGATAGATGGTGGGCCGTCTGCGACTCGAACGCAGGACCAACGGATTAAAAGTCCGCTGCTCTACCAACTGAGCTAACGGCCCGAAAAGAGGGCGCTATTCTAGCCTAATCATGCTGTTAAGGCCAGCCCTCAACTCGAATTAGTTAACGGTATTGGGTCGGGTCAGGAATGGCCGCCGCGGCAAACCCCGCCGCGCGCAAGCGACAGGAATCGCATTCGCCACAGGCGCTTCCCGTCTCATCCGCCGCATAACAGGAAACGGTGAGGCTGTAATCCACACCCAACTGCGTGCCTTGCTGGATAATCTCGGCCTTGCTCAAATCGATCAGCGGTGTATGGACGTGAAAACGTCCGCCTTCTACCCCGGCCTTGGTGGCCAGATTGGCCATGGTCTCAAAGGCGCGGATGAATTCCGGTCGGCAGTCGGGATAACCGGAATAGTCCACTGCGTTCACACCGATAAAAATATCATAGGCGCGCAACACCTCGGCCCATGCCAGAGCCAGGGACAGAAATACGGTATTGCGTGCCGGCACGTAGGTCACCGGAATACCTTCAGAAGAAGCCGTGGGGACATCGATGGCGCTATCGGTCAAGGCGGAACCACCGATGTCGCTCAACCCCAATTGAATCACCTTGTGTTCTCGTACACCTTGGGAGAGGGCCACGCGCAACGCGGCGGCCAATTCGGCGCGGTGACGCTGACCGTAGTCGAAACTAAGCGCATAGCACTCATAGCCTTGGTGCTTGGCCATGGCCAAGCAGGTGGCCGAATCCAGACCGCCGGAGACCAGCACCAAGGCTTTACCGGCCTGGCTCATCGCCCCATAGAATCTTGTGCAACTGCACTTGGAAGCGCACCGGCAAGCGATCCTGCAAAATCCAATCGGCCAGTTCCGTCGCATCCTGGACGCCGTAACCAGGTGACATCAGGATTTCACCGCGCTCGGCCAGCTCAGAGCGGATAATCATCTCCTTGGCCCACAAGTAATCATTGCGATCGCAGATGACGAACTTGAGCTGGTCGTGGGCACTCATGTATTCCAGGTTTTCGAGACGGTTGCGGCCTTGTTCGCCCGACGCTGGCGTTTTCAAATCCATTACCTTGGACACGCGCGGGTCCACCTGACTGACATCGAGTGCGCCGCTGGTCTCCAAAGAGACCTGAAAGCCCTTGTCACACAATATCTGCAACAACTCCAGACAAGCGCTCTGGGCCAGGGGTTCGCCGCCGGTCACGCAGACATGGCGGGCAGCGTATTTGGTGACCTCGTCGAGGATGTCATCGATCAGCCACCATTCACCGCCCTGAAAGGCATAGCTGGTATCGCAATAACCGCAACGCAGTGGACAGCCGGTGAGACGGATAAAGACGGTAGGAAAACCGACGCTGCGCGCCTCACCCTGGAGGGAATAAAATATTTCGGTAATGCGCAGCCGGGTCTGCTGTGCGGAGCGGGTTTCGATTGTCACCACCGTTGAAAAACCCGCTTATCGACCTTCGAGACGCATCTTCTGTAAACGGTTTTCGGCCAAACGGCTAACCGTCGTATTCGGAAAACGCTCGCCGACGTCCTCGAGGGTCTGGCGCGCGGCATCCCAGTCGCCCAGCTCATAGTAGGTATAGCCCAGCTTGAGCATGGCGTCGGAGACCTTGCTGCTGTCGGGATGCTGATTCAGCACCTTGAGGAATTCCTGCTTGGCGCTGTCGAAACGGCGCGTGACATAATTGGCCTCGCCCAACCAGTATTGGGCGTTGTCGGTGTAATCGCCCTTGGGATAACTGCTCAGAAATGCCTGGAAGGCCGCAATGGCCTTGTCGTACTGCCCTTCCTTAAGCAGATTGAAGGCCTTTTGATAGGCATCACGCTCCGCCGCGGGATCAGCGGACGCGGGGCTGCCGGGCACGGCCGCACCCGGCATAGTCACGGATGGCGCGGCGATGGCGCTGCCGCCGGAGGCCGCCGGCGCGGCGGAAGACGACGCCGGCGCGGAACTCTTGAGCTGGTTGAGTGACACCTCGATATCGCGCAGGCGCCGATCGATATCCAGATAAAGATCGCGCTGGCGTTGCTTGATCCCGTCCAGCGCGTGACCGAGGGTTTCGATTTCGCCGCGCAGATTCTGACTTTCGGACTGCAGGTTATCCAGGCGCATCAACATATCCACCAGCGCCTCGTTATCCAGCAAGCGTTCCAGCTTATTGACCCGCGCTTCCAGCGACTGGGGCGTTGTGCCCGATTGCTGAGCCGGTCTGGACGGGGCCGGGCTTGCTTGATCCGCGCCCGCGGAACGGTCGATGACCGGCGGCAGAAATTCCTGGGCCTGAATAATCGCGGGGGCGGCAGCCGCCATACAGACCGCTGCCACCCCCATCCAGATCTGTCTGGACGCTTTCCGCATCAGTAGACGATTTCTACCCGGCGATTCTGCGCCCAAGCCGACTCGTCATGCCCCATGGCCACGGGCCGTTCCTCACCATAGCTGACCACTTCGATCTGATCGCGGGAAACGCCCATCAGGGTCATCATCTGCTGCACCGCCATGGCGCGGCGCTCGCCCAGACTGAGATTGTATTCGCGCGTGCCGCGCTCATCGGCATGGCCCTCCAACACGATGCTCACTGAAGGATGGCTGCTCAGGTATTCCGCATGGGCCTCGATGATTTCCCGTGCATCGGGCTTGATCTCGCTTTTGTCGAACTCGAAATAGACGGTGCGCTCCGACAACAGACTATCGGGATCCTGCAAGGGATCACCGACGAAACCGCCACTGCCTTCTACGCCTCCCAGTTCCACTCCACCGGCGCCGGTATCACGCCCCATGGTGCCGGTCTCGACGCCCTCGGTACCGGACGTCATGGCACCTCTGTCACCCCCCCCGGTGCTCGTATCTGTCTCGGTGGTACTCGGCGTGGTTGAACAGCCCCACAACATTGCCACTGGCAGTAAAATGGCCAATGTTTTAGTCAAAGCGCGCATCGCTTACTCCTTATTTATTAGTGGTCAAAAATGGTCCCCAGGCGGGTTCGCGCGCATCGCCGTCTTCATCCAGCACAATACGCTGCTGCACACGGCCATCCACCGATACCGCGGCCAGTACCCCTCTATTCAAATACTCAGTTGCATAGATGATCATACTACCATTAGGCGCGAAGCTAGGCGACTCGTCCAATCGACTTTGGGTGAGAATTTGCACGAAACCGGTCTCTAATTCAAGCACGGCGATGCGAAAATTGCCGTTATCGCCGCTCACCATGGCGATTTGCTTACCGTCGGGCGAGTAAGAGGGCTTGGCATTGTATTTTCCCTCAAAGGTCAGCCGCTTCACTTCACCGCCTGCGGCCGAAATCCGATAGATCTGCGGCTGACCGCCGCGATCCGAAGTAAACACCAGATGACGACCGTCGGGCGACCATTCCGGTTCAGTATCGATGGCACGATGATGCGTCAGACGCTGTAATTTGCGGCTGGCCACGTGCATGAGATAGAGCTCGGAGTTGCCGTCTTTGGACAGGGACATGGCCAGACGCGTGCCGTCCGGTGACCAGGCCGGGGCGCCGTTGATGCCCGAAAAGCCCGCCACCCGCTCACGTTCGGCGGTAAAGATATCCTGCACATAGATCATGGGACGGCGGTTTTCAAATGACACATAGGCCAGCTTGCGTCCGTCCGGCGACCAGGACGGCGACATGATGGGCTGGCGTGAGCGCACCACCAGTTGCGCGTTGTGACCGTCCACATCGGCCACATGCAGGGCGTAATAACGCACATTGTTGGTCCGCCACAGCTTGGAAGTAATATAGGCGATGCGGGTATTAAAAGCGCCTTTGTCACCGGTCAGTGTCTCGTAAATGATATCGCTGATCTGGTGGGCGATGCGGCGCAGATCCTTTTCCGGCGCGCTGAAGCTGTAACCGACCAATTGGGTCTCGCGGTTGACGTCGAAGAGCTGGAACTGGATCTTGAATTGGTCTCCTGTGCCGGTCATCCGTCCCACCACCAGGTTGGGCGTGCCGAGCAGGCGCCAGTCGCGGTAATTGACCTGGGAACCCTCCTGGGGCCGCGACAGCATATCGTTGCGCGACAGCGGATCGAACAGGCCGCTGCGGCGCAGATCGTCACTGATGATCTGGGCGATATCCTGGGGCGGATTCATGGCCGGGCCTTGCCAACCGAAGGGCACCACCGCGATCGGCAGCGCGCCTTCTACGCCTTGGGTGATGTCGATGGTCAAGCCCGCCCGCGCCACACCGCCGGCCAGGGTGATGAACATGATCAGAACTAACTGGACCAGATATCTCAAAATCATTCCTCGGGTCTGAAGTTAAAAGTGAGTTCACGAAACTCATTCATAAGTTCCGGCGACTTGGGAAACGGCAAGGGCGAAGCCGAAAATACTGCGTTTTCCACCGAGCGGTCAAACAGCGGATTGCCGCAGCTCCTGGCCAGGCGCGCGTCGATCACCTGGGCGGTACCGCCCGCGCCGGGCACCAGCCTCACCGTCACGGTACAGGCGGTGCCGGCGGGCCAACTGGTGGGCCGCACCCATTTCTCTTCCACCCGCCGTTGAATCAGAGCGAGGTATTTGTCCCGTTCGCTGGCCAGCGCACGCTGCCGGGCCGCCTGCATGGACGCCTGTTCGGCGGCGATCTGTTCCTGGCGCAGGCGTTCTTCCTCGGCACGGCGGCGCGCTTCTTCCTCGCGCCGTTGCTGCTCGGCCTCTTCTTTGCGCTTACGCTCTTGTTCCAGTTGGCGTTGGCGCTCGGCCTCTTCTTTACGCTTGCGTTCCTGTTCCAGTTGGCGCTGGCGCTCGGCCTCTTCCTGGCGTTTGCGCTCCAGCTCGGCCTGGCGTTGTTTTTCAGCCTTGCGCTGTTCTTCCAGCTTGCGTTGGCGTTCGGCTTCGGCCTGGCGCTTTTTTTCCTGCTCCTGCCTTTGCTTCAATTCGGCCTGTTTGCGCTGCTCGGCTTCACGCTGCTTTCTGGCCGCCGCTTCCTCTTTGCGCCGCTGCTCGGCCTCCAGCTGTTGGCGCCGTTTTTCCTCTGCCAGTTTGCGTTGGCGCTCCTGTTCGGCGCGGATCTTGGACTCGTCGATCATCACCGCCTGGATCACATCCACCTCGGGGGCGGCCAGTGTGTGGCTGGAGGTCCAATCCAGGCTGAGCGATAGAAACAGCGCCAACAGCAGATGGATCACCAGCGCCAGCATCAACGCCTTGGGATTGTCGCGAATGATTTTTAGCATGCGTAACGAATCGCGCCGGCGGTCTTATTTGCGCTCGACCGGATCGGTCGCCAGACCCACGCCGGGGGCGCCCGCCCGTTGCAGCAGCACCATGGCCTCCACCACCGCGCCGTAATTCACATTGTTATCGCCGCGCACCACCACCGGCGTATCCGGATGTTTGCGCAGTATGATGGAAACACGCTTGACGATCTCCTCGGCCTCCACCGGCACCTTTTCATCGCCGCCGATGTTGATATAAAAGCTGCCCTCGGCGTCGACGCTGACCTCGACGGGCTCGCGGCTTTCCTTATCCAGCGGCTTGGCGTCGGCCTGGGGCAGATCCACCTTGACACCCTGGGACAGCAGCGGCGCGGTGATCATGAATATCACCAGCAGCACCAACATCACATCGATATAGGGCACCACATTGATCTCGGCCATGGGCCCGCGGCGTTGACGATGCTGCGCCATGGCTATGTGTCCTCGCCGGCCGGCACGTGGGCCTGACGTTGCAGGATGGAGGTGAATTCATCGACGAAGCTGTCGTAATGGCTCACCAGACGCTCCACGTCACTGCGAAAACGGTTGTAGGCGATCACCGCCGGGATGGCGGCGAACAGGCCCATGGCAGTGGCGATCAGGGCCTCGGCAATGCCCGGCGCCACCATGGCCAACGTCGCCTGCTGCACATTGCCCAGGGCGCGGAAGGCATTCATGATGCCCCACACGGTGCCGAACAGGCCGATGTAGGGACTGGTGGAACCGACAGTGGCGAGAAACTGCAGACTGCCTTCCAGATTGTCGGCCTCGCGATTGAGATTGACGCGCATGATGCGCTGCGCGCCCTCCACCATGGCCATTTTGTCGGGACCGCCCTGCTGACGCAGCTTGATGAACTCCTTGAACCCGGCCTTGAAGATGCGTTCCAGGCCGCGCGCCTCGGCGTGGTTGCTGCTCTGCTCATAGAGACGACTCAGATCACCGCCGGACCAGAAACGGTCTTCGAAGGATTCCAGTTCCTGGCGCGCCTGTTTCAAGGACTTCGATTTGTTGAAGATGATGGTCCAGGCCATGATCGAGACGACCAACAGCAATAACATCACCAACTGCACCAAGGGGCTGGCGTTTATTAGCAGCGAAATAAGCGACAAATCAGCAGACACTGGCAATCTCCGTATTTATATAGTTTGGAATGGGTCGCGGACGTAGCGTCTGCGCATCCAGGCAGGCGATCTTGATGCGCGCGCGACAGAGTTCGGTGTGAGCATCGTCTTGGCGCACAACGCTTTGATGGAACCGCATACTGGCGCGCCCCTGGCCGACCAATGTGACCGACACGGCCAGACAATCATTGAAACGGGCGGGCCTGAGATAGGCCACTTCCACGTGGGTGACGGCGAACAGCACACCGTCTTGCTCGCGCACCCGGTCTTGCTCAATGCCGAAACTGCGCAGCCATTCGGTGCGGGCGCGCTCCATGAAACGCAGGTAATTGGCGTAATAGACCACACCGCCGCTATCCGTATCTTCGTAATACACCCTCACGGGCCAGCTAAACGTTTCCATTGCAATGTCAGTAAAAACAGCTCTATTCAATGACCCGAACAGGGCCTTAAAGTTGCAGCCATTGTAAACCAGCCAACCAACGGCCTGTGTGAATTATTCGTCAAACAGATCTAAGGCGTCCTGATGTGCCTGATCCGCCACCGCCGGCGGGGCCAGGCCGAAATGTTCGTAGGCCTGACGCGTCACCACCCGGCCGCGCAGGGTGCGCATCATGAAGCCCTGTTGGATTAAATACGGTTCCAGCACATCTTCGATGGTGCCGCGCTCCTCGCCGATGGCGGCCGCCAGACTGTCCACCCCCACCGGGCCGCCGTCAAATTTCTCGAGAATGGCCATGAGCAGCTTGCGGTCCATCATGTCGAAGCCGTTGCTGTCCACATCCAGCAAATCCAGCGCCCCCGCCGCCACCCGGGCGCTGATGCGGCCGTCGGCCTTGACCTCGGCAAAATCGCGCACCCGGCGCAACAAACGGTTGGCGATACGCGGCGTGCCGCGCGAACGGCGCGCAATCTCCACCGCGCCGTCGCGTTCGATCTCCACATTGAGGATCTGGGCCGAGCGCTCGACGATGGCGGTGAGGTCGGCGCTGTTATAGAACTCCAGCCGCTGCACAATACCGAAGCGGTCGCGCAGGGGCGAGGTGAGCAAGCCGGCGCGGGTGGTGGCGCCCACCAGGGTGAAGGGCGGCAGGTCCAGCTTGATGGAGCGCGCCGCCGGCCCCTCGCCGATCATGATGTCGAGCTGGTAATCCTCCATGGCGGGATAGAGCACTTCCTCCACCACTGGACTGAGGCGGTGAATCTCGTCCACAAAGAGTACATCGTGGGGCTCCAGATTGGTGAGCAGCGCCGCCAGATCACCGGGACGCTCCAGCACCGGGCCGGAGGTATGACGCATGGCCACGCCCATTTCATGGGCGATAATATTGGCCAGGGTGGTCTTGCCCAGGCCGGGGGGGCCGAAGATCAGGGTGTGATCCAGCGCCTCGCCGCGTTTTTTGGCCGCCGCAATGAAGACCTCCATTTGTTCGCGCACGGCGGGTTGGCCGACATAGTCGACCAGCTGCTTGGGGCGGATGGCGCGATCGATGGCCTCCTCTTCCTTAGAGGGTTGAGC
The DNA here is from genome assembly GCA_001447805.1 of Candidatus Tenderia electrophaga. Taxonomy (NCBI): domain Bacteria; kingdom Pseudomonadati; phylum Pseudomonadota; class Gammaproteobacteria; order Tenderiales (SeqCode); family Tenderiaceae (SeqCode); genus Tenderia (SeqCode); species Tenderia electrophaga (SeqCode). The sequence continues at coordinate 2,896,487 of CP013099.1, forward strand.
GGCTCCGACGAGGCGATCGGTTTCTATCATCTGTTATGTCCGAAGGTGTGCTTGCATAGTCTTAGTTTAACCCGCCGCCGCTTTCAGGGCCTGACGGATGAGCTCCTCACTGCCCAGGCCGTCGCGGCTGACCCCGCGCACCATGCGGCTGGCCTCATTGGGCTTGTAGCCCAATGCCACTAAGGCGCTGACCGCGTCCGCCAACGGATCATCGGCCTTGGGGGCCGCGTCGGCAGGTCGTGGCAGGCTAATCTCACTCTTGCCGTCGAGCTTGTCGCGCATCTCGACGATGAGGCGCTCGGCGGTCTTTTTGCCGACCCCCGGCAGGCGCACCAGGCTGGCCACATCGTTTTCCTGTATGCAGCGGGCGAAGGCGTCGAAGGACATGCCCGACAGAATGGCCAGCCCCATCTTGGCGCCGACGCCATTGATCTTGATCAGATTGCGGAAAAAGCCGCGCTCGGCCTCGGAGGCGAAACCGAACAGCAAATGGGCATCTTCACGCACCACCAGATGAGTATGCAGCAGCACCTCGGCGCCGATCTCGGGCAGGGCGTAAAAGGTGCTCATGGGTGCCTCCAGCTCGTAACCCACACCGTTGACGTCCACCAGCAATTGAGGCGCGCGTTTGAGGATTAATTTGCCGCGCAGGCGACCGATCATGGTTGCGCCTCGACTGAAGCCTGGGGCAACTGCGATGAGCTTGGTAGCGGAGGAGGAAAATCCCCCCTAGCCTTTATGCCCTTCAGGGTGCCCCTTTGCAAAGGGGGGAACAAGGGCGTCATCGAGCCGACCCGGCCGCCATTCCCCTGCGTCTCCCTTTGTAACGGGGGCAACAACCATGCCGCCCGCTCCCATCTTTGTGATGGGAAAAATGACCACGCCGCCTGATCCAACCTTTGTACAGGGGGAAATGACCGTGCCATCTGCGCCCCCCTTTGAAAAAGGGGCACCCTGAAGGGCATAAAGGCTGGGGGGGATTTTACAAACTGCTTCATCAAAGTCATCCGTTTCATTCTCTCCCGTTCCCGGCAATTTGTTTTAACGTGTCCCGGGTATGACGATGGCACAGGGCGCAGGCCAGGGCATCGGCGGCGTCCTGTTGCGGCAGGCCGGGCAGATTGAGTATCGCCCGCACCATGAACTGTACTTGGGCCTTGTCGGCATGACCGCGGCCGACGAGGGCCTGTTTGATCTGGGTCGGCGAGTATTCGAATACTTCCAAGGCCTGGGTGACCCCGGCGCAGATAGCAGCGCCGCGCGCCTGCCCCAGCTTGAGGGCGGAGTCTACGTTGTTTTTGACGAACACCTGCTCGATGGCCATCTCATCGGGACGGTGCTCGGCGACGATTTCAGCCACCGACTCGAAGATCGATTTCAGCCGCTCGGGCAAAGCCGCACCACTGACCCGAATGCAACCGCTGGTGACATAGACCAGCTGGCCCTGGGCAATCTCGATAACGCCGAAACCGGTGACACGGGAACCTGGATCGATCCCGAGGATGCGCAGTGTCACGCCCGGCCCGCGATTGTAAGGGGGGCGGATTTTGATTGCATCGGCATTCGGCTATTCATCAATCCTTTTTCTAAATCATCAACAAAAAACAAATGCGCTGCGCGTCCTTAATCCAACTGCGCCAGCACCGCGTCGGAAAAGTCGGCATTGGTGTAGACATTTTGCACGTCGTCCAAATCTTCGAGCATGTCGATCAGGCCGGTTACCTTCTGTGCGTCTTCCAGCTCCAGCTCTACCGTCGTGCCAGGCGTCATGGTGACATCGGAGTTTTCCGGCGTAAGCCCGGCGGCCACCATGGCCTCTTTGACGTCGACGAAATTCTCCGGCGTGGTGATCACGTCAATGCTGCCGTCGTCATTAGTCACCACGTCTTCGGCGCCTGCCTCCAATGCCATTTCCATAATCTTGTCCTCGTCGCTGCCGGCGGGATAACCGAGTATGCCCTGTTTACTGAACAAATAGGCCACCGAGCCGTCAGTACCCAGATTGCCGCCGCGCTTGGTAAACGCGTGGCGCACGTCACCCACGGTACGGTTGCGATTGTCGGTGAGGCAGTCGACCATCACCGCCACGCCCGCCGGCCCATAGCCTTCGTAACGCAGCTCTTCGTAATTCTCACCCTCGCTGTCACCGGAACCGCGCTTTACGGCGCGATCGATGGTGTCCTTGGTCATATTCTGACCCAGGGCCTTGTCGATGGCGGTGCGCAAACGGGGATTGGAGGCGGGGTCGCCGCCGCCCATTTTGGCCGCTACGGTGATCTCACGGATCAGTTTGCTGAAAATCTTGCCACGCTTGGCGTCCTGGGCCCCCTTGCGGTGGCGGATATTGGCCCACTTACTATGTCCTGCCATGGCTCCTCTCGTCGTTCCAACGGCTTATATCATGCTAAATGGCAAGAGTTTAGCATTTCTCGGCGCTGAAATTGAGCGGCCGACGGGCTTTCATCGCAAGCTAAAAAAAAGGGGGCGGAACTGTTCGAGTACACGGGAGTCTCGAACAGTGCCCCCAAGGGGGGGAGGAAAATAAATCTACGTTTCGGCCGGGTGACGCGCATCATTTTAGAGTGTGGCAGCTTTACGCCACCCGACCGCGTGCACATGGCACGGAATGACCGATGCTATTCCTCGCTCAGAGCGGCAAACTCTTCTTCATCCAAGGCGCCGTCGCCATCCATATCGGCCTGTTCAAAATCCGCCAGGGTCACGCCTTGCTCGGTCAATTCCTGCTTGGTGATCTTGTTATCACGATTGCTATCGAGCTTGTCGAATTGCTGTTCCATGCCCTGCATGGACGGATCTTTATGCGCTTTATCCATTGAGTCTCCCGCCCATGCCGGGGCCGCGAGCAATGTTAAGACACAGCCGGCAGCCATCAGGTTTTTGTAAATCATTGCCTTTCTCCTTGTGCAAATTGACTTAAATCGACATACACGACGCACAGCGCCGTTCGGTGTAAAAACCTTGTCAAAGAGCATAGAGCAACCGCCGTGCCAAGCCATAAAACTCATTAATAATCAATGCTGTAATCTAGACCACCGGTTTACAGCGTGGCCCCGCCGCCGCCACTCGGGCCATAACTGTCGCCAGCCGGCGACGGGGTTTGAGGCCGCGGCCGGCAAACCGCCGGCGAATCCGGCCATCCGGGTTGTCACCTAAACACGACAGGCGTTTCTTAATCGCGACAAGTAGCCGCCCCAACTAGCCGCCCTGGCGCGGCCAATCGACTGAATCCGCACTGCACCCATCAGGGGACGTCCCAAACTCATTAGGTCATCAAAGCGTTACTGCATGCTCGCCAGGCCGGTAAAGCCTGACCCAGCCGCTGGCGCTGAGCACGCGCGCCGCTGCGGCCCGGGCGATTCGGGCGCTGGAGCAGGCGTGAACGGCAGCCGGAGCGGCAAACCGTTTTACATTGAGCCGTGATTGGTTGATGCTGTTATCCGATCCGACTCCGGCATCAATGAGGACACCATGGGCAAACGTTATCAGGCGCTTGAAACCGCGCACATCGACTTCATCCGTCGGCAACATATCTTTTTCGTCGCCACCGCCGCGTGGGAGGGCACGGTCAACCTGTCGCCCAAAGGCTTGGACAGTCTGCGCGTGTTGAATAAGAACCGCATTATCTGGCTCAATGTCACCGGCAGCGGCAATGAAACATCGGCCCATGTGCAGCAAAATCCGCGCATGACCATCATGTTCTGCGCCGTCGAGGATAAACCGCTAATCCTGCGCGCCTACGGCCAGGCCAGAGTGATACACCCCAAGGATTCGGATTGGTCACTGCTGTATCCCCGTTTCAACCCCTTACCGGGCGCACGGCAGATTTTCGATCTTGATATCGAAATGGTGCAAACCTCCTGCGGCATGGGTGTGCCCTTGTTTGATTTCGTCGGACAACGAGAAGAGCTGATCGAGTGGGGCGAGCACAAAGGTGAGGACGGCATCAAGGAGTATTGGCGCGATAAGAATCAGGCCAGCCTGGACGGCCTGCCGACCAATATTGTCAAAAAGGGGCTGTAGCCTAGTTTGACGCCGATTCTATCTGCTTACCGCGCTCATCGACCAGGGTTTGCACATTGCGTGCGTCTTCAATGAGTTTTTGCACCCGCTCAGGCGTGGGGAGAAGATCGACGGATTGGGAAACATCCTGCTCATCGACAACCGCCTGGTCCGACGGCGCAACGACGGTTTGTGCGTCTTCAGCGAACGAACGGACACTGCTGTTCGGCGCCACAACAACCGTTTCCACCCCTCCCCCAGCGCCGGGCGGCTCGTTGCTGAATTGCCACACACCGGCGTCATTTCTCCATTTATAGACTGTCAGCGATTCACCCCCGGCCGATGCGGGGCGGTCGGCGAATTTATTGCCGGCGGATTCCAGCCAGTCCGGGATGCCTGTTTCAGGCAGGGTCAAAGAAGGAAGATTGTCCTTGCCGATCCGGTCAACAATCGATAAATACACCAGGGGTCCTGCCAGAACGGAGGTGACGGCGGCCATGACCAATATTTTCTTAATCACTTACGACTATTACTCATTTTTATCGTCCAACGGCAGGGTTATCGGCGTCGCCAGGCCAACTCCCGGTTTCATTCACGGCTAAGAACAAAAAGGCAGCCGCAGCTGCCTTTAGACACTTCGATCAGAGTCAACAACACCCCGACCCCGGCGGACAACTGCGCGGTTTGAGCGCCTCGATGGTGGCCGACACCACATAGTCGGTGACATTGTGGTCCGGCGCCCAATCGCGGATGAATTCTTTCGACTCATCCTTGGGCTCGATGCGCACGTCAGTAAAGCCCGCATCTTTGATCATCGCCCCCAGCGCCTCGATCAGCGAGGCATTGCCCATGCAACCGGCGATCAGGGCGGGATCGTTGCGCATGGCTTCGGGCAGTTCCACCGTGGCCACCACATCGGAGATGGCCAGCCGGCCACCGGGTTTGAGAATGCGGAAGGCCTCCCTGAACACCTGCGGCTTGTCGGGTGACAGGTTGATCACGCAGTTGGAGATGATCACATCCGCCGTTTCATTTTCGACGGGCAGGTGTTCGATCTCGCCGAGCCGGAATTCGACGTTGTCGTAGTGACCCTTGACGGCGTTGTTGCGTGCTTTGCTGAGCATGTCCGGGGTCATATCGACGCCGATAACATGGCCTGTTTCGCCCACTTCGTGGGCGGCGAGGAAACAGTCGAAGCCGCCGCCGGCGCCCAGGTCCACCACTGTCTCTCCCGGCTGGAGCGAGGCGATGGCGCGCGGGTTGCCGCAGCCCAGGCCCATGTCGGCGCCGCCGGGCGCCTTGGCCAGATCCTCTGCGCTGTAGCCCAGGCGGGTCGAGATCAGGGTGTTGATGGCGGCATCGTCAGAAACACCGCAGCAGCTGCTCTCTATCCCGCATCCCTCGCCCTGGTTGTTGGCCTTGGCCACCTTGGCGTAGGCCTCGCGAACCCCTTGGCGATGGCTGTCCTGCCGACTGGATTCGGCGTGTTCCGTTTTGGGGGGACAACAATTGCTCATTTCCGATTCCTACCTTTACCGACAAAAAGACTCTTTATGATTATAAGACCCTGCACCGGATTGGCCTAGGGAACGTTAATGGAGCAACCGTGCTTTAACCTTGGCATTATCGGCACCTGCGAGGCTTGCGTCAGGCGCTACGCTTACAAGTTCGATGCAGCATCTTGGGCCAACTCCGCCTGCGCCACGGGCGCCCTGCCGGCCAGCCCGTCAGCGCCAACCGGCGCGGCCGGTATGGGTACACAATTACTCAGCTTGAGCGCCGGCGGCTCCATGGAAAAGACGAAGGGGGCCGCCTTGCGCAACGCACTGATACCTAATATATAGCGCGTGCTGCCGGGGAACACCGCGGCCTCGACATTCTTGAGATAGCAACCGTCTCCGATGCTCAGACCAGCAATACGGTAGACCGGAACGGTCTTCGTGCTGCCGTCGGCCATGATGCCGGTTAACTGCTTCACATAACTGGCGCCGCCATTCTCTTGCAGCACCGCCAGGGTCTGTTCGTTAATCGTGGTATAGCTGGAACCCGTATCCACCATCAGATCGATGTCGCCATAGCCATTCAGATAGCCGTCCACATAAAATGTCGAGGCTGCGGTCATACGCATGGGGATTTCTTTGTTAAAGGGGGCCGCCTGACTCATTGCACAAGGGAGTATAAGGAGCGTCAACAAGATGGATACTTTCAACATTACCTCCGCGTCAGCATTGACGGGTTTCTGATAGGGTTCATCAGCGAAGACAGCAAGTGCTATGCCATCCTGCATATTGCCGCTTATCCATCACGATTACCAGTCCCGCCGGGCGTATTTCGCCCCCACCTGTCGCCAACAGGCCACAGGTCGATAGTTCTTGATTTTCATCAGCTTGCGGCATGCACCGGGCAAAAAACCGTCGTCTAATGGGGACACTTTATCACCCGGCCGGATGGCGTCTTTATACATAATCAATTGATTTAATTTGAATTATTGTGTTTTGGCGCGCTTGATGCTTAGTCCCACATGCCCATGCCCACGGACGGAACTGAGGTAATCGCAGTGTAATCAACCGACAAGGAGACTCAATCATGACCACTGTAAACGCATCGTTGATCGCAATATCTTTGGCCGGCGGTGTCGCCTTTACGGCAGCGGCAAGCGCCGGGGATATGTCATCCGCCAACAATCAATTGACGCCTAAAGACCCGCAGGATTATTCACGCCTGGATCTCGACGGCGACGGCTATATCAGTAAGCGCGAAGCTCAAACAAACCCGAGCTTGGCCGAGAAATTCGAAACGCTCGACAGCAACCAGGACCAACGGGTCGATGAAGGCGAATTCGCCCGTTTCGAAGCCATTGAGTCTGGTGATTCCGACACCAGAATCCATGAATAAATCGTGGGTACACAGTGGTGTCACGGCACCTGTACACACCGCAGGTTCGACCTATACTTGAGGTTGCTCCGCAATCGGACGGCGCGGCAAGGAATGCGTCTAGGCGTCGCTACACCCTGCGCTGGATGATTCGAGCGGGCAACCCCGTAAATTTTAGGATGAATTTTGGCGAAACCTGCCATGGATCACTGTTAACACAAGGAGGACCGTTATGAAACTGACACACATCGCAAGGACAGGCGCACTCTCACTGCTGGTCGCGTTCACAGCCGTCGGTCTGGCCAGTGCTGGGCAAGACAGCGGCAAGGCTCAGTCCGGCGCCAGCACCGGCATGCAATCCAGTTCCCAATCCAATGCCCAATCCAACGCCATGAGCCAGCAGCAGAACGCTGCCGTGAAACAGGTTCAACAGGCGCTGCAGGAGAAAGGCTATGAGGTGGGCGCGATTGACGGGAAGTGGGGCAAGCAGTCCACCCGCGCCCTCAAACAATATCAGCGAGACAACAACATAGCGGCAACCGGCAACTTAAACCGCCAAACCGCGGATCGGCTTGGCCTCAGCACCGGCGAGTTTGCGCGTTTTGAAGAGCAAAGCGGGCAGGCCATCGGTTCCCAGGAACAGGGCAGGAGTACTTTGCAACAGGATGTAGAAGATTGGCCCAGCAGCCATGATGTCCCTGATCCGCATGAAGTCGATCCGTAACTTTCAGCGCCACAGCTCCCTGCGCCAGGGCGTCCTCGGGCACCCTGGCGTTTTTTTGATTGATTCGCCAGCGCGCGTCCCCAAGCGCCCGCCATACCAAATGTCACCTGCCGAGGCGTGGCCCGCCCGTCGGGTGGTGGATTACTGTTTTATCCCCAGCATTAAATCCATCACGTTGGTGCCGGTAGGGCCGGTCTGGATCAGAGCGCCGCTGGCGGCCAGGAATGCGCCGGCGTTCGCCGCACTCAGGGCGCGTCGGGCATCCAGCCCCTCGCTGCGGCCATGCCGCACGGTCACGCCGTCCACCACGGCGCCGGCATCCTGAGTAGGACCGTCCGTGCCGTCGGTAGCGGCGGCCAGCAGGGCGACATTCTTGCGGCCGTCCAGTTCGATGGCGGCGCTCAGGGCGAGGTGCTGGTTGCGCCCGCCGCGACCGGGATTATGGGGTAGGCGCACCGTGGTCTCGCCGCCCCAGACATGCAGCACCTTGGGCCCCTGCAACAGCTCCGCCGCCAGGCGGCGCCCTACCAGCAGGGCGTCGCCACCGATGAAGGGATGGTGTTCGTACACTTCATAACCCAGCACGCGGCCTTGTTGCGCCGCGGCGCGGGTGGCGTCGCCGAGACTGGCGACAATCTCCGTTTCGATGTTATCGAAACATTCATCACCCTCCTCCGGCGCGGGCGGGGCCCGCTCCATCAGCGCCTCCAGCCAGCCAGGCAATTCCCATGGTGCCTCGGTCTCCAGCAGTATCTCCGGCACTAGCAGGCCCGAGCCGATAGTGGCGGGATCATCGCCCGGCACGTCCGAGATCAGCATCAAGCGCGTCGGCCGGCCCTGCAGTCGCTGCGCCAGACGTCCGCTCTTGATGCAGGACAGGGCCTTGCGCACATAGTTGATGACGTGGATATCCAGACCGCTGCCCAACAGCCAGTCGTTGGCCTTGTGCAACTCGCTCAGCGCCATGCCTTCAGGCAGCACTTCCACCAGACTCGAGGTGCCGCCGGATACCAGAAACACCACACGCGCGTCCGCCGGCGCGGCGTCGATAAAGCGCAGCAAGGCCTCACCGGCGTCCAGGCTGGCCTGATCCGGCCAGGGGTGTCCCGCTTCGAATACGTCTATCTTCGCCGGCAAGGGCCTGGCCGGGGCATAACCATGCTTGGTGATAAGCAGGCCGGCGCGCAACCGATCCGCCAAGACATCCAGGGCGCCCTGCAACATGGCCGGCGCGGCCTTGCCGATGGCGATCACATACACCGGCGTATCCACAGTCTGATCCTGCAATGCCCGGTGCACGCAGGCTCGGCCGTCCACCGCCGCTAGTCCCGCCTGATATATGGATAACAGATGATCTCGCAGTGACACCTGCCTGACCTCCTTTGCTGCCTGATGTTGAGTTCGGCGATCTGCGCTTGCTTGTCTCCCGCCGGGCGAACCCTTACTATGACTATCGCTTTTGCAGCCGATCATCATATCATCCACGCCACTTCACTGACGCCCCATGGACCCACGAATTTATCAAAAAATGCGCGCGGTGGAGGATGAACATTGGTGGTTCGTCGCACGCCGCCGGATCGTCGCCAAGCTCATCGAGTCCCTGCCGCTTGCAGCGGCGCCCGACATCCTCGATGCCGGCTGCGGCACGGGCGGCAATCTCGCCTTGCTGAAACGTTACGGCCGAGTGACGGCCATGGAAATGGACAATCATGCGCGCCAGCTGGCTCAGCGGCGCCGGCTGGCCGAGGTGCTGCCAGGCCATCTGCCCGACGCCCTGCCCTTTACCGCGCAGCGTTTCGATCTGGTGGTGATGCTGGATGTGCTGGAGCACATTCGCGACGACAGCGCCAGCCTGGCCGCCGTGGCCGGGCTGCTGAAAACAGGCGGCAGGATAGTACTCACCGTGCCCGCCTTTCCGCTATTATGGGGAGCGCATGACCAGGCCCATCATCACCAGCGCCGTTATCACGCCGCGTCGCTCCAGGCGGCGGTGGATCAGGCCGGTCTGGAAACCGAATACATGACGTACTTCAACACTTGGCTGTTCCCCCTGATCGCACCGGTGAGATTGCTGCAACGGCTGCTGCCGCGGCAAAACACAGACACCGAACTCAGCGTACCGCCGGCAATGCTCAACGCCCTACTGGGCCGAGTGTTCGCCAGCGAGTCCCGGCTGCTGCCGCGCCTGCGTCTGCCCTTCGGGGTTTCGCTGCTGGCCGTGCTAAAGTCCCGCGAGAATTGATATCAAAGAGCCGATGCTTTGAAGCCCAACCACCGTGAATTGATTGTCTTCGCCGTCACCGCCGCCGGCCTGCTACTGGCCTATCACTGGATCTTCTCCGCCTTTTTCCCCGCTGCCAACAATGGTATCGGTCATGATTATTCGTATTTTCTGCCCAACCTGCTAGACGGCTATTACTGGTACCTGAACAACGGCGCCCTAAGCACTCCTTGGTTTACGGCGGCCTTTTGCGGTGGCGTGCCGGCCTTTCCCAATCCGCAGAATATTTATTTCTCCGTACCCCAGTGGCTGAGCTTCGCCGCCGATCCGTTAAGTGCGGTCTATATCACCATGCTGCTGTTCGCGCTGACGGGCTTTGCCGGTTTTTACGTATTGCTGCGCCGCTGTTTCCAGGCAACCCCCACCACCGCTCTCCTGGCTGCGGCGTTGTTTATGTTCAACGGCTTTTTCGCCCACCGCCTGTTGATCGGCCACTTGGGCATGCACGTCTTCATGCTCACCCCTGTGATCGCCTATTTGCTTTTGGATCGCGCCGACAGACAGGCGGGCGATATACTCAGGACGGCGATGGCGGGGCTGCTGTTCGCGTATGTGATCTATGCCGGCGGAACACAGCTGATATTGCCGATGATCATTGCCGTCATGATCATCGGCCTGACACAGGGTCTGCTGCATCAAGGACAGGCTCGTTTCTGGATGCGACTCGCCGGCGGCGGCGCACTCGGCATGTTGCTTGCCTTGGCCAAGCTCAGCGCCGCCCTGGCATTTTTGGATAATTTCCAACGCAGCGACTATCAGCTGCCCGGCGTAGAATCCATCTGGGGGCTTGTTCGACTCAGCTTCGAGACCCTGTTTCTACACCCTGCGGACACCACCATCCGTGCGTTTTGGAGCAACGCCCAATGGGCGACGTCCCGGCACGAATTCGAATACGGTATCACCGTGGTGCCGCTGATCATGCTGGTCATCGCCGTTCCGTTTTTGCTAGGCAGGGTACGCGGGAAAGCGCGCCTCAGCGCCAGGCAATGGCTGCAGTTGGGCGCGCTATTTCTCCTGCTACTGATGCCGTTGGCGTTGAACTATTACACCCCGGCCTGGAACGCGTTTTTGAAGGACATCCCCGTCATCGGCAGCAGCAGCACCTTGATCCGCTGGTTCAGTATCTATATCCCGGTCATTCTGCTCGGCGCCGGCCTGGCCTTTGACAAGGCGGCGGGCTTAAAACGCGTCCGCCCCTATCTCGCCGCCGGCGGTATCCTGGCCGTCGTGGTCGTCAACGCCATGACCGAACGCGACTATTACGCCACCCAGCCCTACAACCCGGCACCCATCACCACTGCCTATGAACAGGCCCGGGGCCAAGGGCACGCCCCCCGTATCGACAAGATCACCGCCTTTCGCGATCAACACGGGCGCATCCTGATGCCCATCTTTCGCAACAACAGTTTGGTCCAAGGCGCCTCACAGCTGTTCTGTTACGAACCGATCTTCGGCTACCGACTGGAAAAGTTTCCCGTGCAGCAGATGCGGCCCGGGCCGGTGTCTGCGGTCATAAATGATCACTTCAACCTCAAAAACCCGGCCTGTTACGTCTACGATGAAAGCAACAACTGCGCCCCCGGTGATCATTTCGCCGTTTCCCAAGCACAGGCCGCCCAGGCGTTCAGCCGCTATCAAGCCTATCCTTTCCAACTGCCGTGGTGGCAACGAGCGGCCAATATGATCAGCCTGGTGACGCTGGCCTTGATCGTGCTATTTTTGCCGGCATACGCTGTAATGTCATTCCGTAACAAACGAGCTGCGAACAAACCCAGTGGATACTGATAACGCACTGATTTCCATCGTCGCACCGGTGTTCAACGAAGAGACGGTCATCCAGACCTTCTACGACCAACTCTGTGCCGTCATCGACGAGATCGATAGCCGCTTCGAAATCATCTTCGTCGACGACGGCAGCCGCGACAGCTCGCCGGCGCTTTTAAATCGGCTCAAACAGCAGGATGCGCGTGTCGCCGTCATCGCGCTGAGCCGCAACTTCGGCAAGGAGATCGCCCTTACCGCCGGTCTGGACCACAGCCACGGCGATGCGGTAATCGTCATCGATACCGATCTGCAGGACCCGCCGCAACTGATCACGCAACTGATCGCCGAATGGCGCAACGGCTATGATGTGGTGTATGCCCAACGGGTGACGCGCGCAGGTGAAAGCTGGTTCAAAAAAATCACCGCCCACCATTTTTACCGCCTGATCCAGCGTCTTTCCCACATCCGGATCCCGGCGGACACGGGTGATTTCAGACTGTTAAGCCGCCGCGCGGTCGAGGCCCTGGGGCGATTACGCGAACGGCATCGCTTCATGAAAGGTTTGTTTGCCTGGATCGGCTATCCGCAGAAGGCGGTGCAGTATGATCGCCTGCCGCGCCGTGCCGGCCAGAGCAAGTGGAACTACTGGCGCCTGTGGAACTTCGCCCTGGAGGGCATCACCTCCTTCAGCACCGCGCCGCTGCGCATCGCCACCTATTTTGGTCTGGCGGTGGCCCTGCTCGCCTTCATCTACGGCGCCTTTATCATCTACGACACCTTGGTACACGGCAACCCTGTGCCGGGTTATCCTTCGTTGATGGTGGTGGTCTTATTCCTCGGCGGCATTCAACTCATCGGCATCGGTATTATCGGTGAATACCTGGGACGCCTGTACGATGAAGCGAAACAGCGGCCGCTGTATTTGGTCAAGTCCTATCAACCCTCGGCAGATTGCTCCGCCAAGGCGGCAACGACCTCCTCGATCACCGATTCCCATTCCCCCACCTCGGGCTGACGGAACAAGCGCATCGTTGGGTACCAGGGACTGTCTTTACGTTCGAGAAACCAACGCCAGTCGGCGGGATGGGACAGCAAGGTCCAGGCGGGTCGGCCCAGGGCACCGCTCAAGTGGGCCACTGCAGTACAAACGCTAATCACCAGATCCAAATGACAGATGGCCGCCGCCGTGTCGGAAAAGTCATTCAACTGCGGGCCGAGATCGATAATATTCATGCCTGCCGGCGCATCCCGCAACTGGTCGGCAGCGTCCCCTTTTTGCAGGCTGTAAAAAGTGACCTTCGGCACCCTCGCCAAGGGTGCCAATTGCTGCAGCGCCAAGGAGCGCCGCTTATCGTTTATACCGCGCGGGTTACCGGCCCAGACCAAACCCACCCTGAGGCCGCTGCCGCTGATGAGGTTTTCCCATTTAGACAAGCGGGCCTCATCCACAGTCAGATAGGGAACCTCGGCGGGGATGCTGTCGAATTCGGTGTCGAGCAGACCGGGAAGGCTGAGCAGCGGGATTTGATAATCGTAGTCACCGTGGTCTTGCGGCGTGATGACCCGGTCCACACCGCTCAAACTCCGCATCAAGTCGGCCAAGCTCGCCGGGCATTCCAATACCAGTGTACCCACGCGATCTTCTATCAGATTCAAATAACGGCAAAACTGGATGGTATCGCCCATACCCTGCTCGGCGTAGACCAGCAAGGTCTTAGCGGGGATCGGCCGCCCGTCCCAGCGCGGCCGTGATGAATAGCGCCGGCCGAACTGGCGCATGGTCTCCAGCGTCTTGAAGCGGGATTCATAATCAAGCCACCCCTGTTTGAATTCACCGATCAACAGCAGTAATAGGGCGCGGTTCCAGCGCATAGCGTGGCTGTCGGGATCTATCTGCAAGGCCCGATCAAAGCAGGCGCGCGCCTCATCGAAATGGGCATAGCGGAAATGCAGGTAGGCCAGGCTGGCCAGGGTGGCCGCCGAACGCGGTGCCAGCGACAATGATTTTTCATACCACGCCAGCGCTGCCTCGAAATCCCCTTTGGCGTGAAACAGGTTGCCCAGGTTGGCATAGATTTCCGCTTCATTGGCGCCGTGGTGCAAGGCTTCGCGATAAATCATTTCTGCGGCGTCGAACGCGCCCTGCTCCTGCTTTACATTGGCCAGACAGTTGAGTGCGGCGGCATCCACCGGGTCCATATCCAAGGCCTGACGACAATACCGTTCCGCATCCTCCCACCTCCCCAGCGTGAGATACAGCCTGGCCAAACGCTTGTGGCCGTCCGTCGCGGCAGGTTTGAGCTTGAGATAACTGAGATAGAATTGTTCAGCCGCGGCCGGATCCTGTTGCAGTTCCGCCAGTCCGGCCAGATTGAAGTGGATCGCGGCTGCGTCGGGGCGCAATTGCAAGGCCCGCTGGAAAGCCGCCTGCGCCTCGGAGTACTGCCCCAGCCGGCCCGACAGGGCACCGTAATTGATCCAGGCCTCGTAATCGAGCCGCTGACGCCGACAGATGTCCCCGAACAACTTGCGCGCCTCGGCGATACGATTCTGCTGCAACAGCGCGTGGGCCTTTTTCCGTTTTGAATCCAGTACGGGGTCGCGTTTGGCCACGGTGTGTTACAGACGATCGAGGCCGCGTTGCAGGTCCGCCTTGAGATCCTCCACATCTTCCAGCCCGACTGCGACGCGGATCAGGCTGTCACTGACACCGGCCGTGTCACGCTGTTGCTGCGTCAGGCGGCCATGGGTGGTGGTGGCCGGATGGGTGACGGTGGACTTGGTGTCGCCCAGATTGGCGGTGATGGAGATCAGCTCGGTACTGTCGATCACCCGCCACGCCGCCTGCTTGCCGCCTTCGACCTCAAACGACAGCACCCCACCGAAGCCCTTCTGCTGTTCGGCGGCCAGGGCGTGCTGGGGATGAGACGCCAGTCCCGGGTAATAGACATGCTTCACCTTGGCATGGCCCTGCAGCCATTCGGCCAATATCTGGGCATTACGGCAATGGGCCTCCATACGCAGGCGCAGGGTCTCCAGCCCTTTCAGGAACACCCAGGCGTTGAAGGGGCTCATGGTCGGTCCGGCGGTGCGCAGAAACGCATAGACCTCGCTGCCCACCACATCCTCCTTGCCCACCACGGCGCCGCCGATACAGCGCCCCTGACCGTCCAGGTACTTGGTGGCGGAATGGATGACGATATCGGCGCCCAGATGCAACGGCAGTTGCAGGGCCGGGGTACAGAAACAATTGTCCACCACCAACCAGGCGCCATGCTGATGGGCCAGTTCGGCCAGGGCCTTGATGTCCGCCACCTCGGTCAAAGGATTGGACGGCGTTTCCAGAAACAGGAGTTTGGTATTGGGCTTGAAGGCGGCACGCCAGGCGGCGACATCGACCAGATCCACAAAGCTGGTCTCGACGCCGAACTTGGCCATGTAGTTATTCAGCAGTACCGAGGTCGTGCCGAAGATGGCGCGCGATGAAACGATGTGATCGCCGCTTTGCAGCAGGGCCATGAAGGTGGACAGGATGGCCGACATACCGGAACTGGTGGCGACGCAGCGCTCGCCCCCTTCCAGGGCCGCCAGGCGTTGTTCGAAGCTGCGCACCGTGGGGTTGGTGAAGCGCGAATAGATATTGCCCGGCACCTCGCCGGAGAAGCGCGCCGCGGCCTCGGCCGCGCTGCCGAAGACATAGCTGGAGGTGGGAAAGATGGGCTCCGACTGTTCCGCTTCTCCGGTGCGCCGCTGTCCCGCCCGCACCGCCAGGGTGTCGAAATTATAGTGCTCGAATTCGTCGCTCATGGTTGCTCTACTCCGCCCGTAGCGCGGGCACAAAAAAACCCGCTTTGCGTTTTTCATGATCGCTAAAGCAGGCTTGGCACCTCTCTTTAGCGGTATTTGTTACGCGCCCGCAAGCTGAGCTCAAATCGGCGCACTAGAATATCTAAGAGTAAAAAAATCGGCCCCGCCCTGTCAATGTTTAAGCGATCTCTGACCTTATTGGCTGTTATGCAAGTCGATGACATCGGCATTATGGACACCACGCTTTTCCTTGGCCGCGTCGTTGCGGATTTCTTCCAGACGCTGGAAATAGGCGTCGTCCACATCGCCGGTGACATAGCGGCCGTCGAACACCGAGGTATCGAAATCCACCAGCTCCGGGTTGCGTTTGCGCACCGCCTTTTTGAGATCTTCAAGATCCTGGTAGATTACCCTGTCGGCGCCGATCACTTGCGCCACCTCGTCATCGCTACGGCCGTAGGCGATCAGTTCATTCTTGGCCGGCATGTCGATGCCATAGACATTGGCATAACGAATCGCCGGCGCGGCGGAGGCGAAATAGACTTTCTTGGCGCCCGCGTCACGGGCCATCTGGATGATCTGCTGCGAAGTGGTGCCGCGCACGATGGAGTCATCCACCAGCAACACGTTCTTGCCCTTGAACTCGAGATCGATGGCGTTGAGTTTCTGGCGTACCGATTTCTTGCGCTGGGTCTGTCCCGGCATGATGAAGGTACGGCCGATGTAGCGGTTCTTGATGAAGCCCTCGCGATACAGTACGCCCAGTTCATTGGCCAGCTGCAAGGCCGAGGTTCGGCTGGTATCGGGCACGGGGATCACCACATCGATATCCCGATCGGGCCACTCGCGCTCGATCTTGCGCGCCAGGGCCTCGCCCATACGCAGACGCGCCTTATAGACCAGCACATCATCGATAATGGAATCGGGACGCGCCAGATAGACATATTCGAAGATACACGTGGCATAGGCGGGCTTCTCGGCGCACTGTCTTTTGTGCAGACTGCCGTCCCGGCCGATGAGGACCGCCTCCCCCGGCGCGATGTCGGCGATCAGCTCAAAGCCCAGCACGTCCAGCGCCACACTCTCGGAGGCGATCATGTATTCGGTGCCCTTGTCGGTCTCACGCTTGCCATAGACGATGGGCCGGATGCCATGGGGATCGCGAAAGCCGACGATACCGAAACCGGTGATCATGGCGATCGCCGCATAGGCGCCGCGGCAGCGTCGATGTACCGCCGCCACCGCGTCGAACACGTCGTTATGATCGATACGGAACTTACGCTGACGCTGCAATTCATGGGCGAAAACGTTGAGCAGCACCTCGGAATCCGAGTCCGTATTCATATGGCGCAGGTCGGTGGTGAACAGTTCGCGCTTCAGCTCTTTCGAGTTGGTCAGATTGCCGTTATGGCCCAGGGTGATGCCGTAAGGTGAGTTGACGTAGAAGGGCTGGGCCTCGGCGGAGGAGGCACAGCCGGCGGTGGGATAACGCACATGGCCCACACCCATATCGCCGCGCAGATTGAGCATGTGCTCGGTGGCAAAGACATCGCGCACCAGACCGTTATCCTTGCGCAGAAAGAGCTTGCCCTTGTGGTAGGTGACGATGCCGGCGGCGTCTTGGCCGCGATGCTGCAGCACCGTCAGGCCGTCATACAGCGCCTGATTGACGTTGCCCTTACCTACAATTCCGATCACACCACACATTGATTCAACCTCTCAAAAAGAATCCGTTGGGAACAGTGCATCGCCGTTGCGGACGAATGCCTGTCCCATGTTGTCCAGCGGATAATGCAGCTGGAGCCAGGCCAGCGCGTCTTTGACGACGGCCACTGCATACGATTGCTGCCACAGCGATTCTTCCACCATGGGCGTCATCTCCGCCAGCAGCACCAGCACCGCAATCACCACAAAACCCCGTGCCAGGCCGAACCCGGCGCCGGCCACCCGGTCCACGCCCCGCAAGCCGATCGACTTGATCACCCTCGTCAACAATTGGGAGAGGATAAATCCGACAATGTGCACCAGCACAAACAAGACCACGAAACTAAGCGCCAAACGCAGACCCTGGTCATTGATCAAGCCGACCAGATACGGCTCCAGAGTCGCCGCCCAGGCAAAGGCCAGCCAGAACGCCGCCACCCATACCAACAGCGACAAGGCTTCGCGCACGAAGCCGCGCCAGATGCCGATCAGTGCGGACGCAAGCATAATCCCCGCAATCAGATAATCAATGCTGCTCATAAGCGCAGCTGCAAAGTCGGCAACGATACAGACGAAAAATCAAAGACCACTCCAGTCTCAACCCGAGGCGCCCGTGGTTGCGAAAGGGGGGGATTTTAACAGAATTGACATCAATCCTGAACCAATGCCTGGTTGCGCGGCGGTCCGAGCAGCATCGGGGATCCGCTTACTGATACTGCATCACCAGGCCGTTCAGCTGGGTCTGTTTATCCACCTTCTTTTTCAATTGGTCCGCCTCGGTGCGTTCCAGTACCGGGCCGACCTTGACACGGTAAATGGTCGCGCCGCCGCTGCGGCCGCGTTCGATGAAGCTGGGGTGGCCGGCGCTGCGCAGCCGGTCACGCAGCTTAAAGGCTTTGGGCTGATCGGAGAAACTGGCCACCTGCACTACCCAGGCGCTGGCGCCCGCGGGCACAACCGGCTTGCTGTCGGCCTCAGGCGCGGCCTTGGCCGTGTCCCGCTTAGGCGTAGATTTAGTTTCGGCTGCACCGGGCTTAGGCGTCGGGGTGGCCGATGCCTGGGCGGGCGGCTCAGGTTGCTCGGGCTCAGGCATTTCCACAATACGCTCGTTGCCGTCGACCTCGGGGTCGACCGGCTCGGACCACACCTCCAAGGGCAACACCTCCATTTGCATGGCATCGGGGGCTTCCGGCATTTCGACCTGCTGCACGGGGTCGGGCTCATCCTGACTGAAATCAAGAATGCTGGGCACCAGGATCAGCGCCAGGGCCAACAACACGATGCCACCGATCAGCCGCTGTTTATGCGCGCTTTCCATCACTTCACCTCTGCCTGATTGGGTCGTGGAAAGCCTGCATTATAATCCTCCGCCAAGGCCGCGGCCACGGTGTAAAAGGAACCGAACACCACCACCCGGTCATGGGGACGCAGGCGTGATTCCAGCGCCCGCAATGCCGCCGCCACATCAGGGTATTGCTCAGATGCGGCGCCGGGCACGGCGCGCTGCAGGATCTCGTCCAACTGCGCGGCTGTGGCGGCGCGCGGCAAGGCCACCGTGGTCAGACACCAATGATCCACCACCCCCGCCATGGCGCTGAACATGGCCTGAATATCCTTGTCCGCCATCACCGCGGTCACGGCGTACACCTCGCCCGGCATAGACCAGGCCGAGAGGCTGGCGGCCAGCGCCTGCGCCGCCTGCGGATTGTGGGCCACATCCAGGATCAAGGGCACCGCCCCCGCCACCACCTGAAAGCGTCCCGGCACCCGCACGTTGGCCAGCCCCTCGCGCACATGGGCCTGGGACACGGGCAGGCGCGCCGCCAACAGTTCAACGACCATCAAGACGGCGGCGGCGTTATCGCGCTGAAAGACGCCGCGTAGCGCCGGCGGTGGCAGGGCGTCGCGGATACGGTCGTTACAGCGCCAGCGCCACTGACTGTCCTGGTCCAGCGCGGAAAAATCCTGCCCCAGGCGATACAGGCGGGCGCCCAGGGCATCGGCCGTCTGCTGCAGACTGGCGGGCGGATCGGGATCGCCGCACACCGCCGGCCGATCCCGGCGCATAACGCCGGCCTTTTCGCGACCGATGCTTTCGCGGTCATCGCCGAGCCAATCGGCATGGTCCAGGGCGATGGGGGTGATCAGGGCGACATCGGCATCGAGCACATTGACCGCGTCCAGACGACCGCCTAAACCGACTTCCAGAATCACCACGTCCGGCGCGGCGGCGGCGAAGATCTCGATGGCGGCCAGGGTGCCGAATTCGAAATAGGTCAGGGAGGTGTGGCCGCGAACCTGGTCAATATGCGCGAATGCGTCCATGAGCGACCGGTCCGCCACCGGCTCGCCGTCGATGCGGATGCGCTCGTTGTAGCGCAACAGATGGGGCGAGGTATAGGCCCCGACGCGGTAACCGGCGGCCAGATAGATGGCCTCCAGCATGGCCACCGAAGAGCCCTTGCCATTGGTGCCGGCGACGGTGATGACCGGGCAGCCAAGCCGTGGGTGATCCAGGCCTTGCAATACCGTGCGCACCCGCTCCAGGCCCAGGTCGATCGCGGACGGATGCAGACCCTCCTGCCAAGACAGCCATTGATCGAGGGTTTGAAAGCGCATTAGCGGAGGCGCCGCGCCCGTTACGCGTTCAGTGTCTGCTTGGTCAATATGGCCAGCACAGCGGCCAGGCGGTTGCGCATCTCCAGGCGGCTGACGATCATATCGACGGCGCCGTGTTCGAGCAGAAACTCACTGCGCTGAAAACCTTCCGGCAGGGTTTCGCGCACGGTCTGTTCGATGACACGCGGCCCGGCGAAACCGATCAGGGCCTTGGGTTCGGCCACGTTGATATCACCGAGCATGGCCAGGCTGGCCGACACACCGCCCATGGTGGGGTCGGTCATTACCGAGACGAAGGGGATGCCCTGCCGACTCAGGCGCGCCAGCACGGCACTGGTCTTGGACATCTGCATCAACGAGAACAAGGCCTCTTGCATGCGCGCGCCGCCGCTGGCGGAAAAGCACACCAGCGGAATACGTTCTTCCAGGCTGATGTTGGCGGCGCGCACGAAACGTTCGCCCACCACCGACCCCATGGAGCCGCCCATGAAACCGAATTCGAAGGCCGCCGCCGTCAGCGGCAGCCCCTTCAGGGTGCCCTTCATGGCCACCAGGGCGTCGTTCTCTTCGGTCTTCTTTTGCGCCTGGGTGAGGCGGTCTTTATAGCGTTTACTGTCGCGAAACTTGAGGATATCGACGGGCTCCAGCTCGGCGCCGATCTCTTCGCGCCCGTCCGGGTCGAGAAACAGATCGAGACGGCGGCGCGCGCCGACGCGGTGATGATGACCGCACTTCATGCAGACATCCATATTGCGCTCCAGCTCGGCGCGATAGAGCACGGCGCCGCAGCCATCGCACTTGGTCCACAGCCCCTCGGGGATGGATTTCTTGCTGCCGCCTTCAGTGCGGATGCGGGACGGTAACAGTTTTTCGAACCAACTCATGTAGTCTTTCCTGTTGTTTCTGTGTTTTGTTTACCACAAAGGACGCGCAGGCGCACGAAGTTAAAATCTTTTTATAATTTTTACCGCAAAGGTCGCGAAGGAACGCCAAGGATTGGGGCCGTTGTTTCTTCCTGAATCACAGCATTTAAAATGAATCCTGCTAATAGACACAGCGATGAATACAAGCCCGATGCTTTGGGCATAGACCATAAAGCTGGCAAACATTGCTTTACTTTGCGTTCCTTCGCGTCCTTTGCGGTTAAATGTGTTTTAAGCTCCCGTGCCTTTTATCAAAAAATCAGTCATCCATCGCCGCGCGCATGTCGCGCAGCAGCTCGCAGACGGCCTCATTGATCTTGTCGGGCTGCTGCGCGTGTTCGGCGACGCGGTTGACCACCGCGCTGCCCACCACGACGGCATCGGCCACCTGCGCCACCCGGGCGGCACTATCGGCATCGCGGATGCCGAAACCGACACCGATGGGCAGGTCGGTATGTTTCCGAATCTGTTCCACCTTGTGCGCCACCGCGTCCACATCCAGGTTGGCGGCACCGGTGACCCCCTTCAGGGAAACATAATATATAAAGCCGCTGGCGACGGCACAGATTTTGGCGATGCGCTCATCGACACTGGTGGGCGCCAACAGGAAGATGGGATCGATGTCGGCCGCGCCCAACACGGCCACCAAATCGCCCGCCTCTTCCGGCGGCATATCCACGGTCAGCAGGCCGTCGACACCTGCCTCGCGGGCGGCCTGGGCGAATGTGTCATAGCCCATGACCTCCACCGGGTTCATGTAGCCCATGAGCACGATGGGCGTTTCCTTATCCTGCTCACGAAACGCCTTCACCATGGCCAGCACGTCGTGCATACCCACATGGTGTTTCAGGGCCCGTTCGCAAGCCTTTTGGATCACCGGGCCCTCGGCCATGGGATCGGAGAACGGCACCCCCAGCTCCAGCAGGTCGGCGCCCGCCGCCACCATGGCGTGCAACAAGGGCACGGTGACCTCGGGATTGGGGTCGCCGGCGGTGACGAAGGGGATCAGCGCCTTGCGCCCGGCCTGTTTCAAGTCGGCAAACCGTTGTGCGATGCGGCTCATACCTTGATGCCCTCCAGCTCGGCGACGGTGTGAATGTCCTTGTCACCGCGCCCCGACAGATTGACCACGATGATCTTGTCCGGCTCCATCTGCGGCGCCAGCTTGGCGGCATAGGCCAGGGCATGGGCCGACTCCAGGGCCGGCATGATGCCCTCGAAGCGGGTCAAATCATGGAAGGCCTGCAGCGCCTCTTGATCGGTGGCGGCGACGTAGGTGGCGCGGCCGCTGTCCTTGAGCCAGGCGTGCTCGGGGCCGACGCCGGGATAATCCAGGCCGGCGGAGACTGAATGGGTCTCGATAATCTGACCGTCGTCGTCTTCCATCAGATAGGTACGATTGCCGTGCAGCACGCCCGGGCGGCCGGCGCACAGCGGCGCGGCGTGACGCGGTGTGTCGATGCCGTCGCCGCCGCCTTCGACGCCGTACATGGCCACCGCCGCGTCGTCGATAAAGGGATAGAACAGGCCGATGGCGTTGGAGCCACCGCCGACGCAGGCCACTAGCGCATCGGGCAGGCGCCCCTCCGCCTCCAGGATCTGCTGGCGCGTCTCGCGGCCGATGATGGCCTGGAAGTCGCGCACCAGGGCCGGATACGGATGGGGCCCGGCCACGGTACCGATGATGTAGAAGGTGTTGTCGACATTGGTGACCCAGTCACGCATGGCCTCGTTGAGGGCGTCTTTGAGCGTCCTGGAGCCCGATGTCACCGGCACCACCTCGGCCCCCAGCAGCTTCATGCGGAAGACATTGATGGCCTGGCGTTTGACGTCCTCGGCACCCATGTAGACCACGCACTCCAGCCCCAGACGGGCGGCCACGGTGGCCGAGGCCACGCCATGCTGACCGGCACCGGTCTCGGCAATGATGCGGGTCTTGCCCAGGTGCTTGGCCAGCAGGGCCTGGCCGATGGTGTTGTTGACCTTGTGGGCGCCGGTGTGATTCAGGTCTTCGCGCTTGAGATAGACCTTGGCGCCACCCAGGATCTCGGTCCAGCGCTTGGCGAAATACAGCGGCGAGGGCCGACCGACGTAATGGGCCAGGTCCTTGTCCAACTCCGCCTGAAAATCGGCATCGTGCTTCATCTGCTCATAGGCCGCGGTCAACTCGGCCAACGGCTCCATCAGGGTCTCCGCCACGAAGCGGCCGCCGTAGGGGCCGAAATGGCCGCTGGCGTCAGGTAGGTTCGCTTTCGACACGTCTCACTTCTCCTATGAATGCCGCCATTTTGGCCGCATCCTTGATTCCTTTGGCCGACTCCACGCCGCCGCTGACATCCACGGCATAGGGCCGGACTTGTTGGATGGCCGCAGCGACATTGGTGGCATTCAAGCCGCCCGCCAGCACGATGGAATGCGCCAGCTGCGGCGGGACCCGTCGCCAATCAAAGCACTCACCGGTGCCGCCGGGCACATCGGGCTGGTAGGCGTCCAGTAACAGACCGCGGGCCCGGCGGTAGCGTTCCATTTCGGCCTGCAGGTCCACCGTTTCACGCATGCGCACGGCCTTCAGCCAGGGGCGGTCAAAACGGGCGCAGAACTCAGGCGTCTCGTCGCCGTGAAACTGGATCATATCCAGGGGCACGCGGGCGAGCACGGTTTCCACCTCGTCCGGGCTCGGATCGACGAACAAGCCCACCGTGGTGACGAAGGGCGGCAAGGCGGCCGTCACCGCCTCGGCCTGCGCCGGCGTCAAGGCCCGCGGACTGTTGGCATAGAACACCAGCCCGATGGCATCGGCCCCCAGGCGCGCCGCCGCGCGGCCGTCCTCGGGCCGGGTGATGCCGCAGATTTTGATGCGCGTGCGCATGAATGTCGCTGCCGTCCAAAAAGGGGAGAATCTTACCAGATTTTCGAGGCTTGGGCCTGCCTGCGCTCACTTGTGGGCGCGCAGCCAACGGACAATATCGTTCGCCCCCAACGCCCCCGCTTGGCGCGCCGCCTCGCGGCCGCCGCGAAACAGCACCAGGGTGGGAATGCTGCGAATGCCGAATTGGGCGGCCAATCCCTGCTCGGCCTCGCTATTGACCTTGGCCAGACGCACCTGCGGCTCCAGCTGCAGGGCGGCCTGGGCAAAGGCCGGCCCCATGATCTTGCACGGTCCGCACCACGGCGCCCAAAAATCCACCAGTACCGGAATGTCGTTGCCGCCGATGTGTTTGGAGAAAGTCGCCGCAGTCAAGTCCAGGGGTTGACCGGCAAACAAGCTTTGATGACAACCGCCGCACTGAGGGTGTTGTTGTAAACGCTCAGTAGGCACGCGGTTCACCGCGTTACAATGGGGACAGACGATGTGCAGATGCTCACTCACCGGGATTCAATTTTAAGTCGCATGCACACGCGGCAACGTGCCGCCACTAGCCTGACGTTTTTTTCGCATCCTCGGCCGTGCCCGCTTGGTGGCGCCACTTGGCATAGCAATCCAGGCCGCAAAAATGGGCCACATACTCATTCGCCTCGGCGCTCTTGGCCTCCGAGAGCGGCACCTCTTTCATGCACACCTCACACTTGACCGAGTCTTGCTTGCTTTTGAGGGAATCGTTCATCTGGTACCTCCGAGCTTCACACGAATAAATGCACGTTTGTTAATTTAAGTTTAGTACGAATTTTATGAGACGCCCGCCCGGAACAAAAGAAGGCCGCCTTGCGGCGGCCTTTCTTCTTGCTTTGCGAGGGTTCCTGCCCGACCAGGAGGGGAGGGGGAGGAGTAGGACAGAAACCCTACCAGCGCAAACCCGGGGTATTAACGCGAATGCTGCAAACGGGCGTCACCTACGGCGATGTACACCGCCAAACCGGTCAGCAATGCCAATGAAGCGATTTGAATATAGGCCCATGCCATATGTTCTAACCTCCATTTTGATTGTGTGATTACCCTTACAACTTGTATGACTACAGTCTATACGTGATTTAGAGTTTTGCAAGGGATTTTTTAAAAAAATTCTCGGCGAGTCGCACCGGCTTACCAGAGGGCGGCGGAGCCGTCGATCTGGGGCAATGGAAACTGCTGCGGATAAGTCACGCGGGTGAGATAAAGCCCGGCGGGCGGCGCGGTCACGCCCCCCAGGGTACGGTCGCAGTGAGTCAGCACCTCAGCCGCCCACTCCACCGGTCGCTCTTCGGCGCCGATGGCCATGAGCACGCCAGCGATATTGCGCACCATGTGGTGCAGGAAGGCGTTGGCCTCGATATCGATAAAGATCAACTCGCCCTTGCGGCTTACATCCAGGTCATACACGGTGCGCACCGGGCTTTTGGCCTGACAGCCCATGGCGCGATAGGAGGTGAAATCGTGCTCCCCCAACAGCAGGCGGCCCGCCGCCGCCATGCGCGCCTCGTCCAGGGGGCGGAAATTCCAGGCGGTGCGCCGTGCCAGAAAGGTGGGGCGCACGTTACGATTGTAAATGACATAACGATAGCGGCGCCGCAGGGCACTGAAACGGGCGTGGAACTCCTCGCTGACCGGCGTCGCCCACAGGATCACCACCTCCTTGGGCAGGTTGGCGTTGGCGCCGAACACCCAGGAACGCATACTGCGCGAGACCTCGGTATCGAAGTGGATCACCTGTTCGGTGGCATGCACCCCGGTGTCGGTACGCCCGGCGCAAATCACCCGCAGCGGCGCGTCGGCCACCTTGGCCAGGGCCCGCTCGACCGCCGCCTGCACCGAGGGCGAATGATCCTGAAACTGCCAGCCGCAAAAGGCGCTGCCGTCGTACTCCACACCCAGGGCGATGCGCATCATGGAGATTCCTGCCTAAACATGGCCCGCCATTTTACCCCTATCCGTGGGTTCTGAAATAAAAACGCCGGGCAGGGTCCGGCGCTTGGCAGAAATGAAATACAAAACTAGTCGGCCACCGGTCTGACGCGCCAGCTCTGATTCTTGTTGGCCACATATTCGCCGCCGTGGATGAAATGAATAATCATGGCGCGGGGATTGAAGCCGGCCGCTTCGGTGTCGGTCCAGAAACCCGATTCCGGGGTGTAGGGAAACACGTCCAGATTGATGGCGGGCTTGAAGCACTGTGTCTCGACAATGCTTTGCAGCTCCGCCGCCGTGGGCAGACGCCAGTCGCTGCGCCCGCCGCGCTTAGCACGGTTCAGCTCTTCGATGGCGCGCTGCGCCGAGTGCCAGTCATAGGTCAGGGTCTGGCCCGTGCAACTGGCCCCGTCCCAGCGCATGCCCAGACCGCAGCGTAGCCAGGTCAGACCGGTCTTGCTGTCCGTGACCGTCTCGCCGTTGCCTTGTTTGAAGCGACTCGTCGGGGCGCTGGCGACCTTGTCGTCATCACATGTCTGTGCCATGGCCGGCACGCTCAGCATTGCCGCCAAGGCGGCTGTCAATAAGGTTCTCACCGTGTATTCTCCCATCCAGCGCACCGCCCGGCCACGCAGCCCCGGGCGCCAATCACAAACTGAACAAATCGAGGGGCGGATTTTAGCCTATTCCTCGCTACGCCGCATGTCCCGCCGGGACGGGCCCTACTGGTCGGCGATCAGCCGGATGCGCCAGGTCTGGTTCTTGTTGGCGATGTACTGCTTGCCGTTAAGGAAGTGGACCAACCAGGTCCTGGGTTGTACCCCTGCGACCGCAGAATCGGTCCAAAATCCGGATTCCGGCGAATAGGGAAACACCTCCAGATCGATGGCCGGCTTGAAGCAGCGTGTTTCGACGATGCTGCTCAACTCCACCACGCTGGGCAGACGCCAGTCGCTGCGGCCGGCCGTGTTCTTGGAATTCAGCTCGGCGATGACGATCAGCGCTTCACGAAAGGTATAGCTCAGGCTCTTGCCGGCGCAGGAGCCACCGTCCCAGCGCATGCCCACCGGACACCTGAGCCAAACATTGCCGCTGCGGGCGTCTTTAATGGTGCCGTCGTCACCGGCCTCGAAGCGGCTCATGGGGGCACTGGCCGGTTTGCTCTCGTCGCACGTCTGTGCCACTGCGGGCAGAGACAGACTGCCGACCAGCACCGCAATGAACACGCTTCTCAAATACATCACGTCACGTTCTCCTAAACACCCCTGAGCGGGAGGTCCGCGGACCTGCCATCGAAACTTGGCGATGTCAGAGCTTCGCACTCAGATATTCCCGCACAGTTTGAGAGGTCATTGTAACAAGGCCGGGATCGAGCGTCGAGAATCCGCCCAGAAATGGCATAATGCGGAAAACCCATCCCATCCCTTGGAGTATTTAGTGGATCACCTGACCATTACCCGCCCGGACGACTGGCACCTGCATCTGCGCGACGGCGCCGCCCTGGCCACCACCGTGCCCCACGCCGCCGCCCAGTTCGGCCGCGCCATCGTCATGCCCAATCTGCGCCCGCCGGTCACCAGCACCGAGATGGCCCTGGCCTACCGCGCGCGCATCCTGGCGGCCTGCCCGCCGGGCAGTGATTTCAATCCCCTGATGACCCTCTATCTGACCGACGACACCGCGCCGCAGGAAATCCGCCGCGCCAAGGCCAGCGGCCACATCCACGGCGTCAAGCTCTATCCGGCCGGCGCCACTACCAACTCGGATTCCGGCGTTACCGATCTGGAGCAGGTCTATGACACCCTGGCGGTCATGGCGGAGGAAGGCATGCCGCTACAGGTCCACGGCGAGGTCACCAGGCCGGATATCGACATCTTCGATCGCGAAAAGGTCTTCATCGAACAGACGCTGGCACCGCTGATCGACCGCTTTCCCGAGCTGCGCATCGTCTTCGAGCACATCACCACCAAGGACGCGGCCGACTTCGTGCTCTACGCCGGCGAGCACGTCGCCGCCACCATCACCGCCCATCACCTCTTGCTCAACCGCAACGACATGCTGGTGGGCGGCATCCGCCCGCACCACTTCTGCCTGCCGGTACTGAAGCGTGAACAGCACCGTCAAGCACTGTTGGACGTGGCCACCAGCGGTAATCCCAAGTTCTTCCTCGGCACCGACAGCGCCCCGCACCCCAAGGGTGCCAAGGAAAGCGCATGCGGCTGCGCCGGTATCTACACCGCCTTCGCCGCTATCGAATTTTATGCCGAGGCCTTCGAGGCCGCCGGCGCCCTGGGCAAGCTGGACGGCTTCGCCGGGCGTTACGGAGCGCAGTTCTACGGCCTGCCGGTGAGTAAACAGACCCTGTCCTTGGCGCGCCGCGAATGGGCCGTGCCCAAGGCCTTCGCCTTCGACGAAGACGTGGTAATCCCGCTGCGCGCCGGCGGCGCCTTGCACTGGCAATTGCTCAATAACGAAGAAACACATGTTGCCTGAACGGCCATCCACCCCCACAACCGAAAGCACTGAATCGATCTGATGTCTGTAACCAAACCAAGAATCGCTAACCGCTTCCGCGGTTTCCTGCCCGTCGTCATCGACGTGGAGACCGGGGGCTTCAACGCCGCCACCGACGCCCTGCTGGAACTCGCCGCCGTCATGATCGATATGGACGAGGACGGCATGCTCTACCGCGCCCATACCCACGCCTGCCATGTGGCGCCCTTCCCCGGCGCCAATTTGGAACAATCCGCGCTGGCCTTCAACGGCATCGATCCGCACCACCCGTTTCGGGCCGCGCTGGCGGAGAAAGAGGCACTGGAACAGGTGTTTCAACCCATCCGCGCCGAGATCAAACGCACCGAATGCAGCCGCGCCATCCTGGTCGGCCACAATCCGTTTTTCGATCTGGGTTTCGTCAAGGCGGCGGTGGAACGCACCCAGGTCAAAAATCCCTTTCACGCCTTCAGCAGCTTCGATACCGCCACCCTTGGGGCGCTGGCCTATGGCCAGACAGTGTTGGCGCGCGCGGTGCAGGCCGCCGACATCGAATGGGATCAGAGCCAGGCCCACTCGGCCATCTATGACGCGGAGAAGACCGCCGACCTGTTCTGTACCGTAATCAACGCCTGGCAGGAATTGCAGTCACTGTAGGGCGCACCATAATATTTCCGCGACTCGCGACCCGGTGCGTGAGTCGGGTTCGGTTTAAGCGTCAGACTGATGGTGCGCCGTGCGCACCCTACGCCCGCCCCGGCAACACCACATCCACCCTAAATCCGCCCAAGTCCTCGGACTGCCCAAATACCAAGCTGCCCTGGTAGTGCTCGACAATATCGCGCACGATGGCCAGGCCCAGGCCGTGACCGGCGGTGCCCTCGTCCAGGCGGCGGCCGCGCTGGTCCAGTTGCTGGCGCAGTTCGGGCGCACAGCCCGGACCGTCATCCTCCACCGTCACCGTTAGACCGGCACGGTCGGGAACCGTGACGCGCACGCGCCGGCGCGCCCATTTGCAGGCGTTGTCCAGCAGGTTACCGAACAACTCCAACATGTCCTCGCGGTCGCCGGCAAAGGTCTTGTGCTGGGGGATGCGCAGTTCGAATTCGAGCCCGCGTTCGCTGTAGATCTGCCTCAGAATGTCGACCAGGCCGTCGAATTCGCGCCCGGGGTCGAAGCTCAAGCCCGGTGTCGAGATGCCGGCCAGACGCGCCCGCTTGAGTTGGCGATCAATAATCTGGCGCATGGCGCCGGTCTGTTCCTGCAGCCGACGCGCCAATTGCGGATTTTGCCGTACCACCTCTTCGTCTTCCAGGCGCACCAGCACCGTCAAGGGCGTCTTCAGGGCATGGGCCAGGTTGCCGAGGGCGGAACGAGAGCGTTCCAACCTATCCTGCATCACCTGTAACAGCCGGTTGAACTCCTTGACCAGCGGATGCACTTCGCTGGGCACGGCTTCGCGCAGGCGGGTGATCTCGCCCAGTTCCAAACGCTTCACATCCTCGATCACCAGGCCCAAAGGACGCAGACTGCGCTTGGCGAGCAAGGCCAGCAACAGCATCACCAGCACCATCAGCACCACACTGACAAGGGCATAGCGCTGGCCGAAGTCATGCAACTGCTGCAACAGCGGCGTCATATTCTCGGCCACGACGATACGCAACGGGTGCCCCTGCTTGGAGAACTCGCGCACGATCAAGAGCAACCACTGATCGTTGGGGCCGGACACATACTGGGGCTCGCCGCGCGCTGCATAGACGGGAAAATCCTCGTCCCAGAGCGAGCGCGAACGCAGTTGTTGTGTGCCGCTTTGGACCAGATAGTAGTGCCCGGAAAAAGGCATGTGATAAATGGCCTCGTCGCGCTGGGTATCAAAGTGAACACGCCCGTCGGACGTAAACGCGATGCGTGCCAGCAGGCTGTCGGCATCGTGTTCCAGGCGCGACACGACATAGTCCTGGGTGAGGGTGCGCACCGCCGTATTGACCACCCACCACTGCAGCACAAACACGGCCACCAGCCCCAGGCCTAAGCCGAGCCCGAGGCGAGCAAGCAGTGACTTCACGCCTGATCCGCCTCGAACACGTAACCCTGGCCGCGCTTGGTTTGGATCAGCGCCTTGCCCAGCTTTTGGCGCAGCCGATTGACATAGACCTCGATGACATTGCTGTCCTTGTCGGAGTCGTAATCGTAGACGTGTTCGGTCAACACGGATTTGGACAGAATGCGACCGGGATGGAGCATGAAATAACGCAACAGGCGGAACTCGGTGCCCGTCAACGGGAATACCTCGCCGGCAGCGGTGGTGACGCTCTGCGTGTGCTCGTCCAGCTGCAGATGTCCGACCTTGAGCTGATCACCGCCGGTCTGGGCCTTGAGACGCCTGACCACGGCCTGCATGCGCGCCAGCAACTCCTCCACATGAAACGGCTTGGCCAGATAATCGTCGGCACCGGCCTTGAAGCCGTCCACCTTTTCGTGCCAGGCATCACGGGCGGTCAGAATCACCACCGGCACCTTGTTACCGGCGGCGCGCCAGTGGTGCAGCACCTCGAGGCCTGAGCGTTGCGGCAGCCCCAGGTCGAGCACCACCAGGTCGTAGTCTTCTTGCTCGCCCATGAATTCGGCGTCGACGCCGTTATCGATCAAATCCACGGCGAAGCCCGCCTTGGCGAGGTCATGCTTAAGCTGCCCGCCCAGCGCCGGATCATCCTCGACCAGCAATACCCTCATGACTAATGCTCCGTCTCACCCTGTTTTTCCCGCAGGAATCGACCATCGCCGGCATCGTAATAGTACTCGTGCACGGCGCCCTGCTCGTCGACGAACTCGACCTCGTAGACGTATACGCCGTGCTCGCGCTCCAGCTCGATCTCGATAACCCTGCCGCCATGCCGGCCGCGGGCGTCCTCCAGAATCATTTCCAGCGGTACGATATTACCGGCATCACGCAGCCGTTTGGCCGCGTCGTGATCCCCTTCCGAGGCCGCCGCGACGAGACTGCCCAAACAGCACAACAGGCCGAATATAGCCAGTGCCGCTTTCATACTCGACACGTCATGCCCTCGAGTGCGCCACACCGCGGCGCCTGCCGGCAGCGTAAAACAAAATATTTCATGCTTCACCTCCAATCGTGCGTGGTAAAAGCGTAGCGGGCAAACATAAATTAAAACTGAAACAGCGGCCCTGGCGAATAGGTCTTTCCGTCCCGGTCATAAAACGCAAAAAGCCGCCCCTTGCGGAGCGGCTACGTTACAGTGCCTACCTCGAAATCTTCAGCAATGGGGCAAACGGCGCGTCAGCTGGCCAAGGCTTGTTTGACCATGGTCTCCAGCTCACCGTTTTCAAACATGGCGATGGTGATATCGCAGCCGCCCACCAACTCGCCTTTGATATAGAGCTGGGGAAACGTAGGCCAGTTGGCGTATTTGGGCAGGTTGGCGCGCAGCTCCGGTTGTTCCAGAACGTTGTACGCGTTGTACTCGGCACCGACCTCATTCAGGATCTGCACCACGCGGGCGGAAAATCCGCACATGGGAAACTGGGGCGTGCCCTTCATGTACAGCACCACGGGGGCGCCTTCCACCTGTTGCTTGATTGTCTCCATGATCTCCATACCGACTCCTTCAAACGTGCTCGGATCAAAAGTCCGAGTATTCTACTGGGAAATACCGCAAAAATATACTCAAGGAGTATAGGGTCACTTGGCCGGACGGGATAGCCCCCACGCGCCGCCGCCAGGTGTTTCGATGCTCAGGCGCTGGCCCGGGCGGGCAGTGAAGCTGATCTTGGCGGGTAGGATCTCGCCGTCGAGACGATTCACCCCCGGCATCCCCGCGCCGCCGCCGTTCAAGCCCCAGGGCGCATGTCCACGCCGTTCGGTCAATAATGTGACACTGGTGACCTGCAGGAATTCAAATTCGCGCACCAGGCCGTCGCCGCCGCGCTTCAAGCCCTCTCCGCCCGAACCGCGGCGCACCTGGTAGCGGCGGATACGCAGGGGATAATGCATCTCCAGGCTCTCCACCGGCGTATTGAGGGTGTTGGTCATGTGGGTCTGTAGGGCGCTCAGACCGCCGCCGCGGGGGCCGGCGCCCATGCCGCCGCCCAGGGTCTCGTAATAATCCCACGCGTGGCCGACGTGGCGCGCCCCCATGGCGACATTGTTCATGCTGCCATGGCTGGCCGCCGGGATGCGCTCCGGCAGTGCCTGGGCCAGGGCGCCCATGATGACATCGACAATGCGGGTGCTGGTCTCCACATTGCCCGCCGCCACCGCCGCCGGGCGCCGGGCGTTAACGAGGCTGCCTTCCGGCGCCTGCAATCGGATCCGGCGAAAGCTGCCGGCGCAGGCCGGGGTGTGGCGCGGCATCAGACAGCGGAACACGTAATACACCGCCGCCGCGGCCACCGACAGGGGGCAATTGATATTGCCCGCCACCTGTGTCGCGGTGCCGGCGAAATCCACCTCCACCGCGCCCGCCTTGACACTGAGCCGGGCGCGGATAGGGATGTCCTGATGGCCCAGGCCGTCGTCGTCCATCACGTCCTCGAAACGATAGTCCCCCCCCGGGATTTCACTCAAGGCCCGGGTCGCCAAGCGCTCGGCATAATCGTTCAGCAAGCCCACGGACTGCTCGAACTGCGCCGCCCCCATGCCGTCCACCAGGCCGCTCAAACGGGTCCCGCCGATGCGGTTGGCGCTGATCTGGGCGGCGAAGTCGCCGCGGCTTTGGCCAGCGTTGCCGGTGGCCGACACAATCGAATCGAGCAAGGCCTCGTCCAGGGCACCACCACGGATCAGATAGGAAGGCGGGATGATCACCCCCTCCTCGTCCAGGCGTTGGGAGATGGGCATGGAGCCGGGGGTGCTGGCGCCGATGTCGGCGTGATGGGCGCGGTTGGCGACGAAACCCACCAGGCGCGTGGCGCTGAACACCGGCGCGATCAGGGTGACATCGGGCAAATGGGTGCCGCCGAGGAAGGGGTCGTTGACGATCACCATATCGCCGTGGCGCCATTCCAGCCGGCCGATAATCCCGGCCATGGCGTAGGCCATGCTGCCCAGATGCACCGGTATATGGGCCGCCTGGGCGCACAACTCACCCTGGGCGTCGAACACGGCACAGGAAAAGTCCAGTCGATCCTTGATATTCGGCGATAACGCGGCGCGACGCAGCATGGCCCCCATCTCGTCGCACACGGCGGCGATGCGGCTGGCAAAAACGGAGAGTTGAATGGCATCCATGGAATACCATCCTAGCAAATCCTTTTACCTCTTCCCGCTTTCGTACTATTGTCTGTAATCTCTTGCATTTTCCATGGCCGTTTCTTAGACTGAATCTAATAATCCCCAGGTAATTCAATCAACAATAAACCAAGGAGAGATCGACATGGCACATAAACTGCCTGAACTGCCCTACGCCAAGGACGCATTGGCCCCCACCATTTCCGCCGAGACCCTGGAATACCATTACGGCAAACACCACCAGACCTATGTGGACAAGCTCAACGGCATGATCGAAGGTACCGAGTTTGCCGACGCCACGCTGGAAGACATCGTCAAGAAATCCTCCGGCGGCATGTTCAACAACGCCGCACAGGTGTGGAACCACACCTTCTACTGGAACTGTCTCAGCCCCAACGGCGGCGGCGAACCGAGCGGCGCCCTGGCCGACGCCATCACCAAGGCCTTCGGCTCCTTCGCCGATTTCAAAGAGAAATTCGCCACTTCAGCCGCCGGCAACTTCGGTTCGGGCTGGACCTGGCTGGTGAAAAACAGCGACGGCTCGGTGGAGATCGTCAACACCAGCAACGCCGGTTGCCCCCTGACCGAGGGCAAGACCCCGCTGCTGACCGTGGACGTGTGGGAACATGCCTACTACATCGATTACCGCAATGCCCGCCCCAAGTACCTGGACGCGTTGTGGGGCATCATCAACTGGGATTTCGCCGAGAAAAACTACGGGGGTTAACCTTTTAAAATCCCCCCTAACCCCCCTTTTTCAAAGGGGGGGATCTGTTGCGGAACCTGACCAAACACACCGTAAAGCCCCCCTCTTGCGTAAAGAGGGGTTGGGGGAGATTTAAAAAGCCGGCACGATTCCCCCGCACCCATCAGTGCGATTGATTGCCCAGTCCCCGAAATCACAGTAAAATTCTCACTTTGCAGCAGCCCACCGGGCTGCTTTCTTGTTTTCGGGGATACCAATGACGGATCACTTAATGTCCACGTATAAGCGCCTACCGGTGAGTTTCGTGCGCGGCGCAGGCGCCTGGCTGTGGGACGATAATGACAAACAATACCTCGACGCCCTGAGCGGCATCGCCGTCTGCAGTCTCGGTCACGCCAATGCCCGGGTGGCCGAGGCCATTTGCGCGCAAGCGCGTCGCCTGCTGCACACCTCCAATATCTACGGCATCGCCAACCAAGATCGATTGGGCGAGGCGCTGTGCCGCGTCGCCGGCATGGACAAGGTGTTCTTCGGCAATTCCGGCGCCGAGGCCAACGAGGCCGCCATCAAGCTGGCGCGGCTCTACGGCCACAACAAGGGCATCGCCAACCCGGCCATCATCGTCGCCGCAGGCAGCTTCCACGGCCGTACCCTGGCCACCCTGAGCGCCACTGGCAATGCCAAGATCCAGGCCGGTTTCGAACCGCTGGTGCCCGGCTTCGTGCGCGTGCCCTACAACGATATCGCCGCCATCGAGCAACTGGCCGACAATGCCGACATCGTCGCCGTGCTGGTGGAACCCATTCAGGGCGAAGGCGGCATCAATATCCCGGCCGACGATTATCTCGACCGCATCCGCGCCCTGTGCGACCGACACGATTGGCTCATGATGCTGGACGAAATCCAAACCGGCATGTGCCGCAGCGGCAAGTGGTTCGCCTACCAACACAGCAACAGCGCGCCCGACGTGATGAGCGTCGCCAAGGCGCTCGGCAACGGCATGCCCATCGGCGCCTGCCTGGCGCGCGGCAAGGCGGCCGAGGTGTTGCAGCCCGGTAGCCACGGCTCCACCTTCGGCGGCAATCCGCTGGCCTGCGCCGCGGCCCTGGCGGTGATCGAGGAAATGGAAAGCGGAGACCTGGCCAACAACGCCATGATCAAGGGTGAACGGCTGCGCCAAGGCCTGCAACAGGCGTTGGCCGATTGCGACAGCGTCGCCGCCATACGCGGCCGCGGCCTGATGCTGGGCGTGGAATTGAAACACGCCTGCGGCGAGCTGGTGCAGCGAGCCTTGGATCAAGGCCTGCTGATCAACGTCACCGCCGAGAAGGTGGTCCGCCTGCTACCGCCGCTGATTATCGAGAGCGACGAGATCGACCGCATCGTTGATATAATCGCAAGCCTCGTTAAACAATAGAATTGAATCACTCGATGGATACTAAGGATGCCGCCATGGCTGCACGTCATTTTATTACTCTGATGGACTTCACCCCTGACGAACTGCAGGGATTGATTCAACGCGCCATCGAACTGAAACGCATGCAAGGCAGCGGCGCGATCTACGAGCCGCTCAAGAACAAGGTGTTGGGGATGGTATTCGAAAAATCCTCCACCCGCACCCGCGTCGCCTTCGAGACCGCCATGGCCCAATGCGGCGGCCACGCCATCTTTCTCTCGCCGCGCGACACCCAACTCGGCCGCGGCGAACCCATCGAGGACAGCGCCAGGGTCTTGTCGCGCATGGTGGACGTGATCATGATCCGCACCTACGAACACGAGAAGCTGCTGCAGTTCGCCA
The DNA here is from genome assembly GCA_001447805.1 of Candidatus Tenderia electrophaga. NCBI lineage: Bacteria > Pseudomonadati > Pseudomonadota > Gammaproteobacteria > Tenderiales (SeqCode) > Tenderiaceae (SeqCode) > Tenderia (SeqCode) > Tenderia electrophaga (SeqCode). The sequence goes on from CP013099.1 coordinate 2,932,270, forward strand.
AGTATTCGCAGGTACCGGTGATCAACGCCCTCACCGACATGCAGCACCCCATCCAGCTGCTGGCTGACATCCAGACCTATGTGGAACACCGCGGTGAGATTCGCGGTAGGCGCGTCGCCTACATCGGCGACGGCAACAACATGTGCCATTCCTACATCGACGCCGCGCGCCAATTCGGCTTTGAGCTGGTGATCGCCTCGCCCGCAGGCTATCTGCCGGACCCGGCCATTCTCAAGGCCGCCGGCGCCAGCGCCTATCTGGTAGACACCACTCAAGAGGCCGCCAAGGGCGCCGACCTGATCGTCACCGATGTCTGGGCCAGCATGGGTCGGGAGGAAGAGCTGAGTAACCGCCGCATCGCCTTCGGCGACTACCAGGTCAATCAGGCCCTCATGCAGCTGGCAAATCCCGACTGCCTGTTCATGCACTGCCTGCCGGCACACCGCGAGGAAGAGGTCAGCGCCGAGGTCATGGACGGACCGCAGAGCGTGGTCTGGGACGAGGCCGAAAACCGCCTGCATTCGCAGAAGGCCTTGCTGGAATTCCTGCTCACCGGCAAACTCGGGGGCTGATTTAGCGGCGCCACGCTGGCGCGGCGCGACGGGCATAAACATGAAGACCCTGCTCAGCCTTAACAATATCGAATGCCGCTATCACGACACGGCGGTGGTCAAGGATCTGTCGTTCAATATCCGCCCCGGCATGCTGGCCTGTTTGCTGGGCCAGAGCGGTTGCGGCAAGACCACCGTACTGCGCGCCATTGCCGGCTTCGAGCCGCTGCATCATGGCGAGATCGTCCTTCATGACCAAGTCGTCTCCCGGCCCGGCTTCACCCTGGCGCCGGAAAAGCGCGGCCTGGGCATGGTGTTCCAGGATTACGCCCTGTTCCCACACTTGGACGTGGCGGGCAACATCGGCTTTGCCCTGAGCGGCAAATCACGCCACGAGAAACGTCGCATCGCCGAGGAATTGCTGGAGACCGTCGGTCTCAAAGGCTATGCCGGCCGTTATCCCCACGAACTCTCGGGCGGCCAGCAGCAACGCATCGCCCTGGCCCGCGCCCTGGCGCACCGGCCGGACCTGATCCTGATGGACGAGCCCTTCTCCAATCTGGATGTGGACCTGCGCGAACGCCTGGGCCTGGAGGTGCGCGACATTCTCAAGCAGCAGGGCATCGCCGCCATTCTGGTCACCCATGACCAGCACGAGGCCTTCGCCCTGGGCGACATGGTGGGGATTATGAAACACGGCCGCATCCTGCAATGGGACACGCCCTTCAATCTCTATCACGAACCGGCCGACCGCTTTGTTGCCGACTTCATCGGCCAAGGGGTGTTTCTCGATGCCCGCCTGATCTCACCCAATGCCGTGGAGACCGAGGTGGGTATCATCGAAGGCGACCGGGCCTACCCCTGGCCACCCGGCACGGCGGTGGAGGTGCTGCTGCGCCCCGACGACATCGTGCCCGACTCGGACAGTAAATTGACCGCCGAGGTGGTCAATAAGGCCTTCAAGGGCGCCACCATTCTCTACACCCTGCGGCTACCGACCGGCAACCGGGTGCTGTCCTTGTTTCCCAGTCATGACGATCATCCACTCGGTGCGCAGGTGGGGATCAGCATTAATGCGGATCACTTGATCAGTTTTCAGAAAACTAAAGTGCTAGCTGTTTGAGTTAGGGGCCGGGGGCTTAAATCCCCCCTAACCCCCCTTTTGCAAAGGGGGGAACAAAGGGTGGTTTTTATGGAAGGGCGAGCCCAAGGGATTCCTCGCGGACCACTCACATAAACCGGTGGTTTCTTCCCTCATTTGCGTGCAGCAATGCACCATTCCCCCTTTGCAAAGGGGGGAGCAAAAGCTGGTTTTTTTATGGAAGGGCGAGTCCATGGGATTCCTGGCCGACCACTCACATAAACCGCTTGTTTCTTCCCTCATTTGCGTGCAGCAATGCACCATTCCCCCTTTGCAAAGGGGGGGAGCAAAAGCTGGTTTTTTTATGGAAGGGCAAGTCCAGGGATCCCTCGCCGACCACTCACATAAACCGGCGTTTTCCTCCCTCATTTGCATATAGCAATGGACCATCCCCCCCTTTGCAAAGGGGGGTTAGGGGGGATTTCCAGGCCGCACCCCAAACAAACCCCAAAAAAAAGCGGACCGAAGCCCGCCTTTTCAAACCATTTCGTCAACCGATTACAGCTGTGCCGACAGATATTCGGCCACGGCCTCGATCTCCTGATCGGTCAGTTTATCAGCGATGGCGCTCATCATACCGGCCGGGTCGTTCTCACGCTTACCGGCGCGGAACTCCTTCAGCTGTTTGATCAGATAATCGCGATGCTGCCCGCCGATGACGGGGAACACCGAAACATTTTCTGATTTGCCCTTACCCTTCTCGCCGTGGCAGTTGATACACCCGTAGACACCACTTTTGGGATTCCCCTGACGGAACAGTTTTTCGCCCTTGGCCAGCAGGTCCTGGTCGGGCTTGGTCAATGCACCTTTCATTTTCTGCTCAGAAAAGAAGGCGCCAATGTCCTTGGCGTCTTGATCCGAACCCACCATGGCCGCCATGCCCGCCATGGTATCGTTATTGGCGCGGTGACCGCTCTGAAAGTCCTTGATCTGTTTGACGATGTAACCGGCATATTGACCGGCCAGACGCGGATAGGTGGCATCTTCGCTATTACCGTCAAAGCCGTGGCAACCGCCGCACAGACCGGCCTTGCCTTCACCGGCGGCCGCATCGCCGATGTCCGCCGCCTGGGCGGTGACGCCAAAACCACACAGGGCGGCCGCCGCCGCCATGAAACGCATGTTACGTGATATCAACTTCATTTCTACTCCCCCCCTAGCTAACTAGGATTATTCCCCAAAAAAAACTTCCTATAATGACTGACTTTTTATATCAACCTCCATGCCCAAGGTCAAATGATAGTTATTGCTATCGCGCTACTCGGCATCCAGGCCGGCCTCGCGCAACAAGGCCTTCACAAACTGCACCGGGATGGCATAGGAGATCCCACTCGGGCTCTGCAGCGCGTTTTCCTTGGTTTCCTTAACGAAAACGCTGTTAAGCACCCCCACAACCTTACCGGTTTCAGGGTCATACAGCGGGCTGCCGCTGTTGCCCGGATAGGCGATAGCGTCGAGCTGAAATACTTTATATTGGGTCGCCATGCGTTTGAGCAGGCGCGGATTGAGCTGCTTGGAATTGTAGACCGGCTGCACCGCCGGGGTGATGGCCGACACCATGGCCTGGTGGGTCACCACGTGATACCCCAGGGCGGAGCCGATGGGAAAACCGCTGATCAGAAACTCGCGCCCCTCCTTAACCCCCGCGTCGTCCCCCAGGCTCAGCGGTGTGAGCGGCGCATCGGAGAATTTCAGCAGGGCCAGATCGTGCGCCTGGTCTTCCGCGATCACGGTGGCCATGCGCACTTCGCGGCGCTGTTCATCGGGCACGACCACCACCAGGCTTTCCTTTTTGGCCGGATCAAGGAAGGGCGGAATGTTATGCGCATTGGTAATGGCATGCCGACCGTCGGCGACGACGAAGGCTGTACCGACAAATATCACCGCCGGCTGGCGCAGCGCTTGGTAATTGCCCAGGGCCACCACGCCGGGTTTCACCTTGGCGATGACGGCGGAATAGTCCCCGGCCGACAGCAGCGGAGCGAAGAGTAGGCCGCACATTAGCAGTCGCAGACGGCGCTTGTTAAACATCACGTTCATTCATCTCAATCCAGAATCGCCTGGGTCATGCAGGATGACGGATATGATAGCCTACTCGCAGTCACCGCCGTCCGACATACCGTTTCGAGCCGCCCAATGACCACACATAACGCAAGCCGCTATTTTTTGTACTGGCTCATCTGGGCGGTATTGATCGTCTATGGCAGTCTGCTGCCCTTCGAGCTGCGGCCGCACAGCCTGGCCGAGGCCATCGAAAAATTTCGCCACATCCCCTATCTGGATCTGGGTGTGGTGTCGCGCGCCGACTGGATCGCCAACATCCTGCTGTACATCCCCCTGGCCTATCTGGGTGTCACCTGGCTGAGCCGGCTGACCTGGCTGCCGCGCAGCCTGGCGATGCTTTTCACCGCGGCGCTGGGGGTGGCGCTGGCGCTGGGCGTGGAGTTCACGCAGATCTTTTTTGCCCCCCGTACCGTATCACTCAATGACCTGATTGCCGAGTCCATCGGCACCGCGCTGGGCTTGATCGTGTGGAGCGCCAGTCACTCGCGCCTGGCCGGACTGGCGACGGCGGTGCTGCGCCCCGGCCCCGGTGCCTTGACGGCCGGCCTGACCCTGTATGCCCTGGCCTATCTGGGACTGGCCCTGTTTCCCTACGACTTTATGGTCTCGCTGGCGGACCTGCAATGGAAACTGCTGGAAGGCCGCTATGGCTGGGGCCTGGAGCACTGCGATGCGCTGCTTCACTGCACCAGCCAATGGCTGGCCGAGACGCTGGCGGCCCTGCCTCTGGGGCTGCTGCTGGTGCGCCTGATGCCGCACCGGGCGGGGCGCCATGGCGGCAACCTCGGCATTGCCGTCGCCGTGGGCGCTTGCCTGGAGGCGGCCCAGTTTCTGATCGCCTCCGGCGTCACCACGGTCAACGGCGCCCTGTCCAAGGCGGTGGGCATCGGCCTCGGCGCCTGGCTGCGTGACATCCCCTCGCCGCAGCTGGCGCAACGTCACGCCCACTGGCTCAGACCGGCGCTGTTGCTGGCGCTGATTCCCTATCTGGTGTTGGCGGCCCTGCTCAACGGCTGGAGCGGTATCGAGTGGGGCAACTGGGAAACCCTGCGCAGCGCGCTGGACAAACAACGCTATCTCCCGTTTTATTACCACTACTTCAGCACTGAGACCCAGGCGGTGGCCAGTCTGCTGGCCCAGAGCGCCATCTATCTGCCGCTGGGCGTGGGCTTCTGGCTGTGGCACGCCAGTGGCGCCACCCCGCTGCGCCGCCCGCCGGTATTCGGTCTGCTGCTGAGCAGCGCGGCGATTGCCTGCGTCATCGAGGCGGGCAAGCTGTTCATCCCCCGCACCCACCCCGACCCCACCAACCTCCTCATCGGCCTGGTGGCCGCCTGGTTGGGGCAGCGCCTGTGTCAATGGCTGGCGGCCTGTGCCCGCGCTCCGGCGCCGGCGCCCGCCGAACGCGCACCGGTGGTGCGGCAATTTCCGCGCAAGGCGCTGCTCGGCGCCGGCGGGGTGATGCTGGTCATGGGCGCGCTGGGCCTGACCCTGATGCAGCAATCGGCCGACTCCGAGGCCATGTTCGTGGCCGGGATCAAACATGACTATGCGACGCCCGACGCGCTCCCCCCCGCCGTATTACCGAATTTCCGCACGCAGCATCCACGCTTGCCCGTGCCAACAGCGATGGAGATAGCCCGCCTGCAACGGGAAAACCCCGGCTTCTTCGACGACCACCGCCGGCGCGCCGCCGGCCCACGGAGCAATCCCGATTCCGCCATCCTGATGGCCTATGTGGAACCGGGCAGCCAGGACCTGGACAGGCTGTTCCAGCACCTCATGGCCCTGAAATTCAATTGGCGCGGTTATGAACAGGGCAAACGGCTGGCCCATGCGTATGACTGGCTCTACGACCAGTGGAGCGAGACGCAACGGCGGCAACTGCAGGACAAACTGGCGCATGGCTGTGGCTATCTGATCGAAGTGATTCGCAGCGGCCGCCTCTCGCCCTACAACGTCACGCTCTACAGCGGCCCGGCCCAGGCCCTGACGGCTTGCAGTATCGCCTTATATCAAGATGACCCGCGCGGCGATGCGGTGATGGCCTTCAGCGCCGATCTGTGGCACGACCGCATCCTGCCGGTGTGGCGCCAGGTCATGGGTGAGCACGGCGGCTGGCACGAGGGCGCCGACGTGGTGGCCAAGGGCATCGGCCAGGCGGTCTACCAGCTGCCTAATCTGTGGCGCCGCGCCACCAGTGTGGACTATTTTCAATCGGAGCCGGGCTTGCGCGGCTTTTTGGACTTTCTGGTCTACCGCATCCGGCCGGACGGCACCCAACTCCGGCTCGGCGACAGCAGCACCTTCACTCGTGACGCCCCCGACCGCCTGGCGCTGGCGCTCGAATACCGCCATGCCGCCGCCTACAGTCTGGCCCCTCCACCGAAAAACCCCGTGCCCACCAGCTGGCCCTGGGGACCACTCACCGATAACGGCCTCTACGATCCAAAAGCCGTCCAGGCCCTGCCCCTGACCAAGCACTTCGACGGCATCGGCCTAGTGGTGATGCGCAGCGGCTGGGATGAGGATGCCACGTACATCACCTTCAAGGCCGGTGACAACTACTCATCGTTCACCCATTTGGACCAGGGCAGTTTTACCCTCTACAAGGGCGGGCCGCTGGCCATCGACAGCGGCCTGTACTACAAATACGGCTCGGACCATCACCTCAACTACGCCTACCAGACCATCGCCCACAACGTGGCCACGGTCGCCAACCCCGCCGAAGCCGCCGCCATCTCCAACAACGAGTTCAGCCGCACGACGCGCAGCATCGCCAATGACGGCGGTCAGCGCCGCGTCGGCGGCAATCTCGAGCTCTACCCCCACCCGCTGGACCTGGACGAATGGCAGTCCAAGGCCGAGATCTATCACACCGGCCGTATCACCGAGCTCAAGCAACGGGACGGCGTGGTCATGGTCAGCGCCGACATCAGCGCCGCCTACACCAACCGTTTCTCGGGGGAAGGCACAATCTCCAGCCGCAGCCGCCGGGTGGAGCGCTATCTGCGCACGTTCATCTACGATCGGGTCAACGACCTGGTGTTGGTATATGACAGCATCAGCAAGACCGAGCCCGGTTTTACCAGCCGCTGGCTGATTCATTTCCCGGATAAGCCGGCACTCATCGGAGCTGACCGCTTTCTGCTCGCCCCACGGGCCGAGGACATCACCGCCGAGCCCGGCGGCATACTGGAGGGGCAGGTGCTATTGCCGGCCCAAGCGCAGATCACGCCGGTGGGCGGGCCGGGCAAGGAATTTTGGGTGAACGGTAAGAATTACGACGACAAGGGCGCGGTGCAGAAAGCCGCCATGCGCGGCAAACGCATGACGCCCGCCGACGCGGGGACGTGGCGTATTGAGATCACCGCGGCGACGCTTGTGGAGACAGATGAGTTTCTTGTCGCCATGCCCCTGAAACGCAGCTGGTCAGACCCGACCCCCTCCGTCAGCTGCACGCCGGGAAACGCTGTCATCAATTGCGCGATTACCGGGAAACGTGATATGACATTGCAGATCGCCGCCGACGGCACGGCGACGCTGCAATAAATATCTCCAAGCGCAGACTTACGGACAACCGACGTTGATGCCGGACACCACGGTGGCGTTGTCCACATTCACCACCCCGGCCTGGCAAAAGCTGTAGCTGCCGCCGTCATCCCAGATCTCGTAGCTTTGACTGCCCGTGCCGTAATCATAGGTCACCACGCTGGCCGTCCCGGCCTCGGTGACGCTCCAGGTACCGACCTGGGTTCTGGGATCGACGGGATCAGCGTCGCCCAGTTTATAGTCCCACAGCGCGCCGCCGGCTTGATGTTCTTCCTGCCAGCGATCGCCGCCGCGCGCCGCGCAGACCGTGTTGCCGCTGAGCAAGGTGGTGAGCGCGGCATCGGTCACCTGGGTGGCGGGGGTGTTGCACGCCGCGAATGCGCCTTCGGCGGCGCAGGCCAGGGCAAGCACGCCCGCCATGTGTGTTATTGGTTTCATTGGTCCTAACCCTCATTTTTGTGTACGGCCAACGCGCATTATGACACGCCGAGTCAACTGTATAGCACAAGATAATGACGGCGGATAAGCGCCCCGCCGGGGCGTGGCGCAGACGCCACGCGCCATCACGTCAGGCCCTTGTGCGCGAGCTTGCATTTCCGGGGTCGCGGCATCAGGCGTGGGGTTGCCTGGTCGATCGATACTCTTGCCAGTTCTCCATCAGTTTCAGTCACCTACACCACAGCCCCGGGCCGCACAGTGAGAAATGCAGGCTAGGGAAAACCCCCATCGGCGCGGGGCTTGCGCCGAAGATCGGGCGGCCAATGGGCCGGCGCCGGCGCGCTGGCATAAGCCCCCGCCTCGTCGCCGCGGCGCGGCACGCCGTCGAAGTCCCGATTCCAGGCCGGGTATCGGCGCAGCCGCGTGGTGTCGAATTCGGCCTGCAGGGGCTGAAGCGGGCGCAGGTCCAGCTCGCCCGGCGGCATCAGGGGCTGACGCAGATACGCCCCCACCACGGACAAGGACGCCGTCACATTGCCCCGGACCTCATTCGCCTCGATGGGCTGCGGGGCAAACACCGCATTGGCCGTCACCCGCTGGGTGTAGGGCGTCATCAATTCCACCAGCTCGCCCTGCGGCGGTAACACCCGGATGCCGGTGCCGGCGCTGAGCACTGTATTAAAGAAGATATCCATGCGCCGCGGAATATCGTTATGGGGCTGGATGTGCACCGCATCGCCGAAATCATTGACGAAGAGGTTATTGTACAAACCGATATTGCCCTCGCCCTGAAACAGGGCCTCGGTCGGGTTCTGATAAAAGAAATTGCCGTAGATCAGATAGCGGTCATGCTCGCCCGGCCCGCTCAGCGGCCAGTGGCCCACCAACACATTCGGTCTGGCCATGGGCGGCTCCGAGCCACCACGCAATTTGCTGAAGACATTGTGGCGGATAATGGTCTGCGCATCGCCCCGGGGCATGCCGGGCACGTCTTCACGCTTCAGCTGGTGCTTCACCTGCAGGTTATAGCCAAGGGTATCGAGCACCAGATTGCGCTCGATCAGACCGGCGACAAAGGCATCCGAGCCGTCGGAATTGCCGAAATACAGACCCGTGCCGGCGCCGATAATTACATTGCCGCGCACCACCCAGTTCCAGGCCGGACACTTGGTGGAGATGCCCACGATCTGCTGATTGTGGCCGTGATTCACGATTCTGAGATTTTCCAGGGTGATGTGATGGGCCCAGTCGGCATGGCCTTCGGCCTTGACGGCATCCACCGGCAGGCCGCGGCCGTCCAGGATAAGATCGCTTATTTCTACGTGGCTTGAATTGAGGATGCTGACGCTGTTGTGATTAGGCCGCCCGATAAACAGCGGACGCCTGGCGTCATCTGCCGCGGTGATGATGATCGGTTGACCGGAAGTGCCGTTGAGCTTATGGATCGGCAAACCGCGCCGGTAGGTACCGGGCTGCAGACGTAACACATCTCCCGGCGCCAGCTGCTTTAATAAGGCGCGGTAATTGGCTGGGGTGGCGGAATAATCGGCGCCCGGGGCCAAGACAGGCAAGAGGCAAAGCACTAGCGCTACAACCCATCTATGCATTGCGTAATTCACGCCGCCTCCTCGCCAAAACACCGTTCCCCTCATCACTGATCCTGCACAGCAACAACGGACACCCATTTAAGCGACTCATTGAGCCTCAAACACCTCGGGGCTGAGATAGCCGTTGGCGCTGTGTCGGCGGGTTAAATACCCCGGTTACCCGATTATGTGCGACCTTTCCACGCTTTTGGATTACGACGGGCATGAAGCACCGCCAGAACAGAAATGCGATCTTCCTCTTCGATAAAAAATACACCAAAGGGAAATCTATGGATTAACACTCGGCGCACTTCTTTGTAAATTATTGAATAAATTTCTGGACTTCGAGATGCTCTAGACAGTGCCTCTTCAATACATAAAAGAAAGCTTTCACCTAATCCTTTTCTTTGAGCCTCGTACCAATCATAAGCGTCTTTAATATCTGCCTCCGCCTCTGGGCGGATGACAACCTTTTTTATTACACTCATGAATTTGAAATTCTGTCTCTAACATTCTCCCACGTGTCACCTGCGTCCGGGTTTTCTGAATAGCTCGCCAGCCTAGCATCCAGTTCTCTTCTTTGATCATCGGTTAGTGGAAACAGCTTCTCTTCAGATGCAACGCTATCCCACAGATCTTCTGCCAGCAGAATTTTCTCAGAGGGGGTAAGCTCTTGTAATTTCATGAGTTTTCCAACCTTAAAATTAGATATTCACATCTATTTTAGCGGATTCCCGGGCTGGGTACTAAAGGTAATCCGATTGCTTGTAATTTCAAGCACATAACATTCCCCCCCCAGACTGAGGCAATCGCCAGGCACCAGGGTCGGACCACTACTCTTTAACCCAAGGGGGCGATTGCCTGGATGACAGTTGAAGGAGGGATTGTTGGGACCAGCCGCCGGAACTCGGAACCTAGAGCCGGCATTTCGGGGGAAAATTGGGCCTTTAAGGCCTAATCAGAAGCAATATCAATGGGGGTTAATAATACTTTCAGATGGTTATCGTGGTCCGACCCGGTGAAGCGGCCCGATGATTAGGCGGCATTCAGCGGTTTAATGCGGGCTATATCTTTCTTTATTCCCTCCGCGGCGTCCCACAAATCCACAGCCCTCTGCGCGTTAAGCCAGAACTCAGGTGTATTACCAAACAGACGCCCCAACCGGAGCGCCATCTCCGGGCTGATACCGCGCCGCTCGCGTAACAATTCATTAATCGATTGCCGTGACACACCCAGGGCCTCAGCCAAGGTGGAAACGGTAAGCTCATATTCAGGCAGAAAATCCTCACGTAGCATCTCCCCTGGATGGGTCGGCCGACGCTTGATCCTGGTTGTATTCGGAATGCTCATATTACTCACCTCGTTGAATGATAATCGCAGGCTTCAACATCATAAGCATCACCGTCCACGAATCGGAAACAAATGCGCCATTGGTCATTAATCGAGATCGAGTACTGCCCTTTCCGATCGCCTTCCAGCGCATGAAGCCGATTACCGGGCGGAACCTTTAGGTCATCCACCCGCGTGGCCAAGTCCACGTACTCCAACTTACGCCTAGCCCGTTTGGCAACATCCGCTGGAAACCGTTTGGCTTTGCCTGTGAGATACAGCTCCTGCGTGAGTCGATCCGCGAACGTTTTGATCATACATCGAATGTAGTCTGTCACGTTACACGTGTCAACCGTAGAGGCTATACCCGCATTTAAAGGGGACGTTAACCCCCCGTGTCAGAATAGTTATAGTTGCCGGCATGCGTTAAAGCGGGCGGTACCCTTTATCCACCCTTGCTGCCCGCCCCCTTTCAACGGCTATTCGGACGGAAAAATTGAAGTTCCAAGGTTTAATTTAGGTCGACTTATGGCACTTTTCCTAATATATTCTGGCAGTTGCCGTGATCAGGCCCGATGGCAGAATATAATTCCAACATGATAATAATAATTCCAACATGCGCCAGTTGATCGTAACCGGTGGCTATCCCTACTCCACCCATACATTTGTCATCAGGGAAATCGCGGCGTCCATTGCCGCGGGAAATGAAGTCTATGTGCTGGCATCGAACCGCGGTGATAAGGCTGGAGCAACGCTGGCGGCACGACTGGGCATGCCGGACCCGGCCCATTTGCTCTACGGTGACTACGCAAACAGCCGGTTGTTCGCACCGAGCCTATGCCGTTTTGGACGCCGTGTGCGTTCCGCCGCCGACGTCGCCGTGTATGGCCGGCGGCTGGCGGAAAGGCGTAAGACGTTCTTTTGCCATGCCCTATCCAGGCTGCCGCGGCTTGACCTCATTCATGCCAACTTCGCCGGCTGGGCCTTTGAGGTCGGCATGCCCCTAAGTCAAATTCTGGACATCCCCTTGACTATCACGGTGCACAACAATCATGAGCAGTTACGGCGCAGGAGCCTCCATAGTCTACAAGCTCTTCAGCAGCGCGCCGCGGCACTGGCGCTGGTGAGCAGGTCCAGCCAGCGGATCTGGGCGCAAAGAACCGGCAGCGAGCACAGGCTCCGGGTAATCTACAACGGTATAGAGTTATCGGAGTTTCCCGACAGGCAACCCGACACCGCAGACTCAGCCCCCAGACTCATCTCTATCGGCAGGCTCGCCAGGGAAAAGAGCATCGATGAAGGTATAAGAATATTCAGCCGATTGAAACAAAAATTTCATGACTGCATTTACCACATTATCGGCGATGGTCCGGAAAGGGCAGAACTCGAAAGTTTGGCGAATCGGCTCGGCTATAGAGAGTCGATAATATTCCATGGCACGCTCACCCATGAGCAGGTACGAAAACAATTAGCCAATTCGGATATTTTGCTGCATACCGGTGTCGATGAGTCTTTCGGTCTGGTGATTACCGAAGCGATGGCGGCATATAAACCGGTCGTGGCAAGCAATTCAGGCGCGGTGCCCGAACTCATCACTCACGGGGAAACAGGATATCTGTATGAACCGGGCAATGAAGATCGGGCGTTGAACTATCTGACCAGCTTGGCGGCAGACGCGGAAATGAGAAATAAACTCGGCAGACAAGGACACAAAGTAGTCGAGGAAAGGTTTTCTTGGCCGGCGCATATGGAACGCATGGAACAGCTCTGGCTTGATGCCCTAGCAATGAAACCATAAAAAGCAGCACAGCCGAATAACCATACGAATTGGACGGCGCTCCCAATTCTAAAAATACGGAGAAATCAGAGACAGGTGGAATACAGCTCCTGATAAGCGGCCACCATCCCCTCCAGGGTAAACTGCCGCTCAAACCGTTCGCGCCCTGCCCTACCCATTTTCCGGCCAAGTTCGGGATCACTCACAATCTTCAGAAGCGCCGCGACCAGCGCCTCAATATCATCCGAAGGGATCACGACCCCTGAAACGCCGTCCTCCACCACCTCACTGTTACCCCCCACATCGGTGGCGACAATGGGCCTGGCTGCCGCACTGGCCTCCGCCAAGGTCAATGATAAACCTTCACTCTTGGAGCACAGGACAAACAGGTCGAGGGCGCTCAGCAACTCAGGCACATCGGAACGCGCCCCCAAAAAGCGGATCTGCCCGGCCAACTCCAACTCATCGCGCAGGGAATGCAGTTCCTGGCGCAGCGGCCCGTCACCGATAATCAGCAGCACCGCATCCGCACGCTGCTTCGCCAGCCGGGCCATGGCGCGAATCAACAGGGCGTGGTTCTTGATCGGGTCCAACCGGGCCACGATGCCGATCACCGGCTGATCGGGCGTCAGGCCCAGCTCAGATCGAATGGCGTCGACGTCGTAATCCTGCGCGAATCTGGCGGCATCGATACCGTTATGAATAGTGGTGATCTTTGCTGCCGCGATACCTTCTTCCTCCGCCAGATAACGCTTGCCGTAGTCGGCCACCGCCACCACCCGGTCCACCAGCTTGCCTAACACGCGATTCGCCAACCGGGTCTTCCAGCCCGAAGAAAAATCACGCCCGTGCTCGGTATAAACGATACACGGCACTCGGGCCAGTTTCCCCGCCAGTGTGCCGTAAAAGAAGGCGGTGGGATTATGCAGATGCAGGATCTGCGGCCGGGTCCGGCGTATAAAGGCGGCAAGTGTGAAGATGTAGCCTAGATCCACACCCGGCCGGCGCTGCACCAGATGCACGGGAATCCCTCTATCGGCCACCTGCGCCGTGAGGTCGCCCAGGGTATCGAAACAGCAGACCACAGGGCTGAAGCGGCTGCGATCCAGGCGTTGCAGAAAATTGACCACCATCATCTCCAGGCCGCCGATCTCCAGCCCCTGAATAAGGTGAACCACGCGAACGGAATCGGTCAAGAAAGATATCCAAGCTTCTTCAACGTCGGCCCGGCGATCTCCATGGCCTGGGCGATCTCCGCCTCCGGCCAGGATTGGTAGGTACCGGTATTGGGCATGAAACCCTTGGACTCCTCCGCCTTGTAATCCTGCAGACCGTAATCGTGCTGCTGCTTGTAAAACTCCAGCACCTGTGGATCCCACGCCTCGTCCAGAAACTCAAACAGCGGCGGCAGATAGCGCGCCGGCTCGGCGGAATACTCCTCGTATTTAACCCGAAAACACTGCGCCGGGTGGGCCGCCTCGAAGGCCAGCATCTTTTCGCACTGCTCCATCCAATAGCGCAGGTTAGTCAGATGCGGGGCGCCGGGATACTGATCGGCATATTTTTTACCCGGCCCGCGATTGACGTCATTTTCATACATCCTCGACATGGAGTTGGCCACATCGAGGCCGTGACGGTAGAGCATGATGTAGCGGCATTGCTCCCCGAAAATGGCATGCAGAAATTCAATGATGTCTACATAGGATGGTGTTTTATCGAACCAACGTTGCTTGCCCTTGGCCACAGCATAATCATCGAATAGCGCCCCTGCGAAGCGGCGCAGATGGCGCTGCAGGCCTTGATCGTCGACCCCCATTCCCTGCAGCCCTTTGCGATACCATTCGTCGCCGTGGAGTGAGGCCAAGCCATTGAGGAAGTTGGACTCCGGTGGTACGGCGATGTTTGGATGACTGTCGAGGACATAACGTAACAAGGTGGTGCCGGAACGATACACCCCGACAATAAATCCGGGCGGCATCGCCTGACGCGCCGCCCGATCGACTGTTTTAACAATCACTCGCTCACGCACCTGGGGCCCGCCGGCGGCGCCTGAGATTTTTCTTATCACCCGACCCAGTAAACTCATTATTCTAGATTCACACCTTATTATTCCAGACCGCCACACATCTTCGTCAACGGCAGTTCCAGCGGCATCATACCAAATAGCACGCCCCGTGCGGACCGCCGGCCACGCCAACAGCACGCATCCACCTGCCCGATCATGATATATTTGGCGCCGATCCAGCTGTATTTAGTGCCGATTGACTTATATGTTTCCGCCCACAGACCCCCTCAACTGGCTGCTGCTCATCGTCACCCTCTGGCTGGCCCCGCTAGGGCTGATCATCATTTATTTTGCCCCCACCCTGAGGGCCATCTGGCGCGAACCGGTGTTGCGCCATCCCGTGCTGATCGTGGAGAGCGATGATTGGGGCGCCGGCCCGTTGGAACAAACCGAGGCACTGGAGCGGGTTGCCGACATTTTATCGAGTTGCCGCGATCATCGCGGTCAGCCGGCGGTAATGACCCTGGCCGTAATACTCGCCGTTCCAGATGCCGCCGCCATCCGCGCCAGCGGCAAATACCGTCGGCGCGGCCTGGACGATGCGCAATTTGCAGCAGTGCGCGAAGCCATGGAAAACGGCGTC
This sequence comes from Candidatus Tenderia electrophaga, assembly GCA_001447805.1. NCBI lineage: Bacteria > Pseudomonadati > Pseudomonadota > Gammaproteobacteria > Tenderiales (SeqCode) > Tenderiaceae (SeqCode) > Tenderia (SeqCode) > Tenderia electrophaga (SeqCode). The sequence continues at coordinate 2,947,356 of CP013099.1, forward strand.
AAACAAGGCGTCTTCGCTGTGCAATTGCACGGCCTTGAGCACTACTGGCCGCCGAGCCTGATGGCCAGCGAGGACGAGACCGTACAACTTTGGCTGACACAGGATACGCCCCAATCCACTGAACAGCTCCCCGCTCATCTGCAAAGCCGCTGGATCGACACCACCACGCTGCCGTCACGCCCCTTGCAGGAACGGGACATTGAAACAGCGGTTGGCGAGGAGATCGAGCTGTATCAGCGCATATTCGGAGATATACCCAAGGTCGTGGTACCGCCCACCTTTATCTGGAGCGACGTGGTGGAAGCCGCCTGGGCGGCGGCGGGCGTGAGATACGTGGTAACACCGGGCCGCAAAATTACCTGTCGCGATGCCGAGGGCAAGCCGGCCTGTTACCAGGGCCGTGTTCACAATCTTGAAACAGGGCGTGGAGTACACTACCTCGTGCGGGACGATTACTTCGAACCCATGCTCGGTCATGCGGCAAGCGAAACGCTGGCGGCCCTGGAAAGAAAAACCGCATTGGCGCGCCCCTGTCTGTTGGAAACCCATCGCGCCAATTTCCTGGGTAAGCGGGAACGTGTCGATCCCGCCCTGCGGGAGCTCGCCGCACTGCTGCAACAAGCGCTGAATCGCTTTCCCGGGCTACGTTTCATCAGTACCGAGGCGCTGGCCGGGGCCATGCTGTCCGGCAACCCGGACTGGCTGGAACACCGACGGGGTCCACGCCTGGCGGTTTTCGCCGAACGCATCACCCACATCCCCCGGCTCGGCAAGCTGAGCCGCTTCATCGGGCTGCATCTAGTGCTAAAATGGGCCGCCACATTCTTCGGGCACCGGGCTTCATAGAACGGCATCGCGCCCGTCGTTGGTAACCACAATTATGAAACAAAACCAAACAACCCCACATGAATAAAAACAGCTTCCCGTGCTTGCTGCTCACCGAAATCTTTCTTCCCACCAGCGGTGGGACAGCGGTACTGTTTGACGGCGATTTTCGCGAATTGGGCGGCAAGGAAGTGCATATCGTCACCGCCGCGGTGCCCGGTGCCCACGAGTTCGATCAGACCCATCCCAACACCATTCACCGCCTGGGCCTGAAACGCCATGCCTGGCTGAGGCCCGAGTCGGCGCTGATGTATATCAAGCTATTTTCCCGCTCTCTCGGCATCGCGCTTACCCGGCCGATTAATGCGGTCTTTGCCGGCCGTGCCCTGCCTGAAGGCATTACCGCCTGGGCCGTGGCCCGGCTGACACGACGCCCCGTCATCATCTACGCCCACGGCGAGGAGCTGACCGGCTGGGGACGGGGCAAAAAATTCAAGGCCATGTGCTTCGCCCTGCGCCACGCCGACTGGGTCATCGCCAACAGCGACTTCACCCATGACACCCTGGCCACGCTGATCAAGGTAAATCCCGAAAAAATCGTCACCCTCTATCCCACCGCCGATGAAGTGCGATTCCGACCCGACTTGCCCTATGAAGACCTGCGCCAGGATATCGGCATCAGCGAGCAACAAAAACTCATCCTCTCGGTGGGACGGCTGCAGCGACGCAAGGGTTTCGATAACGTGATCCGATCGCTGCCGGAGCTGCTCGCCAACGGGATCGATGTCCATTACGCCCTCATCGGCATCGGCGAAGACCACGACTACCTGATCGAACTGGCCGCTGAATACGGCGTGGCGGAGCGCATTCATTTTCTCGGCCATGTAAGCTACGAAGACTTACCGCGCTGGTACAACGCCTGCGACGTGTTCGCCATGCCCAATCGGGACATCGACGGCGACACCGAAGGCTTTGGCCTGGTCTATCTGGAGGCGGCGGCCAGCTGCAAACCTTCGATTACCGGGAATAGCGGAGGCACGGGATCTGCAGTGGCCCACGGCGAGACGGGGCTGCGGGTGAACGGCGACAGCGTGGACGAGATCGCCGCAGCGTTGATTAGCTACTTAATCGATCCCGCGCTGGCGGCATCAACCGGAACAAAGGGCCGGGATCGCGTGCTGGAAAAGTTTACTCAAGAACGGCGTGCCCAGAACCTGCGTAGGCTTATCGGCGCAAGCTCGCCATAAGCATCACTTAGCGAACGACCATATAAGCATATGAAATCGAGATTCATCTCCAGGCTGGTGAACTCCGTTTCTTTGGGCCGACTGAAATTCGGTTGGTACGACAATGCGTTTTGTAGCGACGCAAATGCCATATTCAGCGGCGGTAGCCCGCGCAGCGGCACCACCCTGCTCTATTCCCTGCTCAATGCACACGACAATATCTTTATGGCATTGGAAACCGGTCTGATGTCCGGCAACCGAAATCTTAGCCGTATTCACGGCAGAACGAATCTATCTGTGCCGGAGTTAAGCGAACTGTATCGCCGCTCGCGCTGCTATCCGGAATTTTCAGAGAAGGTCTTGTCCGGGCTTGCTGTGGACGCCGGCAAACAACGATGGGGTGACAAGTCGCCCGTCAACGTGACCTTGATAGAAAACATATTCCGCTATTTTCCGAAGTCCCGGTTCATACATATTGTCAGAGATGGTCGCGACGCCGTTTGCTCCATCCGCAATCACCCGCCGTCATTCGGCAATAGGTATAACATCAATCCCTGGGACAAATCGGTGCAGCTATGGGAATCGTGGACGAGGCAAGGGATAGCATGGCGGGACGACCCACGCTATTACGAGATAAAATACGAGGCGCTGGTCAACAACCCCCAACAGGCCCTGATAGAGCTGTTCCAATGGTTAGGCGAACCCTGGCAGGACAACATCTTGACCAAGGCTAAGTCCACAAAAGTCTCTTCTCATCTCGGCGTTTCAAAACCCATCAATCGTGATTCCTATGGAGCCTGGCAGGCAAAATTACCTCAAGAGGCCAGGGCGCTATTCTATGGATCGGCCAACGAACTGTTGGTCAGCCTGGGCTATACTGAGGATGACGCATGGATTGGCGACAAGCCGGTAGATCTATAGAACCAGGCCATCTAATCAGAGAAAACTTTTTTTCTGTTATTCCTGTCAATCCACCAAGCATACCCCAGCCAAATTCCGTAGACCGACAGAACAGACATTATCGGCATGGCGGGAAGCCGGTACCGGAATATCACATAGCTGGCCGCATGGATCGCGCAATACAGTAATACAGTTGCATACAGAATGAGATGTGACCGCTCCAGTTTCCTAAAAAACAACAGCGGCAGCAGGGCAGTGGTCAGAATAAACAGATAATAAACAAGCCAGACGGAACGCACGGCCGACTCCAGGCTCGACTGATCACCGAATTTTCCTGTATGAAAGGGCGGCATCCAGAAATACGCCACCTTGCTGAGCGAGCGCCATGCCGTTTGAACTGGGTTTTCGAACATGTAATCCAGGGCCTTGTCCTGAAGGATTGCCATGGACTCAAGCTGTCCTTTCTCGCGGCGCAGGGCATACCACTCAGCCCCCATCGGCGTGTCTTGAATCCCGACAAAGCCAGCCGAGGAATTGGCGTTGTTGCCCAGATAAAGATTAAAACTACCGTTGGTATTGAGCACCGGCTGGCCGAGTTCCGAATATGTATAGGCCAACCAAGGTGTCAAGGCGATCGCACAGCCGAGAATACAACCCAGGGCCGGCGCCCAACGCAACCCGGACAATGACGGCTTGCGGAGATTGAAACCGATCACCACCACACCGATCAATACCCCGGTTAGTATGGTCGCCGGGCCTACCATCAATTCCATACCGAATATAAGCCCGAGGGTCAGCGCCGCAAACAAACCGGGGCGGCGTGAGTAGCGCAGCAGAATCACTGTCTGAAGCAAAAGCAGTGGCACCATCAGGTTTTCTTTTGCCACATATTCGGTATACAAAACGGCCGGCGGATAAACGGCCCACAACAGGGCCGCGGCGGCCGCCCACTTCCAATTCGGTAGCGCTTCCCTGCCGCAAAGGTATACCAGCAACACACTGACAACGCCCAGGACCGCGTTTACGAAACCGACCACTTCCACGCCAGCACCGAAGAGCGCGAAAAAAGGAACGAGAAACAAGGGATATCCGGCGCTATAAAAGGCGACGTTACCCATCCCGTCGCTCATGTGTCCCGTAGCCAGCATGGAGGTCGCCATTCTCATGTAGATGGCGTAATCCGACACCGGCGCGATGTCCAACACCATGACGGCAGCGAGCCTGATCGCTGCCGACAATAGCAATATCGTCAGCAAGACGCCGGCCTTGGTCATATTGGCGGACACAGCAAGCCTCATCCGCTACGCGCTGCGTCCCACCAGGACACAACCGATCGCAATCAGTATGGTTCCGGCAATGCGCGCAGGCGTAATCGTTTCGTTAAGAAGAAAGGCGCCGAAGGCCATGGTGACAAGAAAACTGATGCCCACGAACGGGTAGGCGATGGAAAGATCGACTTTCGACAGGACCCAGAGCCACATCCCCACGCTCAGCCCGTAAATCAACAGGCCGAGCCATATCAGAGGGGACAACGCCACCGCCACCAATGCATCCATAAGACCGCCCTCAAGGGCGGACTGCACGTGGCTCCTCATCACACCGAGCTTCAGGGCCAATTGCGCGCATGCGGACAAAGTTACCGTCAGCAGTATCAGGCCTAAAATAAGATATGTCATATCGATCCCCACTCAGAATTAAACATATCGAGCCAACAGCACGACCGCAACGAATGCCGCGCCGACCATTTGGCTCACCCGGTCCTTGATCGCAAACACCACCGGGTCCTCAAATATCTTCCCCCTGCGCGCCCCAATCCAAATACGATTCCCCCAATACAGCATCAGCAGGCATAGACCCCATAACAATTCGGGAGTCCTGTACAGCACGGCCACTTCATCACTGTTGATATACAATGCCAATATCACCACGGAGGCGGTGATAGTCGAGGCGCCGAGGCTGAACATGGTCTCGGTGTCCGCCGCTGAGTAGCCCCGCCCATGCGCCTTTTCGTCGGTCTCGGACAGGGCGGACACCTCAATGTAGCGTTTGAGATAAGCCAGGCTGACGAATACGAAGACCGAAAAGGCCATCAACCACGAAGAGAGTTCGATATTCACCGCCTCGGAGCCCGCCACCACACGCAAGGTGTACAACACCGCCAGGGTCATCACATCCGCGGTCGATATCCGTTTCAGGAAAAACGAATAGGCGTTCGTCAATAGATAGTAAACCAGCAACACAGCGACGAAAGACAAGGGCAGGAATAACAAGGCGATGATAAACGCCGCCAGGGGCAGACCGCCGGCCCCGACAATCCCGATGGTCAGGGGCAGCTCGCCCGAGGCCAGCGGCCTGTTGCGCTTAGTGAGGTGACGACGATCCGCCTCCAGATCCAACATGTCGTTCAGAAAATAGACGCCTGAGGCACAGATACCGAAACATAGAAAGGCCAGCGCCGCCGACATCAACATCGGAACATCTATATAGGCATGCGAGGTGAACATGGGGACAAACACCAGAAGATTCTTAGCCCACTGATGAATGCGCATTTCCTTGAGCAAGGCCTGACCAAGTGAGTGGGGAGAGGTGATGACTTTCTCGGCCTTACCCTGGCGCCTGGCACGCTCAACATCGCTGCGCGGCGCGTTTACTAGAATATTCGAGCAGGACTCCGCCCAAATCGGACGATCTGCAATGCTATCCCCTGCATAAGCGAAACCCTCTCCATCCGCCTCTCGCAGGATCGCCGCCAGCTTTTTAATTCCTTTGAGGTTGAGCTCCACATCCGAGGCGATGACCCTATCGAACAATCCAAGATATTCGGCCACCTGATGTGCATAGCGCTGATTTGAGGCCGTGGCCAGGACAATCTTCCTGCCTTGATTCTTCTGTTCCCAAAGATAATCGATCAACTGATTTTCAAAGGGAAGATAATCCATGTCGAGGTCGACCAGGCGCGCCACGCGGTCTTTGACATAGGATCGACCCTGCAATATCCAGATGAGCAAGGAAAACATCCGCAACGGATTCGCCTTGACCAGCTTAAGTACGCTTTCGACAAACAGGTCCGTACGCACCAGTGTTCGATCAAGATCTACGAATATATATTTTACTTCACTCTGCATACCAGACACCTTCAGCGCCGAAGAAAACACCGCTAAACATCGTTCTCACCCAATCCATCCAGCCTGCCGAACGTAGACATCCCACGACGTCTCGCCATGAATCTGAGACTCTAATCGTGCATCCAACACTCGAGTTTCGACTTGAGCCGAGCGGCGATCTCCGGATTCCGGTCGATGACATTGTGCCGGCATGCCGGATCCTCACGAATATTAAATAACTGGTAAATCGACCCATCTTCAAGAGGCTGATATGTCAACTTCCACTCCCCCAGCCTGACCATACGGTCCTTGGCCGCCACCACGATGTCTTGAAACTCCGGCTTCAATGAAATCATTCCCGACGCCTTGTCCGGCACCTCCAGCAATTCAGGCAAGCTGGGATAACGCAAATGTCCGTCCGGCGTGCCCGGCAGGTCGGTGAGCCAGACGCCGGTTTCGTAGAATGCAGGCAGGTCCTCATCCGCCGGTTCACCATGCATGAATCGCGCGAGCGACACCCCCTCCATCCCCCCGTCACGCGGCGCACCGATCAAATCCAACAGTGTCGGAGCCAAGTCCACCGTCCGCACCACACTGGACACGGTCTGTTGCTGCCGGTTGCGTGGATCAGCAATAATCAAGGGCACCCGCGCAGAAAAATCACCAATGGCCGAATTCCCCTGCCCCCAGGTCTCATGCTCGAAAAACTCCATGCCGTGATCGCTGAAAATCACCACCACGGTATTATCAGACAGCCCGGAGTCTTCCAAATAATCCAAGATACGCTTCAATTCATCATCGAAATTCTTCACGCAGCCGTCATATAGGTTAATAATCTGATCCAGGTCGAATTCGGTCTTCGGCTCGCCCTGCCGGCGGATGATCTCGAACGGATCGCGCAACCTGGCCATGGCGAACTTGGATTCACCACGATACTCGCGATCGGCGTACATTGTGTAATAGGGATACTTGGATGCAAACGGAGGATGCGTCGTCGCCATGAACGACATCAGAAAAAACGGCTCATCCCGTTGCGCCAAACGCGCAATCATACGTCGCGTGTCACGCCCGACCTCCTCGGTCAGAGGATGTCCACCCAAATAATAGATTTCAGGCAACAACATCTTGCCGAATAGATTCTGCGTAAACAAAGATAGAAATAGACGTATGTCCTTAGGCCCCTGCCGCAACAGGTATTTAATATTCCATTGGTCATGGGGCATCTCGGTATATTCGAAGCCGAAGTCGAGTTTGTTCAAATCGGAAATGGCCCAGTCCCCGACCGCTGCGGTGCGATAGCCCTGGCGCCTGAGAATATCGGGTAGCGCGGCGACCGGCAGATGGGTATCGGCGGGCGAGAGGAAATTGTCGCGCACGCCGTGGGTGTGGGGCCAAGTACCCGTGAGCATCGAGGCCAGGCTGGGGGCCGTGCGCGCGCAGGGCACATAGCAATCGGTAAAGCGGGTAGCGCGGCCGGCCAGCGCCTCCAAGGTCGGGGTGAGTTCGCGCGGATACCCCATACCGTTTACACGGTCGGCACGCAGGGTATCGGCGCCGATCATAATGATATTGGGACGGCTCCGGTCACCACGCGCCTTGACTGGCCGCGGCTCACGCTGCCAGGCGGACAACGACATAACGATGATATAGGCCAGGGAGATGCACAGTATGAGGCCAAAGCCGAGCCAGTCCGCTGCGCCGGCCAAGCTCACCAGTGCGGCCCCGAGCCAAGCGGCGGTTGCGCCCCAAAGCACGATATCCAGGGCCCTGAGACGCGCCGGTGTCAATTGTTCCCACAGGGCATAGAAGTGCGTCATGGAATAATGGGAGGACGAAGCGATCAAGCCCGGCGAATAGAGTAGCTTACGCAGAAATTGACGCCCGCTCAGAACAAGCAGGGAAGACGAAGCGGCGACTATAGCGACGGTAATATCAAAATCATAGCCCAACAGGGCCATACCGCCCACATAAAGGATGCTCCCGACAAAGGCCATCAGAGTGGAAATCAGGAAGGCGTAAAATGTAAGCCGCCCCAGGGCGTAAGCCAAGTAAAGCCGGTAGTGCGATAATACGCCTTCGGCAATCTGGGGACCTGTTCGAGCGAAATCACGGAGTGATTTAGCCAGCATCAACAAGGTAATGACTGCACCAACGAGCAGGCTCACGCCGAACCCTTCGGCCAACGACTGCAGAATGAGACGATCGGTATCGGTCATAGGCACACCTGACCTTGCATCAACACCGGCCCCTCATTGGATGTTGTGTCAGTCATCACCCCTATCATGTCGATTCCAACATGTTTGAGAAACGGCGCGTGGGTGAAACGCTTTTTCATAAGCGACGCCCCAGCAGCATGTCTCTGGCCAGTCCCAGACAAAGCCTGCCGCGCCCCAAGGGCGACAAAGCAAAGGCACGCAAGACGTCTGCCAGCGCCGTACTGCGCTGACCCGCCCGGTAGGCCCCTTTGGCGTAATCGGCATAGACGCCCGCCAGGCTGGAGCGCCAAAAACTCCCCTGCCGCTCCGGCGACAGCAGGACGCGGTTCTTTTTGATCGACTGCAAGGCCGATTCGCGCATGGCCGCCAGATTGCGGCTGACACTCTGTTCGCGCCGCAGGATCACCACCAGCGGCTCGGCAATGCAGGCATAACCGGACACGGCGGCCAGCCTGATCCAAAGATCGGGGTCTTCGAAACCGCGCAGACGTTCATCGAACAGCCCCACCTGCTCGAACAAGGCCTTGCGTGCCATGACCGCCGAGCAGCCGCCGGCAATGGCCGCGTTTTCGCTGAAAAGCGTCTCCAACACATTCACCGTATCCAGCGGCGGGCAATGCCAGTCGTTGACGAATTCGCCCTGCGGATTTTCGACCCGTGCGGCCGTGGAACAAAAGCCGACCTCGGGGCGCGCCTGCATCAACTCGACCTGCCGGGCGAGCTTGTTCGGCAGCCACCAGTCGTCGGCGTCAAGAAACGCCACGTACTCCCCGCGCGCGGCACGGATACCCGCGTTACGCGCTGCAGACATGCCGGCATTGTCCTGTTCGATCACCTTTATCGTGTCGCCGTAGCGCTGGAGCACCTGCCGGGTATCATCCGTGCTGCCGTCGTTGACGACGATGAGCTCGAATCCACGCAGGCTTTGGGCGAGCACACTGTCGATGGCGCGAGCGACACACCAGGCCACGTTATAGGCCGGCATGACAATACTAACGACCGGGTTATTATCAGTCATCGGCATACCCCAACTCGGTCATTAACGGTTGGATCGTTGGCAGAATACGCTCGATGGCCTCCGGATTATGCGCCTTCCACTTTTGCCGTTTAGGCGTACCCTTGACGATACTGGTGGGCCGGCGGCTGAGGTTGGCGCAACGCGTCTCCAGGCTTTCATCAAAGGGGATACCCAGACGCTCAAAGACGGGCCGGAACATCTCCACCGGCCGCTCGAAAATATCCTCGTAACGCAGCTGTATCCACTGCGCCGACGGAATGAACTGTTTGGCCTCCAGGGCCATGCGGTTGGCGGTCTGCCACTGATAGGCGCAGACCTCCTCCAAGGAAGCACGATTGTAGTCGCGCCATCCGGGCGGTAGAAAGAATGACCAGTCGCTAAACTCAGCGTCGTTTATCGCCACGGTTTCGGGGCAGGGTCCAAGAAACTGGGACAGACGAAAATGACCGTCGTGGCGCCAGCCGTCCATCATGGAGCTGATATTGTCCCGGCCGTCGCGATGGATGTAGATGAACGTCGCCCGGGGAAACAGCTTATACAGATAAGGCAGACGCATGACATTGATACAGGTCTTGTCCAACACCCTGCCCCGTCCCAGACGCTGATAGAAATAGCACAGCGCGGCATCGCGATGGCCCGGCTTAGCATCGTCGGCGTAAGCCGCCTCGGAATGCCAACCGTTCAAGTGCGGACCCCAAAGACCGTTCCAAAAGCTGGGAATCTCATAGCCCAGAGAACGCAACTGGGGTGCGGCGGCGATGGTCTCATACGTAACGGTGGTACCGGAACGGGAACAGCCCACCACAAATACGGGATCGGGCATGGCGGGCCGTGTCAGCCGCCACCACCAACCGCGCACCGTGTACCTGGCCTGACGCAGGTTCTTGGCCCGGATCTCCGGGTCCAGCAGTTTGTGAATGTTGCGCAACTTCGCCATGCTCAATGTTTCCCCGAACCCGTCAGCGAGTGAGCCTGCAGCCTGTCCTTGTGACGCAGGTGATAACCGCGGCATTCGCCCATGGCCGCCGCCAGACGCACCAAATAAAAGCGACGATGCTGCGCCTTGATCGCTGTCAGCACCCACAACAGATAACCGGCGACCTTGCGGTACATGAACGCGGGCACGCGCCCCCCCGAGGTGCTGTTGTCCTCAGACAGGCGTACATTGGACGCCGAGCGGATATAGGCCTTTTTAATGAGATAGGCGAGCGCGAGACGCTCGCCATCGACATAATGATATTGCACGACATCGGGCACATACTGCAGTCGCGCCCCCAGATGCAAGGCACGGCGGACCCATTCCAAATCCTCCGCCCCGCCCAGGTTATGACCGACCGGGCCGAACTCGGTGGAAAACCCGCCGACGCGCTCGCACCACTCGCGCCGCAAGAACAAATTACCGCCCCCCGGAATGGCACTGTCGAGCGCGAGCGGCTTGGGCGTATCACCCTGGTCGAAGCGGGGGACAGGCAGCGGGTAGATTCGGTACGGGCCTTTGTCGTGCACCCAGGCGGGCTCAGAGCCGTCCCAGTCGGGCAGGATACGGCCGCAAAACAGGTCCGCATCGGGATATGCTTCCGCGGCGCGGCAAAGATTTACCAGGTACGCACTGTCCACCCGGTGGTCATCATCAACAAAGGCCACCAGATCCGATCGAATCCGTGGAATAGCGCTGTTCAGGGCGTGGGATTTACCGGGGGTGGGCTCCTCGAACCAGTCCAGGGCCAAGGCATCCGGTTTTATCTGTTTAAAATTTTCAAGCCGGATGACAGTCTCGTCGCTGCAGGCGTTGGCCGCCACCAGGACGCCCACCTGCCACCCTTTGGGTCGCTGTGCTGAATTCAAAAACTCCAAAGTGCGCAACAACAGGTCAACACGATTATGCGTGCAGATTAGAATCGTGAGTGAGTTTGGACCGTTGATCATTACCGAAGCATCAAGGTCAAACAAAGCAAATCAAAATCGGTTTTACTGAAGAAGTCATTTCATCGCGCTTCTTGGTAAGCTTTACGGTACCCCTTCATGGTGCCGAGAAAATGCCCTACCGTCATTAACTGGCGAAAGGCGCGGTGTGGTCCTCTGGTAGCGAGCTGCCACAGATATTTACCGCCCGCACGGGCGAATTGGGGATATAAAAACAACGGCACGGCGAACAGCCGTCGCCCAAACTGCTTTTCATCGTAATAGGCCTTCTGAAAACCGGCATTGTAATGAATGGTGAGAAAATATTTGCGTTCAAGCTGGTGCGGCAATATCTGGTGGTAAACGATTGCCTTTGGCTGGTAAAAGATACGCGCATCATCGGTAGCGGCTAGACGATGAAAATAATCGGTTTCCGCCCCTTTAAACAATTCGCCGCGTTTGCGCCCTTGCCCCTTGCGTCCAACCTTGGGGTTAAAAAGCCCGATCTTATCCACCACTCGGCGGTTGAATGACATGTTGCCGCCGTAAGGATATTGGACCACGCCGTCCATCCTGAACGGTTCCTCGCCATAATCCTGATAGCCGAGGAATCCCCATACCTCGGGTGTCACCCACGGTGGAAGCTTGATGTCGGGATCCAGATGGATACGTCCGCCGACCGCATCGGCATCATTCTGCTCCAGCGCCTCATAGAGCGCGGCAAGCCAGTCGGACTTCACCAGAATATCATCGTCCACATAACAAAAATATTTGCCGCCCGAATCATTCACGCCGTGATTGCGGGCGTTGTTGAGACCTTGCTCGGCTTCGAAGCTATAGCGTATACGAATCGGCAGCGTCTCAGCCAAACGCTCCACGACCTGGCGGGTATCATCACTGGAGTTGTTATCCACGACCAACACCTCCCAATCCAGGCCTTCCACGCCCTCCTGGCGGGCCAGGTGGTCAAGGCAGACGGGCAGATTGCCACTGCGATTGTAAGTGCAAATAATGACTGTAAAATCCATGCCTATCCCCTCCGCCCCAAACGACTCAACACCCTGCCGGAGTAATATTGCAGCGGCAGATACCAGGCGGCGTCATTGGTACCGAACTTCAGCTTTTGCCGGAAATGTTTGAGCCTGTCGCTGCCAAACACCTCTATCCGGCGCAATAAAAATCGATCCGTGGTCGCATTATTGAAGCCGGAGCGGGTGGAACAGGCACTGGCGTAACCGGCCCGCTCGACCGTGTCCCGGGTCGCCTGATTGTAAAGCCCGTATGGATAGGCGAAATGACGCACCGGCTTTGCCAGCAGCTCTTCAAGCGACGTCTTGCTGTCGCCGATCTCGCGCCGCATCTGCTCGTCGCCGGTCTCGGGCAGACGCACGTGGTTGAGGGTGTGACTGCCGATTTCAATACCGGCAGCGTCCATTTCGCGAATCTGACCGGCATCCATCAAGCGTCTTTTTGGCATGCCACGGCTGTGCATCCAGTCATTGTCACCACCAATCCGGTTGGCCACAATATACATGGTCGCGGGAATCCGATATTTTTCCAGCACCGGCATGGCGTGCTCGAAGGTACTGGCAAAGCCGTCGTCAAAACTCACCGCCACGGCATTGGGCGGGAGCGGTATTTTTCCGGTTTGCGCCTCCAGAATCCGGTCGAGCGAGACCGGTTGGCAGCGCTCGCTGAGCCAGGCCATCTGCTCGGCGAAACGCTCGGGCAAACAACAATACTTGGCCTCCTGCCCGGAACAGCCCGTATCGAGGATGTGATACATGAGAATTGTGGCGCGCATACGGTTTAAACCACTCCCTTGAGATCGACAACATACATCTGACGCTCACCGGAGTGAACGGAATCAATACAGACTTTGCTCCCGTCACGACTCCAGCGCGGATGCAGATCACAACGGATCTCACCCCACCATTTATCCTTGGGCGAGCGGAGTCTGGCAAGGTCAGTGCGTTTACCCCGATCCGGGTCAAACAACATCAAGGTACGCAACTGGTAAACATCGGGATAGGTATCATTCAGCACCCATTTGCCGTCCGGTGAAAAGGTGCAGTGACCGTCTTCAGTGAGCACCGATTCACCGACTACCGAAATCGAGCCGTCCCCGTCATCAAGAAAAAGAAAGCGGTCGCGGCCGTCCGGGTGGCGCGCCCAGATCATGATGCGACGGTCATCCAGCCAATCGTAATGCGAAACCATGCCGGTATCCAGCAGACAGCGCAGCTCAGAACCATCTGGCTTCGCGGTATAGAAGCGAACTGACCAGCCGGCCTCACCCACACGCCAGATATGAAAAAAGGCGAAACGTCGGCCGCCACGACTGAATTGAATGTGATTGATCCAGTGGTGGGCGCCTTGCATCCCCTCTTTGGGATTCAGGGTCGCGAGTTGCTCCAGGGAGATGATCAGGCGTGACGTCCCCCCCTCCAGGTCCATCAGGTGGATCCCGTCATCAACCGGGTGCGGCTCATCCGCCCATGGATCGGTGACACCGGCATAACCGTAGCCGGGGCGGTGGCGTTGCAGCCGCGCAAAATTCAGACTCAAGGCCTGCTTGCCATCCGGTGCTACGGCATAGACGGGGCGCTCGTATGTCTTTACCTCGTCGCCGTTGACATGCCTTACCACGGCCACCAAACGACCGTCGCGGCGGTCATTGTGAATGAACAGCCGCTCCGGATCGGCCGGATGCCATTGCGTCATCGCCCCCTGCTGCCAGTTCCAAGCATGACCTTCCGATAAGGCTTCGAAGCGATTATCGTCATCGACATGAACAACACCGATCGTGACCCTATCGTCGGCGGCGGGCGGGCGATCGTTGAAGTCCACTTCATGCGCCAGGAGCAGTCGGCCGGAAAGATTCCAGGGTGTCTTTTCGTAATAACCGAAAAAGTGATGTTTCGGCCCGGTAGTGACGGGGCGAACGATCTCCCGGCCGCGACCAAAGCGTATCAAGCGATAAAAGGCGGGGAACCGTTCAAGCGCGCGCAGCTCCATCCAACACTCGAACTCGTGCTGAACACGCCACGGGACGCATTTCTGTTCAAATACAAAGGATCTCAGCTTGCCGGCCAGACTCATGAAGCACCCTTGTAATTGCGCCGCACCCACGCCATGTCAGCCTCCCCGCCTGTCAAGCGCAGCGATAAACCTTGGATATAAAGCCTCAGGTAACAGCAACGCCGGCAGGATATAGCGCAGATCTTTGAGCTGCCAACATCGCATGGGAAACACCATACGAAAAATTTTCTGGGCGGAAACCAGGTCACGTCGCCAGTATGCGTTATAAGCTCGCTTGAGCAGGGCGCCGTCGATCAATTCACGCAATCGCCCGGCCGACAAATGCACCACCAGCTCGGGATGGTTGGCAACAAATTTTTTCTTCACATCCCGCACATTGCGCGCCTGGCGCCACTCATTGGACGTAATCTGCCCCACGCCGTGATGACGGTAAAACGCCAATACCTCCTCGACCAGGACGATGGGCCTGGCCACCGCAATACGCAGCCAGAGATCATAATCCATACAGGTCGACCAGTTGAGGTCGAAGCCGCCCACCTCGATCATCACATCACGCCGTACCAACGCGGCATGAATGGGCCAGGGGGACGCCGAGCGCAGAAACATCTCCGCCTTGTTCTCGGGGCTATAAACCGGGGGAATATATGGCTCGCCGCTTTTTTCCGCCAGCCCTACATTCTGCCAACCACAATACGCCAACGCGGCATCCGATCCTACGAGACCGGCATGTAATTTTTCCAGGCAGTCCGCCGCCCAGTAATCATCCGCGTCCAGAAACGCGACAAACTCGCCGCTGGCCCGGGTCATGCCGTTGTTGCGCGCAGGATAAGGACCCTGATTCTCCTGCTCCACGAATACGATTCTGTCGCCGTACTCGGCGAGTATTTCCCTGGACCCGTCGGTGGAGCCGTCATCGACAACGACCAACTCCACATCCGGATAACTTTGATTCAGTACACAGTCGATGGACTCGCGCAGGTGCCGCTCGGCGTTATAGCACGGCATGATGACGGAAATACGCCCCGCAACTTGCGGCTTCCGAACTGATTGCTCTTCCATATTCATGACTACCCTTAATCTAAGAGGATATCTTTAGTCCGCCAGAATCTGGGATGCCCCCGGCATAGCACTGCTACCCCTGAAGCTCCTTATCAAGAACCTCAAGGTAAGCCCGCCCCCAACGTAGATCAGGCTCGAGATGGTTCCCCTCCGCCCATTCATTCCAGGCCTTGATAAACAGGATCTTATGCTCTGGTTCGTGGTCAGCCACCTTGGACATCGCATCTTGCAGATGACGCCGAAACAACCCCGGGGTGGAGCCGTGGAAGACGAGCCCATTCATTGCGGCCCGCGGCGTGTTGTCCCAGTTTGGTAACACACAGGGATAATCCACGAAATCCGGCTTAATTTTGCGCAACAGAAACGAAAGCATTTCCTCATAACTGTACACAGACAGTTGGTGCCGCCCACGCCCCAGCAACACCTTAAGCTTGGCATCCCAATACCGGATGGGAACCCGACCGTCACGGGGTGGCAGCTTCTGCATCATGCAGGCATCGAAGCCGCGCTCGCGCGGATCCCAGCTGGGATCAAAGTGGGCCACGCCAACCAGATGCAGCCCCTTCAACCCCGCCTGATGCGCCCGTTCCCGCCAGTAATCGGTCACCCGCGTTATGTCGGGGATATGGTCAGGCTTGTACACAAGGAACAGCGGCTTGCCGTCCACCGTGATGTAGCGTGGGTCGGTAAACGCCTTCAACAGAAAATCGAAATGGGCGGCATGGTCCTCCATACCGGGATAGGTCTGCTCGATCAGGATCTTGTCCGGACAGCCTTGCCAGATGCTGTTCCAGCTATGATTGGCCCAGCACAGGCAAAAGGGAAAATCAGGCGCGCCGGAACTCAATATCTCGTTGACCGGGCGCTCCAAGATACGCCGCCCGCCGAACCAGTAATGGTAATAGCAGAATCCCTCCACACCGTACTCCCGGGCCAGCTCGGCCTGGGCGGCGCGGGCTTCCGGCAGGCGCAAATCATAGAAACCCAGATCCGCCGGCACATGAGGCTGATAATGCCCACGAAACAACGGCTTGGCTTTGGCCGTATTGGTCCATTCGGTAAACCCCTTCCCCCACCACTCATCATTCTCTGGAGTTGGGTGAAACTGGGGCAAATGGAAGGCGATGGCACGAGCTTTTTTATTCATATTAACTACTTTTTGCTTCTATCTGAGGGCCACGCCGGCCATCGCTTGATGCGCTGCCGGTCTACCTCTGGGCGCAGGTTCAAACCACCAATCAAGCAGCCGAGTCCATGCAGTGAAAAATAGCGCTATTTTATCTTAATCTCTTGTTACTATGTGGAAAAGTTGCCGCGCCCGGCCCGGGATTGCCCCGACATGGAACCCCTGCCCCTTCCGGAAGGCGACCATAGCAAAAAAAACCCCGGCACCGTTTGAACATTCAAAATCACCCCGTAAAATAGGGCCTAAACCACAATATGTAATAACAGACCGTTGAAAAATGATTTTCAGTCCCTTCTCCCTCTGGGGTAGGGCATTTTTCAACAGCCTGATAAGTGACTGATTTGGTTAGCGGCGGCGCTGTTCAAAACTGTACCCCGAGCGCATACGATGACGCCCGGAAGAACGGCGTACATGATTGTTTTATATGAAAAATATAACGGATCTCCCATCAACCCAGGCCATGCCCACAAGCTACCAACCACAACCCCCAGGATTAGAATACCGTGACCACACAATCACACGCGGAAAAGATATTTTGCATCGGCCTGTCCAAAACCGGCACCACTAGCCTGGCGGCCGCATTAAGGCAACTCGGCTATACGGTCCGGGACAATCTCGGCGTTAGCCGGTATATCCCCGGCGACCTGAGCTGTGTCGACGAGGCCGAAATTGAGGCCCACGACGCCTTCACCGATACCCCCATCCCCAGCCTCTATCGTGAACTCGACGCCCGATACCCCAATGCCAAATTTATTCTCACCATCCGGGAAAAAGGGCCCTGGCTAAAATCCTGCAGAAAGCAGTTCACTCAACGCCATGCCAAGGCGCGTCACGACGCCATCAACGAGCTGTTCATCGATATGTATGGCAGCGCCTGGTTTGACGAGGAAAAATTTTCCGCAGGCTATGACAGATTCGTGGAGGGGGTAAAAGACTATTTCAAGGACCGCCCCGATGACCTGCTGATTCTGGACCTTTGTGACGGCGATGACTGGGAACCACTGTGTCGCTTTCTCCACAAGCCGATTCCCGACGCACCGATCCCCGTCACAAATGTCACCAAAATCCAGTGGATCAAGGCGGAAGATGTCGCCGACATCGCCAGAAAGGCGGGCGCGAATATCCCTACCGCCGACTCACTGAAACATTCAAGCGGCTCAGCACCCAAAGGCATGCTGGGCCGCCTCGGCGACAAGGCCCGCAACACCGTCATCGCACGGCGCCGCGCCAGGCTACCCAACATCCTGGACACCACCTATCAAACAATCGTGGACAACCTCAAGTCCATCGACGCCTCAATACCCGTATTGTCCGAAAAAACCAAGGACACGCCCTACTCAGACCGAAAGCAATGGAGTCATGCCTGGCTGATCGACACCTTCAAAGGGAAGGACCTGCTGCTCCGGGGTGATAATGGCTTCAGCATCAATATCGCCCTGGTCGAAAACGGCAATGTGAGGATGGGGGTCGTCTACTTCCCGGCGACCGATACTGTCTATTACACGAAAAACGGGAGCGTCAGCTATAAACAGTCAGGGGCCGATGAGGCGCTACAATTGGGCCATGGAGATTCCCGCAGCGACGCATCCTCAGCAACCGCTGAAACAACTCAGGGTAACGCGCCCCTAACGCTATGCAAAGCGGCGGAAGGCGATACACAACAACCGTACATACGGGGGCAATTCAGAGAATGGGAAATCGCCGCCGCTAACGCCATTCTAAATGGAAGTGGAAAAAGGATTAAAATTCCCGAGACCGAGCAGGAACCCAAATACAACAAAGAAACACTAATGATTAACATCTAACGGTATAACAAATACCTGATTGACCCTACCAATTTACTAGTGCAGATTCTGAACCGCATAACTTCAAAATTACAACATGCCATTTTTGATATTAAGCACATCTTTTCAAAAGACGTTCTTATATTTTATTGGCGTGGCGCCAATGATCAAAACTTCGGCGACCAGCTCAATGTTGATCTAATTAGATATTACGGCTTTCAGCCCGTCCCCTGCGCACCGGGAAAAGCCGAAGTCTTCGCCATTGGCTCCATTCTGCATAGGTATGCAAAAGGCCACGACGGCATCGTTGCCGGCTCCGGCTATATCAAACCCCCGCAACATATCACTATTAACCCCAAGAATACTATCGCCTTACGTGGTCCGAAAACAAATTCTTATTTCAAAAAAGACGATATACCGCTATGCGACCCAGGTATCCTCGCGAAACGAATATTCGGCTCATTCAGTACACAACACCAAATCGGTATAGTCCCGCATTTTCGCGACCAAGACGATCCCCAGCTGCTTAGCTTTCTGAATAATCACCCGGCTATAAAGCTGATTGATGTATTGCAAAAGCCCGAGGCGGTCGTCAGGGAGATCGCACAGTGCGAGACCATCTTATCGTCCTCACTACACGGATTAGTAGTCGCGGATTCGTACAACATTCCCGCCGTATGGATAAATTTCGATGATCGACAGGAAGGCGGAGAATTCAAATACCTCGACTATCACGGATCTCTCGGCATTGAAAGGCGGAGAATATCCTTAGGGGCGACCCCAGACCTCGGCATGTTGTTGGACCAGGCAGTAACGGTCGACCCTCGAGTTACGGATCAAAAAATAATGGAGCTGGAACGCGCATTCAGCACACTAAGGCACCGTCTTATCATTCTTCGTATCCACAGAGTGTTCAAGGCGGTATTATCCACAATTATGCATAGGTAACGGCAATAATATATCTTGACCGGCCTTCTTATATACCCGAGAGCCGCATATTCTATGCGAACAGCTTCCTGAGTCGATAGGGAACATATTTGTTAATGAATGTCGACTTGCCGCTAGATAGGGGCGCGGGAATATTGTTGACCATTTTGGCGGACAACTTCTGCGACAAGGACGGCGAATAGCCTATTTTTTCGGCATACTCCCTTATTTCTCTAATAAATGGATCATCGCTTTTACCCAACAGCGTCTTTACAATATAGGCTTCGCGGACTTCATACCATTTATTCAAATCAAATACATTCGCAAACTTGTCAAGCTCGCCCAGCAACTCCAAGGTAAACAGCGTCCGGGTACACTTCCAACATGCCGAACAGTTCATTCCATCCTTGCTGCCCACACATACATTCAGCCATTTACTGACTCCCTCGATCATTGCCACACGGCCGGTTTTCTCTACACGAGAATACTGCCCGCCGGTAGAGATGCAATCCAATGTCTCGGTGGACAACAAGTGAACAGCCATGGCGTCGGCATACGCCATACTATTGGTGTTTCCAACAAAGGCATCCTGATACCTGTACGCCGATGCGTAGTAATACTTGGAAAATAATTTTTGCAGCAACAGGACGGCCGATACGTTTCTCGGCACATGAGTCTTCTGAAAACTGGATGTAAATATTTCATTAATATTTGAATCAATCTTAATGAAGGGTATATCCATGACATTCGGAAACCCTTTGATCAAATCATATCTTAAATTGAATAGCCGCCGCGCATGCTCCGCATCGTTCCCCAAACCATGTGACCCGACATTATTGAAGGCGAAGTGAGTAATTTTGAATCCGTCCGGCACGTCTGCCGCAATCAAATGGTCATAAACAGCGCAAAACGAATCAATACCGGCGGAGAACCCGGTGACGACGGCTCCGGCACAACTGTATGCACCTTTATCGAATGAATCCGGGACTATGCTGACTTCGTTTAGAGACGGATCTGTCCGTCTGAGGATAGGAATATAATACTGGGTTAGATTATAGAATAATTTTTCTGAAACAGCGCCTTTGACGACCACATCCTCTCTGGCCTGCATCGCCAGATAGATCAGACCGACCAGGAAGGAATCAAGCTTCTCGGTGGTCAAATATTCTTTATATCTTTTATCGACCGAATACCACAGGCGTTCTTTCTTGCCGGCATGCTCAATAAGCGAGGAGACAACCACAATATCGCCGTTTTCACAAATCTCGACGGGATTAATTCGCATTTCATAACACCGTTAAAGCCTACTTCTTTTACATATATCGACCCTAACGCATGAGAATTGAACGTTTACCCAACTTCGATGAATTTTTATTGACGTATTTTTCCGTAACCATCAGCACCTGCACTGTGCCGCCGGGCGCTTGCTCTATACGACGAACAAACGTCTCCGGTCGAAGATGCTCCTGGTAATATGAAATAACATTATTACGCAGCTCGGCGATTTGCCTCTCTCCCATGCCAAGCACGTGCCGCACCTTCCTGGCGAGGTCGTCCGCATCGCCGAAAGCGATACAATTCTTCATGTGCTCAAGCCCGGGCGAGAACCACTCGGGATAATTGATAACCGGAATCACACCCAGCGCCATCGCCTCGATCACGTTATGACACATGGGCATACATATCCCCGGCGGCGAAAGAAAGAAATCCGCCCGGGAAAGACGATCAAGCCAGAGCGCGTCATCCACCCACAGCCTGGTGGTGTCGAGTACCACGAACTTGTTGAGATAATCACCAGCAAAGGCGGCTGACAGCGTCGTTTCATCATCGAGGATCAATGAGTCGTCCGGCAGCCGCTGAAGCAGGATCTCGATTATCTCCGGTCGCGACAGCTTGACATCAGGATATTTAACCTTTGGTCGGTTATACCCATTGGTGTCACCGGAGAAAAACAGCCTGAGCCGCTTTTGACTCTTCCGCAAACACCGTAAAACACCATACATATCTTTTCCATGATGCCCCCAATGGACCGGGTGCATCGGGTAAGGCATCAAAATCGGTTTTTTCGTTAACCAATACGACGAGAAAATATCATATCCCAGCTGAATCTTGCGCTTCCATTTTTTACCGGCACACTGCTTATCTTCGCGATCAAACAAATACACAAAGTCCTGACTATTGCCTGGAATAGCATCCGACACCTCGAGTCGGCCGAGAGATAGCGTTAACTGCCCTATCCTTGTATCCGGATCAATACTGATCGTGTCGGATAGAATGACTCTGTAACCGCTCACGACAAACACATTTAGAATCGAAAAAATAAGCCGCCCACTCTCACTCAGGATATGCTTATCCAGGAACCTCACATAAATGGCGGGGGCGTCATACATACGAAAGCCTTAACACAACATTACGCATGTCTAAGAGTTGCGGATCAGAGAGCAGCAAGAATTCGCTCCCAAACACTGACCAACACCTGCTCTTCTCTGGCCGGCGAATATTCCGACGCAATAAACTCGGATGCTGCGCGGCGCTCGGCGGAAAAATACGCCTCATCCTGATTACAGGCGTCGATAATATGTTCCAACTGACGTGCATAGCCGATGATATCACCATCATTAATGGGAAAAGAAAACTCCGGCATGAAAAACTCTTTCCCTCCCCAACCGTGATAACCCATCACGATGCAACCACAGGCCATAGCCTCGGCAGCCGGAAGTCCAAAACCCTCGCGGAACCCAAAGCTAAGAAAGATCATAGATTCTCGCATCAGCGCCGCAACTTCTTGCTGCGGCCTGTTGATAAAAGGCACCACCTCGAATTCTTCGAGCTTGCCGCGAAACTTTAGAATATTTACAACCTGCATTGCGTCGGCCTGAGACTTAATGCGGGAAAAACAGATTTGCTTCTTCTTTTCCTTCTGAAAGAAAAACATATCCGGATCTATCGAGAGAAAAAAGCGCTGGACATTGGCGCCAGGAAAGGCGTAGTGCACATACTCTTCGCAGTGTTCTGAATTTACAAGAACCGCCCTAACAGATTCATCACGATAGGGCGTCTTAAGATTGCTCTTTGAGTATGAGTACCCCTTAAAGGTAAGAAAACCATTCTGGTTAAGGATAACTTTCGGTATACCCTGCCCAATCTCCGCCAAATCCGGGCCCTGGGTCTCCGTCATAACCAGAATATCATTGCATCCGATCGCAGCCGAGGCACCACCGATAATGGGAATATCAGTCAGGCCATCGTCCTTGACACACCTCCTGATCTTATTACGTGCCCGGAGAACAAGAGATCTTAGCGGAAAGCGGGTATAAGCTATCCGGGTATTATTGGGAAACCAAGTACACCTGAACCCATTTTTCTGGTGCAGAACGTAGGCAGGTATGCCATGGCTATTAAGAATATCTACATGGCGATAGATAACACGGATACCACCGGTTGGATTGTCACTATGAGGACATAGATAGTAAATCGCCATAGCAGATCTCTATTCCTGTTCCGCGTCTTGTTGTGCAACATCCGACGCAGAGGACGACCACAAACTAATACGTTTTAATAGCATCTGGGTGAAATTCGGATCATCCGCGCGCAAACATTTATCAATCCCGGAACCGTAATATTTCTTTAGCTCGGCCAACGATATTCTTTTTTCACAGTTTAAAACTGTAACTGTGGACATCTTCACCATGACCTTCTCGACCATGCGGCGTAGCCACCATTTTCTAGATAGCTCAGGAAACGGCTGAAACACCCACACCAGCTTGGCATTTGCAAACTTTAATCTCAACAACAATAAGACAACTCGCATAATAAATACTATTGACGTCACTTTACTCGTAGACGATGGATGCGGCAGAGGCACTTCCTCAGTAACCCACAGGTCAGGCATCGACCCACAGACCGGATCAAGAAGAGAGCCAACGTTCTCCAGTCGCACAGAGTGACTTCCATTAGCTATAGCTTGCAAGATAGTGTCATATAGATCTCGGTGTTGGCGAGATACAAGCATCAGCTCCGAGGTGCGCAAAACAAGAGATGGAATCGTGCTTGTTGTTATTAAGTCATACCCCCATGCTCTTAATTCATCTTGCGCAATCATCTCGGACACCCGTAATTTATCGGGTAAAACATTATTCCGCCAAGCCGCCACCTTAGATTTATCAACAGACATTGCGGCTTGATTCATATGACTTCCGGTCGTATCAAGCAACGTCTTCTCTGTACCGTCAGGAACTAGCATACGATCGTCGAACGGCACTCCCAGAAAGAGGCAGATCTGTCGAACGATAGTTCCTGGATTCTGCACAAGATCCTCATAACGAATCGCCAGCGTATTATTGTCATTTTCTGCAAATGTGCGGCCGCCAGAATTTGCCTGCCTCCACAGCCATAAGTTTTCATAGAAATTTGAACTTCCAAATCTAACCTTTGTCAACGAATGCGCAACATCTCTACCATCCCTAACAATAATGATTATTGGTGCTTCTGGAAAAAGGAATCGAATGAATGGAAGACAAAGAATATGATTAGGTGTCTTTTCAATCCACAATGACTTCCCATAGTGCTCACTGATTGTTTCACCTAATGCAATAAAAGCTTCTCTACCGGTAACGACCTGTCCTCCAACTCGCTCATAGACCAGGTGAGCCGGCTTATTCCAGTCTGCCGTGGGCTTCATACTATCCACAATTTTGTATAACGAATCCGGCCATTCACGCTCAAAACACTCAGGCCCACCTGGGTATCTAAAGAGTCTGTATAGAAAATTCGTTTCAGGTGTTACACATATTTCCGAATGACGATTCAAAATTGCCGAGACGAGCGTCGTACCACTGCGCTCCTTACCAACAACAAAAGCAGGCGAATGAAAAGCAGATCGACACTGAGAAACATTGCCGGCAGAGCGATCAAAATCAACAGTATGGGTGGTATTCATAATATCAGGACGAGCGGCTAATACAGATCCGCTTTAATTCTTAGCCGGAAGAGAACAAACATAACTCTTTTATATTTAACCAGGCAACTTAACGCTATTGTTGCTTTCGAGCTACTAACTGACGAAGCCCAGCACGTTCAGTAACGGGAATATCAAATGGTGGTTTCTCTTGATACAACTGAAATCCACACTTTTCCAGAAAGGCACATATTTTTAGATTATCCGCACCCAAATGGGGATGAAGATCGAGAAGCAACACCAAGTCTGGATAAGTTCGTAGCGTATTTTCCGCCCCTTTTAGAACAAGCATCTCGGCTCCTTCCACATCGATTTTCATGACACGAATAGGCGTCTCCATAGCTTGTTTTTCAAGTACGCTATCCAGGGTACGAGTCTGCACCGTAATTACACCTTCTGCCCGGTTCTTTTGTCCAGGAATCAAAGTATGCCACCCACTCTTACTGCCAAGATGTAGTTCAGCAGTACCGTTTTCATCGCTTAATGCCATTTCGAAAAGCATAACGTTAGTGTAGCCATTACGACGAGCGCTTTTGTTAATCCAATGACAATTGCTAGGCTCTGGTTCAAACGCCAACACCCGCCCTTCTTCGCCCACGAGCTTTGCGGCTAATAAAGTAAAATCCCCTTTATTTACGCCCACATCAACAAAACAGTCTTTTTCCCGCAGAAAATGCTTAAATGCCGCGTGTTTTTCTGGTTCATATCTCCCCATCGCCCGCGCAAGCATCATCTGGGATTCGGAGATATCCAGATAGATATCACCTCCAGGAACACGATAAGGAAAATAGAAAGATGGAATAAACCGCGCCCAGCTATCATGATGTTTGAGGAGCCACTCGGCAAATACCATTTTCGCTTTCATTAGCTCAGTCCTTAATTTTACGTGGCAGGATCGCTGATGTCTCCGGCAAGGTTGCGGGCACAGAAAAAAATTGGTTACCTAGCAATTCCCACGAGGCGTCTACATTAACAAGCCTCATCGGTGCCTGACGAGACTCTTCACTCGTTGGTCGAACCGAGAACATTCTTAATGTTTCACCGGAAAATATTACCCGCCGATACTGATCAAAAACTGCAATCCGGATACAGTAGACCCCAGGCGCTATCGGGTAAGATGGAATACAGCATTCAACCTCATATAATCCCTGGGGGAAATCCGGCCGGTTTTCGAATATGGCCGTTGAGTTAGCGGTAAGATATACAAAGTCAGTTGTATGCGTTCCGATTACGATTTCCGGCTTCTTCACAGCCTGGTTAAATCTAAATGCCACCCGGATTCGCAATGGCTCGCCGGAATGAATCTCTTCAGTGGTTTCGCCGTGAGTATCTAGCAATACTATTTTCTCAACGTCGACTTCTCCCGAGCTTTTTATTCTTTTTCTCGACCCATGTTCCTGCGTGGAATCGGAATGAATTTTGTCATTACTACGTTGATAAAATAGGGTGCAAACTTCGCCCGAGTCTCCATCTTTCAAGACTTTTCCATGATCAAGCAAAACAACGCGGGAACACATTCTTTCAACCTGCCTGATATTGTGACTAACAAGCAGTACAGTCCTCCCCTGCCCCTTAATTACATCCTCCATCCGATCAAAGCACTTACGTTGAAAGGCCAGATCACCCACCGCCAGTACTTCATCAACGATCAGTATCTCCGCCTCGATACTAGTGGCGATGGAAAAACCCAGCCGCACCTTCATGCCCGAGCTGTAGCGCTTTATCGGGGTGTCTATGAATTCTTCCAGTTCGGCGAATGCGACAATTTCGTCGACTTTCTTCTTGATCTCGGCACGGGGGATGCCGAGGATGCTGCCGTTGAGATAGATATTTTCACGGCCGGTGAGATCCCCAATCAGGCCCGCCCCCACCTCGATCAGCGGCGCCACCTTGCCGCTGACTTTAACCGAACCGCTGGTGGGCTGAACAACATTGGACAGGATTTTAAGCAGCGTACTTTTGCCGGCGCCGTTTTGCCCGATGATACCGACGACTTCGCCCGGTTCCACCTTGAAGTCGATGTCGTCCAGTGCCTTGAATACTTTGCGTTGCGGCGCAGGCTGCCCCTTCAGCCTCGCCATCAGACCTGTCAGATTGTCTTTGAAACTGGTGAGCTGTCCCAGGCGGAATTCCTTGCTGACGTGATTGACTTCAATTGCTGACATTGGTGACTATCCTAACTTTTTTCGCGGCTGAGGCCGCTCCTTCGGGACGGGTGATTCGGCTTTGCATAGCATAAGGATGGTTCAGATCACGTCCGCAAAATGGGCTTCGGCCCGCTTGAAATAGATATAACTGAGGGGCAACAGGATCAGGATGGTGATCAATCCGGGCCAGATGGCGCCGATATCCGGCGCCATACCCTGCAACATCGCCTTCTGGAAGGCGTCGATGATGCCCGCCAGGGGGTTCATCATATATAGCGTATAGAGCATGTCTGACCATTCACCCGCCGCCTGCTGAGTCAGCAGCCTTTCCTTTACCAGGGCCAGGGGATAAATGACCGGCGAAAGATACATCAGCAGGGAGAGCACGACGGGCAGGCCCGTTCTTACATCACGGTAATAGACGTTGGCGGCCGCCCCGGCAAAGGCAACGGTGAGGGAGACGATAATGGTATAGAGGATGATCAACGGCACCCAGAACACGTGGATGGTCGGCGCCATTTTGTAATACACCATCATGCCGGCCAGGATCAGGAAACTGATACACAGTTCGACCAATTTGGTCAGCACCGAGGTAATGGGGAATATTTCTCGCGGGAAATAGATCTTTTTGATGAGATTGGTATTTCCGACCACGCTGTTGACACCTTCGGCCGTCGCCTCCTGGAAAAAAATCCACGGCAGCAGGGCGGCGAACACCAGGATTGGATAAGGTATATCGCCGCTGTCGATACCTACGAAGCTCTTTACCACCGTAAAGATCAGCATCAGCATCAGGGGCTTGAGCAGGGCCCAGGCGATGCCCATATAGGCCTGCTTATATCGTACGGTAATAGTCTTCCAGGTCAGCGCCGCCAGCAGTTCGCGGTAGCTGTATAGATTGTTTATAACGCGCAGCATGATGTTTGCTTGTCCATCGATATTCTTATGATTCTGTATCGGCCCTAAATAACAAAATGTTACCGGGCGCACTAGCTGATGAGCCGTTTTCTTCCAAGCGGCAGGGCGGGATTTTAACATCTTTGTCGGGATGGGTATTATCGAGGTAAACACGCAGGCGGACTGATGACACCACACCGGATATGTCGATTTTCTTTACAGCCGTTGGAGGGTAGCGCCCGCTATCGCAGCGGCTTCTCCCGTACCCGGGCAAGCGCGGGGATTTCGACACCGTGAGATACGCATGGGGAGGCCCATAGCGCCATACTCCACTAATACACTTATTAGTTATAAGGTTATTGATGGCGTTCGCGCTTTGGGCGGGGGTACGGTATTCTGCGCGGTCAAACGCATCTCCTGTAGCGCCCTGCGAAACCGGGTCGGCGACCCAACCCTTTCCATCGGCGTGGAAGGTAAAAACAGGTATAAGTCACACATAAATGAATAATAGCGCCGAAAAGATCATCGTTTGTTTTACCGCGAATTCCGCCTTTGAATGGGGCGGTGCAAGCCGGGTCCTGTTCACCAACCTGCGGCTGCTCGACAGATCAAAATTCGAGCCCATCGTCCTTTTGCCTTATCGGGGCCGCATCATCCCCACCCTTGAGTCCCTGGGTATTCGTTATGAGGTCTGGGGAAAACTGCACGAACCCCAGGGCATTCTCGAGTATTTAAAGACGCTGTATCGATTCATACGCTTCCTGAAGCAGAACAAAGTCCGCATCCTCCACATCAACGGGGTCTACTGGCGACCGGCCGAGGTCTTGGCGGCCAAGCTGGCGGGCGTTCCCATTGTGACTCACTACCATGTTCTTCCCAAAGAACCCGGTCCGTTCGTCAAATATTCATCCCTTATCGTCGCCGTTTCGGAATATATCTCCAAACATGCCTTGCCGCCGGGTGTACCAAAGCGCGTGCTGCACAACGCCGTCGAGCCGGAAAAGTTTACCCAGGGCATCAGCATACGCGGTGAATTGGGGATCGATACCGACAAGGTGGTGGTCAGCTTCATCGGCCAGATCAAGAAGATCAAGGGGGTGGATCTGTTCATCGCTATGGCCAAGCGCCTGCAGCACGACGATGTCGTCTTTATCATCGCCGGCAAATGCCGTAAGCCGGCGGATGAGGGCAACGCCTATACCGAGGAGGCGCTGCGGGCGGAAATCGGCGACACTCCGAATATCCACTATGTCGGGTTCCGGGAAGATATTCCCAATATTTACGCCTCGTCAGACATGATCGTGGTTCCCTCCCGCTGGGAGGAACCCTTCGGCCTGATTCTGCTCGAGGCCGGGGCGGTGTCGAAACCGGTGGTAGCCGCTCAGGTCGGCGGCATTCCGGAAGTGGTTGTGCATGGCGAAACCGGCTATCTGTTTCCTAAAGAGGACCTGGATACGATGACACTCCAGGTCGAGACATTGGTGTCGGATGCCGCTCTAAGGACCAGAATGGGTGCACAGGCGCGGGAACATATCGAGCGGCATTTTACCCATCAACCCGTAAGAGCCCTGGAACAGACCTATCTCGACCTGTTGGACCAAAAATGACCGGGTGCTGATGTCATTGAAACCCACCCCGAAACCGGTACCCGAAACGGTCTTATAAACGGGGCTCAGGGCCCGATGTCTACGTTCCCGTATTTCATGCGCCCGCCATTCCCCGGCTCCTGCCGCGCTTGCCCGACGGCTTTAACCTTCTCAGGATTCGCCAGATAGTTGAGCGTCAACACTTTCAATATCACCACCATGGCGACGAAGTGATAGATAAGGTCGAAATAGGCCAGACTGATAAACGCCCCACCCACGCCAAAGGCGACGATGCTGACCTGCAGCATGGCTGCCATGTCCCCCGCCCAGCGCATCTCCTCGTGTCGTTTGGTCTTTCGTTTGACCCAGGAGGCACTCATCCAGGTAAACGCGCCCAGTGCCAGGAACAGCCCCAGGCCCACATAGCCGTGCTCACCCAGTATCTGAAAATAGATACTGTGGGCGGCACGGCGCCCGGCGGTCATTTCAAAGCCGCCGCCGACCAGGGGGTTTCGGTTGGCCACATTGATCGCGAATTCCCAGGCATCGAGGCGTCCCATGGCCGAGGCATCCTCCTCGTATGTTTCAATGGAGTGCATGCGCTCCTTCCACTCCGCCGGCATAAAATTGAACGCAGCAAAGCTTGATGCGGCAATGACGATTGCCAACAGGATCTTGCCCCGACTTTTCATGAACAGGAAGAACAAGACAGCGATCAGCCCCAGAAACGCGCCGCGGGACGACGTGCCGACTACCGCGAATATGGTCAAACCGATCGAAATCGTCATGGCATGCTTGATCCATCGGTTAGGAGTACTCAGTTGGAGGTAGCGCATCAGTGGAATGGTCATATTCAAAGCCGTCCCGATTTCGCCGCGGGTACTGATAAACGATCCATCCGGCCCCAATACGAGATATGAACCGCCTGTTTGGAGTGTGAAAATGCCTCCTTTGAAGCCGTAAAAGCCAAGCGAGACGACGATTACCCACACCAGGATCTGAAGGCGCTTAGGATCATTGATAAACATCAGAGTGATATAAATAAACAACATCACCTTCCATACCTTGCCCCACTTGAACCAGGCGGCGTCCGGAATCTGGGCGAAGAAGGTGGTGATCAACATCCAAATGATGAATACGGTCAGGACGATGGTTTCGCGAGTCCAGGGGATTTTTCTGGATTCCTTGGTGAAGATGACTGCAAGCAATGTGGCGGCCGCGACGATCTCGGCATATTGGATGCTGGTGGCCCAGGCAAGGCGATGGGGGTTCATATACCCCAGCCACGACCATACATAAACGCCGATATGGGGCTGCCGTAAAATGAATGGCAACGTGGCGAAGACAATCAGCGTTAAGACGAGCGCTCTCACTATGATATCCCTTCGCTACGCTTATCCGGCATCTTGGCTCGCTGCGTCTTTGGTGAACCACTTTACCCTGGGCGGCAGGTCGATATCTTTCAGCATCCCCTCCCGCATCTTCTTGTCCAGATGTTGCTCGTGTCTCAGCCCCCGGTCCTTGACCTGGTAGAGCCTGCCCTTCTCCGCCTGATCCTGACCGAACTGCTCACCACGCTGAAGGCGGTCCAACAATTCGGCATAGACCTCGGCACTGTCGCGCACCGCTCTCCAGAACAGGGTCAATTCATCGTCACCCTCCTTGACCTCGGGCGAGACATAGGCGATGAGGTGGCCGGTATCGATGCCGGCGTCGATAAAGTGCAGGGTGCAGCCAATCTGCTCGGGTTCGCCGTTGTGCAGTGCCCAGAAGGTGCAGTCGGCGCCGCGGTAGTGGGGCGAGAGTCCGCCGTGCAGATTGACGATGCCCAGGCGTCCTTTTTCCAATAATTCGCCCTTGATCAGGGAGGTGCCGAAGACGGCGATGACGTCGGGCTGGAGTTTGTCGGCCAGGGCCACCACGTCAGGATGGTTGATATGGGGCACTTCCACGACCAGGTCCTCCCGCTCCAGCTTGGGCGGCTGCTCACCGAAGAAGAAGTTGGCCTCGCCGTTACCGACATAACGGCGCCGGTCGCGCAGCCAGCGCCACACCTTGCGCCACAACTTGGTCGGGCTGGCGAGCAGCTTGAACACCTTGGCGGCGTTGAGATCGCTGCCCACCTCCTGGACGATGGCCACGGGCCGCCCGGCGCGGCACAGCCGGTTGGCGACGTGCAGATGCCGCGGCGAGCGGCCGCACAGAATCATGACGGAGAGATCAGACATCGGTGGCTCTCTGGATCGACGCGGGCGGCACGGCGATGTCGGCCATGTCCATCATCAGGGCGTCGGCGAAGAACTTGGCCGCCCAGTTGGGATATTCGAAACGGGAGTAATCACCCCAGATGGGGGCCGATCCGGCGATGCCGCCGCGCACCACCTCGTCGGCGGCGTTGATGCGTTGGGTACGTTTCACGTAGCCGATGGCCTTTTGCGCCGCCTGACGCAGCTCGGGAGCGGCGCCGTCCTGGGCCAGGCGTAGCCAGTTCAGGCTCATCTGCGCCACGCCGGTGATACAACAATAAGAAGCAGTGGGTTCCCAGCCGTCACCGTAGGTGCCGGCCAGCCAGCCGTCCTCACGTTGCACCTTGGCCATGCCCTTGGCCGCCTTGAGGGCCGAGCGCAGGTAGCGTTCCTCGCCCAGCAGCAGGCCGCTTTCCAGAAAGCCGCGGATGGCATAGGCAATGGTATGGGTGAAGGGGGAACGGTTGAGAGTGAAGGCATTGGTGGCGTACCAGCCCGAGGGGGTCTGCTGCGACAGGGCCCAGTCGAGGTGCTTGATCGCCCCCTGTTTCAGCGCTTCGTCGCCGGCCACCAGGGCGGTCTTGAGCAGCGCCCAGGTGCCGCGGGTATTGTAGACATGGGGCACGCCGTTGTGTTCATAGTGGCGCCAGCTGCCGTCTTCTTCCTGGTGCCGGACCAGCCACTCGCCGGCCTTCACCGCCGCCTCCAGACAAGCCTGGCGCCCCAGTTGCAGATAGCCGGCCAGCATGCCGTGCATGATCTGGCCGGTATTGAAGATGACCGGATGGCTGCCGCGCTCGCCGAAATGGCCGGGAAAGGCACCGTCGTCCTGCTGCAGGGAGAGCTCCCAGTCAATCATGCGTTGGGCACGCTGCACCAGTTCGGGCCGCTGCAGGATCTCGGCGGCGGCGAGGAAGGTTTCAATGATATAGCCGGTGGTCTCGGGATAGCCGGGCAGCCAGCCGTCCTCAAAGCTCCAGCCTGCCGCCACGCCGCCCGCGTCGGGACCGCCATCGCATACGTCCTGGGCTCGGCAAAGCCAATCGATAGCGGCCTCAAGGTGGGTCTTGTGGTCGTGCTCGGGCTGGCGGGACATCCCGACCACGTCGCCGGTAATTAAACGCAGATGACGCGGCCGCCAGGGCTTGTAGCGAAACGGCAGGGCCAGCAAAATGCTTGGATTCATGAATTGCTTCCTTTATTACTTCTTATTTCATCGGCAGTCTGGCGTGGAACCCGATACTCGAGGGCTAATGGGCAAATAGGCGCCATTATACCAACCTCCCCTTAAGGGGCATCCACAAAGCATCGAGAATTGAGGGGGATGTAAAAACTTCGCGATTCACCCGTCGCAGCGGTGGTGCTGCCTACACGCTTAAATCCCCCCTAACCCCCCTTTTTCAAAGGGGGGAATGGTGTTGGTGGACTGCACACTGGTCGAAGCCCGGTCAGCCACCGCCCCCATACCAAAGGCAAATTGAGGGGGGTTAATACGCTTCGCGGTTCGCTCATAGCAGCGGTGGTACTGCCTGCACTTTATAAATCCCCCCTACCCCCTTTTTCAAAGGGGGGATTGGGAATGGCGGCCATCGCCACTGCCGAAGCCGCCCCACCAACCTCCCCCTTTATTTAAAGGGGGATTGAGGGGGATTTCAGCACCTTGCAGTTCACTCATGGCTCCGCTGGCTTTGCCGACCTTTTTATAAATCCCCCCTACCCCCCCTTTTTCAAAGGGGGGAATGGTGTTGGTGGACAGCACATTGGTCGAAGCCCGATGCCCCACTTCCCCCTTTACCAAAGGGCACCCACAGGGCATAAAGGATTGAGGGGGATTTAACCGAATTCGCAGCTGAGCTGTAGCATCGGTTTCTTCGGCGAGCTCTGCAATCCTACCCTGCCCCCATGTTTGTAGGAGGGGGACATAAAAAAGATTTATGAATCAGGCGATGATTCGGCCGTGCGCAATCCATCATCCAGCGCCACGTGACTCACCACATAGCGATGCTTGCCCGAAGCCTCGGGCCGGATCTCGTCCAACAAGCGCAGTTCGACCCGCACCTCAGCGCCTAGCCGCGCCTGGATGCCCCGCTCGATCTCGGCGGCGCAGGCGGCCGTCCACCGCGGATTCTGTACGACCTGTATTTCAATTTTGTCGACGGCGTGCTGAATCAACTTGAATTCCTCCACCCCCTGCACTGCGCGCA
The DNA here is from genome assembly GCA_001447805.1 of Candidatus Tenderia electrophaga. Taxonomy (NCBI): domain Bacteria; kingdom Pseudomonadati; phylum Pseudomonadota; class Gammaproteobacteria; order Tenderiales (SeqCode); family Tenderiaceae (SeqCode); genus Tenderia (SeqCode); species Tenderia electrophaga (SeqCode). The sequence goes on from CP013099.1 coordinate 2,980,582, forward strand.
GCACGTAGATCACCGCCAGGGCGTGCATGATGGTGCCGTCGGCGCGCACGATAAAGTCCGTGGTGCGGCCCATCACCTCGCCGATCACATGCAGGCCGCGGCCGGCCGAGCAGATCTCATCGGTCTGACACACCATGTCACCGGTGCGATAGCGGATGAAGGGCTGGGCCTGGGAGCAAAGCCCGGTCATGACCGCCTCGCCTACTTCGCCGGGCGCCACGGGTTGGCCATCCGCACCGAGCACCTCCAGAATGATGCTCTCGCTCATGAGCAGCATCTGCCCTCCGGGCGACTCATGGGCGGTAAAACCGATATCGCGGCTGCCGAATTCGTTGGCGGCCGGCACGCCGAAGACCGTCTGGATCAACTCGCGCTGATGCTCATAGAGCGGCTCGCCGGTGGTACAGACCACCTTCAAGCTCGGCAATCTAAGGTCCCTGCCGCGCGCCTGGGCGTGGGCGGCCAGCAGGGCGATGCTGCTGGCGTAGCCGTAGATGCACTTGGGCCGGTAGGCGCGGATCGCCTCCATGTAGTCATCCATGTTTTGCGGCGACATTTCGAAGGCGTTGAGCACCAACTGATTGAACAGGCGGTCGCGCAACTGCTTGATGCGATCGGTCTTGTTCAACTCCACAGGCGCGCCCCACAGATAGACCTCGCGGTCGCCCACGTCCACACCCCACCAGCGCCGCGCGCGGATACGCCCGGCGGCGTCCGAGGCCTGGCGCCAGCGGCCAAAATAAAAGATCAGCGGCTGACCGCTGGAACCGCCGGTGTTGTATTTGAAGGCGCCGCCGGGCACATCGCGCCAGACCATGTCATCGCCGTTTTGGATGGCGTCATGTTTGCTCATGGTGGGCAAGCGGCGCAGCGCCTCCAGACTCAGCGGCGCCGCGTGACTCAGTTCCAGACCCGCTTCACGGATACGGGCCGCATGCCAAGGACAATGGGCGGCGGCAATTTGTAGCAGCTCTTTCAGCTTGCCCAGCTGCAATTGCTCAACATCTTCGCGGGACAACCACTGGCTTTTTTCCAGCGCCGCCGCATAGGGAAAGGTGGGGCGATGCATGAGCCGCTCGTGCAAGGGATAGATGATTTTTTTTGTCAGAAATGGATGCATGGCTTGCTTTGACTATTTTGGCGCTTACTTTACCACCTGGCCTTTTATTAAAGGGGGCGTGAGGGGTTTTTAAACACCCCGCCGTTCACTTTTAGCGTCGGTGTGTTCGCCCAGCTTTTTAAATCCCCCCTAACCCCCCTTTTTCAAAGGGGGGAATGGGTATGGCGGCCATCGCCACTGCCGAAGCCGCCCCAGCAACCTCCCCCTTTATTTAAAGGGGGATTGAGGGGGATTTCACGCACCTTGTTGTTCACTCATGGCTCCGGGCGTTGCCGACCTTTTTATAAATCCCCCTACCCCCCTTTTCAAAGGGGGGAATGGGTATGGCGGCCATCGCCACTGCCGAAGCCACCCCAGCAACCTCCCCCTTTATTAAAGGGGGACTGAGGGGGATTTCACACACCTTGCTGTTCACTCATGGCTCCGGGCGTTGCTGACCTTTTTATAAATCCCCCCTACCCCCCTTTTTCAAAGGGGGGAATGGGTATGGCGGCATCGCCGCTGCCGAAGCCGCCCCAGCAACCTCCCCCTTTATTAAAGGGGGATTGAGGGGGATTTCACACACCTTGCTGTTCACTCATGGCTCCGGGCTTTGCTGACCTTTTTATAAATCCCCCATCTCCCCCTTTATTAAAGGGGGATTGAGGGGGATTTCAGCGCCTCGACAAGACCACCACCCATATCTGCTGCCCACCGAGCGCCCCCCTATTCCTTACCAAAATGGGAATACCCGCTGTTGACCAGGCGACCGAATTCCTCCGTCAATACCGCCACTCGGCGCTCCCAGGCATTGGCCCGGGCATAATCGAGGATCACGCTACGATCCCACGCCTTATCCAAGGCATCGATTAAGGCTTGTTCCAGTCTCTCGCGGTCACCAAAGGGGACAATAGTACCCAAGCCTTCATGGGCCACCACCTCGGCATTGCCGCCCACGTCCGTGGTCACCACCGGCAGGCCGCAGGCCATGGCCTCGAGGAAGACATTGGCCCAGCCCTCGTTGCGGGTCGAAAGCACAAACACATCGGCGGCCGACAAGGGCAGCTTCAACGCTTCCGGGGGCAGCGCACCCAGAAAGCACACAGTCTCTTCCAGTCCCAGCTCTGCCACTAGCCGGTTTAACTGCTCGGTCCAGTCCCCTTCGGGGCTGGAGCCGCCAACGATCAAATAGCGCAGCCCGGGGAAGCGTTGACACAAGGCGGGCAGGCGCTCGATCACTCGATGGAACCCCTTGCGTTCCACCAAGGCCCCCACCGAGATCAACACCGGCGCATCCTGTTCGATGCCCAGTTGAGCGCGCGCCTCTGGGCGGGGGACGGGCCGAAACTTCTCCGTGTCCACGCCGTTGCCCACCACCCGAATCTTGTCGGGATCGATGCCCAAAGCGATGGCGTGCTGACGCAAGGATTCCGATACGGAGAATATGCGGTCGGCGTTTTTCATCGCCTGGATCATGCGCCGGCGCCGGCCGGGCAGTTTGGCCAGCGGCACTTCAGTGCCGCGTAGGGTGATGGTCACCGGTCGCCGCAGCCATTTGCCCAGCAGCGTTGCGGCATAACCGTCGGGATAGGCGAAATGTGCATCGATAATGTTGAACCCAAATCGGTGCCTCAGCTTGCGCAGTGTGGCCAGACTGCCCAGGGCCATAAAAAAGCCATCCAGCGACTTGAACAGTCCGGGCATCGAGAAGAAGCGCGGGTGATAGACCTCAATATCCTCCTGAATCTCGAAGCGTGGGGCCGGCGGGCGAAAGTGCGGGCGCCATTTGCGGATGATCCCCTGCAAGGGAAACCACGGCACCGGGGCCACCACCACCAAGGGAAGTTCTTTGGCTACTCGGAACATACGTTCGCGGATGAACAACCCTGCCTTGGGCTGCCCGGGATGGGGAAACAGGGTGGTGAAGACCAGGAGTTTTGGCTGTACATCATCCATTGTATTCAAAATATCAATAAGGTTTTTTTGGCTGCTTTGAATAGCCTCGAGGCTACTCCATTTTCATGGTACTTACTTAATGCCGTCACCCGGCGTGGTTTCGGCCTGCGCCGGGTTGGGCCCATCACTGAAGCCACCACACTCACCTCCCGCTTTCTTAAAGGGCACCCACAGGGCATAAAGGACTGAGGGGAATTTATTCTTGCTTAGCACCCCATGCAGATGAACGGGGTTAGCTCAGCTGCTTAAATCCCCCCTAACCCCCCTTTTTCAAAGGGGGGAATACTGCTCATACCACACACACCATGCGACAGCGAAGCCACCACACCCGCCTCCCCCTTTCTTAAAGGGGGACTGAGGGGGATTTATTCTTGCTTAGCACCCCTTGCAAATGAATGGGGTTGGCTCAGCCGCTTAAATCCCCCCTAACCCCCCTTTTTCAAAGGGGGAACACTGCTCATACCGCCCACCATGCAACACTGAAGCCACCACACCCGCCTCCCCCTTTCTTAAAGGGGGACTGAGGGGGATTTTTTCTTGCTTAGCACCCCCTGCAGATGAATGGGGTTGGCTCAGCCGCTTAAATCCCCTAACCCCCTTTTACAAAGGGGGGAACACTGCTCATACTGCCCACCCCCCCTCGGCCCATGGCACTTACTCAACGCCGGCACCAAGTAAACGTTCATATACCGGCTTGTAACGCCTCACGCTTGCGACCCAATTTCTCTCCTCTTCCACAAAGCGCCGTCCCGCCGCGCGCACCTCGGGCAGACGCGCAGTTTGACTTAACACACCCAGTACGCAATTCGCCAGGGCATGGGCGTCGCCGGCCGGAAACAACCAACCGGTCTCGCCGTCGCGGATCAACTCCTTATGACCCCCCACGTCCGAGGCCACCACAAGGCGCTTCTGCGCCATGGCCTCCAGCGGTTTTAACGGCGTGACGATCTCGGTAAGACGCATAGGCAGGCGCGGATAGACGAAGATATCGACCAGGTCGTAATAGCGCTGCACCTGTTCATGCGGCACCCGGCCGGTGAAAATGACATGCGCCTGTAGCCCCTGTTCCTCGGTGATCCTGCGCAACTCATCCGCCTTGGGGCCGCCGCCCACCAACAGCAGGCGCGCATCGGGGCGCTGCTTGAGAATTTCGGGAAAGGCTTTGAGCAACAGCGTCAGTCCTTCATAGGCGTAGAAGGAACCGATAAAACCGAGCACCCATTTGTCCTTCAGTCCCAGTTCTTCCTGCAAGGTCGGGTCGGCGCTGCGGTCGGCCTGGAAGCGCGCAATGTCGACGGCGTTGGGAATCACGGTGACCTTCTCCGGCGCCACGTCGCGTGCCACGATCTCTTTGCGCAGGCCCTCACAGATCGTGGTCACGGCATCGGCGCGGTGAATGACCCGTGTTTCAAGTGCGCGGGTGAGGCGATAACGCAACCCACCCTCTGTGGCGGTACCGTGATCCACCGCCGCATCCTCCCAGAAGGCGCGGATTTCATACACCACCGGAATACCATGGCGCTTGCCCACGCGCACGGCCGCTTCCCCATCCAACATGGGCGAATGGGCATGGAGAATATCCGGTCGCACTTCCTTCACCACTTCTTCCAGCCTTTTTTCCAGTGCCGCCACGATCGCCCATTGATTCAGCACCGGCAAGCGGGTCATCCAGCCGCTCGGTGTCGGGCTACGGTAGAAGCGCAGGCCGTCCACCTCTTCCACATCGCCCTCCACCGTGGCGGCGACGTTGTGCTTGGGGCCGGTCACATGAAACGTCTCCCAACCCAATTCGCGCTGCTGCTGCAGGATGGCGCGACTGCGGAAGGTGTAACCGCTGTGCAGGGGAATGGAATGATCCAGGACATGCAGGATACGCATGTTATGACGACCTCTTGTTATTGTTCACCATGATAGGAAGGTTATTAACAACGCAGCACCTGGCGCGCAAAGGATTCAAACATCAGTAATGACCACAGCGGCACACTGTAATCGCGCCGCCCCGACTGATGCTGGTCCACCATCTCTTTCAGAAACCTGCTGTTGAAATAGCCGGTCTCGGCCAGCACCGGCCCCAGCACCGCCTGGCGCACACGCTCTTTGAGTGGCCCGCGAAACCAGCTGGCCAGGGGCACGGAGAAACCCATCTTGGGACGATACAGAATGTCGTGGGGCAGATGGGACGTCAGTGCCTTTTTGAATACGGCCTTACCTTCACCGCCCTTGAGTTTCATATCGGGCGGCAAGGTGGCCATCCATTCCACCAGCTTGTGGTCCAGCAACGGCACCCGCACTTCCAGGGAATGGGCCATGCTGGCGCGGTCTACCTTGGTGAGGATGTCGCCCGCCAACCAGGTCTTGATATCCAGGTACTGAACAAAGGATAGCGGGTGGTCCGGGGCGTGTTTGGCATGTTGCTTGAGAACATCGACAGCGTTGTAGCCCTGCAGTTGGTCTTTGAACTGCCGGCTGAATAGTCGGCTGCGCAGCGGATCGCCTAGATGTGAAACGCTGTGAAAATAGCCGCCCACGCTGTCGCGCGCCAAGGCTTCGAAGGTGGACTTGGCGCGCAGCACCTTGGGGGCCCAATCCGCCTTGGGATACAGCTTGCCCAGCAGACCGAAGACGGGCCGGCGGATGGCCGCGGGCATAAAGGCGCGCATCCGTTCTTCATGCAGGTGCCAGCGATAACGGCGGTAACCGGCCAGGTTCTCATCGCCGCCGTCACCGGAGAGGGCCACGGTGACGCGTTTGCGTGCCAGCTGGCAGACGCGGTAGGTGGGCATGGCGGAACTGTCGGCAAAGGGTTCGTCATAGAGGCCGGCCAGCTTGTCGATCAGGTCGAAGTCGTCCGGATTGACCTCCTCCACCTGGTGATCGGTGTGATAACGCTCGGCCACCTGGGCGGCATAGCGCGCCTCGTTGAATTTGGGGTCGCCGAACGAAATAGAACAGGTATTCACCGGTTTATCGGACAGGCCGGCCATCATGGCCACCACGGCACTGGAATCGACACCGCCGGAGAGGAAGGCGCCCAGCGGCACTTCGGCGACCAGGCGGATATCCACGGCTTCTTTGAGCCGCTCGAGCAACTCGCTACCGGCCAGAATCTCGTCGCCGGGCCCGCTACTGCTAAAGCTTACATCCCAATACTGTCGCGGAGAGGGCAAGGCCTGACCATGACGCAGCGTGAGGATATGGCCGGGCGCCAGCTTGCGCGCCTGACGCAGGATGGTCTTGGGATCGGGCACGTAACCGTAGGCGAAGTAATCCTCCACCGCGCGGGGGTCAATATCGCGCTGCAGACCCGGATGGGCCAGCAGCCCCTTGAGTTCGGAAGCGAAGATAATGTGGCCGTCATCCAACTGCGCGTAGTAAAGCGGCTTGATGCCGAGCCGATCGCGCGCCAGAAATAGGGTCTGCCGATTGCGGTCCCACAGGGCGAAGGCAAACATACCGCGAAAGCGCTCGACACAGGCCTCGCCCCACTCTTCCCAGGCATGGACGATGACCTCGGTATCACAATGGGTGCGGAAGCTGTGGCCCAATTCTTTGAGCCGTGTGCTCAACTCCGGGAAATTGTAGATCTCGCCGTTGTAGACCACCACGACCGAACCGTCTTCGTTGAACAGGGGTTGCTGGCCGCTGGACAAATCGATAATGGACAGCCGGCGGTGCGCCAGGCCGACGCCGGGCTCGGTATGAATACCGCCTTCGTCGGGACCGCGGTGGTACTGGGTCTCGTTCATGCGCGACAGCAACCCGGCGTCGATGTCGCGCCTGCCGGTTCTGTCGAAGATGCCTACTAATCCACACATAGTTTTTATAGATTCTTGTTATTCCTGTCCCACGCGGTTCATGATTATTTCATCGTTAGCGTCCGATCAGGGTCCGGGCTCACTCGCTCGGTAAAGGCTGGTTTCAACAGCCGGATACATATCGGAAATGTATTCTTTGATAAGCGCTTCGGCCCGCGTCGCTTCGGTCTCGAATTCGGCGGCGATGATAACCCCTGCGGCATCGGTGCGCCCACCCAACAGGGTGTTCTTTGCCTCCAACAGTTTGGCGACATAGTCGTTGGCGGCATATTCGCCGCCGAACCAATCCCAATAGTAAACGACAAGATTTTGCTGGGCGGAGCGCAGCTTTGCCTTGCGGATGGGGAGTTGCTCACCACGCACCTGCAACTGGGCGGGTCGGTTACCGACCTGACTCCATACGGGGTGTTTCTGCTCCACCATCACGTTTTGGGAGTTGATAAGCTCGGCGCCCTGGCGCTGCGTGCGATAATAGGCCAGATACAGACTGACACGTCGACCGTCTTTGACGTAGGTCTGTTCCAGCTCGGCGTCCATACCCAGATAACGCGGCCGCCATGGCGTCAGCGATGTGGGCGCTTGACGCCAACCGTTCTGGGCCTCGGGCATGCTTAGGTTTACGTCCAAACCTTGATCTTGGTGAGTGTTGATAGCGGCCGCAGCGGGCCAGATGATCAACACGGCGAAGGCCGCCAGCGCGGCAACGGACATGGACTTACGGTCGACGCAAGGCGCCCCTGGACTTTCCGCAGACTGGGCGTCGATCTGCGGCTGCCGGGCTTCGTCGTCTTCGCGCCAAAACGATCCAAGCCAGAACAACAACAGCATGACAATACCGAAGAACACCCAGCCGTAAATAAAGTGATCCACGCCATGGGCCAGTTTGTGGTCGCTGAGATGGGAGATCATGACGATCATGTAGGCGCGCAGCCCGTTGGCGATGATGGGAACGACGATGGCCGCCAGGACAAACAGCAGGCGGCGCGTCAGGCTGCGATAGGTGACATAGGCGTAAAGCACCCCCAGGGTGACGGAGGCGATGAGGTAACGCACCCCGCTGCAGCCTTCCACCACTGACCAGCGGCTGCCCGGTATCTCGAAGAACAGTCCTTCCTTGAACACGGGGATGCCGGTGAGTTGCAGCATCTTGACGGTGAATTCGGCGGTAAAGTTCATCAGCGGCGGGATCAGGCCTTCGCCCATGGGGACGGCAAAGATAAGAAAGCCCAACGGAAAGGCTAAGCTGCGCAGCATCCGCCAACCGAACACGACCCACACCAGCACCGGCAGCATGGCCACCAGCGCCAGCTGTTGCACCACCAGCACGTCGATGGCATTGGCCAACCACCACAGCATGCCCAAAGCGAACAAGGGCGCCAGGGCCTTGTAATCAGGCCGCAAAGGCGTATGGGCAAGCTGTTCGCGCCGCTGCCAGATAAAGTAGAGACTGATGGGCAGAATAAAGAACCCGTGGGCGAAGGTCTCGGAGCGCCACCAGATGGCCACCATGGAGGCGCTGGTCGGCCAAAATATCAGCAGCCCCGCGGCCAGGGTCAGGGCAATCAACGTGGCGATAGTGGTCGGCGAGATTGCGGGTCCACCTGCTTGGGTTATGGTGTGCTGTTCTGCATTCATAGCATTATCCGGCCAGCATGGTCTCTAAACGCGACAGATTGTGCTGCCAACTGTAGGATTCGATCACCCGCCTGCGCGCCGCCGGGCCGAGATCATCCGCCTGGTCCTGTTGCATCAGCGTGTCCAGGGTATCGACAAAGGCCGCTTCATTGTCGGCCTGCAATACCTCGACGCCGACCTGAGCCTCCAGGCCGTCCAGGGCCTGGGGCGTAGCCACCACCGGCCGCGCCATGGCCATGGCCTCCAGCACCTTGTTCTGTACGCCGCGGGCCAGGCGTAGCGGCGCCACCGCGATACACGCATGGGCCAGATAGGGGCGGATGTCTTTTACCGCGCCGGTCACCGTCACGCCGTCTTGATCGGCCAGCTGTTGCACTTGACGCGTGGGACGCGAACCGACGATGTAGAAGCGCGCCCGCGCATGGCGCTCACGCACCCGCGGCAAGACCTGCTCTGCGAACCAGCTGACGGCGTCCACGTTGGCCCAATAATCCATGGCCCCGGTAAACACCATCACTTGCTCGCCCTCGGCATAGGGACTGACATAGTCCTGCTGCGGCGTGAAATAATCCGTATCCACACCGTTGTTGACGAAGCTCACCCGCGGCGCCGCTTCGGGCGCCAGGCTCTTGAACAAATCCGCCTCCTGCTCCGAGACAAAAAAGCTGTTATCGAAACAAGCGGCGACTTTGCGCTCATAGGCCAGCAGGGTGCGGCCCTCGCGCCGGTAAATCCAGTTCATGGGCCAGGATTTAGCCGCGGCATATTGCCGCCATTTGTCCGAATCCACGTCGACGAAATCGATCACGCGGCGCACACCGGACCAGCGTTCACCCATGACGTACTGGGCCATGGCGGAGGAGAACACCAGCACGGCGTGAAACTCATGCCGCATCCGCTGCGCCTCCACCCAATCGGCCAGACCGACCTGGCGATAATACGGCAGACTCAAGGGCGCACTGCCCAGCAGGGCGGGCAGACTCTTGAGCTTCGCCACCGCGGGGTTTAGAGGCGCGGCATAGACGTCGGCGCAATACGCCTCCAAGGCCGGCCGGTGCTGCCAGTCATCGTCGTCATCGACGAAGGTGGCGAGATGAATCTCATAATGCCGAGCCAGACACTTGAGGATATTGAAGGAACGGATCTTGTCGCCCTTATTGGGCGGATAAGGGATGCGATGCACCAGGTAAAGCAGTTTCTTCTTCATCGCCGCCGCCAATGCCGCTCAGCCTAGATTCTTGACGATGTGCGGCCCGATCATACGCGTCATGGCCAGGGGCATCTTTTTCCATGCGCCGATGAACAGGCGGTATTTCGGATTCAAGGGATTGACATCCGGGACCGCGTCGGCCTTGACCAGCACGTATTCGTAGTGCAGCGGCTCCGGTTCGAAGCCCCAGTTTTTCTTGAAGCTGTAGGATCCGGTGCCGACCTTGCTGCGCCCGTAGTCGAAAACCTTGACGCCGGTTTCACAGGCGTGGCGCATCACCTCCCAATACATGAAGTCATTACCCTTGACGGCACGGGCCAGCTCGGTGCCGCCGCCGTAATAAGGCAAGACTTGATCTTTGAAATAGAAATTCATGACGCTGGCGACCAACTGTCCGTCCTGGGTCACGCTCAGGATGCGACAGTCATCACCGAATACCTGTTTCAATACTTGAAAATAACGCTTGGAGAATACCGGCGTGCCCAAGGCGTGAACGCTCTGGGAATAGGCATCATAGAGACGCTCGATGTTCTCATCCCAGGCGCTTTCGAGCCCGGCCTTGATGCCCTTGCGCACCATGGCGCGCTGCTTGCGCGGGATGTTCTGCATGTTCTGATCGAGGTCGGGGTCGATCGCTTTGCGGAAGGTGACATACAAGTCGCGCTTGGCGGGCCAGTCCTTGTGCTGCGGCGACTGATTACGCAGTTCCAGGCAGTCGACACCGAGTGCCTGGGCCAGCTCGATAGCGGCCTGTTCCAGGGCCTGCCGAGCGGCCTCATCGTCGGCGACAATGCCGCCGTAGACGCAGAAGGGCGTCGACACCAAACTATTACCGAAGATACGACTGCGGATATGACCGAGTGGCAGGATGCCTGTGATAGCCCCGTCGCGCTCGGCGTACAGAAAACGGCCCTGGTGACCGAAGGCCTGCTCCAACACCCGACGCCAACCGGCGCGATGGAAAAAAGTGGCCGCCTGCGCCTGCTCCACATAGTTGTCCCAGCGCTGAACATCCTGCTCTGTCAGCTGTTTGATTTGCACTGCCTTAATCTCCTGCTGTTCCACTGGGCGTGTGATTTACCGGGCGTCGACGAATACTGTATCCATGCGGCCCCAGGAAAAATCGCGCAACAATTGTTCCAAGCGGGCCTCCATGCGTTCCAGATTGAGGTAATGACGGAAACGGGTCTTGGCGCTGATGCCGGTCTGGCGCGGTTGTTCGGGGTCGATTTCCCAGGGGTGAAAATAGAACACGCCGGGCTGCCCGTCTTTGTTGTTGACGCGGCGCATGGCCCAGCGGTAAATCGGATAGGGGAACAGGCGAAAGTAACCGCCCCCGCCGCAGGGAAAGCGCCGCTTGGCCAGGGTGAAGGTGGTCACTGGCACTTCCAGCAGACCGTCATCGCCGTTGGGATAAAAAGGAAAACGCGGCGCCTGGGGCATGCCGTATAGATCGTGCTTGATGGGATAGATGCTGGAACTGTACTCGTGGCCGGCCTCTTGCAGCACTTCCAGCGCCCACAGATTTTTGGCGCCGATGGAGTAACTGGCGGCGCGATAGCCGCGCACCGGCACACCGCCCATGTCTTCCAACAGCGCCTTGGTGCGCATGACGTCGGCGCGGAACTGGTCAGGCTGCTGCTGGGTGACGCGGATGTGCTCGTAACCATGACTGGCCAACTCGTGACCCGATTCGACAATGCGCTTGATCAAGCCGGGATAACGCTCGGCCACCCAGCCGAGCATGAAAAAGGTGGCCTTCACGCTGTGCTGATCGAACAGGTCGAGGATGCGCTGAGTATTGCGTTCCACCCGGCAGTCGAGGCGGTCCCAGTCGTCGCGTTTGATATAGGGTTCGAAGGCCGAGACCTGAAAATAGTCCTCGACGTCCACCGTCATGGCGTTGCGAATCATGGTTTAGAGTCGCTCCTCGAGAACGGCCACGATGCGCGCGGCGGCCTTGCCGTCCCAGTATTCGGGAATACGGCCTGCCTTGCCGCCGCTAGTTAACACGTCGTCGACCGCCCGGCGAATCTTGTCCGCATCGGTGCCGACGATGACATTGGTGCCCTGCGTCACGGTGATAGGCCGTTCGGTATTCTCGCGCAAGGTGATACAGGGTACCCCCAGGGCAGTCGTTTCCTCTTGAATGCCGCCCGAATCGGTCAGCACCAGTTTAGCCTTGGACATCGCCCCCAATAACTCCAAATAGCCCAGCGGGGCCAGGCGGCAGATGCGTGGGGTATCAATCAGCGCAGCCAGGGAAAATTGCGCCATGCGGCTGGCGGTGCGTGGATGCACCGGGAAGATTACCGGCAACTGTTCACTGATTTCGGCGACGACGGACAGCAGTCGCTCAAGCGTTTCCCGATTGTCCACATTGGACGGACGATGCAGGGTGAGCAGGGCAAAGCCTTTGTCGCTAAAAAACTGTTCGCTCTGAGCAAGACCGGACAAGGTCTGCTGTAGCGGCACCGCCCGCTTTACATGTCCGAGTAGGGTATCGATCATGACATTACCGACGAAGTGAACACGCTCAGCGGCGATGCCTTCGCGCTGCAGGTTGTCATGCGCTTGGCGTTCAGTGGTGAACAGCAGGTCGGAAATCTGATCGGTCAGCACGCGGTTGATCTCTTCGGGCATGGCGCGGTCGTAGCTGCGCAGGCCGGCTTCCACGTGGATGACCTTGATATTTTTCTTCACCGCCACCAGGGCACAGGCGATGGTGGAGTTGACATCCCCGACCACCAGAATCGCCGCCGGTTGTTGTTGCTCCAGCACCGGCTCAAAGCGCTTCATGATCTCCGCGGTCTGTTCGCCATGTGTGCCCGAACCGACACCCAGATCCATGTCCGGCTCGGGAATGCCGAGCTGATCGAAAAAGCGATGCTTCATGTCGGCATCGTAATGCTGGCCGGTATGCACCAGAAAGGGTTCGAATTTGCTGTCGGGTTTATTCAATTGCGCCATGATGGGCGCGATCTTCATAAAGTTGGGGCGCGCGCCCACCACGCAGACGATTTTTATTTTTGCCATGGGGTACTGCCTTTATCTATCAGTGCAAATTAGCGCCGACTGGTTTCCAGGAAGCGTCTCAAGGCGCGCTCCAGGATATCGATGCGCTCTTCCAGTATACCCACCCGGGTCTCAACGCCTTCCAGCTGCTCGGACTCGCGGCTTTGCGAAATGCCCACGTGGATCGGCGCCGAGGGCAATTCCGGTAACTCAGGCTCGGGGTCGTGCGCCGCTGCCTCTGAGGCGGTGGCGGGCGTCTCCTGCTTAAGCTCGTTGGCGACTTCCTGAACATGCTTCAGTTCCAGCGCGTGCAGCTCTTCGAGATAACCGTAGAGCAGCAGCCGGTCACAAAAATTATTGATGCGACGCGGCACGCCGCCGCTGATCTCGAAGATGGCCTGATGGGCCTCGACGCTGATCTCCGGATCGCCCTGCCAACCTACCAGCCGCATGCGGTGTTCGATGTAATCCCGGGTCTCCTCGGGGCTCAGGGGTTCCAGATGGAAGGCGGCGATAATGCGCTGCCGTAACTGTTCCAGCCTCTCGATCTGAATCGTGTCCTTGAAGCCGCTCTGCCCCAGCAAAAAGCTCTGCAACAGGGAACGGCCGCCAGCCTCGAAGTTGGACAGCATGCGCAGTTCCTCCAGGGATTCGGGCGGCAGGTTCTGGGCCTCGTCCACCACCAACAGCACGCGCTTGCCTTCGCGCGCACGGGCCATGAGAAAGGTCTCCAGATTTTTCAGAATGGCGGCCTTGCTTGCCCCTTCGTGGGCAAGGCCGAAGGACGCGGCCACCATGCGCAGGGTGTCGTCGGCCTCCAGGTGGGTGTTGACCAGCTGGGCGGCGACGATGTTCTCCTCGGCCAGATCGGCGAACAGGGTTCTCACCAGGGTGGTCTTGCCGGTGCCCACGCCGCCGGTAATGACGATGAAGCCTTCCCCCTGAGTCAAACCATAGCGCAGGTAGGACATGGCGCGCTTGTGGCCCTGGCTGCCGAAAAAGAATTTGGGATCAGGGCTGAGCTGAAACGGTTTGGCGGAAAATCTGTAAAACGACTCATACATGTCTTTGTAGTCCCCCTAAAAATTCATGTTCAAGTGTAACGAGACACGATTTTCGTCGTATTTCGCCTGCGTACCGACTTCTTCGCCGTCCAGGTGACTCACCTCGACCCTGGCATTGGTCCGCGGGCTCAGCTGCCGAGCCAGGCTTAAACTGGTTTTAACAGTTTGGCCGGGGTCGCTGCTGTTCAAAGCCTCGTAGCGCTGGCCCTGCACACTGATGCGCGAAGATGTCCGCGCGGCGAAGCGCCAATTCCAGGAGGCGCTGCCGCCTTTTGTTTCAAGCTCCGCGGCGCTCAGCTCGTAGGTGCGCGTTTCATCATACACCGACAAGCTTACAGTACTCTTGCCGCTGCGATAATTCATTGACAGCTGCGCCCGCGTGCGCAGAAATTCCTGGTTGCTCAAGCCGAATACATCGCGAAAGCCGATCGCCGGTTCACCGGTATTGGGATCGGAGCTCACCTGGCCCTGGGAATCAACCAAGAAGCCCGCCTCCTGTCCCTGAAGGGCCAAAAACTGGTCGTTGGTCACCTCTTCCGTGTAGCTCAGGGCCCACGTACTGCGGCGCGTGCGGTGACTGAGAGTGCCGTTCCAGGTCTCCGAGGTGTTCAAGCCCACATCGCGATCGCGATAACTGATATCGATGGCGGTGCGGGTGATAGGGCTCCACTGCAGGTGTGCCTGCTCTTCATTTCGCCCCTTGGTCGCCTCCAACGATAACTTGGGACTGGGATGCCACCTGAATCCGGCGCTCCAATAGGTCCCGTCGGGACTGGGTCTGTTACTCTGGATATCGTTCTCCTCACGACCGGCGTAACCGATCAAGGAGAGCGTCGACAGCACGCGATAACGCATCATGCCCGTGGTGGAGCTGCGCGTTGAATCGGCGGCGTCGTCGCGAATCTCTCGTTGTTCACGATGGGCGAGACGCCAGAACAGATGCGTTGCGCCATACCCGTTGGCAATGTAACCGCTGGCCGTGCTGGATTGGGTATCGGATACGCCGTCGGCCTCATAGTCAACCCAGCCGTGGGAATAGCGCAGCTCGGTGGTGGCGTAGGCGCCGAGATCGCGCTTGATGTACGGTTCGACCTGGAACGTCACTACGTCACTGCGATTGCCGGTCAGGTTCAAATTGTCCACAGAAACGCGCTCACTCGGACTGACCAGTTGCTGAGAAATCGAGGCGCTTGAGTCGAAATAAAACCAGTCTTTAATGAGTTCACTTTGCTCCCAGGCCCGAAGCTGGTGATGGGTGGTGTTGCTGTCGGGATTATGGGCGTAAAAGAGATTTTGCATGGTATAGTCGGCGCCCACCCTCACCCTGGCGCCGCGCCCCGTCAACGAAAAACCGGGGTTGATCTGCGTGATACTTTCGTGCTCTTCGTCATCTACCGCCAGGCGCAGGTTATCCGTATAGATCTCTGATAGATGTAATCGCGCCGTGGCATCCCATTCCGCCGCCAGGGTACTAACTGGCAGACAGGCAAATACAATCCCGCCAACCAGCACCCGGAAACCGGGAAGGGAATCGCTATTGTGAATTCTTAGCTTTTCGGACTGACCCAGGCTACTCACCGGATGAGCCATAGTAACCGTAGTAACCATAGTAATCCGATGTAAACATTGTCCGGGCTTTATTCAGGACCAAGCCGATCATCTTCGATTGGTCCAGCATCCCCACGGCCTCGTTGATCTCTTGCTTGGTGGTCTTTTCCGCCTCGACCACCACCACGATTTGGCCGACCAGGCCGGCCAGAACCGCAGCCTCGGTAGTGGCCAGCATAGGAGGTGAATCAAAAATCACCACGCGGTCCGAATAGCGCTGGGATAACTCCTCCACCAATAGGCGCATGGCCTCGCTGGCCAGCAACTCGGTGGAATGGATATGGGTACGGCCCGACGTCAGTACGCGCAGATTGGGCACGTTGGTCTTGAGCATGGTATCGGCAAGCGTCAGGGAATCATCCGACAGGTAATCCACCAGCCCTGGCAGTTTGGACGGCAAGCCCAGGGTACGCGAGACATTGGGCTTGGCCACATCCGCATCGACCAGCAATACGGTCTTGCCCCGCTCCTTAGCGATACTCATGGCCAGATTCACGGAGGTGAAGGTCTTACCCTCGCCGGGACGGGCGCTGGTCACCATAATCAGGTTGGAGCTGTCTCCATGTGAAATCCCTTTTTGGAAGGCATTGAGCAGCAGGGGGCGCTTGATGTGCCTGATTTCCTCAGTCAGCTGACCGCGTCCACTTTCCGGCGTCAGAAAGCCCATGCGCTCGAGGCGGGCCAGATCCAATGAGATGCGATTCTTAGATGTCTTCTTTTCGTCGCCCTTGGCGCTATGCAACGCCGTCTGGCCCAGGTTCAGATCGCCCTCCACCTGGACAGGCACATCGACCGGCACCTGCGCTTCAGTCTTTTTCGCCGCACCCAGTCTGCCAATGGCTTTTTCTATCGTATTCATAACATCCTCAAAGCGTCACCCTAAGCGGGCCATCAGACTGACTCCGTGGTCCTGAAAAACGACGGCCGCGCCGTAGGCCAGCATCAACAGCAGAGTAAAAAAGGTAAACACCACCACCTCGATACGCATTTTGACGCGTTGCGCCGGCGTCCACTCCATGGAAATGGTGCCCAACACGGGAAGGTCAGTGACATTGCGCAGCATAGTACGGTTATCAAAGGTGGTTTTCAGTTGGGATAACAAGAGGGCGATGCCCAAACCGGCGCCCAGCCCTGCTAACAATACGACGCCCATAAACAGGGTGCGGTTGGGACCCGAAGGGTCCAGCGGCACCCGCGGCGGTTCGATGACACGGAATTTCACCCCTTCGCCGGTGGCATCGGCCTTTTCCGCCATGCGTGCCTGTTCACGGCGCTGCAACAGGGATTCATAGCTACTCTTGAGGATGCCATAGTCGCGGTTAAGATCCTTCAGCTTGGCCTCGACCTCGGGGATGGTGTCGACCCTCTCCTCGAGGAAATTGACCCGTTTTCTGTACTCGTCCACCCGGACCTTGAGCGATGCCACCACCGCCTCGGCCTCACCCAGAGCGATCTTTAATTGCTGGATGATGGGATTTTCACCGGAGCCACTGCCGCCGCCGAGGCCGGACATGTCTTCAAGCTCCGTCTGTTTCTGGGCCTCCAGGTCGGCAATGGTGGTCTCGATGGCCACCACATCCGGGTGCTTCTCCGTATACTTAAGCAACAACTCATCGAGTTTGGTCCGGAGATTTTGGATGCGCGCATCCAGGGGGCTGGATAAGGCGATTCTGTTCTGAGTCAGCAGGCCGTCCTCCAGGTCCAATCGGGCGTCCTCCAGTTGCGCCTCGAGTTCGTTGCGTCGGTTGGCGGCTTCTTCCAGTTGCAACTCAGCCTCTTTCAGCTGACCCATGGCTGTCTGCAAACGCCCGTAGTAGTTCTCGCCCTCACCCGGCATGATGCCGACATTGTCGCGTTTGAATTCCTTGAGCCGGTTCTCTGCTTCGACCAAGCGGGCCTCATACTCCCCTATTTGTTCATCGAGGAAACGCTGGGCGCTGTCGGTGTCCTTGCGCGTAGACCCCAGCGAGGTCTCCACGAATATCGTCAAAAGAGACTGCACAACCCTCTTGGCCAGTTGCGGATCACTGTCACTAAAACTGATGGTATAGATGTTTTCTCGCCCGGTACTGCGCAGCGAGATGCGATTCTTGAGTGAATCGAGCAAGGACTCCATCGCCGCCGGCGTCTTGGCACGCAGGTCCAGATCGGTCATACGCGCGACCTTTTCCAGATTGGGGCGACTCAACAAGGTGCGCGTCATCAAGGAGACTTCCTGGCCGAGATTGGTTTGCGCGGCGATACCGCGCAACAACGGACCGAGCATGGAGCGGGTATCCACATGGACCTTTGCAGCGGCACTATACTCATCAGGCATTTGCAGGACCACGGGCCAGCCCGCCATACACACCGCCCAGGCCACCAATATCATCGGCCAGCGGCGGCGCCAGATACCGCGCACGTAACCGTAAAATTGATCCAGTATCTCTTGCATTGCTTATTGGCTTCCTAAAAAACGGGTACCGCTAGAACCACGACTCGGGCACGATGAGAATGTCGCCCGGAAGCATGGGGACATTGGCACTGATATCCCCCTCGTCGATGAGATCATCAATGCGCAGTCGGTATTGCATTTCACGACCGTTGACTCTGCGGACCAACACCGCATTGTTTCCCGCTGCGAATTCGGTCAATCCCCCGACGGCGATCATCAAATCCAACAGCGTCATATTTTCACGATAAGGCAGGGCCTGGGGACTGGTGGCTTCACCGATGACGCGGACTTGTTGATCATACGGGCCGACGAAACCGGTGACGATCACGGTGACGGAAGGGTCCTTTATGTAGGTTCCCAACACTTCCTCGATTTTGCGCGCCAACTCGGTCGGGGTTTTGCCGCTGGCCTGGAGGTCCTCAACCAGCGGGGTGGTGATCTTACCGTCGGGGCGAACCGGCACGGACATGGACACTTCCGGATTACGCCAAACGAAAATATTGACATTGTCACCCGGGCCGATGATGTAGTTGTAATCGGGAATGGACTTAATGTCTTTCATAGAGGAGGCAGGTTTAACGTTGCCTGTGCAGCCGCCCAAACCCAGCAAGCTCAGCACACAAAGCAGCATGAGTGGTATCTTGATGTAATTGTTTTGCACCATGTTTTCCCCTGCCAATACGTAAGCGATCACCACAATACTTCGTCCGCAACGACGAAACCTTGATGAACCAGTTTGAATATCAGCGCGGGATTATACCAGCTCAGGCCCCTTTCAAGACAGCCTAAGCCCTGCAGTTTGCCTGGTAAAAGCAGTCAAACCGTCCCGCCTGAACACGCTCACTCGAGCGCACCGCCCCGGACACTCAACCCGGCAAATATCAACATAAATTAAGATGAATTTACCGCTCGGGGGGGGTCGCGGCTTAGCGCCCACTCGCCGACCCGCCTGCAATGACATAAATATCAATATGTTAAACATAACACGGAAATGCCGAGCCTCTTTGAAGCCGTGCAGGCTGGCGTGGCGACACGATTCGATGCGTAGATTGAAACGCGCAACGAATACAACAGATCGACGAAACAGTCACCTACCACAGGCGGATGAATGATGTCCTGTCGTATATGCCCCAAAAAAAATTAAGCGGCACCAACTGGGATACGTTTGGCGAACACCCGCTCGAAACCCTCCGCCGGAACACCTTCCAGCAAACGATACGGACTGTAATCCCGGGGACGGCTCGCCGCGAGCGTGGCATCGGCAGCGGGCTTGCACATCTGTGCCGCGAGCGATTCGTTGAGTGGCCAGGTGCGCCCGGCGTCGGTAATCAACTCCCACACATCGGGGCGTTCCACAAAGATCCTGGCGAGCACTCGATCGATATCCCCCATGACCGGCTGGCGCCTGCCCCGGTGGTCGAGTAGCGGCCCGACAGGCTGGAAATAGATTCCGAAGCGACTCAGCAGGCGCGACAAGGTTGGCTCCATCAGCGCATACCAGTGACTGACTTCATTCGCCGCGCTCATGCGCACAATTGCGGTAAACAAACCCAGTGTGGCGTGGGGCAAGATTTCGTTTTCGGGCTTGGCCGCAGACGCCAACGAAGAGGGCCGCGCGCTGATACCTGTTAGATCCGTCTCATTCCCAGCACCCGCCCGGCGCAGCTTCGACACCGCAAAGCGCGAAATTTCGGCCACCTGGAAAGAAGCGCGTCTATGCGCCACAGCCAATCGCGCCCGATGCAGATTACGACAAAGATTCTCGATCGGAAACGGCGCGTCCGGTGCTTGCCGATCGGCAAGCACCAGCCTGACGCTGCCAATATATCGCGCCAGACGCCGGTGATAGACCAGACTGTGAACCGAACGCATATCATATTGATCGGATTCTTTATCCTCATCAAAGCAGCTCGAGGCCTCAAAATCCTTTTCCAGGCAATACACCTGATAGCGCAGCGCGAACGACTGTTCAATCAGTGCCTGGTTGTCGGCATGGACAACGTCGAAGGTTTGCTGAAATCCTTCTAATAAATGAGTCATGACTTCCTAGTCCCTCTGCGGTTATTGGTTTAATTACCCCAGCATGTACTAGTTATAGTTATTTTGGACGCACATCCCTGGTGCTAAAAAACGCACCCCCGTCACTGCTACATCCCCACGGGTATCATAATTGGCGCGGACGCAGTGTGTCCATTGATTCCCGCTGTTTTGCAAGGATAAGGCAACGGCTGAGACGACGCTCGGATTGCGAGCGCGTACCGGGAGACGTACGGCGCTCAGGGGCGGCTTCCTGAAAAAGCGGGGGCCGATGCTGCGCGGCGCCCGCATTTCTCAGCGGGCGGCGATTCATACGGGCTAGCGAGACGCGCTGGTATATCTGGCCGGCGGCGGCCAATCGGCACCGTCGCCGGTGATCAACGCCCACACATCCTGGCGTTTTTTCCACATTCCTTCGAGCACCTGTTCCACGGCACCGAAGCAGGGTTGACGCAGGCCGTGATAATCCACCGGTTCACCGATGGGGGTAAACTCGATCCCGAAACGGGTCAGCAGGCGTAGTAAGGAAGGTTCCATGACTGCGTACCAATGACTGATATCATGGGCCGCACTCATGCGCACAATGGCGGCGAATAGACCCAATGTGACGTGAGGAATCAAACGCTTGCCGTTATTGAGGGGCTTCACGTAGGCCTCCGGGTCGGGGCCGACACCGGCCAGGGTGTCCGCCTCGCCGGCCCTGCGCTTGAGCTCCTTGGAGACCGCGAAACGGGAGATTTCCGCCAACGAACGGCGCGGCAATAACCGCGTGTTGAGCCCGGACAACGCGAAAGAAGCGGCGCAATTCTGCTCAATGGGGAACGCAGTCCCCGGATCGTCGTTATCCGGCAATACCAGGCGCACCGTGGCCACCACCCAGCCTGTCGGCCGATAACGCACCAATCCGTGGACGGAGCGGTCGTCAAATACATCTTTTTCCAGTTGATCGGGAAAGTCGGCGGCATTTTCAAACGGGTTTTCAACACAATAGACCTGGTAGCGCAGCGCAAACACCTCACGCAGCAGGTCTGGCGTATCCGCCACCTCGATGTCGAAATAATCGTTGTAGGTTTCAATCAGACTGGCGTTCTGCTTCATTCAGGTGGCCTCCCGACCTTGGCGCAAGCGCGTCTGTGCCTGGCTCTATCTTGCTGTCGTCGTAATGCTACTATCGACGCAGCGCGGTGAACGTATTAGAAAACTCTGTCACAGTTTTCGGAATCGGCTTCGATTAATGCTTCAATCCACTCATCTGAAGTGTAGTCAACGGACCCGTGTATACATAAAATCACTCCCGGGCCGATATCACCCCAGGGGACTCACGGAGAGAGTAAATAAAGTGACGGACACATTCGATTACGGCACTGCATTTTCACGCAATATCGGCTGGCTCACCCAGGCCGAACAATCCCTGCTGCGCCACAAACGCATCGCCATCGCCGGTCTCGGCGGCGTGGGCGGCAGTCACCTGCTCACCCTGACCCGCCTGGGAATCGGCAATTTCCACCTGTCCGACTTCGACAGCTTCGAACTGCCCAACTTCAACCGCCAGGCGGGGGCGACGGTTTCGGCCCTGAATCAACCCAAGGCCGACGTGCTCACTCGCATGGCACGCGACATCAATCCCGAGCTGGATATACGCGTGTTTCCGCAGGGCGTACAGCAAGACAATGTCTACGAATTTCTGGAGAATGTGGATCTGTATGTGGACGGCCTGGACTTTTTCGCCGTGCCGGCGCGGCGCGCGGTATTTGCCGCCTGCACCGAGCTGGGCATCCCCGCCGTCACGGCAGCGCCGCTGGGCATGGGCACCGCCCTGCTGAATTTCATTCCCGGCAAAATGAGCTTCGAGGAATATTTCCGCCTCGAAGGCGAAACCGAACAGGAACAGCTGCTGCGCTTTTTGCTCGGGCTCTCGCCGGCCATGCTGCAAGGCCGCTACCTGGTCGACCCGAGCACAGTGGATCTGGCCAATCACCGCGGCCCCTCCACGCCCATGGCCTGCGACCTTTGTGCCGGCGCGGCCGCCACCCAGGCCCTGAAAATCCTGCTGGGACGCGGTAAGGTGATCGCGGCGCCCTGGGGGCTGCATTTCGATGCCTACCGCAACAAACTGGTGCGCACCTGGCGCCCGGGCGGTAACCGCAATCCCCTCCAGCGCCTGGGCATGGTCATCGCCCGGCGCCGTTTGGGCACACCGCCACCCCGCCGCCCGTCGGCGGAAGTGGCGCAAACGCCCGGCGGCACCCTCGAACACATCCTCGATCTGGCGCGCTGGGCGCCCAGCGGCGATAACACCCAACCCTGGCGCTTCGAGATCATCGATCAGCACCACTTGGTGGTGCACGGCCGCGACACCCGCGACCACGTGGTCTATGACCTACAGGGTCATGCCAGTCAGATGTCGCTGGGGGCCCTGCTGGAAAGCATCGCCATCGCCGCCAGCGGTCACGGCCTGCGCGCCGAGTTCCAACGCCGCAAGGGGCTGCCCGACACCACCCCGACCTTCGACGTCTATTTCAAGGACGACCCCGAACTCACGCCCAGTCCGCTCATCCCCTATCTGCCGCTGCGCACCGTGCAGCGCCGCCCCATGCAGACGCGGCCGCTGGGCAAGCGCCATAAACAGGAGTTAGCAGAGTCGCTGGGACCCGATTTCGATGTCGCCTGGGTGGAAGGCCTGAGCGGCCGCTGGCAGGCGGCGCGCCTGATGTTCCGCAATGCCGGGCTGCGGCTCACTCTGCCCGAGGCCTATGCGGTGCATCGCGACGTGATCGAATGGGACGCGCGCTACAGCAATGAGCGCATCCCCGATCAGGCCGTCGGCGTCGACCCACTCACCGCTCGCTTGATGCGCTGGACCCTGCAGAGTTGGCAACGGGTGCGCTTCATGAACCGCTACCTGGCCGGCACCCTGATGCCGCGCCTGCAGCTCGACCTGATCCCGGGACTGGCCTGCGCCGGCCATTTCGCCCTGCTGGCCAGGCAACAACCCGAGAGCGTGGATGATTTCATCGCCGCCGGCCGCGCCATGCAACGCTTTTGGCTGTGTGCCACCCGGCTGGGTTTGTTCATCCAGCCGGAAATGACGCCCTTGATCTTCCATGAGTATGTGCGCGACGGCGTGCCGTTCTCCTCGGCCGCGGGCATGGCGCAAAAGGCCGCCAAGGTCTCGCGCGGCCTGGCACACCTGTTGGGCGAGGATCGCGCCGACAAGGCCGTGTTCATGGGTCGCCTGGGCTTCGGCCCGCCGCCCATGGCACGTTCCCTGCGCCGCCCCCTGGCGCAGCTCATGTACTCTGAACACGATTCAGACCCGGCGGCGCGATGACGCAGGGCTTGGCCAGATGGGTCACGGCCCATCCCATCGGGGTAATTCTCACCACCCTTATCCTGGTGATACTGGCCGCCAGCGGCGCCAGACTGCTGGGCTTCAGCAATGATTACCGCCTCTTTTTCAGCGCCGACAATCCACAGCTGCAAGCCTTCGAAGAACTGCAACAGACCTATACCAAGAGTAACAACGTCGTCATCGTCATCGCCCCCGAGCGCGGCCAGGTCTTCAACCGCGAGGTGCTGAGCGTGGTGGAACAACTCACCGAGGCGGCCTGGCAAACACCCTATTCCACCCGCGTCGATTCCATCACCAACTTTCAGCACAGTTATGGCGAAGGCGATGATCTGATCGTGGAGCAGCTGGTGGAGGATGCGCCGCAACTCACGGACGCCGAGATCCAGGCCGTGCGCCGTATCGCCCTGAATGAACCCCTGCTGGTGAATAAGCTGATCGCGCCCGAGGGCGACGTCACCGCCATCAATGTGGCCGTCTATCTGCCCGAGAAAGAGGCCCACCGCGCCACCCCCGAGGTGATGGAGTTCATTCAGCGCCTGGTGACCGAGGCCGAACGGCAACACCCGCAGATAGACTTTTACGTCACCGGCATCGTGGCCATGAACCATGCGTTGCAGGAATATTCCGAAGCCGATCTCAAGACCCTGGTGCCGGCGACATTCCTGGTCGTCGTCATCGGCCTGGCGCTGTTACTGCGCTCCGCCACCGGCACCCTTAGCACAGTCTTGGTGGTGTGCTGCTCAACCGCCGCGGCCATGGGTCTGGCCGGCTGGTTGGGCATTATTCTGACGCCCTCCTCCATCGGCGCCCCGACCATCATCGCCACCCTGGCCATCGCCGATTGCGTCCACGTGCTGACCAATTTTCTCTTCGCCCGGCGCGACGGCAACGACAAGCAAGCCGCCATGGTCGAGAGCCTGTGTCTCAATTTCAAGCCCATCGTGCTCACCTCGGTGACCACCGCCGTCGGCCTGCTCAGCCTCAACTTCAGTGATGCACCGCCACTGCGCGACCTGGGCAACATCGCCGCCATGGGCGTCATGGTGGCCCTGCTGCTGTCGGTCACCCTGCTGCCCGCCCTGATGATGATCCTGCCAGTGCGCCGGCGGCCACAGGCCGGCGCCGTGGATACCACGATGGCGCCGCTGGCCGACTTCGTCATTGCCCGGCGCCGCAGTTTGTTGTGGGGCGTGGGACTGGTGATCGTGATCCTGGCCGCCGCCGTGCCGCAAAACCGCTTGAATGACGAATTTCACAAATTCTTCAGCGAGGATACGGCGGTGCGCCAGGCCACCGAGTTTATCGATCGAAATCTCACCGGCATCTACGAGATCCACTATTCCCTGGCCGCCAGCGAACCCGGCGGGATCAGTGCGCCGGCGTTCCTGGAGACCCTGCAGGCCTTCACCGACTGGTACCGCCAGCAGCCCCATGTGATCCATGTGCACAGTCTGGTGGACATTATGAAACGGCTGAACCAGAACCTGCACGGCGACGATCCGGACTGGTATCGCATCCCCGGGCAACGCGACCTTGCCGCCCAGTATCTGCTGCTGTATGAAATGTCGCTGCCCTACGGTCTCGATCTCAACGATCGCATCAATATCGACAAATCGGCCACCCGGGTCACCGTTACGCTCACCAATCTTTCCTCCCGGGAACTTCTCGATTTAGAAGCGCGCGCCCAGGCCTGGCTGCGCGAACACGCGCCGCCGTCCATGCAGACCGAGGGTGCCAGTTCGCCCATCATGTTCGCCCACATCGGCGAACGCAATATCCGCAGCTCTCTGCTCGGCACGGCGGTGGCGCTGGTGTTGATCTCCTTCATCCTGATCTTCGCCCTGCGCTCGCTCAAACTCGGCCTCATCAGCCTCGTCCCGAATCTGGTACCGGCGCTGATGGCCTTCGGCGTGTGGGCACTGAGCGTGGGCCAGATCGGCTTCGCCATGTCCATCGTCGCCAGCATGAGTCTGGGGATCATCGTCGATGACACGGTGCATTTTCTGAGCAAATATCTGCACGCCCGGCGCGAAAAAGGCATGGACGCGGAGGCGGCGATTCGCTATACCTTCGCCACCGTGGGTCGGGCGCTGTGGGTCACGTCCCTGGTACTGATCGCCGGCTTTCTGGTGTTGTCCCTGTCGGACTTCGAGTTCAACTCGGGCACCGGGGCCTTGATGGCGCTCACCATCTTTTGCGCCCTGCTGGCCGATTTCTTTTTCCTGCCGCCGCTGTTGATGACCCTGGAACAGGGCAGGCCCGGTGCACCGCCACAAAGACAGGGCCTGGGCGATGATGAACGCTAATCAAGAGCATCCGGCGCGGCCGCGCATCCTGTTTGTAGCCGAGGCGGTCACCCTGGCCCATGTGATGCGGCCCATCCAGCTCGCCCGCAGCCTCGACGCCGCGCGTTTCGATATACGGCTGGCCTGTCATCCCCGCTATTTGAAGCTGTTTCCGGATCTGGCATTCGAGCACATTGGCATTGACTCCATCGCCAGCGAGATGTTTATGCGCGCCCTTGCCAAGGGGCAACGCGTGTATAGCGCGCAGCAATTAGAGCGCTATGTTGAGGAAGATCTAAGCGTCATCGAGGCGTTTAAACCCGACCTGGTCATTGGTGATTTTCGCCTCTCACTGGCCGTCAGCGCGCCGCTGGCAGGTGTGCCCTATTGCACCGTGACCAATGCCTATTGGAGCCCTTATGCCAGCGGCTGCACGCCCATCCCCGAACACCCCTTGGCCGGCCTGCTCGGCGCCGGCGCGGCGCAACACCTGTTCGACTGGGTCCGTCCCTTGATTTTCGCCTGGCACGCCCGGCCCTTGAATCAGATCAGGCGTCGCCACGGCCTGCCGTCCCTGGGCCATAATCTGAGGCGCAGCTACACCTGGGCCGATCATGTACTCTATGCCGACATTCCGGAATTGACCGAGCTGCACAATCCGCCTGCCAATCATCACTTTCTCGGGCCGGTGCTGTGGTCGCCGAGCATCCCCCTGCCGCCGTGGTGGGAGGAATTGCCGGGCGAACGCCCCATTGTCTATCTCAACCTGGGCAGCTCGGGACGCCACGACCTGCTACCCTTGGCGCTCGAGGCGCTCAGCGATCAAGACGTCACCGTCATCGCCGCCACCCTGGGCCGCCCCCTCGATACGCCCGTGCCCGATAACGCCTTCCTGGTCGACTACCTGCCCGGCGATGCCGCCGCGGCGCGGGCCAGCCTGGTCATCTGCAACGGCGGTAGCCCCGCCACGCAACAGGCGCTGGCAATGGGTGTTCCCGTGATGGGGATCGCAAGCAACATGGACCAGCACATGAACATGGCGTCCATCGAACGCTTCGGTGCCGGCCGGCTGTTGCGTTCCGAACAAGTGACCCGGCAATCCGTTAAAGACGCCGTCAGTGCGACACTTGAGCAGGCCGGTTACAAGGCACAGGCCGTACAGGTCAAAGCCCTCTATCAGCGCTACCCGGTCAGCGAACTGTTTCCGGCATTGATTGAGGACTTGCTGGCATAGAACCCTCCGGCAGCGATAGACTAAGCGTCGCTGTCGAGGGCCTTGATCTTTCTGGCGGGCACCCCGCCCCACAACTCGCCGGCGGGAATGACCGTCTTGGGCGGCACCACGGCCCCGGCGGTCAGCACCGCCCCCTCGCCCACCTGAACCCCGGACATAATCACCACATTCACCCCGACCGTGGCGCGGGCACCGATGACCACCGGATCGAGAATGATCCGGCCGCTGGTAATGGTATGGGCGGTAATCACCGAATCCTGACCGACAATGGCTTCATCGCCGATGGAGACGAACTGAGGGTCCACCAGGCGCCCGCCCAGGGCGATGTCGTGGCCGATCCCGGCGCCGAACATCTTCGCCACCAGCGGCTTGGCGAAAACGGTGGTAAAGGGCAGCAGCGCGCCGCGGCCGAATTCGTAAATGACCGTAAACAGTTTCCACCAGCGGAACACCGGGTCGCTCATGGGAAACGTGCCGGCACGGATAAGGCCCCGTTTCACCAGGCCGCGGCAGGCCAGCGCTGAAAACACCCCATAGAAGAGCAAAAACAGCAAGGCGTCGGCCAATACACCATAGTCACCCAGTAATAGCGCTGTGATCCCGCCGGAAAGCATTGCCGTAACGGCCAGCGAAAATAGCGCGAGCAGGCTGATGGCGAGCGCGGATAGCAGATAGTCCAGGGGTTCGGTCTTCATGTGTCCTCATTCCACAGGCCGTGACAGAGGCCAGTCTACAACGCTGCAGGACAAACTCAAATCTGTATCGAAATCACGGGGCGCACTGAACAGGCGCGGAGGCGAGGACTCGATTAGCGACGTTCGAACAATAAAAAACGCGGCCCCATCCAAGATGGGACCGCGTCGAGTCTAGAAGCCAGAATTTGAAATCTGGATTAGGCGCTAGCGGCCTTATTCTTCTTGTTGCGACGTGCAACCAGACCACCGGCCAGCAGACCTGCGCCCATCAGGCCCAGAACCGAAGGCTCAGGGATGGTGGTGATCTGGTCAAGGGTCAGGTCGATCGAGGTAGAACCACCGTTCGGGTCGATGACGAACTCCAATGCACCCAGGTTGGTGAAGTCTACCACCTGAGTACCACCCGGGGCACCGACGGCATCGGAACAGGTGATGGAGTTGACACCCGGTGCCGGATTCACCGCGCCGCACAGGAAGGGGTTGGTGAAACCGGAGAACGGAATGAATGAAGTCGTGGCACTGTTAACCGCACTAGCGGAGAAGCTGATTTCGGTCCAGTGGGTCGCATCGGTGTAGGCACCGACCAGGAACTCATAACCCGCGTCAGAGAACAGAGTGGTGACACCAAAGCCGCTAAGAGTACCACCAGCGGTCAGATCCACACCACCCAAACCATCGGGATCAAGGGCGATGCTGCCGTCCAAACCATCCCATTGCACGGTCCCGGTCCCTGCGGCCAGGCTATCAACACTGAAATCCAGCACGCCACCCGCAACACCAATAGTTGCTTCACGAGTCGGCACGCCGTCGTTATCCAAAAGCTCTACGAACAGATCGCGTTCACCCGCAGCATCACCGACACCCGTAAGAATATCCCCGAGGCCACTGCTAACGGAACTCGAAACCCCACCACCGCCAACGGTACCGTCGGACAACTCAGCCTGATCTGTGGTAAACAGATCGATAATAGCCGCGTTGGCGCTCATGCTCATGCCCAACAGCGCGGTTCCAACCATTAATTTCATTTCGCCTTTCATCTCTAGCTCCTTAAGAAAACTGTAATCATTCAAAAATTGTTGTTCTTCGCTCATCATAATGCGATTTGCGTGCCAAAACTTTTATTTTTATATTTTACAATAAGTTACACATATCCATTACTCGCCCCACGGCGCTCCAAAACGATGAATGTAAAGTATTTCGACATCTTGGCACCCCGAACACCCAAGCCCCCTCGAGCTGCGCAGAGCATACACCAGTTTTAGAGCGCAATGCCCAGCGCCTTGCGGGGCATAAACATCATGCTTAAGTACACCGCCATCGACTGGCGGCGCTCCGGTGTAAAAAATTTTGACACCCCCGCCCGACCAAACCCCCGGATCTTAAATTAGGGCATGATTGTATTCCCTTGTGCGCTGGGGCATCATGTGGCGTGCCCAGGGCCCGCGACGGCCAAACGGCACACGCATCAATCAAACACGACACCCGGACCACCTGTATATATAGTAAATCACGACCTCGCGGAGCACGCATGTTCGATTTTTCCACCAAGAATTCTGCCCTGACGTTCATCACCTTATTATTGCCGCTGCTGCTGGCCGCGTGCAGCACCGAGCTGTCCGAACAGGCGTTGCTCGAACGCGCCAAGGACCACCTGGACAAGGGCGAACTGCGCGCCGCTTCCATCCAGCTCAAAAATACGCTGCAACAGAATCCTGAAAATCCCGAGGCGCGCTGGCTGCTCGGCAATGTACATTTGGACATGGGTGATCCGGCGGCGGCGGAAAAGGAGC
The DNA here is from genome assembly GCA_001447805.1 of Candidatus Tenderia electrophaga. Classification (NCBI taxonomy): domain Bacteria; kingdom Pseudomonadati; phylum Pseudomonadota; class Gammaproteobacteria; order Tenderiales (SeqCode); family Tenderiaceae (SeqCode); genus Tenderia (SeqCode); species Tenderia electrophaga (SeqCode). Next base: position 3,009,811 of record CP013099.1, read on the forward strand.
TCAAACGGGCCCGCGAACTGGGTGTCGTAGACGAATCGGTGCGCCCCCTGCTGGCCCGCAGCTATGCGTCCCAGGGCAAGTACGACGACGTGCTGGCCTTACCGATCGAGGGGCTCTCGCCCAAGGCGCAGACACAGATCCTGGCCGCCCAGGCCACCGCCTTGATCGCCCAGAACCGTTATGAGGAGGCGCAGGCGAAGGTCGAGCGGACACTCGCCCTGCAGCCCGACTCAACCGTGGCCGTCACCGAGCAGGCCCGCCTGGCGCTGGCCCGCAACGAGCTGGAACACGCCAGAGATCTGCTGGACAAGCTGCTCCAACGCGACGACACACACGCCCCGGCCTGGAGCCTGCTGAGCGAAATCGAACGCCGCGAACAGCGCCCCGAGGCGGCGGAAGCCGCCCTCACTCAGGCCATCGAAAACCGCTTTAACAATGTGATCGATCGCCTCAAGCGTGCCCTGGTGCGCGTCGAGCTGAAGAAATACGATGCCGCCCAGGCGGACATCGACAAAGTCAAAAAACGCATCCCCAACTACTACGAACTCCATTACGTCCAGGGCCTGGTGCACTATTATCAGCAGCGCTACCCCCAAGCTCAGGCGGCCTTGGAACTGGCGCTTAAGGCCAACGACCAATTCATGCCGGCGCTGTTCTATCTCGGCGCCACCCATCACCAGCTGGGACAACGGGAACAGGCGGAGAACTTGATATCCCGCTTCGTCGCCGCCAATGCGGGCTTTATCCCGGGCCGCAAGTTGCTGGCCGAAATCCGGTTGCAGGAGGGCGATTTCGCCGCGGTGGAACGGCTGCTGCGCCCGGTGGTAAACGCCAATGGCGAAGATGTGGCGGCGCTCAATCTGCTCGCCATCGCCCTCATCCAACAGGGCAAACGCGACGAAGGTGTCTCGCTGTTGGAAAAGATCGTCGCTCTGCAACCCGACTCCGCCGACGCCTACCTGCGGCTGGGCGCCGCCCTGTTGGCCCAAGACAATGAGGCCGAGGGCATCCGCATGCTGGACAAGGCCGTCGAGCTTGACCCCGAACGCCAAGCCACCGCCGACAAAGTCCTCATCCGTCACTATCTCGATAATGATAAACCGGACCAGGCCCTGGCGATCGCACAGAGCTATCGCCAGCGCAATCCCGAACAGGCCGATGCCCATATCATGTTTGGCTTGGCGCAACTGGCGCGAGACGAGACTGAAGCGGCCAAGGCGGCGTTCAACAAAGCCCGCCAGATCGAATCGAGCAACATCACGGCCAACCAGAACCTGGCCGCACTGGCCCTCAGCGACCAGGATTACGCCGCGGCGCGCCAATACTATGAGGCGATCCTGGCACAGCACGCCGATCACCTGGACACCTTGATGAAACTGGCGCTGTTGGACGATTTGCAACAACGCCCAGCCGACATGGTGACGCATCTGGAGCAGGCTATCGCCGCCCACCCGGAGGCCGTGCAGCCGCGCACATCCCTGGCCCGTCACCACCTCGCCAATGGCGAACCCGAGAAGGTCGCCGTGGCGCTGGGCGATCTGTCCCAAACCCGTTTCGACCATCCTGAAGTGGTGGAGGTGTTGGGTCGGGCCCAGCTGGCACAACGCGCCTCCGGCGAGGCGCACGCCACCCTGGCCCGCTTGGTGGCGCTGCAGCCGGAATCCGCCCAGGCCCATTATCTGCTCAGCCTCGCCTATGCCCAGCTCGATAACCTGCAGGCCGTGCGCAAGGAACTGGAGCAAAGCACTCGCATCGACCGCGACTACCTGCCCGCCCACCTGGCGCTGACCCGGCTCCTGCTCAGCCAAGGGGATACCGCGGCCGCGCAACAGCAACTGGACACACTCAAGCGCCTGGCCCCCGGCAACCCCGACGTGTTGGCGCTGCAAGGCCGATTGGCGCGCGCCAGCGGGCAGCAGGACAAGGCGCTGGATATTTATGCCGAGCTGTTCGAAAACAACTCCACCAGCACCAACATGCTGGCGCTGGTCCAGCAACGCTGGGAGTCCGCTGACCGTCAGGGCGCCATGGCCTTGTTGAAACAGTGGCTGCAACAACACCCTGACGACCTGGCCGCGCGCCTGCGTCTGGCCAATGCCTACACACTCAGCGAACAGGATGACGCCGCTGCGCAGCAGTATCAAGCGGTACTTGAGCGTTCGCCGAATAACCTGGTCGCCCTCAACAATCTGGCCTGGCACCTGCAAGACAGCGACCCGAAACAAGCGCTGCAATACGCCGAGAAGGCGGATACCTTGGCGCCCGGGTCGGCGGGCATTCGCGATACCCTGGCGGTAGTGCTCATGAAAAACGGCCAACACGAACGTGCCCTGCGTATCAGCGACACCCTACTCGAAAAACACCCCGATGATGCCGCGCTCACCTTCCACAGGGCCATGATCCTGGCAGGCGCAGGACGCGGCGCCGAAGCGGAAGGTCTACTCACCGAATTACTGCAACAGGCGGATGCCTTTCCCGAGCGCGCCGCAGCCGAGGCACTGCTGAGCCGACTCCGGAACAGCTGATTTCGCGGCGCTAGACCGCGATATATACCCACAACCAAGCCGCGCCGCCCGAGTTCAAACCCGGGCGGCCTTCCCCGCGTCCTGCCGGATCATTCCTTTATCACTTGTTTCTTCAGCCGCCCCGGCGCCCCTCAATCGTCGAAAAATTTAACATCTTAGAAAGAGCTGTTTTTCCAGGGCCTTGATTAACAACCATTAATATCAATGGCACCAAAATTGCTTTGCATCCATGCAGATATGCCTCCCCGCGCTGCGCGTTCCGAAAATGCAGTGCCGAAGTTAGCAGGAAACACTATGTCGATCATCAACAACGCACGTTTGCAACACGGTCCAGCCCGTTTGCTGTCGCCGACAACCGGCTTAGCGCCTCTGGCGTCCGGTCATGGCCACCACAACAATTCAAATACATGCAAGGAGACTGCGTCATGAGGAATTCATTCACAGCGGCAACGTTACGGCGTTGGCTGATAGCATTGCTGGTGCCCCTGGCCATGCTGCCCGCCCTGGTCCCCACCGCCCAAGCGGGGATTATCGACAGCTTCACGGTGGCGCAGCAGGCCATCGACACGACGGCGGGCGCCGGCGGCGTGTCAGACACGTCGGCCTTCGGCGCCTCTATCCTCGGCGGCCAACGCGACATTAACGCCGATTCTCTGATCATTTCCAGCGGCAGTGCCGCTGAAACGAATATCACCATCGGCTCTGGTGTACTCGACTTCAGCACCGATTCACTGGTCACCGGCACCGGCCTGGTCCAGTGGGACGGCCCCGATCAGGACACCACCCTCGACCCCACCGGCCTCGGTGGTATCGATCTGACCGAAGGGGGCACGGTAGGCCCAATCTCGTTCCAGATTCTGTTTGCCCAGCCGACTGCGGGTTTCCGCTTCACCGTGGAGGCCTATACCGATGCCGGGACGTATTCCATTGTCGAGTTCTACTCGCCCGAAGTGCCTGCCGCGACAGCAGTCAACATCCCTCTGGGGATCTTCCAAGACTGCGGTACGGGCCCCGTCAATCTGGGAATGGTCGACGTATTATCAGTCAGCTGCGGCTCTGGACCAGTAGACTTCACTAACCTCGGCGCGCTGCAAATGCGCATTAATACCGGCCCCAACCCGACCACCTCGCTGGATCTCACCATTGCCGAGATCAACACGGTTCAGACCCTGGCCGCCATCGGCGACTATGTCTGGGAAGATAACAACAGCAACGGTATTCAGGATAACGGCGAATCCGGTATCGCCGGTGTCAATGTCAATCTGTATACCTGCGGCGGCGTATTGGTGGACTCCACCGTCACCAATGCCGGCGGCAACTACCAGTTCACCGGCCTGATGCCCGGTGATTACTATGTCGAATTCATCACCCCGGCCGGCTACACCCCCACCCAACAGGATGCCAATGGCAACGCTCAGGATGCCCTGGATAGCGACGCCGATCCGTTCACCGGCCTGACCATCTGTACCACCCTGGTCGCCGGCGAAGTGGACAACACCTGGGATGCGGGCTTTGTGCCCGAACAGGCCACCGCCGCCATCGGTGATTACGTCTGGGAAGACAGCAACGCCAACGGCGTCCAGGATCTGGGCGAACCCGGCATTCCCAATGTGACCGTCAACCTCTACACCTGTGTCGGCGACCTGGCGGGTTCAATGCTGACCGACCTTAACGGTAACTACCTGTTCTCCGACCTGGCCCCCGGCGACTACTACGTCGAATTCGTCGCCCCTGCCGGTTACAGCTTCACTCAACAAAACGTCGGCAACGACGGCACCGACAGTGATGCCGACCCGATCACCGGGCAGGCCGATTGCACCACCTTGACCGCCGGTGAAACCGACCTGACTTGGGATGCCGGCCTGTACCGGCCCGCCGCGCTGGGCGATTTCGTCTGGAACGATCTGAACCAGAACGGTATCCAGGACGACGGCGAACCGGGAATCGGCGGCGTGACCGTGCGTCTTTGGAATTGCGCCGGCACGGTGAACCTCGCCACCATCGCCACCGATGTCAACGGTTTCTATCTGTTCGACAACCTGGCCCCCGGCAGCTATATGGTCGAGTTCGTGCTGCCCAACGGCTTCGTGTTCAGCCCGCAAATCGGTGGTATTCCGGCGCTCGACAGCAACGCCAACCCGGCCACCGGCAGGACCGAATGCGTCGATCTGGAGTCGGGTGAGAACGACCTCACCATCGATGCCGGCATGTATGAGCAGGTCGTCGCCACGGCCGAATTGGGTGACTATGTCTGGCACGACATGAACGCCAACGGTGTTCAGGATGCCAACGAACCCGGCATCCCCGGTGTCATCGTGGAGCTGACCGATTGTGTCGGCACGCCGATCGCCACCACCCTCACCGATGCCTCCGGTCTGTACCTGTTTACCGGTCTGGATGCCGGGGACTATCAGGTCCACTTCAACCTGCCGGTCGGTTATGACGCGTTTACCCTGCAGGATCAGGGCGCTGATGATGCCAGAGACAGCGACGCCGACGGCAACGGCGACAGCCCGTGCGTCAGTCTCGCCGCCGGCGAAAGCAACCGCACCATCGATGCCGGCGTATTCCAGCTGGCCGCCCTGGGCGACTATGTCTGGGAAGACCTGAACCGCAACGGTATTCAGGATGACGGCGATACCGGTATCGCGGGTGTGGAAGTCAGGCTGTACCGCTGCGACGCACCTGCGCTTGTGATCGCCACCACCAGCACCGATGCTAACGGTTTCTATCTGTTCAGCGGCCTGACGCCCGAGCAGTATTTCGTCGAATTCGTCAGCCCGGCCGGCTACGTCTTCAGCCCGAAAGATCAGGGCGGCGACGAGACGCTGGACAGCGACGCCGATGCCTCGGGCACCACAGACTGCGTCACCCTGAGTTCGGGTGAAACCAATCTGGACGTGGATGCGGGTCTCTATATCCCCGCGGCGCCGGCCATCGACATCGAGAAACACACCAACGGTGAAGATGCCGATACGCCCACCGGTCCGATCCTGTCCGTGGGTGACGCCGTGACATGGGAATATTTCGTCACCAATACCGGTAACGTCGACCTGATCAATATTGTGGTCACCGACGACCAGGCTGTGACGGTTACTTGTCCGACGGATGTCTTGGCAGTGGGTGCAAGCATGACCTGCACAGGCGCAGGAATCGCAGTCGCCGGGCAATATGAGAACACCGGCTCGGTGGTGGGCTTCTCGGTATTCGACAACACCATGGTCACGGATGCCGATCCCAGCCATTACATTGCCGCGCTGTGTGATCTCAATATCACCAAGACCGCCACGCCTGACAAGATCGGCAACTACGACAAGGACGGCTACGACAAAGACGGCAGCTACAGCAGCTATGACAAATACGACCGTTATAGCAGCTACGACAAGGACGGCAGCTATAGCTACAGCAGTTACGATAAATACGACCGTTATAGCAGCTATGACAAAGACAGCAGCTACGACAAGGACGGTAGCTATAGCTACAGCAGTTACGACAAAGATGGCAGTTACGACAAAGATGGCAGTTACGACAAAGATGGCAGCTACGACAAGGACGGCCACTATGTCGGCAAGAGCTACTACGACAAAGACGGCTATGACAGCGGCGCCTGCCCCACCGGCCACGAGGTCACCTATACCTATGTGGTAAGCAATTTAGGTAGCGCCCTGGCCAATGTCCTGGTCTCCGATGACAAACTGGGTATGATCAGTTTCCCCAACCAGCTTGCCAACGGCCAAAGCGTTACCGTTACCAAGACCGCCTGTATCGAGAAGACCACCACCAATGTGGTCACCGTCACCGGCAACCTTCCCACCGGCGCCATATGTTCGGCGACAGATTCCACCACTGTCACTGTTGATGGCCACGACGATAAGGATGGCTATGACAAGGACGGCTACGACAAGGACGGTAGCTACAGCGGCTATGACAAGGACGGCTACGACAAAGACGGCAGCTACAGTAGCTATGACAAGGACGGCTACGATAAAGACGGCAGCTACAGTAGCTATGACAAGGACGGCTACGATAAAGACGGTAGCTACAGCAGCTATGACAAGGACGGTAGCTACAGCGGCGGCGGTGGCTGGTAAGCCAAGCTAGTCGGCCGGGAAATTCCCGCTCAGGAGGCCCCTTTTGGGGCCTCTTTTTTTTGCGTGATAACACGCGTGCGTATGCGTCCGTGCCCGTAGACAAGAGCAAGCGGGCGCCGCTTATGCGCTTCAGAGTTCAGCGAGTCATGCAAGAGAGGGGCGTTGTGCCGGCTAGCGCCTGTGGAGCCAGCCGGTGAAGCGCCTCAGTGGATCGTAGAGAACTCGGCAGCGTGATTCACCTGGCGGCCACGCGTCTGAGCTTAGACCGGGGGCGAGCCGGGTGGCCCGATAACACAGCCCGGCTAGTCCAGCCGCTCCAAGAGTTGCTGTGCCGCCTGGCGCTCATCGAAGCGTTCAAAATCCCGCAGCAAGCGCTGCAAGGTCTTTTTCGCCTCCTGTTGCCGCCCCGCCTGGTCGAAGGCCACGGCGAGATGGTAGGCGATGCCGGGGATATGAGGTGCACGTATCTTGGCCGCCTGCAACAGCTCCAAGCCACGATTGAGGCGACCGTTCTGGACGAAGATCCAGCCGACCGTATCCACGACCGCAGGACGATCGGCGGCCAGGCGGTAGACCCGCTCCGCATACTCCACGGCGCGCTTGTCGCCCTGTTCCTGAAAAGACCAAGCCAGGTTGTTCAACACCACCACGTTGTCGGGCTCGCTGGCGAGAGTTTGCAGATAATGATCGATCGCCTTATCAAGCTCGCCCAGCCCCTGATAGGCCATGGCCAGCTGCAAGCGGACATGGGCATCGTCGGGGTGCTGCTGCAGCCAGGCCTGCAAGGGCTGCAGCGCCTCCTGGCTGCGTCCGGTCTGCCTCAGGATGCGGTGCAGCTTGGCGGCCAAGTCAGCGCTCTTAGTCTTAGCGAAGGCACTGCGGTAGGCCTCAATAGCTTGCTCCACCCGGCCTTGCACGAGATGGACATCGCCTTCCAGCTCATAACCCGCCCCCTGTGTCGGCCGATCCTGTTGTAGCTGAGTGGCTATCTCAGTCGCCTGCCGATACTGCTCCAGCTCGATATTCACGCGGCCCAACAACAGGCGGGCGGGCACATTGCCCTTATCCAGCGTAACGGCCTGGGTCAGGGTTTCGGCGGCTGCCCGCCACTGCTTGTCATTGATCTGCGCCTGCGCCAGCAACAGCAGGGGTTCGGGTGCAGCGGGTTGTAGCCCTATCAGTTCTCGGAAGGTGGCCTGGGCACTGTTTGGGTCACCGGCGGCCATTTGCGCTCTGCCCAACAGGGTCAACACCAGGGGGCGCTGCGGGCGCAGATCGTAGGCCGTCCTGGCCAGCGTCAGCGCCTTGAGGGGCTCACCGGCCGTCAGATGGTGGTTGGCCAGCAACAGCATGGGCTCGATGGCCTCCGGCTTGGCCTGGCGCGCCTTGTTGATCCACACCATGGCGGTTTCACGATCGCCATTGCTGTCAGCCAGACGTGCCAACGCCAGCATGGCGCCGAGATGCTTGGCATCCACCTCCAGCAGATCCAGATAATGCTGTTTGGCGGCCTCGGGCCGCGCCTGGCCCAGCGCCACTTGGGCCAAGCCGGCATAGGCGGCGGTGTATCCGGGATCGGTCTGCAAGACCTTTTCGAACTGACGCTCCGCCGCGTCCAGATTCCCGGCATTGGCATGACTGACGCCGAGCAGGTTGAGAGCCATAGGATTGTCGGGATGCTTTTTCACCAGATTTTGGGCGGCGGCGATCGCCTTATCGAACGCCTGCTGGCGCAAATGGGTATGGACCAGCAGGATATCCGCCATGGGCATGTCCTGGCCCAGATCAACGGCCATTTCCAGATCACTGACGGCGGCCTCCGCTTCACCGGAGGCCAGTCGACCCAAGGCCAGCTGAGCGCGTAGGGCCGCGGTATTCGGCGCCAACTCGACCGCCCGTTGCAGATATTCAGTGGCCGTTTCGTTATCGCCGCGTTGCAAATGGGCGGTGCCCAGCAGGGCGAGCAGCTGGGCGTCGGCGCTTTGATCGGCGATGACATCGAGGGTGGCGATGGCCTGGTCGGCTTGCTTCAGCTTGATATAGACGCTGGCCAGCACCTTGCGCCCGGTGGTGTGATCGGGCACCGCGGTGACAAACTGACTGAGATAGTATTCCGCCTGTTCCAGCTCGCCTTGCAAATAGTTGGTCACACCCAGTAGCAACAAGCTCTGAACATGGCCTGGGGCCTGGACCAGCACCTTGTGGAGCGCATTTTCGGCGGCGTCCAGCTGCTGCTGTTGGAACAGTACCACGGCGTAAAAATAATTGGCCATGGGATGATCCGGCGCCCGTTCCAGGACGCGGCCCAGATCTTCCGCCGCAGAATCAAATTTGCGCAAACGCACCTCGGCGATGGCCTTGCCGAGCAAGGCGGTGAAGTTGCCGGGCTTGATGGCCTGCGCGCGCCGGAACACCTCCAGGGCGGCATCGGCGTCGCCGCTGCGGTACAACAAGTCGCCCTTGAACACCAGGGCGTCGATATTGTCCGGGGCCTGCGCCAGGGCACGGTTTACATACGCCCTGGCCTGCTCCTCGTCCCCGGCGACCAGGGCCAGCCGGGCCAAGCCCAGCAGCGCCTCGGGCAAGTCGGGACGCAGCTCCAACGCGGCATCGTAGGACTGCCGCGCCGCGCTTATCGATTCCGTCCTCAGCTGGGCGTCGCCGCGCAGCGCATGCACCAGGGCCTGCGTCCGCGCGTCGGCGTGCTTATCGATCTGAATCTGATCCAGGACTTTGTCGGCCTCGCCCTGCATCAGATAGGCCCGTCCCAGCAGGGGAATGCCCTCGGCCCGTGCCAAGCCCAGCTCCAAGGCGCGGGCGATCTCCTTTTCCGCGGCGGCGCCGTCGCCCTGCTCTAGATAGGCCTGTCCCAGCAGATAACGGGCCTGTACATGGCGCGGATCCTGTTGCAGGGCGTTTTTCAATTCGATGACGGCGGCCTGATAGTCCTGCCGCGCAAGATAATCTTCGGCATTGCGGAGATAGCGATCGGCCTGTTGGGCCGTGACCGCAGTCGGCCCCAGCGCCAACAACACGGCCAGCGTGCAGCGCTTGGCGCTTAATTTAAAGGGTAAGTATTTCATTTCAGCCATTCCATCTGCGTCGCCGCCCGCTGCGGCGGCACATCACTTCAAACCGTATTTATTCATCAGGTCATACAGGGTGGGCCGACTGACGCCGAGGGCCTCGGCCGCCTGGGAGATATTATTGTCAAACATATTGATCGCCCGCGCGATGGCGCCACGCTCGGCGCGCTCGCGCACCGCGCGCAGATTCAAGGGCATGCTGCCCTCATCGGCCACTTCGTCCAGCTCCAGCGCTTCGGCGTTGATGCAATTGCCCTCGGCCATAATCACGGCGCGCTTGAGCTTGTTTTCCATTTCACGCACATTGCCGGGCCAGCGGTAGTTCTCGACGGCCAGGGTACCGTCTTCGGTGAAGCCGCGCAGATTGCGGCCATGGTCGCGGGCGAAACGTTCCAGGAACACCCTGGCCAACAACAGGGCATCGCCGTCGCGCTCACGCAGCGGCGGGATGTTGATAATGATTTCGCTGATGCGGTAATAGAGATCCTCACGGAAGGCGCCGCTTTCCACCAGCTGCATGAGATTCTGGTTGGTGGCGCAGACTACGCGCACATCCACCGGGATTTCGCCGCGCCCGCCCAGGCGTTCGATGACCCGCTCCTGAAGAAAACGCAGCAGTTTGACCTGCAAGGATTGGGGAATATCACCGATCTCATCGAGAAACAAGGTGCCGCCGTCGGCATATTCGATCTTGCCCTTGGTCTGCTTGCCGGCACCGGTAAAGGCACCCTTTTCATAACCGAACAATTCGCTTTCCAGCAGGGTCTCGGGGATGGCGCCGCAGTTAATGGCCACGAAGGGCTTCTTGGCCCGGTCGCTGAGATTATGCAGGGCCCGGGCGATGACCTCTTTACCCGTACCGCTCTCCCCCAGCAGCAAGGTGGTCGCCCCGGTGGGCGCGACTTTTTCGATGGTGCGGCAGACCTTCATCATCTGCGGACTGGTGGCGATAATACCCTCGATGGGCGAGGCGCCGCTCTGCTGCAGCAGCTTGCGGTTTTCCTGTTCCAGCTCGAACAGGTAGTAGGCCCGTTCCACCAACAGCCCCAGCACCTCGGGTTCCACCGGCTTTTGATAAAAGTCATAGGCGCCCTTGGCGATCGCCTGGACGGCGTTGGCGCGCTCGTCGTTGCCGGTCACCACGATCACCTTGGTGGCCGGCGCCAGGGCCAGGATTTCCTCCAGTGCGGCCAGGCCTTCGGAGGCATTTTCGGGATCGGGCGGCAAGCCCAGGTCGAGCAGCACCACCGCCGGCTCGTGGCGCCGTAGGGCGCTGATGGCTGTGCCCCGGTCGGCGGCAATCACGACGTCATAGCCTTCAAAACACCACTTCATCTGGCTCTGCAGGCCGGGATCGTCCTCGACTACCAGCAGCTTCTTTTGCTCTTGCTTTGCACGACTCACTGTTTACGATTCCAATGATCTAGAAATTGAGCAGCGCCGGATCAACCTGGCACCTTGGGTAGCGACAGGCGAAACAGGGTGCCCTCCCCGGGCCGGCTATGCACCTGCACCTCTCCGCCCAGGCCGCGCACGAACTCGCGGCACTCATAGGCGCCGATGCCCATGCCAGCATTCCCCTTGGTGGTGTCGAAGGGACGGAACAGCCGATCGCGGATAAATTTTTCGTCCATGCCGCAGCCGTTGTCTTGTATTTCGATGACAGCATTTTGACTATCCGAAGTCAACCGCAGCTCCACCCGGCCATCGGCGGCGCTGGCCTCCTGGGCGTTCTGCACCACATGCTCGATCACCGCCGCCAGGCGGTCATGCTCGGCGATGACACTCACACCGGTATCGCCCGCGCTGAACACCGGCACCGGCTGCTGTGCCGAACGCTGGCGCACCACCTCTTCCAGCAGGGGCGACAGGCGCACGGCGACCGAGCTGCGCTGCGCTTCACGCCCTTGGCGCAACTGGGTGAGCATGCGCTGCATCTTGTTGACGGCGTTATCCACCGTGGCCATGGCGTCGTCGACAAATTCCTGCTTGTGGCCGAACTTCTTGGCGTTGGCCACCACCAGCGACAATTGACCCACGACATTCTTAAGGTCATGGACCACATAGGCCGACAGCCGGTTGAAGGCCTCGAACTGGCGCGCATTGGCCAGCTCGGCGCTGGCCCGGGATAAAGCCAGATAACTGGCCGCCTGGCTGGCGGCGGTCTTGAGCAGGTCGCGGTCCTCCCAGTTGATCGTGTGCGCGGCGCGCGACTGCAGCAGCAGCACCATGCCAATCATACGCCGATTCTGGAATAACGGTATCACCAGCCAGGCGCGCTCGATTGCCGCCAGCCAGGCGGGCAGCGTCAAGGACGCGTAGACCTCGGGCGCCACCGCCCACTCATCCAGATCCACCAGCCACTCGCTGGTCTTGAGAAACTCCACCAGGGCGTCGTCCGCCGCCACTGCGGCGGGACCGGTGGCGTTCCACTCACTGGCCAACTCGAAGCGGCCGGTTTGCTCGTCGACCACCCACAGCAAGCCGCCCGGGCTGTCGACGATGGCCGCCAGGGCCTGCAGGATGCGCTCGCTCAGGCCGGGCCCGGGTTCCTCGCTGGCCAGGGCGCCGATGAAGCTCAGCCACTCCTCGCGGTAGTCGTATTTGTAGTTGAAAAAATGCTTGCTGAGAAATACCCGCACCCGGGCCCGCACCTGCCCGGAAAACATCAAGGCAAACAGCAACAGGGCGGCGCCGAACAGAAAGATCACCTGGGCCAGGGTGCCCCAGTCGCCGCCCAGAAAGCGGATGGCATAGCCCCCCAAGGCCATCAAGGTGAGATAGGTGCCGGCCCCGAGGATGGCGGCGCTGTGGAATACCATGCGCCGGGAGACAAACACATCCAGCGACCATTGCGGGTTACGTGCCGCCGACACGGCGATCAAGGGAATCACCAGGATATGAATAAAGCCGCGCACGTCCCAGAGTTCGCGATCCACGGTGTTGAACAGCACCGCATTGGAATAGAGATAAAAGTCGTACGCGAACAGCCCGCCCAAGCCCAGACACAGATACTTGATGGCCCAGCGTTGCTGCGGTGGGCTGTTGCGAAACAAGTGCTCGACCAGCACCAAGCCGAACAGCGCCAGGACCAGGTGTCCGGCAAAGCGCGGATCGTAACCGAGCGTGGCGGCGACGGATTGCTCATAAAACCAGGTGTAGCCATGCAGCGCCAGCACGCAAACCCAGACCGCCGCCACGGCGTAAGCCATCCAGCGCAGGCCGCTGACATTGGACGAGTCAAGGCCTTTACCCAGCGGCAGGATCTTGTAGAGAAACAACAGCGCCACACCGCTGCGCAGCAATTCCAGCGCGGCGTACTGAATCGACAGCGGCAAGGCATAAGCCAGGGCGTAGGCCAGGGAGCCGGCCCACAGCGCCGACACCAGACTGAGGGCCAGCAATAACCCGCCCTGCAAGCGACCGCGCCAACTGGTCAGCAACAACACGGCCAGCAGCACATAGCCAGCGGCGGCCAGGGCGTAACCCCACACACCGGGATGTAAGGCTGCCGAGGTATCAGTCATGGACGAGAAATCTTAACGAATATGCACCCAAGCGGACCCACGGCGTATTAACGTGCGCCCTGGCCGAAGATGACCACTTCGGCGGTCTGAAACAAAATCAGGCAATCGAGAAACAGGCTGTAATTTTTTACATAGTAGAGATCGTATTGCAACTTTTCCCGGGCATCCTCATCCGAGGCGCCGTAGGGATAACGCACCTGGGCCCAGCCGGTGATGCCCGGCTTGACCCGGTGGCGCTCGGCGTAATAGGGGATTTTATCCGCCAGTTGTTCGACGAACTCCGGCCGCTCGGGACGCGGGCCGATGAAGCTCATATCGCCGCGCAGCACGTTGAAGATCTGGGGCAGTTCGTCGATGCGGCTGCGGCGGATGAACTTGCCGGTGCGGGTGATGCGGCTGTCGTTTTTCTGCGCCCACTGCGGCGTACCGTCCTTTTCCGCATTGATCACCATACTGCGGAACTTGAGCACCTGAAACAGGCGCCAGTTCTGGCCGACGCGCACCTGACGGTAAAGCACCGGCCCCCTGAAACCGCTTTCCGCCCAAATGGCGATGGCGGCCGCCAACATGATCGGCCAGGTAAAAAACAGGATCAGGGAACTGGCGAAGATGTCGGAACCGCGTTTGACCATGTGTTGAAACCCGATGTGACGAAAGCCGTCCGAATACACCAGCCAGCTGGGGTGCAGCGTCTCGAGCCTGACCTTGCCGGTCTCGCGCTCGAAAAAGCTCTGCAGATCCACCACATCGATACCGCTCATCTTGCAGTCAAGCAGGTCTTCCACCGGGAAGGACTTGCGCCGATCCTCGATGGCGACCACGATTTCCTGGATGTGGTGCTGCATGGCGTAATCGATGAGCGGAGTATCGATATGGATCACGTTTTCGCGCGGTATCACATCGTGTTCGCCGTGCACATGCACAAAGCCCAGAATCTTGAAACCGATCTGATCGCCCTTACGGCGCAACAACTTGAACTGCTGAGCACGCTTGCCCGCCCCCAACACCAAGACACGACGCTTCAGCGATTCATTGTCGATAAATTTCATAAAGAAAAACCGCACCAGAATGATTCCCAGCACAGCGATGAAAAAGGCCCAGGCAAAGGCGCCGCGACCAAGAAACAGATGGGGCACGAGATAGAACACCAGACTCATGGCCGCCAAGGCGATCAGCATGCTCAGCCCAAGCCGCAGGATGGTGCCCTCGATGCCCTCGCGATAGAGATTTTTATACAACCCCATGGCCGTCAGTGAGAGGAACATCACCGAGGCGAACAACAAGGCCTTGGGCCACAGCGGCAGCAGGTCATTGTCGATCTCGCTGCCGAGAAAGCGCAGCTCGGCGCCGAGATAAATCGCGCCCCAAAACAACAACAGTTCTACAAAAACCAGAAGAACGAAGGAGACGGGGATATAATGTCTGAAGAGCCTGAGCATTGTTGGTATTTTTAAGTAATGGCTAACCTGCGTGGTACGTGATTGTATCCGACCTTGATGGCGCTCAACCCGACATATCGACCATGCCGCATCAATCTACAGCGTTTTAATTACAAAAGCGTATCCAGCCCTTTGGATTTAAGCCCCCAGGCGAACAGGGAAAAGATGCGTTGATTGGCCTTGCGCAAACGCCCCACCATCACCGTCATCAGCTCCTTGAGGAGCGGATAGCCGATCTCGGGGTGGGCATCCAGAAACCGTAGCAGTTCATCCCCGTCCAGTACCGCCAGCTCGGACTCGGAGACCGTCATCACGGTGGCGGAACGCGTCATCTCATCGAACAACACCAACTCACCGAAAATATCCCTCGGCCCGAGTTCGCCGAACCCCGGCTGGATATGACGTTGCGCGTCCAGATCCAACTTGCCCAGCACCCGCAACGTACCGTCCAGCACCAGATACAGCTCCCGACCGCTGTCACCTTCGGAAAAAATCGGCGTGTTGGCGTCATAGCGCGCTTTGCGCCAATGCCTGCCCTCTATAAATTCAGGGTGTTGCAACAAGTCAAATAACAGAGTTGACACAAATCTTCCTTAATCCGAACCGACGGACGTCCTGTTCACTAAGTATAACGGCAGGAAAACAATAATAAAATTTCAAATCCATACTGACGCCGCGGTGAAGCTTTGATATCTTTGACGGCCGAACACTCGCTTCTATTAGTTTTGACAGGACCACCCTATGAAAATAACAGTCTTTGGCTCCGGCTACGTCGGACTCGTGACCGGCGCCTGCCTCGCCGACGTCGGTAACGACGTGCTTTGTATCGACATCGATGCGGACAAAATAACCAAGCTTAATCAAGGGATTATTCCTATTTACGAGCCCGGACTCGAGGCCATCGTGCATGCCAATCATGAAGCGGGTCGGCTGAAATTCTCCACCGATGTGGCAGAAGGGGTGAACCACGGCCTGTTCCAGTTTATCGCCGTCGGCACGCCGCCGGATGAAGACGGTTCCGCCGATCTGCAATATGTGCTGGCCGTGGCCGAGAGCATCGGCAGCCACATGCAGGACTACAAGGTGATCGTGGACAAATCCACCGTGCCCGTCGGCACCGCCGACAAGGTCCGCGCCAAGGTCTTGGAAACACAAAAGAACCTCGGAAAAGATGTGGATTTCGACGTGGTCTCCAATCCGGAATTCCTCAAAGAGGGCGCCGCCGTCGACGACTTCATGAAGCCCGACCGCATCATCGTCGGTACCGATAATCCGCGCACCACCGAACTGCTGCGCGCCCTGTACGCCCCCTTCAACCGCAATCACGACCGCGTCATCGCCATGGATATCCGCTCCGCGGAGCTGACCAAATACGCCGCCAACGCCATGCTGGCCACCAAGATCAGCTTCATGAACGAACTGGCCAACATGGCGGAGAAGCTGGGTGCCGACATCGAACAGGTGCGCATCGGTATCGGCTCCGATCCGCGCATCGGTTATCACTTTATCTACCCCGGCTGCGGCTACGGCGGCTCCTGCTTCCCCAAGGACGTCCAGGCGCTGGAGCGCACCGCCCGGCAGATCGGTTACCAGGCCTCCTTGCTGGAGGCCGTGGAGGCGGTCAACAAGTTCCAGAAACAGCGCCTGTTCACCAAGATCGTGGATCATTTCGACAACGAGCTGCAGGGCAAGACGATCGCCCTGTGGGGCCTGGCCTTCAAGCCCAATACCGATGACATGCGCGAGGCCCCCAGCCGCACCCTGATGGAGGCCCTGTGGGACAAGGGGGCCAAGGTACGCGCCTATGACCCCGAGGCCTTGGAAGAAACGGCCCGTCTCTATGGCGAGCGCGACGACCTGGTATTGTGCGACTCACCCGAGGCGGCCTTGGAAAACGCCGACGCCCTGACCGTGGCCACCGAGTGGAAGGTATTCCGCAGCCCCAATTTCGATCAGATCAAACAGAGCCTCAAGAACCCCGTGATTTTCGACGGCCGCAATATCTACGATCCGGACATAATGGCGCAACTCGGCTTTACTTATTACGCCATCGGCCGAGGTATAACCCAACCCGTCATTTAGCAGGAGCCCTCCATGCACACCTTGAAAAACGTAAAAATCGGCATGATCGGTCTGGGTTATGTCGGCCTGCCGCTGGCGGTAGAATTCGGCAAAAAGATGCCCGTCGTCGGCCTGGACATCAACCAGGGCCGCATCGACGAGCTCAAGGCGGGCAAAGACAGCTCGCTGGAGGTGGAGCCCGAGGAGCTGATCAAGGCCACCCAACTCAGCTACACCAGCAACCCGGCGGACTTGAAGGATTGCAATGTCTATGTCGTCACCGTGCCCACCCCCATCGACAACCACAAACGCCCCGACCTGTCGCCCCTGATCGGCGCCAGCCAGACCGTCGGCAAGCTGTTAAAAAAAGGCGACATCGTCATTTTCGAGTCCACGGTCTATCCCGGCGCCACGGAAGAGGTCTGTATCCCCATCATGGAGGCCCAATCGGGCATGAGCTATAACACGGACTTTTATGCCGGTTACAGCCCCGAGCGCATCAATCCCGGCGACAAGGAACATCGCGTCACCAACATTCTAAAAGTCACCTCTGGCTCCACGCCCGAGATCGCCGATTTCGTCGACGAACTCTACCAACAGGTGATCGAAGCCGGTACTCACAAGGCCAGCAGCATCCGCGTCGCCGAGGCCGCCAAGGTGATCGAGAATACCCAGCGCGACGTCAACATCGCCCTGATCAACGAACTGGCCCTGATCTTCAACCGCCTCGGCATCGACACCGAAGAGGTGCTCAAGGCCGCCGGCACCAAGTGGAATTTTCTGCCCTTTCGCCCCGGCCTGGTGGGCGGTCACTGCATCGGCGTCGACCCCTATTACCTGACCCACAAGGCGCAGGAGATCGGCTATCAACCGGAGATGATCCTGGCCGGCCGGCGCATCAACGACGGCATGGGCGCCTATGTCGCCCAACAGGTGGTCAAGTTGATGACCCAGAAGCGCATCGCCGTGGTAGACGCCAAGATCCTCATTATGGGCTTGACCTTCAAGGAGAACTGTCCCGATCTGCGCAATACCCGCGTGGTCGACATCCTCGACGAGTTCGCGGACTACCACTGCCAGATCGATGTCTATGACCCCTGGGTCAACCCGGCCGAGGCCCAACACGAGTACGACATCAGTCCCGTCGCCGAGGCCCAGCCTGGCAGTTATGACGCCATCATTCTGGCGGTCAATCACCGCCAGTTTGAAAAGATGGGACTGGAGGGCATTAAGGCCCTGGGCAAACCCAACTGCGTCATCTATGACGTCAAGTACGTGTTTCCCGCAGGCACCGTAGACGGCCGCCTATAATCAGTCAAAAAGGCGAACTCAAGCATGAAGGTATTAGTAACAGGCAGCGCCGGCTTTATCGGCTCCAATGTGTCCCACGCCCTACTCGACCGCGGCGACGAAGTGGTAGGCCTGGATAATCTCAACGATTACTACGACGTGACATTGAAACAGGACCGCCTGGCGCGCCTCATTGCCCGGGACGGATTCACCGATATCCGCCTGGACCTGGAAGACCGTGACGGCGTGGCCAGATTGTTCAGCGATCACAAACCCGACCGGGTGGTGCATCTGGCCGCCCAGGCCGGCGTGCGTTATTCCCTGATCAATCCGCACGCCTACATCGACAGCAATATCCAGGGCACCACCAACATCCTGGAGGGCTGCCGCCACAACGAAGTGAAGCACCTGGTCTACGCCTCCAGCAGCTCGGTCTACGGCGCCAACACCAAGATGCCCTTTTCGGTGCACGACAACGTGGACCACCCGGTCAGTCTCTACGCCGCCTCGAAAAAGGCCAACGAGCTGATGGCCCACACCTACAGCCATCTCTACCAGCTGCCGACCACCGGGCTGCGTTTCTTCACCGTCTACGGGCCCTGGGGCCGCCCCGACATGGCCCTGTTCCTGTTCACCAAGGCGATTTTGGAAGGCAAGCCCATCGATGTCTTCAACTACGGCAAGTGCCGGCGCGACTTCACCTATATCGACGATATCGTGGAAGGCGTGGTACGCACCCTGGACAAGGTCGCCACCCCCAACCCCGACTGGTCGAGTGATGATCCGGACACCGGCACCAGCTACGCCCCCTATCGCATCTACAATATCGGCAACAACCAGCCTGTGGAATTGCTGCGCTTCATCGAAGTCATTGAGGAATGCCTGGGCATGGAGGCGGAAAAGAACATGCTGCCGCTGCAGCCCGGTGACGTGCCGGCCACCTTTGCCAATGTGGATGATTTGATGAACGATGTCGGCTTCAAGCCGGCCACTTCCATTGAGGATGGGATTGGGCGGTTTGTGGAGTGGTATCGAGGGTATTACAACGTTTAATTCGTGAAGACCGTGTTTGCGCTGCGCGCAGGGTTTGATTTTGATGCGGTTTCCGGACCGCGGCCGGGTTCATTTCTTTTGCGCGGCCAAAAGAAACGAACCAAAGAAAAGGCCGCCCGGATGACTTGCCGGATTGGTAAAAAAAACCAATCCGGTGCCCTGCGCTCCTCGCCCATAGCGGCGCACTCTAGAACTCGCCCGCTCGCTATCGCTCCCGGGCTCAGACAAAGAGCGCTTGTTTCCGCTATGGGCTGCGGTGCTCGGCGGCGTCATACGGGATCTTCCAACCCATCTTAGCCCTAACGCTTGCAAGAAGCATCCATGCAGTTTTGAAACCCGCTTATTCCAAATCGGATGTGCCACAAGCGTTGAACCTTGCCCGCCAATCCCGTCCGACGCCGCCGAGCATCGGAAGAAATTAAGGAAAGGCCCGTCAGGGTTCGCGCATGGACGCGCGAACTCTCCAGCCAGGCCAGGGATGGCCTGTCTGGAGAGCCCCTTAATTTCTGAGAAGCGCAGGGAACCCCAGCAGCGCTTTTTGCTGATGGGGCAAGTCGCCGGGAGCGTTTCTTTGGTGACTTTCTTGTCGCCACAAGAAAGTCACTCGCCTTGCGGGGCGAAATCCCGCATCAAAATTAAACCCTGCGCGCAGCGCAATCAAACAAAAAAGGGCGGGATAAACCCGCCCTCTTAATATCTACAAAAGTAACCGCTTACTTGTAGAAGTCGATCATCTTTTCCAGAGACTTGGCCTTGATCTTGGAAGCATGACCGGCACAGCCGAAGGCCTCGTAACGCGCCTTACAGATCTCCATCATCGCCTTGGTAGATTCCTTCAGGAATTTACGCGGGTCGAAGTTGGCCGGGTTTTCGGCCAGGTGCTTGCGCACCGCACCGGTCGAGGCCATGCGCAAGTCGGTATCAATATTGACCTTACGCACGCCGTTCTTGATGCCTTCCACGATCTCATCGACGGGCACGCCATAGGTCTGACCCATGTCGCCGCCGAAGCTGTTGATGATCTCCAGCCAATCCTGGGGCACAGAGGAAGAACCGTGCATAACCAGATGCGTGTTGGGCAGGACGGCGTTGATTTCACGTACACGGTCGATACGCAGAATGTCACCGGTGGGTGCCTTGGTAAACTTGTAGGCACCGTGCGAGGTACCGATGGCGATGGCCAGGGCGTCTACGCCGGTCTTCTGGACAAAGTCCTTGGCCTCTTCGGGATCGGTCAATAGCTGATCCATGTCCAGGGTACCTTCGGCCCCGTGGCCGTCTTCTTCGCCCGCCTGGCCGGTTTCCAGAGACCCCAGACAACCCAGCTCGCCTTCGACGGAAACACCGCCGGCGTGAGCCATCTCAACCACCTTGCGAGTGACTTCGACATTGTACTCGTAGGTCGCCGGGGTCTTCATGTCGGGCATCAGCGAACCGTCCATCATGACCGAGGAAAAACCGGACTGAATGGAACGCAGGCATACAGCCGGCTCGGAACCATGGTCCTGGTGCATAACCACCGGGATGTGAGGATACTGCTCGATCGCGGCGGAGATCAGGTGACGCAGGAAGGGCTCGCCGGCATACGAACGGGCGCCCGCGGAACCCTGCATGATGACAGGTGAATCAACGGCATTAGCCGCCTGCATGATAGCGTGAACCTGTTCCATGTTATTGACATTGAACGCCGGCAGGCCGAAATCATTCTCTGCCGCGTAGTCCAACAATTGACGCATTGAAATTAGAGCCATATCAATCTCCTAAACTTAGAGTGTTGTTACAAATAAAAAGAACGCTGTCATGCCTCTGTGGAGGAGGGTTCATGCATATCCCCGACGCGCACGATCTTCAGCGCGTTGGTACCGCCCAAGACCCCCATGAGATCCCCTTTGGTAATGATCACAAGATCGCCGTTGCGCACCGCACCGCGCCGCATCAACTCGTCCACCGCCTCTTTATTGACCACCGAATGGTCGGTGGTGGTATGGGTAAAACTGACGGGACAAACACCGCGATACAAAGTCACCTTGCGGCGCGTTTCCACATGAGGTGTCAGGGCATAAATCGGAATCCCGGAACTGATACGCGACATCCACAATGGAGTCGCACCCGACTCGGTCAGGCAGGCGATGGCCTTGACGCCAAGATGATTGGCGGCATACATGGCCGCCATGGCGATGGCCTCGTCGACACGGCTAAAACGGGTGTTGATACGATGATCCGAGGTGCTGGCCAGCTCCTCCTTCTCGGCGCTGATACAAATACGCGCCATGGCCGCAACCGCCTTGGCCGGATATTTGCCGGCGGCGGTTTCGGCAGACAGCATCACCGCGTCGGTGCCGTCCAGCACGGCATTGGCCACGTCGAAGACCTCCGCCCGCGTGGGGATGGGGTTCTCGATCATGCTCTCCATCATCTGGGTGGCGGTAATGACGACACGGTTCATGGCGCGCGCCATCTTGATCAGGCGTTTCTGCACCGCCGGCAGTTCGGCGTCGCCGATCTCCACGCCCAGATCGCCGCGGGCGATCATGATAGCGTCGGAGGCGGCAATAATCTCTTCGGCATCGTCCACGGCTTCGGCCCGTTCGATCTTGGCCACGATGCCGCCGTGGCCGCCGGCCTCGCGCAGCAGTTCGCGGGCCAGATGCACGTCATCGGCCTTGCGCGGAAAGGAGATGGCCACATAATCGGCCTGCATCTCGGCGGCGGTCTTGATGTCCGCCTTGTCTTTTTCCGTCAATGCGGCGGCGGACAGCCCCCCGCCCATACGATTGATGCCCTTGTTGTTGGAGAGCATACCCCCCACCTGCACCTTACAAACGATTTCCTGGCCTTGGACCTCTTCTACCCACAGCACGATGCGGCCGTCGTCGAGCAACAGCGTATCGCCGCGGTTGACGTCATTGGGCAGCTCTTTGTAAGTCAGGCCGACACGCTCCTGATCACCGTCGTTGGTGGCGCAGGCGGCGTCGAGGATGAAGCGCTGACCTTCGGCGAGTTTGACCTTGCCGTCCTTGAAACGCTCGGTGCGAATCTTAGGACCCTGCAGGTCGGCGAGCACGCCGACTTGGCGTCCGTGCGCGCGGGCGCGATTGCGTACCGCCTCGGCGCGATTGATGTGTTCTTCAGCCGAACCGTGGGAAAAATTGGCGCGCACCACGTCAACACCGGCTTGAATCAGCTCATCCAGTGCTTTCGGGTCATCCGTTGCCGGCCCAAGGGTCGCAACAATCTTTGTGCGTCTAAACATATGTGTGGATTTACACCTATTCGTATTTATTATCGTTATATAACTTCAAACTTCCCCGGGAAAACGCCGGGGAAAACACCATAAATTCTAGTTGGCGGCACGCTCTTCCAAAATGGCCACAGCCGGCAGGGTCTTGCCTTCCAGGAATTCGAGGAAGGCGCCGCCGCCGGTGGAAATGTAGGATACTTTATCAGCAATATCGTACTTATCAACCGCGGCCAGGGTATCACCGCCACCGGCGATTGAGAAGGCAGCGGACTCGGCGATCGCCAGTGACAAGGCCTTGGTGCCTTCGCCGAATTGATCGAACTCAAACACGCCTACCGGGCCGTTCCAAACGATGGTGCCGGCGTCCTTGAGGATCTCGGCCAGTTGCTTTGAGGTCTCGGGACCGATGTCGAAGATCATGTCATCGTCAGACACTTCAGTCACCGCTTTGAGTGTCGCTTGCGCGGTTTCAGAGAATTCCTTGCCGCAGACCACGTCCGTAGGGACCGGGATCTCGGCGCCGCGGGACGTGGCATCCGCCGTCAACCTGTCACAGGTGTCAACCAGATCGGCTTCGTACAATGATTTACCGACGTTATAGCCCGCCGCCGCGATGAAGGTATTGGCGATGCCGCCGCCGACGATCAACTGGTCGACCTTCTTGGAGAGAGATTCCAACACGGTCAGCTTGGTGGACACCTTGGAACCGCCGACAATCGCGACCATGGGACGTTTGGGATTGTCCAGCGCCTTGCCCAATGCATCCAGCTCATCGGCCAGCAGGGGACCGGCGCAAGCGGTGGGGGCGTACTTGGCCACGCCGTGGGTGGAACCCTGGGCGCGATGCGCGGTACCGAAGGCGTCCATCACGAAGACATCGCAGAGTGCGGCATATTTCTTGGCCAGCGCATCGTCATTTTTCTTCTCGCCCACATTGAAGCGAACGTTTTCCAGGATGGCCACTTCGCCGTCACCCAGCTCGACGCCGTCCAGATAATCCTTGATCAACTTTACCGGCTTGCCCAGCAGATTGCTCATATGCTCGGCCACCGGCGCCAGAGAAAACTCATCGCTGTACTCGCCTTCGGTGGGGCGCCCCAGGTGAGACATGATCATCACCGCGCCACCCGCAGCCAAGGCCTTTTCGATGGTCGGCAGGGAGGCGCGGATACGCTTGTCTGAAGAGACCTTGCCGTTCTTCACCGGCACGTTGAGGTCCTGGCGAATCAATACACGCTTACCTGCCAGTTCCAGATCAGTCATCTTGATTACGGACATTGGGTTTATCTCCTGATGTGTTTCGAAAAAATTTGCTCAAGGCGGTCCTTCAGCAAATTACTCCGCAATTCAGCACAAAGAGAAAAGAGCAAAAAAACAAGAGGCGGACGTACGCCCGCCACCTTGTTTTTCATTACTCTTTACATCTTTACTTTATATCTCTGCAGTTTTAGTTATTCGCCACGTGACGAACAAAACGCATCATATTGCAGGTGTAACCGTACTCGTTGTCGTACCAGGCGACCAGTTTGACGAAACTGCCATCCAAGGCGATACCGGCGCCGGCATCGAAGATGGATGAATAGCTGACACCGCGGAAGTCGGTGGATACCACCTTCTCTTCGGTGTACGCCAGGGTCTCGCTGATGGCGCCACCGTTCTCGGCGGCGTCTTTGACGGCAGCGCAGATGTCTTCATAAGAAGCGTCTTTGTTCAACTCAACGGTCAGGTCGACCACGGACACGTCGGAGGTCGGCACGCGAAAGGCCATGCCGGTCAGCTTGCCGTTCAGATCGGGCAGCACCTTACCCACGGCCTTGGCGGCCCCGGTGGAAGACGGAATGATGTTCTCCAGGATGCCGCGGCCGCCGCGCCAGTCTTTCATGGAAGGACCGTCGACAGTCTTCTGTGTGGCGGTCGCCGCATGCACCGTAGTCATCAGGCCGCGCTTGATGCCGAACTTGTCGTGAATGACCTTGGCCAGGGGTGCCAGGCAATTGGTGGTACAGGAAGCGGCGGAGACAATGGCCTGTCCCGCGTAGTCGGCTTCATTGACGCCGTAGACGAACATCGGAGTGGCGTCTTTGGATGGTGCGGACTGAACCACCTTCTTAGCACCGGCATCGATGTGCTTCTGACAGGTTTCTTCGGTCAGGAAGAAACCGGTGCATTCCAACACCACGTCCACACCCACTTCGTCCCATTTCAGGTTGGCGGGATCACGTTCGGCGGTCAGACGGATCTTGTTGCCGTTGACGATCAGGGCACCGTTGTCGACGGATACTTCGCCGTCGAAACGACCGTGCACGGAATCATGCTTGAGCATGTAGGCCAGATAGTCAGGCTCCAGCAGGTCATTGATCGCGACCACTTCCATATCCTGGAATTCCTTTGCAATCGCGCGAAAAGCCATACGACCGATACGACCGAAACCGTTAATACCGATTTTAATTGCCATTGTGTATATCTCCCTCAGAGTAAAAAGAAAGCTTTGACCCGCCCGTAAGCACTGCCGGGCGGGTTAATAATCGTTATGTTTAGAGCACGCTCTCAACAGTCTTGACGACGTTCTCTACGGTAAAGCCGAACTCCTTGAACAGCTGGCCTGCAGGCGCCGACTCACCGAAACGGTTCAAGCCGACCACCTTGCCGTTCAAACCGACGTACTTGTACCAACCGTCGGTCACACCGGCCTCCACCGCGACGCGGGCGGTGACGGATGACGGAATCACGGATTCGCGATAGGACTCGTCCTGCGCTTCGAAGACATCGACTGCGGGCATGGAAACGACCCGGACCTTCTTGCCCTTGCCGGACAACTCTTCAGCCGCACCGGTGGCGAGGGCGACTTCGGAACCGGTGGCGATGATGATGGCGTCCGGGGTACCGTCGCAATCCTTCAGCACATAACCGCCCTTGGCGATGGCAGCGATCTGCTCGTCGTTGCGCGATTGATGGGCCAGGCCCTGGCGCGAGAAGATCAGCGAGGTCGGACCGTCTCTCTTCTCGATGGCCGCTTTCCAGGCCACGGCGGTCTCTACTGCATCACAGGGACGCCAGACTGTCATATTGGGAATCATACGCAGGGTGGCGGTCTGCTCCACCGGCTGGTGGGTGGGGCCGTCTTCGCCCAGACCGATGGAGTCGTGGGTATAGACGAAGATGGAACCCTGCTTCATCAGGGCCGCCATGCGCAGGGCGTTACGGGCATATTCAGAGAACATCAAGAAGGTGCCGCCGAAGGCGATGAAACCGCCGTGCAGAACGATACCGTTGAGGATGGCCGACATGCCGAACTCACGCACACCGTAGGACAGATAGTTGCCGTCGGTGACCGTGTTGGTGATGGCTTTGGCGTCGGGCCAGTTGGTCAGATTCGACGGGGTCAGGTCGGCGGAACCGCCCAGGAACTCAGGCAGGACCGCGGCATAGGCGGTGATGGCACCCTGAGACGCCTTACGGGTGGCCGGGCTCTCAGCCTTTTCATTGACCGCGGCGATGTACTCGGCGGTCACCTGTTCCCAGTTGGCGGGCAACTCACCGGCGGTGCGGCGCTCGAACTCCGCCGCCAGGTCCGGATGGGCGGCCTTATAGGCGGCGAACTTTTCGTTCCAGGCCGCTTCGGCGGCGGCGCCCTTTTCTTTCGCGTCCCAACCGGCGTAGATCTCGTCGGGCACTTCGAAGGTGCCGTGGGGCCAGCCCAGGTTTTCACGCGTGGCGGCGATTTCATCGTCGCCCAGCGGGGCGCCGTGGCAGTCGTGGCTGCCGCACAGATTGGGCGAGCCGTAACCGATGACGGTCTTGGTGCAAATCAGACTAGGCTTGTCGTTAACCGACTTGGCCTCGCGGATGGCCGCGGCCACCGCGTCGGCATCGTGGCCGTCCACATCACGCACCACGTGCCAGCCGTAGGCTTCGAAGCGCTTGGGCGTGTCGTCGGTAAACCAGTTGTCCACATGACCGTCGATGGAGATGCCGTTATCGTCCCAGAAGGCCATCAGCTTGCCCAGCCCCAGAGTACCGGCCAAGGCGCAGGACTCGTGGGAGATGCCCTCCATCATGCAGCCGTCGCCCAGAAAGACATAGGTGTAGTGATCGACGATGTGGTGATTATCGCGATTGAATTGACCGGCCAGGGTGCGCTCGGCCAGGGCCATGCCGACGGCATTGCTGATGCCCTGCCCCAAGGGTCCGGTGGTAGTCTCCACGCCGGCGGTGTAACCATACTCGGGGTGACCCGGGGTCTGGGAATGCAGTTGACGGAAGTTTTTCAGCTCTGCCAAGGGTAGGTCATAGCCGGTCAGGTGCAGCAGGGAATAGATCAGCATGGAGCCGTGACCGTTGGACAATACGAAACGGTCGCGGTTGACCCACTGCGGGTTGGTTGGGTTGTGGTGCATGAAGTCGTTCCACAGCACTTCGGCAATATCCGCCATCCCCATGGGGGCGCCAGGGTGACCTGAATTCGCTTTTTGAACTGCGTCCATGCTCAAGGCACGGATGGCATTCGCTAGATCTTTGCGAGAGGGCATAAAACTCTCCTCAACTCTTGTAGGTGAACGGAAAAATAAATAAAAACAATGTGTTACCAATAAAATCGGGGCCGCCTGGACCTTGCCGAGAGCGGGAAAGCGGGCAATTCTAGCACAAAACACTTGCCCCCAACATGGCTTGAATCAAAAACAGGGCTATATACCACAACCTGCGAATGGCTATTGGCTGATTCTTACGCACTTTTGATATTTTTGGGCCACTCCGACGGGTAGGGCAAAAAATTTTATTTTTATAGTTTTTTGTGGGCCGCCGGGCACCCTTTATTCTTATTTATTACTATAGGCGCTATTTTCCCTTACTTCACACCTCCAAGCAAGCCCAAAAACCACCCCAAAACCGGCCCCGGGGTTCACTGGAACGGCCTTTCGCTATAGAATATGCCGTCGGTCCGGGGGGGGTCATCATTAACTCACATATCTTTCATTCAAGTATTTTGGAGCAAATTTAATGTCCAAGAATTATTTATTTACATCTGAATCGGTGTCCGAAGGGCATCCGGATAAGGTCGCCGACCAAATTTCTGACAGTGTCCTGGACGCCATCCTGGATCAAGACACAAAGGCGCGTGTCGCCTGCGAAACCATGATCAACACCGGCATGATTATCCTCTCCGGCGAGATCACTACCTCGGCCTCGGTCGACTTCCAGGACGTGGCCCGCCAAGCCGTCAAGCGCAT
Organism: Candidatus Tenderia electrophaga; assembly: GCA_001447805.1. NCBI lineage: Bacteria > Pseudomonadati > Pseudomonadota > Gammaproteobacteria > Tenderiales (SeqCode) > Tenderiaceae (SeqCode) > Tenderia (SeqCode) > Tenderia electrophaga (SeqCode). The sequence goes on from CP013099.1 coordinate 3,037,352, forward strand.
CGGCTACAACAGCTCCGAGATGGGCTTCGACTGGGAGACCTGCGCTGTATTGGTCGCCATGGACAAGCAGTCCGCCGATATCGCCATGGGTGTGGACGAAGTCAACGACCGCGAACAGGGTGCCGGTGACCAGGGCCTGATGTTCGGTTACGCCACCAACGAAACCGATGTCCTCATGCCCGCGCCCATCACCTACGCCCACCGTCTGGTCCGCCGTCAGGCCGAAGTGCGCAAGAACGGCGCCCTGCCCTGGTTGCGTCCCGACGCCAAGAGCCAGGTGACCTTCCGTTACGAAGACAACAAGCCGGTCGGCATCGACGCGGTGGTTCTGTCTACCCAGCACAATGAAGAGATCAACACCGAGACCCTGCGTGCCGCGGTCATGGACGAGATCATCAAGCCGGTCCTGCCGAGCGAGTGGATCACCTCCGACACCCAGTTCCACATCAATCCCACTGGCCGTTTCGTTATCGGTGGCCCCGTGGGTGACTGTGGTCTGACCGGCCGTAAGATCATCGTCGACACCTACGGCGGCATGGCCCGTCACGGGGGTGGCGCCTTCTCTGGCAAGGATCCGTCCAAGGTGGACCGTTCCGCCGCGTATGCCGGCCGTTACGTCGCCAAGAACATCGTCGCCGCCGGTCTGGCCGAGCGCTGCGAGATCCAGATCTCTTATGCCATCGGCGTGGCCGAGCCGACCTCGATCTCCATCGACACCTTCGGCACCGGCAAGGTTGACGATGTCCGCATCGAAGAATTGGTCCGTGAGCATTTCGACCTGCGCCCCAAGGGCCTGATCGCCATGCTTAATCTGATGCAGCCTATCTACACCGCCACGGCCGCTTACGGTCACTTTGGCCGCGAAGATGTGGAACTCCCCTGGGAGCGTACCGACAAGGCAGCTGCATTGCGTGACGCAGCACGCATCTAAGGACTGCGCAGGCGAGGGACGGTGTTCCGGCCTGCACCTGTAACAACTATCTCTTACCGCCTTTATTAACAGGCGGCCCTCTTTTCGAGGAGCGTTGCGACAGCTATCCCAGCGGATATCTGCCAGGCTCGAAGAGAGGCTTCATTAACAACGGCGCTCGGTTAAATTTGGAGGACTATCCATGTCTGAATTTACCGATTATAAAGTTGCCGACATCTCACTGGCCGATTGGGGCCGCAAGGAAATGAATATCGCCGAGACCGAAATGCCCGGTCTGATGGCGCTGCGTGAGAAATACGGCAAGGAAAAACCGCTCAAGGGCGCGCGCATCATGGGCAGCCTGCACATGACCATCCAGACTGCAGTACTCATCGAAACCCTGGTGGAATTGGGTGCCGAGGTACGCTGGGTATCGTGCAACATCTTCTCCACCCAGGACCATGCCGCAGCCGCTATTGCAGCCCAAAACATCCCGGTCTTCGCCTGGAAGGGCGAAACCCTGGAAGAGTATTGGTGGTGTACCGAGCAGGCCTTCAAATGGCCCAATGGTCAGACCGCGAATATGATCCTGGACGACGGCGGCGACGCCACCCTGCTGGTGCACAAGGGTGTCGAATGTGAAAAGAACGGTGCCGTGCCCTCGCCCAACACCACGGACAACGAAGAGCTGAAATGTGTCTACGGCGTGCTGGCCCGGGTCATGGAAGAAGATCCCAAGTTCTGGACCAAGCAGGCGGAAAGCATCAAGGGTGTCACCGAAGAAACCACCACCGGTGTCCATCGCCTGTATGACATGATGAAGAAGGGCGAGCTGCTGTTCCCCGGCATGAACGTCAACGACTCGGTCACCAAGTCCAAGTTCGACAACCTCTACGGCTGCCGTGAGTCGCTGGTTGACGCCATCAAGCGTGCCACCGACGTCATGATCGCCGGCAAGATCGCCGTGGTCTGTGGTTACGGCGACGTTGGTAAGGGTTCCGCTCAGTCACTGCGCGGTCTGGCTGCCACTGTTTGGGTCACCGAGATCGATCCCATCTGCGCCCTGCAGGCGGCAATGGAAGGCTTCCGCGTGGTCACCATGGAAGAAGCCGCTCCTGTCGCCGACATCTTTGTCACCACCACCGGTAACAAAGACATCATCACCCACGATCACATGGTCAAGATGAAGAACCAGGCCATCGTTTGTAATATCGGTCACTTCGATAACGAAATCGATATCGCCGGTATGAAGAAGTACGAGTGGGAAAACATCAAGCCGCAGGTCGACCACATCATCCTGCCCAACGGCAACCGCATCATCATGTTGGCCGAAGGCCGCCTGGTGAACCTGGGCTGTGGTACCGGTCATCCCAGCTTTGTCATGTCCAACTCCTTCACCAACCAGGTGTTGGCACAGATGGAGTTTTTCAACAAGAAAGAGGATGAGTATCCGATCGGCGTCTACATCCTGCCGAAGCAACTGGACGAAGAGGTCGCCCGTCTGCATCTGGGCAGGGTCGATGCGCATCTGACCAAGCTGAGCCAGGATCAGGCCGACTACATCGGTGTTGCCGTGGAAGGTCCTTACAAGTCCGACCATTATCGCTACTAAAAAGCAGAGCGAAGAGGAAAGCGCACAGGGAAGTCACTTTCCTGTCTCTTTCCTCGGCTTTCCCACGGTGAGTTGATTCACTCCATGTAACAACAACTGAGGAAACAGGAAAGATGATGGAACTCGAGAGTCTTTTCTCTTTACTCTGTCATCTTTCCTCTGCTTTTATATGAATACACAGTCAAAATTTCCCAAACAATTCAGTTGCGAGTTTTTCCCGCCCAAGTCGGAAAAGGGCGCCGATAAACTCCACAACACGCTTGAGGCGCTGGCCAAACTCGAACCGGCCTATTTCTCTGTGACCTTTGGTGCCGGGGGCAGTACCCAAGAGGGCACCTTCGACACCGTCAAAGAGATCCAGGAAAAGGGGTACGAAGCGGCGCCCCATTTGTCCTGTATCGGCGGCACCCGCGACAGTATCCGGGCCCTGCTGGACAAGTACATGAGCATCGGCGTCAAGCGCATCGTGGCGCTGCGCGGCGATCTCCCTTCCGGCATGCGCGACCGTGGCGATTTCCGCTACGCCAACGAGCTGGTTGAGTTCATCCGCGCAGAGACCGGCGACCAGCTCAAGCTGGAAGTCGCGGCCTATCCCGAGATCCATCCCCAGGCCCCCAATGCCAAGAAGGATGTCAGAAATTTCGTGCGCAAAGTGAAGGCCGGCGCCAATGCCGCCATCACCCAGTACTTCTACAACGTCGACGCCTACTTCTATTTTGTCGACGAGTGCGAAAAGCAGGACGTGGATATTCCCATCATTCCCGGCATCATGCCCATCATCAATTATAGCCAGTTGACCCGCTTCTCCGACATGTGCGGGGCCGAGATCCCGCGCTGGATCCGCAAACGCCTGGAGAGCTTCGGCGATGACAAGGCCTCGATTCTGGCCTTCGGTGAAGAGGTGGTCACCGATCTCTGCCGCAAACTGCTGGACGGCGGCGCGCCTGGCCTGCACTTCTACACCATGAACCAGACCGCGCCCACCGAGAAACTGTGGCGCAATCTGGACCTGTAAGCCACGACTCAAGTACAGCCATTGAAAAGCCACCCTCGGGTGGCTTTTTTTATTTGCCCGCAAACAAACGCGAGTGAACGCTGCTAAAGTTAGCCACGAGGATGTAGCGCCGTAAATTGATAAGCGCATTCTGGGCACCCGCTTGGTGGCTCAGCAAGGCCGGACCTGTTGGGATGCGCTGCGCTTACCCCAACCGACCCTGTTTCTTGCATTATCATAGCGCCATGATTGCTCTGCTTCCGAGGCCTGCATGACAGTCCTGTTCAAATTGGGCTGGTTCTTCCGCCGTTATTGGCGCCATTACGTTTCGGCCTTCACCGCCCTGCTGGCCATCGCCGGGCTGATCATGGTACCGCCCTGGATCACCGGCCGCCTGGTGGACGCCATCGCCCAGCAGCGCCTGACGCTGACCCTGTTGCTGCAGTACCTGGGCCTGTTGTTGGCCCTGGGCATTGTGGTGTACGGGCTGCGCATCGTGTGGCGCGCCAAGCTCTACGGCGCCTCGTATTACCTGGCCGCCCTGTTGCGCCGTCGCATCTACGATCATCTCACCCTGATGGCGCCGCAGTTCTTTCAGCAGCACCGCACCGGTGACCTGATGGCCCGCGCCACCAACGACGTCACGGCGGTGGAGATGACCGCCGGAGAGGCGGTGCTGGCCCTGGTGGATGGGGTGCTCACCGGCCTGGTGGTGCTGGCGGTGATGATGCTGGTGGTGAGCTGGAAGCTGACCCTGTTGGCCCTGTTGCCCTGGCCCGTGATGGGCTATTTCATGTGGCGCTTCGGCCACCAGATGCACAGCGCCTTCAGCGAGGCGCAGCACCAGTTCAGCCGACTCAACGACCACACCCAGGAGAGCCTCTCCGGTATCCGTCTAATCAAGGCCTACGGTCGCGAGTCCCACACCCTCGCCGACTACGCCCGGGTCACCGCCGCGGTGAGCCGCGCCAATCTGGCCGTGGCCAGGATCGACGCCAAGTATGAGCCGGTCATCTTCGTCACCGTGGGCAGTTCCTTTCTGTTGGCCGTGGGCGGCGGCGCCTGGTGGATACATCAGGGCCAGCTCAGTGTGGGCGAACTCACCGCCTTCACCATGTATCTGGGCTATTTGATCTGGCCCATGTTCGCCTATGGCTGGACCCTGAACCTGCTGGAGCGCGGTGCCGCCGCCCATGCCCGCATCGAGGAACTGCTGCAGACCGCGCCACAAATCGAAGATAACGGCACCCTGGGCCCGCCCGGCTCCACCGCCCTGGACGTGGCCATCCGCCGCTTCGCCTATCCCGGCACCCCGGCGCCGGCGCTGCACAACGTGCATTTCAGCATCGCGCCCGGCGCCAGCCTGGGCATCGTCGGTCATACCGGCAGCGGCAAGACCACCTTGATCCATCTGTTGCTGCGTCTCTATGCGGACGAACAGGCCAAGATCCATCTGGACGGCCAGCCCCTGGCCGACTACCGCCTCGCGGCGCTGCGCCGGCAGTTCGGCCTGGTGCCCCAGGACCCGTTTCTGTTTTCCCTCAGCATCGCCGAGAACATCGCCCTGGGCCGACCCGAGGCCAGCCTGGAGCAGATCCGCGCCGCCGCCCGACAGGCCTGCATCGACGCGGATATCCAGGCCCTGCCGCAAGGCTATCAGACCCCGGTGGGCGAGCGCGGCATCACCCTGTCGGGGGGACAACGCCAGCGTATCGCCATCGCCCGGGCGCTGTTGCTGGATCCGCCCATCCTGATCCTGGACGATGCCCTCTCCGCCGTGGACGTACAGACCGAGGCGCGCATCCTGCGCCACTTGAGACAGACGCGTAAAGGGCGCAGCAACATCATCGTCTGCCATCGCCTATCGGCAGTGGTGGCGGCGGATGAGATCATCGTGCTGCGCCACGGTGAGATCGACGCGCGCGGCCGCCATGCCGAATTACTGACTCAGGATGGGTGGTATGCGCAGATGTATCGGTATCAACAGATTGAGTGGGCGATTGATAATGAACAGTAGAAAAGATGGGCGCTTGACTCTACCCCTGCAAATCCCCCCCGCCCCCTCTTTTACAAAGGGGGGTGACTGGATTGGAGCGACGGCACCATGCCGTTGCGCGCCCGCTTTAATCACCCCCCTTTGTAAAAGGGGGGCCAGGGGGGATTTCAACTCGGCGCACCCGTCACCGTGAGCATGAAGGAGCCCACCTTCCGCCGCCTGCTGCGCTACGCCCTGGCCGACCGTGGTCTGCTGCGCCAGGCCCTGATCCTGCTGCTCATCGCCACCGCCGCCGATGTCGCCGGCCCCTTGCTGATCAAGGTATTCCTGGATGATTTCGTGCTGCCGGGCCACTGGCCGCTCAATGCCATGCTGGGCCTGGGCGGGGCCTATGTGGTGGCGATGATCGTGGCCGCCGCCAGCCATTACCTACAGGCGCTGCGCTTCAATCTCATCGCCCAGCAGGCGGTGCAGACCCTGCGCCAAGAGGTCTTCGCCAAGGTAGTGCACATGCCGCTGGGCTTTTTCGATCGCAGCGCCACCGGCGCCCTGATTTCGCGCATCACCAATGACACCGAGTCCATCAAGGAACTCTATGTCAACGTGGTGAGCACCTTCATCCAGAACCTGGTACGCGTGCTGGGCATCCTGGTGGCCATGGCCCTGCTGGACTGGCACTTGATGCTCATCTGCCTGCTGTTCATCCCGCTGGTGGCAGGCCTGATGGTTCTCTACCAGCGCCTGAGCGCGCCCCTGTTCCATCGCGCCCGCGCCCTGCTCAGCGACATCAATGCCCGGCTGCATGAATCCATCCAGGGAATGAGAGTGATCCAGCGGACCCATCAGACGCCGCGCTTCCGCCGCGATTTCGGTGCCCTGGCGGACGCCCATTATCAAGCCCGTCTGCGCAACATCAAGCTGGATGCTTACATCCTGCGCCCGCTGGTGGATCTGATCCAGACCCTGATCCTCATCGGTCTGTTGTTCAGCTTCGGCTATCGCGCCCTGGATACGCCCCTGGAGATCGGCGTCATCTATGCCTTTGTCGCCTACCTGGGGCGCTTCGCCGAACCGCTGATCGAAATCACCCAACGACTCGCCCTGTATCAACAGGCCCTCGTCGCCGGCGAGCGGGTGTTCGAGTTATTGGATCAGCGACAGCCCATAGCGACGCGGCGGGAGCAGGCCCATATCCACGCCGGCAAGGTGGAATTGGATGACTTGCGTTTCAGCTACGACGGTGACCACGAGGTGATCAAGGGCGTCTCGCTCACCGTCCCGCCCGGCCGTTTCTGCGCCATCGTGGGACACACCGGCAGCGGCAAGAGCACCCTCGCCCAACTGCTGTTGCGCTTCTACACGCCCCAGCACGGCATCATCCGCATCGACGATCAAGCGCTGGAAGACTTCAGCGAGACGGAACTGCGCCATCAGGTCGGCATCGTGCAGCAGGACCCCTATCTGTTCAACGCCAGCCTGCGGGACAACATCACCCTGGGGCGCGACATCGACCCGGCGCAGCTGTTGTGGGCCGCCAAGCAGAGCGGCCTACACGCCCACGTGCAGGGCCTGGCCGAGGGCTATGACACCCTGATGGATGCGCGCGGCGCCAAGCTCTCCACCGGTCAGCGTCAGCTGCTGGCCCTCACCCGCGCCCTGGTGGCCCAGCCCCGGGTATTGATCCTGGACGAGGCCACCGCCAACATCGACAGTCACAGCGAGGCCCAGATCCAGCGCGCCCTGCTGCAGCTGCACGGCCAGGTCACCCTGTTGGTGATCGCCCATCGCCTCTCCACCATCGAGCGCGCGGACCAGATCCTGGTCATGCACCAAGGCGAAGTGGCACAGCGTGGCAGCCATGGCGAGCTGCTGCGCCAGCCCGGCATCTACCGCCAGCTCTATCACATGCAGACCTTGGGAATAGAGGACGAATAGGCCACCCCTGTCCTGCCCAACAACCCTCGTTGAATGCCCACGCCCGACCATCCCAAGGCCGGTGAGATCGCGATCAGTGCCGAATAAGCGTTTGACAGCCATCCACCCGCTGCCTAGTATTTGGTGGCACGTTTTGTATAAACGTAATACCAGGAGCATGCCCATGTATTGTGACAGTACCTATCAACGCAAGCACCGCACAGCCGCGAATGGCACCACGCCGGCGCCACGGTATGGCCTTGATTGCATGTGCGATTGCAAGTTCGTCCGCCGCCTGACGCAGGCCGCGGCGACCGCCGACGCGCCAAATCATCCACCGTACCTGTCAAGGCCGCAACCGATGGACCCATGGACTTAATGGTGATCCCCACAAACCTGCACCACAAAGGAGACGGCAATGTCCCAAGATGACCATAAGCATGAGCACGAACATCAACACAGTCATGAACACCGTCATACGCATACCCATGAACATGTTCATGGTGACGAGAAACACAGCCACGAGCACAGCCATCAACATAGCCATGATCACGGACACAGTCACAGCCATGCCCATCGCCATGGTGGTGACGCGGAGACCCATGACCACAGCCACAGCGCCGAGGAGAACCACGGGTCCCATGAACACACCCACAGCGGCCACGAAAAGGAGTCCCACGACGATCATCAACACTGAGTGTTGATATCAAGCGGGCGGGCAAAACGCGCCTCTGCCCGGCCGCCTCCCCGTTCCCTCATCAACCACCCTGACAACTAGGCACCCGTCTCCCCGTCCGGAACCGGACGGGGTTTTTTGACTTTATTCAACGCGAACGCCTAACGGCGGAGGGCGTACGTAAATCCGTACGTAAATCCGTACGTAAATCATGGTGGCACGTTTTTTATAATCGTGTTATTTTTCGATTCTGATTCTGGTAGCACGTTTATTATTTTTGTAACACCACTCTGACGTCCCATAAGCGACAACGCGCAGCAACAACTCAACCACAAAAGAAAACCCAACCAGGGAGCCTCCAATGAGAATAGAGTATCGTCCGTTTTCGTGCCCGCCGCGCCGCACCGGCGGCCACGCATTCCACCGGGTCAGACCCGCAGCGGCGCCCATTCTGGCCTGCGCCCTCGGCCTGCTGTTGCCGTATACCGGCGCCGCTGCCGCCGACGGCGTCCGCCTGGGTGAAATCACGGTCAAAGGGGAGGCCCTGGATCCCAGCCAGGGCGCCTTCACCGTCAACGTCATCGAGGGTGACGCCATCCGCGACCAACATCTGCAACAACCCCTGCGCCTCATCGAGCAGGTCCCCGGGGTGGATCTGGGCGCCTATCGCCAGGGCGGTGTCGCCGATGTCTTTACCATCCGCGGCTTCACCGGCGCCGGCCACGGCAGTGACGCCGGCATCAGCCTTGACGGCATCACCCTGAACCAGGGTGAGTCCCATGCCGACGGCTATGCCGATACCAACATCATGATCCCCCTCGAGCTGCAGCGCCTGAACGTCTACAAAGGCCCGGTATCGGCGCTCTACGGCAACTTCGCCCGCGGCGGGGTGCTGGAGTTCATCACCCGTAAGGGCGGCGAATACCAGGAGGCGGACATCTCCTTCGGCGCCTTCGACACCTTCGACGCCCAAGCGGCCGCCGGCGGCGCCTTCGGTCCCGTCGCCACCAACTTCGCCGTGCAGGCCTATGACAGCGAGGGCTGGCGCGACAATTCCCGCTACACCAAGGCCAACGCCGCCGGACGTCTGTCTTATGACCTGTCCGAGCGTGCCGAAATCGCCCTCTCCCTGCGCGGCCACGCCGGCCAATGGGAAGCCCCCGGCTATATCCCCGAGGACCAATTCAACGACGAGGACCGCCGCGATCAGCAATCAGTGAACGCCGAGGACGACGGCGGCGAAAAACGCTTTTTCGCCCAACGCATCGATTACAACCATCTGATCAACGAACAGATGAAACTGCTGGTATTCGCCTACGGCACCCAGAACGATTTCACCCGTTTCGCCAAATTCGGTTACGACCCCGGCGGCCAGACCGAGCGCTTTTACAACCGCGACGTGCTGGCCATCGGCGCCAGCCTCAATGGCGCCCATCGTCTGGGCGAGGCCCCCATGAACTGGGTGGCGGGCGTCGAGTATTACGATGAAGAGACCGATTGGAAGCGTTGGAACACCTCCAATCGGGTGCGCACCGCGCAAACCCAGGAGCGCATGTTCACCATCGATACCCTCTCCCTGTATGGCCAGGCCGACTGGGAAATCAGTCCGGCGCTGCGCCCCATGGCCGGGCTGCGCTACGACAGCTTCTCGGGCAGCTACGACAACCGCGACCCGGGCGGCACCCCCTTCAGCCGTGACATGAACGACTACGACCATATCAGCCCCAAGCTGGGTCTGCGTTCCCGGGTGGCCGAGGGCATCGAGCTGCGCGGCAGTGTCGCCAACGGCTTTGGCCTGCCCAATGGCGAGGCCAAGTACGATCCCACCCTGGACGTGGACGCCATCGAGTATTGGCAATACGAAATCGGCGCCACCCTCACCGCCAGCCCGGATTTCTACGTCGATGCGGCCTACTTCATCCTCAACAGCTCCGACGAGATCCTCGAAGACCCCGTCGGCTCCGGCAACTTCCGCAACGTAGGCGAGACCCGGCGCAGCGGTCTGGAGGCGGAGTTCCGTTATTTCACCCCGGTGGAATATCTCGAACTGTCCCTGATTACCTCGCTCTTCGACAGCGAGATCGAGAGCAATCCGAATGCCGCCCTGGTGGGCAAGGAAGTGGTCGGACTGCCCGACAATATCACCACCCTCAGCCTCGACTACAACCCGGCCAGCGGCTGGGGCGGGCGGCTGAGCTGGCGCCAGGTGGGCGAGTACGCCCTCACCGACGACAACAGCCAAAGCTATGAAGGCTACGACCTGGTCAACGCCAGCCTGTTCTACAAGGCCCGTTTCGAGCGCGGCCGCAGCCTGCGCTGGTATCTGGACCTCTACAACCTCACCGACGAAGACTATGCCGAGGCGGTGTTTTTCGGCTCCGGCACCCGGAACTACGCCCCGGCACCGCCGACCCATCTCACTGTTGGTGTAGCACTGAAATACTAACGACCCAGCTGCCCGGCATCCGGCTGCTTCGGTCGTCGAGCACTCAACTTAAAAGGAAAACCAATATGAACAAACATTCCGTATTATTGCTGACCGCCGGCATCGCCATGACCACCAGCATCCAGGCCCACGACGTGTGGCTGGAAGGCGAAAGAGGAAATCTGCGAGTGGTCTACGGCCACGTAGGCGAACTGCAGGCCTACGACCCGGATAAGGTTAAGGCCGTGCGCGCCTACAACGACTCGGGCAAAGACGTAGACATCCGCGCCGAGACCAATGACCATAGCATGCGGGTCAAACCCGCCGGCGAGGCCGGCATGATCACCGTCGAATACGACAACGGCTACTGGACCAAGATCGACGCCACCACCTGGGAAAATCAGTCCAAGCGCCGCTTCGACAACTATCTGGATGCCTCCCACTCGTTGAAATACAACAAGAACCTGCTCAGCTGGAGCAATGAGTACAAACAACCCACCGGGCTCAGCTTTGAAATCGTGCCCCTGGAAAACCCCCTGGCGGTGCGCGCCGGCGATAAGGTCACCCTGCAGGTGTATTACCAGGGCAAGCCCTTGGCCGACGCCGGGGTCGAGGTGCACGGCTTTGACGACAGCTTCAAGACCGATGCCCAGGGTAAGGTGGAGGTGCCCCTCAATGCCAAGCACGACCTGCAGCACATCGCCGCCTATTATCGCTATGATGTGCCGGGCCACCTGGACGCCGACGAGGTCTCTCTGACCGCCAATCTGGTATTCCACACCCGCTAGCCGCGCCGTGTCGATGGTAGTAGTCAATCAACATCGACTGTTTGCGCTGGGACTGTGCGCCGCCCTCGCCCTGCACGGGGTAGGGGCGGCCGCACTCCTGTATCGTCATTACGAGCCGCCGCAGCCCCTGTTGGCGAGCTCCAGTTTTCAGGTGGTGGCACTGGGGGAAGTAAGCACCGCGCCGCCACCACTGGCACAGCGCCAAGCGCCGCCGGAACCCATTCCCGAGCCGGAACCCATTCCCGAGCCGGAACCCATTCCCGAGCCGGAACCCATTCCCGAGCCGGAACCCATTCCCGAGCCGGAGCCTATTCCCGAGCCGGAACCGGAACCCATCCCCGAGCCAGAGCCCCTGACCGAGCGTGTGGCGCAACAGGCCCCGCCCCCGCCGACCACGGCACCAGCCATGCCGGCCGCACCGGTCAAGGACGCCGTAATGGCCAAGGCTGAGTCCGCCACCACGATACAACGCACGCCGCCGCGCAGTGATGCCGCCTATCTCAACAACGCGGTGCCGGACTATCCCCACTCGGCGCGGCGCCGGCGTCTGGAAGGTTTGGTATTGCTGGAGGTGACGGTGGATCGGCAGGGCTTTCCCGAAATGGTCGAGATCAAGTCCAGTTCCGGCCACAGCATCCTGGACGACGCGGCGCGCGGCACGGTCGAGTCGTGGCGTTTCGTCCCGGCCCAAGAGAACGGACGCAACATCACCGCCAGGGTGGAAGTGCCGATTCGTTTTGCGCTCAATTAGATCAGATGAGAGGTAGTCGCAATGTTGGAGCATGAATCAAGTATGTGGATTTCATGGTGGGGCGAGGCCGACCTGGTGGTACGCGGGGTATTCGTCACTCTGGTGGCCCTGTCCCTGCTGTCCTGGACCGTCATCCTCTACAAGTCCCTGTTATTCGCCAAGCTGGCGCGCCTGGAAGCGGCGGTGAGTCGTCACTTGCGCGACGCGACGGCGCATGCCCTGCCCACGGCCATGTCCATGGTGTTTGTAGTGGTCAAGTGTTTCCGGACACTTTGTTAAGGTCCTTTTCGTAATCCATCGGTGTCTTGTAACCCAGCGTCGAATGCAGGCGCTGAGCATTGTAATACACCGCCACGTATTCCCGGACATCAGCAATCGCTTCCTTCCGGGTCCGGTACAAGCGATCACCGGTCCATTCCCGCTTCAGGCTACTGAAGAAGCGTTCCACCGGGGCATTATCCCAGCAGTTACCCTTGCGACTCATACTGCAAACCATCCCATGTTGTGCCAGCAGCCTCTGATAGGCGCGACTGGCATATTGGCTGCCACGGTCCGAATGATGGATCAGGCCTGGTGGCAGGTTTCTCAGATTGATCGCCATCAGCAAGGCCCGGATCACCAGGGCTTTCTTCATGCACCGATCCATGGCCCAGCCGACCACGCGGCGCGAATACAGGTCGATCACCACCGCCAGGTATACCCAGCCTTCCTGCGTCCACAGATACGTGATATCTGCGCCCCAGGCCTGGTTCGGCCTCGTCGGGTTGAACTGGCGGTTCAGCACATTCTCCGCCACCGGCAGCTGGTGTTTGCTGTCGGTTGTCGCCTTGTATTTGCGCTTCGCTCTAACCTCCAGGCTCAACGCCTTCATCAGGCGGCGCGTCCGGTCACGGCCGATCTCAAAGCCCTCCTCGCGCAGTTTGCGCGCCATCGTTCGACTACCCAAACTGTCCCGGGAGGCCTTGAACAACGCCTTCATGCGCCGCCGCAAGGCCAGTTCCTCGGCCGGAATGACCTGGCCAGGCCGGTCCCGCCAGTCGTAGTAGGCACTGCGCTGCACACCTAGCAGGCGGCACAGATGCAATACCGGCCAACGGCATGCATGGTCCCGGATGAAGGCGTACTTCACTTCATTTCCTTCGCGAAGTACTGGCTGGCTTTTTTTAAAATCTCCTTTTCCATCCGCAGCATGCGGTTCTCCTTCCGCAGCCGATTCAGCTCCTCGCGCTCATCCGCCGACAGCTGCGCACCGCTGGCATCGTCCGAAAATTCCTGCCGCCATCGGCGCAGCAGATTGTCGTTGATCCCCAGACTCCGGGCCGCCTCCGCCACCTTGTAACCCTGTTCGGTCACCAGCGCCACCGCGTCCCGCTTGAAGTCTTCCGTGTATTTCCGTCTTGTCTTCTTCTCTGTTGGCATCATTCACCCCGTTATGGCATTTTACAGCCTTAACTCGGTGTCCGGATGTATCAGACCACATCATAATGCTTGGTCTAAGCAGCGAGTCAAGAGTTCTTATCGTATGTCATTGTGAAAGGGACAATGGCGATACTATTCGAATAATTTCCGCCAGAAGGGCAACTAAGAAAGAACGTAGGTTCTATGAAGGTGATCCATCATGAAAAAAGAATATGATCTTTCAAAAATGAAATCACGCAAAAATCCATATGCCTCAAAATTAAAAAAACCTGTCACGATGAGGCTGAGCGAGGATGTAATCAATTATTTCAAAGAAATGGCTGAAGAGTCAGGTGTGCCATACCAGAGTCTTATTAATTTGTATCTTCGAGATTGTGTGGCTCACCATAGAAAAGTAGACATATCATGGCAAAACAGCCCTAACAAAGCCAATTAACTCGGACATACCTCCGCGGTGCTTCTTTTGTGCTTGAAACACTAGCACAAAAGAAGCACCGCGGAGGTATGCCGGTTATTGGCGGCGTTGAGGCTGTAGAAAAACCCCAAATTTGCTAACATCACTCTATATATAAAAACATCGTCGGGGGGATTGATGGCACGCTTCAAAGACTACAGCTACGAGCAGATGACCATGTTGCCGGTGTCGTTTGATCGACAGATACTTCCCGGCAGTTTCGAATACAATCTCACCTATCTCATTGAAGAGTGCCTGGACCCCTCCATTTTTCACCATCGCTACAAAAACGATGATGGCGGGCGTCCAGCTTATGATCCAGCGATCCTGTTGAAGGTTGTTTTGTTGGCCTATTCAAAAGGGATCACCAGCAGCCGCAAGATCGAGCAGCTGTGCCGCGATAACATTCTATTTATAGCCATATCCGCCAATAGTCAGCCTCACTTCACCACCATCGCCGATTTTATTTCCTCCTCTCATCAAGAAATCGAAAAGCTGTTCCTCCAGGTACTGATGGTCTGTGACCAGGAAGGCCTGATCGGCAAAGACATGTTCGCCATCGATGGCTGCAAGCTGCCCAGCAATGCTAGCAAGGAGTGGAGCGGCACCCAGGCCGATCTTAAGAAAAAGAAGCTCAAAATGGAAAAGGCCGTGCGGCGCATGCTCAGCAAACATCGCGAAGTAGACAAGCATGGTCTCGATGAAACGATCGTCGAGCGGCAAAAACAACAGTGCCGAAAGCTGGCCAAGACCGCCAAAAAGATCCAGGCCTTTCTCGACAGCCACGACGACCGCAAAGGCGTCAGTGGTCGCACCGTACAGAGCAACATCACTGATAATGACAGCGCCAAGATGAAAACCAGTCACGGCGTCATTCAAGGCTACACCGGCGTCGCCACCGTTGACGCCAAGCACCAGGTCATCGTCAGTGCTGAAGCCCACGGTCAAGGTCAGGAGCACAACCTGCTCAAGCCCAGCCTCGAATCGGCCAGTGCCAATCTCAAACTCAACAAGCAGGAGCGTCGCCAGATCAAGATCACCGCCGACAGCGGCTATCACAACCTAAGCGCCTTGCAATACCTGGATCAGGAAAAGCTCGACGGCTACATCGCCGATGTTGGCTTTCGATCACGCGATCCCCGTTTCAAGGACTACGAACGCCACAAGCCCGTCACACGGCTCAAGCCCAAAGAGCGCTTCACCTCAAATGAATTCAAGGTCGATCTCAAGCACAAAACCTGTATCTGTCCCGCCGGCAATGCCATGTGGTTGCAGTGCGAAGAGACAAAAATCGGCAACAGCCTGTTCATGAAATTCCAGGGCTATGAAAATGATTGCCGTCACTGTCATCTTAGAAAACGCTGCCTCAGATCAGAGCAACAAAAGAGCCCGCGCCAGTTTGCCGTAAAGCTAGGCAACACCAAAAAACATCAACAAACCAGTCTCATCGAGAAGATGAAACAAAAGATCGACAGTGCCATGGGACGGCATATCTACAGCCAACGGCTGGGCACTGTTGAACCTGTATTCGGAAATATCACCAGCAGTATAGGATTCAAGCGATTTAGTCTGCGAGGAAAACAGAAGGTCAACGGTCAGTGGCAATTGATTAGCATGATCCACAACATATTTAAAATACACCGATATGCGTGGAATGGGGCATAACGAATGGAATAGGTCTCAAGTATCGGGAAGAATTGATCTGTATTATTTCTCGGTGAGGATTGGATCAAATGGGGAGTAGTAAAATATTAACTGAGGCGAGTGATGGTGGTGAGACTTGTATTTGGGTTTTTCTACAGACTCGTTATATGCTCAGAGGGGAAGAAGCATGATCGAATGGATATGACCGCCCCTTGTCAAGAGCACAAACCCACCCAAAACTGAAAAATACATTTCAGTTTTTAGTTTGCACAAGCCATGTTCCTGCTGCGAACCCGTTAGTGAGTTTTACAGAGTAACTGAAAACAAACATCTATTGAGCATCAGCCCCTGAAGCGCGTAAGCGCTTCAGGGGGGGAGCTTACGGACGCATATTTTCCTTAATAACCATCTTGAAGACCCGATAACAGGTGCTATAATCAGGTCTATTAAAGTCTATTTTAATGAGGTGGCCCCATGCAAACTAAGTTCTCTGAAGACGTCATTCCCCTTACGGATCTGAAGGTTAACCCCGGTAAGGTCGTTAATCATGCCAAAGATACTCGTCGCCCTATATTGCTCACAAGCCGAGGTAGAGGCGTGGCTGTGATGCAAGGTCTTGAAGAATATGAAAAAAATGAAGAAGAGCGAGAGTTTATTAAGGCTGTTGCCGCAGGCCTGATGGAAGTGCGCGAAGGCAAAGAGCTGGAATTGGATGAAGTAAAGAAGAAGCTGGGTATCGATAAGTGAAGATATTTTTTGCTAACGCGGCCTACAGTGATCTAGAGGGAATCAAAGAATATTATGAGGAGGAAGGCATTCCTCATATCGGTAAGCAGTTTATAGCTGCAATTATTGAGCATGTACAAACATTGTTAGAAAACCCCGATATTGGGCGGGTGGTTCCTGAGTTCGGGGACGAGCGAATAAGAGAGCTAATCTATTCCCCTTTTCGTATTGTTTATCTAAGAGGGCAAAATTCAATTCATATCATAAGGGTGTGGCGCAGTGAGCGTTTGCTAAAATTGCCAGAAAATGAAATATAACGAGCGCAATTAACACGGACATACCTCCGCGACGCTTCTTTTGTGCTTGAATAACACAAAAGAAGCACCGGTCCGGCCTGCTTCTCACCGCGGACGTTATGTTTTTATGAGCGCTGATTTAAGTTTCAAGTGTTTTACGAAAGGTAGAAAGTCTCTATCAGAAAAGAGCAAAGGAACTTTGTTCTCAATACAGAATGTAGCAATGATTATGTCATTGGTTTTTCTGATGGTAATACCCTTCTTCTTAAGTAGGCGATAGTTATCAGCACATTTTATAACAATGTCTCGGCCAAGCATTTCGTATTGCTCAAGAACAGAAAGCTTTGAGCGGGCCATTTTATAGTCTCTATCACTCCGAAAGCCTTGAAGAATTTCGAGAAATATAATATCACCAATGGCAACTTCCCCTTGTTCAAGCGCTGCGTCTAGAGCATTGGTTTCGACAGAAAGAGTACCATTGAAATAATCTATCCATACGCTCGTGTCAGCTATAACCACTAGCCGCCCCTCATCTCTTTGAGGTCTCCTTCCCACTTCAACTTGCCCCTAAGCTTCCGAATAGACTGCTGTTTATTCTTTTGAATTAGAAGCTTAAGACCTGCTTCAACAGCCTCTTTCTTGGTTTTGCAGCCTGTAGCCTTCAAAGCATCATTCATCAGTTTGTCGTCAATTACAATATTTGTTCTCATGGCGCACCTGTGTGTATGATAGTATCATCCAATACACATTGTAGCCGGAAAGTAAAAAGCATAACAATCGGATCAAGCGGACAGGCCTCCGCGGCGCTCATTTGTGCGTGAATCGCACAAGTGGACTTCTTGGTTACGCACCTTGAGCATTATTTCGCCGGCATTGGTATGGAATTTCAGTTCGTAACTACCGGCGCGGTATTGACCCGGTCCGGACTGCGTGGGTAGCGCTGGGCGCGTACAGCGTATCTGCCTCGGCTCACGTTAGGATCGCCTCCACGGTGCCTTTGGCCAACTCTCTGACGGGGTCGGGGATCTTGGCCTCGTCAATGCGTCCCGCCCCGGTTTTTTGCTATTGTTGTTCGTGGTGGTGATTCCTCGTTTGTGGTTGTTGAAACGCCGCAATTGCAGCTTAACCACATGAACCACTGCCGTCTCAAATGTGCGAAAAAGTGTTTACGTTATCAATGGAGGACAGCGTTATGCGTATAGCTAAAGATGATGTGCCCGTTCAAATCGATGCGCCCGGTGCGACTGCCAGACAGCAGAGCGATTTTGGCGATGTGTCAAGATACGGAAAGATGGGGGCAGAATACTTCTCTTTTGGTGCAGGAACCGATATCACGGAATTGTTGCACGGGCTTGAGAACGATAGTTGTCAGAGCCCCCATTGGGGATATGTTATAACCGGCGCAATCACGGCCCTGTATACGGATGGTGAAGAAGAAACATCGAGAACCGGAGACCTGTTCTACTGGCCGCCAGGGCACAGCGTTAGGGCAGAGGAGGATACCGATATCGTGATGTTTAGCCCGCAGCACGAGCACGGTGCCGTAATCCAACACATCAAGCGCAAAGTGGGCAGTTAAGCGAGAGATTTGAGGCGTGGGATGTAGAATTGGGTGGGCACAACGGAGGTGGGAGCCTGCTCTCTCGCAAGCAACAAGGATGAACATCCTTGTGACACGTGTGCTGTCGAGTTGATTGGTTCGTAGCGATCACAGCGTCGCTTAACAAGCGGCGGCAGTCAGGCACGGCAAAAGTTGTCATTCAAATTGCGCGCAATTACCTACCTGTTTAACCCTTCCGCCTTGCCGGTGTGAACTGCCCCGGGGTTTTGAGGAGGATCTGAGATCCGAGAGAATGGAGCCATACACAAGACGAACAACTTCACACCTGATGTCCGTGAGCGGGCGGTTCAATTAGGTTTCTCATCACACCTTACCGGATATGAAAATCAAACAATACCAAGTAGATGCCTTTGCAACCCGAGTGTTCGAGGGAAATCCGGCGGCTGTGTGCCCCTTGGAAAACTGGCTGGACGATAACTTGCTTCAAGCCATCGCAGCGGAAAACAATCTGTCAGAAACCGCATTCTTTGTGCGCAGTGCGAAGGGGTATAATCTGAGATGGTTTACCCCGGTCAATGAGGTTGATTTGTGTGGCCATGCCACGTTGGCAGCGGCTCACGTAATTTTTGAATTTCTTAGCTTTACAGAATCAGTCATCACCTTTGAAACGCGTAGCGGCGATCTATTCGTTAAAAAGCAAGGATGTCTCTTGCAACTGGATTTCCCGGCATACAAGTTAACTGCCTGCGAAATTCCAGAAACCCTGGTTCAAGCCCTTGGCGTGCGCCCTATCGAAGTATTGGCCGACGACGACTACCTGGCTGTGTTCGATAGCGAAGCCACCGTTCGCGCCATCACGCCAAACTACGCCTTGCTCAACCAGCTCGATTTGCGCGGTGTTATCGTTACTGCGCCGGGCAATGACGTGGATTTTGTCAGTCGTTTCTTTGCCCCCAAGATCGGCATTCCCGAAGATCCCGTCACCGGTGCCGCCCACTGCACGCTTGCACCGTACTGGGCCGCAAAGCTTGGCAAGAACACGCTGCACGCTACACAGGTCTCTAAGCGAGGTGGTAAGCTCACATGTGAGGTAAAAAAAGACCGCGTGTTGCTTTCCGGAAGCGCCGTAACGTTCATGGAAGCGGATATCGTCTTCTAGACCTAATAGGCACGCTGAGCAAGACTGTCAAGAAACATATTTGTTTTCCCGCCTTCGGCCAGCCCTAACGCGGAACCTTAGACATCAATAAAGCGCCCGTACGCCTTGGAAATCACAAATAACATTGACCTGCGGTATTGCAGTGTGTCATTTAAGTTGACGGAGAATCTTTAACAATGGCGTCGTGAGGTGCGCTGATTTCGCTGCGCTTCATTCACGCACCTCGCGCCAAGTGTTAGGCTTCTTATCTCGGCACAGCACCAAGCATGGTGTGAAAATTGTTTACAAATTTAGAGGAGAATACAGATGTCAATACGCTTTATTGCCATACTTGCAATGCTATTTTTATCTTCAAATGCGTTAGCTCAATGGACGCTGGTGAATGATGAATCAACAGTCAGTTATGTTTCTATAAAAAAGTCAAAAGTGGGGGAAGTGAATTATTTCAAGGAACTCAACGGCACCATAGAGCGAAATGGAAAACTATCTGTGGATATCGATTTAGGCAGTGTTGAGACAAATGTTCCGATACGTAATGAACGCATGAAATCCATGTTTTTTGAAGTTGCCTCATTTCCAAAAGCAAATATCAGCGCCAGCTTGGACCCTGAAACGCTTGCAGGCATGGATATTGGAGAAACATACAAGGACTCAATTACGTTCGATTTGTCTTTGCACGGGGTTTCAAAAGAAAGGGATGCCGATGTGCGCGTTGTTAAATTAGCACAGAACAGAATTCTGGCCATGTCACTGAATCCAATTATTGTAAACGCTGATCAATATAACTTGGCAGAGGGCATTGAGAAATTGCGTGAGGTTGTCAGTCTGCCATCAATAAGCACCGCAGTGCCGGTAACCTTCAGTTTGGTGTTTAAACAACAATAAGCGCTAGTGGTTCAGACTTGACCTGGCAGTGACTGGTGTTTGCCAACGTGACTGTCAGCTCAAGTCGACACCAATTCACTTGAGGTAACATGTGTCGCCCTGGGCAAGTGTTAGGCCCCCGCGTTTCTTTATATCTCCGGAAATGCGTCGAGGACACACAATGGTTAACACAAAAAACATCAACATCGTCCCGGCGTTTAGCCGGATCACGACGATTACCGTTACTTTTTGATTTGAACCAGCATGGTATTGATATTGTTAGTGTGTAGTCGATTACGCACCTTATTGAGTTCACGCTTGCTGGTAAACGGCCCCACCCGTACCCTTAGCCACCGCTCGCCCTTGCTGGAGACCGGCTCAATATCCGCTTCGATGCCCAGCAGTGCCAGTTGTGCCTTAAGGCTGTCGGCCTCACCGTAGGCGCGGAAGGAGCCGACCTGGATCATGTAGGCCACGTCGTCCTTCGCTTTCATGCGCTCCCGCTCTTCCTTGATCTCGCTTTCGGGGATGATGATCTCCAGCTCCGGCAGCAGGGTATAAAAGTCGAAACGTGATTCTTCCTCGGGCGCCTGTGTCACCGGGTTTTTGGGGGCGGACTTGATGGCATTGTCGACCGCTTTTTTGGCGCTTTGGATGGTTGCGTCATTGCCGTCGACCAGATACACAATCAGCGCCACGAACAGGCCGATGGCCAGGCCGCCCAGCATCCAGACCCAGCCGGGCGTGGGCTTGGCCTGTTTTTTGTTGGTCTTGGCAGTGCCCTTCTTCGGGGTCCGTTTGGTTTGTTTCTTGTCGCTGCTTCGGGGGACGTTTTTGTAGTCCTTGGTCACATCGCCTCCGGCGCCGAGACACCCAATAATTCCAGGCCGTTGCGGATCACCTGGCGCACCGCCAGGATCAGGCTCAGGCGCGCGTCGCGCAGCTTGGCGTCCTCCACCAGAAACTGGTGGGCGTTGTAGTAGGTGTGGAACTCATTGGCCAGGTCGCGCAGGTAGTGGGCCAATTGGTGCGGCTCGTGATTCAGTGCCGCCGTCTCCAGTACCTCGGGATAACGTGACAAGCTCACCAGCAGCGCCTGCTCATGTTGTTCGTGCAGCAGGTGCAAATTGTTCAGGCCGTGTTCCACGTCGCGCCTGAAGCCCTTTTCTGTCATCTGACGTAGCACACTGCAGACGCGTGCATGGGCGTACTGGATGTAGTAGACCGGGTTGTCGCTGGACTCGGACTTGGCCAGGTCCAGGTCGAAGTCCATGTGCTGCTCGCACTTGCGCAGTACGTAAAAGAAACGCGCCGCGTCATTGCCCACCTCGGCGCGCAGTTCGCGCAGGGTGACGAAGGAGCCGGAACGGGTCGACATCTGCACCCGCTCGCCGCCGCGATACAAGATGGCAAATTGCACCAACAGCACGTCCAGTTTCGACGCATCGTCGCCCAGGGCTTCGAGCGCCGCTTTGACGCGCGGCACATAGCCGTGGTGATCGGCGCCCCAGACGTCGATGACGCGCGCATAGCCGCGTTCCAGCTTATCCATGTGATAGGCAATGTCGGAGGCGAAGTAGGTGGTCTGGCCGTTTTCGCGCACCACCACGCGGTCCTTTTCATCGCCGAAATCGCTGGACTTGAACCACCAGGCACCGTCCCGCTCATACATGTGGCCGCTGGCCTTGAGGCGCTCGATGGCCTTCTGCAGCGCGCCGCTCTTGCTCAGGGAGTGCTCCGAATACCACTCGTCGTAGGTGACGTTGAACTCGGCCAGGTCGGCGCGGATGTCGGCCAGCACGGTGTTGAGGCCCAGCTCGAACACGGCGCGATAGTCCGCGTCGCCGAGCAGTTGTTTGGCCGTGTTCACCAGGCCGTCGATATGCGCCTCCTTGTCGCCGCCCTGCGGTGCGTCGGCGGGCACATTGTCGAAGACCCGCTCGGCGGGATGATACAGTTTGTCGCCATGGATCTTGTGCAGCGCCGCGGCGATATCGATAACGTAATCGCCTTTGTAGCCGTTGCTGGGAAAGGCGAAGCTTGCGCCGCACTTTTCCAGGTAGCGCAGCCAGACGCTGGCGGCGAGGATATCCATCTGGCGGCCGGCGTCGTTGACGTAGTATTCACGGTGCACCGTGAAGCCGACGGCATCGAGCAGGTTGGCCACCGTGGCGCCATAGGCGGCGCCGCGGCCGTGGCCCACGTGCAGCGGGCCGGTGGGATTGGCGGAGACGAATTCCACCTGCACCGGCATGTTCTCACCCACAGCGCTGCGACCGTAGTGGTCACCCTGTTCCAGCACCTGGCCCACGACGCTGTGATAGGCGTCCGGCGTGAGAAAGAAGTTGATGAAGCCGGGGCCGGCGATCTCGATCTTTTTCACCAGCTCGGACGCGTCCAGCGCGGCGACGATGGCGGTGGCGATGTCGCGCGGCTTGCGCCTGGCCGGTTTGGCCAGCATCAGCGCCGCATTGCAGGCGAAATCGCCGTGTTGGCGATCCTTGGTGCGTTCCACCATGACCTTGATATCAAGATCGGCGGGCAGGGTCGCGTCGGCCTGCAATTGCCGGATGGCGGCCAAGACCAATTGCTCGAGTCGCTGTTTCACTGAAAACTTCCTGGTTGGGGGTAAGACAGGGCGCCAATTATCCCTTGCGCGGCTTCAGTCGCGCAAGGTGCGTTAGATCAGATCCACCGGGTCCACATCCAGCGACCAGCGCACCTTGCGCGCCTCGGGCAATGCATTGAGCTGTGCTGTCCACGGCGTGAGCAGGCGGTGCAGGTCGGCGCGGCGTTCGGCCTGCAGCAGGAGTTGAAAGCGGTATTTGCCGGCACGCCGCTCCATCACCGCCGGCATGGGGCCGTAGCGTTCCACCCCGGTGCTGCCCAGTTGCTGGGCTAGCTGCTCGGCCTGCTGCAGAAAATTCTCCGGCGGCAGGGAATGGCTGGCCTCGGCGCGCAGCAGGGCCAGGTGGCTGTAGGGCGGCAGGGCGGTGAGGCGCCGTTCGTCCATCGCCGCCTCGGCATAGGCGTGATAGCCCTCGCGGCACAGCAGCTGCAGCATGGGGTTGTCCGGGTGATGGGTCTGAATCACCACTTGGCCCGGCTTTTCGGCGCGCCCGGCACGCCCGGCCACCTGGATGATGAGTTGGGCCATGCGCTCGCCGGCGCGAAAGTCCACCCCGAACAGGCCCTGGTCGCCGTCGAGCACGCCTACCAGGGTGACGTCGGGGAAGTGGTGACCCTTGGCCAGCATCTGGGTGCCGATGAGGATGCGCTGGCCGCCGCGGTTGATCTCGTCCAGCAGGGCCTCCAGGCTGCCCTTGCGCTGAGTGGAGTCGCGGTCGATGCGGCTTACGCCGATGTCGGGAAAGTGCCGGGTCAGGGCGGTTTCGATGCGCTCCGTGCCGCTGCCCAGCGGACGCAGGTCGGGGCTGCCGCAGTCGGGGCACTGCGCGACCACCGGCCGCTGGCTGCCGCAGTGATGGCAGCGCAGCTGGCGCTTGTTCAGATGCAGGGTCATATGGGTGTCGCAGCGGCGACAGTGGGCCACCCAGCCGCATTCGTGGCAGATCAGGGTGGGCGAGAAGCCGCGCCGGTTGAGGAACAGCAGCACCTGGTTGTCGCGGTCGAGATGCTGCTGCATCAGCCGCAGCAGCGGGGCCGAAAGCTGATCCTCCATGGGCTGGTGGCGCACATCCATGAGCTGGATAGTGGGCGGTTGGGCGCTGCCGGCGCGCTGCGGCAGGGTGAGGTGCCGGTATCTGCCCTGCGCCACGTTAAGCAGACTCTCCAATGACGGCGTGGCCGAGCCCAGGATGACCGGGATGTCGAGCCGCTGGGCGCGTACGATGGCCAGGTCGCGGGCCGAGTAGCGCAGCCCGGACTGCTGCTTGAAGGCGCTGTCGTGCTCCTCGTCGACAATGATGATGCCGGGGTTCAGCAGCGGGGTGAACACCGCCGAGCGGGTGCCGATGATGATGGCCGCCTCGCCGCCGCGCGCCAGCAGCCAGGCGTTGAGACGTTCGCGGTCGCCCAAGCCCGAGTGCAGCACCGCCATGGGCACGTTGAAACGGCGTTTGAAGCGCTCCACCAGCTGCGGCGTGAGGGTGATCTCGGGCACCAGCACCAGGGCCTGGCGGCCCGCCAGCAGCACCGCGGCGATGGCGTGCAGGTAGACCTCGGTCTTGCCGCTGCCGGTGACACCGTCCAGCAGCACCGGGCTGAACCTGTTCAGGCAGCGTTCGATGGCTTCCACCGCCTGGGCCTGGGCCGGGTTCAGCGCCGGCCCGGGATCGGATTCGGCGTGGCCGCATTCCAGCGCCGCGATTTGCTCCACCGCGGCCCAGCCCTTTTTCACCAGTGCCGCCATGGCGTCGGTCCAGTTGCGCGGCAGTTCGCTGAGTTGGTCGGCGGTTAAGCCATTGCGGCTGGCGGCCAGCCGTTGCAACAGGTCGGCCTGACGTTTGGCGCGCCGACCCAAGGTGGCGGTGTTCACCGCCTGACCGGCAGCGGTGATGCGCCAGCGGGCGCGATATTTGGCCGTCGCCGTTTCGCCCTGACGCAGCGCCACCGGCAGGGCGGTGGCCAGGGTCTCGCCAATGGGGTGATGGTAGTAGTCGGCCACCCAGCGCAGCAGGGCCATCAGCTCGGTCGGCAGCAGGGGCTCGTCGTCCAGCAATTCCAGCGCCGCCTTGAGTTTGTGGCGCTGGATCTGTGTCGTGTCGCTGATGTCCAGCAGCACGCCGACGGTCTGGCGGCGGCCGAAGGGCAGACGCAGGCGCGCGCCGGGTTTGAGGTTTTCCACGTTGCAGCCGACGGGCGGCAAATAATCAAAGCTGCGATACAGGGGGGAGGGGACGGCGAGGCGCAGTACAGGGGTGGATGTCGGCATGGCCAAAGCCTAGCATTTTCAGCGCCTGATTATCGCAGTGACGCAGGTCGGATTGCTTGAGAGACGCGTAGGCCTTGAGCAATGAGGGCTAAATTA
Organism: Candidatus Tenderia electrophaga; assembly: GCA_001447805.1. NCBI lineage: Bacteria > Pseudomonadati > Pseudomonadota > Gammaproteobacteria > Tenderiales (SeqCode) > Tenderiaceae (SeqCode) > Tenderia (SeqCode) > Tenderia electrophaga (SeqCode). The sequence continues at coordinate 3,062,531 of CP013099.1, forward strand.
TTGTTTTTCTATGCGACTTGACCTTATGCACAAAAGCTGTGGATAACTTTGTGGAAGAAACCGGGGTAAGCATCGCAACTGCTTGCCACTGTTACAGATTTGTCAATCTGGCGCGACAATGACCGCCTATTATATCGATTAAAAATCAATAGCTTAGTTTTTTGCCGCGGCCGCGGTGTGGTTTTGTGTGACAGCGTCAAGTCAGGGCTTGTGCGGGCACTGTTAATGTGCATAACGTGCTGGCCGGGCGCTGCGGCGAGGGGAGATTTGTGCCCGTTCTCCCTTTGCCGCGCTTCAAATCCCCCTAAACCCGCCAGGCGTCTAGAACGGCTGTACCACCGCCAAAATCACCACAGCAATCAGAATCAGCACCGGAAACTCGTTGAACCAGCGGTAAAACACGTGGCCGCGTTGGTTGCGGTCGTGCTTGAAGTCGGCCACCAGCTTGCCGCACCAGACGTGGTAGGCGATCAGAAGCACCACCAGGGTCATCTTGGCGTGGAACCAGCCGCCGCTGTTCAGTCCCGCGCCGTAGCCGAAAATCAGCCACAGGCCGAAAATCGTGGTCAGAACCCCGCCCGGCGTCATGATGCCGTAGAACAGCTTGCGCTCCATGACCTTGAAACGCTCGTTGCTGATCGAATCATCGCTCATGGCGTGATACACGAACAGTCGCGGCAAATAGAACAGCCCGGCGAACCAGGTGACCATGAAGATGATGTGAAACGCCTTTACCCACAGCATGCGAAATTCCCTGTCGTTGGATGAGTCAGGGGGCATGTGTATCACAGCCACGGCCGCCGGCGCCAGTATTCCGCGCCGATTACTGGGTGTTGATGTAGTGGCTGCCCGAGTAGCGGTAGTGTTCTTCGATGTTTTCGCGCGTCACCACGCCGTACACCGCTTGGTCGGCGGGCGTCGACTGGTCCACCACGTAAAGGGCGTCGGCGCCGTCCCGTTCCAGCAATTCCAGCCCCTCCTGCAGCGTGGCGCGCAGGTCGATGGGGCTGATACTGCGGCGCTTGGCCGGAATTTCGTTGAGATCGATCATGTCGTATTCGCGGCTTTGCAGATGACGCGCCAGTTCGGCGCCGGGCAGGATGAAGGGGCGTTCCGTCTCGGTCACCAGCAGCCACTGGGGATGCTGACGCAGCAGCTCGTCGGCCTGCTCGCGTTCCAGCTGCGCCGGGCTGCGGGTGATATCGCGCTTCATGGCGTTGGCGATGCCGACCCGGCGCAGGAATTGGACCACCGGATCGTCGTGATACACCAGGCCGAGCGCCCGCATCTGGCTGAGGAACACCGACTCCTTGCCGAATAACTGGCTGCTGATCAGGCTGGCGCTGACCACGGCCAACATGCCCGGCAGGATGATATTGGGGTTGGCGGTCAGCTCCAACAGGGCGATCAGGGCTGCCAGCGGCGCCTGCAGGGTCGCACCCATCATGGCATAGAGGGCCGGATTGGAGACCATGTCGGGGCTCAGCAGGGCGGCGATCATGCCGCAGGCGGCACCGGCGCAGGCGCCGATCACCAGGGTCGGGCCGATCAGCCCGCCGGGCAGGCCCAGCCCCAGGCCGACCGTGGTGGCGAGGATCTTGACGGCCGTGATGAGCAATAGCAGACCGAGGCCGATTTCGCCCAGCAGGGCGGCGTTGACCGTGTCGTAGCCCAGGCTCATCACCTGCGGCACCAATACGGCGCACAGGCCCACGGCCAGCCCGGCCAGGGTGGTGCGCTGCCACAGCGGCCGTTGCTTGGCACGGCCGGAGAAGAATTGCAGGGTGTGCGTGAACCCGGCCGCCAGGCAACCGATGAACAGCCCGGTAATGAGCACATAGGGCAACTCGCCGAGGGAGCCGAGTTGCAGGGCGGGTACGGAAAAGGCGGGCTCGGGGCCGTAGACCCAATGGCTCAGGGCGGTGGCGGTGACCGCGGCCAGGATCAGGGGAATGAAACCGGCCAGGGTGTATTCCATTAGCACCACCTCCATGGCGAAGATCACCCCCGCCAGCGGCGTGTTGAAGGAGGCGGCGATGGCGGCGGCGATGCCGCAGGCCACCAGGGTGCGGGTGCTGTTATTGGGCAGGTGCAGCCATTGGCCCAGGCGACTGCCGCTGGTGGCGCCGAGGTGGATCGCCGGCCCCTCGCGTCCCACCGAGTGACCGCAGATGATCGAAATGGCGGCGCCGAGGAACTGCATCACCGCATTGCCGGTGGGCAGGTTGGCCTGGTGATAGGCCAGCCGCTCCATGGCGTGGATTACGCCGACGGTGCGGTGTTTCTTGTCCACCGCGTGAAACAGCAGGCCGATCAACAGGCCGCCGGCGAGGGGCAGACCCAGGCGCCAGGTCCAGCTCAGGGCCTCATAGTTCTCGGCGTCGGCATTGGGGAGAAAGCTGACCTGAACCGCTTCGATCAGCAGCCGGAAGGCGATGATCACCCCGCCGGCGAGCAGGCCCACCAGCACGCTGAGGAGGGCGAGATGGGTCAGTTTGTCCATCGTCGCCATGCGCATGTGAAAGCTCTGGCGGCGTTGCTGCGGCGGCTGCGGTGGTTTCATCGTGATAAAAAACTGTTCGTGGTACGGCTAACTTAACAGCTTTTAAGGGACGCTGTCGGCGCGCCCGTCGTGAGTGTGGTGCTTCAGCCCGCCTCTTGGGTCAGTTCAACAGCACTGTCCAGGCTGGGCAGGCCGCCCTTGAGCACGCTCACTTCAAGGCCGTATTGGCTGAGGATGAAGGCGGCGGCCGAGCTGCGCCGACCGGTCTGGCAGTAGCAGATATAACGCGCGTTGTCATCCAGGCTTTGGGCGCGGCGGTGGGCCTCGTTGAGCGGGATGTTGATGGCGCCCTGCAAATGGCCCTGGTTGAAATCGGCGGGGCTGCGCACGTCGACCCAGACCGCACCCTGCTCGATCTGCGCCATGGCCTGGTCGTAGTCGATCCAGTGTTGCACCGGGTCCTGCATCAGTTTGAGAAAGTTTTCCTTGTTCAGGCGCAGCAGGATGCCGTCGGTCTGCATGGAGACGGTGGCGTTGCGCGGGCTGTCGGAGATCAGCGCCGCCTCGCCGAAGCTGGAGCCCTCGCCCAGGTGGGCCATTTCGACCGAGTCCTCGGTATCTTCGTCGTCATCCACCATGCGCGTCACCAGGGCCTCGCCCTGTTCGATGACATAGAAATAATCACCCTCATCGCCCTGGCGGATCACCACTTCGCCGGCGTTCATGCGGATCGGTTCCATCTTTTCCAGCAGCAGATCGATATTGGCCGCTGGCAGTTTGCGGAAGTTGGGTGAGTGTTGCATCTTGTTTTTCAGGCCGCTGGTGTCGATGTTGATAATGTCATCGCCGCTCATAATCACTTCCTCCGTGTCGGAGGAGGCGCTCTCGGCCCAAGTCAGCATGGTGTCCACCAGATCGTTGTCGCAGCGGATATAGAGGATGGGCGTTACCGCCACGGCGCTGCTGCGGCGCGGACTGTGTTGGGTCAGGGGCTCACGGCTTTGCGGCGTGCCGCTCTTGATCAGGTAGGGCTCGGCGGCGGCGGGGCGGATTTCCACCTCGCCCTCGATCAGGTAGATCAGGTCGCTGTCCGTATCGCCCTCTTTGAATAAGGTCTTGCCGGCCAACAGGGCGTGTTCCTGGGTCTGCGCGGCGAGCTCGCTGATCTGCTCGACCAGCAGCGAATTGATGGGATTCAGACGCGCCAGCGCACTTATGGAGACCCCGGTGTTGCTGCCGTTCATATCATCCGCATCCTTATTCGTATTGCTGGCCAGTCAGGCGTGGAATTGATGGTGATTTCGGTTGTCATAGAAATACCATGGGCAGCGGGCCGTTAATCCAAGTCCTTAGCCATGTTAGAATTATCCACCTTTCTATAACTCACTATCTCTATCGGCCAATTTATTTATGATATTAGAGTCTCGCCGCCGCTTGCGCGAAATCCCCTACAATTACACATCTTTTTCCGACCGCGAAATCGTCATCCGCTATCTGGGCGAAGGGATGTGGGAGGTGCTCAACGAGCTGCGCGGCTCGCGCCGCACCGGCCGTTCGGCGCGCATGCTGTTCGAGGTGCTGGGGGATATGTGGGTCATCGATCGCAACCCTTTTATTCAGGATGATTTGATCGAAAACCCCAAGCGCTGGCAGTCGCTGACCCATGCCCTGCACCACCGTCTCGACCAGATTGTGTTGCGCGCCGAGGGCAACGCGCTGGCCCTGCAGTTGGTGGAAAGGGCGCGCCAGGCGGTGGCAAAATTCGAACACTGGCTGCCGCAACAGGCCGAGCTGCGCGCTCAGGCCTTCAAGCGCCTGAGCAAGATTACGCGCAAGGACAATATTCAGTTCGATGGTCTGGCGCGCGTCTCCCACGTCACCGATGCCACCGACTGGCGCGTGGAATATCCCTTCGTGGTCATCAATCCCGACACCGAAGAAGAGATGGCCCATATCGTCAAGGCCTGCATCGAACTGGGCCTGACCATCATCCCGCGCGGCGGCGGCACCGGCTACACCGGCGGCGCCGTGCCGCTGCACGCCGAGACGGCGGTGATCAACACCGAAAAACTGGAAGGCCTGTCCCAAGTGGAAATGCGCCAGCTCGAAGGCGTGGACGCGCCGGTGGCGACGGTGCGCGCCGAGGCCGGCGTGGTGACCAAGCGCGTCGCCGAGCGCGCCTACGCCAACGGTTATGTCTTCGCCGTCGACCCGACTTCGCAGGACGCCTCCACCATCGGCGGCAACATCGCCATGAACGCCGGCGGCAAGAAGGCGGTGCTGTGGGGCACCACCATCGATAATCTGGTCTCCTGGCGCATGGTCATGCCCGACGCCAAGTGGCTGGAGGTGGAGCGCATTCATCACAACCTGGGCAAGATCCATGACCAGGAAGAGGTCCAGTTTCGCGTCACCCGCTTTGAAGCCGACGGCAAGACCAAGGTGGGCGTGCCCGAGATGATCGTCATGCCCGGTCAGGCATTTCGTAAACTGGGTCTGGGCAAGGACGTCACCGATAAGTTTTTGGGTGGCCTGCCCGGCGTGCAGAAGGAGGGCTGCGACGGCCTGATCACCTCGGGTGTGTTCATCCTGCACCAAGAGCCCAAGTTTATTCGCACCGTGTGTCTGGAGTTTTTCGGTTCCGATCTGCGCCGCGCCGTGCCCGCCATCGTCGAGACCAAGGATTATCTGGACCAGCACGAGGGGGTCATGCTCTCCGGCCTGGAACACCTGGACGAACGTTACGTGCGCGCCGTCAAGTACAGCACCAAGGCGCCGCGCCGCGACCGCCCCAAGATGGTGTTGCTCATCGATGTGGCCGGCGATGAGGAACAGGTCGTGGCCGATGCCGCCTCGCACGTGGTGCGCCTGGCCAATGCCCGCGGCGCCGAGGGTTTTGTGGCCGTCAGTCCCGAGGCGCGTAAGCGCTTCTGGGCCGACCGTTCGCGCACGGCCGCCATCGCCGCCCACACCAATGCCTTCAAGATCAACGAGGACGTGGTGATCCCGCTGGCGCGCCTGGCCGATTACAACGAGGGCATCGAGCGCATCAACATCGAGTACTCCACCCAGAACAAGCTGCGCATGATCGCAGCGGTGAAGGAGTACCTCTCCGGTGAGGTGAGCGAACGACGCCTGCCGGGCGAATACGAGGACAGCGACGAGGCCGACCAGATCTTCGCCGCCAAGCGTCAGGCCGCGCTGGAGCATTTGACTGCGGTGGAGTCGCGCTGGCAGCAGACCCTCGACGCCTTGGATCAGGCCGCCCTGGATAATAGCCCGCTGCTCGATGATGCCGCGCGTGAGAAGGTGCAGCCCGGCGACACCCTGCTGAATCTGCTGTTGCGCCGCGACCTGCGCATCTCCTATCGTGGCGAGGTGGAGAAGCCGCTTAAGGAGATCTTCTACGGACGCGACCTGGCCGGCGTCCACGACCGGCTGGACAAGATCCACGAGGAGATCCGTTCCAGCCGCCTGTTTGCCGCCACCCACATGCATGCCGGCGACGGCAACGTGCATACCAACATCCCGGTCAACTCCAATGACTACCTCATGATGCGTCAGGCCGACGAGATCGTCGACCGGGTGATGCAGCTGGCCACGGATTTGGGCGGGGTGATCTCCGGCGAGCACGGCATCGGCCTGACCAAGATCCAGTATATGGGCAAGGACGACATTGGCCGCTTCGTCGACTACAAACACAAGGTCGATCCCGACGGCTGGTTCAACCGCGGCAAGCTGATGCCCGACTCCGGCCTGGATAACGCCTATACGCCGTCGCTCAGATTGGTGCAGCAAGAGGCGTTGATCCTGGAGGAGAGCGAGCTCGGCGCCCTCAACGAAGACATCAAGGACTGCCTGCGCTGCGGCAAGTGCAAACCCGACTGCACCACCCACGTGCCGCGCGCCAACCTGCTCTATTCGCCGCGCAACAAGATCCTGGCCACCGGCCTGATCATCGAGGCGTTTTTGTACGAAGAGCAGACCCGGCGCGGCATCTCCGTCCGCCACTTCGACGAGATGAACGATGTGGCCGACCACTGCACCGTCTGCCACAAGTGTCTCAACCCCTGTCCGGTGAACATCGACTTCGGCGATGTCACCATCCGCATGCGCACCATCCTCAAGGACCGCGCCCAGCGCCGCAGCAGTCTCAGTACCCAGGCGGCCATGGCCTTTCTCAACGTCACCGATCCCGGCACCATCAAGGCCATGCGCAAGGGCATGATCCAGCTGGGTTACGCGGGCCAGCGCATGGCCTACAAGGTCGCCAAACAGTTTCGCGGACTGGGCGAGAAGAAACGCCCGGCCGCCACCACCGGCAAGATGGCGATGAAGGAAGAGATTATCAATTTCGTCAAGAAGCCCATGCCCGCCGGCCTGCCCATGCAGACCATGCGCGCCATGTTGGGTGTGGAAGACAATAAGGTGGTCCCTATCCTGCGCGATCCGGCCAAGGTCACCGACGACAGCGACGCGCTGTTCTACTTTCCGGGTTGCGGCTCCGAGCGCCTGTTCAGTGAGATCGGTCTGGCCACCCTGGCCATGCTCTACGACAGCGGTGCCCAGACCGTGCTGCCGCCCGGCTATCTGTGTTGCGGCTATCCGCAGACCTCGGCCGGCGATCGCGCCAAGGGCAACAAGATCACCACCGACAACCGGGTGCTGTTCCACCGTGTCGCCAACACGCTCAACTACCTCGACATCAAGACGGTGATCGTCTCCTGCGGTACCTGCATGGATCAGCTGCTGAAATACGAGTTCGAGAAGATCTTCCCCGGCTGTCGGCTGCTCGACATCCACGAATACATGCTCGAGCAGGGTGTGCGGCTTGAGGGCGTTGAGGGTACGCAGTATCTTTATCACGATCCCTGTCACACGCCCATGAAGACCCATAACCCCATCAAGGTGGCCTCGACGTTGATGGGGCAGGACGTGCAGCTGTCCGACCGCTGCTGCGGCGAGGCGGGCACCTTTGCGGTTTCCCGTCCCGACATCGCCACCCAGGTGCGTTTCCGCAAACAGGAGGAACTGCACAAGGGTATAGAGTCCCTGACCGGTGAACCTAAGGCCGAGGGCGGCAATGTGAAGTTGCTGACCTCCTGCCCCGCCTGTCAGCAGGGCCTGTCACGTTACCGTGAGGACACCGGTGTGGAGGCGACCTACATTGTCACTGAGATGGCCGGCAAGCTGTTGGGTGACGGTTGGCAGAGGCGCTTTGTCGAGCGCGCCAAGCAGGGCGGTGTTGAACGGGTGTTGTTGTAGGGTGCGCACAGCGCACCAGTTTCTTTCGCGGACGGCAATGTAACGCAGAGGTTTTGTATAAATCATTCTCTGCGCCTCTGCGCCTCTGCGCCTCTGCGCCTCTGCGCCTCTGCGCCTCTGCGCTCTTTGCGTTTCTTACACCTACCTTGCTATAGCTGCATCAGGGTTATGGCTGCGCTGTGCGCAGCCTACACACTGATCTTGAACTGACTCACCAGCCCCTGTAGCTGGGCTGCCAGTTTGGCCAGCTCTTCGCTTGCCGCAGTCGTCTGCGCTGCACCGGAGGCGTTGCTCTCCGCCAGGGAATGGATATTGGTGATGTTCTTGTTCATCTCTTCGGCGGTGGCGCTTTGTTCTTCGGCGGCGCTGGCGATCATGGTGTTCATCTCATTGATGGTGCCCACCGCCTCGGTGATGGCCTTCAGCGCAGCGGCGGCCTGCTGGGCCTGCTCCACACTCTGCTGCGCGGTCTGGGTGCCTTGGGTCATGGTGCTGACCGCATTGTGGGCACCGCTTTGCAGCTTGGTGATCATCTCCTCGATCTCGGACGTGGACTGCTGGGTACGCGCTGCCAGGGTGCGCACCTCGTCGGCTACCACGGCAAAGCCGCGACCCTGTTCACCGGCGCGGGCGGCCTCGATGGCGGCGTTCAACGCCAACAGGTTGGTCTGGTCGGCGATGTCCTTGATGACGTCGAGGATGGTGCCGATGTTTTCGCTTTCCTGCGCCAGGCCTTGAATCACGCCGGCGGCGTTGCCGACCTCGCCGGCTAAGCGATCGATAGTGCTGCTGGCGCCCTGTACCACCGTGAGACCGTTTTGCGCCTCGTTGTTGGCGGCGCTGGCGGCGTTGGCCGCGTTGCCGGCGTTGTTGGCCACCTCGGTGACTGTCGCCGACATCTCGTTCATGGCGGTGGCCACTTGATCGGTTTCGCGGCTTTGCTGTTCGATGTTGCCCGCGGTTTCATTGGCCACCGCCGAGACTTCCTCGGTGGCACTGGCCAGTTGATTGGCGGAGTTGATGATGCTCTTGATCAGTTCTTCGATATGGCCGGCCATGTCATTGAAGTTGGTGGCGATCTCCTGCATCTCATCGCGGCTGTTGAGCCGGGCGCGGGCGGTCAGGTCGCCCTTGGCCATGGCCTGGGCGGCGGCGCGGATCTGGTCCGCCCCGGTGTGCACCGAAAAATAAAGGCCGGTGAAGAGATAAGCAACCACCAGCAATACCGAGACGACGATGGCGATGGCGATAATCTCCTGCCGGATGTAGGCGTCGACACGTTCGGCAAGCAGGTCGTCCATCACGGGCAGGGCCTTGTCGAACAGCTCGAAGGCATTATCGATGGCCTTGGTGCTGGCGTTGAACACCGCGCCGCTATCCACGGTGATGTTTTCCGTGTCGAGAAGCTCGCGCGTCAATAGGTTTTCGAGGGTGTCGATGGCGTGGTCGTTCTCGTCGATGAACTGCTTCAAGGCGGCGGCGACATCGGGATTGTGGTCCATGGCAGACTCGAGACCGGCATCAAGGCTGTTGTTGTTGGCGTTGATGCGATCCACCAGTACCGACAGGCGCACCGCCTCCTTTTGCCCGATTTGACCCTGGGCGGCAATACTGGAGCCGAGGGCGCGCGATTGTCCCATGGCCTCGGTCAGCAGCGGTAGCTTGCTGACCAGGGCATCGCCCAGATAATAGGTGTCCAGTTCCGGGTCGAGCGTGATCTCGGATTTGTCTGCGATATGCATCAGCAGCGCCAACAGGTCGCTGATCATTTGCGTGTGGGCGCGGATGCTGTCCGCGGCCTGCATGTGCAGCGAATTGTTCTTGATGTTATGCCACTGCGCCTGGATATCGCTGACCATTCCGGTCGTGGCCAATGCCGTGCCCAGCGCCTTGTCGGTCGCCGTCAATAATTCGAACGCGGCATCTGCATCCTCACGCTTCTGCGTGATTCTGGATTTAAAACCAACATCGCCGTTGAGATAGGCCGCGGTCATGCCGCGGTGTTGTTGGATCTGGGCGATCAGTGGGCGTACGTTCTTGATGTAGCTGAGGCCGTTACGTTCGTTCTTGAAAAGCTTGATTTCGTCATTGACGTTTGCGATGAGCAGGTAGCTGAGCGTGATCAGCGGGATCATGATCAAGACGAAGATTACGGTGAACTTCACCGGATAGCGGAAGCGATCCATCAAGGCGGTAGCGGGGTTGAATAGTTTTTTCATTGTGAGGTCTCGTCCGTCTTATGCAGGCGCTGATTCATGAGTATGGAATATGCCAACAGATATCGGCGGCCGCCGCGGCAGGCTTTAGCGACATGCCCTTTTGCTTGCTACACGTGCCTGGACAGAATTGATAGAGCGGGCGTTTAACTCGGCGGCAGGAAGTTGATGGGGAAGTCGATGCTGGTGGTTTCCACATCCTTGGCGCCGAAGTTGATGCGCTTGATGCGCAGCGCCAGTTTGCGTTCCAGGGCCTCATCGTTGAGCTCCGATTCCAACACGGTGCATTCGGACACCGAGCCGTCAGGCTGGATGACGATGCGGAACAACACCTTACCCTGCAGGAACGGATTTTTGCGCAGGGCACGTTGATAAATACTGTCGATGGCGCTGTAGTTGGCCATCATGGTCTTCTTGATCTCGTCTTCGGAGCGACCGCGAGCGTCCTGAGGCGCGCCGGTGGCTACTTCGATTTCCTCGATCTCGCTGTCGACCTGGGTGGTCTGGCGGCCGGTCAGTTCGTTGTCGCTGGCGTTGCGGCTGAACCCGGAGGTATCGATGCCGCCGCTGCCCTTGCCGGCCTTGGCGGTGAGTACCGAGCGGGCCTGGGCGCGCTCGCTGGTCCCCTCGGTCTGCAGCGGCTTGGTGGCCTGCTTGAGGTCTTCCACGGGCTTGGATTCGCGCAGGTCGGCGAGCATGTCCTTCATGGCCAGCACGCCGGTACTGGCGGCCTTCTGGCGGATTTCCTCGACGCTGCGTTTGGGCTTGGGCTCGGGTTTCGGCTCTGGCTTAGGCTCGGGTTTCGGTTCTGGTTTCGGTTCTGGTTTCGGTTCCGGCTTGGGCTCCGGTTTCGGTTCCTCGACCTTGGGCTTTTCCGGTTCTACCGGTTTGGGGGGTTCCACCTTGGGCGGCTCGACCTTTTTCTTTTCCAGTAGCATCTTGGCCAGCCGCGGCGGGATCTTCTCGGCTTCGACCCGGTCACGTTCGGGCAGGTCGATGAAGGGAAAGATGAAGCTCATGATCAGCGCCAGCACCAGACAGACGACGACGATAATACGGAAACGCCGTTCCACCTCGGGGGAGGCGGACCAGGGCAGGGCCAGGTTGTAAGGTAAAACTGCTTTCACTGAACTAACCTTGTGTCCCACCCTTCTTGGAGACTGCCAACGAGATGTTGTTGTAGTTGACGCTGTTACACGTGATCATGATTTTCTTCAGCAGGCGATAGGGGATATGCTTGTCGCCCAAAATGGTGATTTCGCGACGCGCCTCTTGCTCCGCCGGGATGCGGCTGCGGCCGGCCTGGTATTCCAGTTCTTGTTTCAAGGCCGCGATGAGGTTTTCATCGCTGGCCAGCACTTCGTCCACCGAGGCCACCTTGCGACCCTGCACCAACAGGTCCTCCTCGCTCACCATGATGAACAGGGTTTCCTTGGGGCGTTGCTCGGCGATGGATTCGGGCAGCTGGATCTCCTTGGTGTTGGGGATGTTCTGCACGTCGGAGGAGTTCACCAGCAGGAAGAACACCAGGATGGTGAAGATATCCATCAAGGACACCAGATTGATGGCGCTGCGTTTCGAGCGTCCGTGATGGCGCTGCATGCGCCGGGCCCTGCGCGACATCTTCATGGTTAAGGCTTTCCTTTCGCCGCTGGCGCGTCACCCAGGGCGATGTCGGGGAACAATTCGGCCTGGACGGTCTTGTCGTCGCGTTTCAGTTCGATCAGGCGCGTGGCGTCCATGACGTGGATCAGGCGTTCGTAAGGCACGTCCGGTTCCAGTAGCAGGGTGGCGACGGTCTCGTCGGGAAAGCGCGCCTTGAGTTCACGCAACAGCTCGCGCAAGGCCTTGAGATCATAGCCTTCCTCCTCGCTGATCAGCGGAATGCGCTTGAGCACCCGGCCGGGGCGGTCGCCCACCACCAGCGTGTCATCGCGCAGGATGATCTCGAGCTGGAACTCGGGCGGCGTTTGATCCGCGCGGGTCTCCTCCGCCGACTGCTCCGGCAGGTTCATCTCCAGGATGTTGACCTGGTTGAACACCGCTGTGATGAGCAGAAACGGCACCAGGATCACCATCAGATTCATGAAGGCGGTAATATCCAGCTCCGGCGCTTGCCGGTGGGCACGACGAAAACGCGATCTCATGGGGTCAGCCCGCGCTGCTGTCCTTGGTGATGATGTTGAGGAATTTCACCGCCGCCATTTCAAAGCTGTCCACCAGCTCGGTGGTCTTGGTGCTGAGGAAGGCGTGCATCAGCAACAGCGGGATGGCCGCCATCAGGCCAAAGGCGGTGGTATTCATGGCCACCGAAATACTGGAAGACAGCAGGTCGGCCTTTTGCGACGGATCGGCGCTGGCCACGGCGGTGAAGGCCTGGATCAGACCGATAATGGTGCCCAGCAGGCCCATCAGCGTGGCGATGTTGGCCAGGGTGGCGAGGTAATGGGTGCGCTTTTCCAGGCGCGGGATAACCTCCATCAGGCCTTCTTCCATGGCGGTCTCGATTTCGTCGCGGTGTTGGGTGCGTTCCTTGATGCGGGCCAGGCCGTAGGCCAGCATGTGAGAGATGGTGGCCTTGGACTTGGCCGCCAGTTCGCTGGCCTGATCGAAATTGCCGGCCTGGATCAGGGGCACCACGTTGTTCCACATCTTGCGGCTTTTGCTCTTAGCCGACTGCAAGTAGATAAAACGTTCGATGGCAATGGCGAGGCCCACCGCGAATAGCAGTAGGATGAAATACATGAAAACCCCGCCTTCCTGGAAGAAGCGCACGATTGTGGAAAAAGCGTCCATCATTGTCTCCTTAGAGCACTTACTTGAGATTGGATAATTGCGTTAAAAAATAGCGGGATCTATCGTAAACCCGCCAGTATAACTCATGGTTGTGGCGTACGCTGGCTTTGCAGGATCAGCTCATGATAGCGGATCTGGCGGCGAAAGATTTCCGGATCGATCGGTTCCAGCACGTCGCTGGCCAGGCTTTTGCTGGCGGGCATTTCGATCTCGCCGGGCTGGCGCCGTTTCCACGGCACGATGTAGAGCACCTTGGGCAGCTCGCTCTGGCCGTAGACGTTCATGCCCTCGGATTGCAATTGTACCTCCGCGTCCTGGGGCGCGGCAGCGCCCGGCAATAGCGCCAGGCAAAGAACGGCGGTGCCCGTACTTAAGGTTCGATACGCCGGCTTAGATCTGCGATCCATATTTGTACCTGTCTGTCATCCGGTTTCAGTTCAATATAGCGCTGATAATATTCCAGCGCCGCTGCGGGGGTGTTGAGATACAGCTCCAGCAAGATGCCGGCGTTGCGCAGCAGGTTGCTGTTGTTCGGTGCGATCTCCAGCCCTTGGCGATAAGCCTCCAGGGCCTTGTCAAAGCGTCCGTCGCGGCGGTATAGCATGCCCAGGTGATTGTAGATTTCCGCATTGCCGGGGTTGAGTTGCTGCGCCCGCTTCAATGCTGTTTCGGCCGTTTCGTAGTCTTTTTTAGCCAATAGCACCGCGCCCAGGTTGGCATAGGGGCCGGGCAGGTCGGGGTAGCGCTGGGTCATGTCATAAAAAATGGCCTCGGCCTGGTCGTAGGCCTTGGCCTGCAGGGCCCGCACGCCGCGCTCGAACTCGCTCACCACGGCCGAGGGCAGGGCCGGCTTGTCGCTTTGTTGTGTGCCCGCCGCTGTACTTTCCGGTTGCGCGTCGCCGCCGCTGGTTGCCTGCTGCGCGCTTGCGCCAGTGGGGGGCTGCGGGGCGCCGGTACTGCTGCAGGCCCCGAGCAGGGCCGTCAGGCAGACGATGCCTACGCCTCTAATTAGCTGTCGTGGCGGCAAGATCATGGGTTTCATTCCTCGCATAACGGGCCGGCACCAATTTGGCCAGGGCGCCGATGCTGCGTTCAATCCAGTCGTTGTAGATAGCGCCGTCGGTCATGCGGGCGATATTGGTTTCGTGCAGTTCGATGGCCTGTTCCTCGAAGGGGAAGGCCTGCTCTTCCAGCATCAGCTCGTATTGCTCCATCTCTTCGTCATCGAGGTTGGTGGGGCGATCCGAGTCGAACAGTTTGCGGCTGAAGTCGGCATACATGTCGGCGATGCGGAAGGTGGCGGCAGTGGTGTATTCCGCCACGCCCAGTTCGGCCGCCTTGTTGTAGGCCTCCAAGGCCTGTTTCATGAGCTGGTTTTTTAGCTGCATATTGGTGCGGATGGGCTCGACCAGTTCGATCTTGGCATAGCGCTCGTAATGGGGCTCGGCCAGTACGAAGGCGGCCTGCGCCGCCAGATAGCGGGTGCGATGGGTGCGCTGCGGACCGCCGCTGTGGTCGGCCTCGTAGATCTTCTCGAGTTGAATGCGATAGTAGTTGTCGCGGCCGACGGCCTTGTGCATCAGACCGGCCTTGTAGAGGGCTTCGATGGCCGGCTCCAGCGGGCTGGGAAACATTTCGGCATAGGCGTTGTAGGTGGTGGCGGCCTTGTGTCGGTCGCCGGCTTCTTCATACAATTCGGCGGCCTGCCACAGGGCCTCGCGCTTGGCTTCGGGCGAAGCGGCATTGTCGACGATGTCACGCAGCGCCTCGGCGGCGCGCAACGGGTCCTCCAGGCGCATATAGGCCACCGCCAGTTTTTCTTCCACATCGTTGATCAGCGCGTGCTTGGGATGATTGCGTTTGAAGGCCTCCAGGGCGTCGGCGGCCTGCTGCCACTGGTCGAGGATGATGTGGGTGGTGGCGATGTCGAATTCGGTCGTGGCGCGGATGGAGGCGTTGGGTACGGTCTCGATCAGGCGTTTGAATTCTTCGATGGCGCTGGTGACGGCGCCACGGGCGCGGAAATGCTCGGCCTGTTTATAAATACTGGCGGCCAGGCGTTCGCGCACCTCTTCCTGCAATGGGTCGTCCTCGCCGATGAGCAGGCGCAGCTCTAGATAGAATAGTTCGGCGATTTCGAAGTTCTGCATTTCGAACTGGGTGTTGGCCAGCACGACGAGGGCGGTGCGGCGGATGTCGGCATCGCTCTTGGGATAGCGGTTGAGGATGGTTTCCGCCGCCATGACGGCATCGCTGTAATGGCGTCCCTCGTAGAGTTCGTGGGCCGCCTTGGCCAGTACCGCCGGTGCCCTGGGATCCTTGGAGAAGACCTTGGCGAAGGACAGTGCGCTTTGCAGGGCGGACTGGCCCCAGGCCTTTTTGTCGGGACCGGTGAGTAGTTTGTCCTGCTCGGTATAGGCCACCAGGGCGGCGTAGCCGGCTTCGGCGGCGTCGTCATGGGTGCCGTATTCATAGGCGGTGCGTTCGAACTCGCGCGCCGCTTCGCCGTAGAGCTTGTCTTCGAACAGGGCCTCGGCCAGCAGGAAGTTGATGTGCGCTGCATCCTCGCCCCGGGGGAAGTGGGCGAGATAGAGTCGGTACCAGTCGGCGGCCTCCTGAAAGTCGAGCAGGTTGTCGGTTTGCTGGGCCTTGGCGTGGTGGTACTGGGCGGTATCCAACAGGTGGACCTTGAGGCGCGCGCGTATCCGGGACTGGCTTTGGTTGTCGCTCTTGAGCAGGTAGCGGTAGTAATCGTTGTGGACCGTCTTGTCGAGGTGTTCGCTGAGGATATCGTAACGGCGTACGAATTCCTTCTTCGCTGCGACGATTTCCTGTTTGGACTTTTGCGTGGTGTAGATATCGATGGCCTTGTCATGCAGGATCAAGGCGTAGGGGTGCCAGGGGCTACGATCGAAATATGAGCTATAGATCGCGGCGGCGGCGAGCGGCCGCTCCTGTTTGAGATAGAGTTCAGCCAGCTTCTGATAGACGATGAACTCGTAGACCCGCGCGGATTTACCGCGCAGGTAATTGGTGAGCGCATCCCTGTCGCCCTGCATGGAGATGCACAGGGTGACGGCGCGAAAGCTGTCGTTGATCAGTTCGACGTCGGAACGCGAAAGATATGCCATTTCGGCCAGTTCCGCCGGGGTGATGTTGCGGCTCAGTTTTAGATCGAGCACGGTAAAGAACGGGTCGAGCGACGCGCGGCAGCGGTCTTGCTTATAAATGGACCAGGCGTATTTGAACAGGGCCTGCTCGTAAAAGCGGTTGTTGACCTGGCCGCGGCCGACGATGCCGGCGTAGGCGATTTCGGCGTCATCATAGCGGCCCTCCTGGAACAGCAATTCGCCCAGGCGGAAGCCGACCTCGTCGGCGCGCTCCGAATTGGGATAGTCGCGCGCGAAGATCTTCAGCGCCTTGACCGCCTTGTCCAGGCGGCCGCTGTGTTCGTAGGCGCGCGCCAGTTGATAGATGATGATGTCACGGTCGTAGTAACGCGGATAACGGGTCAACAGCGTTTGATAGGCATCGATGGCCTTGGCGTAGCTTTCCGGGGTGACGTGTTCGCCGTCGCCTTCTTCATAAAGCCGGTCGATGCGTTGCATTTCCAGGTCACCGAGACGGCGCAGGGCCTTTTCGCTCAGTTCGGCATCACCGCTTTTTTGAATCAGTTCTTCATAGGCCTTGATGGCGTCGTCCACCGACGCCGTTACCGGCGCGTCTTTTTTAATCTCGATGGATTTACCCTTGAGGCTGCCCAGAGTATCGCTGCCGCTGGTGCTGCAGCCGGCGATCACCAAGGCGAGCGGCAAGGCGACCAGTGCACGAGGCTTCATTGCAGCCCTTCCTCCAGCTCGAAGGTGCCACCTTCGATGGCTTGGGCGATGCCGAATTTGATTTGATCCACATGGCCGGCGAGTTGGGCCTGGTAGCGGCTCAGTGTCCTGAGCGCCTCTTGCTTGAGCTGTTTGAGCTGCAGCTGCCGGGCCTTGTCGATTTGCCGCCCGATGGTCTGGTGGCGCCGCTGAAGCGCGGCGACATCGGCGTCCATCCGGCTGCGATCCTGGTGTTGTTCAATGGCGCCGATGTCGCTCTCCAGCGACTCGAGTTGGGCGCCGAGTTTGATCAGGGCGCGATATTCCAGCAGGGCGGCCTGGAATTCCGGGTTGTCGAGCAGCAGCGGCAGGAAGCGTTGCTCCGGTGCTTCCGGGGTATTCTGCCAATGCTCGAGCCAGCCGGTCTCATCAGTCGGAATGGCGCTGATCAGCTTGGGAAACAGATCGCTGTTGATCTTTTTCTTGGCCTCGTTCATGTCCTGAGTATCGGCATCGATCTGCTTTTGTGCAGCCTGATAGTGCTCGATGGCTTGATTGAAGGCGCCGGCCTTAGCCAGGGCGTAGGGCACGGCCAGCATGGTTTCGTAGCCGTAGGCGCTGCGGTAGGGACGGCCTTCCAGTTCCATCCAGAACACCAGGGCTTGTTCGTAGTTTTGATCGCTGGAATAGCTCCAGCCCATGCCCAGCAGAGCGATGTTGGACAGATGACTCTTGAGGCGCACCTTCTCCAGGTAGCCACGCGCCTTGTCGGGCTGACCGATCTTGAGCAGCGAATAGCCGAGCGCCAGGTTGGCCTGGTCGCGGATCGCCTCCACCTCCCGGTCGCGGCTGTCAGCCAGCCGGCCGATCTGGTGCAAGATCAGGGCGCCGTTTTTGTTGCGGTGCTCGATCAGCTGCACGCCGATGTTGAACAATTGATAGAGTGCCCAGCTCGATTCGTCGTTGATGCGCGGCAGGGCGGCGAGGGCCTCCTGTCGCTTGCCGGCCTCCAGCAGGGCGCGGGCGCGGATGCTGTCGCGTTCGACTCGCTGGGCCGGACTCAAACTGCGTTTGATATGGGTCAGCGATTGCAGGGCGGCGTCCATGCGCCCCAGCACGAGCTGCAGTTTGGCGTGTTCCAGCCAGGCGCTGTCGCGCATGCTTTGCGGGCCTACACTTTGGCGCGCCAGACGGGTATACATGGCGAGGGCTTCTTCATGCAGCCCCAGCCTGGCGAAATTGTCGGCCAGAAACAGCCGGGCCAGGTCGCGGTCGTCGCCGAGGCGCTTGAGTTTGTCGGCCGCCATCAACATGGCCATGGCGCGAAACCGATCCCCTTCCCGGTACGTCAGGTAGGCGTGGCCGAGCAAGGGGTTGCTGATTTTTTCCGCCTCGAATTCTTCGCTGTGCGCCGCTGGACTGGCCGTGATACCGCCGAATGCCAGCGCCAGGGCGATAACGGCGTGACGGCAGCGCGCGCTCATTGGATCGCCGCCCAGGTGTCGTGGCGGTAGAGGATGTCCGGGCTGCGCTGCTGCAAGAGGGTGGTGATGGTGATTTTCAGGTGGTCACGGCCGGGGGATTTGTCCAGCGCGAGCGTTTTGGTGACGCTGCGGCCGCTGCCGGTGACGGTGGTCTTGAGCACATGGGTGCCGGGCTGCAGCGCGATGACGCCCAATTCCTGCATGGCACCGCCGGTCAGTAGGTCCTGTTCCACGGCCGTCAGGTCGCGCTGGACCACGGTCTGGTCATCCAGACTGATACGGATGCTTTGGATTTTCCCCTTGGCGGACGGAGTGATGTCGAGATAAAGGGCCAGCCCTAGCCGCTCCCGGTCTTGGAGTTTTTCTTGTGCCAGCAGCAGGTCGCGTTGCAGTTCCAGGGTGGCCTGCGTCAGCGCGGCGCGGTCGACGGTGTCGGCCGTCACGGGTTCGGCCGCCTGACTGTGGGACAGGGGCAGCAGTACCAAGAGCAGGCGCAGCGAACGGGTAAGCGAGAGTGGTTTGGCCGACAACAAGAAAAAACCTCTATTTTGATGCGGTATGGGGGGCCGCCCTACGACAAACGCATTACGTTATACCACACCCTTTTGCCGTTTTGCCAAAACGAAGGGGCCTGAAAAGGCCCCTTGTCAATAGCACACGGCATGGCCGTCGCGGCTGAGCTTAGCTGGCGGTGCGCTTTTTCTCCATCATGTCGTGGATGATGGGTGTCAGCATGATTTCCATCGCCATCCCCATCTTGCCGGCCGGCAGGACCATGGTATTGGGGCGTGACATCCAGGAACCCTGCAGCATCTGCAAATAGGTGCTGATGTCGTGCTTCTTCGGATAGCGGAAGCGCACGACGCAGAAGCTTTCGTCCGGCGTTGGGATGTCGCGGGCGATAAACGGGTTGGAGGTATCCACGATTGGCACGCGCTGGAAGTTGATGTCGGTGCGCGAGAACTGCGGTGCGATGCAAGTGACGTAGTCAGGCATGCGGCGCAGGATGGTTTCGACCACCGCCTCGGCGGAATAGCCGCGCTCTTTGTTATCGCGATGGATCTTCTGGATCCACTCCAGGTTGACCGAGGGCACCACGCCTACGAGCAGATCGACCCACTGGGCTACGTCCACATCCTCGGTGACGACGCCGCCGTGCAGGCCTTCGTAGAACAGGATGTCTGAGCCCGGCTCCACGTCTTCCCAGGGGGTAAAGGTGCCGGGCTCCTGATTGTAAGGGGCGGCCTCATCCTGATTATGCAGGTACTTGCGTACCTTGCCGGTGCCGGTTTCGCTGTAGCTGCGGAACAGTTCTTCCAGTTTGTCGAAGACATTACCCTCGGGACCGAAGTGACTCAAAGTGCGGTCTTCGGCCAGGGCCTTGGCAACGGCTTCTTTCATCTCCTTGCGGTCGTACCGGTGGAAGCTGTCACCCTCAACCACGGCGGCCTTGATGCCTTCGCGGCGGAAGATGTGTTCCATGGCGTTCTTGACGGTCGATGTGCCAGCGCCAGACGAACCGGTTACGGCGACAACGGGATGTTTTCTGGACATGGGGTCCTCCTTAAGCTCAAATGAGATTGCGAAATGGAAACCTGGTGGTATCACTCCCGCGGCGCTTGTGTCAGTGCCTTGCCAGTTGGGGCGGGGGGCTGCTCGTTATTGTTGATGCCTGGATACTCGAAAGCGCGCCATTATACTACAACCCCTCGGATTTGCGATGTTTTGCCCGTGGTTTGCAGCCGGCTCGCGGATCTGCCGATATATTCGTATAGAGACGGTGTTTTGAAGCGCTTCCCGTCGGGCTTGCTAGAGGTGTTAAAGATTAACTGTATGCTGTTGTTTTTAAGAAGGATTTTACGACCGCTCGGTTGCCTGCCGTTGGCCCTGATCGTGCCCCTCGCCCAGGCCTCGGCGCAACAAAATGAGGTCGAAAACGGCTATATCGAGGAGATCCGCTTCGTCGGCAATGACACGACCAAGCGGCGCATCATGCTCCAGGAGATGGTGATCCGCGCAGGCGATTCGGTCGACGCCGCGAAGATCGAGCGTTCGCGCCAGGCCATTATGGACCTGGGCCTGTTCAAGTCCGTCAAGGCGCGTCTGCTGCCGGGACAGGAGGGCAAAATCCTGGAAATCGGCGTCGACGAAAAGATCTATATTATCCCCTTGCCGCAGCTGGACCGGGACGCCGACGGCGAGGTCAGTTACGGCGGCCGCCTGACGGTGGACAATCTGAATGGACTCAATCAGCGCCTTAGGCTGACCTATGAGGTGATAAGCGGCAGTTTCGCCAGCGATCGCACCGTCCATGCGGCGGATGTATTCTGGGATTATCCGCGTGTCGCCGGCACCCATTACGGCCTCAGCCTCGGGCTGAAGCGCGAGGTATCGCCGGAGTTGACCCAGGACAGCCTGGGAGAGACCGTGGCGGAGCATGATCGGATCTTTAATATCTTCGATGTCGGCGTGTCGCGCTGGCTCAGCCGCGAGGGCCCTTCGCAGGGCTGGAATGTGGGCTTTGGCACCTTCTGGCGCTACGAACTCCACGACCAGCAATTCGGTGTCCCCCTGGACCGGTCGCCGGAAAAGGCCGTGGGGATCTCGTTCGCCCTCCGTTATACCCGAGTGCACAATTATCTCTACAGTCGCGAGGGGCTGGAATACGGTTTCGTCAGCGACCACGGGTTGGTGGCTTTGGGCTCGGATACCCCCTATAGTCGCAATCACGCCTATTACCGCCATTATTTTCCCCTCGGCGCCATCCCGCAGCATCGTAACTTCAATTTGCAGTTGCGCTTCGGCGGCACCGGCGGCAGCGTGCCCATCGACGACTTCCCCTATATCCTGGGCGGCAGCCGCGACCTGCGCGGCTATGAAAAGGACGCCATTGGGGGGCGTTCCTTCTTCGTCGTCAACCTCGAGTTGCTGGCGCCCCTATGGGGATACAGCCCGGCGCGCGGTGTGCTCTTTGCCGATGTCGGCAACGCCTATGACGACAATCGCGTGATCGATTTCGGCGACCTCGAATCCAGCGTCGGTGTCGGTTTGCGTGTCAGGCTCAAGGCCTTCGTCGATCTGCAGCTGCGTCTCGACGTCAGTTACGCCTTCGGGCTGGAGCGGCGCAAGGTCTATTTCGGCAGCAAGAACACCTTCTGAGCCGCCCCCGGTATGGCGACGGACCTTTGAATACCGTAAACTGTCAAGCAGCAATCGGATTAAATCGCGGGAGCGGGGACATTGAATCGAGCCAACCTGATCACCGGGCTGATGCTGCTGAGCTGCGGCCTGTTGCTGTCGGCCTGTGCCATGTTCCGGATCACCGACGTCAACAACCGCCACAGTCTGATCCAGGCCGACTCCAGTCGTCCCCACGCCACGGTCTATTTCATTCGCCCCAAGACCGAACACCCCATGGGGTTTGCCGGAAACGTCCTCGATGTCGAGGCCGACGGTGAAGATCTGATGGCATTGGCCAAGGGCGAATACACTATGGTGCGGCTCAAACCGCGCGATGTGCGCGTCACCCTGCGTAACCGCACCCAGGTGCGCGGTCGCTGGGAACTGACTGAAATGGCGCGCAGCCGCCAGTTCAGTTTCGAGGCCGGCAAGGTCTATTTCGTGTTGGCCGATATGTTCAACGGCGAGTTTCGCGGCGTGCACTTTACGCCCAAGGCGATCAGCCTGTATGAGGCCAAACATGCGGTGCAACATCTGGAACCGGCCGGGCAGGCGCGCCAGCACCCCATCGCCAAGTTGTAATTCCCCTCTGTTGCCACCCCCGCGGGAGGTGCCGTGCACTTTCTGATCATCGCTGTGCTGTTGTTATTGCTGATCTTCGGGCCGCAGTGGTGGGCCCGCGCGGTGCTGCGCCGTTACAGCAAACCGCGGCCGGATTATCCCGGCGACGGCGGCCAGTTTGCGCGCCACCTGCTCAAGCAGTTCGACATGCATAAGGTGAAGGTGGAAGGCACCGAGCAGGGCGATCATTATGACCCCGTCGCCAAAGTGGTGCGGCTGACCCCGGATAAACTCAACGGCAAGTCCCTTACCGCCGTCGCCGTGGCGGCCCATGAAGTGGGCCACGCCATTCAGGATCATCTCAACTACGCCCCGCTCAAGTGGCGCGCCCGGTTGGTGAATATCGCCCAGGCAGCGGAAAAGACCGGTGCCGGGGTGATGATGGTGTTGCCGCTGGTGGCGCTGATCACGCGCTCGCCGGCGGCCAGCGCCGCCATGTTTGCCGTGGCGATTGGCAGCATGGCCATCGGCACGGTCGTGCACCTGATCACCCTGCCGGTGGAATGGGACGCCAGCTTCGGTCGCGCCATGCCCCTGTTGAAGGCGGGGGGCTATCTAGACCCCAAGGACGAAAAGGCGGCGCGTCGCATCCTCAAGGCCTGCGCGCTGACCTATTTCGCCTCCTCTTTGGCCAGCCTGCTGAATGTCTGGCGCTGGTGGCGTTACTTGCGGCGTTGACCGTCGCCTTGTTCTTTTTGCAATAACCTCGGCGCGACGAGGACGCCGGTGCCGACGACGAGATACACAAGGCCCAGGCCGACCAGGGTGAATTTCACCGCGGCCAGCCACTGGATCACGGCGGGCCAGCCGGCGCCGGAGGATCCCAGCAGTAACCGGATCAGCCCATAATTCTCCACCGCATCCAACAGCGCTGCCGCGATAACCAGCCAGGCCAGGCACGTGCCGGTGAGCGCCGCGATGTTTGAGCGCGTACGCAGGTGCATGGCCACGCGGCTGCACGCCAGGGCGACGCTTATGCCGTACAACGAGTCTGTAGAAAAACCCAAATACAAGTCTCACCACCATCACTCGCCTCAGTTAATATTTTACTACTCCCCATTTGATCCAATCCTCACCGAGAAATAATACAGATCAATTCTTCCCGATACTTGAGACCTATTCCATTCGTTATGCCCCATTCCACGCATATCGGTGTATTTTAAATATGTTGTGGATCATGCTAATCAATTGCCACTGACCGTTGACCTTCTGTTTTCCTCGCAGACTAAATCGCTTGAATCCTATACTGCTGGTGATATTTCCGAATACAGGTTCAACAGTGCCCAGTCGTTGGCTGTAGATATGCCGTCCCATGGCACTGTCGATCTTTTGTTTCATCTTCTCGATGAGACTGGTTTGTTGATGTTTTTTGGTGTTGCCTAGCTTTACGGCAAACTGGCGCGGGCTCTTTTGTTGCTCTGATCTGAGGCAGCGTTTTCTAAGATGACAGTGACGGCAATCATTTTCATAGCCCTGGAATTTCATGAACAGGCTGTTGCCGATTTTTGTCTCTTCGCACTGCAACCACATGGCATTGCCGGCGGGACAGATACAGGTTTTGTGCTTGAGATCGACCTTGAATTCATTTGAGGTGAAGCGCTCTTTGGGCTTGAGCCGTGTGACGGGCTTGTGGCGTTCGTAGTCCTTGAAACGGGGATCGCGTGATCGAAAGCCAACATCGGCGATGTAGCCGTCGAGCTTTTCCTGATCCAGGTATTGCAAGGCGCTTAGGTTGTGATAGCCGCTGTCGGCGGTGATCTTGATCTGGCGACGCTCCTGCTTGTTGAGTTTGAGATTGGCACTGGCCGATTCGAGGCTGGGCTTGAGCAGGTTGTGCTCCTGACCTTGACCGTGGGCTTCAGCACTGACGATGACCTGGTGCTTGGCGTCAACGGTGGCGACGCCGGTGTAGCCTTGAATGACGCCGTGACTGGTTTTCATCTTGGCGCTGTCATTATCAGTGATGTTGCTCTGTACGGTGCGACCACTGACGCCTTTGCGGTCGTCGTGGCTGTCGAGAAAGGCCTGGATCTTTTTGGCGGTCTTGGCCAGCTTTCGGCACTGTTGTTTTTGCCGCTCGACGATCGTTTCATCGAGACCATGCTTGTCTACTTCGCGATGTTTGCTGAGCATGCGCCGCACGGCCTTTTCCATTTTGAGCTTCTTTTTCTTAAGATCGGCCTGGGTGCCGCTCCACTCCTTGCTAGCATTGCTGGGCAGCTTGCAGCCATCGATGGCGAACATGTCTTTGCCGATCAGGCCTTCCTGGTCACAGACCATCAGTACCTGGAGGAACAGCTTTTCGATTTCTTGATGAGAGGAGGAAATAAAATCGGCGATGGTGGTGAAGTGAGGCTGACTATTGGCGGATATGGCTATAAATAGAATGTTATCGCGGCACAGCTGCTCGATCTTGCGGCTGCTGGTGATCCCTTTTGAATAGGCCAACAAAACAACCTTCAACAGGATCGCTGGATCATAAGCTGGACGCCCGCCATCATCGTTTTTGTAGCGATGGTGAAAAATGGAGGGGTCCAGGCACTCTTCAATGAGATAGGTGAGATTGTATTCGAAACTGCCGGGAAGTATCTGTCGATCAAACGACACCGGCAACATGGTCATCTGCTCGTAGCTGTAGTCTTTGAAGCGTGCCATCAATCCCCCCGACGATGTTTTTATATATAGAGTGATGTTAGCAAATTTGGGGTTTTTCTACAGCCTCAACGTTAGCGGTAAGCTGACCAATGGAGTGGTGAAGATTTTGTGCTATTTAAAGCACAAAATTTGCGCCGCGGAATTGGGTCAGATTGACCGCCGTTGTTAGGGGCGATTTTCACTGCCAATAAACTCATGGCACATTGGACACTTCTTGGCTCCATTTTCTATTAGCTCCCTACAAACTGGACATCTCGCTTTACTTATATTCTTAAATATCTTATCGCCACTCCTAGTTCTCTCAAAGCTAGAAGTAGCATCTCTTATGGCACTGGAAATTTTGGAAGCTGGGTCGGTGAATGACTCGAACAAGACACCATCATACTGACGCATATGTATAACAAATATTTTCTTTATATTCTTTTTTGCTCTGAGTCATACTCTATTGAAATAGTTACTTCGCTATTTTCATCCGTAAAGGTTTTGTTGTCGTCTATAAAGCCAGCTTCAAACTTGAGAGTTCTACTAGGCGCCAAATACGAAATTCCATTTTTAACACCTACTATCTCGGAGAACCCGAATGCATAGCCTTCCATACATCTCCAAGGAACCTTATCAACAATACTGAATCTCAAATTTTTTGCCGGTGAAGGACCGCTATTACCAACAAGAAACTTCACTAGATACGACGAAACTTCAACATCTACCCACACATTTGGTTCTCTAGTAGATCTCGATTCATTTAGCATGTGATGAGTTAGTCTTACATACCAGCCGGTTAAAATAGCTAACACCACCGTAGCTG
The DNA here is from genome assembly GCA_001447805.1 of Candidatus Tenderia electrophaga. NCBI lineage: Bacteria > Pseudomonadati > Pseudomonadota > Gammaproteobacteria > Tenderiales (SeqCode) > Tenderiaceae (SeqCode) > Tenderia (SeqCode) > Tenderia electrophaga (SeqCode). The sequence continues at coordinate 3,087,874 of CP013099.1, forward strand.
CAGCTGTAATTAGACTTTCAGGCTGACTAAACAGATTTTCCATGCAGATGCTCTCTTGCCCCTAACGACAAAGCTGTGCGGCGCAAACGAAGCGCAGTGATCTAGCACCACTTTTGTGGACGCCTTAAGCCAATAGTTTTTCATACATATCTGGCGATTGATAGCCCAATGAGGAATGCAATCGCTCCCGGTTGTAGAATTCAATGTACTCCACAATATGAGCCACGGCTTCAATTTCATTTTCAAACATTTTCTGATGAACAAGCTCGGCTTTCATTGTATGGAAATAGGATTCCATAGTGGCATTATCCAGCGGGTTTCCTTTTCTGCTCATGCTACGCACAAATCCTGCACCTAGAACCATGTCCCGGAACTCATGAGCGGCATACTCAATGCCTTGGTCAGAATGGAATATACAGTCGGTGTCTGGTTTGCTTCGTACCAAGGCCATTCTTAATGCGCTCTTCGTCAATTCAGTGTTTCGTTTTTTACTGAACGACCAGCCAACTACTTTTCGGCTGAACAGATCCAACACGACAGCATGATAGATCCATCCATTCCGGGTGCGTATATAGGTGAAGTCACTGACCCACTGCTCACCCACTTTTCCCGGCTCCTGCAGTTCCTTGAGCTGGTTTCCCGTTGACGAATAAAACTCATGCTGCCCTGGTCTCCACGCATACAACCCTGTCGTTGAGGCCTTAATGCCAAGCTCGCGCATAAGGCGGTTGATGCGCCTGCGGCTGCAGCCATAGCCTCGATTACGTAATTCCCAATGCATTCTGGCGGCCCCATAGGCTCGACGATGCCCTTGATGCAACTCACGAATAAGTTTCATTAACTGAATATCATATTGGCGTCGCTGACTTATCGGGCGTACACGCCAGGCATAAAAACCACTCGTGGAGACACCCAATAAATCACATAATGTCGACACTTTATGAAAACAGCGGTTCTTCTCGATAAATTCAAATCTTACCGTCTTGCTTTCGAAAAGAACCGCTTGGCTTTTTTTAGGATATCGAGCTCCTCTTGCTTTGCTGCCAGAGTCTTCTCGAGATCCTTAATTCGTTTATTAGCTTTTAGTAATTCGGCCTGCCTCTCGACCATGGGATCAGGCTGTGGTTTTGCTTTCCGGGATGGCTTGGCTTTCTTCTTCATCTGTTTGTTTTCACGCAAGGTTCCATTTTTCTTTTCCATTCGCCAACGATACAACATGACAGGGTGGATACCTAGCGTCTCCGCCACATCCAGCGCGGTGATATTTGGATGATCGGACAGTTTTATGGCGTGCAGTTTGAATTCCAGAGTGTAGCGGTCATAGTTTTTCTTGATGGTCTTTCCCATCTTGCGCCTCTTCAGCAGTACAGTGATAAACTGTCCACAAAAGTGGTGCTAGATCACAGCGTAGTTTGCGTCCGAACAAGCACATTGTTATACGGCGCAATTAAAGTTTCAATTCTTATCATTGCTGAAGACAGCACTTTTTATATTTTTTCCCACTCCCACATGGGCAAGGATCATTTCGGCCTATCTTTCCTGCTTTTTCAATCCTCCTGGCCTTGAGGGTATTAGCAATACTCTTTAAGCGCTCCATATCTGAATCCGAAACATCTGACAGAGTTACATTGCTCCAATCAACGTCCTTAAGTACCCCTTCGCTAGTAAAGAATAATTCAAGAATCAGCCTATCGTTATCTCCCGTGACAAGCATTGCTGCTCGAGAGTGATCTATTGCCATTTCTTCGTTACGTGGAAGGAATGAATCTTGCCAACAAAAAATTGTTAATCTAATGTCACCATAAGTAGATAGTGGTAGAGGTCTCTTATGTATTTTCTGGCTCGCTAATGTCTTCCCTATACCATCGGCGATATTGTTTCGCCAACTACCTCCGCAATCTAGAAGATAACTAGCAACACTGGATCTTCCTTGCTTACCGCTCTCAGATAAGACTCTAACAATTTCGACCAGATATTCTGGCATCTCTTGATTTAGTGGAGAAGGCGTACTAGGTTCGTGTAATTTCTCTGTGAAATATTTGTCTACATCCGATCTGTATCCGATAAAGTTAAGTTGAGCCTTAGAACCCGCCTGCAACTCTTTTGCGTACTGAGTGTAAACATTATGTTTGATGTATAAGCCAAGATGATCTAATTCATCATCTGTTTGAATAATGTCAGACTTAAATCCTCGCATGCGTTGCTCGACAAAGTGAAGAAATATCAAAGGGTTTACAAAGACATCTGAATAAACACGCAAATCATCAATCGAAATAGACCAAACAGGAGAATCCCCAACATCGACGCCAAGGGCTTTTAAATGTTGCGATTGCGCAGCTAGCTCTGTGAATGTATCAAGTGTAATAGGGCAGATTGTGATATGACGAAAATCCTCGCTGGACAATTGACCAACTTGAATGTGGCTTTCATCGAAAATATCTACTGTTTTGTCGCTTTTAAGATATTCAAGGAAGCGCTTTCCTTGAACTGCAGGTTTCAAAACCAGATTCTTAATTGATTCTATATATGCAGGAAAATCATTTGCTGGTGATGTATATGTGAACGCTCCAGCTTTTACTTCAATGATAAATAAATGATCATCATAGATAAGTAGCCCATCGGCTTCGCACCACTGTTTATTTCTAGCATCACCCGAATGCCATTTATAGTAGACAGAACGGTATATTGTCGCGCCAGGAAGCAGTTTCAGTAGATATTTAAATGGAAGCTCCTCAGATATCTCCTTTTGCTTTTTGTTCCATTCTGTGCGGTATGCTTCGTTTAATGCTATTACCCTTTTTTGTAATACTCTATAGAAATTGTCGAGCAAGCTGTACAGATCAAAGCAATAGTACCTTTCATTTAACTTGATAAATGGTCGTTTGAAAATAGGCCATATGCGTAAAGGCCAACCTTTGTATTCACCGTCCGCAAAAAACTCCACATCTTGGCCTTGCTCCCACGCCAGCTCATTTAAAAGCAATTTTGGGATTTGCGTCACCTTCTCCAAATCAAAAAGGTCTAATCCAAGAAATCGTCCAAATACATCTGCTTGCCATTCTTCCCATCCATTGTCTCGAATGACCCCTGCCATTAATTCTCTAATTTCGTCTTGGGTTACTTTTTCATTATCTCTAAGTAATGGCTCAAGTGCATCCATAGTAACTTTCTGAAATTCCTTTAACTCAAGACCAGCCTCAATAATCCCTCTTGTCAACGCATGCTGAATTTTCGATATTTCAGTAACAAGCCGCTCGGCGGTTATTCCAAACAGTGTGCTTAAGATATCTGAGTGCGGAGATACAAGATCTATAAAATGTTCCTCCTCATGATAAAGATATCGGTGACCTCGAATATTGCACCAATACATTTGAGCTTTGTAATAGAATTCTTCATACTCTATATCAAAATCAGGATCTTCCTTTCTTCGAAGTGCAGTTTTACTAATTTGATAATCAATATTTAATTTATTAAACAATTCCTCGACTGAGTCGCGTAATACTTGCCAGTCATCCTCTTCTACTTCGTCCTTAGGAGGGCCCTTCGGTTTAACTGAGGCTATTACGCTCTGGAGATAGTCAACCATTCGAAGCGAAACCACATCGTCTGCATCCGCATCACTTTCAGAGGCCATTCCCATATGGTGAACGGCCATTTCACCCCACGCTCGCTGTAACACTTTTTCTGGGGGTAGATCTATGACAATGTCAACGATCTTGCAAATAGTGTTTTCGATGTCTCGCACTACCTCTGGAAATTGCTCAACGAGTTTTTGCTGCATTTCATCAAATGTATCTTCTGGCCAGTTTGTTTGGAAGATAATATTCTTACCATAACGAGCCATCTGTAATGGCCCCGCAGAAAAATAGTCATCTGGCGGAGTTGTTTTTGACTTTTTGGACACTTAGTTTTTGCTTACCGTTTTGTGTGCGGCCAAGCCGTATAACGCTTGCAGCAGGGGCGCGACGTGAGGAGCGTCCCTTGCCTGCACTGGTTATGCATTTCTGCCAATGTATGGTGTGACGTCACAAATTGTCACTTCACGCTTCTTCATCTCGTAGTAATCCCTGACCTTGGTAATACTATCTCCATATTTTTCTTGGATACGCTCCAAGATCTTCGGATACCGACTCAGAACACTGGTTAGCGCCCGCCCCCCGCTGAAGAACTTTAGCGGGTACTCGGTGCCGACAACGTATAGGTACTTTTTCTTGTGGGTCTCATACTCTGCTAGCTCGAAAAAGTCCTTGAATATGCCATTCTGACGAATTGACTCTGGACCGCCCTGCCAGTCAATAAACTTGTATTCGGCGACGCGCATGTTTGTCTCAAGGTCAAACTGACGCCCTGTGTTTCCAGCACCCAAGGAGACACTCTCTACCTTTTCCCCAGGCTCAATGATGCCAGGCAGGGAGCGAAGAATGCCGGCGGCATGGATAATGACGTTGATTTGACCCGCAACGCGCTTCACCGCTATGGCGGAATCCATGAAGGTTTCGTCGATTCCTTGAGCCGCACATAACTCCCCAACGTCTCCTACCCCGAGGCCGATGATGCGACTTTCGATGTCGGAGAGGCTCTCGGTAAGTGAGTCTCCTTGAAAGGCTTCGAGAGCGCGAAGTGCCTTATCGATGGTCATTTCTTACCTTGTGCATAACGGTTGCCATAAGCCGCGCGAGGTACGAGCGTCGGATTTGATGGCATGGTTAGGCCTCTTTGCCATGCATCATGATTGAATAAATTTCAGCAACTCGTTCTTTTGACATACCTTCACGTTGCTCCACTGCTAAAGGGTGTTCTGTTGGCTCTAGCTCGATATACGGCCTAGTTCCTTTATCGCGCAGGTGTACTTTGGTTTTTAAATTGATGGTTTCTGGGTACGGCTTTAACCAGGCATTAAGCCACCCGAAAAATGGGCCAATATGCGAACGTTTTTCTTTATCAAAGCATTCAATCCACTCTTTAAAGCTTTCTTCGCTGAGTGACACCCAAACACCCCACACAAATGGTTTTTCCTCACCATGAACAGGTATTTCAATGCAACCACGTATAAAAAACCACTTTTCATCAATCACGCAATCGTCAGAACCACAATCACAGCGTTCTTCTCGTTCCTCTTCTGGAACCTCATAATAGCTCAATGGTTTATCCGCACCGAAGGTTGGAATACCTCTGTGTACTTCACCACAAGATGTGCATTTAAACTCGAATTCCATTTTTAATTGGCCTAACATCTAAGCATTTATACGCCGTGCCGCGCATGGCGTATAAATGTCTGTTGGACTAAGCCGCGGCGCCACGACTGTCATATATAGGGGATTGTATTTTGTCGGGCCATGGAAACCAAGCCCATTATGTGGTTTTGTTGGGACTCTTTTCAGCTCGATATCGAATTGGCAAGGTAATTTTTCATACGCGACTCGGTCTTCTGGTGATTGAAATGCCGTCTGTTTTGGGTGTTGACGCGTGCAGCCCCAGGGGGCTCTGCCCTGTATAAACATCAGCCGGCTGTAATATTGGGTTTAGGGTTAATCGGTCACCTCTCGTCGTCGTTGGGGCAACAGCGTTGCAATGATGACAAGTCTTCCGTTTTTGCAGCGTGGGCAGCGACAGACCGTTGCCGCGGGTGGAATAGGCGCCGGGCTGTGAGGACTGTCTTGATCGCGCGTATCTACATCGAGTTCAGCCGTGACGGCCAGGGCGTGCTTGATGGAGTCGGTTCGCTGTTGCCGACAGCGGTTGGCGAGAATGCCGTAATGGCGGATGCGCATGAAGCCGTCGGGCAGGATATGTTGCAGGAAGCGGCGGATGAATTCGCCATGCTCGAGCTGCATGATTTTGTGCTTGTCGTGGTCGCGGTAGTCTTTGTAGCGGAAGCGTACATGCTGGTCATCGCTGTCGATGAGACGGTGGTTATCCATCGCGATCTTGTGAGTGTAGCGGGCGAGGTAGTTGATGATGGTCTCGGGACGCTGGATGTTGGCTTGGGTGTAGACCACCCAGTCGGTCTGCATGAGTTGTTTCAGGGTATCGTTGAAGTGTTTGTCATCCGTGAGGCGATGCAGCGCCTGCGCTTGACGTGATTTCCTCAAGGCATTGACCATCGCGCCTCTAAATTTTCGTGACAGGGCGCGCACCGGGAAGAGGTAGCTGCTCTTGGCCGGGTGCCATTGCTGTGTCTCTTCGTTCCAGGCGCCGCCGGGGATCAGGCAGTGGAGATGGATATGGCGGCTGAGGTTTTGGCCCCAGGTATGGAGGACGGCGATCATGCCGAGGTCGCCGTCGAGCCGTTTGGGGTCGTTGGCGAACGTCTTGAGGGTCGACCAGACGCATTGAAACAGCAGGCGGTAGATCACCTCGGGGTGCAGGTCGACCCAAGGGTTGAGCTGATGCGGCAAGGTGAACACCAGGTGAAAATAGGGCACCGGCAGTAGTTGGGCGGTGCGTTGCCGGCTCCAGGTTTCACTGGCATTGCGCTGACATTGCGGGCAGTGGCGGTTGCGACAGGAGTGGTAGCGGTATTGTTCGAAGTCGCATTGGCTGCAGCGGACCTGTTCGCCGCCCAAGGCGGCGCTACGGCACAACCCGATGCGATGACAGGCCCGGGCCTGTTGTGGGGTAAGCGTATGATGTTGGCGATAGTGGTCCAGATGGGTGGCGAGGATGGATTGCATTGAGACATTACTCATGACCCACCTCCAATCCTTGAATCAGGTCCGTCCCATGAGCTTTGGTGTATTGCGGTACCCAGTGGAGATAGCGCATGGTCGAGTGCAGGTCGCCGTGTCCCAGCATTGCTTTCAGTTGCGGTAGCGGCATGCCCGCCGCCAGCTGATGGGTGGCATAGGCGTGACGCAGGCTGTGGATGCCGCCGACCTTTTCTATTCCCGCCCTTTGCTTGGCTGCCTGAAACACCTTCTGCGCCGTGGTGATACTCAGGCGCGTCAACGGACTGCGGCCATAGAAGAGCCACGTCGTAGGATGGAAAACAGACCAGTAACGGCGCAACAGATGCAGCAACGATTGGGAAAGCAGCACCTGTCGGTCTTTGCCGCCCTTGCCTTGGGTCACGCGCAACAAAGCGCGTTCGCCATCGATGTCACTGACCCGCAGCGCCACTAACTCGCTGACCCGCAGACCACAGCCGTAACAGGTGGTCAACATCATGCGGTGTTTGCGGTTCTCCACCACTGCCAGCAGCCGCGCCACCTCGTCGCAGCTCAACAAGTCGGGGATGCGTTGCTTGCGTTTGGGCGTATTGATCTCCAACGCCATCTCGTCCCAGCCCACCACCTTGAGGTAGAGAAAGCGGATCGCATTCAAATACAACCGGCAGGTCGCCGGTGATAGTTGCCGTTCCTTCGCCAGATAGAGAAAATAGTCCTGCAATTGCGCTGTCGTTAACTGCTCGGGTGAACAGCGGTAATACTTCACCAGCTGAATCACGGCATCCAGATAACTGCGTTGTGTCCGCACCGCAAAACCACGCACCAGCATGGCATCGATCATTTTTTGACGTAGTGGGGTCATGACTTATCTCCTGGGTTAACCCCCGGGATGGGGTGGAGATAAGTATGGAAATTATGGTGCGGTAAATCGAAGGGAAAAAGCCCCGCGTAAGCGGTTTAGTTCAACATTTTAATTAGAAGTCACTTTGGTGCGATTAAATACCCCAAAGTGTCCTATAACCCTCACAGAGTATACCCTTAAAGCAATATGGTATATCAACCTCCTCTATGTCCACCCTAATAATAATCATATAGTTATCTACTCTCCCATTCCTTCTTAGGCAATCCACGAATGCACAGACACCGGGGTTATGAGACATTTTGTCCCATAACCCCGTTGCATTTATCAAACACCCTCCTATACTGTATAAAATACCAGTATCGATACCTTTGGGGGTCAATATGGGCAACACATCTGATTATGGGTCGCCGTTTCTGAACTCGATCGCCGCGGCGATGCGCAGTCGTTATTACAGTATTCGTACGGAGACGGTCTATATTGACTGGATAAAGCGTTTTATCCTCTTCCACAAGAAGCGGCATCCGTCCGAACTGGATGAATCGGATGTCGCCCGTTTTCTTTCCTTTCTGGCTAATCAACGGAATGTGGCACCCGCCACCCAAAAGCAAGCACTCAACGCACTCAATTTCCTCTACAAAGTCATATTGGAGCGGCCGCTGGGTCAGATCAATGGCGTTGCGCGACCGAGAAAGGCGACTAAGCTACCCGTGGTATTTACCATGGCGGAGGTAACCGCCGTGTTGCGCGAGCTTAACGGTTGGCACTGGCTGGCCGCTTGCCTGATGTACGGCTCGGGCTTGCGTTTGATGGAGTGTTTAAGGCTGCGCGTCATGAATCTCAATTTCGATCACCGCGCCATCTACATCTTTGACGGCAAGGGCAACAAGAACCGTGTGGTCACCCTACCCGACGATCTGACCCTTCCCCTGCGCAGGCATTTGGCGGCGGTGAAGAACACCTACGAAAAGGATATACGGGAAGGCTTTGGCGCGGTCTATCTGCCCTATGCCCTAAATCGAAAATATCCCCATGCCGCTCGGGAGTGGGCTTGGCAATATGTGTTCCCATCGACTCAGCGCGGTATCGATCCGCGATCCGGTATCGAACGACGCCATCATGTTGATGAGAAAACATTACAGCGGGCCGTCAAACGGGCGATACGCAAGGCCGGGATACACAAGCCGGCGAGCTGCCACACCTTTCGCCACTCCTTTGCAACTCATCTTCTGGAACGTGGCATGGATATTCGCACGGTGCAGGAGCAGCTGGGACACAACGATGTGCGCACCACCCAGATCTACACCCACGTATTGAAGCGCGGCGGTAATGCAGTCATCAGTCCACTAAATGCGCTATTGGGTGGCAAGGAGATCAAAGAGCCGTCAGCGCCCTATTTTTCGCCCCAACGCGGCAACAACTCATGCTCGATATCGAGATGGTCGAGGATGCGGGCCACCACAAAATCCACCAGATCATCAATCGTCTCCGGGTTTTGATAAAAGCCCGGATTGGCCGGCAGAATGGTGGCGCCAAGATGCGCGAGTTTTAACGCATTCTCTAAATGAATTGCCGACAGCGGTGTCTCGCGGTGCACCAGGATCAATTTGCGCCGTTCTTTGATGGCGACATCGGCGGCACGCTCCATGAGGTCGGCGCTGCCGCCATGGGCGGCGGCGGAGAGAAAGGCGCTGGTGCAGGGGCAGACCACCATGGCCCGCGGTGCGCCGGAGCCGCTGGCGACGGGTGAACCCCATTGATCCTTGCCCCAGACATACAACTGTCCTTCGTTGGCACCATAGCGTGAACTCAATTGTTGCTGCATCTCGCTGGGTGTGCCGGAGAGCTTGATGTCGGTCTCCATGGCAATGACGATCTGCGCCGGTCTGGAGATCATGAGATGCACCTGCTCACCTGCCTTGACCAGGCATTCCAGTAGGCGCAGGCCGTAGGCGGCGCCGGAGGCGCCGGTCATGGCCAGGGCGATGCTGTTGCGTGTACTCATATGTTATCCCAAGGCTGCCAACAGTTTCTGGTGAATGCCGCCGAAGCCGCCATTGCTCATCACCAATACATGGTTGCCGGGGCGCGCCTCGGCGGCGACATGCTTGACGATCTCGGCAACGTCGTCGAATAACTTGGCCTGGTCGCCCATGGCGGCCACCACTTGGCTCAAGTCCCAAGCCAGATCGGCCGGGGCGTAGAACAGCACTTCGTCGGCCGCCTCCAGCGACGGTGCCAGGGCATTGGCGTGCACCCCCATGCGCATGGTGTTGGAGCGGGGCTCGAGAATTGCGATGATCTTTGCGCTGCCCACCCGGGCGCGCAGGCCTTCGAGGGTGAGATTGATGGCGGTGGGGTGATGGGCGAAATCGTCATACAGGGTGATACCGTTGACCTCGCCGCACACTTCCATGCGCCGCTTAACGTTTTTGAATTCGTTTAAAGCCGCCACGGCTTCATGGGCGATCACCCCGGCATGCCGGGCTGCGGCGACGGCGGCGAGGGCGTTGTGCACGTTGTGCATACCGAACAGGCTCCAATTGACGTCTCCCACATGCTCGTCACCCCAGTAGACGGCGAAGCTGCTGCCGTCTTGCGCCACATCGCGGGCATTCCATATATTGCGTTCGGGCTGCTCGACCCCGGCGACATCAAAATATTCCAGCGGCGTCCAACACCCTTGCTTGATCACATCGGCCAGATTGGGGTCATCCACTGGCGCAATAATCAGGCCGTTGCCGGGCACGATACGCAGTAGATGGTGGAATTGTGTCTTGATGGCATCCAGATTCTCGAAGATGTCGGCATGATCGAATTCCAGATTGTTGAGTATCAAGCTGCGTGGCTGATAGTGCACGAACTTGGAGCGCTTATCGAAAAAGGCGGTGTCGTATTCATCGGCCTCGACGACGAAGAACGGCGCATCGCCCAGGCGCGCCGAGATACCGAAGTTGGCGGGAATGCCGCCGATAAGAAAGCCCGGGCTGAGCTTGGCGTATTCCAGTATCCAAGCCAGCATGCTCGAGGTGGTGGTCTTGCCGTGGGTGCCGGCCACCGCCAATACCCAGCGATCTTTGAGAATGTAATCCGACAGAAACTGGGGGCCCGAGATATACGGCAGTCCGCGCTCAAGCACGTATTCCACCGAGGGGTTGCCGCGCGACATGGCGTTACCGATGACGACCATATCGGGGGGCGGATCCAAGGGCGCGGGATCATAGCCTTGCTGCAAGCCGATGCCCTGCTCTTCCAGCTGGGTGCTCATGGGCGGGTAGACATTGGCATCCGCACCGGTGACACGATATCCCATCTCCCGCGCCAGGATGGCGATACCGCCCATGAAGGTTCCGCAGATTCCCAATATGTGTATGTGCATATTCAAACGTCTGTTAAAGGGCGTAAACGAAGCCGGCGCCGAGGTGGTTCCAGGGCTTAGCCTGTGGTGACAAACAAGGAACGCATCACGCTGACCGACACGTACATAAACACCACCGCCAGCAGCAGGCCGACGAAAAACGGCGCGCCCATGGCATGGCGCAGGATGTGGCCGACCACGGCGAGATTCCAGACCACCAACGCCAATATCAATACAGAGGGCAGCAAGGCCGCTTGCTCACCCACCTGCAACTGTATATACAATAAGGGCAGGGCCAATAGCCCGAGGATGGCCCCGGTGCCCATCAGCGCGGTAAAGGTTTGCTGAAAGCGCGCCCCCAACTCCCTTATCCATAGCAGCAACTGGGTCATGGCGGCCACCAGTGCCATGTCGAAAACACCCGACACTAGCGCCACCACGGGTGACAGATTCAGCAAACCTACGAACACGCTGGTCGCGGCGTAGGCCAACATACCGAGCAACATCAAGGCGCTGGAGGCCGGCAAATCCTGCGGCCCCTGCCGGAACAGGCAAATCTTCCAAAAGGCGTCGACAATTTTCCCCATGGCGCTAAATTATCACATCTATTCCCGGCTGTTGGCGCCTTATTTTCACCTTCGCAGCTGCCGCGCGCCAGGGCTTGCCCGCGCCTGGCCGCGCCCGTGGTTTCGTGCTTAAATCATACGCTCTCATGGCCAAGCATTCCGACAGTCACCATTATCATTTTCCCTGGCGCGGCGGCAACCGCTTCCGCTTACACGTGGACGGCGGCAATTTCTTTCCCGCCATGCTAAAGGCCATCCAGCGGGCGCGCCATGTTGTCGCCCTGGAAATGTATTTGGTGGAATCGGGAAAACTCTTCAACCAGTTCATCGACGCCTTGCTCGCCGCCGCCCGGCGCGATGTCAAGGTCTTTATACTGGTGGACGATTTCGGTGCCGGCGGCATCAACAGACACGACCGGCACAGGCTGCAACATGCCAATATCGCCTTGTGTTACTACAACCCCATGCATTACGGTCGTTTGGGACGCATACTGTTTCGCGATCATCGCAAGTTATTGCTGGTAGACGGGCAAATCGCCTTTGTCGGCGGCGCCGGGCTCACCGACGCCTTCGATGAGCGCTATGCCGGCCAGCATCCCTGGCACGACGTCATGGTGGAGGTTCGTGGACCCTGTGTCGCGGACTGGGCAGGCCTGTTTGTCGAAACCTGGCCGCTGCAAAACGCAGAGCAGGGGGTTCTTAATCATATATCCCAGCGGGAACATGCACCGCATCAACCCCAGCTGGGGCGGGTCAGCCTCACCCATACGTCGTCCGGCCGTCAGGAAATCAAGCGCTCCTTGCTCAAGCGCCTTAAGTCGGCCGAGCACTGGGTCTGGATCTCGACCGCCTATTTCGTGCCGTCATGGAAAATCCGCCGCACCCTACGCAAGGCGGCGCGGCGCGGGGTGGATGTGCGCCTGTTGCTGCCCGGCCCCCACAATGATCATCCCGGCATCCGGCATGCGGGGCGGCGTTTCTATTACAATCTGCTCAAACATGGCGTGCGCATTTTCGAATACCAACCGCGCTTTAACCACACCAAGGCCCATTTGTGCGATCAATGGTGCTCCATCGGCTCAAGCAATCTGGATCGCTGGAATCTGCTCTGGAACCTGGAGGCCAACCAGGAGATCGACGACCAAGACTTCGCCGAAGAATTAAAACACATGTTCGAACACGACTTCGACGACAGCAGCGAGATCACGTATGAACATTGGCGCCGCCGCCCCTGGTACCACCGCCTGCAGGAGTCGTTCTGGGGCCGGGTGGATATCTGGCTCAACCGCTTCACCGCGCGCTGGCGCAACTACCGCGACTAGCCCGCATTCTCACCGGGCGGCCACCGCCGTGGCGTAGAGGACTGAAACGATGGGGGCGTTATCAAGAATACGACCATAGCGCGACACACTGTCTCACCCTTGGCCTATCACGGTTCAGGCGAGTCGCTCAGGCCCGGTACTCCGGATTCACCCAACACTCGGGCAGGGCTTCGTTGGAGGGAAAACACAGCTCGGCCTTGGCGAAGCTGCGCGCATCGCCCATCTCTTCGCCGGCATGGAAACGACCTTTTACCGCGTCCTCATTGGGGTTGACGAGCAATTGTAGATCCAGCACTTCCACTAAATCGCCTGATTTCTTTTCTTTTAGGTACATTTCCGTCTCCTTCCCTGTGCCGATGATTATCTTTTAACGCTTTAACCTAATAGTAGGCGCAGTCGGGTAGCGTGGCAATAATCAAGCGTCGCGGACAACATGGATGTTTGTCACACAGCGGCGAACCGCTATACTCTGAATATCTATGTCACTCTGGACCGACATCGCCGACGACATCAGCGCCGCCACCGGCGAGCCTTTCCACTGCCGCGAGCAACAGGCCGGCGGCGGCGGCTGCATCAATACCACCAGCACGGTACGCGACGGCGAACGCAGTTACTTTGTCAAACTCAACCGCGCCGAGCTGGCCGACATGTTCGAGGCCGAGGCGGCGGGATTGAACGAGATCGCCGCCAGCGAGTCCATCCGCGTGCCGGCGGTGATCTGCAGCGGTGTCTCCGGCGAACAGTCCTACCTGGTGCTGGAACAGCTGTCACTGGGCCAAGGCAACACCACCAGCCACGAGCAGCTGGGCCATGACTTGGCCGAAATGCACCGCGGCTATGCCGAACACTACGGTTGGCACCGCGACAACACCATCGGCTCCACGCCGCAGCGCAACACCCCGTCCAAGGACTGGGTCAACTTCTGGCGCGAGCAACGTCTGCGCTTCCAACTGCGGCTCGCCGCCGGCAACGGCCACGGTGGCCGGCTGCAACAACTGGGCGACCAATTACTGCCCAATATGGAGGCCTTTTTTGCCGGCCACATCCCCAGTGCCGCGCTGCTGCACGGCGACCTGTGGTCAGGCAACTACGCCTTCCTCGCCGACGGCACGCCGGTGATCTTCGACCCGGCGGTGTATTACGGTGACCGCGAAACCGATCTGGCCATGACCGAACTGTTCGGCGGCTTCAACGCCCGTTTTTATCAGGCCTATGAAGAGGCCTATCCGCTGGAGTCGGGTTATGAATTGCGCAAGAAACTCTACAACCTGTACCACGTGCTGAACCATTTAAATCTGTTCGGCGGCGGCTATCTAAGCCAGGCGGAGGCGCTGATGGGTCAGTTATTGGCCGAGATTCACTAGCCCCCATTTCTCACCGGGCAGGCAAAGGCCTGCAACAGACACTTACTGCAGGCTCAGCTCCAGCATCTTGCCACCGGTCTTGTTGGCCAGGGTCTCGTACTGATAGCGGGTACTGGGGTTGGATTTGCCGATGGGGATGGTAAACACCGGCGCCGGGATATCGAGATAATAGATGCGATCGTCCGAAGGTTCATCCCCCATCAACACGTAGGCGCCCGGCACGCTCGCGTTCTGTTCCGCCTTGACAAAGGCATCGCCGATGGTCTCGTTGCTGCCGATAAACGGTGCACCCCTCATGAAGGCGTCGAACATCTCGCCCATGGTGCCCTGATAGGTTTCGGCCTCATTATCGGAAAACCAGGTCACCGCCGACAACTCCTTGCCCGAACGGATAACGATGACGCGCAACAGCGGCACCAGAAAGGTGGCGGCGCCGTGCATGGAGCCGGTGGCATCCACCACCAGGTGCATGTCCTTACCGGGCAGGTCCTTAATACCTTTGACGAACAGATCGAAGTCGTGGCGCCCCATGCCGCTGTTCAGGCCGACGCTCTCCAATATGGCCTCGACCTGGGTCTCCATGCTCATACCCGCCATCTGACCCAGCTCGCGGTTAAGACGGCTATTGTCCTTTTCCATCTCCTTGATCTCGTCCTTAAGCGCCTGGACCTCCTTTTGCAGCCGCGGCACCTGCACGGTCTCCTGCATCTTGGACGTGATGAGAATGGTGACCAGCAAAAAGATGAACGTCGCCAACATCAACAAGGCGATGTCGGCAAAACTTTCATGCACATTGGTACCACCTGATCGACGTCTGATCTTCATACCAACCTAAAGTTTGGGGCGAAACAGATCGCGCAGTCGAATCAAGAACGGTTTGTTCATGGACGCCAACATCCGCATTTCGTCGCGCAGGGCGTTGCAATAGGCACGGTGTTCCTGAATCAGCACATGCAAGGGCTTGGTCTCTTCGTCCTCACTGTCTTCGCTGAGACGGTTGATCTCACTGCGAAAATCGCTCATGGCCAGGTGCGAACTGCCGAAGGCCTGCTCCAGACGGCGGATGTTCGCCTCCAGCGAGGCGATCTCTTTATTCAAATGGCGTACGTCACGCTCCATGGTCTGGGCGTAATCGGACGAGCAATAGATCATGCAGATGCGCAGCAGATTATCGTGCAGACCTTCGACGCCGTGCAGGTTGATCTGCGCGAACATGCGTAGCAGCACGCCGCCCAGCACCGCCCCCAACAGGGTTGTATAAAAGGCCGTGCCCATGCCCGCCATGGCGGTGCGCAGGCCTTGCAGCAGCATCTCCTGGTCATGCCCCAGGGCCTCGAGCGAGCCGGTCAGACCGGTCAGGGTCAGGGTCAAGCCCATGACGGTACCGATCAACCCGAGTGTGATGAGCAGATTGCCCACCAGCTCCACCATGTGGCCGATGCGTTCGTAAGAGGCCAGCTCGACGTTCAGCAGCGTCTCGACCTCAGGCTGGCCCTTGCTGTCGATAGTGGATTGGATGGACTTGAAGAAACGATCAGCGGCATGCTTCATGGAGTGCACAGTGATGGCCTTGAGCCCACCCTCGCGCGCCACTTTGTCCAACTGTGCGGCACGATAGGATTCCTGGGTCACCATGATGGTCAACACGAAACTGCCCAACAGGCCGAGACCGAACAGCCCGAGAATCAACCAAGTGATACGACTGGAATCAATCTCCATAAAGGCCCAGACCTCGGTATCCCGATACAAGGTCAGGTAGATCGCCATTGCGGCACTGGCCCAGATTGTCCATAGAGTCAAAGTACGAAACGGCTTTTGATCCATGCCTTAGCTTCTCCTCACTCCCCAGTGATTTTTACCAACCGATATAATCGCTTATGCGCCAAGCGTAACATATCCGTGAACGCGGCCGACCGGCCCGCGACGCCAGACCGCATTCTCACCGGGATCCCGCCAGCAGGCGCAGGATTCGCGTTGCTAGGCGCCGCCTTGGAGCGACGGACATCGTGGTGGTGACTATGTCTTCTGAGGCGCAAGCCGAGGGGCACGCAGACCCGGGTGAAGCGTGCGGCCCTAGACGGCGATGCCCCGCGAACGCAGATGTTGCTTCGCCTCAATGGTCAGCAGGGCCATTTCCAACTCAGCCTCCCAGTCATAAGGCTCGGCCATCTGCTCGGGCGCATACTGGGGAATCTCCGGCACCGATTGATCGGCGAAGATGCGCACATAACGCGTCTCTTCGATGCTGGCGGCGAGATCGGGCCAGGCCTCCTGCAGCAGATTTGCCGGCCGGGCAATGGACCATTCGTCGACGATGCGGTAGTTGTCCGGCAGGTCGTTAAAGGCCGCTGCGCAACCGGTCTGCCACAGCTTGCTGTACTCATTCACATGTTCGGTATAGACATAAATGATCAGCTTTGGTTTCAGCCGCACGATATCGGGGGTGAAATTCTTGCCGGAGGGCATCCAGGCGGAAAAGGCCACATCGATGGGGAAATCCACGTCGGCCAGGCCGCCTTCACGCATGTCGTAGCAGGTGGGATCGTAGAAGTTGGCGATCTGGTTGGGCTTCTCCAAGGGATCGCGCAGGCCGACCACGTTCACGCCTTCGCGCGCCAGCAGGCTGCCGATGAAACCATTGCGGGCATGCACATCCAGCACCACGGGATCTTCGGCCACCTGCTTGGCGTAATACACCAGGGCGCGGTTTTCCTCGCGCAGCGGATAATAGTGGGCGATGGTCGGACCCAGCAGTTTGGGATCGCGATCCGGATTGCTGAACATCAAGTTGTGCAGCGGAATGGCGCCGATGCGCTGGGGAAACGGCTTGCTCTCGTCCCAGGCCGGATGTTGCTTCTCCTGAAAGGCGAAGATGCGGTTCATCAGGCCCTCGGTGAAGGTTTCCATGTCACGCAGCTTGTCGAACTTTTCCGGCATCATTGGTTGTTACCTCTGTTTGATTTTCAGTCCGCGAATAAACGCAAATAAGGCCCTACCACACAACCTCCCCCTTTCTTAGAGGGGGATTGAGGGGGATTTAATGGTTCGGAGCGCTTAGCTTTAAATCTCCCCCAGCCCCTCTTTAGAAAAGAGGGGAGCCTTACGTGCCTCCGTTCACCGTCATTATCAATCCCCGAAGAACGTCGATAAAGCCCTGATACACAACCTCCCCCTTTCTTAAAGGGGGATTGAGGGGGATTTAATGGTTCGGAGCTTTTAACTTAAATCTTTCCCAACCCTTTATGCCCTCCGGGTGCTCTTTAACAAAGAGCGGCGCTTTGCGGATTAATTATGATATTTGGCGCTCAACTCATGCACGGCTTCAACAAAGGCACCGGCATGATCCGGGTTCACATGCTGGTGAATGCCATGACCCAGATTGAAGACATGACCGGAACCCTTGCCGTAGGATTCGAGAATGATGGCCACCTCCTGGCGAATGCGCTCGGGCGCGGCATAGAGCGTGGACGGATCCATGTTGCCCTGCAGCGCCACTTTGTCGCCGACGCGAGCACGGGCGGCGCCGACGTCGATGGTCCAGTCCAGGCCCAGGGCGTCGCAGCCGGTGTCGGCCATGGCCTCCAGCCACTGACCACCGCCCTTGGTGAACAGGATCACCGGCACCCGGCGGCCGTCGTTTTCACGGCTCAGGCCGTCAACGATCTGCTGCATGTAGCGCAGTGAGAATTCCTTGTAATCACGCGGGGTCAGCACGCCGCCCCAGGTGTCGAAGATCTGCACCGCCTGGGCACCGGCGGCGATTTGGGCGTTGAGATATGAAGTCACCGACTGGGCCACGGTGTCCAGCAGCCTGTGCATAAGATCGGGGCGATCAAACATCATGCCCTTCACCTTGGCGTAGTCCTTGGTGCCGCCGCCTTCCACCATGTAGGTGGCCAGGGTCCAGGGCGAACCGGAAAAGCCGATCAGGGGTACGCGACCGTTGAGCGCCTGGCGGATGGTGCGCACGGCATTCATCACGTATTGCAGTTCGCCCTCGGGATCGGGGACGAAGAGTTTTTTCACATCGGCCTCACTGCGCACCGGTTTGTCGAACACCGGCCCCTCGCCGGCGGCGAAGCGCAGCCCCAGGCCCATGGCGTCGGGGATGGTGAGAATGTCGGAAAACAGGATGGCGGCGTCGAGCGGAAAACGATCCAGCGGCTGGAGGGTGACCTCGCAGGCCAGCTCGGCATTCTTGCACAAGTCCATAAAGCTGCCGGCCTTTTCGCGCGTGGCGCGGTATTCGGGCAGATAGCGGCCGGCTTGGCGCATCATCCACACCGGCGTGACATCGACGGGCTGTTTCAACAGTGCCCGCAGGAAACGATCGTTTTTCAATTCGCTCATGTTTTATTTACCGCAAAGGACGCCAAGGGTCGCGAAGAGTGTTTCATTGCTTAATCCCAGCCCCGTCAGTATCGACCTTGCGCACTCCTCCCAAAATTGTCACGTTGATTTACAATCACAAAAAACCGCTCGCCTCCTTCATCTATTCTGACGGGACGTATTATTGGTTTGCGCTCCTTGGCGGCCTGTGCGGTTGAATGCTTTTTAAACTTCCAGATAATCCAAAATACCTTCGGCGGCGTTGCGCCCCTCGAAGACGGCGGTGACCACCAGATCGGAGCCGCGCACCATGTCACCCCCGGCGAAGACCTTGGGGTTGGTGGTCTGAAACTTGTACTCACTATGTTCAGGTGCCTTGACCCGGCCGCGCTCGTCCACTTGGATATCGTAGTCGCTGAACCAGGGCGAGGGGCTGGGCTGGAAACCGAAGGCGATGATGACGTTGTCGCAGGGGACCACCTCTTCGGAACCGGGCACCGGCTCGGGACGGCGGCGGCCGCGCTCGTCGGGCTCGCCCAATTGGGTGGTGAGCAGCTTGATGCCTTCCACCTTGCCGTCGCCGACGATCTCCACCGGTTGACGGTTGAAGAGAAACTGCACGCCCTCCTCCTTGGCATTGGCCACCTCTTTCTTGGAGCCGGGCATATTCGCCTCGTCGCGGCGATAGGCGCAGATAACGCTTCCCGCACCCTGGCGGATGGAGGTGCGGTTGCAGTCCATGGCGGTATCGCCGCCGCCCAGCACCACCACGCGCTTGCCCTTCATGTCGATGAAGCCGCGTGCGTCCTGTTCGTAACCCAGGCAGTTGTTGATATTGGAAATGAGGAAGGGCAAGGCCTCGTAGACACCGGCCAGATCTTCACCGGGAAAGCCGCCCTTCATATAGGTATAGGTGCCCATGCCCAGGAAGACGGCATCATACTCGTCTACCAGGGTCTGAAAATCGACGTGCTTGCCGATTTCGGTATTGAGTACGAATTCGATGCCCATGCCTTCCATCACTTCACGGCGCAGGCGCACCACCTCTTTTTCCAGCTTGAATTCGGGGATGCCGAAGGTGAGCAGGCCGCCGATCTCCGGGTGGCGGTCATACACCACCGCCTTGACGCCGTTGCGCGCCAGCACGTCGGCGCAGCCCAAACCGGCCGGACCGGCGCCGATGACGGCGACGCGCTTGCCGGTATCCTTGACCTGCGACAGGTCCGGGCGCCAACCCTGGGCGAAGGCGGTGTCGGAAATGTATTTCTCCACCGAGCCGATGGTGACGGCGCCGAAGCCGTCATTCAGGGTGCAGGCGCCCTCGCAGAGCCGGTCCTGCGGGCAGACGCGGCCGCAGATCTCGGGCAGGGAGTTGGTCTGATGCGACATCTCGGCGGCCTGCTCCAGCTTGCCCTCGGCCACCAGCTTGAGCCAGTTGGGAATGTAGTTGTGCACCGGGCACTTCCATTCGCAATAGGGATTGCCGCACTCCAGACAACGCTCGGACTGCTCGGCCGCCTGCTCCGGATCGAACTCGCCGTAGATCTCGCGGTATTCCTTGACGCGGATCTCCACCGGTTTCTTGGCCGGGTCGCGCCGCTTTACCTGGATGAATTGAAATGTATTACCCATATGCTTCAACTTCGCTCAACGGTTATAGGGAGTCGGCCTCAGGCTGCCTGGCGCTGCAGATCGCGCAGCAAGGACTGTAAGTCGGCCGCCTTCGGCTTGGCCAGCCAGAACTTGCCGATCACATCCTTGAAATTGTCCAGGATGTACTGGCCGCGGGCACTGCCGGTCTCGGCGACGAACGCCTCGATCAAAGCGCGCAGATGGTTGCGGTGCGCCTCCATGTGCTCGGGACCGACGCGATGAACATCGATGAGCTCATGGTTATAGCGATCGACGAAGCTATTGTCCGCGTCGAAGATGTAGGCGAAACCGCCGGTCATGCCAGCACCGAAGTTGACGCCGGTGGCCCCGAGCACGGCGATCAGGCCGCCGGTCATGTATTCGCAACCGTGGTCGCCGATACCTTCGACCACTGCGGTGGCGCCAGAGTTGCGCACGCCGAAGCGCTCGCCCGCCAGGCCGGCGGCGTAGAGCGTGCCGCCGGTGGCGCCGTAGAGGCAGGTGTTGCCGATAATGGTGGTCTCGTGACTGACGAACGCGCTGCCCTTGGGCGGATTGATCACCAGCTTGCCGCCGGCCATGCCCTTGCCGACGTAGTCGTTGGCGTCGCCTTCCAGGTACATTTCCAGGCCGCCGGCGTTCCAGACGCCGAAGGACTGGCCGGCGGTGCCCGTCAGGCGCAGCCTAATGGGCGCGTCGGCCATGCCCAGGTTGCCGTGACGCACGGCGATCTCGCCCGACAGGCGCGCGCCGATGGAACGATCGGTGTTGTGCAAGCGGTAGCTGAACTCACCCCCCGTCTTGTTTTCAATGGCGGACAGGGCGTCGGCCACCATGCGCTCGGCCAACTCGCCCTTGTCGAAGGGCTCATTGCGCTGCGCCACGCAGCAATTGGGATGCTCGGGCTTGCCGGCGTACAGGATCGGGCTCAGATCCAGGCGGCGCTGTTTACCGGTGTTCCCCTCGATGGGCTGGAGCAGATCGACGCGGCCGATCAACTCGTTCATGGTCCGTACACCCAGGCTGGCCATCAGGCGGCGGGTCTCTTCGGCGATGAAACGGAAATAGTTCATCACCTTTTCCACCGTGCCGACGTAGTGGTCCATGCGCAGCACCTTGTCTTGCGTGGCCACGCCGGTGGCGCAGTTGTTCAGGTGACAGATACGCAGGTACTTGCAACCCATGGCGATCATGGGACCGGTGCCGAAGCCGAAACTCTCGGCGCCCAGGATGGCGGCCTTGATGACATCGACGCCGGTCTTGAGACCGCCGTCGGTCTGCAGCCGCACCTTGTCGCGCAGGTTATTGGCGCGCAGGGTCTGGTGAGTCTCGGTCAGGCCTAACTCCCAGGGGCTGCCGGCGTATTTCACCGAGGTCAGCGGGCTGGCGCCGGTGCCGCCGTCGAAACCGGCGATGGTGATCAGGTCGGCATAGGCCTTGGCCACACCGGCGGCGATGGTGCCGACACCCGCTTCGGCCACCAGCTTGACCGAGACCAGGGCCTCGGGATTGACCTGTTTCAGGTCGAAGATCAGCTGGGCCAGATCTTCTATCGAATAGATATCGTGGTGCGGCGGCGGTGAGATCAGACCCACCCCGGGCTTGCAGTAACGCAGCTCGGCGATCAGCTCGTTGACCTTGTGGCCGGGCAGCTGACCGCCCTCGCCGGGCTTGGCGCCCTGGGCAATCTTGATCTGCAACACCTCGGCGCTGCGCAGGTAGGCGGGGGTGACGCCGAAGCGGCCCGAGGCCACCTGCTTGATCTTGGAGCGCTTGACGCTGCCATAGCGCTGCGGGTCTTCGCCGCCCTCACCGGAGTTGGAGCGGCCGCCGAGGCGATTCATGGCCTCGGCCAGCGTCTCATGGGCTTCGGGTGACAAGGCGCCGAGCGACATGGCGGCTGAGTCAAAACGCTTGTAAAGTGCTTCCGCCGGTTCCACCTCGTCCAGCGGTACGGGTTCCACATCCGCGCGCAGTTGGAGCATATCGCGCAGGGCCAGCGGCGGACGCTTATTGATCAGGGCGGCGTGCTTTTCCCAGTCGGCGTAGTTGCCGCTGTTGACCGCCGCCTGCAAGGTACCGACAACGTCCGGATCGTAGGCATGGGCCTCACCGCCGTGGATGTATTTCAACAAACCGCCCTGGTTGACCTGCTTGCGCGGATTCCAGGCCAGTTTTTGCAGGATCTCCTGGTCGGCCTCCAGGTCGGCAAAGCCGGTGCCCTCGATACGGGTGGTGGTGCCGGTGAAGCACAGTTCCACCACCTCCCTGCTCAGCCCCACGGCCTCGAACAACTGGGCGCCGCGATAGCTGCCGACCGTGGAGATGCCCATCTTGGACATGATCTTGTACAGACCCTTGTTGATGCCTTTGCGGTAGTTGTGTTCCACCTCTTGCGGCTGCAGACCGGTGATCTCGCCGTCCTCGATCATGTCACACAGGCATTCATAGGCCAGATAGGGATAGACGGCGGTGGCACCGTAGCCGATCAGCACGGCGAAGTGATGTGGATCGCGCGCTGCGCCGGTCTCCACCACGATGTTGGTGTCGCAGCGCAGCCCTGCATCGATGAGGCGGTGATGCACGGCGCCGGTGGCCAGGGCGGCATGGACGGGCATGTGGTCCCGGCTGATCTCGCGGTCGGACAGCACCATTACCGTCTTGCCGGCCTTGACCGCGGCCATTGCCTCTTCACAGATGGCCTCGATGGCCTGCTTCAGCGGACCGCTGCGATTGAGTTCGATACGCGCATGGGCGTAGTCCGGGTCGTCCATTTCCAGCAGCTGTCGGTACTTGCCGTGAGACAGCACCGGCGAGTCCGCCAGCAGGCGCGCGGCGTGCTGAGGGGTTTCCTCGAACATATTGAGTTCGCGGCCGAAGCAGGTTTCCAGCGACATGACGATGCTTTCGCGGATCGGGTCGATGGGCGGATTGGTGACCTGGGCGAACTGCTGACGGAAATAGTCGAACGGCGAACGCACCTGTTGCGACAGCACCGCCAGGGGCGTGTCGTCGCCCATGGAGCCCACGGCCTCCTGGCCCAATTCGGCCAGCACGCGCAGCACCTGGTCACGCTCTTCGAAGCTGACCTGAAACAGCTTTTCGTAGATCTTGAGCTGCTCCGGCTCGACGTATTCGCTGCAACGGCCGTGTTCCCCGGCCAGCCTGGATTCCAGGCGGCGGGCATTGTCGGTCATCCATTTCTTATAAGGTTGGCGCGCCTTGAGCTTGTCGTCGATGTCGCCGGGCAGCAGCAGCGTGCCGGTCTCCGTGTCCACCGCCAGCATCTCGCCGGGCTTGAGGCGCCCCTTGGTGACCACGTCCTCGGGCTTGTAGCCATAGACGCCGATCTCGGAGGCCAGGGTGATGTGGCGGTCTCGGGTGACCACATAGCGCGCCGGACGCAGGCCGTTACGGTCCAGGGTACAGGCGGCATAGCGGCCGTCGGTGAGGACGATGCCGGCCGGTCCGTCCCAGGGTTCCATGTGCATGGAGCTGTATTCATAGAAGGCGCGCAGGTCCGGGTCCATGGCCTCGATGTTCTGCCAGGCCGGCGGCACCAGCAGGCGCATGGCGCGGAAGATGTCCATGCCGCCGGCCAGCAGGGCCTCGAGCATGTTATCCAGACTGTTGGAATCGGAGCCGGTCATGCTCACCAGGGGACGGATATCCTCCATGGGCAGCAGCGGCGTCTCGAATTTGTGACCGCGCGCCAGTGACCAGAAGCGGTTGCCCTGGACGGTATTGATCTCGCCGTTGTGGGCCAGATAGCGGAACGGCTGGGCCAGGCGCCATTGCGGCCAGGTATTAGTGGAGAAACGCTGATGGAACACCGCGGTGGAAGATTCCAAGGTATCGGAATTCAGTTCCTTGTAAAACACCGGCAGGTTGGCCGGCATCACCAGGCCCTTGTAGGAAATCACCCGGCAGGACAGGCTGGGGACGTAAAACACCGGGTCATTGGGCTCGATGGCCTTCTCGGTACGACGCCGACCTATATATAAGTGGCGCTCGAAATCGGCCTCTTCCATACCTTCGGGGGCATTGACGAAGACCTGCTCGATGCGCGGCAGACTCTTGAGCGACTCCTCGCCACAGGCCGAGGGATCGACGGGCACCACGCGCCAACCGGCTACGTTCAGGCCTTCCTTGCCCAGCTCGGCTTCCAGCTGACGCCGCGCCGCATCGGCCTTGTCGGCCTCCTGGCTGAGGAAGATCATGCCCACCGCATACAGCGGCGCCAGGGTGATATCCAGCTCGGCGGCGGCGGCGCGCAAAAAGCCATCAGGCTTGCGCAACAGCAGGCCGCAGCCGTCGCCGCTCTTACCGTCGGCCGCCACGGCGCCGCGATGGGTCAAGCAGGCGAGGGAATTCACGGCGGTCTGCACCAGCCAGTGGCTGGGCACGCCGTCCATATGCGCAATCAGGCCGAACCCGCAGTTATCTTTTTCGAACTCGGGGCGGTATAAACCTTGTTCCATAAGCAAACGTCTAACCGGTTGATTGTACTAAGCGCCTGTTGAACGCCATGGCATCATACAGACACAAAAGGGCACAGGAGTATACAATCAGCGCAGAAACGACGCAATGGCGCCCCCTCGCCCCGAGGCGACAACCCCAGTAATATCAACAAAATAGGGATGTTGACGGCGCGTGAACGGCTATTCTTCGGCCGCGTCCTGACGCACGCCGGCGAATCGGCGAACCCAGGGCTGGCCCACGCCCCAGGGGCGGGGCAGTTCGGCGGCCGCCCGGTTGGCGGCGGCGCGACTGGGATAGCTGCCATAGACCAGCACCGTCAGCACCTTGCCGCGCCGGGTGATGGGAAAGGTCGCGCTTTGCTCGGCGATGCCGTGGCGGGCGACGAAATCGATGACGTCGCCCCGGTCCACCAGGGCCATGAGCTGCAGGGTGTAATAATCCTCGGGCTGGTCCATGAGCCATTGCATTTGCGGCGTCAGCTGGGGGGCGGGTTGCGGCGCCGGCGTAGCGGACTCGGTGCGCGCCGTTTGTTGGGGCGGTTCCGTAGGGGGCGCGGGCGGCGTTTGGCCGGCCTCGGGCTCAATCGCTTCGGGCGCGGAAACCTGCGACTGGCCCACCGTGCCCAACTCCATGTGCGCCGGCGGCGGCGCCTGCTCGGCCTGGCCGACAATGGTTTCTTCGGGCACGGGCAGGTCCAGGGGTGAGCCGCCTTCATCCTCCAGCGTGGCGACCGCCTCGCCGCGCATGACAGCGCTGCCACCGTCCCCTTGATCGTCGATAGCGCCCGGCGGCGTTTGCTCGGCCATCTCCTGCGACGCGCTTTGCTGCGCGGGTGGCTCGAGCATGCGATTGATTTCATCCTGATACAACAACACAGTCGCAGCGACCACACCGATCACGACGACGGCGCCGACGGTTAACAACGGACGCTTCCTGGCGCCGCCGGGCGTCACGGTTTTGTTTTGTTTGACCAACAGCTCATGGGCCAGGCGATCGACCCGCTCGGGCAGGCCGCCGCTATCGTGATGAATGGCCGCCACGGTCTCGGGGGTGAGCAACATGTCCGGCTGGGCGTCCATGGCGGCGAGACGATGACGTAGATAGCCGTCGACCTCCTTGCGGCTCAGAGGCTCAAGCCGAATGGTGTAGGCCAGCCGCTCTTTCAATACGGCAAAGCGATCCAGTTTGACGCCCTGCTCCTGACGCATGCTCAGCACCAGGCTGAAACCGTCATCGGCGCGCTCGTCGCGCAGCATCTTTTCCGCCATCAGAATGACATCGTCGCTGAGCAGATGGGCGTCATCGACGACGATAATGGCGCGTCGGCCACTGCGCCCCAGGGCCTGCAGATAACGCTCGATCTCCCACAACACATCATCCACGGCCACCGCGTCGCCCAGCTCCAGCTCAAAGCCCTGGGCCATGCGGCGCAAAAAACTCTCGCCGTCCATCAAGGCATTGGCGCCGACAAAGCTGACGCGCCAGGTGCTGGCGGCGCGCTGCATAAAGGCTTTGAGCACGGTGGTGCGGCCGACACCCGGCTCACCCAGCAGCAACAACACCTCGCTGTAGGGGGCCAGGTGTAGCAGCTTATTCAGAACGAGCTTGCGTGACTCTTCCAAATAGATGAAATGTGACGAGTTGTCGATGTCGGACTCCCGGGTATGTTCATCGGCGCCAAACAGGTCCGAGAAACGTTCGCTCAGTCTGGGGGTGATACTCTGATCTTCGGCCATAGGGGATACTGTTTCTGAAGCGGCCATTGTGGCAAAAGCACGGCAAAAACAAAAGACTTTACTGGCGCTGGCCTTCCATGAACACAACCCGATAACCGCGCTTGAGCTGGGTGTCGCGGCTTTGCATTAATGCCGTCTCCGCCGTATCGTAATCGGGATAGTGTTCGCGCTTGAGACGCCCGCCGCTACCCTGAAAGCCCCACTCCTTTACCAGGGTCCAGCCTGCGATCAAATCGGCGTGCAAAAACAGATGGTAAAAGCGCGGTGGCTTGCCCTCCAACGGCGGCAATTGCAGGTAGATGCGCATCAGTCCTGGCTCATGCCCCGACTCATGCCCTGGCTCATACCCTGGCTCATGTCAGGGCCGAGGGATCGAAGATGCGATCATGCTCGATGATGGCGTAGCGGTCGGTCATGCCAGCGATATAATCGGCCACCACGCGGGCACGGCCTTGTTCGTCCTGCTCCGCCTCCAGCTGCCGGCACTGACGGGACTGTTCCGGTGGCAGCATGGCGGTCTCATCCATGAAGGCGTTGAACAGGTTGCGGATCACCCGGCCGGCCTTGTTGGCCATGCGCTGGACGCGATAGTGATGATATAGCTGGCGGCGCAGAAACTGTTTCAGTTGCAGATTGAGCTCGTCCATTTCGGCGCTGAAACAGATCATGGCCTGGGGCAGGGCGCGGACGGCATCGATGGACTCAGGTCGATGCGTGCGCAGATTGTCTTGGCTGTGATTGATCAGGTCCGAGACCTGGTCATTGATCATGCGGCGGATGATTTCGTGCACCATGCGTCGACCGGTGATGTCGGGATAACGCCGTTTGACCTCGTCGTACTGACGCCGGAACAAAGCGATCTCGCACAACTGCTCCACCGTGATCAGGCCGGCGCGCAGGCCGTCGTCCACATCGTGATTGTTGTAGGCGATCTCGTCGGCCAGATTGGCCAGCTGGGCCTCGAGACCGGGCTGAGTCTTGTGGAGAAAACGCTGACCCAACTCGGCCAGCCGTTTGGCCTTTTCCAGGTTGCAGTGTTTCAAAATACCTTCGCGGGTCTCGAAGGTGAGATTGAGCCCGCGGAACTCGGCATACTTTTCCTCCAGCTCGTCGACCACACGCAAGGATTGCAGGTTGTGCTCGAAACCGCCGTAGTCGCGCATACACGCGTTGAGCACATCCTGACCGGCATGGCCGAAGGGGGTATGACCCAGGTCGTGGGCCAGGGCGATGGCCTCGGTCAGGTCCTCGTTCAATTGCAAGGCACGGGCGATGGAACGGCCGATCTGGGCCACCTCGATGGAGTGGGTCAGGCGGGTGCGGAACATGTCGCCTTCGTGATTGACGAACACCTGGGTCTTGTATTCCAGGCGACGAAAGGCGGAGGAATGGACGATACGGTCGCGGTCGCGCTGGTAGTCGCTGCGAAACTGTGGGCCGGCCTCGTCGAACATGCGGCCGCGGGAGTGACTCGGGTGGGCGGCATAAACGGCCAGATTGGTTTGCGGCTGGTGCATGGCTCAGGCCTGACACTCGGCCAGGGTCCGGTCCAGCAGGACCGGATCGAATGCATCGCTGACCACCGCCTCGCCCAGCGCCTTTAACAACACCAAACGGATACGGCCGTCCTGAACCTTTTTGTCCACCGCCATTAATGCCTTCATTTTATCCACGCTGAGGGCCGGCCCGCGGGTTGGCAACTGCGCCCGGGCCACGAGTTTCTCCACCCGCCGCACGTCCTCGGCACCGAGCCAACCCAAACGCGCGGAGAGGTCGGTCGCCATCACCATGCCCGCCGCCACCGCCTCGCCGTGTAGCCATTGACCGTAACCCATACCGGTCTCGATGGCATGGCCGAAAGTATGCCCCAGATTGAGCAGGGCGCGCCGGCCGTGCTCCAGCTCGTCGGCCGCCACCACCTCCGCCTTGTTGCGGCAGGACCGCTCGATGGCGTAACTCAAGGCGTCGCGATCACGCGCCACCAGGGCTTCCATGTTCTTCTCCAGCCAGGCAAACAATTCCTTGTCGCAAATCAGACCGTATTTGATCACCTCGGCGATGCCGGCGCTGAGCTGGCGCGCATCCAGGGTGTCGAGCACGGTGGTGTCGGCAATGACGCAACGAGGCTGATAAAAGGCACCGATCATGTTCTTGCCCAGCGGGTGGTTCACCGCCGTCTTGCCGCCCACCGAGGAATCCACCTGGGCCAACAGGGTGGTGGGGATCTGGATGAAGGGCACGCCGCGCTGATAACAGGCCGCGGCGAAACCGGCCATGTCGCCGATCACGCCACCGCCCAGGGCAAGGATGGTAACCTGGCGACTGCAGCGCTGTTCCAGCAGGGCGGTGAAAATGGTGTCGAGCTGGGCCAGGGTCTTGTATTCCTCGCCGTCGGGCAGGATCACCGCCTCGGCGCGCACACCGTCCAGCGCCGCCATGACGCGTTCGAGATAGAGCGGCGCCACGGTGTCGTTGCTCACCACCATTACCTCGTTGCCCGCCAGATGGCGGCGGATCAGGTCGGCCCGGTGCAGCAGCTCGACTCCGATATAGATGGGGTAACTTCTTTCACCCAAGGCCACATCAAGCGTAATCATGCAGTTTATCTCAATTTACTCTGTTCTGATTCGTTTACTATACCGAAGCGCTTCAGGTGCCCCATCAGTTTTCTCACCACGGCGCGCACATTTTCCTCGCCGGTCTCCATGACAATGTCGGCCACCTCGCGATACAGGGGTTCACGCTGGACCAGCAAGTCCCTGATTTTCTGCTGCGGGTCGGCGGTCTGCAACAAGGGGCGATTGCGATCACGGGCGGTGCGCTTGAACAACTGCTCGGCACTGGCATGCAAATACACCACCACGCCGCGTTCGTTCAAGCGGCGGCGGTTTTCCGCATCCAGCACCACGCCGCCGCCGGTAGCCAGCACCAGCCGCTGACACGCGCTGAGTTCGTCGATGACCTTCTTTTCGCGGCGGCGAAAGCCGACCTCGCCCTCCACATCGAAGATGACCGGGATCTGGACCCCGGTACGCGCCACGATTTCATGATCGCTGTCGACAAATTCCCAGCCCAGACTGCGGGCCAGCTGCCTACCGATGGTCGTCTTGCCCGCCCCCATCGGGCCAACAATAAAGATATTTTTCGGCTTTGCCGAGGGGTGGGTCATGAAAATGCGCCAGTTGCCGGGGTTTGGACAGCAAATTTACCAAAAAAAGGCTTGGTGGCGTTAATTTAGGCAATAAAAAGGGGCCATGAGCGTGCTCATGGCCCCTTTTTGGTCGGGGTGGATCAGTTGATCGACAGACCTTCTTTGATGATCTTGGGGGTAATGAAGACCAGCAGTTCTTCCTTGTCGTCTGTCTTGGTGGTATTGCGGAACAACACGCCGATCAGGGGCAGATCACCCAGGAACGGCACCTTGGTGACATTGTCGTTGGTGGATTGCTCGTAGACGCCACCGAGGACGACCGTCTCGCCGTTCTCCACCAGCACCTGGGTGGTGATAGTGCGGGTGTTGATGCTGGGCACACCCTGGAAGATATCGCCGACACTGTCTTTGCTGATTTCCAGATCCATGATGATGCGGTCATCGGGGGTAATCTGCGGGGTGACGCGCAGCTCCAGCACCGCCTCCTTGAACGAGGTGCTGGTGGCGCCGGAAGAAGAGGCCTCCTGATAGGCGATCTCCACACCCTGCTTGATGTTCGCCTCTTTCTGGTTGGCGGTGATCACCCGCGGCGAGGACACCACTTCACCCTGACCTTCGGCCTGCATGGCCGACAGCTCCAAGTCCACATTGGTGCCGAAGGGCAGCTTGACGAAACTCATGGCGAAGGAGCCCGCGGCGCTGGCGACCGGCAGGTTGACATTGAGCCGGCCGGGGGCCGTGAGGGTATCGTTGTTCACCAACTGATCGGTCGCTTCCAGGGTGCCGCTGAACTGGGCCCCGTCGCCGGTGGTGTTGGTCCCCATGGAATCACGCGAGACGCCGAAGCGTGAGCCGACTTCCTTGCCGTAGGTACTGTTGGCGATGACGATGCGCGACTCGATCAATACCTGGCGCACCGGGATATCGAGCCTGGCGATCATCTTGTGGATTTCATCCAAGGATGCCGCGGTATCCTGAACCAACAGGGTGTTGGTGCGGGCATCGATGGTGACACTGCCGCGCGTCGACAGCAGCGAGTTCTTCTCGCCCTTCAGCAGGGCGGCGATTTCGCTGGCCTTGGCGTAGTTGATCTGGATCATTTCCGAATACAGCGGTTCCAATTCTTGAATTTGCTGCTTCGCCGCCAGCTCGGCCTTTTCACGCGCGGCGATCTCTTCCGCCGGGGCGATGAACATCAGGTTGCCGGTCTTGCGCATGCCCAGCCCCTTGGTCTTGAGGATAATATCCAGGGCCTGATCCCAGGGCACATTCTGCAAGCGCAGCGTGACGCTGCCGGTGACGCTGTCGCTGGTGACCAGGTTCATGCCGGTAAAATCGGCGATCAACTGCAGCACGGCGCGCACTTCGATATCCTGAAAGTTGAGCGACAGGCGCTCGCCGGTGAAGACGCTCTCGTCACCTTGACGACGCAGTTCTTCGTCAGTCGGCTCTATTGACTCCTTGATCTCGACCGTGAGCAGGTCACCGGACTGATAGGCCAGGTGTTCAAAGTTATCCTGGGCGCTGATCACCATGCGCACGTTGTTGCCCTGGCGGAAGGTATCCACCAAGGTCACCGGTGTGGCGAAATCGGTGACATCCAGGCGCTGCTCCAATTCCGCCGGCAGGCTGGTATCGATGAAATCCAGCGCCAGCTTACCGCCCTGCTCCTGAATATTGACGCTGGTGCCGGCATCGGAGAGGGAGACCAGGATGCGCCCTTCGCCTTCTTCACCGCGGCGGAAGTCGACACCTTTAATAGAGTGACTGGCGGAGATTTCACGCGAGGTGAATACGGTCGGGTCTTTGTCCACCGGCGGGCTGGCCATGGACGCGGCGGCACCGGCGCTGTCCAGAATGACATAGACATTATTGCCCTCCACCCGTGTTTCGTAAGGCACCAGGCGGACCAGGTTCAGGACCACACGGGTACGGCCGCGGGCCTCCACGGCGCTGACACTGCGCGCCACGCCTACGCCCACCTGGGTGGTACGCTTGTCCAGATTGTTGGAGGTGGCGGGAAAATCCAGGGCGATGCGCGCCGGGTTGTCGATGGTGAAGCTGAGCGGCGCTTCAGCGGCCTTGGCCATGCTGAATTTGATCTGCACCCGGTTGCCGGGCAGACTGGAGACATCCACCGTCTCCAGGGCGTTCTCTCCATCCGCCTCCTGGGCATGCGCCGGGACCGTCAGCAGTCCCAGCAGCAGGCACGCCAGCAATACTAACCGCTGCATCATGGTGTGGCTCCATTCATCTCGTATTTTCATCGTGCATTCGCCCATATTACCGATTCGCTTCATTTGAAATATTCCCCGCCATCATTCCGTTACGATGGCCAACGAGGCCGGCCGCTTGGTCCACGAGCCTAAGCCGTCCGGCACAATTTCCATTACCTCCACCGAATCCTGCTCGATGGCGACGACCTGACCGTAGTTCTGGCCCAGGTAGTTGCCCACCGTGATGCGGGAAACAAGTCCGTCGGGCGACTTGATTAGCGCCGAGGTCTGCCCATCTTTCTGCATGGTGCCGACCATGCGCAGTGTATCCAGCGGGAAGGCCTCCAAGGGTTCGCGGCGGCGCCCAAGATCCGGTTGCAGCCCACCGCCGGAACTGGCCTTTTGTTCCGTCTTGGCCGCCAGGGCCGCCTTGGTCTGCCAAGACATAAAAGGATCGCCAAGCTTATCGGCCGCATAGGTGAAGTTCTCCACCGGCACGAACTCAGGCAGGGGCTCAATGCGGCTCTTGCGCGAGGCCTTGACCTCATCGATATACTGCTGCAAGTCCTGATGGCCGCCGCCGCTGCAACCTGTGAGAAAAATTGCCAGCAGACCAACGGCTAGACAGGCCCGGTACTTGACTACCCCTAACATGCTCATTGCCCATCCTCCAGATAGCGATAGGTTTTAGCGGTGGCGGACATGGACAAGGCGGTGCCGTCTTTGCTGATAATGGTGATGTCGTGCAAGGTCACGATTCGGGGCAGGGCCGCCACGTCACTGACGAAATTACCGAAATCGTGATACGTGCCGGTGACCTTGACGTCGATCGGCAGTTCGGCATAAAACTCGGCCGGTTTTTCCGCCAGTGGCTTGAACAATTCGAATTCCAGTCCGTTGCCCAGACCGGCCTGGGAAATATCCACCAGCAGCTCCGCCACTTCGGTCTTGCTCGGCAGCTGGCGCAGCATGGCACCGAAGGAGCGCTCCATCTCGGCCATTTGCTGTTTGTAGGCGTCCAGGTTGATGGCCTTGAGCTGCTTGGCCTTGAAAGTTTCCTTCAGTTCCGCTTCGCGCTTTTCCGCCTTTTCCAGATCGGCCAGTTGATGCTGGGTATGGAACCAATAGCCGGCGAATAGCACGGCGATGCAGGCCGCCAGTACGGCAACGGTCTTGACCGCGATGGGCCAGGAGCCCGGGTCATTCGGGTCCAATCCCTTGAACTGCTCGAAATCTAAATTCTTCAGATTCATTTGCCTTCTCCCGCCTTCTCAGCCTCGACCTCTTCCGATGTCAGCTGTTTCACCTTTAAGGTGAACTTGCTTGAGCGAGAGCCGTCCTTGTCCTGCACCTGGATCACCTCCAGCTTGGGGCTGGCGAACCAGTCGGATTCGTCCAGGTTGCGCATGAATGCGGACACCCGCGCGTTGGACTGGGCCATGCCCTCGAGGGTCAGCTCAACCCCATTTTGATCCAACTTGGTCAGATACAGGCCGTCGGGCAGGGCTCTGACTAATTTATCCAGCATGTGTACCACCATGGGACGGCGGGTCTGCAGTTCCTGGATAATATTCATGCGATTGAGCAGCTGCTTCTTTTGCGCCTCGAGCTCGCGAATCTCTTTGATCTTCTCTTCGACCTTGGCGATCTCGCTTTCAAGAAAGCCGTTGCGCGAATTCTGATAGTCGATCATGCCGCTAACGTGAAAATGCACATAACCGATGATCGCCAACATCAGAAACGCGGCCCCCCCGAGTACCGACACGAACTGACGCTTGCGCTCCTTACGCAGTGCTTCACGCCATGGCAGTAGATTGATGCGCGTCATTGGTCGAAACTCCTCAATGCCAGCCCGCAGGCGATCATCAAGGCCGGCGCGTCAGCGCCCAGTTGCTGCGCCTTGATCTTGGACGACAGGGACATATTGGCAAAGGGGTTGGCTACCGTGGTCGGCACACCCAGCTTATCTTCAATCAGTTCGTCGATGCCGGGGATGGAGGCGCAACCGCCGGCCAGCACCACGTGATCGACACTATTATATTGGCTGGAAGAAAAGAAGAACTGCAGCGAACGGCTGACCTGCTGGGTCATGGCATCCTTGAAGGGCTGTAATACCTCGGGCACATAGTTGTCGGGCAGGCCGCCCTGCTTCTTGGCCAGACCGGCTTCCTCATAAGAAAGGCCGTAACGGCGCTGGATCTCTTCGGTCAGCTGTTTGCCGCCGAACACTTGCTCGCGGGTGTAGATCATCTTGAAATCGTGGATCACGTTGAGGGTGGTCATGGTGGCACCGACATCGAGAATCGCCACTGTCAAAC
This sequence comes from Candidatus Tenderia electrophaga, assembly GCA_001447805.1. NCBI lineage: Bacteria > Pseudomonadati > Pseudomonadota > Gammaproteobacteria > Tenderiales (SeqCode) > Tenderiaceae (SeqCode) > Tenderia (SeqCode) > Tenderia electrophaga (SeqCode). The sequence goes on from CP013099.1 coordinate 3,121,875, forward strand.
CCTCGCCGCCGTCGGTGAGCTGGGGCGCGATGAGCTTATAGGCCGCCTCCATGGCATAGGCCTCCACGTCGACCACTTTGGCGGTCAGACCGCCCAGTTCGCAGGCGGCGACGCGCACATCCACGTTTTCGCTACGGGAGGCGGCCAGCAATACCTCGACTGTGTCGGCAGCGTCGCCTTCCGAGGATTCAGAGGGACCGAGAATCTGAAAATCCAGGTTAACCTCGTCCAGCGGATAGGGGATGTACTGGTCGGCCTCCAGCTCGATCTGGGCCTCCATCTCATCCTCGTTGAGGCTGGCGGGCATATTGATGACTTTGGTGATCACCGCCGATCCGGCCACGGCCACGGCGGCCAGCTTGGTGCGCGTGCCGGCGCGCTTCACTCCGCGGTTGATGGCGGCGCCCACAGATTCCACATCTGCGATGCTCTTTTCCACCACGGCGTGGGGCGGCAAGGGAACCACGGAATAACTCTCGACACGATGACGCCCCCCACTCTGACTGAATTCGAGTAGTTTGACGGCGGTGGCGCTGATATCGAGTCCCAGGAGGGAGGGGGCTTTTCGCTTGAACAAGTCCAATTTTTGCGCTCTCTTGATGTCTATTCCATGAATTGCGTCATCGTGACTTTAGTGGTTATCGGGCATTCAGTAACATACTTTACGCAAATTCACTATTTCTAGGATTATCGTGAAAGGGCCCGATAACTTGATGTAGTATACATCGGAAGAGCCTTAACAAACCTTAGGACAGCTCCTGTAAAATTGCTGGCACAATCACACTTTAGTACCACATTAGCATATCGGCCATGAAGTTCATCCGCACCCTGACCCGCCGGGTTTTTCTTGCCTCCGTCATTCTGTTAGTGCTCGGCGTCGGCGCCGTGGCCGCCACCTATTTTTATCTTTCGCCGCAACTGCCCTCGGTGGAAGTGCTGCGCGACGTACACTTCCAGGTGCCGCTGCAGGTCTATACCCAAGATCAACAACTGATCGCCGAGTATGGCAGTAAAAAACGTGATCCGGTCAAGTACGCCGAGATTCCGGATACCATGATCAAGGCCATCCTGGCCGCCGAGGACGATCGCTTCTTCCACCACCCCGGTGTCGATTATCAAGGTATCCTGCGCGCCGCGCTCAACCTGATCATGACCGGTGAAAAGGCCCAGGGCGGTAGTACCATCACCATGCAGGTGGCGCGCAATTTCTTTCTCAGCAGCGAAAAGACCTATCTACGCAAGATCAACGAAATCTTTCTCTCCTTCAAGATCGAAAAAAAATTGAGCAAGGAAGAGATTCTGGAACTCTATCTGAATAAGATCTACCTGGGCAACCGCGCTTACGGCATCGGCAGTGCCGCCAAGACCTATTACGGCGCGCCGCTGGATGAGCTGACCCTGGCCCAATATGCCATGATCGCCGGCCTGCCCAAGGCGCCGTCGAGCTTCAACCCCATCGCCAATCCGGAACGTGCCGTTATCCGCCGCGATTATGTACTTAAGCGCATGCGCGGCCTCGGCTACATCAGCGAGGCGGAATTCCAAGCGGCCCGGAGCGAGCCGGTCAGCGCCCGGCTAAGCCGGCGCTCCATTGATCTGGACGCGCCTTTCATCGGCGAAATGGTGCGCAGTTTTATGTATGAACGCTATGGCGAGGATGCCTATACCAGTGGTTTTAAGGTATACGTCACCATCGATCCGGAACGGCAACTGGCGGCCCAGGAGGCCCTGCGTCAAGCCTTACTCAGCTACGAACATCGCCACGGCTTTCGCGGCCCGGTGGAACAGATTGACGTCGGCCCCGGCAGCGATTTTGAAAACATCCTGGCGCGTCTAGACGCCCTGCCCGTGGTCGGCGACCTGCGCCCGGCCGTGGTGCTTTATACTGAAGATCAACGCGCCCAAGGGCTGCTCGCCAATGGTGATCAGTTTGAGCTGGGGTGGGAGGGGCTCTCCTGGGCGGCGCCCTATCTCAACACCAACCGAATCGGCAGCGCGCCGGAATCGGCACAGGATATCCTGACCGCAGGCGATGTGGTCTACATCAAGCAACAAACCGCCGGCACCTGGCAGCTGGGCCAGATCCCCCATGTCTCCGGCGCCATCGTCGCGTTGGACCCGGAAGATGGCGCCATCGTTGCCCTGTCCGGCGGTTATGACTTCTTTCACAGCAAATTCAACCGCGTTACCCAGGCCAAACGCCAACCGGGCTCCAGCTTCAAGCCCTTCATCTATTCCAGCGCCCTGGAAAAGGGGTTCACCCCGGCCTCCATCATCAACGACGCGCCAGTGGTGTTCGATGACCCCGGCCTGGAGACCTCGTGGCGACCGGAAAACTACAGCGGCCGCATTTACGGCCCGACGCGGCTGCGCGAGGCCCTGACACGCTCGCGCAATCTGGTCTCCATCCGACTGCTGCAGAGCATCGGCATTCCCTATGCCATCCGCTATGTGCAGCGTTTCGGCTTCGACCCCGAGCGGCTCCCGCGCGATCTGTCATTGTCGTTGGGCAGTGCCGCCGTGACACCGCTGGAAATGGCCACCGGCTATGCCGTATTCGCCAATGGTGGCTTTCGCGTCACGCCTTACTTCATCCAGCGCATCGAGGACATGGACGGCAACACTGTCTTCGAGGCCGACCCCGCCATCGCCTGCCTGCCCTGCGAAGAGGCGGAAAAAGAGGCCCGGCTGGCAGCAGCCGCCGAAGCCGATCCCCCTCCGGATACGGAGATCAGCGCCCAAGCGCTGACCGCCATGACCACGATCGAAGAACCGGACGAGCCCAATCTCGCCGAACGCGTCATCACAGCGCAAAACGCCTACCTTATGACCGACATGATGCAGGACGTGGTGCGCCGCGGCACCGCGCGTCGCGCCCTGCAGCTAGGACGCAAGGACATCGCCGGCAAGACCGGCACCACCAATGACCAGCGCGACGCCTGGTTCGCCGGCTTCAATCATGAATTGGTGGCTATCAGCTGGGTGGGCTTTGACGACGGCGGCCCGCTGGGCAATCGCGAAACCGGCGGCCACGCCGCATTGCCCATGTGGATCGAGTTTATGCGCAGCGCGCTGGCCGACATGCCCGAGACCGAACTGGAACAACCGCAAGGACTGGTCACCGTGCGCATCGATCCCCAGACCGGTTTGCTCGCGCCGCCCAGCCAGCGCAACGCCGTTTTTGAAATCTTTCGTCACGAACATGTGCCGCAGCGCCAGGCACCCGATATTGACGAATCGGTGGCAAGCCCGGATAGTGAACGCGGTGACGAGTCCAGCCCGCAACTACTGTTTTGAACCATGGCCGGTAAGAAAGCCGCGTACAGCAACAGCAAAGATCTGCGCATGCGCGAACGCTTGGCGCAGGAAGCCGCCCGCCTGATCGCCGAGGAAGGTATCAAGGATTTCCAGGTGGCCAAGCAAAAGGCCGCCCTGCGGCTGCATGCCCCCCAGACCCACAATCTGCCGCGCAACGACGAGATCAAGGCGGCGCTGCAGGAATATCAGCGCCTATTCAAGGCCGACACTCAACCCCGCCAACTGCGCCGCCTGCGCGAAATCGGCCGCGCCGCCATGGTCTATTTCGAGGCCTTCGAACCGCGCCTGGTGGGCGCCGTGCTGGACGGCACGGCCGATGAGTTTTCCGAGATCACCCTGCACCTGTTCACGGATACCGTGGAGGAACTGACTATCCACCTGTTGAACCAAGGCATTCCCTTCGAGCAGCTCAGTCTACGCCCCACCATGCCCAACGGCGATACCTGCGAAGTACCGGGCTATCGCCTGGTAATGCAGGAGGCGCCGGTATTGTTATTGGTGTTCGAGCGCAAGGGCTTGCGCCAGGCGCCGCGCTGCCCGACAACGGGCAAACCCATGGAACGCTTCAGCCTGAACCGGGTGGAGGAACTGCTGCGCCTGGAGGACTAAGGCGTTACGCCGCCTTGCCCCGATTCCGCTTAACGCTTGTTTATGTCTATATAGTCGCGCTTGGCCGCCCCCTCGTACAGCTGGCGCGGGCGGGCGATACGCTGTTCCGGATCGCCGATCATCTCCATCCACTGAGACACCCAACCCACGGTACGGGCGATGGCGAACATGACGGTGAACATGTTGGTGGGAATACCCAGCACCTTGTAGATAATGCCTGAGTAGAAATCCACATTGGGGTAGAGCTTGCGCTCTTTGAAGTAATCATCCTGCAGGGCGATCTCTTCCAGCCGCAGCGCCAGTTCGAACAACGGATCATTTTCGTCGCCCAGCTTGGCCAGCACCTCATGACACATCTTACGGATCAGGGTGGCGCGCGGGTCGAAGTTTTTGTAAATGCGGTGGCCGAAACCCATCAGGCGAAAGGGATCGTCTTTGTCCTTGGCCTTTTCCAGGAACTTGGGAATGTTCTTTACATCGCCGATCTGATCCAGCATGTGCAACACCGCTTCGTTGGCGCCGCCGTGGGCCGGTCCCCACAGGGCGGCGATGCCCGAGGCGACACAGGCAAACGGGTTGGCGGCCGAGCTACCGGCCAAACGGATGGTGGAAGTACTGGCGTTCTGCTCGTGGTCGGCGTGCAGGATGAAAATCATATCCAAGGCCCGTTCCGCCACCGGATCCACTTCGTACTCCTCGCAGGGGACTGAGAACATCATGTTGAGCAGGTTGCCGCAGTAGCTCAGCTTGTTGCGCGGATAGACGAAGGGCTCGCCGATGGAGTGCTTGTAACAGGCCCCGGCGATGGTGGGCATCTTGGCGATCAGGCGATGGGCCGCGATCTCGCGATGCTCGGGATTCCGTATATCGGTGGAATCATGATAGAAGGCCGACAGCGACCCCACCACCCCGACCATGATAGCCATGGGATGGGCATCATGATAGAAACCCTCGTAAAAACTTTTAAGGCTTTCGTTGATCATGGTGTGGCGGGTGATGTTACCCAGAAACTCGTTCTGCTGCTCGCGCTTGGGCAATTCGCCGTGGAGCATCAGATAGGCCACCTCCAGGAAGGAACTCTTCTCGGCCAGCTGTTCAATGGGATAGCCGCGGTACATGAGCTGGCCCTTGTCGCCGTCGATGTAGGTGATGGAACTGCGGCAGGCGGCGGTGGAGACGAAACCGGGATCGAAGGTGACATAGCCGAACTCCTTGAAAAAGGCGCGGATGTCCACCGCACCGGGACCGTGGGTGCCGTGATAAATGGGCAGTTCGATGGTCTTGCCGGTGACGTTGTCGGTCACGCTGATGGTGTCTTTGCCAGTGTCTTTGGCCATAGCAGATAATCCCTTCTTACAGTGTAAATTCATCAATGGTCATCGGGGCCGGAGTCCCCAAATGCCCGCTTGCCCCTCAGCTTACAACTTCGGATAGTGGGCCGGATAGGGCTGACGCGCCACCCCGCTGTCGACGGCCGCCTTGGCCACCGCCGGCGGAATACGATCGATGAGGCGGTGATCAATCGGTTTGGGAATAATATAGCTGGGTCCGTAGCTGAGGTTGTTAATCCCGTAGCCGTCCAGCACCGCCTGGGGCACCGGCTCGCGCGCCAGATCGCGCAGGGCGTGCACCGCCGCCACCTGCATCTCGGTATTGATACGGCGCGCCTGTACATCCAGGGCGCCGCGGAAAATGAAGGGAAAGCCCAGCACATTATTGACCTGGTTGGGATAATCGCTGCGGCCGGTGGCCATGATCAAATCATCCCGCGCCGCCAGTGCCGTCTCCGGCCGGATTTCCGGATCCGGGTTGGAGAGCGCGAACACCACCGGCTTGTCGGCCATACTCTTGAGCATCTCCGTAGTCAGCAGGTCCGGCCCGGAGACGCCGATGAAGACATCGGCACCCGCCATGGCGTCAGCCAGGCTGCGCTGCTCGGTACCGCGGGCGAATTCCCTCTTATATACATTCAAATCGTCGCGGCCGCTGTGGACCACGCCCTTGCGGTCCACCAGGGTGAGATTCTCCTTGGCCATGCCCAGGGTAAGCAGCAGGCGCATGGAGGCGATGCCGGCGGCGCCGGCGCCGAGGCAGACGATCTTGGCGTCCTCCAGACGCTTACCCTGCAATTCGATGGCGTTGAGCAGACCGGCGGCGATGATGATGGCGGTGCCGTGCTGATCATCATGGAATACGGGGATGTTGAGCCGCTCGATCAGGGCCTCTTCGATGACGAAGCAGTGCGGCGCGGCGATGTCCTCCAGGTTGATACCGCCGAAGGTGGGGGCGATGCGCGCCACGGTCTCGATGAACTGCTCCGGGGTGTCGGAATCCACCTCGATATCGAACACATCCACATCGGCGAAGCGTTTGAACAACACCGCCTTGCCCTCCATCACCGGCTTGCCCGCCAGGGTGCCCACATTGCCCAGCCCCAGCACGGCCGTGCCATCGGTGATCACCGCCACCAGGTTGCCCTTGTTGGTATATCGATATGCGTTGTGGGCGTCGGCGGCGATTTCGCGCACCGGCGCGGCCACCCCGGGCGTATAGGCCAGCGACAGGGCCTGCTGGTCTTCGCAGGGCTTGGTGATCGCCGTAGCGATCTTGCCGGGGCGCGGCTCGGCGTGATACTTCAGGGCGCGTTGTCTCAACTCTTCACTCATCGGGATTGTCCATAAAAGGCTTTACATATTAGCGGTTTCCCGGCGCTTACGGTAGCACCGGCCCAGCCCCTGACGGCAGGAGCTGCAGCGCCCGCGGATGATACAGGTTGAGGCGTGTCTGGCCCCGCACCTGATACAGCCAGCCGCGCAGTTTGAGCGTCCGCCCCTGCAATTGGTCCACGTCCAACACCCTGGCAAAGCGGGGCAAATCGCGCTTATCGATACGCGCCGCAAACCCGCCCGCAAAGTTCAGCCAATAGGCCTGACGGCTTTCGCCGACCCGTTTCACCCTGCCCTGCACCACCCGGAAGCCGCCGGCATCGGACGGCAGTGCCGTGGTGGCGATGCCCTGGTACTCGGGCAGCCGCCAGATCCCTTGCCCTTGAGCCCCGTCCTCGGCCGCCAGATAGCAGTCGAAGTTGGCCAGATTGGGCGCGATAGCGACGGCAGCGGCCAGCCCGCGCTGCAGCAACAATTGTTGCAGATTGCGACCGTCGGACAGAAAGGCATGGGCCAGCAAACGGCCGTAACGGTCTTGGCGCTGTTGCTCGTAGCGCAGGGCCAGGCGTGGTTGCTGCGCCACTAGATCGACCAGCGCCTGGCGCGCCTCATGGGCCAAGGCTTCGGAAGGCGTGCCGTCGCGGCCGATTTCGGGGGTGTTGATGCCCAGCAGGCGCAGCTTGCGGCCGTCCTCGAGCTTGAGGGTATCACCGTCGTAGACATACACCGGCGTCACCCACTCATCGGCGCGGAAGGCGAGACAATCGGCGGCCCAAGCCAGCGCCGGCGCCAGCAACGCAAACCAGAATGCAAAAAGGGCGCCCCGTAGGAACGCCCTTTTCAGTAGACCTGTCGGTCGCAGCATACAGCCGCTTATTTTTTCAAACCGTACTTCTGGCGGAACTTGTCTACACGACCCGCGGTATCGACGATCTTCTGCTTGCCGGTAAAGAACGGATGGCAACTGGCACAGACGTCAATGTGCAGATCATTTTTGCCCAAAGTTGAACGGGTGGTGAACGTGGCACCACAGCTGCAAGTCACTTCAACTTCTTGATAGGCGGGATGGATATCCGCTTTCATCGCTTAAAACCTCTTTTGCAAATCTACATCCGCGCCAGGGCCGGCGCAGTCCGAGAAATAGCCGCGCATCTTACCGAAAAAGCGCTTTTCCCACAAGTCCCCGTTAGGACTGCCGTGCCGGAGCGGAGTTCAGGTTTGGCCATATTAAAGAGTACCTCGGGCCGGCCGCCAAACTATGGACTACACTGGACAAACCGATGCTTTCCGATATTAGCCACAGAAAAACAAAGAGTTATCTACCAAGGACACGAGGATCCGCATGAAAGACGAACGCAAGTTGCCCGCCTTCAAGTACGACTATCTGGGCCTGGACAGCCAAACCATAAAACACTCCATGGCCAACCGCCTGGAATATTCCGCCGGCAAAGACCTCTACACCGCCACCGCGCGCGACTGGTATCACGTCTGCGCCTGGGTGATCCGCGACCGGCTGATGGAGCGTTGGATGGAGACCATGCGCAGCTACTACCGCCAGGACGCCAAGCGCGTCTACTATCTGTCGCTGGAATTCATGATCGGCCGCACCCTGAGCAACAGCGCCTTGAGCCTGGGCGTTAGCGATGAGCTGGGCGCGGCGCTGCGCGAGATCGGCGTGGATTTGGAACAGGTGCGCGAGATGGAAAACGACGCCGCCTTGGGCAACGGCGGCCTGGGTCGCTTGGCGGCCTGCTTCTTAGATTCCATGGCCACCCTGGCGCTGCCCGGCTACGGCTACGGCATCCGGTATGAATACGGCATGTTCAACCAGCGCATCGAGAACGGTCAGCAAATCGAGCATCCGGAAAACTGGCTGCGCTACGGCAACCCCTGGGAGTTTCCCCGCGCCGAAGTGTTGTACCCGGTCAAATTCAACGGCCGGGTGATCACCTACCCGGACGACAGCGGCGAACGCCGCTACCAATGGGTGGACACCGACGAGGTCATGGCCATGGCCTACGACACGCCCATCCCCGGCTACGGCAACAGCACGGTCAACAACATGCGCCTGTGGTCGGCCAAATCGTCGCGTGACTTCGATCTGAACTTCTTCAATCAAGGCGATTACATCAAGGCGGTGGAAGACAAGAACGATTCGGAAAACCTGTCCAAGGTGCTGTATCCCGATGACTCCACCGAGATGGGGCGCGAGCTGCGCGTAAAGCAGCAGTACTTCTTCGTCAGCGCTTCGCTGCAGGATATTCTCTACCGTCACCGCAAGTATCATGACAGTTTCGACAACCTACCGGACAAGGTGGCCATACAACTCAACGACACCCATCCGGTGCTGGCCATCCCGGAACTGATGCGCATTCTGATCGACAAGCATCACCTGCCTTGGGACAAGGCCTGGGATATCACCCGGCGCACCTTCGCCTATACCAACCATACCCTGTTGCCCGAAGCACTGGAGACCTGGCCGGTGGCGGTGATCGAAAACCTGTTGCCGCGCCACATGCAGATCGTTTACGAAATCAACCAGCGCTTTCTGAATGAGGTGATGCACCGCTATCCGGGCGACACGGCCCTGCTGCGGCGCATGTCCATTATCGACGAGGACAACGGCAAACGCGTGCGCATGGCCCACCTGGCCGTGGTCGGCAGCCACAAGGTTAATGGGGTCGCCGCGCTGCACACCGAGCTAATGAAGAAGTCGATCTTTGCCGACTTTGATCGGTTTTATCCCGACAAGATCGTCAACAAGACCAACGGCATTACCCCGCGGCGCTGGCTCAAACAGGCCAACCCGCAGCTCGCACAGCTGATCTCAGCCAATATCGGTGACGCCTGGGTGACTGACCTGGACCGGCTCAAGCAATTGATGCCCCTGGCGGAAAACAACGCGTTCCGGCAGCAGTTTCGCGAAGTGAAGCGCCACAACAAACAACAACTGGCCGGGCTGATCAAACAGCGCCTCAACATCGACGTCAATGTGGATTCCATTTTCGACTGCCACATTAAACGCATGCATGAATACAAACGCCAGCTACTCAACGTGCTGCATGTAATCACCCTCTATAACCGTATCCGCCTTAGCCCGGACAACGGGGTCGTGCCGCGCACCGTCATCTTCGCCGGCAAGGCGGCGCCCGGTTACCACCTGGCCAAACTGATCATCCGACTGATTAATGACGTGGCCGACATCGTCAACAACGACCCGGCAGTGGATAACCAGCTGAAGCTAGTGTTTCTGCCCAATTACAATGTCTCGCTGGCGGAAGAGATCATCCCGGCCTGCGACCTGTCGGAACAGATCTCCACCGCCGGCACGGAGGCCTCCGGCACGGGCAATATGAAGTTTGCCCTGAATGGCGCGCTCACCATCGGCACGCTGGACGGCGCCAACATCGAAATCAAAGAGGAAGTGGGCGATGAAAATATTTTTATTTTCGGCATGACCGCCGACGAAGTAGTGGAGCGCAAGCGGGCGGGCTACCGGCCCCTGGATGACTATCGCAACAACGCGGAACTGGGACAGGCCCTGGACATGATTGCCACGGGCTATTTTTCACCCACTGAACCCGACCGCTTTCAGGCCGTTATCGATACCCTCACCACGCACGGCGATAACTACATGGTACTGGCCGATTATGCCGCCTATGTCGAGTGTCAGGAACGGGTCGCCGAGCTTTACCGCGATCAGGAGAGCTGGACACGCAAGACGATTCTGAATACCGCTAACATGGGCAAGTTCTCCAGCGATCGCACCATCCGCGAATATGCGCAGGAAATCTGGCAGGCGGAACCGGTCGACGTCGAGCTGTCCGACCACGCCATAGAAAAAAAGGCCGGGTAATCCCGGCCTTTTCTAAGTGGTATCGCGGTCTGTCGCGAGCCGACCTAACGCTTCATGGAGTCGAAGAACTCGTCATTGGTCTTGGTATCCTTGAGCTTGTCGAGCAGGAACTCCATTGCCGCCAATTCCTCCATGGGATGCAGTAGCTTGCGCAGGATCCACATCTTCTGCAGTTCATCCGGCTTGGTCAACTGCTCCTCGCGGCGCGTGCCGGAACGGTTGATGTTAATGGAGGGATAAATACGTTTTTCGGAGATGCGGCGATCCAGATGCAGCTCCATATTGCCGGTACCCTTGAACTCCTCATAGATCACATCATCCATGCGTGAGCCGGTCTCCACCAGCGCGGTGGCGATGATGGTCAGGCTGCCGCCCTCTTCGATATTCCGCGCGGCGCCGAAAAAGCGCTTCGGCCGGTGCAAGGCGTTGGCATCCACACCACCGGTGAGCACCTTGCCCGAGGACGGTATCACCGTGTTATAGGCGCGCGCCAGACGGGTGATGGAGTCGAGCAGAATCACCACGTCGCGCTTGTGCTCCACCAGACGTTTAGCCTTTTCGATGACCATCTCGGCCACCTGCACATGGCGGCTGGCCGGTTCATCAAAGGTACTGGAGATCACCTCGCCGCGTACCGAGCGCTGCATCTCGGTGACCTCTTCGGGGCGTTCGTCGATGAGCAAGACAATCAGATAACATTCGGGGTGGCTGGCGGCGATGGACTGGGCGATGTTCTGCATCATCATGGTCTTCCCCGCCTTGGGCGGCGAGACGATCATGGCACGCTGGCCCTTGCCGGTGGGCGCCACCAGGTCGATGACGCGGGCGGTCAGATCTTCGGTACTGCCGTTGCCCTGCTCCATCTTAAGCCGCTGGTTGGCGAACAGGGGCGTCAGATTTTCAAACAGCACCTTGTTCTTGGAATTCTCGGGCGGCTCGAAGTTGATCTTGTCCACCTTGAGCAGGGCGAAGTAACGCTCACTCTCCTTGGGTGGGCGGATCTTGCCCGATACACTGTCGCCGGTGCGCAGGTTAAAGCGCCGTATCTGGCTGGGCGAGACATAGATGTCATCGGGTCCGGCCATGTAGGAACTGTCCGCGGACCTCAAAAAGCCAAATCCGTCCTGCAAAATCTCCAGCACGCCGTCGCCGTAAATGGCCTCGCCTTTTTTGGCATGGCTTTTCAGGATGGCGAAGATAACCTCCTGTTTGCGCATGCGCGCCATGCCGTCAAGGCCGAGTGATTGGGCTAAATCGATTAATTCGGACGCGGATTTCTTCTTAAGTTCGGTTAGATTCATGATTTGGAATAGTTTTGTCTTACGGAACGTGCTGAAAGGAGGAATGAATTTATTAAAATAAATTAAGGGGCGAGCTGCGCATTGCGGGCTCTGGGAACTCAGGGCGAGAAGCGGTTTTGTGGCCGCTTTTCTTTAATTATCTAAATGAACGTAACACCTTTACAACGCCACGTCCAGCATTTTTATCAGACGCGGCGTCGGGGTGCAAGACTTATTAGATATTGCTATCCAGGAACGCTGTCAATTGTGATTTTGACACGGCACCCACCTTGGTGGCTTCGACATTGCCGTTCTTGAACAGCATCAAGGTCGGAATGCCGCGAATACCAAATTTCGGCGGCGTGGCGGGATTCTCGTCGATGTTGAGCTTGGCGACGCGGACTTTGCCTTCATAATCGGTGGAAATTTCATCCAGAATGGGGGCGATCATTTTGCAGGGGCCGCACCAATCCGCCCAAAAATCCACCAATACCGGGCCTTCCGCATTCAGCACCTCGGCCTCGAACGTGGCATCCGTTACATAAACTATCTTGTCACTCACAATTCAATCTCCAGTATCGGGCTTAACTTCGTCCGACTTAGCTTAAATGAAATAAAAACAATTGGGAATCAAGTGTCTTATTTGGGTCAATCCTTGTAGAATTCAAGCTCAAACTGAATAATATTGCAACCCCTGGGAAATTGTCGGGCTCGAGGGGGTAGGCGCGAGGCTCGCTCCCCCGCTTCCGCAGCCAGTTCATCCCAAGCCCGACAGACGCCTAGGACGGGGAAAGAGCTAATTAAATCCATGAGTAATACCCACTTATCCGAGACCCGCTTTGCCGACCTGCCGCTGGTCGAGACACTTCAGTCCGGTATACGCGACGCCGGCTACAGCCACTGCACCCCCATCCAGGCCAAGACCATCCCGCTACTTCTGGACGGCCAAGACGTCGCCGGGCAGGCCCAGACCGGCACCGGCAAGACCGTCGCCTTCCTGGTGGCGACCATGAATCGCCTGCTGAGCCAGTCCAGCATCGAAAAACGGCGCCAAGACCAGCCGGGGGCCCTGATCCTGGCACCCACGCGCGAGCTGGCGGTACAAATCCACAAAGACGCCGTCGCACTCAACACACACACCGGTCTGAAGCTGGGTCTGGTCTACGGCGGCGCCGATTATGAACAACAGCGCAACGACTTGAGCGCGGGCGTGGACATCCTCATCGGCACACCGGGACGTATTATCGATTACTTCAAACAGAAGATTTTCAACCTGCGCGCCATTCAGGCCATGGTGCTGGACGAGGCCGATCGCATGTTCGACCTGGGGTTCATCAACGATATTCGCTTCCTGCTGCGGCGCATGCCGCATCCGGAAAAGCGCCTCAACATGCTGTTTTCTGCCACCATGTCGTTTCGCGTCACCGAACTGGCCTACGAACATATGAACAATCCCACCGTGATTGCGGTGGAAGCGGAATCCGTTACCGCCGACAAGGTCGAGCAGGCGGTTTATTACACCGCCAACAACGAGAAGATACCGCTGCTGATCGGCCTGCTGAAACAAACCGCCGCGCCGCGCAGCATCGTCTTCGTCAACACCAAGCGCCATGCCGATCTGGTGTGGCGCTACCTCGAGGGCAACCAGATCAAGGCCGGGCTGCTGTCCGGTGACATTCCGCAAAAAAAGCGCCTGCGGCTGCTGGAGGAATTCCAGCAAGGTGATCTCCCGGTGTTGGTGGCAACGGACGTGGCCGCCCGCGGCCTGCATATCCCGGCCATCAGCCACGTCTTCAATTTCGACCTGCCGCAAAACGCCGAAGACTATGTGCATCGCATCGGGCGCACCGCGCGGGCCGGCGCCACCGGCATGGCCATCAGCTTCGCCTGCGAGGACTACGCCTTCCACCTGCCGGAGATCGAGGAGTTCATCGATATGAAGATACCCTCGGAGCCCGTGGATGCGGCATTGCTGGCAGCGCCGGCACCGGCGCTTAAACCCGCCAAAACGGCCAAGCCCAAACACGCCCGGCGCAGCCAAGGCAAGGGCGGCACCAGCCCCACCGGCGGGCCGCGACGACGCCCGCGGCCCAACACATCGCGCCAGGGTTAAAGCGTGACCATGCTGTTGAATCAGATGCCGACCCGCAAGGCACTCAGCGAAGTGGCGCACGACTTCCATGGACGCGGCTGGATGGCGGGTACTGCCGGCAATTTGAGCGCGCGCTCGGCCAGTCGCCCGGACTGTTTCTGGATCACCGCCAGTGGTCTGCCTAAGGGTCAGCTCGAGCCCAGCGACCTGATCCTGGTCGACAGCGAGTCGGATGAGGTCATGCAGCGCTTCAAAGACAGCGCCAAACCGTCGGCGGAGGTCGCCATTCATCGCTGTATCTACGGGCTCTTTCCCGAGGCCCGCGCCTGCTTTCACGTCCACACCGTGGAGGCCTGCCTGGCCGCCGGGCGTGTGAGCGCGGACGCCGATTCCCTGCCCCTACCGGCACTGGAAATGTTAAAGGGCCTAGGCCTCTGGGACCAGAAACCCCAGGCCAGTCTGGCGCTGTTCGACAACCTGCTGGACGTGCCACAAATCGCAGCCCAAATCCAGCAACGTTTCCAGGCACAGCCACCGCAGATCCCGGCGCTGATGATCCGCGACCACGGCGTTACCGTGTGGGGCGCCTCCTTGCAGCAGGCCTATAACCGCATCGAGATCGTCGAATTCCTGATGAGCTATTTGGCGCGCCGACCTTAAGCCGAGCCGATCTTGGCGCAGCGCGACGCCTCGGGCACGCCGAGCTTGGCCAGGATCTTATCCATCAGACACCAATTGGTCAGGCCGCTTTGAAACAAGTTGGCCCCGACGAATACGGTAAACCAAAGCCAATAACTGGAATGGTAGAGCGGGCTGGCCTCGACGCCCAAGGCCAGGGAGAGCAGGATAAAGGTACCCGCCATGGTGCGGGTGACTCGATTGATGTTCATTACCGACCTCCGTGATCTGTATAAGTGAACTCTAATATTGTAGCGCGGCCACGGCTGTGTTACAAGAGTTTTAATTATTTGACGCGACCCGTTTCAATGAACAGCGAATTGTTAATCCGGCTGAGCGCTTTTCTCGGCGTCTTTGTCATCATTGCCTTGTGGGAGACCAGACGTCCGCGCCGGCCGCTGCAACTGGCCAAACCCAAACGCTGGCTCAACAATCTCGGTCTGGTCGCGGTGGACACCCTGCTGCTGCGTCTGCTGTTCCCCACCGCGGCAGTGGGATTGGCCGCACTGGCGCAGGAACAGGGCTGGGGTTTGCTGAACCAGATGGAACTGGCCTTTGGGGCCGCGCTTGTCATTAGCGTGGTGGCGCTGGATCTGGTGATCTATTTTCAGCATGTGCTGTTCCACTCGGTGCCGCTGTTGTGGCGCCTGCACATGGTGCATCACGCCGACATGGATTATGACGTCACCACCGGCCTGCGCTTTCATCCCGTCGAGATCCTGCTCTCCATGCTGATCAAGATGGCCACCATTCTCGTGCTCGGCCCGCCCGTGGTGGCGGTCATCGTTTTTGAGATCCTGCTCAACGCCACCTCCATGTTCAATCACGGCAACCTGCGCCTGCCGGCACGGGTGGATGCACTACTACGGATGTTAATCGTTACGCCCGACATGCATCGCGTGCATCATTCCGTCATCAAGCGCGAAACCAACAGCAACTACGGATTCAATCTTTCCCTCTGGGATCGCCTGTTCGGCACCTACCGCGCCCAGCCGCAATGGGGTCACGAAGGCATGACCATCGGTCTGAATCAGTTTCGTGACGCTAAGCTACAAAACCTGCACCGGCTGTTGTTGTTGCCCTTTGTCGGCAACGTCGGCGAATACCCGATAAATCGTGACAAACAGGAGGATGTTTGACGCTTTTTATATCCTCACGCTTTCTAAGACTATAAAAAACAATATCTTGCTATACCTTGACAGTCCATGGAGGCGCATGGCATAACATTTCGACCGAACAGTTGTGACGGGTGGGAAATTAACTCATTAAGCAACATGTTTTGGAAGTTTGACGGGGGTACTGTTGGAGGGGAACGCTTAACAGTCTCGCGTCTACGAAACAGCACCGTTGCTGTTTTTCTATCACAAATAAAATACGAGGGGAAAACTCATGAAAGTACGTTGGTTAACTATTCCTGCTGCGGCAGTAATGATGATGGGGATCGGTCAAGCAAGCGCCGATGAGCTGGAGCTGGCCAAGAAGAGCGGTTGCCTGGCTTGCCACAGTGTGGAAAAAAAGGTTGTCGGGCCGGCCTGGAAAGATGTCGCTGAAAAATACAAAGGTGACAGCGGCGCTAAAGCGGCCCTGATCGAAAAGGTCAAGAAGGGCGGCAAAGGCAACTGGACCTCCGTCACCGGCGGTGTCCCCATGCCTCCTTACTCGCCGCGCGTTGCTGACGCGGACATCGAAAAGCTGGTTGACTTTGTTCTGTCACTCTAAGCTTTAGTAATTAGTTTCCGAATTGAGCCAGCCCCTTGGGGCTGGCTTTTTTTGTCCCCCACAAACATGCGCATCCCGCTTGATTGTCGCCCCCCCTAGCCCGGTCTTCTCACCACCGTGCTTCGAGACGCTTCAAGGGTGGTGCCGCACAACCGACTTCTGCGACCGAAGCGCGCAGGCATAATCGCCACTCTGCCGAGCGCGCAAACGCCCCATCGGTCCGTTGCAGCAGGCGGAAGGTGACAAATCCGGGCGTGCCCCGACAGGCGCCTGGATCGATGCTGAGATAGTGTTAAAATCAGCGATTCCGAATCCATACCTGTGCTAACGCCAACCGAATCACTCGAGGACATGCCTTGACTTCACTTGCACACGTACCCGTCGTCATGACCCTGTCGGGCAATGATCCGACCGGCGGCGCCGGTATCCAGGCCGACATCGAGGCACTGGCCAGCATGGGTTGCCATGCCGCACCTGTGATTACCGCATTGACCATTCAGGACACCGGCACGGTCTATCGCTTCGACCCGGTGGATCCATCGGTGGTGGTCGAGCAAGCACGGGCCGTGCTGGAAGACATGCCCGTGGCCGCATTCAAGATCGGCGTAGTGGGCAGTGTGGAGAATGTGGAAAGTATTCACAGCATTCTCATCGATTATCCTCACATCCCAGTGGTGCTGGACCCGGTGCTGGCCGGGGGCGGCGGCGGCAGCCTGGCCGACGCCGAGGTTATTGACGCCCTGATCAGCATGCTGCTGCCCCAGACCACGGTGCTCACCCCCAATAGCAAAGAAGCCCGTCTGCTGGCGGCGCTGGCCGACAGTCTCGATGCCTGCGCCCAGGAACTGCTCGACATGGGCGTCGAGTTCGTGCTCATCACCGGCACCCATGAAAATACACCGACGGTGGAGAACCGCCTCTATGCCGAACACCGCCGCCTGGAAACCTTCACCTGGGAACGTCTGCCGGAGAGCTATCACGGCTCCGGCTGCACCCTGGCCGCCACCATCGCCGGGCTGCTGGCCCAAGGCTTGGAACCCTTTACCGCCATCCACGAAGCCCAGCAATACACCTGGGAAGCGCTCAAGCACGGCTACCGCATCGGCATGGGCCAATCGCTGCCCAATCGCCTGTTCTGGGCCCGCGACGATGAGACCGGCGGCTGATGCACCCGCTGGCCGGTCTTTACGCCATTACCGATACCACGCTGTTGCCCGGCGACGCGCTGTATCCAGGCGTCGCCGCGGCCATCGCCGGCGGGGCGCGCCTGATCCAATATCGCGACAAGGGCGCTGACCGGCCACGGCGTCTAGCCACGGCGACGGCACTGCTGCACCTGTGCCGGACACACAATATTCCCCTCATTATCAATGACGATGTGGTCCTCGCCAGCGAAATCGGCGCCGACGGCGTCCATCTCGGCCGTGATGACGGTGACGTCGAACAGGCGCGCGCGACGCTGGGGCCGGACGCGATTATCGGTGTCTCCTGTTACAATGAGTGGCCGCGGGCTGAGGCCGCCCGGGATGCCGGCGCGGACTATGTCGCCTTCGGCGCCTTTTTCGCCTCGGCCACCAAACCGCATGCCATGCCCGCCCACGCGACGCTACTCAAGCGCGCCAGACAGGCCCTGGGGCTGCCGGTGGCGGCCATCGGCGGCATCACCCCCGCCAACGGCGCCCCCTTGGTGGCCGCCGGGGCCGACATGTTGGCAGTGATTCAGGGCATCTTCGCCCGGCCCGACATCCGGCGCGCGGCCGGCGACTATGCCCGACTATTCGATTCATCAGAAACAACCATGAAGGACGCACTATGACCCGTTCCCACGATCTGTTCGAAGCCGCCCAGACCCATATTCCCGGCGGCGTCAATTCACCGGTACGCGCCTTTCGCGGCGTCGGCGGCGATCCCATTTTTTTCACCAAGGGTGAAGGCGCTTATCTATGGGACGCGGACGGCAACAAATACATCGACTACGTCGCCTCCTGGGGACCGATGATCCTGGGCCACGCCCACCCCAAGGTACTGGCGGCGGTGCAGGAGACCATCCAAAACGGCCTCAGCTTCGGCGCTCCGACCGAGCTGGAGACACGCATGGCCGACAAGGTCTGCCAGATCATGCCCTCGATGGAGATGATCCGCATGGTCAACTCGGGCACCGAGGCCACCATGAGCGCCATCCGCCTGGCGCGCGGCTTCACCGGCCGCGACAAGATCGTCAAGTTCGAGGGCTGTTACCACGGCCACGCCGACTCCTTATTGGTAAAGGCCGGTTCCGGTGCCCTGACCCTGGGCGTGCCTACCTCCCCCGGCGTGCCGGTGGCCCTGGCGGAACACACCATTACCTTGAGTTTCAATGACCTGGATCAGGTGCGCGAGACCTTCGCCCACCTCGGCGGCCAGATCGCCGGCATCATCGTCGAGCCGGTGGCCGGCAATATGAACTGCGTGCCGCCCAAGGCCGGCTTCCTCGAAGGACTGCGTGAAATCTGCGATGAATACGAAACGGTGCTCATCTTCGACGAGGTGATGACCGGCTTTCGCGTTGCCCTGGGCGGCGCCCAGGCGGTCTACAAGGTAACGCCTGACCTGACCTGTCTCGGCAAGGTCATCGGCGGCGGCATGCCGGTGGGCGCCTTTGGCGGCAAGCGCGAGATCATGGAACAGATCGCGCCGCTGGGCCCCATCTACCAGGCCGGCACGCTGTCCGGCAATCCGGTCGCCATGGCCGCCGGACTGGCCAATCTGGAAGAGATCGCCCAACCCGGCTTCTACGACGAGCTGGGACGCCGGACCGAGAAACTGGCCAAGGGGCTGGTGACGCGCGCCCGGGCCTTCGACATTCCCATGACCGAGAACCACGTCGGCGCCATGTTCGGGGTGTTCTTCTCCGAGGCCGACAAAGTGGAAAACTTCTACCAGGTCACCCAGTGCGACGTGGAGCGCTTCAAGCTGTTCTTCCACGGCATGCTCAACGAAGGCATTTACCTGGCGCCGTCCGCCTATGAGGCCGGCTTCGTCTCCGCCGCCCACAGCGAGCGCGACATCAAGGACACCCTGATCGCGGCGGAAAAGGTCTTTTCAACCCTGTAAGGAAATCAAGGTAATGGAATACCGCCAACTCGGCCGCAGCGACATCCAGGTCAGCGCCCTGTGTCTGGGCACCATGACCTTTGGCGAACAAAACAGCGCGCATGATGCCCACGCGCAGCTCGACCGCGCCCTGGCGGCGGGCATCAACTTCATCGACACCGCCGAGATGTATCCCGTGCCGCCCCGGGGTGAGACTCAGGGCCGTACCGAGGAATACATCGGCAGCTGGCTCAAGGCGCGCGGCAAGCGCGCGCAGATAATCCTGGCCACCAAGGTCTCCGGCCCTTCGGCCAGCTTCACCTACCTGCGCGGCGGCAAGCTGGGCTTTGACCGTCACAATATCGAGACGGCGCTCAATGACAGCCTGAAACGGCTGCAGACCGATTATGTCGATCTGTACCAACTGCACTGGCCCGAGCGCAGCACCAACTTCTTCGGCCAGCTTGGGTACCGCCACGAGCCCGAGGAACAGTTCACCCCCTTTGAGGAGGTGCTGGGCGTATTGGGCGAGCTGGTGCAGGCGGGCAAGATCCGCCACATCGGCCTGTCCAACGAGACCCCCTGGGGGGTAATGCAGTGTCTGGAGATCGCCCGGCGCGACCTGCCGCGGGTGGTGAGCGTCCAGAATCCCTATAGCCTGCTCAACCGCAGTTTTGAAGTGGGCCTGGCCGAGATCGCCCAACGCGAAGATGTGGGCCTGCTGGCCTACTCGCCGCTGGGCTTCGGCGTGCTGAGCGGCAAGTACCTGGACGACACCAAACCGGCCGGGGCGCGCCTGACCCTGTTCGACCGCTTCCAGCGTTATACCAATGCGCAGGGCACGGCCGCCACCCGCGCCTATGTGGAACTGGCCCGTGCGCACGGCCTGGCCCCGGCCCAGCTGGCGCTGGCCTTCGTCACCTCGCGCCCTTTCGTCACCAGCAACATCATCGGCGCCACCCGTCTGGACCAACTGGAGCAGAATATCGGCAGTGAATCCTTAACACTGTCTGACGAAATCCTGGAGGCCATCGACACCATCCACCGGCGTTACACCATCCCCTGCCCTTAGCCCGAAGAATCATCCACAGACGTTTGATCATGCCCGCCAAGACATTTCGACGCCCCCTGCTGCTGGCCCTGATGGCGGCGGGTCTCAATACCCCCCTGCACGCCGCGGTGAGCGTCGAGCCGAACCGCGTCGCGGTGGGCAAGGCGGCGGAACTGACACTGCGTTTCGACGCCCCCGATGCAGTCGAATCGGTCAGCCTGCAGCCGGGCAGTCCGTATGTGCTGGAACACCTCGCGCTCGACGGCCCGCATCCCGAATACCAGATCCTGCGGCGCCACAACGGCCTTTATCTGCGCGACGCCAGCAACCAGGTCATCGCGTTTTTCGCCAACCAGCGCGGCCACGCCAGCAGCGCCCGTTACGACTTTGTCGCCGCCGAGCAGGGCGGCCTGCAGATCTATAAGGAGCATGACTGGCGCCACACCACCCCGGTGGCCGGCTATGTCACCAGCACCCCGGCCCTGGATGTGGCGCTGAGCGAGGGACTGGCCTTCGTCGCCGCCGGCCAGGGCGGCCTCACGGTGCTGGACGTGCAAAATCCCGAGCAGCCTCTATGGTTGGGCAGTCATCAAAACTTGGGGTACGCAATAAAAGTGTCCGCCAACGGCCGCCGCACGGCTATTTTGAATGATACCGGGGTGGTCTATCTGCTGGACGCCGACAACCCTGCCGAACCCACCACGCTCAGCGCCTGGCGCAGCGACAGCGTCGTGCTGGATATCGCCCTGCACGGTGGGCGGCTGTTCGCCCTGAGCGCGGACGCCATTCAGGTGGTCGATATCAGTGTGGAGACGCCACAGCTCAGCAACCAGGGCCTGGACTTCGGCCAGGGGGTCAATCTGGGCGGCGAGCGACGCGTCTATATAGAGAATGGTCTGGCCTACGTGGCCGACTGGTTCTCCGGCATCCACATCTACGACCTGAGCCGGCCGCGCCAGCCCGAGCTGCTGTCCAGCGTCCCCACCCCCGGCTCGCCCAAGGGCATCGTGGTGCGCGACGGGGTGGCCTTCGTCGCTGACGACGATCATGGCCTGCAGGTCATCGACGTCAGTGATCCACTCGACCCCAAGCAGATTTCCACCCTGCTCACCCAGGGCTTGGCCTATACCCCGCGGCTGGTGGGCGACCAGTTGTATCTGGCCAGCCACCGCGGCGGCTTTCAGATCATCGACGTCAGCGACGTCAGCGCGCCGCAGCTGATCAGCGAATATGACACCGAGGGCAAGGCCTGGTCCATGGAGATCCACGGCGACATCGCCTATGTGGCCGATGACGACAGCGGTCTGCTCATGTTCGATATCAGCGATCCGAGCACACCCGAGCTGATCGGTCAGTACTTCACCGGCGCCGCCGCCGAGGAGGTGGTGGTACGCGATACCATCGCCTTCGTCGCCTTTTTCAATGACGGTGTGCACATCGTCGATGTCTCCGACCCGACCCAGCCCCAGCCTGTCAGTCGCCTGCCCCTGCCCGGCAACAGCCGCGGTCTGGACCTGGTGGACGACACCCTGTACGTCGCCGGCTGGCTGGCCGGGGTGCAGGCGGTGGACGTCAGCGATCTGCACCAGCCACGGCGGCTGGGCGGCTACGACACCCGCGGCGCCGCCTGGGGTGTGGAAGCGGTCGGCGCGTACCTCTATGTCATGGACTGGTGGGGCGGGGTCAGCGTCATCGACGTCTCCGACCCGCGCCGGCCGCAGGCGGCGGGCGGGTATCATAACCGCGGGCTCGTGCACGACATCGCCGCGCGCGGCAATTACAGCTTCGTCGCCCACGGCAGCAACGGACTGCAGGTGTTCGACATCAAGAACCCGCTCAACCCGACCTGGACCACCGGCGTCAGCTTTCCCGGCCAGGCACGCCACGTAACGCTGCACGGGGAGCGCGCCTATGTCGCCGCCGGCGATGGCGGCCTGGCCATCGTCGACATCGCCAATCCCTTCAATGTTCGCTGGCTGGGCAGTTACGCTAGCCCGGGCGAGGTGAACGCCGTGGTAGCGGACGCGCAGTACGCCTATCTCAGCGACAGTCGCGCAGGCCTGATCGCCCTCGATATCGGCGATGCCGCGACGCCGCGCAGACTGGCCAGCCTAGCCATTCAAGCCAATGATCTGTGGCTGGACGACGGCCTGCTGTATCTGGCCACCGCTCGCGGCGTGGAGGTGTTACGCCAAACGCCGGCGGGGCGATTCGAGTCGGTCACGGTCTTCGAGCTCGCCGGCGGGGCCCAGCACATCAGCGGGGACGGCCGCCTGCTCTACGTCGCCGCGGGGCACAGCATTATCACTCTGCAACGCAAACTCCCATTGGAACGGCTGGGCGACATCGAACTGGACTCGACCATCCGCGCGCTCGCCGTGGGCGAGCAGGGTCTGCTGGCCGCAACCGACACGGCGCTGATCAGCATCGACAACCGTAGCCCGGAACACGTGCGCATCGCCACGCGCTACCCGCTGCTGGCCCCTGGCCTTCAGATCACCCATCACCAAGGCGTGGCCTATCTCAGCGGTGCGGAGACCATCACCGCGCTGCGTCCCCTGCCCCTGTTGCAACAGCGGACGCGCGGCCTGGCCGAGATCCAATTTCCGCTGCCGCAAAGCCTGGCTGTCGGCAGCTATCACGTGCAGGTCCATTACCAGGACGGGACCACAGAACGGGTGCCTGACGCCGTCCGCGTCATCATGCCCGCGTTTTCCAAACCCAGCATGAGCATGGAAGCGTTCAAAAAGCTGATGCAGCAACAACAAAATAACCGTGACCTGTTCACCGCTCCACCTGCTCAATAGTCGTCATAGAGGACGTTGATATGCCTTTGCACCAAATCTGCGCCGGTTGGACGCTCTCACTCATGCTGCTCGGCGGCGTGGCCACTCCCTTTGCGGCGGCGCCGCGCGATGTCAGCCATTCCACCGATGCCGCGCTGCGGCTGGACTACCTCGGCAAACTGCTCGATTCACGCAGCGGCCAACGCCTGGCGCAACACCCTGACGGCGCCATCCGCGGTCGGATTGAGGCCATGCTGGCCCAGGCCCGGGAGGCCATCGCCGGCGGCGACAATGACACGGCCGACGCGCTCACCAAGCAGGCGCTGGAGACCCTCATGAGCGCCGTGCGCGAACTCCCCGCAGACCCCGAAGAGACTGCCCGACACAAGGCGCGTTATGAAGAACTGCGCCGCGGCCTGGAAAAATTCAATTACGCCCAGGCGGCCAATCGGGAACGCTTTGCCGCACAGGCGAAGCAGGCCTCTGAACCCGATCACAGCCAGGTTAATAAACTTCTGGCGCTGGCCGATAGGGATGCGAAGGCGGGTGATTATGAACAGGCCGTAACGCGTTTGACCGAGGCCCAGTCCATCGTTACCAGCGCCTTACGGGGCATGCTCAATCACAAACAACTGGTCATCGAGCTGGACATCGGTACGCCGGAAAAAGAATACTTTTACGAGTTGCGCCGCTATCAAGGCTATGAAGAGCTGATCCCGGTGGCCATTGAAACCAAACGACCGAACGAAATGGCGACACAGACCATGATTAAACTGGGCGAAAAGGCAAAATGGATGTCGGAGCAGGCACGCGGCAAGGCGATGCAGGGTGATTATGCCGTCGCCATTCGTATGATAATGGATGCCACCGATGTCGTTAAACAGGCACTCAGGGTGGTCGGCATCACCATGTAAGATGGACGCGGCGCGTGCTTTGGCATGATCGCCCGGCGACCGCATCAGGCCGGATGAAAATTTTTAAGAAGGGACGCATGATTCGCTTCATTGCCACTCTGCTAATCGTTTTATTGGGGATGTTTACGTCGGCCGGGGCCGCTGAAACCAGCGCCAATCTGCTCATCCTGGTTCCCAAGATCAACGCGGCCTATGACCGTGTCTTTGCCGAGATCGTCGCTGGTGTGGCGTCTCATGACGGCGTCACGCCAACCACTATGGCTCTGACCAATTCCACCGACGAGGAGGATATTCAGCGGGCCATCGATGCCGGCGAAGCCGACGCACTGATCGCTTTGGGGCATTCCAGTTATGACATCGCGCAGCAATTCGACGACCGGCTGCCCGTCATCCACGGCGGCATGATCATGACGCCCCAAGGGCAAAGCGGCATCAGCCTGGCGGGTTCCCCGGCCGAATTCTTCTCCCATCTGGGAATCATTGCGCCCACGGTAAAACGGGTGTTCACTGTGTATGGCGATCAAAACAGTGGCTGGCTCATCGACCTGGCCCAGCGCGAGGCTGACAAGCGCGATATCGAGCTGATTGCCCTGGCCGCCAAAGATGTGCGCGACGCGGTGTATCGCATGCGCGATGTCCTCAATCAGGTGCGCGGCCCATCCGACGGAATTTGGTTATTGCTCGACAAAGTGATGCCGGATCAAACCGTCTTGCCCATGGTATTAGAGGCGGCTTGGAAACAGAACGTGGTGCTATTTTCCAACAACCCGTCGCATACCAAACGCGGGGCCCTGTTCGCCCTGTACCCCGATCATCACAACATGGGTTACGCCCTGGCGGAGTTGAGTCTGCAGCGCATCCAGTCAGAGCAGCCGCTGCTGCTACCCCTGACCAACCTCAAGGTGTCGGTGAACGAGCGTACCGCGTCCCATTTGGGCTTACGCTACTCCACTGATCAACTTGAAGGTTTCGACCTCATCTATCCCTTGAGATGAGGACACTCAAGAGTATGAACAGGCAATCGGCACAATCCAAGACGAAGAGCTTTCGCGGTCAGCTGACCACGATCTTTACCTTGGGCATCCTGGCGTTGGGCCTGGCCGGTGCCGTCTCATCCGCCTGGGTGACCAAGGTCCATATCGAGGGCCAGCTGTACGAGAACGGCCTGCAGGTGACCGAATCCCTGGCCAAACAGTCGGTGTTGGCATTGATCTACGACAGCCCGGAAAACGCCGAAGAGGCCACCGTCGCCGCGATGGGCTTTCCCGCTATCGAGCAGGTCGCCATCCTCGACATCAACGGCGGGGTGTTGCTGGTTAAGGGTGATCCGTCGGTGGACTACGACCTGTCGGCACTCAGCGAAGGAGTGACCTTGGTGAACGAAACTTTGGATTACTGGTTGTTCGGGGCGCCGGTCTTCATCCAACAAGAACAAGCGGCGGATCAATCGCCCTTGCTGCTCGACACCGAACAACAGCAGGAGCTGGTCGGCCGCGTGCTGGTCAGGAAGAGCAAGGAAAAGATCGGCCAGGTCTTTACTGCGGCCATCATTAACAATCTGGCCATCGGCCTGCTGTTCGCGTTGGTGCTGCTCGCCATACTCCATCTCAGCTTTAATCGCCTGGTGACGCCCTTGGACAAGCTCGCCGCCGTCATGGGCCGCGCCAAGGAAGGCGATGTGGTCAAGGCCTACGCCAGCCTGGAGGGTCCGCGGGAGGTCACTGAAATCGCCCAGGCCTACAACACCATGATTGAGGCGCTGGCCCGGCACCAGGCGCAGTTGAAGCGCCACAACGAACTGCTGGAATACGAAGTCGAGGAGCGTACCCGCGATCTGGTCTACGCCCGTGACATGGCGATCCGCGCCAACCGCAACAAATCCCACTTCCTTTCCAACGTCAGTCACGAATTGCGTACACCGCTGCAGTCCATCCTCGGTTACAGCGACCTGATTCTGGAAACCCTGCCAGCCGAGCTGGCCGAGATTCACCGAGATATCGACACCATTGTACTAAATGCGGAAAGTTTGCTGCACATGATCAATTCAATACTGGATATGTCGAAAATCGAGGCCGGGCGCATCGAACTCACTAAACAAGAGACTAATCTCGACGAACTGGTCGATGGCGTGATTGAGACTATCAAGCCTCTCATCACGCCCAACCAGAACACGCTCAAGCTGGAGCGACGGCTGATCAAGACGGTGGTCTACGTGGACGGCGACAAGCTGCGCCAAGTATTACTCAACCTGCTGGGCAACGCCGCCAAATTCACCGATAACGGCACCATACTTTTCAGCATGACGCAGAACGACAAGCTGCTCGAGTTTAAAGTGGAGGACAATGGCATCGGCATGAACCAAGACCAGCTCGACCACATCTTTGAGCCGTTTTACCAGATTGACGGAGGCCATACGCGGCGCTATCAGGGTACCGGCCTGGGACTGGCCATTACCCATCAATTTTGTCATTTAATGAACGGGAACATCAAGGTACGCAGTGAGCCAAACCGGGGAACTCGATTTTATGTGCAGATTCCCTACGATTAAAGGTTCTAAAACGGAAGCCGATCTTGTAGTCACTACAAATTCCTTCGATTCGGCGGAAACGCACCATGGTGGTCCGGCAGGATAATAACTCTAAAGGAAGAGAAAGGGAGATTCGAAGATGAATCAACATATACTGATCGTAACGCTCGATCGGGAGCAGGGAAGCGCAATCAAACAGGTATTGAAGGGCGCCGGATTCAGCAATCTGGCGATCGCGCATAGCAGTCAGGCGGCCATAAACCTGCTTACTGATCATCCTGTTGACGCCATCGTCAGCGCCGTCGATCTCGAACCCGTGGATGGCTGGCGCTTCGCCCGGATCATACGCTCCGGCGCCCTTGCGGTGAAACTCCACGTCCCCATCGTCATGATCTCCGACGGTTTCAGCGAACGCATCGCCCAAGCGACCTCCAAGGCGTTCC
Source organism: Candidatus Tenderia electrophaga (assembly GCA_001447805.1). Lineage (NCBI taxonomy): Bacteria > Pseudomonadati > Pseudomonadota > Gammaproteobacteria > Tenderiales (SeqCode) > Tenderiaceae (SeqCode) > Tenderia (SeqCode) > Tenderia electrophaga (SeqCode). Next base: position 3,148,886 of record CP013099.1, read on the forward strand.
AGGTGAATCGTTTTATTCCCTTTGAGAAATTTCACACCCTGCCGTCTATTCTCAGTGACTTGTTGCGCCAGGAAAAGCCCGGCGTGCCAAAATCAAGCCTACTGGTGGTGGAGGATTACCTCGACACGGTGGAGTTGGTTAAGCGTGTGCTCGGCAGCCGTTTCGATATCGACGTCGCGACTACCGGCAAGCAGGGTTTGCGGGCCTGGACGGAGAAACGACACGACCTGGTGCTACTCGATGTGATGCTGCCCGAGATGGCCGGTAACGATGTGTTGAAGGAAATCCTCAAGGAATCACCGCGCCAATCGGTAGTGATGATGACCGCACAGTCCACCCCCGAGCGCGCCGCCGAACTGATCATCGACGGGGCCGTGGATTACATCTCCAAGCCGTTTCGCGCCGACCAGCTTCGACAAGTATGTGAAATCGCCGTGCAGCGCGAAGACTTCATCGTCAGCAACGAGGAGTTTTCCTCCCACGAGGAGGCGCTTTACCAGGAAAAGGAGCTGGCGCAAATTACCCTGCAGTCCATCGCCGACGGCGTTATCCGCACCAATGCCAAGGGTGAAATCGAATTCATGAATCCGGTGGCGGAACACGTCACCGGCTGGAGTTTTGAGCACGCCCGCAACAAACCATTTCGCGACATATTGCGCTGCTTCAACGACAGCAATCAGGCCGCCACCAATCCCGTTGAGATCACCTTAAATAACCAGTCGACGCTGTATGGCACACAGGATGTCACCTTCATGGATCGCGATGGCGCCAAGTTGAAGCTCGACCATGTCACCTCGCCGATCAAGAACCGACATGAGGAAATCATCGGCACGGTTATGGTGTTTCGAGACATCACCGAGGAACATGAATTAGCCCGCCAACTCGACTACCAGGCGAAGCACGACGCGCTAACCGGACTCACTAACCGCGCCGCCTTCGAGGACTATCTGGAAACGGTGATCGAGAAGTTGCCCCAGAGCGATGAAGTGCATGCGCTTTGTTATATCGACCTCGACCAATTCAAAGTGGTGAACGATACCTGCGGTCATATCGCCGGCGACCAACTGTTGCAACGTATTTCATCGATCATTCTAAACAAAATCCGCAAAGACAGCGATGTGCTGGCACGCTTCGGCGGCGATGAGTTTGTGCTCATGCTGTCGGACTGCCCTATCGAGCGCGCCACGCGCGTTGCTGAAGATATCTGCCAAGAGATCCAGGAATACCGATTCGTTTATGACTACAAGACCTTTGCCATAGGCGCCAGTATCGGGGTTGTGTCACTGACCTCGGAAATCGCCAATACCAACGACGCCTTGCGCATGGCCGATAACGCCTGTTACGTCGCCAAAGAAAAAGGCCGCAACCGTGTCCATTTGTACCACATCGATGACCAGGAGCTGGTGCGCCGTAGCGGCGAGATGCACGTGGTATCGAAAATCAACCACGCTCTGGAGAACGAAGGGTTTTCACTGTTCTTTCAGGAGATAATGGCGCTCAAAGGCGATAGAGAAAAGCACAAGCACATAGAAATCCTGATCAGGATGAAAGATGAGGGAAATGACTGGATTACTCCCGGGTTTTTTCTGCCCGCCGCTGAACGCTACAGCGTGGCGCCCAAAATCGATAAGTGGGTGATAAGCTCGGTCATGAAGTGGCTGTCGGAAAACCGGCGCTGCTTGGACGCGCTTGAAATGTGTTCAATAAACTTATCAGGACTGTCGTTCTGTAATGAAGGGTTTTCTGAATTCGTTAAAAATGAAATTCAGGCGCGTAACATACCGGCTGAGAAGATCTGTTTCGAGATCACCGAAACCGCCGCTATTCGCAACATGCATGATGCCTCCGACTTTATAAACACCATGCGTGGGTTCGGTTGCAGCTTCGCACTCGATGATTTCGGCAGCGGCATGTCGTCCTACGCCTATCTCAAGGCATTGCCTGTCGACTATCTCAAGGTCGACGGCATGTTCGTCAAGGATATTATGATCGACCCCATCGACAAGGCCATGGTCAAATCGATTAACGAGATCGGGCACGTATTCGGCCTTAAGACCATCGCCGAATTCGTCGAGACCGACGACATCATTGATGAGCTGTGCATGCTGGGTGTGGATTACGCTCAAGGGTATGCGATCAGCAAGCCTGCGCCCATAAGCGCTCTGGCATCCAGTTGCACTTGATCGGTCTGCTACGAGGTGGCGTCGACATTGTCGGACGCGCGTCTTGAAGTCGTGGTCCCACGCCGCTTACGCCGTCGATCAAGGGCGCTAACTCTAACACCCATCGGCGGGGGCTCCTCGGGATCAATATAGACATCGAGCACTGTCGGGACGCTGGTGGATAATACCCGCCCAAAATCAAACTGATCAAGTTCCTGTCGATTGCGAATAGTGAACCCTTCCGCACCCATGGCGCGCGCCACGGCGGCGAAATCGACTCTCGGTAATTGATAACCGATAGGCTCGGCGCCAGTTAGCCGCTGCCCATGCTTAACCATGCCAAAAGCTTCGTCATTTAGTACAACAAACACAACGGACAGACGCTCAGCAACTGCCACTGTAATCTCCTGTCCGCTCATCAACATGGAACCGTCCCCTGTTATCGCCACCACAGGGCCATTAGTAGTTGCAGAGGCGACACCAATAGCATTACCAATCGCCCAAGTCATAGCGCCGAAAGCGATACCAATTCGGAAACTACCGCTACTTCTTAAATGGAGATAATGGATGGCCCAGCTCCATGCATTACCGGTGTCAATGACAACTCGCGCATTTTGCGGCAATGATTTGCCAAGCTGTTGCATCAGCAGCTGTGGCTTTACGGCAGCTTGATCCCAAGGTAACGACAAGGTGTCCGGTGTAAGCTTGTTTTCGTGATAACGTTTCATTGGGAAACTTAACCCACCGTGTGTAGCAAAAGTCAGTGGAGGGCTCTTTTCACGACATACTTCGGCGCTTATCGCCACCTTAATATCATCAGTTAGTTTTTTAAAAATCATCGCCACATCGCCATAGACATGCAGCCGCGCCATCGGTGACTGAGAAAAATTGTCCTCCACGGAGTCGATATGTACCAGCTTGTAGTTTAGCAATGCTAATTTGTCCCAAGTGGATGTTGACAACTCGTCCAACCTACTGCCGACCGCAACCAATACGTCCATTTCCGGATCCAACAGAGTTTGGCGTGCGCTGTCATGACCGGCGAAACCGAAAACACCACGGTATAACGGGTGATAGGCGTTCATCCAACTTTTTCCGGAAGGCGTTGTCACGACCGCTGAATTCACGATTTCCGCAAACTCGGCAATAGGATTTATTGCTCCCCCGCCGCAACCACCGCCGGCCAAAACTACGATTTTTTTTGCCTTCTCGACGATCTCTACTAGTTTTTCATAACTTGTATCATCGATAACGGCTCTGGGTTGAATCAGCCGTTCAATTTCATAGCTCGGCTGGTGATGTGCACATTCACATTCAAGAATATCCTTGGGAATACTTATATGGACCGGGCCCTGTGGCGCCTGAAAGGCTTTCGATATCGCTTTTATCAGTTTCCCCTCGAGCTGGGCCGGATGAGAGACGAGGGTATTGAATCGAGTCAAATGGGAAAACATGCCGACAATATCCACACCCGCATCGGAGGAGTCTTGTAAGGGCATGCGGCCAAAATCGCGCAACGCCGTTTGTGGCGTAATTACCAAAATTGGATTTCGTTCCACGTAGGCAGAGGCGACGCCGGTAGCGAGATTTGTGGCGCCGGGACCCGTGGTTGAACAGCATACTCCCAGACTGCCTGTTTCTCTGGCATAGCCGGCGGCCATAAAGGCTGCACCGGACTCATGCCTGGTGATAACGAGCTTGATACCGTCGGGATGATAGCGGGAATGACGAGCAAGTGCATCGAATAGGGGCTCAATGGCGGCCCCAGGCACACCGAATATCCGCCTTATACCAAGCGTATAAAGATAATTGATAATCAGATCTGCGTAAGTGTGCATTGCTGTGACATCGCCACCACTAATATTCGATTGATCTGTAGGGTTATCAGCTACCATAGCCGCGCCTGCAGCCAGACCAAAGCGCGTAGCCATCGTTATCACTTCACAATAGCAAAAGAGGTTTTATTAAGCCAATATGGATTGATGAGTAAATGGGTGGGCGGTTGCCTGAACACATACAAAAAACATATAAAAAGCGGCTCCTAGGCGACGAACCATCGATGCAATGCATCCTACGAACAACGAATTCGACCGTAAAGCTAAATTGAATCCACTCCACCATCAACATGCCACACTGCACCTGTTACATACTTGGCTTCAAGCTGGGCAAGGATGACATGAGCAACTTCTTCAGGCGTTCCGAAACGCCCTAACGGTATTGTTGCCTTTTGATGCGCACGAACAGCTTCAATTTGTTCCTCTGATAACCCTAGCTTGGATATAAGGGGAGTATCGATAGCCCCTGGAGAAACACAGTTCATACGTATCCCTTGAGGCGCGAGCTCTACGGCTAGACTTCTGGAAAATCCGTCCATTGCACCTTTTGTAGCAGCATAAAGTGATGCATTCGGCAGCCCGTTATTAGTGACAGCCGAAGAAATATTGGTTATTGCACCAGATCGTTGAGCGAGTGCGGGCACGAGGAACTGGATTAACATAAGCGGGCCACGTATATTTGTACTGAAAAAAACGTCATAGTCCTCGTCCGTATGTGCGGTAATAGGCATAAATTTCGCTACCGCTGCATTATTGACTAGCGCATTTAATCCAGTGCTAGCAAAGGCATCAGCCAAACGCAGTAGGTCATCTGTCTTCTGCATGTCAGCTACGATACCAGTAACACCTAAGGCTTCTTCTGCTACAGCAACAGCCTCACGATTTCGTCCGCTTATCGTGACATCATATCCGCGTGCCTTTGCTAATGCCGCGGTTGCATACCCAATTCCTGAATTCCCACCGGTGATCAATATATTTTGCATGAAAACACTCCTATATCTAAGCTGTTTGTTCGGGTACTGATCTATGTTCCTTGCCTTCGTAATTTATATCATCGCACTTTAAAGGAAGGAATGATCCGGGCGTTCTTGCATTAGCATCTAGATAGCATGCAGTTACGCCACTCGCCACTAATGTCGAACAACTTATATACACTTGTTCTGCAGTAAATCCGATATCTGATAGGAATGCGGATACATACCCGTTTATATTCATACTTTCGCTAAAATGATCATTTAGATACTCCTCAACCTTGTACGCTAGTGCGAGATGTTCACCTATTTCAAAACCCAACTCCTCCGTAACCTTCTCCATCGCACCGACTCGCTCATCGCCCTTGGCAATAGGTCGGGCGTATCCGGTAATCACCGGCGTTGCACCGACCCGCTGACTTGCTGCTTTTACGAGTTCTTCAACCGACACTCCTGACTTATATTCTTTGAGCGCGTTCTGGATGAAGTTTACACCGTCAATCAAAGTATGCGATCCATAGGCCCGTGACTCCATTGCCATATTTCCACTGCTGGTTGCGGCCACAGCAGATACCTTCATTTCAGCACCCAAGGCACCAATGTGATTACACCAAATCCTAGGGTCGGGCCAACTCAGGCATATGTGAAACGCTTCCATCCAATCAGCAAGGCGCCTATCAGGCAATTTCCCGAGCGAGTTAAGCATCATTACCTGCATATACGAAACATTCCCGACCAGATCATCCATCATAGAATAGCCATGATTTAACACGGCTTTACCAATCTTCCACCCTCCTTTCCGGCTGAAAATCTTGTTTCGGCGCTGATCCCAAAAAGATGTGTCGTTAATCGCTTTCAATGATGTAGTCCTCATCGGAAATAAAAGGCATCGCCGTCAGTGGCTTGTTGGCCAACTCGGCGCCGTGGGCTAAAAGCCCGGGGGCGCTGATGATTTGATATACACCCGCGGCGGCACGGGGAGGAAACCCCAGATCAGTCAGTGCGGCCGCCACCACACCTGTTGCCAACCAGCCCATTCCGTGCTCTGCCAAACCAGCAGCAAACTGCTGCCCCCAGTGCAAAGCAGCGCTGGCGGCGGGCATCTGCGCCAGGTGGTCGGCAATGCTTGCACTGATCAGATCTATGCCGTTGTAATAACTACCGAAGCCAGGGGCGATATGCCAATCGCCTTCGTCCGGACGATCAGGATTGGCCATTAATAGCTGCAATACATCTTCAACCGGCTTACGCTGGTTCTTACGCAGAAATCGCATCGCCTCTTCGAGAGTCCCCGCCGCATTATGTGTGCCGCTCAAAGTCGTCAGAGCAATGGGCAATATCAAGGCGGGATCGGTCTTGCCGACGCCTGCGTTCATGGCGGCTCGGGTAGCCGGATGGCGCGGGCCGGGATTGATAAAAGCGACCATCAACGCGTCCAGCAGCTGAGCCTCTGCGGTCGTCGGGAGTTCGCCACGGAATAGTAAATACAGCATATCAGCGAAGCTGCGCTTCTGAACAAGCTCTAGGAGATCATACCCATGGCAGCGACACTGTGCCGCAATATAGGGGTTTTCGGCCGATGGCAGTTCTTGCCATATCCGCGTAGCGGTGCGCTCGGCGTAAATATCATCGCGCCGCTGCACCTGCGCTGAAGGCTTATCTGATTTAATCATTCTCTCAATCGATGCTCCGCTTCTAGGAAAACACTCCGCCCGGGCAACGGGTAATCGCCGGGAATGATGCCATTGCTTGGCTCGCGATTATCCGCATCAAAAGCATTTTTTATACTCACACCGAACGCCCAGTAGTTACTTAAAGGCTGATAACGTACGGCCAGATCAACCGTCGAGTTATCCGCGATAGGAGGACGTGGATCACCCTTGGCCCGACTTCTATCCATTACCCAATTGGCCTGCCCATACAATACCCATGGAAGAGACGGCTGCCAAGCCGCTGCCAAAAACAATTGCCGTCTCGGCGCGTTGGGGATCACTGTATCGTCTTGTGCATCTTCAGAAAACTGGAGCGCAAAATTACTCTTCAATTGCAATGCGTCGGTTGCATACCATTTCGCCTCCATCTCCAGGCCATGGCCATTCTGCGCATGAGTGTTCTGCGCTGTCCCGTTGACGAATTCAATCAGCTCGTCGGCATGGTATGTGAAAAGCGTCAGGATCGCGATCCGCCGGGGACCCGGCCGATAATCGAAGACCAACTCAATCATATCGATGGTCTCGGGCTCCAAGTCAGGATTTCCTGCCACCACTGGGTTATTTTCGAAATAAAGTTCGGTCAGGCTGGGCGCGCGAAACGCTCGACCGTAAAGCAACTTGGTTGTCAGGAAATAATCGCGTTTCCAAACCAAGGCAAGACGAGGATTGATGGTTTCACCGAAGTCGGAATAATTGTCATACCGGACACCCGCGGTCATCTCCCAGTCAGCGGCGAATCGCCATTCATCCTGTAATGAAAGATAACGCACGGTTCGGGAACGCTGTTTCACAAATATGTACGGCGTACCGGTGACATCGGTCAATGTGCCGTCGATTGAGCTTTCGCTGCCGTTTATAACGCCCGGCCCGAAATTTTTCGTTTCAGTGGCTGTAAACGAATCTTGATCCATGCCGATAGCGCTTCGAAGACGATGGCCATGCCATCCCTCATACAGCCCAGCGACCTCCAGCCGGATTTCAGTTTGTTCGCCGCCCGGATTGCCCAGCACGCCGTCGGTAAAACGAACGGTACCGACAGGTACACAGCCAGGATAAATGCACAAATTTCCATCTGCCGCGACCTGCACCTCGGTCCCTGGAGGGAGTATCCGATAGCGAACCTCTTGATCGAAAACGCGGTAGGACACGCTCGAATTCAATCGCCAATCCTCAAACGATTCGTCATCTTTATAGCCTATCGCTAACGTGTAGTGATCATTTTCCTGTTCTCCGGCCGGATCCAGTGCTTGGAACGCACCCGGGCCGACTCCACCATCCTGGAGATTCCAGGCGTTAAGCCAAAAAGACCATTTCTTTTTCTCGAGGTTAATTGAGCTGTTCAATAGTTTATAACGGCTATCTAATGGGCCCGGCGCGAGACTGGCATTCGTGCCAAAACGCGCGTCCAGATCAGTTTGAAAATCGCTCTCGATAATCCTGCTTCGATCTCCGTCGCTGCTGATATATTCCAGGCTCAGACCGATATCCCAGCCGCCTAGCTCGCCGCCGTACTGAATCCACCCATCTCTGGCTCCGAAGGAGCCAAAACGAACACCGACTATATGGCCGTCGATATCCAGCCTTTCCTTGGTGATAATATTAATCACGCCGGCGAATGCATCCGCTCCGTATACTGCCGAGCCCGGTCCGCGGATTACTTCAATCAAGGCGATATTTTCCACCGGCAACCGGAACAAGGGGGGTCTGGAACCAGTGATGAGCTGGTTAAATGAAATACCATTCACCAGCAACAATACCTGTGAATTCCAATCGGTGTGGATTCCGCGAATGGAATAGATGCTGCTGTTGCGAGCGAATGAAAGCGAAACATGCAGACCGGGGACGGTTTCCAGCACCTCTGCCAGGGTGCGGGCGCCGCTGGCCTTGATCTCATCGGCGCGGATCACGGTTGCCACGGAGGGCGCCAGATGAATAGCTTTATAGGTGCCGGTGGAGATGCTGACGATCTCTTCCGAGGGATAGTAGAGGTTCAGCTCACTCTCATGGGTGGCGAAGGTCAATGCATAGGAAGGCGAACAGAACATCCCCAGCAGCGTAGCCAATGCTGGAAAACGGCGTCGCATGGTGCTATTACTACCCCCTTGTTATATCGAGAACCCATAAATTACACGCATATATTTCATGTTCTGAGCCCTGCTTAAGGCAAAGCCTCTTGATGGATACGAGCCCACGAACTAACGTATATGAAATACCACTTCCAAAAAAACACTGCGCCCTTCAAGGGGATAATCACCGGGAATGGTCCCGTCGCTGGGCTCACGGGCATCCTCATCGAATACATTCTTGGCGCTGAGGCCAAACTGCCAGTGGCGGTTATCCGGTTGATGTCTGAGAAACAGATCCACCGTAGTATAGTCGTCAATTGCAGGGCGAGGGTCTGTACTCGCACGCGTGCGGTCGGCTACCCAATTTGCCTGGCCATACAGTGACCATCTTTCGATCATGCGCCAATCGGCTGCGACAAACAGTTGCCGCCGCGGGGCATTGGGAACCACGGCGCCGCTATTGGCGTCCTCGGAGTACTGCAGGGCGAAATTTCCTTTTATCTGCAATTCATTGCTGGCATGCCATTCGGCTTCGAATTCAAGCCCGTGGCCTTTCTGGTTGTGGCTGTTCTGTGCTGTGCCATTCACAAATTCAATCAAGTCGTCCGCCTCGTACGCATATAAACCGAATATGGTTTCCACATCGAAAGACGGGCGATAGTCGACGACCAACTCAATCATATCGATGGTCTCGGGTTCTAAATCGGGATTACCAATTGTTACCGGATTATTTTCAAAATATAGTTCCGTTAAGCTCGGTGCTCGAAAAGCGCGCCCGTAAAGAAGCTTAGTTGTAAGATTATAGTCAGTCGCCCATACCAAAGCCAAACGGGGATTGGTGGTTTGACCAAAATCAGAGTAATCATCGTGGCGAATTCCTGCGGTTAGTTCCCAGTCACGTCCGACCCGCCATTCATCTTGCAACGACAAGTAGCGCACAGTACGCGACGCGTTTTGAACAAAAACATAAGGAGTATCGGTAACGTCTGATAGCCCCCCATCGATCGGGCTCACGGAACCATCAATAACACCTGGACCGAAGTTCTTTGTCTCTACAGGCTCGAACTCATCATGGTCGGCGCCAACCGCAAGTCGTAAGCGATGGTCCTGCCAACCTTCAAAAATTCCGGCCACTTCGAAACGCGTTTCGGTTTGTTGGCCACCCGGGTTACCCCAGACCCCGTCTGTAAAAGTCACTAGACATGGAGGTGAACTGCAACTGGGCGGTGTGAACAAATTTCCGTCTGCACCAATCGGCACAACAGCTCCCGGCGGTAGAATTCGGTACGTAGATTGTTGATCAAGAACACGATATGAAAGGCGCGTCTCCAGTAGCCAGCTTTCAGTCAGATCGTCGTCCGTATAGTCCAATACCAGTGTGTACTGGTCGTTCTCTTGTTCGCCCGCCGGGTCGATCGCCTGAGCCACACCAGGTCCGACACCAGCATCGTTTAGAACCCAACTATTGAACCAAATCGACCATTTTTCCCGTGTTAACGTGACGGACGTATTCAATAAGTCGTATCGTGTTTCTAATGGTCCAGGCGCGAGACTAACGTCGGTACCGAATTGAGTGTCTAGCGTGGTCTGGAAATCCGAGGTGACGATACGGTCGTGGTCACCGTCGCTGGTGCTATACTCGAAGCTTCCGGCAACTGCCCAACCATTGAATTCGCCGCCATACTGCAACCAAGTCTCTTGCGTATCAAAGGAGCCTGTGCGTGCACCTGCGACCAGTCCATCGATATCGGCGCTGTCTTTGGAAATTATATTGATGACGCCTGCAAATGCATCGGCACCAAACACCGCTGAACCCGGACCCCGAATTACCTCTACACGGGCAATATTTTCTACCGGCAGACGAAACAATGGTGGTCGTGAGCCTGTGATGAGATCATTAAAAGGCAAGCCGTTGACAAGTAGAAGCACTTGCGGATTCCAATCTGTATGGATACCGCGAATGGAAAAAATACTGCTATTGCGAATCGACGACTTAGACACATGTACGCCCGGAACCGTTTCCAGGACCTCATCTAGAGTACGCGCCCCCATCGCATTGATTTCTTTCGCAGTAATAACGCTGGCCACCGAAGGTGCCAAGTGGATAGGTTTGCTGGTCCCGGTCGCGATGCTAATCATTTCTTCGTCTTCATAAAGCAGCATAAGGTCTTCTTCGACCGCGGCTAGCTGCTGCGCGTGTACAGAAGGCACCAACAACAACGAAGCCACGGTAGCAATTGCAGTAACTTTGATATTAGGCATTCACGTCCTCGTCGTCACTAGTGGATGACCCCCACTAATGGTTCCGCGCCTCAGAGTAGCAGCACATTGGCTTACGCAAGAATCTACTAGTCTCATTCATCACGCTCTATTCTGCTGCCTTTTTAGTGTGTTAACCCGGGCTCCCATGGGTGGTAAGGCTTCCGGATCTATATGTATATCCAGCAATGCCGGGCGCCCGGTTTGGCATAATTTCTTGATATCGATGCGCTGCAAATCGTGTAGGGTGCGCACTGTATAGCCCTGCGCGCCCACGCTTCTAGCCATCATGGCGAAATCAACCGGGGGTAAGTCGTAGCCGATCGCCTCGGCGCCGCTTAGGCGCTGGCCATGTTTGATCATACCTAGTGCCTGGTCGTTAAATATGACGAAAATCACCGCTAGCTGATGTGTGACGGCGACACTTAACTCCTGGCCGCTCATCAGATAACTGCCGTCACCGGTGATACAGACCACGGGATGTTTGGCATTGCCCAATGCCGTGCCAACTGCTGCGCCAACGGCCCATCCCATAGCGCCAAAGGTGAAGCTGCTGCGCTGTACACCGACGTTATCCAGAAACAGGTAATGGGTAGCCCAAGAAAACGCATTACCGGTATCGATGACAAAACGAGTATCTCTGGGAAAGCGTTGAGCTAGCTCACTCATTAGGCGTTGCGGCTTGAGCGGTGAGCTTGTATCAGCAACGGTTTCCGGTTCATAGACTTCTACCTGGCCCGGTAAATAGTCGGTGCTTGTCTGCTTGAATTCCTGGCGCGCCATCGGGCAAATGGCATTTTTACGGTCGGTAGTATTTAAGATGTGATCTTTATGTAGGCTGGCGAAGATAGTCCTGACATCCCCTGACAAGTGCAGGCACGCCATAGGCGTACGAGCAAAATCTTCTGGCGAAGCCGAAACATGCACGAGTTTACTACTCATGAGTTGTTTGTCCCAACCACTGGTGGACAATTCCCCCATAGCTGTGCCCACTGCCAAAATCAGATCGACATCTTCGGTGGCAAGCGTTTCATATGCGCTGGGGTGACCAGCAAAACCGAATACACCGCGATAAAGCGGGTGATAGCCATTGACCCAGCCTTTGCCTGATGGAGTGGTAACAATTGGCGTATTGGTCAATTCTGCATAGGATGTAATGATGTCTATGGCATGGCGACATCCTCCACCTAAAAACAGCACCTGTTTTTTTGACTGCCCTATTGCGCTGACCAAAGCCTGATAGGCTTCGTCATCCATGGAGCGCGGTTGGCGAAACAAATGAGCCACTTGGTAACCACAGGTATCGCCTTTGACCGGTGCATTTAGGATATCCATCGGAATACTGAGATGGACAGGTCCACGTGGCCGGCGAAAGGCATTGAGTAGGGCGGTATATAGCTTTCCTTCAAGCTGATCGGGGTGAGACACCAGGGCGTTGTATTGGGTGCAATGTTCAAACATGCCGACAATATCGATGGCATCGCTGGACGACTCTTGGAACCCGCCTTTACCGAAAAACGGCAGCGCCGTCTGAGGTGTGATGACCAACATGGGAGTACGGTCGGCGTAGGCCGAAGCGACCCCGGTAATCAGATTGGTCGCACCGGGCCCGGTGGTGGCACAACAAACGCCGAGTCTACCTGTTTCACGTGCATAGCCGTCGGCCATGAAGGCGGCCCCGGCTTCGTGACGGGCGATGATCGGTTTGATATGGGGTTTGATGTCTCTTTGACGCATGGGCACCAGACTGTTAACCGCCAACTGTCGTGTGGCATCCTCCGCCGGCCGGCGCAAATGCCGCGCCAAGGCGTTATACAGCGGTTCGATACCGCCGCCGGGGATGCCGAAAATGTATTCAACGTCGATCTGAACCAGATAGCTGACGATCAAATCGGCGTACGTGAACGGCTGCGCCGCCACGGACGCAGGCGCAGGCGTGTCTATTACCTGTGTAACAGAATCCATTGGAATCTCTCGCTTTTTACAATCCACCCTGGACTCATATCGGGCGATTCACATTAAGGTTTAATAATTTCATAACGTTTCATCAGCGGTGACTAATAGTGTCAACCAGATCGGGTAGCTGGATGCGCTTGGGTGGTTGGATGAAACGCTTGGGGAATTTAATGACCGGAGGGAAAAGTACGGTCGGTGGCGATGACCTGAGGATTTAGGCCTGCCCGCTGCGGCTGGAAACATCGTCTTGATCAAATTCACCGGTCCATCCTTGTTTCGGTGTGCTACTAATCAATTTGCCGGTGCCGGCGCGGCGGCACGTCTTTCATTTATACCAAATATAGCCCTGTAGTGCTTGTTACAATTTTTGTAATCATTCTCAAACGAAGCCCAAACGGTGGCTCTACAAAAGAAAAAACCCGGCTCACCGTATGGGTGAACCGGGTCTCTGCAACGCGTTGCGGGTAAGGGGCTCAGTCTTTGTGATAAGACACGACGCGCTCCACCTCATTCTTGGAGCCGAGAATAACGGGGACGCGCTGATGGATGTCGTTGGGCTTCATTTCCATAATGCGTTCGCGCCCGGTGCTGGAGGCCCCGCCGGCCTGTTCCACGATCATGGACATGGGATTGGCCTCGTACATGAGCCGCAGCTTGCCGGCCTTGCTCGGGTCCTTGGTATCTTTCGGGTACATGAAAATACCGCCGCGCGTCAGGATACGATGCACCTCGGCCACCATAGAGGCCACCCAACGCATGTTGAACTCTTCGCCGCGCGCTCCTTCCTTGCCTGCCAGGCATTCATCCACATAGCGCTGCACCGGTTCTTCCCAGAAACGCTGGTTGGAGGTGTTGATGGCGAACTCGCGTGTATCGGCGGGAACCGTCATATTCGGATTAGTGAGAATGAACTCGCCGATGTCGCGATCCAGGGTAAAGCCGTTGACGCCGTTGCCGGTGGTCAGCACCAGCAGGGTGGACGGGCCATACAGGGCATAGCCGGCGCAGACTTGTTCCGTGCCGGGCTGTAGAAAGTCTTCCTTGGTCGGCTCGGTGACGCCGTCCGGACAACGCAGGATGGAGAAGATGGTGCCCACCGAGATATTGACGTCGATGTTGGACGAGCCATCCAGCGGATCGAACAGCAGCAGGTATTTACCCTTGGGATAACGGGCCGGAATGGGATAGATGTCGTCCTCTTCCTCGGAGGCCATGGCGGCCAGATGGCCGGCCCACTCGTTGGACTTGATCACCACGTCGTTGGCGATAATATCCATCTTCTTCTGGGTTTCGCCCTGGACGTTTTCACTCTCGGCCGTGCCCAACACGCCGATCAGCGCGCCCTTGTTGACCCCGTTGGAAATGACCTTGCAGGCGGTGACGATATCGTTGAGCAGGGAGGTAAAGTCGCCTGTTGCCCCCGGCAGACGACGCTGTTCTTCGATAATGAACTGAGTGACCGTGACTCCGTTATACATGACCGTATTCCTTATATATTGTATGAAACCGTGATTTGATACGCGTAATAGCGCGCTATTATCCTGCTTTCAGGCACCAAAATAAAGCCGCAATCCCATCGGCTGCCGCCGCAGGAGTATAATGCCGCGCACCCGAACCAGGCGGATTGAGCCCCGATGACCCCTGCGCAACCAAGATTAGGCCAACACGAAGCGCACCGCCGGCGCGCCGGACAGCTCTGGGCGTTCAGCAAGGAGGTCGACACAAAGTACTCGCCGCGGCACCGGTTCGGCCCCGGCGATGCCGTTCAAGTCGCTGATTACCGGGGAAAGTTCACCGCGCATGCCTACATCAATCGGCGTTCCCGCTACTGCCGCGTCACACTCAGCTGAGTCTGTTGATATACTAGCCGCCTATGCTGACTTACCCCGATATTGATCCGGTCGCCCTCTCCCTCGGTCCCCTGAAAATCCACTGGTACGGCATTATGTATCTGGTCGGCTTTGCCGCCGCCTGGTGGCTAGGCCATGTGCGTGCCCGTCAGGCGCATACCCCCTTCAAACCGGAACAGGTCGCCGACCTGATCTTTTACGGCGCGCTGGGCGCGGTGATCGGCGGAAGACTGGGTTATATCCTGTTTTACGATTTCGCCAATTACGCGCAACACCCGCTCAACATACTCAAGGTGTGGCAGGGCGGCATGTCGTTTCACGGCGGGCTGATCGGCGTGCTGGTGGCCATGTGGCTGTACAGCCGCAAGCTCAAACTGGCGTTTTTTCAGGTCACGGACTTTCTCGCGCCGCTGGTGCCGGTGGGCCTGGGGGCCGGGCGTATCGGCAATTTCATCAACGGCGAGTTGTGGGGCAAGACCACCGACCTGCCCTGGGGCATGGTGTTTCCCCATGCCGGTCCGTTGCCGCGCCACCCCTCGCAACTCTACGAGGCCCTGCTGGAAGGGGTGGCGCTGTTCGTGATCCTGTGGTTGTATTCGGCCAAACCCCGCCCCACCGCCGCGGTGTCAGGGTTGTTCCTGATTTGCTACGGTGCCTTCCGCTTCATTATCGAATTCGGCCGCCAACCCGACGCCCATATCGGCTATCTGGCCTATGGCTGGCTCACCATGGGGCAACTCTTGTCCCTGCCCATGGTCATTGCCGGCGCCATCCTCATGCTTTGGGCCCACAAGCGTCAGCCCCAGACTGCCGCATAAACCAGGCCGCTGCATGAATATGAACTTTGTTATGCTTGATTAACCGCCGCTCAGACAGGACAACGATGCAACAATATCTCGATTTAATGCGCCATGTATATGAACAGGGCGCACGCAAAGAAGACCGCACCGGTACCGGCACGGTGAGCGTGTTCGGTTATCAAATGCGTTTTGATTTAAATGAAGGTTTTCCGCTGGTGACCACCAAGAAGTGTCATCTGCGTTCCATCATTCATGAATTGCTGTGGTTTCTTAAAGGTGAGACCAATACTCAATATCTAAAGGACAACGACGTCAGCATTTGGGACGAATGGGCCACCGAGGCCGGCGACCTGGGCCCGATCTACGGCAAGCAGTGGCGCTCCTGGCCTACGCCCGACGGTCGCAACATCGACCAAATCAGCGAGCTCATTGAACAGATCCGGCGCAAACCCGATTCGCGCCGCCTCATTGTCTCGGCCTGGAACCCGGCCGACCTGCCGGACGAATCCATCAGCCCTCAGGCCAACGTGGAACAGGGCCGCATGGCGCTGGCGCCCTGCCACGCCTTTTTCCAGTTCTACGTGGTGGACGGCCGGCTCTCCTGCCAGCTGTATCAACGCAGCGCCGATATCTTCCTGGGGGTGCCCTTCAACATCGCCTCTTACGCCCTGCTGACGCTGATGGTCGCCCAGGTCTGCGAGCTGGCGCCGGGGGCGTTTATCCATACCTTCGGCGACGCCCATCTGTATCTCAATCACCTGGAACAGGCCGAGACCCAGTTGGCACGCCAGCCCTATGCGCTGCCGCAAATGCGCATCAATCCGGCGGTGAAGAATATTTTCGATTTTCGCTTCGAGGATTTCGAACTGGTGAACTACCGGTGCCATCCCCATATCAAGGCACCGATCGCCATATGAGGGCCGCCCTGTGAAGATTTCCCTCATCGCCGCCCTGGCCGACAATCGAGTCATCGGCATCGACAACCGGTTGCCGTGGAACCTGCCGGCCGACATGCAATGGTTTCGCCGCCACACCCTGGGCAAACCGGTGCTCATGGGACGCAAGACCTTCGACTCCATCGGCAAGCCCCTGCCCAAACGCCGCAATATCGTGGTCAGCCGGGAGCCCGGCTTGGCAATTGAGGGGTGCGAGCTGGCCGATAGCATCGACGCGGCGCTGGCACTGTGCGCCGCCGAAGCCGAGGTGATGATTATCGGCGGCGCCTCGTTTTACGCCCAGACGCTGGCCCGGGCGGACCGCCTTTATCTCACTCGGGTGCATACCGAGCCCGAAGGTGACGCCTGGTTTCCGGAGATCGACCTGAATCAGTGGCGTGAGGTGGAACGCATTGACCACCCCGCCGATGCGGCCAATGCCTTCCCCTGCAGTTTCGAAATTCTGGAACGTAAGTAAATCAGTGAATGGTGCGCGGCGCTTCCTCTGATGAGGCGCCTTCTTTCGGTGAAGCGGTCGTTACGTCTGCCGGGCTACCGTCGTCCTTTTTCGCTGCCGTGCCGGCCGAGGCATCCGCCGGCGTCTCAGCCGCTGGCTTTTTTGGCGGCTGTGGGGCCGCCTCCTCGGCGCCGTGCGGCGCCGCTTTGCCGGCCTTCGCATCGGCTGCGGTCGTGTTTGCAGGTGTTTGTTGCGCCGCGGCCGCGCCGGACGCCGACTGATCCTGGTCCGTCGCTTGGCGTTCGCCTTCCAAGACATTCTTGTCGGCGGTCAGGCTTTTGAGCTTGGCGGTGTCTGTGCCACACAGTTTGTTGGAGCTGGTCGCCAGGTGTTCGTAGACTTCGCGATAGTCCTTGGTGAGCTGATTGAACAGGGTGGCGGTCTTTTCGAAATGGGTGGTCACTTCGCTGCGGTAGGTCTGCAATTGTTCCTTGGCCTGGTGCAGGTCTTTTTCCAGCTCTCTCACTTTGGGTGCCGAGACATCCCCCTTGCTGCGCCCGATGACAAAACCGAAGAGTATCCCCACACCGAGCATGCTTATTAAAATCAACCACATGTAGCCTTCCATCGTGCCTCCTCTACCCTGATGTTATTAGCCCGTCGTTATTCATCCTGTGTCGAACTTCACAGAGTATGCCGCCCTCTGGCGCCGGTCAAGCCGCTTGTCTTTGTGCCGATGTTATAAAAGCAAAGCGTTGCAAGTTGATCTTTGAATAATACGAATTCACCAAAGCTATCAATGGATTAAAAGGCCGATGGCGGTCGACACTGACAGGACAGGGATGAGCGCTACTCTCGAAAACACGCTGCAAGCACTCAAGAAAAAGATTGAGCAGAGCGGCGATTTGCCTGTTTTCAGCGCCTCGGTCAACCATATTTGCGCCGTCAGTTCCGACCCCGACGCCGACGTCATGGCCCTGTCGCAGGGGGTGCTGAAAGACGCCAACCTGAGCATCAAGCTCCTGCGTCTGGCCAACTCCCCCTATTACAACCGCAGCGGCGGCAAGGTCGGCGTGGTGTCGCGCGCCATCGTGCTGCTCGGTTTCGAGACGGTGAAAAATCTCAGCCTGACCATGAAGTTCATCGAGAGCTTCCAAAACGAGCACCCCTCCATCGATATGGACAAGCTACTGGTGCGCGCCTACATCACCGCCGGCTTCGTGCGCGACCTGGCCATAAAGATCGGTGTCAAGGATGCGGAGGAGACCTATACCTGTGCCCTGCTGCATGATTTAGGGGAAATCGCCGTCGCCAATTACCTGCCGCACAAATACATCGAAATCGCCGAGCTGAACAAGCAAGGTGACAACGATCCGGATAGCAATGAAAAGCAGGTGCTGGGGGGTAGCATGCAGAAGATCGGTAGCGAATTGGCCGCCAGTTGGGACTTTTCCTCACACATCGTTGCCACCATGAACAGTGAGCCGTTCAAGATCACCGGCCAAATCACCAAACCCTTAGAGCTCAACAAGGTGTTGACCTCACTTGCATCATCGCTGGTGGGGGCGCTGTACAGCGCCCATCCTTCTGAGGCTAGCAGTACGCGCGAATTGATGGTCGATCTGGCACAAGCCACCGGCATGCGCCTGAATTCCATCGAGGCATCCCTAAGCGATTCGTTCAAAATGTCCTGTGACTTGGCCACGACCTACGGGTTGCCCGCCAAAAAACTGATGCCGGTAATCGCCGAGACCGACGACGAAGGCAGAGACAAGCTGGCCAGCCAATTCTCGTTTTATGTCAGCAATCAAATCGCGTCGCAGCCGACGCCGGTCGGGACCCAACCGAGCAGCGCAGCGGCGCCGCGACAAAACAGCGCGCTAGCGGATGCAGCGGCTGCGGATCAGGACCAAGTCGCCCAGCCAACGGCCCGGGACGCGGAGGGCGTCGTGGATCAGGGCTTGCAGCTTCAGTATATTCAGGACATCACCTCCCTTATCACGGACGGTTCCAAGCTCAATACCGTTCTGATCAAGGCGCTCGAGGGGATTCACGTGGCCGCCGCATTCCCGCGCGTGGTGCTGTGCCTGCTGGGCATGGATCGTAAACAGTATTCGGGCCGCATCGCCATCGGCACCGACAAGGAGTTGATGAAAGAATATTTCAGTCGCGCGGTGAATCCCACGAATGACATCTTTGCCCGGGTACTGGTGGAGGGCACCGATATCCTGGTCGAAAACAGCCGTGACGAGCGCTGGAAGGGCGTACTGCCTAACAAGTTTCATACCCAGATCGGGGCGCGTAGCTTCGTCGTTGCACCGCTGCGTTCCGGTGCCAAGCCGATCGGTTTTGTCTATGCCGACAAAGCTCACTCGCGTTATCCCATCAGCAGCGCGCAACATCGCGCGTTTATTCAGTTCATCGCCCAGGCGCGGCTGGCGTTTCAGACCTGCCGCTGAATCTTTACATTTTTTAACCACAGGTTAGTATTAGTCAGGTGCAAACATACAAAATTATTAAGCCGGACGCGGATGCGATCTGCCTAGAAGCCGCCAAAGATTTCCTCCGTCTGGCGCAACAATGCGTGCAGCAAAAGGGGGAATTCAGCGTCGCCCTAGCCGGCGGATCCACACCCAAAAAGCTTTATCAAATCCTCGCCAAACCGCCCTATGCCGATGCGCTTCCGTGGGGCAAAATGCGGCTCTTCTTCGGCGACGAGCGGGGCGTGCCGCCCGACCATCCGGACAGTAATTACGCCATGGCCAATCGTTATCTGTTCAAGCACATCAACATCGATCCGACCCATGTGCATCGGGTGCAGGCCGAACTGGAGCCGGACAAGGCGGCGCAGGCCTACCACGCCACGCTCAAGGGGTTTTTGCCCTTGGATGAAGACAACCGCCCGGTGTTCGATCTGGTGCTGCTCGGACTGGGCGCGGACGGCCACGTCGCTTCCCTGTTTCCCGGCACCGACATCCTCCAGGTCGAGGACCGTTGCGCCGCCGCCGTTTGGGTGGAGGACAAAAACAGCTGGCGCATCAGCGTCACCTTGCCGGTTATCAACAGCGCCGAACACGTCTGGCTGCTGGTGACCGGCGAGGCCAAGAACGATATCGTCGATCGTGTATTTCACTATCCCTCGGTCAACACACCGCTGCCGGTGGAACGGCTCAACCCCAAGCGCGACCTGAGCTGGTATCTGGATCACGCCGCGGCCCGCTGGGTACGCTGATGCAACTGCTGTGCGGCGACATCGGCGGCACCAAGACCTTGCTGCAACATGTCGTCGTCGCCGCAAATAGGGTCGAGGTGTTGACCGAACAGCGCTTCCCCAGCGCCGATTACCCGAGCTTTGATCTGATCCTGGAACAATTCCTCAGCCAGCACGATGCCAGCGGTGTCGCCGCCGCCTGTTTCGGCGTGGCCGGTCCGGTGGTCCACACGGACAGCGGGCACACGGCAGCCATCACCAATCTGCCCTGGCAGATGGACAGCGCCGGGCTGGCGCGGCGCTTCAAACTACCCCGGGTGGCGCTGATCAACGACTTTGAAGCGGTCGGTCACGGTATCGACGCCCTGCCCGAATCGGATTTCGTCAGCCTGCAGGGCGGTGAACCGCTTGCCCAAGGCAATCGTCTGGTGGTCGGTGCCGGGACTGGCTTGGGGGTGGCGCAAATGGTCTGGGGAGAAGGAGGTTATCGGGTGATGCCCAGTGAAGGGGGTCATGCCGACTTCGCCCCCGGCGATACGATGCAGCTCAAATTGGCCGAGCACATTATGCGCAAGCACGGCCGCTGTTCCGTGGAATTCGTGCTTTCGGGACCGGGCTTAATGAATATCTTTACCGCGCTGGCCGAGATGAAGCAACTGCTGGACTCGCTCGACTATCAGCGCATCCGGCAAGCAGCCGACCCGGCGGCGGCCATTGCCACGGCCGCCGATCAGGACAGTGCTTCGCTGGCCGGCGCAGCCATGGCATTGTTCGTGAAGATCTATGGCGGCCAGTGCGGCAACTACGCCTTGGCCTGCCTGCCCCGCGGCGGGGTATTTGTGGCGGGGGGAATCGCCGCCAAGATCATCCAACAGCTGCGCCAAGGGGACTTCATGGCGGCCTTCAATGCCAAAGGCAAAATGGCACAACTGATGCAGCGCATGCCGGTCAACGTGATCACCAATCCGGGGGTCGGACTGATTGGTACCCGTGTGTACGCGGAAAGACTAGCGACAGATTAAAAAATAGTTATATAAAAATATATAGTATACTATATTTTTTTATACATCTAGATTCTCCACCGACAGGGCATTCTTCTCAATGAACTGGCGTCTCGGCTCCACCTGATCCCCCATCAAGGTGGTAAAAATCAAATCAGCCGCAACCGCATCCTCGATTTGAACCTGGAGCAGGCGCCGGGTTTCTGGATTGAGGGTGGTCTCCCACAACTGTCCCGGGTTCATCTCGCCCAGTCCTTTGTAGCGTTGAATCTGCTGGCCGCGCTTGGCCTCTTCCAGCAACCAGGTGAGTGCCTGCTTGAAGCTGGATACTTTCAAGGTCTTTTCGCCGCGCTTGATTTCGGCACCTTCACCGATCAAACCATCGAGCTGCTGACCCAGCTTGACCATGGCCTGATACTCACCGGAGCCAAAGAAGGCGCGCGGAATATCCCGCTCATTAGCGATGCTGTGGCGCGTTTCGGTAATCACGATACGACTGATACCGTCACCTTCCTGATTCATCTCCGCGCGCACGGCATAGAGATCACGGCTGTTGGCGGCAGCGCTGTTCAAGCGCTGTTCAAGCTCCTGGGCCCAGGTCTGCATTTGCGGCGGATCACTCAGTAAGCTGTCTGTCACCGGCGCCATATAAATCATCTTCTCGAGCGCCAGGCCGTTATAGCGCATGGCGAGGCGGTTAATGCTGGCGATCACGGCGTTATAGCTATTGGCTAAGGATTCCAAGGCCTCGCCGCTGATGGGGGGCGAATTTTCGCTCACCGTGAGCTGAGCATCGTTCAGCGCCACTTCCAAGAGATAGCGGTTCAGCTCGGCATCGTCCTTGGCATAGCGCTCCTGTTTGCCTTTCTTGATTTTGTAAAGCGGCGGCTGGGCAATGTAGACATAGCCGCGCTCGATCAACTCAGGCATCTGACGGTAGAAAAAGGTCAGCAACAGGGTACGGATATGGGAGCCGTCCACGTCGGCGTCGGTCATGACAATGATGCGGTGATAGCGCAGTTTGTCCGGGTTGTATTCCTCGCGGCCGATGCCGCAGCCCAAGGCCGTGATCAAGGTACCCACTTCGGCCGAGGACAGCATTTTGTCGAAGCGTGCCTTTTCTACATTCAAAATCTTGCCCTTGAGCGGTAGGATGGCCTGGAATTTACGATCCCTGCCCTGCTTGGCGGAACCGCCGGCGGAATCGCCCTCCACCAGGAATAATTCGGACTGGGTCGGGTCCTTTTCCTGGCAATCGGCCAGTTTGCCCGGCAAGCCGGCCACATCCAGCACACCCTTGCGACGGGTCATTTCGCGGGCCTTGCGGGCGGCCTCGCGGGCGCGTGCTGCGTCGATAACCTTCCCGATAATGCTCTTGGCATCGCTGGGGCTCTCCAGCAGGAATTCATTCAATTTCTCGGACATGGTGGATTCCACCACCGGTTTAACCTCGGAGGAGACCAATTTTTCCTTGGTCTGGGAGGAAAACTTGGGATCGGGCACCTTGACCGACAGCACTGCGGTCAGCCCCTCCCGGGCATCATCACCCGAAGGGGAAACCTTGTGCTTCTTGGCCAGACCTTCACGCTCGATGTACTGATTAATGGTGCGGGTCAGGGCCGCGCGCATGCCGGCCAGATGGGAGCCGCCATCGCGCTGGGGAATGTTATTGGTAAAGCAGAAGATGTTTTCCTGATAGGAATCATTCCACTGCATTGCCACTTCCACCACAATATCGTCTTTTTCGGTACTAAAATAAAACACCGTGGGATGCAGCGGGGTCTTGTTGCAATTCAGATGCTCGACAAAGGCCCGTATACCGCCTTCATACTCGAATATATCCTCTTTTTCCGACTTTTCTTCGACGAGGTGAATCTTCACCCCGGAGTTTAAAAATGACAGTTCGCGCAGGCGCTTGGCCAGAATATCGTAATGAAATTCAGTATCGGTGAAGATAGCGCGGCTGGGCTTGAAGCGAATGGTGGTACCGCGTTTATCGGTATCGCCCTTTTCCTGCAGCGGCGCCTGGGGCTCCCCCATGGCGTATTCTTGGCTGAAAATACGGCCATTGCGATAGATAGTGAGATTCAGTTCTTCGGACAAGGCATTGACCACTGATACCCCGACGCCATGCAGACCGCCCGATACCTTGTAGGAATTATCATCAAATTTACCCCCTGCGTGCAGTACGGTGAGAATGACTTCGGCGGCGGAACGCCCCTCTTCGGGGTGAATATCCACAGGGATGCCGCGACCGTTGTCGGACACTGACACCGAGCCATCGGCGTGGAGAATGACATCGATCTGGGAACAATGGCCCGCCAGCGCCTCGTCGATGGAGTTATCGACCACCTCGAATACCATATGGTGCAGGCCGGTGCCGTCATCGGTATCGCCGATATACATACCCGGCCGCTTGCGAACCGCATCCAGTCCCTTTAACACCTTAATATTGGAAGAATCGTAGCTCTGCTGTTCAGTGCGCATAGTGTCTAAAAGTCTCTGATTTATTTAAGATCGTCGCCAGCGAACCGGCTGGATACACGGGCTAAATTATACCGTGTTGCTCAATCCCCGTCTTCATTTTCACGTGTGATACTTCCCTGTTCCACGTGGAACACACGCTTGTCACTGAATACATCAAGATCCAGGGAATCTCGGTCCGTGGTGGTCACAAATAGCTGGCCACCGATTGAATACAGTAACTGCATAAAATTATGGCGGCGATGGCTGTCGAGTTCGGCCGGTAGGTCGTCCACCAAAATGATGCAATTTTTTTGCGTATGCCGATTAAACACGCTGGCCTGCGCCAGCAAAAGGGCGCAGGCAGCCAATTTTTGCTGCCCGCCTGAGAGCACCTCGGCGGCCGATCGCCCCGCGACACGCACATTAAGGTCGGCGCGATGCGGGCCGCGCTGTGTAAACCCAGCGCGTAGATCACTTTCTAGATTGCTTCTCAAACTGTCGACATAGCCTTCGCCTGGCGGCCAGCCCGATTGATAGCGGAATTCGAAGGTGTCGAGGGCGAGCAGCTGCCGGATAAAATGGTCGGCCTGCCGCGCCAATTTATCCACATAATCCCGTCGATATTGGTCCAGACGCGCGGCAGCTACGATCAATTGGTCGTCCCAGGGCAACAATAAGTCGCGCCGTTTCTGCCGCAATAAGGCGTTCCTTTGTTGCAACAAGCGGTTATAACGTTGCCAGACCGACAGAAACTCAGGTTCCACGTGGAACAATCCCCAGTCCACGAAGCGCCTTCGTTGTCGCGGGCTGCCCGTGATCAACTTATCCCCATCCGGCGAGATCAGGAGCAAAGGTAACAGTGCCGCAAGACGGGAGCTCTTTTGCTCGAAGGTCCCATTCACCTTGGCACTGAACTTACCCTCTTTAATTTGGATACCTAAGGCATGGCGCCGACCGTCCGCCGAGGCAATACGCCCGAACACCGTCAATTCGGCATGTTCATGCCGCACGATCCTGCGGCTATAGGCGGAGCGAAACGATTTTCCCCTGGCGAGCAAATAAATCGCCTCGAGCAGACTGGTTTTGCCGCTGGCATTGGCGCCGAAGACCACATTCAACCTAGCGCAAGGTTCTATAGAGGTCGCCTGGATATTGCGAAGATTTTGAATGGACAGCAGGTCCAAGGCCATCATCCGACCCCGGCGATGGCTGACGAGAATACGATTAAGGCGGCTCTATTAGCCAGAAACTACAACCTCATCGGCATAACGACGTAGCGTGATTCCTCGGCCGTGGGTGATTTGATTAGGCAGCAGCTGTTTTGGTCAGTGAGTTCCAACAATACGTTTTCGTCGCCGATTACATTCAGGGCGTCCAGGATATAACTGGCATTGAAGCCGATTTCCAGGGTGGGTCCGTCGTAGTCCACGCTGATTTCTTCCTCAGCCTCTTCCTGCTCCGGATTGTTGGCCATTACCTGCAGGCTGCCGGCTGACAAGGTAAAGCGCACACTACGGTATTTTTCATTGGAGAGAATGGAGGCCCGGCTCAGGGCCTGGTGTATCAAGTTACGGTCGGCAATGACGATCTTGTCGCCGCCTTGGGGCACCACGCGCTGATAATCGGGAAAACGACCATCGATCAACTTGGTGATAAAACTCAATTCCCCCGTGACCAAGCGCATATGATTACTGCCCAATTGCACCTTCACCATCGCGTCGCTATTTTCCAGCAAGCGCGCCAATTCCATCACCGCCTTGCGCGGTACGATTACCTGCTGTAATTCACTCACGCCGGTCGTCATTTTAACATCGCTGAGCGCCAAACGGTGGCCGTCGGTGGCCACCACTCGGATCATATCCTCGGAAAACTCGAACAACAGGCCGTTGAGGTAATAGCGCACATCCTGTTGCGCCATCGCAAATGAGGTCTTGTCGATAAGTTTCTTCAGCTGTTTTTGACTGATCTCGAATTCAACCAGCGGATCGAAACTATCGATATTGGGGAATTCACTCGCCGGTAGGGTCGACAGTACGAAGCGACTCTTACCGGACCGCAGAATGGCGCGATCACCTTCCAGTTTGATGGTCAATGCAGCATCGTTGGGCAAGGCCTTGCAGATATCAATGAATTTGCGTGCCGGCAAGGTGGTCTCTCCCAACTCACTGTTTTGTAAGGGCACATGGCTCATCATCTCAATTTCAAGATCGGTGGCGGTAATGGCTAGCTCATTGTCGGCTGTCTTTAACAACACGTTACCCAAAATAGGCAGTGTCTGGCGGCGCTCTACAACCCCAATTACCTGTTGCAAGGGTTTTAACAGCAATTCACGTTCGATGTTGAGTTCCATGCTAATCCTTAAATATTAATTAAATAAATTAAGATCTTTTATTATTGTTATTATTATAGGCCCCAAAAAATCTTAATAACTTAAAAATTTACTTTTAAATCATGTGCTTAATACCGCTATTTACGCAGTTTAGCCTGGTTATAACCGGCCTGTATCCGGTGGTTAACTTGTGGATAAATAAGCGGCTTATCCACAGGCAAAACTTATCCACAGATTGATCACATTATGTAGTAAGTATTCTTAACAGGTTTTGATAGTCCTCATTGACACGTACATCCCCATCACGTAACTCATTGATTTTCTTGCAAGCATGCAAGACGGTGGTATGGTCGCGACCGCCGAAGGCATCACCGATCTCCGGCAGGCTGTGATTGGTCAATTCCTTTGCCAAGGCCATAGCCAGCTGCCTGGGCCGGGCGACGGATCGGGAACGCTTTTTCGATAATAAGTCGGCCACCCGGATTTTAAAATACTCGGCCACGGTTTTCTGGATATTTTCCACGGTCACCAGCTTGTCCTGGGCCGCGAACAGATCGCGCAGGGCGTCCTTGGCGAAATCCAGGGTGATGGGCCGGGCCATGAAACGTGAATTGGCGATCACTCGGCGCAGCGCCCCTTCCAGCTCGCGTACGTTGGAGCGTATGCGCTTGGCCATGAAAAACGAGACCTCATGGGGCAGCTCCACGTTCATCTGCTGCGCCTTGCTCATCAGGATGGCGACCCGGGTCTCCAGTTCCGGCGGCTCGATGGCCACCGTCAAACCCCAACCGAAGCGGGATTTGAGCCGTTCTTCCAGTCCTTCGATCTCTTTTGGGTAACGGTCACAGCTAATAATGATCTGGCGTTGGCCCTCGATCAGGGTGTTAAAGGTATGAAACAGCTCCTCCTGGGAGCGCTCCTTTCCGGCGAAAAACTGGATATCGTCGATCAACAGCGCATCGACCGAGCGGTAATAACGCTTGAAATCGTCGATGGCGTTGTGTTGCAAGGCCTTGACCATGTCGGCAACGAAACGCTCGGAGTGTACATAGATGATCTGGGAGTCTGGTCTCTTGTCCAGCATCAGGTTACCCACCGCATGCATAAGGTGGGTCTTACCCAGGCCGACCCCGCCATAGACGAACAAGGGGTTGTAAGCGACCCCCGGGTTCTCGCCGATCTGGGTGGATGCGGCCTTAGCGATTTGATTGGATTTACCCTCGACGAAACTGTCAAAGGTGAATTCATCCCGTAGATTACTAATGTGGTGGATCGGATTCTGGTCTTCCCGGCGTCGGAACTGGGTGCGACTATTCTTCGACGCGGCCGTCCTCGGCTCAGCCGTCGCCCGGCCGGTGTTGCATTCCACCGGCACGGCGCGTTCACGACTGCCGATCTCCAACACCACTCGCTGTTGTTCACCGTTCTCGAGCTGGGCAACGATGTTTTGGATATTCTCGAAAAAGCGCTCGTTGACCCAATCCAGCACAAATCGATTGGGGGCCAGCAGCCGCAGCGAATCACCTTCCTCCACGGCCTGCAACGGCCGGATCCAGGTATTGAACTGTTGCGCGTTGAGCTGGCTTTCCAGCTGCTCAAGACATTGCTGCCAAAGTGACATCGTTGCCATTACCCTCGTGACGGCGGTTGCTGGTATCAGAGATATGGGGACTGGCAAGTCTACCCCCCTTTGGCACAGTTATCCACACCCCGACGCGCCCTATTTTTTGCCCGCCGCAATTGACAACGGCGCCGTACAACGGCTATCCTTGCGCGCTTTCCGCAGCACCCGGGCGACGGCCCCAGGCGGCAATTTCTCTGTGATCACAATTGGATGGATGTAGGCGATGAAAAGAACATTTCAACCCAGCGTACTCAAGCGTAAACGCGCCCACGGTTTTCGTGCCCGGATGGCTACGGCCAATGGCCGCAAAATCCTGAAGAATCGTCGCGCCAAGGGCCGCAAGCGTCTGGCCGTATAACGCCGAGACCCGCCAAGTCGTCTTGAGTGCCCGCCAGTATGGGTTTCCCGAAACCCTGAGATTAAAAACCGCGGGCGAATTTGACTACGTCTTCGCCGAGCCTTGCCGAGCGGCGAACGCCTGTTTCACCGCCCTGGCCCGGGCCAACCGGCAGGATCAGCCGCGTCTGGGGCTGGTCATATCCAAGCGCTGCGCCAAATCGGCGGTACAACGCAACCGCCTCAAGCGACTGATCAGAGAAAGCTTTCGGCATTCCCAGGCGCACTTGGCCGGGCTCGACATCGTCGTCATCGGCAAGCACAGCGCGGTGACGAAAACAAACCAGGAACTGTTTTCTCTGCTCCATAGGCAATGGCTGGAACTGGAACGATGCAAACACTCTTGATCCTCTTCGTGCGCGCATACCGCTTGTTATTGTCACCGTTTTTGGGGCACCATTGCCGCTTTCATCCGACCTGCTCCTGCTATGCCGAGACCGCGCTTCGTCGTCACGGCGCCATCAAGGGCACTTGGTTGGCAATTAAACGTATCGCGCGCTGCCACCCTTGGCACCCCGGCGGGGTGGATCCAGTGCCGGAACCCATCAATAAGCAAGTACAATAATCATGGATAACCAGCGTCTCATACTATTTTTTGCCCTAGCCTTCATCCTGTTTTTGACGTGGGAGGCATGGCAGGCCGACTACGGTCCGCAACCGGTGGCCGGCAGCCAGGTAGAGAGCACGGGCGGCGCACCCACCGCCGAGGTCCCGAAAGACGTACCCATCGCGCAGCAGCCGCACAGCGACAGCGCGGCCAAGGCCGATACCCCGGCGGCGCCCGACACCGGCATGGAGGCCAGCCCCGCCAATCAGCGCATCCATGTGCGCACCGATACCTTTGATATAGAGATCGATACCCGCGGCGGTGATATTCGTGAGGCCGACCTGTTGGACTACCCGGTCGCCAGCGACAAGCCCGATGAGCCCTTCCGCCTGCTGAAAGACACCCTGCCCAATCTGTTCGTGGCCCAGACGGGCCTGCTTTCCGACAGCGCGGCACCCGATCATTACGCCAACTTCACTGCCCAGCGCAGCGATTATGAATTAGCGCCCGGTCAGGACGAGCTGCGCGTGCCCCTGGTGTGGCAGGACGATAGCGGCATCAAGGTCACCAAGACCCTGGTGTTTTATCGCGGTAGTCATGTCATCGATGTCGAGCAGACCATCGAGAACAACTCGGCCGACGCATGGCAGGGCCGCCAATACCGCCAACTGCAGCGCAGCCGCCCCGACGGCAGCGGCGAGTCCGCCTTTATCTATACCTACACCGGCGGTGTCATTTACAGCGAGGCGGAGAAATACGAAAAGATCGAGTTTGACGACATGGCCGAGCAAAGTCTGAGCCGTGACATCAACGGCGGTTGGGCGGCCATGATTCAGCACTACTTCCTCGGCGCCATCATTCCGCCCCCCGATCAGACTAACCATTTCTATACCAAGGCGCCGGGGGACGATCGCTTCGTGCTGGGGCTGGTCTCGCCCAGTGAGTCCGTGGCGCCGGGCCAGAGCGCCAGTTTCACCACCCGCTTTTTCGTCGGACCCAAGGAGCAGGATGTACTGGAAGACCTGGCCGAAGGTCTGGACCTGACCGTGGACTACGGCATGCTCACCGTCATCGCCAAGCCGCTGTTCTGGGTGCTGGACTGGTTCCACGGCCTGTTCGGCAACTGGGGCTGGGCCATCATCATGGTGACGCTGATTATCAAGCTGATCTTCTATCCCTTGTCGGCAGCCAGTTACCGTTCCATGGCCAATATGCGTAAGTTCGCGCCCAAGATGCAGCAGCTCAAGGAACGCTACGGCGACGACCGTCAGCGCATGAGCCAGGCCATGATGGAGTTGTATAAAAAGGAAAAGATCAATCCACTCGGCGGCTGTCTGCCCATGATCGTCCAGATCCCGGTGTTCATCGCCCTGTATTGGGTGCTGCTGGAGAGTGTGGAATTGCGCCAGGCACCGTTCATTCTCTGGATCCAAGACCTCTCTATCCGCGACCCCTACTATGTGCTGCCCCTGCTCATGGGTGTCAGCATGTTCGTGCAGCAGAAACTCAATCCGCCGCCGCCCGACCCGGTCCAGGCCAAGGTGATGATGGCGCTGCCCATCATCTTCACCCTGTTCTTCGCCTTCTTCCCGGCGGGTCTCGTGCTGTACTGGCTGGCTAACAGCGTCCTCTCGGTGGCGCAACAGTGGTACATTACTGCCAAGATCGAAAAGGCGGCCGAGACCAAAAAATAATTGAACAAGGGCGCCGCCGGCGCCCTTTTCATTTTGCGACTATGCAAGACAGTAACGACACCATCGCCGCCATCGCCACCCCGCCCGGCCGGGGCGGGGTGGGCATTGTGCGCGTCTCCGGGGCGCGGGCGCCACAAATCGCCGCCGCCGTGCTGGGCCAATGTCCGGCAGCGCGCCATGCCGCCTATCTACCCTTCCGCGACAGCGACGACAGTGTGTTGGACCAAGGCATCGCCCTCTATTTTCCGGGTCCCAACTCCTTCACCGGCGAAGATGTATTGGAACTGCAGGGCCACGGCGGCCCGGTGGTGCTGGACTTACTGTTGTCGCGGGTGGTGGCCCTGGGTGCACGGCTGGCGCAGCCGGGTGAATTCTCGCGCCGCGCCTTTCTCAACGACAAACTCGACCTGGCTCAGGCCGAGGCCATCGCCGATCTCATCGAGGCCGCCTCGGTGCAGGCGGCGCGTTCGGCCTTGCGCTCCCTCCAGGGTGAATTCTCGCAGCGCATCCACGCCCTGGTGGAGGCGATGATCAAACTGCGCATGTATGTGGAGGCGGCCATCGACTTTCCCGAAGAAGAGATCGATTTCCTCTCCGACAGCGCCGTGACCGCACAACTGCAAGACCTCATCACCCATCTCAACACCATTCTGGCCGAGGCCCAACAGGGCTGCTTGTTGCGCGAAGGCATGAATGTGGTCATCGCCGGTCAGCCCAATGCCGGCAAATCCAGCCTGCTCAACCAACTGGCCCAGCGCGAACTGGCCATAGTCACCGAGATCGCCGGCACCACCCGCGATACCCTGCGCCAGGAAATCAGCATCGACGGCCTGCCGCTGCACATCATCGACACCGCCGGGCTGCGCGACAGTAGCGATACGGTGGAGCGGATCGGCATCGAACGGGCCTGGAGCGAGATCCAACAGGCCGACCGGATATTGTTATTAATAGACGACGCCGCCGGAATCACCGCGGCGGATCAGGCCATCATCGACAAGCTGCCCGATGACATCGCCGTCACCGTGGTGCGCAACAAGATCGATCTGAGCGATTCGCGCGCCGGTGTGGCCGACGGTCCCCTGGGTCAGGAGATCGCCCTTTCCGCCAAGACCGGGGCCGGCCTGGAACTGCTCAGCCGACATCTGAAACAATGCGTCGGTTATCAAGGCAATGCCGAAGGCAACTTCATGGCGCGCCGCCGTCACGTGGATGCGCTGCGAAGAGCGCTCGAGTGGGTGCTGCACGGCCAACAAGCCTTACAAAAACACCAAGCCGGCGAACTGTTGGCCGAAGACCTGCGCCTGGCCCAGGAAGCCCTGAACGAAATCACCGGCGCGTTCGGCAGCGACGATCTATTGGGGCGCATCTTCAGCTCCTTTTGCATCGGCAAGTAAACGCCGTCGCGCGCCTGGCCACGCGCGACCCGTTAGTGTACGTTTTAAAGTTCCGTAATGTGAAAGGAGAACACCATGGCAAACGAAGGCTATCACGAACCCCTCGCCGAACTCTCGGACGAAACCCGTGACATGCACCGCGCCATCACGTCACTGATGGAGGAATTGGAAGCGGTGGATTGGTATAACCAACGGGTGGATGCCTGCAAGGACAAAGAACTCAAAGCCATCCTGGCCCACAACCGGGATGAAGAAAAAGAACATGCCGCCATGGTGCTGGAATGGATTCGGCGGCGCGACCCATGCTTTGACGAACATCTGAAGGATTTTCTGTTCAGCGACAAAACCATCGCCCACGATTAACGATTATCCAAACTGCACCGAGCGTTTACTAAAGGTAAACAAATCGTAACCGACGGTCGGGAAACTGGGCGCTTCATCCTCGTCGGCGGCGCCCGCGCTGATCAGCAACGGCCGGAAGTGTTCCGGCGAGGGGTGATTGCGTTGTGCCTCCGGCGCCTCGGTTTCCCACGTCAATAAGCGCCGTCTATCCTCGACCAAGGTCTGCGCCACCCAGGCATCGAAGCGGCTGGCCCATTCCGGCGTGGCGGTATAACCGCCGCCCAGGCCTTCGCGCAGATTGTGGGTCAGCGTGCCGGCGCCGGCAATGATCACCCCCTGCGCACGCAAGGGCGCCAGCCGACGGCCCAGTTCAAACAGGCCTTGATTCGAAACCCGGGGCAGACTCATTTGCAACACCGGCACATCGGCGTCGGGCCACATGTGCAGCAAGGGCACCCAGACGCCGTGATCCAGGCCGCGCGGGCGTTGCGGTATCTCTTCATCGAACAGTACACGAATATCTCTCAGCAAGCCCTCGGCACCGGGCGCCGGGTATTGCACCTGAAACAGGGGCGGCGGGAAACCGTGAAAATCGTAAATCAGTTTGTCATGGCGTCGCGTTTCACCGAAGACCAGCCCCGGTTCTTCCCAGTGGGCTGAGAAGATTAAAATCGCCTTGGGCCTAGGCAGCGCTTTACCCCAAGCGGCATAGTCCGCGCCGGCGGCCTTATCCAAGGCCAGCATGGGATTGCCGTGGCTGATGAATAGAACGGGCATTTTGTCGGCCATGGTGCTCTCCTAAGTGAATGGATACCATTCTAACGGAAGGTCTTTACCGGACTCTTCACTGATTTTTGTGGGAGAATAAGGCATAATGCCGCCCACTTAAGACAGGAACCTTAAACCATGAATAACGAACAAGCCCTGCGGCAGCGTAGCGGCGCCAAGTGTGAACTCTGTGGTTCCGAATCCGATTTGATGGTATATGCCGTGCCGCCGGCGCAGACGCCGGATGCCGATCACAGCATCATGCTTTGCCAGGTCTGTCACGGACAGATTACGCAACCCGACAGCATCGATGTGAAGCACTGGCACTGCCTTAACGACAGCATGTGGAGCCAGGTGCCGGCGGTGCAGGTGATGGCCTGGCGCATGCTCAAGCGCTTGTCCACCGAGGTGTGGGCGCGGGACCTTTTCGATATGCTCTATCTGGATGAAGAGACCCGGCATTGGGCCGAGGCCGGTGCAACGGATGCCGATGAGGCCGCCACAGCCACCTTGGATAGCAACGGTAACGTGCTCGAAAACGGTGACACGGTCACATTGATCAAAGACCTGGATGTCAAGGGCGCCAACTTCACCGCCAAACGCGGGACCGCCGTGCGCAATATCGCCCTCACCGACAATCCCGAACAGATCGAAGGCCGCGTCAATGGCGTGCGCATCGTGCTGTTGACCCAGTATCTGAAAAAGTCGAATTGATCACCTTACTCAGGGCTTCGCATTACAGCTGCTAAAGGTAGAGGCAATTGAAAATTGATGCAGCGTGACTGCGCCCACTCTCCTCAAACGTAAACATGACTGGCGTGAGGTCTTACCAGCACGCCGAGCCACGCTATGCATTTCTAAAAGGCTTCCCGGCTAAAAATCCGTATCCTCCTCCAAATCATCATCCTCCATATATTTGCGCACCGCGCGGAATTCTTCTTCGCTGAGGTGTTTGCGCTGCACTTCTTCCAGCGCTTTCGGATCGGTGATGATTTTACCGACGGTGTGCATCCAGCTGTCCAGTTCCGGATCGCTGAAGCGGTATTCATGAAAGGTGAACTCCAGCCAGCCGACGCCATCCTTGGCGGCAAACTCTTCCGGGTCGGTGCCGATGGGGAATACCTCGCGCACATTATTTTCCATCTCGGCGCTGGCGGGCGGCAGGTGGCTTCTTTGTTCAGTCATAACAACCTCGCGTTATTCAATACCTAGAATTTGAAAGTGTTGCCGTTGGCGTTCGATGTGGGGATCATCGATGTGCGCCTGGGCTTCGATGCGCCGACAGTAATGGGGGTCCAACCCGTGCTGCCGGGCACCGAGCAACACATAGAGCTTGTACCAGTGGTACGGCAGCAGCCCCGGTATGATCATCTCGGCGCGGGCGATGTACACGAATGCCGGCATGGCACCTGCAAACGTGTTAACGACGCGCTCGCAACACTCATAACCGCTTTCCAAGATGTCCAGCTCGGGGCGTTCGCTTGCCTCCATTTCATACACCACACCCTGTACCTCGGCGGCGCCCGGCATGATGGTGCATTTGCCGGAGTCATCGCCGCCGTGTTTGTCGAATACCAGCTGATGGCCCGGCAACACGGCGTTGGCGACGACACGGGCGGAAGGCACCCGCTGGCGAAAGCGCAGGGGGTGCAGATTGGAACCGTAGGCAAAATAATATAAAGACGACATCAGGGACTGAATTCCACTACGCTTTGTTTCAAGAGGCGCAACTGTGTGTCGCTGCCTGTACCAGCATAACGCAGATGGCCGTAGAGTGCGGTAATGCGGTCCACCTGCGCCGCCAGTTCCGGGCGTTGCCGTTTCACCCGGCGGGCGAAATCCCCCGCCGTTTCATGATCGGCCTTTTTCAGACCCCGGCGCGCCAACTTGCGGCAAAAGCGGCGATACGTCTTGACCACCGGATCGCGGTGATGTTGGCGCGGCAGCAGCACCCAGGTGGCGATGCCGGCCAGCAGGCCGCCCATGACCACTACAAATACCCCGCCGAGTTGGCGCCAGTCCTTGATGTCCAGGCCCAAGTTGCGCAAAAATTCCGCCTGGCGCTCGGGCCCGTAACCCAGCACCCATTGGTTCCAACGGTTGTTGACGGCATCCAGGTTGAGCTGCATGCGGCGCCAGGCCCGGGCCAGCAGGTCGCTTTGCGGCACATTAAACCGCACCGCCCCGGCGCTCACCGCCGAGGTGTCGATGCTGCGCTCGATGCGTTCCGGCGCCACCGCCGCGGTGGGATCAATGCGCACCCAGCCGCGCCCCGCCAGCCACACCTCGGACCAGGCGTGGGCGTCGCGCTGGCGCACGATGTAGTAGTCGTCCACCGGGTTCAGCTCGCCGCCCTGGTAGCCGGTCACCACCCGCGCCGGGATGCCTGCCGCGCGCATCATCAGGGTGAAGCTGGCGGCGAAGTGTTCGCAAAAGCCGGTGCGGGTGTCGAACAGAAACGCGTCCGACGGATCGTCGCTGCCGAGCAACGGTGGTGTCAGCGAATACGTGAAGGGCTGCTGTCGGAACAGGGCCAGGGCACGGCGTACCACCTCTTCGTCGGATGCGGCTTCACGGCGCAACTCCTGTCCCAGCGCCACGGTGCGCGGATTGCGCTCGCGCGGCAGCAGCAGCCCCAGGCGGCGCTCGATCTCGGACAGGGCGCCGGTGTTGTAGTCGGTGTAGGAGAGCATGTGGTATTTGAGCCGCTGCCGCACCGGTTTCGGCGCGACCAGCTGGTAGTCGCGCGTGATGCGCCCCTGCTCGCTGGCGCTGGCCGGCAGGTCGAGGGCGAACAACCACGCCCGATTGTGTGGCTCCAGGGTTACGGTGTAGCTGACCGCCGCCCCACGGGACTCGAGTGCGGGCATGCGCCAGCCGGCGCGGTTCAGTTGTGGACCAGGGGTCCAGGTACGCCCGTCGGTGGTCCAGAACACCGGGCCGCGCCAATAGCGCTTTTCCGGCGGCGGCGCGGCGCCGTCGAATTCGACCCGGAAGGCCACCGCATCCGACTGGCTCAACTGGCTGATGGCGCCGGGACTCATGCTGTCGCTGAGTCCGGTCATGCCGGCGTAGGCGTCCTTGGGCAGACCCCAGATAGGCCCCTCGATACGCGGAAACAGCACGAACAGCGCCAGCATCAGCGGTAGCCCCAGCAGCATCAGCTCCGCGGCGCCACGTAGGTTGTGGCGCAAGGGACGCAGCTCACGGCTGGCCAGATACATGTGCAGGCCCAGCAGCAACCAGGCCACGGTGAAGACATAAATCGCCAAGGGGATGGTCTGGCTGTAGAGAAAGTGGGTCACTAGGATGAAATAGGCCAGGAACATCAGCACCAGCACATCGCGGCGCTGGCGCAGCTCCATCAGCTTCAGCCCCATCATGATTACCAGCAGGGCGGTGCCCGATTCGCGCCCCACCAGGGTGCCGTAATGGACGAAGATGACCACGATCAGGCCCAGGGTCAGGATCAGCTTGAGTTTGGTGTCGGGCAGGGGCCAGTTGCGCCGCGCCGCCAGCCAGCGCCACAGCCCCAGCGCCGCGATCAGCAGTCCGGCCCAGAGTGGCAAGTGCAGCAGGTGGGGCAGGATGGTCAGCCCCAGGCCGATCAGCAGCCAGCCCATGGCGCGCTGATCGAGCACGGTGATCTGCGCCCCGCTCATGCCTCTTCCCCGAACAGGGCCAGGCGCGCCAGGCACTGATCCAGGTGGTGGCGGCCCTGCCCCGGCGCAAGCGTCACGCCGGGCAGGCGCAGGCCGTAGCGTTGCTGTTGACTGTCGGCATCCAGCAGCCAGCGGCACAGCTGGGACAGGCGCGTCTCGCCATCGGCGCCGTGGCTGTCGGCCCAGTCGAACCACAGCTCCGGCGATTGATGGCGCTGAAACTGCTTGGTCACCAGACCCTGCTCGCGCGCCAGCGCCTTCCAGTCGATATGGCGCGGCGAGTCGCCGGGCTGATAGCCGCGCAGGCCGTGGAAGTCGTCGCTGCCGGCTTCATCACGACTCTGGCGCCGCTCGCCGCCGCCCTGCCCGCTGTGCGGCGGCGGGGCATGGTGCGCCGGGCGCGGGTAGACCAGGGTCTCGGCCTCCACGTCGATATAGGCCCAGGCGCGGAACAGACCCAGGGGATAGCGCGACGCGAGGGTGATCCGCCCCAGTCCCACACGTCCGCGCCGCGGGGCGGGCAGGGCCAGTGTGGCGCGGCTTTGCGCCTGCGCATCGACGGAGGTGAGCGCCTCGGTGCCGTCGCCGCTGCGTAGTTCGATATCAAAACGCGGTCGGGCGCTGGGATTGTGCAGCAGCAGGTGAAAGGCGGCATGGCCGCCGGCGAAACAAGGCTCGGCGCCGGCCAGGCGTAGCTCCAGCTGCGCCAGATTGCGGTAGCTGTGGAACAGCGACACCAGGGTGATGCTGCCCAGCCAAAAGGTCAGCACAAAGGCCATGTTGTTGCTGTAGTTCATCGCCCCCAGCAGCATCAATAATAGAATGCCGAGGAACACCAGCCCCTGCTTGGTGGGTAGCACGAAGATGCGGTGGCCGTAGAGCACGGCGGCCGCGCGGGCCGAGGCGGCTTGGTAGCGCAGGCCGCGCGGGCGCAGTCTTAGCGGCAGGGCCTCGAGCCAGCGCTGCAGGGTTTCCACCATGCCTCAGGGAATGGGGACGTCCAATAGCCGTGCCGCCAGGGTTTCCGGGCCCAGACCGCTGGCCTCCCCACAGCCCTGCAGGCGGTGACCGGCCACCGTCGGCAACACCATTTGCACGTCTTCGGGCAGCACGTGATTGCGGCCGTGCAACAGGGCCCAGGCCTGGGCGGCGCGCAGCAGGGCCAGGCCGCCGCGCGGCGACAGGCCCACCATGAACGCGCCGGACTGGCGGCTGAAATCCAGTAGTGCCTGAAGATAATCCAGCAGCGCATCGGCCACATGCACCCGCCCCACCTGTTCTTGGATGGCCTGCAGTTCGGCAGGGACCAGGGCCGGCAGCAGATCGGCCACCAAGGTGCGCCGGTCGCGCCCGGCCAGCAGGCCGCGTTCGGCGAGACGGTCGGGATACCCCATGGTCAGGCGCATCAGAAAACGATCAAGCTGGGATTCGGGCAGTGGAAAGGTACCGATCTGATGCATGGGATTCTGGGTGGCGATGACGAAAAACGGCTGTGGCAAAGGGTAGGTCCGGCCCTCCACCGTCACCTGCTGCTCCTCCATCGCCTCCAACAGCGCACTCTGGCACTTGGGGGTGGCGCGGTTGACCTCGTCGGCCAGCACCAGTTGGGCGAACACCGGGCCGGGATGGAAGGTGAAGCTGCCCGTGTCGCGCTCGTAAATGGACGCGCCCAGGATATCGGCCGGCAGCAGGTCCGAGGTGAATTGGATGCGCTGAAATTCCAGCCCCATCACGCGTGCCAGCACGTGGGCCAGGGTGGTCTTGCCCATGCCGGGTTGGTCCTCGATGAGCAGATGGCCCTTGGCCATGAGGCAGGCCAGGGCCAGGCGCAGTTGCGCATTCTTGCCCAGTATCACCTGCTCGGCGGCGGCCAGGACCTTGCCCATGGCCTCGGCCACGGCTTGCGGCGTCTGTGCATGACCACTCTGCGTGGTCAGCTTCGTGGCATTGGAGGCGTCTGGTTTCATGCGGGTCTTAATGGCTCGATTGATGGCTTAAGCATAATTATCGGGCATGGGACGGCAAAATTTACATGCGCTGCCGCCAGCCACGGCCTCAGAGATCGAATTCGATCCCCTGCGCCAGCGGCAGTTCATCGCTCCAATTGATGGTATTGGTCTGGCGGCGCATATAGGCCTTCCAGCAATCCGAGCCCGCCTCGCGCCCGCCGCCGGTTTCCTTTTCGCCGCCGAAGGCACCGCCGATCTCGGCGCCCGAGGTGCCGATGTTGACATTGGCGATACCGCAATCGGAGCCGCGATGGGACAGGAACAACTCCGCGTTCTTCACCGAATTGGTGAAGATGGCCGAGGACAGGCCCTGGGGCACGTCGTTCTGCAAATGAATAGCGCCTTCCATGTTGCGGTAGCGCATCACATACAGGATGGGCGCGAAGGTCTCTTGACGCACAATGGCATATTGACGCTTCACTTCCACCAGGGTGGGTTCGACGAAATAACCGTCCTCCTTAATCACCCGTCCGCCGTGCAGGATGTTGCCGCCGCGCGCCTGCACATGGCCGATGGCAGCCCTGAAATCATTGACGGCGTGTTTATCGATGAGGGGACCCATCAAGACATCTTTGTCCAAGGGATTGCCGATACGAATCTGTTTGTAGGCATTCACCAGTTGCGCCACCAGTGTCTTGTAGATCGACTCATGCACAATCAAGCGCCGCGTGCTGGTGCAGCGCTGCCCGGCGGTGCCCACGGCGCCGAAGACAATCGCGGGCACGGCCAGTTTCAAGTCGGCGGTCTCGTCGACGATGATGGCGTTGTTGCCGCTGCATTCCAACAAATAACGCCCCAGCCGTTTGGAGACACTGCGCGCCACTGTATGCCCCACCTTGCTGGAACCGGTAAATGAGATCAGGCCGATACGCTTGTCATCGACAAAGCGCTGGGCGATGTTGTTGTCCTCCGGCAGGAACATGGAGAAGATACCCGGATGGCCCATCTCCTCCATCACGTGATTGCAGATGTGTTGGATGGCGATGGCGCACAAGGGCGTCTTGGATGACGGCTTCCATATCAC
This sequence comes from Candidatus Tenderia electrophaga, assembly GCA_001447805.1. Classification (NCBI taxonomy): domain Bacteria; kingdom Pseudomonadati; phylum Pseudomonadota; class Gammaproteobacteria; order Tenderiales (SeqCode); family Tenderiaceae (SeqCode); genus Tenderia (SeqCode); species Tenderia electrophaga (SeqCode). The sequence continues at coordinate 3,188,356 of CP013099.1, forward strand.
CGTGTTGCCGGCGACGGCGGCGATGAAGGCGTTCCACGACCACACCGCGACGGGAAAATTGAAGGCGCTGATTATCCCCACCACCCCGAGCGGATGCCATTGTTCGTACATCCTATGTTCCGGCCGTTCGCTGTGCATGGTGCGGCCATAGAGCATGCGCGACTGACCCACGGCGAAGTCGGCGATGTCGATCATCTCCTGCACCTCGCCGTCGCCCTCCTGTTTGATCTTGCCCATTTCCATGGCCACCAGGCTGCCCAGGGCGTCTTTGTGTTTGCGCAGCTCCTCGCCGATGCGGCGGATGGCTTCGCCGCGCTTCGGTGCAGGTACATTGGCCCATGCCTTTTGCGCCGCGACACTTTGTTTAACGACACTGTCGTGGTCGTCGCGTGAGCAGGTAAAGACCTTGGCGATGGTTTTTGCGGTGGCGGGATTGATGGATTCGATCAGCCTGGCACCGGCGGTGTCCAGCCATCCCTGGGCGCTGCAAGTCGAGGCGTTTTCTTGTTCGAGTTTTAGCGACTTGAGAACATCCATATCCGACTCTCTCCTATGCGTAGTATTTTCCGAAGCGGTTGTTGATCACGTCGTCTAAGGCAATGCGCTCTTGGGTGACGAAGCCGTGAAATCTGTCACGATCATCCAGCACGATATCCATGGCGCTGCAGATGCCCGCCGCGGTGGTGACCTGAATCGATGACCAGCGTTTGCCGGCGATATCCTGAGGGTAAACCTTTTTGACATAGTTTTCTTCCATCAGTTCGCCCTTGATGCGACCGGCCACGGCCACATAGATGAGCACCACATCCTGCTGGGTCTTGGGGATGGCATTCTCCAAAATCCGCTTCAGGGTATCGCGGTCGTCATTGAGGCGCAGATCATTCATCAATAATTTGATCTGATCGCAGTGGCCAGGATAACGCATGGTCTTGTAGTTCATGTGACGGATCTTGCCGTCATAGCTTTCCGCCAGAGTACCCAGGCCGCCGGAGGTATTGAAGGCCTCGTACAACACGCCGTCGAGGGTGATGGTCTCGTAACCCTCCAAGGGTTGCAGCGCCGCCAGTTCACCCTCTTCGATGCCATAGCAGGTATTGCCGTATTCATTGATCAGGCCGTCGGTGGACCAGGTAAGCGAATACTTCAACACATTGCTGGGATTGACCGGCAGGGCACCGACACGCATCTTGACCACTTCCAGCTCATCAAAGTGCTGCATCAGCTCATTGGCGGCGATGCTAATGAAGCCGGGCGCCAGGCCGCATTGGGGCATGAAGATCGTTTGTCTGCCGGCGCTGACTTTTTGCACGTGGCGTGTAACTTCCACGTCCTCGGTAAGGTCAAAGTAGTTAAGGTCATAGCGGGCCGCCAGGTCGGCGACCAACGGATTGCAGTAATAAGGCAGGCCGGAGATGACGGCGTCGTATTTGTGTTGCTGCATGGCTGCGGCCAGGGCGCTTTCGTCACGGGCGTCGAGCAGGAAGGCCTTGACGTCGCACAGGCCGGTCTCCTGACACAGCTGCTTTGCCGCATCGGTGTTGAGGCTGCCCACATGGACGTCGTAGTCACCGGACTCGGCCAGTATGCAGGTAATCAGTGAACCGATCTTGCCGGCGCCCAACAGTAGTACTTGGCGTTTCATAACGTTTTACCTCCGTTTGGCCGATATATAAGTTAGAGCCTGGTCTCTGTCCAACATTGCAGCAGCCGCGCAGGAGGCCGCTATGTCCTCAGATCGTTATTACCGCTTCGCCGTGTCAGTCGCCAAGCATTTGCTTGGCCAAGAGTCTGCCTTTATGCGCGACTCTGAGCAGTCGGAAGTTGTCCATATGCACGGCAGTGACGATACGCTCTTCTCTCTCGACATGACGCCGTTCGCGGCCGAAGCGGCCGAGGTCAGTGCGCTGCCCTTTTTTGACGACGTGAGCGGTGTCTCTAAGTTGTTATCGGCCTATCAGAGCGCAAAGCAAAGTCTGACGTTCGAAAACGATCTGCCCGACGCCAAGCGACATCTGTCGGATTACGCCGATGATTTTCTCACCGCCCTGCTGGCCCGCGCCAATGCGGCCTTGACCGATCAACAGGCGCGCACCATCGCCGACTGGGTCAAACATTTGGATATCTACTGTGCGGTGAAGTGCGTCGAATCATTTTTGTATAGTCAGGCCGATTTAAAACTTTTGGAAATCGCCCCGCGCTACGGCTGGGACGTAATCTTCGATCATATGGCCATTCGTTGCGGCAGCCAGGAACACGACGACGCCGAACGGGTGGCGAATCTGCTGAAGAAAAAACACGGCTACGTCTCGACCCAGTTCAGCGGCGAGGCCTATTACCAGTTTCCCGACGGCTGGAATGCCTATCCGGTCTACAAAATTCTGAATAACGGCCAGGTGCTGAGGATATTCGTCGATCAGTCCGATGCCGATGCGCCCAGCCAGATTATCCAACACTGGAATCGGGTATACGGCTACACCGCCCACCACGTCGGTATTCGCGCCACTCAATTAAAAGCCGGCATACGCACGGCAGTGCCGCTGGAGGATGTGATGCGCGCCCTGGTACAGGAAGGCATCGATGTGCTCACGCCCACCGGTCATTACACGCGGGGTTTACTGCTGCAGGTGTTCACCCGGCCGGAAAGGAATTCCGCCATCCCCGCCGCCCTCAAGGCCGAGATTATCGCCCATGGCGCGCAGCTGGAGAAGACCATCGAAAACGCCAAACTACTGGAATTGGTTTCGCGGCGCGAGTTGATGCCGCCACAGGCCGAAGCCTATTTCGCCCTTTACGGTCTGACATACGACCCCAGCAATCCCCACCATTCGGCGCCGGTGTATCAATACTTTCTGCCGGCCCAGGCGGCCCACGTCATCAAGACCTCGCAACACATCGCCGGCTAGCCCGTCGGCGCCATTGCAGGCGATAAGCGGCATGGGCGATTCTGATCACAATCAGAGTGGGCTGCAAGCCGGGCATACGCTGCAAAACAAGACGTATCCAGTTAGTTAACTCCCTAGCGATTACATGGCGCCCAATGTTTAAGCGCAAGCGGACGTTTTTTAAGGGAAAAAATCAAAACCGGCCGAGTCGAGGATTGCGCCGTGCGATTTTCATTGCCGATTCGACACAGAAGGATTAATTTGCACGGACTTTCCGGCGGCTTCTAAAACGTGCAAGCTTCAAGACCATGACCACACAGCGGCTCACCCTGAACACCATGCTGCGTCAGCTCATCGCCACCCCGTCCATGAGCAGCGTCAGCCCCGAATTCGACACCAGCAATCGTGCAGTGATCGAGCTGCTGGCCACTTGGCTGGAGGACGCCGGTTTTCAAGTGGAGGTATACCCCCTGCCGCAACAGCCTGGCAAGGCCAATCTGCTGGCCAGCTACGGCCGGGTGGAGGAGCACAGCCAGGGCTTGATGCTGGCCGGCCACACTGACACCGTGCCCTATGATCAACACAGCTGGCATCACGACCCCTTCCAGCTCACCGAGCGCGACAATCGACTCTATGGGTTGGGCACCTCGGATATGAAGAGTTTTTTCGCTCTGGCCATTGAGGCGGCGCGCCGGTTTCGGCCGCAAGCGCTAACGCAACCCCTGTTCATCCTCGCCACCGCCGATGAGGAAAGCTCGATGGAAGGGGCGCTGGCCCTGGTGCAGCGCGGCTGCCCCCACGTGCGCTACGCCGTGATCGGCGAGCCCACCGGACTGACACCAGTGAATGCCCACAAGGGCATTATGATGGAGGCGATCCGGCTTACCGGTCGCAGTGGTCACTCCAGCAACCCCGCCATGGGGGTCAATGCCCTGGAGGCGATGCACATGGTCATCGCCGATCTGTTGCAATGGCGCGCAGAACTGCAGGCCAGATTCCAGGACAAACGCTTCAGCGTACCGGTGCCCACCCTCAACCTGGGCCACATCCATGGCGGCGACAATCCCAACCGTATCTGCGAGCAATGCGAACTGCACTTCGATCTGCGCGCCCTGCCGGGCATGGATCTCGATGAGCTGCGGCAACAGCTGCGTGCGCGCCTGCACAGCCTGTTCCGTCACAGCGCCGTGCGCTGGCAGCTGTTGTCACTGAGCCAGGGGACGCCGCCGCTGCATACCGACTCCGCCTCGCCCATTGTCCAGGCGGCGGAACACCTCTGCCATCATGCCAGCCGGGCCGTGGCCTTCTGCACCGAGGGACCCTACCTGACCGAGCTGGGGATCGACACCATCATTCTCGGGCCGGGTGACATCGAGCAGGCCCACCAGCCCGACGAATATCTGGCCCTGGATCGCATCGACCCGACGGTGGAGCTGCTCAGTCGGCTGATTCGCAACTTCTGTACCTGACGCCACCCGGCCAAATTACATATTTATATTATGTTTTTTAACGGATTGACTTATGCTAAATCTATACTCGACTGTTTTGGTCATGTAATACCGTAAACTGATTGGTGTTCCCGCGCGCCGCGGTCTGGACAGCATGTCCAGCGGCATCGCCCGACAGGATCACAACACAGCCCCAACGGCGGCGTCTTCGCCCGGGGAATACGGGGAATCGGACGGCTGGCGCCTTTGCCCGCCGCCGAACATCAGCAACTATATCAGGGGAGATAACTTATGAAATCAGTCGCACTCATCGCCATTATTCCGGTCGCTTTCGTGGGCCTGATTGCCTTCGCTACGGCCAACGGAATGTAGAATTTTAGCTTGGCTTTGCCGGCCCGCAGCGCTACCCGCGCTGCGGGCCGGTGCCATTTACAGGCGCCCTTCATTTTCCGCCCGCGCCCCGATCCAAGCCCCGTAAGTCCCTAGCCCCCTTCGACATGCCCTGCCCCGCCCCAGCGGCGTCTTGCCGTGAAAGGTGGTGGGATCACGCGGCCTATTGATAGACAGCGAAGCCGAGCACAGTGGCGCGTAAGTCGTTTTTCAGAATCCAGTCAATATCGTTGAGCAGCCGGTCTTCCGCCTTTTCGACGGTGGTGGAGGCGACCTTGAGCGACCAGCGTCGTACGCCGACATCGCGTTGCTCGGCGTCGCGCAGGGTGAGTTCCAGGCTGCCGCGCAGCCAGATCCAGCCGCTTTCCCGTAACGGTGGTTCAAGCCGGGTACTGGCCAGCAGGGCGTAATCCGCCCGTTCGCCGTTGCCGAGTTGAAAGCCGGCATTGGCGATGTTGCCGCTCAAAATGGGTTGGATCAGAAACGCCAGCGGGCCTTCGGTTTGGGGCAGCAGTTTGATGCGTTTGATCAGACTGTCGCGGGTGCGTAGCAGCTCGGCCAGGGACACCGCCGGCGGCAGCCCGCGACCGCTGGGATCGACGACTTGTAATGCGCTTTGAACGCTGCTGCGTTGCCGGTGGGTATCGATGGCCTGCTGCAACAGCCCGGTTTTGCGCAGCGCGTCGTCTTCGCTTTCGGCCTGTATCAGGCGCAGGTTGATCTGCTGGTCCAAGGCGGTGATCTGTTGTTCGAATTGTTGTCGCGCCTTGTTGCGCGACAGCAGCGCCAGGGTGTGGTAGGTGTGTGTGGTTTCATCGTGCCAGGTGGCGGCGATTTCGATACCTTGCACGGTACGTGTGGTCTGAGTGATGAGCTGGCGCGTCACCCGTTGGTCCAGTGATTCGACGCTTTCCTCCCCCTGTTGCTGTTTGCGGTACGCCTGTTGTTGTTGGCTGCGTTCCTGTACCGCCACTTCGAATTGTTTGGCCAGATCGGCGCGGGCGCGGTCCTTGGCATCGTCGAGGCTGTCACCGCTGCCCTGGCCAGTGAGGTAGAGCTGATGCGCGTAGCGTTCGCTCTGGCCGTCAATCCAGGCGGGCCGCTCGGCGCGCTCGGGCGTGCCGGCACAGGCGCTAATCAAGGCGACGCTGATAATGAATAGTGGTCGAGAAATTCGTTTGTACATCGCTGCGTTTCCTGCTGCTGACATGGGAGGCCGGCCAGTGCCGACTGTAGAATCGTTTTTCACCCGCTTCCAGTGATAGCGGTGACAGTGTTTCGCTGGCAAGCGTTGTGCCGGCGCCGTTGCCCAGTTCGACTTCGATCGCGTAGTTGCCGGGCGCCCGCGCCAGGCGGCTGAGCAGAATCTGCTGCGGCAAGGTATTCCAGCCGCGCGTGTCGGCCCGTTCCGAAATAAAGCCGGCGATATTGGTGATCGCCCCGAGTAACTGGTTTTGCTCCGCCACATTGTCGGACAGCTTGTTTTTCACCGCCACCCGCGCTACGGCACGGGTGATGATGCCGGGCATGGCGTGGTCCAGACTGGCATAGGCCTGTTGATCGAGACGGGCGAAGCTTTCACCGCGACTGCTATTATTCAAGCTGAGCAGGCGCACATTTTCAACTTGGGCTTGGCGCACTTCGTAAAAGGGAATAGAGATGCGGTGCAGTTGGCCGCTGCGCGGGTCCTGCGCCATGACGGAGGTTTCGTGTTTGCGCGGCACCAGGCCGCTGAAGACCACGGCAATGAATTCTCCCTGACGCGCGAGTTCGGCCTGCGTCGGCCATTGTGTGAGCGGGAACTGCTCGGCATAGTTGCGGTGCTCCTCGCCCAGGCCCTGGGCCTGGCTCAGGCGCAGCAGGTCGGCCTGCAATTGTCGCGGAATCGGCCGCTGTGCGGCCCGGTAGGCTTCATAGGCTTTTCGATACGCGATCATGGCATCGCTGAGTTCGCCATTGGCCTCGAAGACCAGGCCGCTGAGATAACGCGGAAAGGCGGGCTCTTGTTTTTCGTAGTGTTGATTCAGAAACACATCCAATTGCAGCGCCTCGACCCGGGCACCGTCCATATCCTGCATCTCAAGATAGTTAAGCATCTTGAGGCAGTAGATCATGGCGCGCTCGAAGGGCGGCGGCAGGTAACTGCGCATGGCGTCGTTGACCGAGACGGCGGCGGCCTGTTCGCGCAGGCTGACGGCCTCCAGTTTCTGGCTGATCTGTTTGGCCGCCTCCAGTTCGGTATTGCTGGCGCTGAATGCATCGCTCATGCGCAGCAGTACGGCCTTGTTGAGATGATAGAGTGCGGCGTCGCGCGCCTTGTGGTTTTGTTGTTCCAGGATGGCCAGGGCTTGGGCCGGCTGCTGATTAATGAGGGATTGTTCCAACGGGTCCTGTTGGTATTGCATGGCGACGCAGCCGCCCACGGCCAGGCTGGCCGTTAGCAGCCAAAGCCGCGCGAATCGGGATACCGGAAGCATCGACCGGTCGAGCGGGTCTCGGTGCCGGGCTTACCAGCGCAGGCCGGGTTGCTTGACCAGTTTCTTGATTTTCTTCTGTCCTACCCACACCTTGCGGTTATCGGCCAGGCTGATCAGGGTCAGGTCGACCTGGTAGTAGCGCACCTCTTTTTTGCCTTCGGTGTCGAGGATGCTGTTGATGCTGCCCTTGAGCATGAAGTCGGCACCGAGCTCGCGCCCCATGGGATTGCGGGTGTCGTCGCGGGCGTGTAGCTCCTGATCCTTGCGTTCGGCGCGGATCTCGCCGCGTTCGCCACTGGCGGCGACGAAGTCCACCTTGCCGGAGTTGATCAGCTCGCGCTCCATGTCATTGACGAAGGTGTTGACGTTGATGTGTTCGTGACTGAGGTTGCGGATCTCACCGACGATCACCGCCGGTTGATGGCCCTCGCGGGCGACGAACTCACTCAGCCACGGGCGCGCCGTGACATCGCTGATCATCTCTTCCGAGACCAGCCGCGAGTCGGTGTCGTTCCAGGTGCCGCTGAGGTCTACGACCTCGTCAGTGGACATACGCTCGACGCTGGTGGAGCAGCCTTGCAACGCGCCGACGAGCAAAACACTGGCGAGAGTTAGGGCACCGGTCAATCGGTAATTCATGAGTCGTCTCCTGCGATACGGTCGAAGAGGGTGTCGCTTTCGCGCGTAATAAAGTCACGCAGGCCGGGGCTCATTTGTTCGGCCTTTTCCAACGTTTCTTTCATACGCTTCATGTCCAGCTCGGCAATGGAGTAGAGAGTGCCGGTGCGCGTGTCGCGCCAACGACCGATGATGCGCGCGCCGGTGAGGTTGATCTGGGTCAGGTTGTCGATCTGGCGCGATACGCTTTGTTCACTCACCGACTCATCGCCACTGCTGGCGGCGGCGCTGTAATCCTTGGAGGCGACGCTGAGATAGGAGTTCAACACGCGCGCCAGTTCGGCGCGGGCGCGTTCGTCGGCGGTGGATTTCTGCAGTGACTCGTTCCCCATGGGGGCGGCGGAGCCGACGCCGTGGAACAGCCGCCCGTCCTTGTCGTTGAGCATCTGCGTCCCTTCGTTGACCCAGTCGGGGGCGCCTTTGATGTGCAGGTCGCTCTCCACCATGGTCTTGCTGGAACAGCCCGCCAGCGCCAGCAGCGTCAAGCTCGTCAGTATTAAACCGGACCTTGTGTAGATATGCATGTGGCAATTCTCCAGAAATTATGTTCATTATGACGCCTGGCCGGCGTCGGCGCCAAGCGCTTGATATGTTCCGGTGATGGTCTAGAGTCAAATTACGCCCATGTTATTCCATTTTTATGGAAGGAGCTTGCAATGCCTGATTCCTACCGACCCCTGGCCCATCATCGCTTGAATCAACCCGTGATTGTCATGACTCCGCCGGCCGGCCGCAGTGCGGCGGTCTCGGAACAAAGCCCGGCGATCGCCGCCATGACCGATCTGTCCCAGATCCGACCGTTGATGATCGACCCCTTCGCCACCATGAACGATGCCAATGAGAGGATGATCGCCTACGCCGTGCGCATGTTGTTCGTTGCGTCCTCGGGTCAGGCGATGATCGGCATTATTACCGTTGTGGACATTCTCGGCGAAAAGCCGGTGCAATACATGCGCGCAGTCGATTGCACCCCGGAAGAGGTATTGGTGCGCGATATTATGACACCGGTGGCGGACTTGGAGGTATTGCGCCTGGACGATGTGGAACGGTCCCGCCTCGGTGACGTGATCGAGACCTTGCGCCATAGCGGCCGGCAGCATGCCCTGGTAACGGAAACCGATGCCAGCAGCGGTCGGGAGACAGTCTGCGGCATCTTCTCCACCTCCCAGATCAGCCGTTTAATGAACGCCCGGGTGGAGGTGTCGGAAGTGGCGACCGATTTCGCCGCCATTCAGACTGCGCTGAGTTAGGCCGGTCTAGCCGGCCTGACTGAGCCAGCTGGTCGTGGCCACAGTGGGCATGGGGCGGCTGATATGATAGCCTTGGGCGATGTCGCAGCCAAGGTTTTTCAGCATCTGCATGGGTTGCGGCCGCTCCACCCCTTCCGCCACCACCTTGAAACCGAGGTTGTGCCCCAGGTCGATCACTGACCTGACGATGGCGGCGTCGTTGTCGTCCCGGTCCATGTTCTTGACGAAGGACTTGTCGATCTTGAGCTGATCAATGGGCAGGCGCTTGAGATAGGCGAGCGAGGAGTAACCGGTGCCGAAGTCGTCGATGGCCACCTTGACGCCAATATCGCTGAGGGAACGGATGATATCGGCGGCGAAGTCGATGTTGGACATCAGGGTGTTTTCGGTAATCTCCAGTTCCAGGCAGTCGGCTGACACGTCGGCCATTTCCAGCGCGTTTTTGACCGAGCGCACGAAGTGATGATCCTGGAATGAGCGCGCCGAGACATTCACCGCCACCGTGGTATTGATACCACTGACGAGCCAGGCCTTGTTCTGTCTCAGGGCGGTGGCGATGACCCATTCGGTGAGTTCTTTCATCAGCCCCATTTGCTCCGCCACCGGAATGAACTCGTTGGGCAGCAGCCGGCCCTGCTCCGGGTGATGCCAGCGAATCAGGGCCTCCAGGCCGTTGGTTTGGCCGTTGCTCAAGATCACCTTGGGTTGATAGTGGAGTTCAAATTCGTTCTGCCGCAAGGCCTTTTTGATATTGCTGACCAAGTGGATCTGCTTGCGATAGGGTTCGTCCAGACCGGTCTGATAAAATTGGTAGGCGGCGTTGGCGCGCTTGCAGGTGTACATGGCCATGTCGGCGCAGCGCACCAGGGTGTCGGCGTCCTGGCCGTTGTCGGGATAGCGGGTGATGCCGATGGCCACGCCCAGATAGAGTTCATTGCCGCCGAACATATAGGGTTCGCGGAAACAGGCCTGGATCTTTTGCGCCACCTTGATGGCCGCTGCGCGGGCGTCGTTGACCATGGGCAATAGCAGGGCGAATTCATCGCCCCCCAATCTTGCCAGGGTATCGCCGTCGCGCAGCACCCCCTGTAAACGATTACTGACCTGGCGCAACACCAGGTCGCCGGCCGGGTGGCCCAGGGTGTCGTTGATGTATTTGAAATGATTCAGGTCGAGCAGCATGACGACCACCTGTTTGCCCGCCTCACGCCGCGCCACGGCGATGCTTTGCTTGATGTGATCGAACCACAGCGCGCGATTGGCTAAGCCGGTGAGCGAGTCGGTGGTGGCCATGCGTTCCAGACGGTTGCGCGCCAGCTTGGTCTCGGTGATTTCCTCCATGATGCCGTCGATGCGCACGACGTTGCCGCTGGCGTCGATAAAGGGATGAAAGGTACGTTTGAACCAGCGCAATTTACCCTCGGGTGCATGCACCCGGCTTTCCACTTCGGCCTTTTCCCCCTTCAGGGCGCGCGTCCAGGCGGCCTCGACCTTGGGGCGATCGCATTTCACGGTCCAGGCCAGGCAGGGGATGGGCAGTTTCATGCTCAGCGGGGAAATCTCTTCCACCGTGGGGCTGATGTAAATCGGTTTGTTGTTGATCACGTCGATGGACCAGATCAGCTGCGGGATATTGGTGAGCAGATCGGAGATCTGACGCTGCAGGTCGTCGACCTTGTTCTTTTCATCCTGGAGCGAATGGGTCGCCGCATACCAATAGCCTTCCAGCATCAGGCCCATGTCGCGGAACAGCAGCTTATTGAGACAGTCGGCGAGGGGGCCGCGATCAAGCGGCTGGACCTCGGCCGAGTCATGGATGATGGCGTGGATGTGATTCTGGTACAGGCGGTAGGCGCCCAGGATCCATACCGGGTCGATGTTGCGCTCATAGTGCACCTCGCCGATGTGCTTGAGGCGCTCCAAGTAGGCCGGATCGTTCTGGTGCGTCATGAGGGAAAACAGGTGGCTGACCTGTTTCTGGTTAAGTCGGTCCAGGTCGCCGCCCTTGCGGGAATATTCCGCCAGCATTTTGGAAGTGGCGGGAAACTTAAACAGATATTGGTAAAAGACGTCGGCGAAGCTTTGAGCGCCCTGGGTCAGCACGCCCTGGTAGCGCTCGACCAGTTTCAACTGCTGACAATCGATTTCAAGGAATGCATTGACTTCCTGATTCAGAAACCTGTTATCCCAGTTCATAGCAATATCCTTATTGTTATTCCTTTTTAGATTTACGGGATATCGACGCCATGATGCGATACTTGAATGGGATCATCAAGAAATTCAGCGCCGGCCCCTTGGCCGGCAAAGAGGCCGCCTAGGCGAGGAGGATCAGCAGCCGCAGCCGAACATGGCGCTGCAGCCGAAGCGGTAATCCGGGCGCCTTGGGTCGGTGTCGGCGGCCCAGTCGACCACGGCGCGGATGCCGCGCGCGCCGTCGCAGTCGGCGGCGGGAAACAGGGGGGTCTGCAGCTCGTCTTCCAGTTCGGCGGTCTTGTCGATGTCGGCCTCGGCCAGGCGCCGCAGGGTAGCCGCCGAGCTGTTGATGCAGGGGGCGCATTCCTGGCTGGGGTGCGGCAAAGGTGTCCGGCCGGCGCGCTGCAACAGGGCGTCCCGTTGCCTCCGATCATGCTTGAACAGGGGGTGCCAGACGCGGCGTTCACCGTTATATTCACAGCTTTCTATAAATTCAGGGATAGATTCAAAAGTAGAGTCTACTCTTGTTTTTGGCAATATGACGGTGGCGGCGCTGTCGGGATCGACCTCCTCCACCCATTTGAGAAAGGGAATGCCCTTCAGGTGGAGGGCGCACCATTGGTGCTGACGGGAGGGGAAGCCGCCTTTCATTTCCATCACTTCGTCAAAGCCGCTGACGGGATCGATGCGGACCACGGCGAAGCCGAGCGCGCGCACCCAGTCCTCGCAGCGGGCCACATGATCGAGCCAGCCGGCGCCGGCCCAACCGGTATCGACGTAGACCACGGTCAGGTCCGCCAGTCCCGCTTCGCGGGCCCATTGGATCAAGGCCATGGAATTGTTGCCGTAGTTGCTGCGCACTATGAACATGCAGGTAAAGACCGTTGCACCCCAGGGAGGTTCAAGATAGCAAAAACACCCGCCCCCGTCGCGGTTGGCCGATGGCAGGGCGGGGATGAGATGTTGCGGGTGTAAAGCGCGCCGGGCAGGATGAGATTCACTTCCATGTCCACCGCGTGGCGCGTGCTGAGTCTATCGTTAAGAATCATGGCTGTCCCGGGACGGTTGCAGAGCGCCATTCATAGCAACCGAACGTGATTATGTAAAAATGATGACCCTATGCTGAATGTGTTGCAACAAAGCGGCCGCGCGAAGTGGCGGAGTGCCTGTCGGATAGGGCTGTTATGGATGCTTTTGCCCCTGGCGGCGGGGGCCCAGGTGGAGCGAGCATTCGAAGATGTCTTGATGCAGCAGCTGGCCCAGCTGCAGGACGAACCCGATAATCTGGCGCCCTTCACCACGGATGGCTGCAGTGGCGGACTCTCCGCCGCTTGGCGTTCCCTGGCCCGGGCCTTGCCCGGCTTCCGGGAAAAATACGGCATGCAACCGCCCTGGCAAGCCTGTTGCGTCGACCACGATCGAGTCTATTGGCGCGGCCCGACCGAAAACGGCTTCGAGCGGCGCAAGGCCGCCGACCTGAAATTAAAACAATGCGTTATGGATACCGGACGCAGACTGACGCCGCGCTGGATGGCGCAACACGAGTTATCGCCGGCGCACGTCACCGAGGCCTTCGCGGCCGCCGCCGAACTGATGTATAGCGCGGTGCGCGTGGGCGGCCTGCCCTGTACCCCATTTCCCTGGCGCTGGGGCTACGGCTGGCCGCCCTGTCCGATATTGGAACAATCATTGGCCGTGCCTTAGATCTGAAGTAAAATAGCCGGTTCCTTTGCAAGCTCAGCGGGCAATCATCTACGCCATGTCTTCTTACCCGGATCAATTTGATGTCATTGTCGTCGGCGGCGGCCATGCCGGCACCGAAGCCGCCCTGGCGGCGGCGCGCATGGGCGTGCGTACCCTGCTGTTGACCCATAACATCGAGACCCTGGGCCAGATGAGCTGCAACCCGGCCATCGGCGGCATCGGCAAGGGTCATCTGGTGAAAGAGGTGGATGCCCTGGGTGGCCACATGGCCCGCGCCGCCGACAAGGGCGGCATCCAGTTTCGCATCCTCAACGCCCGCAAGGGGCCGGCGGTACGGGCCACCCGTGCCCAGGCCGATCGTGTGCTGTACAAACAGGCGGTGCGCGAAGCGCTGGAGAGCCAGCCCAACCTACAGCTGTTCCAGCAAGCGGTGGAGGACCTGATGGTCGAAAACGGCCGCGCCGTGGGCGTGATGACTCAGATGGGCCTGTGTTTTCGCGCCCGCGCCGTGGTGCTGACCGTGGGCACCTTTCTTGGCGGCCGCATCCACATCGGGCTGGAGAATTACGCGGGTGGTCGCGCCGGCGATCCCCCCGCCAACGGCCTGGCGCGGCGCCTGCGCGACCTGCCCTTTTGTGTCGACCGGCTCAAAACCGGCACGCCGCCGCGCATCGACGGCCGCAGTATCGACTTCGCCCAGCTGGAGGCGCAGCCCGGCGATGCGCCGGTGCCGAGCTTCTCCTTCCTCGGCAAGGCCGCAGATCATCCGCGCCAGATCAGCTGTTTCATCACCTATACCAATGAGAAAACCCATGAGATCATCCGTGGCGGCATGGACCGTTCGCCTATGTACTCCGGGGTTATCGAAGGGGTCGGTCCACGCTATTGTCCCTCAATTGAGGACAAGATCGTGCGTTTTGCCGACAAATCGGCCCATCAGCTCTTCATCGAGCCTGAGGGGCTGAGCACCCACGAGGTCTACCCCAACGGCATCTCCACTTCTCTGCCCTTCGATGTGCAGTTCGAGTTGGTGCGTTCCATCAAGGGGTTTGCCAACGCCCACATCACTCGGCCAGGCTACGCCATCGAGTACGACTACTTCGATCCGCGCGAGCTCAAGCCCAGCCTCGAGACCAAGCCCATGGACGGTCTGTTCTTCGCCGGTCAGATCAACGGCACCACCGGTTATGAGGAGGCCGCGGCCCAGGGTCTTATCGCCGGCATGAATGCCGCCCTGCAGGTGCAGGAAAAAGCGCCCTGGTGCCCGCGCCGCGACGAGGCCTATGTGGGCGTGCTCATCGATGACCTGATCACGCGCGGCACCCAGGAGCCCTACCGCATGTTCACCAGTCGGGCCGAATACCGCCTGCTGCTGCGCGAGGACAATGCAGACCTGCGGCTGACCGAGAAGGGGCGCGAATTGGGATTGGTGGATGATGAACGCTGGAGTGCATTCTGCGCCAAACGCGAGGCGATCGAGCAGGAACAGCAGCGATTACGTAATAATTGGTTGCGCCCCGGCAAGTTGGACGCGGCTCATGTCGAGCGTGTCCTGGGCGCCAAATTGAACAAGGAGGTGCGCGCCGCCGAGGCCCTGCGCCGGCCCGAGGTGAGCTATCGGGCGCTGATGGGCCTGGCGGGCATCGGCCCCGGTGTGAGCGATGCCAAGGTGGCCGAGCAAGTGGAGATCCAGGCCAAGTACGCCGGCTACATCGAGCGCCAGCGTGACGAGATCGCGCGCCAGCGCCAGTATGACGAAACGCGCCTGCCCGAGACATTGGATTACGGCGCCGTGACGGGGCTGTCCCACGAGGTGCGCCAAAAGCTGGCCGAACAGCGTCCCGCCACCCTGGGACAGGCCGGCCGCATCCCGGGCGTGACCCCGGCAGCCCTGTCGCTGTTGCTGGTACATTTGAAAAAGACCGGCAGCAAGTTGTCGCGCTCGGCCTGATTGAATGAAGACGGATGAGCGCCAGCGCCTGTGCGACGGGGCGACGCAACTGGGGATTGAGC
Source organism: Candidatus Tenderia electrophaga (assembly GCA_001447805.1). Classification (NCBI taxonomy): domain Bacteria; kingdom Pseudomonadati; phylum Pseudomonadota; class Gammaproteobacteria; order Tenderiales (SeqCode); family Tenderiaceae (SeqCode); genus Tenderia (SeqCode); species Tenderia electrophaga (SeqCode). The sequence continues at coordinate 3,203,391 of CP013099.1, forward strand.
TGAGCCCGGGGCAGCAGGACGCCCTGCTTCATTATCTCGCCCTGCTGGTGAAATGGAACCGGGTCTACGCCCTGATCTCGCGCCGCGACGGCGATGACTGGCTGACGCGCCACCTGCTCGACAGCCTCGCCGTGTTGCCGTACATTAACGGGTCCCGCGTCATCGACATCGGCAGTGGCGCCGGCCTGCCGGGCATCCCGCTGGCCATTATGCGCCCGGATGTGGAATTTACCCTGCTCGACAGTAATCGCAAAAAGGCCCGCTTTATGACCCAGGCGGTGATCGAGCTGGGACTGAACAATGTCACTGTGGTGGACCAGCGGGTCGAGGAATTCCGGCCGGAAACAGGTTTTGATTGCATTACCTCGCGCGCCTTCGCCAGCCTTGCCGATATGCTCGTGGGGGCCGGACATCTGGCCGCCCAAGGGGGACGCTTCCTGGCCATGAAGGGCACCTTTCCTGAGGCCGAGCTGGCGCACTTGGCACCGGGGTTCCACGCCGAGGCCGTGCATCTCCTGGCGGTTCCGTTCCAGTCGGGCGAGCGCCACCTGGCGGTGGTGGTTCAGGATAAATAAACGAGGTAACCCAGGCCCATGGTAAAGATTATCGCGATAACCAATCAAAAAGGCGGGGTCGGCAAGACCACCACCAGCATCAACCTGGCGGCCTCGCTGGCGGCCACCAAACGCAAGGTTCTGCTCATCGATCTGGACCCGCAGGGCAATGCCACCATGGGCAGCGGTATTGACAAAAGCGCGCTGGCGACCAGCAGCTGCGAGGTGTTGCTGGGTGAGGCGCCGCTGCAGGAGGCGGTAGTGCGGGCCGAACAGGCCGGTTACGACCTGATCCCCGCCAATGCCGATGTCACCGCCGCCGAAGTCCGGCTGATGGAGATGGCCAATCGCGACGCGCAGCTGCGCCGCGCCCTGGCAGAGGTTCGCGACGACTACGATTACATCCTCATCGATTGCCCGCCCTCGCTCAACATGCTGACGGTCAACGCCCTGGTGGCGGCCCAGTCGGTACTTATTCCCATGCAATGCGAATACTACGCCCTCGAGGGCCTGACCGCCCTGCTCGAAACCATCGAGCAAATCCGCGAGGCCAGCAACCCGGCATTGCAGATCGAGGGCCTGCTGCGCACCATGTTCGACGCGCGCAATAATCTCGCCAACGATGTCTCGGAGCAGCTTACCTATCACTTCGGGGACAAGGTGTATCGCACCGTGATCCCGCGTAATATCCGTCTGGCCGAGGCGCCCAGTCACGGCCTGCCGGTGATGACCTACGATAAAGGCTGTGCCGGCAGCCTGGCCTACCTGGCCCTGGCCGGTGAAATGATTCGTAAGGAGCAGCGCGGCGAGCTGGCCCAGGCTGCGGGTTAACTAAACACAGAGAATTGTAAATCACGATGGCGGCAAAAAAACGAGGCTTGGGGCGCGGGTTGAATGAGTTGCTGGCCGGCTCCAAACCGGTACAGTCAGCGGCGGATGCAGACGCGGCCGCGCCGCACACGGAGCGCGATAGTCTGCGCCATTTGCCGGTGGATTTGATGCAGCGCGGCAAGTATCAGCCGCGCCTCGATATGCATCCGGAGACCCTGCAGGAACTGGCCGACTCCATCAAGGCCCAGGGCGTGGTGCAGCCGATCGTGGTGCGCCCCGTCGGCGCCAAGCGTTACGAGATCATCGCCGGTGAGCGACGTTGGCGCGCCGCTCAGATGGCCGGTCTACAGGACGTGCCCTGCGTGGTGCGCGATGTCCCCGACCAGGCCGCCATGGCCATGGCCCTGATCGAGAACATCCAGCGCGAAAACCTCAATCCCATGGAAGAGGCCCGCGCCCTGCAGCGCCTGATCCAGGAATTCGAGCTGACCCATCAACAAACCGCCGAGGCGGTGGGCCGTTCACGCGCCGCCGTTTCCAATTTATTGCGGCTGTTGGACTTGGACGCGGATGTGCGCACCCTGGTCGAGCACGGCGACCTGGAGATGGGCCACGCCCGCGCCCTGCTCGCCCTGCAGGGCGAAGCGCAGCGTGAGGCGGCACGCCAAGTGGCGGCGCAGGGCCTGTCGGTGCGCGAGACCGAGCGTTTGGTGAAGCGCCAGCAGGCGCATCCCCAGGACAGGCCAAGCGCCAAACCCGCGCCCGATCCCAATGTCCGCCGTCTCGAAAATCAGCTGTCGGAAAAACTGGCCGCCAAGGTCAACATTCAGCACGGCAATAACGGGAAGGGTAAGCTCGTCATCCATTACAACAGTCTCGATGAACTGGATGGCATCCTGGCGCAAATGGGCAGGTCCGAATACTAAGATTTCCTTGGGATTTCCTTGGCGTTTTCGTTTGACCCAGGTGGCGCGATTTTTTATACTGCGCGGCGTTTTGGTTGCGTCTAAGGGTTGCGGCCGCGTGGCGACGCGGGCTATACTCACGCGCCGTTAAGGGGCAGGGGCCCGGCTATGCAAAACAACAAAGGCGCCGGATTGCTCTTAATAGGTGTGGGGACACATCTGACCGCGATGATTGCCGCCGGTTTTATATTGGGTTACGGCTTGGATTACTTAATCGATACCACGCCCCTGTTTATGGTCTTGTTCGGCATACTGGGTTTTGTCGGTGGAATCCTCAAGGCCTACCAGATGCTGATTAGGTTTTATTAAAGTGGATATCGCCATACGCCAGGTGCAATCCAAGGCCAAAAAGGTGGTTGTGCTGCAGTTGATCATCGCGGCGCTGACCGCGGCGATATTCGCGCTAACGCAAGGCGGCTGGTCGGCACTCTCCGCCCTGTATGGCGGCTTCACCAGCCTGGCTGTCTCCTGGATGTTGCGGCGCGGCGTGCTGAAAGCGAACGAGATCGCGCGCGACGATCCCCAAAGGGGAATGACAGCGCTTTACGTCGGCGCAGTGCAGCGTTTCGTGTTGGTGTTGGCGTTGCTGGGTGTGGGGCTCGGCCTGTTGGCCATGGCGCCCCTGGCCACGGTGATCGGATTCGGTGGCGCGCAGCTGGCCTACGCTGTGGTGATGCGCAACGGCGCGCACCCCGCCAGCCGCTGAAAGAATTTAATAATTTACGGGAGATAGAGCCTTGGCAGCAGATAATTCAGGTGGCGGTTCAGTCGCATATATCCAACACCATTTGACCAACCTCTGTGTCGGTGATTGTGACCCCGTCACTCACCAAGCCGCCGGCTTTTGGGCGTTTCACCTCGACACCATCTTCTTCAGTGTGCTCTTGGGCGCGCTCATCGTATTCGTCAGCTGGCGCGTGGGACGCAATCTGGAGACCGGCACGCCGTCGGGTTTCCAGAACTTCGTCGAGACGCTCATTGACTTCGTCAGCCAGCAGGTTAAAGACACCTTTCCCGGCCACAATCCGCTCATCGCACCGCTGGCCCTGACCATCTTTGTCTGGGTTTGGTTGATGAATTTCATGGACTTGATACCGGTGGATTTGCTGCCGCTGATCGCCACCTGGTTCGGCATCGAGTATCTTAAAGTGGTGCCGACCACCGACCTCAACGCCACCCTGGCCATGTCCTTGACCGTGTTCGCCCTGATCATCTTTTACAACATCAAGGTCAAGGGCGTGGGCGGCTATATGAAAATGTTTCTGTTTCACCCCTTCGGCAAATTTTTTGTGCCGGTAAACATCGTCATGACGCTGATCGAAGAACTCGCCAAGCCCTTGAGCCTGGCGCTGCGTCTGTTCGGAAACCTGTTTGCCGGTGAGTTGGTGTTCCTTTTGATCGCTCTGATCGGTGGCACAATGGCGGTGGGTCTGGCTGCGGCCTTCTGGTTGCCGCTGCAAGTGCTATTGGATCTTGCTTGGCTGATCTTCCACTTGTTGGTAATCACGCTGCAGGCGTTCATCTTCATGGTGCTGACCATCGTCTACCTGGGTATGGCGCACACCGATGAGGAACATTGATCCCGGCAGCGGCCGGTAGGAATTGGTTTTAGGTTTTATTTTTTAAATTTTAAATAAGGAGAGTATCAAATGACTGCTGATATGGTCGCAATGATCTATGCGTACACCGCCGTGGGCGTTGGTGTTATTTTGGCCGCTGCCGGTCTGGGTTCAGCCATCGGCTGGGGCTTGATCTGTGCCAAGACCCTGGAAGGCATCGCGCGTCAGCCCGAAATGCGTCCCGCCCTGATGACCAACATGTTCATCTTCGCCGGTCTGATGGAGTCATTCCCTTTTATCATCCTGGCTTTCGCCATGTGGTTCCTGTTCGCTAACCCGTTCGTTGGCGCGCTGGCCGCTTCCATTGCAACTATTAGTTAAGAAAAAGAACACCACGTCTCTTAACCAACTAATAGAAACCAGGGGATAGACTAGTGAATATTACAGCGACCCTACTTGCGCAGATTGTGGCCTTTGTGCTGCTGATCTGGTTTGTAAACAAGTTCCTATGGGGTCCTTTGAGCGGCATGCTGGAAGCCCGTCAGAAGCGAATCGCTGACGGTCTGGCTGCCGCGGAAAAGGGCAAGCATGAACTGGAGCTGGCGGAAAAACGAGCGACTGATGCACTGAAAGACGCCAAGGCCCAAGCTGCCGAGATCCTGACCCAAGCCGAAAGGCGTGGCAACGAGATCGTCGAGGAAGCGAAGACCAAAGCGCGTGAAGAAGGTGACCGCATCGTGGCCGCGGCAAACGCAGAAATCGAACAAGAAGTTAATCGTGCCAAGGAAGAGATTCGTGGCAAGGTTGCCGAGGTTTCTGTCGCTGCCGCCGCCAAGATCATCGGCCGTGAAATAGACGCCAAGGCACATGAGAAATTAATCAAAGATTTGGCTACCCAGATTTAATCCTGACTATGGCAGAAAAAACCACAATTGCACGTCCCTATGCGCAAGCGATGTTCGAAAGCGCAAAAGAAAAGGGAAACATGGACCAGGTCGCGGAAGCGCTGCAAATCGCTGCCGCCGCGGTCTCCGACCCTGCGCTTGCCGCCATGATCGGAAATCCCGATGTGGCGGATGACAAGATCATCGCATTGTTGATTGATCTTTGCGGCGACCGCGCCAGCACGGAAGTCGGAAATTTCTTCAAGCTGTTGGCCGAGTACGATCGGCTGGCGGTCTTGCCGGAAATCTCCGCGCTTTTTGAACGCTATCGCGCCGAGGAAGAACGCACGATTGAGGCCGAAGTCATTTCGGCCAGCGAACTCAACGATGCGCAGAAGACCGATATCGCAAGCGGCCTGAAGAAACGCCTGGGCCGCGATGTCACCCTCGCATGCAGGGTCGACGAGAGTCTGATCGGGGGTGCGATTATACGGGCAGGAGATCTGGTGATAGACGGGTCGATAACGAGCCAGCTGACCAAGCTCGGCCACGCGTTGTCCCGCTAACGTCTTATAGAGGATAGGCATATGCAACTTAATGCAGCTGAAATTAGTGAACTGATAAAAAAGCGTATCGACAAATTTGAAGTCGTAACCGAAGCGCGCACAGAAGGTACCGTGGTCAGTCTGACCGACGGCATCGCTCGCGTCCACGGCCTGGCCGATGTCATGTACGGTGAGATGATCGAGTTTCCCGGCAATACCTACGGTATGGCGCTGAACCTTGAGCGTGACTCTGTCGGTGCGGTTGTCCTGGGTTCTTACCAGCACATCTCCGAAGGTGACAAGGTCAAGTGTACCGGCCGCATCTTGGAAGTGCCGGTCGGTGAAGGCCTGCTCGGCCGCGTCGTCGACGCGCTGGGCAGTCCCATCGACGGCAAGGGCCCGGCCGAGACCTCGGCCACCCTGCCCATCGAACGCATCGCCCCCGGCGTCATCCAGCGCCAATCGGTGGATCAGCCGGTGCAGACCGGTCTCAAGTCAATTGATGCCATGGTGCCCATCGGCCGCGGTCAGCGTGAGCTGATCATCGGTGACCGCCAGACCGGTAAGACTGCGGTCGCCGTCGACGCCATCATCAATCAGAAGGGTACCGGCGTTAAATGTATCTACGTCGCCATCGGTCAGAAAGCCTCCTCTATCGCCAATGTGGTGCGCAAGCTGGAAGAGCACGGCGCGCTGGAACACACCATCGTGGTTGCCGCCACCGCCTCCGACTCAGCCGCGTTGCAGTTCATCGCGCCCTATGCCGGTTGCGCCATGGGCGAATACTTCCGTGATCGCGGCGAAGACGCACTGATCGTTTACGATGACTTGACCAAGCAGGCCTGGGCCTATCGCCAGGTATCCCTGTTGCTGCGTCGTCCGCCCGGTCGTGAGGCGTATCCCGGTGACGTGTTCTACCTCCACTCCCGTCTGCTGGAGCGTGCCGCGCGTGTCAATGCCGATTACGTCGAGAAGTTCACCAACGGTGAAGTCAAGGGTCAGACCGGTTCCTTGACCGCCCTGCCCATCATTGAAACCCAGGCGGGTGACGTGTCGGCCTTCGTGCCCACCAACGTCATCTCCATCACCGACGGACAGATCTTTCTCGAAACCGACCTGTTCAACTCCGGTATCCGCCCAGCCATTAACGCCGGCCTGTCGGTATCGCGAGTCGGTGGCGCGGCCCAGACCAAGATCATCAAGAAGCTGGGCGGCGGTGTACGTCTCGACCTGGCCCAGTATCGTGAGCTGGCGGCCTTCGCCCAGTTCGCATCTGATCTGGACGAATCCACCCGTAAACAGATCGAACGCGGTCAGCGCGTTACCGAACTGATGAAGCAGAAGCAATACAGTCCGCTGTCCATCGCTGAAATGGCCTTTTCACTGTTCGCTGCCAACGAAGGTTTCCTGGACGATGTGGAAGTCAGTAAGGTTGTGTCTTTTGAGCAGGCCTTGCACTCTTACATCAAGTCCAATGCCGCAGATCTGGCCAAGCGCATTAACGATACGGCTGATTACAACGACGAAGTCGCAGGCGAAATGCGCAGTACGCTGGAAAAATTCAAATCAAGCAGCACTTGGTAAGGGGGCTGACGAATGGCAGTCGGAAAAGAGATCCGCACCAAGATCAAGAGTATCCAGAATACTCAGAAGATCACTCGAGCCATGGAAATGGTGGCGGCGAGCAAAATGCGTAAGGCGCAACAGCGTATGCAGGCTTCGCGTCCCTACGCCAAGAAAATTCGCTCGGTTATCGGCCATCTTTCGCAGGCGCATCCGGAGTACCGCCATCCTTATTTGCAGGAGCGGGAATCGGTCAAGCGGGTCGGTCTGATCGTAATCACCAGTGATCGGGGCCTGTGCGGTGGTTTGAACACAAACCTGTTAAAGACCACCGTAAACGCAATCAGGCAGTGGCGTGAAAAAGGTGTTGAAGTCGAGCTTTGTCTGATCGGACAAAAAGGCATCAACTTTCTGAAGCGCCTCGGCAGTATCCGCGCCCAGGCTGCGCAACTTGGCGATGCACCGGGGATCAATGATTTGATCGGCAGCGTCAAGGTGATGCTGGATGCCTTCGACGACGGTGAGATCGACCGCATTGATGTGGTCTTCAATGAGTTCGTCAATACCATGACACAGCAGCCGCGCGTAGATCAGCTGCTGCCGATTCAGGCAGACGACACAGACGAGGAACTGGAGCACCACTGGGATTACCTCTACGAGCCTGAAGCCAAGGATGTGTTGACTGACTTGCTGGTTCGCTATGTCGAATCGCAGGTCTACCAGGGCGTGGTCGAGAATATTGCCTGTGAGCAGGCGGCGCGCATGGTGGCTATGAAGGCCGCCTCGGATAATGCCGGCGAGCTGATCGGCGACTTGCAGCTGGTTTACAACAAGGCGCGCCAAGCGGCGATTACGCAGGAAATCTCCGAAATTGTCGGCGGCGCTGCGGCTGTATAGGCGATCTGGATCACAGGTCTTAGCGGAATACATAAGATTTAAAATTGCAAAGAGGAACTGAATCATGAGTTCAGGAAATGTTGTTCAAATTATCGGCGCCGTTGTGGACGTGGAGTTCACCGGCGACGATCTGCCTAAAGTCTACGACGCCCTGAGGGTCGAGGAGGTCGGGCTGACCCTCGAAGTCCAGCAACAGCTGGGTGACGGTGTGGTGCGCACCATCGCCATGGGTACTACGGACGGTCTGAAGCGCGGTGTAAACGTGAGCAACACCGGCGCACCGATTTCCGTTCCCGTCGGCCAGAAGACCTTGGGTCGTATCATGGACGTGCTTGGCGATCCCATCGATGAAAAAGGCGAAATCGGCGAAGAGACGCGCTGGGAAATCCACCGCGAGGCGCCTTCTTATGAAGATCTGTCCGCCTCGCAGGAACTGCTGGAAACCGGCATCAAGGTTATCGATCTGGTCTGCCCCTTCGCCAAGGGCGGTAAGGTCGGCCTGTTCGGTGGTGCCGGTGTGGGTAAGACCGTCAATATGATGGAGCTGATCCGTAACATCGCCATCGAGCACAGCGGTTATTCCGTCTTCGCCGGTGTGGGTGAGCGTACTCGTGAGGGTAACGACTTCTATCACGAAATGACCGACTCCAATGTTATCGACAAGGTCTCCTTGGTCTATGGCCAGATGAATGAGCCGCCGGGTAACCGCCTGCGCGTTGCCCTGACCGGCCTGACCATGGCCGAGTATTTCCGTGACGAAGGCCGTGATGTCCTGCTGTTTATCGATAACATTTATCGTTATACCCTGGCCGGTACCGAGGTCTCCGCCCTGTTGGGTCGTATGCCTTCCGCGGTAGGTTACCAGCCGACACTGGCCGAAGAGATGGGTGTGCTGCAGGAACGCATCACCTCCACCAAGACCGGGTCTATTACTTCCATTCAGGCCGTTTACGTGCCTGCCGATGACTTGACCGACCCGTCACCTGCCACCACCTTCGCTCACTTGGACGCGACCGTGGTACTGTCGCGTTCCATCGCCGAGCTGGGTATCTATCCCGCGGTGGATCCGCTGGATTCGACCTCACGCCAGCTGGATCCGCTGGTTATCGGTGAAGAGCACTATAATGTCGCCCGTGCAGTACAGGGCACCTTGCAGCGTTATAAAGAGCTGAAGGACATCATAGCCATCCTGGGGATGGACGAGCTGTCCGAAGAGGACAAGCGTATTGTCGCCCGCGCGCGCAAGATCCAGCGCTTTCTGTCCCAGCCCTTCTTCGTTGCCGAGGTATTCACCGGTGCGCCGGGTAAATACGTTTCTCTGAAAGAGACCATCAGCGGTTTCAAGGGTATTGTCGAAGGTGAATATGACCATGTCCCGGAACAGGCTTTTTATATGGTCGGCGGCATCGACGAGGCCCTGGAAAAGGCCAAGAAGATGGAAGAGAAGTAGTCCCCGGCTAGGAGAGTATTATGTCTATGACAGTACATGTTGATATCGTCAGCGCCGAAGCCGAGATCTTCTCTGGCGCCGCCAAGATGGTGCACGCGTCGGGTGAGATGGGCGATCTGGGTATACTACCCCGTCACGCCCCCTTGCTGACCAAGCTCAAGCCCGGAGAAGTCCGCGTCGAGCGCCCAGACGGTGAGGAGGAGTTCTACTACGTCTCCGGTGGGATGTTAGAAGTCCTCCCCCACTGCATCACCGTGCTGGCGGATACCGCAACGCGTGCCAAGGATCTGGATGAAGCGGCCGCCAAGCAGGCCAAGGAGCGTGCCGAGCAGTCGTTGCGTGACAAGCAGGGCGAGATTGAATTGGCCCAAGCCGAGCGCGAGCTGGCCGAGGCCATGGCCCAATTGCAAGCGATCCAGAAGCTGCGTAAAAAGGCGGGGCGTTAGCGCCCAGGTAATGTCAAAGTGATAAAATGAGGGGAAAGGCTGAGAGGCCTTTCCCCTTTATTCGTTTTAAGCTCTAGAGATTCATAGGTGGGCCAATGGGATTAAGTGTAATCATTCTTGCCGCCGGGCAGGGCACCCGAATGCGTTCGGCCTTGCCCAAGGTATTGCACAAACTAGCGCACAAGCCGCTGGTGGAGCACGTGATTGATCGGGCCAAGCAGCTCGGCGCCGAAGACATTCATGTAGTCTACGGCCACGGCGGCGACGCTGTACCGACGACCCTCGCCCATTGTGAAGTGGATTGGGTCAAACAGGCGCAGCAGCTGGGCACCGGCCATGCGGTGGCCCAGGCCATCCCCCACATCCCCGCGGAGCGCGACGTGTTAGTGCTCTACGGTGACGTGCCCTTGACCTCGGCTGAAACGCTAAAGAATCTGATTCAACTGGCGCGCCAAAGCGGCTTCGGTCTGCTGACCATCAGTCTCGATGACGCCGCCGGTTATGGCAGAATCCTGCGCGGTGACGATGGCAGGGTGCTGCGTATCATCGAACACAAAGATGCCAGCGAGGCGGAACGCGCCATTACCGAGGTCAATACCGGCATCCTGGCCACGTCGCGCAAGAACCTGGCGCGTTGGTTGGAGCGGCTCGATAACGACAATGCCCAAGGCGAATACTATCTTACCGATATTGTTGCCATGGCCGTGGCCGACGCCATCGATATCAGTACTACCTCCCCCAGTGACGAGTTTGAAGTGTTGGGCGTAAATAATAAGCGCCAGCTGGCGGCCTTGGAGCGGGCCTATCAACAACAACAGGCCGAACGTTTACTGGATGGCGGGGTTACCCTGCGTGACCCGGCTCGCATCGACATTCGGGGCAATGTCCGCTGCGGCACGGATGTAATCATGGACGTCAACCTTGTCCTCGAAGGCGAGATTGACATCGGTGACAAGGTCGAGATCGGCCCCAATTGTCTGATCAGCAATAGCCGCATCGAGTCCGGCGCGCGAATCCTGGCGAATTGTGTCATTGAAAACGCGGTGGTCGGCAAGGACAGTCAGGTGGGTCCCTTCTCCCGCTTGCGCCCCGAGACGGTACTGGCCGAAGCGACCCATATCGGTAATTTTGTCGAAATCAAAAAGGCGCAGATCGGACAAGGATCTAAGGTAAACCATTTGAGTTATGTCGGTGATGCGGTGATCGGGCGCAACGTGAACATCGGCGCCGGTACCATCACCTGTAACTACGACGGTGCCAATAAGCACCTAACCGAGATCGGCGACGAGGTCTTTGTCGGTTCTGATACCCAGTTGGTGGCGCCGGTTAAAGTCGGTGCCGGCGCGACCATCGGTGCCGGTTCCACCATTACCAAAGCAGTGGCAGCGGGTGCGTTGGCGCTGAGTCGGGCCAAGCAGATCTCAAAGAGTGGCTGGCAACGGCCGATGAAGAAAAAGAGTTAAACGGAAGGATCGCTATATGTGTGGGATTATCGGTGCAGTGGCTGAGCGGGATGTGGTGCCAATTCTACTGGAAGGGCTGCGGCGCCTGGAATATCGTGGCTATGACTCCGCCGGTGTGGCGGTGATCGATGACAAAGACTGTATCGATCGGGTGCGCACCGTCGGCAAGGTGGCCGAACTCGACGGCGCCCTCAAGCAGCATCCGTTGGCCGGCAAAACCGGCATCGCCCATACTCGCTGGGCCACCCACGGCAAACCCAGCCAGTCCAACGCCCATCCCCACATTTGCCGAAAAAGTGTCGCTATCGTCCACAATGGCATTATCGAAAATCACGAATTGTTGCGTAAATCCCAGACCGACGGTGGCCATGCCTTTACCTCGGAAACGGATACCGAAGTCGTGGTCCATCAGATCTACGACTATCAGCAGCAGGGTAAAGGGCTGCTCGATGCAGTCCGCACTACGGTAGCGGACTTGGAAGGCGCCTACGCCCTGGGTGTTATCAGCAACCACGACAAAGCGCGCATTATCGCCGCCCGCCGCGGCAGCCCGCTGGTAATCGGCATCGGCATCGGCGAGCATTTTATCGCTTCCGACGTGGCCGCGTTGCTGCCGGTGACGCAGAAATTCATTTTTCTCGAAGATGGCGACATCGCCGATATTACCCGCGACAGTCTCACCATCTATGACGAACGCGGTGAGATCGTCGAACGTCCGTTGAAGATATCTCAGCTCAGCGCCGACGCCATGGAACGCGGTAGCTACCGTCACTACATGCTCAAGGAGATTTTCGAGCAGCCGCGTGCCATTGCCGAGACCCTGGAAGGCCGGCTCAGTGGCGACACCGTGCTGGAACAATCTTTCGGCCCCGGCGCCAAAGATATTCTGGACAGCGTCAAAGGCGTTCATATCATCGCCTGTGGCACCAGTTATCATGCCGGCCTGGTGGCCAAGTACTGGCTGGAGGCGATCGCCGGAGTGCCCTGTTCCGTCGAGGTAGCCAGCGAATTTCGTTACCGCCATCCGATCGCGCGGCGCAATTCACTGGTGATCGCCATCTCGCAATCGGGCGAGACCGCCGACACTTTGGCGGCCCTGCAGGAAGCGAAAAAACTCGGTTTCGGCCACACCATGGCGATCTGCAATGTGCCGGAAAGCTCCATGGTGCGCGAGGCTGATCTGGCGCTGATGACCCGCGCAGGTCCGGAGATCGGTGTCGCCTCGACCAAGGCCTTTACCACCCAATTGACCGCCTTGATGCTGCTGGTCGTCGTCCTGGGACGGCGCCATGGCATGGCCGCCCAGACCGAGATCAAGTTGGTGGAGCAGCTCAGGAGTCTGCCGCGCCGCATCGAAGAAGTGCTCACTCTGAATGACGCCATCGAAGAACTGGCGGAGTTTTTCGCCAATAAACATAATGCGCTGTTCCTCGGTCGCGGCGCTCAATATCCCGTCGCCATGGAAGGGGCGTTAAAGCTGAAAGAAATCTCCTATATCCATGCCGAAGCCTATCCCGCCGGCGAACTCAAACACGGTCCGCTGGCCTTGGTGGATGCGGAGATGCCTGTTATCGCCGTCGCGCCCAATAATGAGCTGTTGGAAAAACTCAAATCCAATCTGCAGGAAGTGCGTGCTCGCGGCGGCGAACTGATTGTGTTCGCCGACGCGCAGGTGGATATGAAAAGCGACAGCAACGTGCGGGTGATGACCGTGGCGCCCACCGAGGATCCCATCGCGCCCATCATTTATACCGTGCCGCTGCAATTGCTGTCTTACTACGTCGCTGTCCTGAAAGGGACCGACGTGGATCAACCGCGCAACCTGGCTAAGTCGGTCACCGTGGAATAGTTCAACTTGATGAAACTTGCCGAAACTGATAAACTTTGACGCTACTCTTGGGCATCAAGATGCCCGGCAGAGCGTAAAGTGAATATCACCTCTCATTGCATAAGCAATTTCGCGAACTATCTTCCCTTGGATCCCTGCCATCCAAGACTCCGCTATTTATTTCATCAATCGCAGTCATGGCGCAGGCGCGATCTGGACCTGGTAGTTCCCGTGCGCCAGATGAATTGTGGACGATAACCGTTTTTTTATCTAAGGACCCCTGTTATGGATAAGAGCCGAATCTTTTATTGTCAGCCGCAAAAGGCGTTTATGAGCATCAGCAATTGTCATGAATTGCGTGAACGTCCCACCGGCAAGGCGGCGGCGGGCGCCCAGCCCAAGTTGATCGCGTGCGAACGTTGTAACATGTATCCCATGGTCGACAAGAACAAGGTTGAAACGGTGACTATCACCGAATACCTGGGCGGTGTACGCCCGCAAACCCTATCGGCTTGATCCCTCCTCGTCTCCCGGCCGGCGTGGGCCATCGGCGCACCGGCCGGGATTGTTACTGCACGCGTGCCTTGATCCCACCCTTGGCCTATTCTTAACGCTTCAATGTCTATGCTTACCCGCGCTATCTCCAAGGAGAAGGTGTACGCAGCGCTGAATACCGGCATGCGCTGACGGCCGCGGTGTTGTATGCCAAACTTTCAGTCTGGAGATCGCAGTAATGCGGTCGACAAGGACTATATGCGATATGCTTTTCTAAGATGTGGGCATCTGTAATTATTCTGAGCGCATCAAGATGCGTGCTCAGGAATAGCGAGAGCTGGCCATGAGTGGGTAGGGGCGCGCAAGCCGCCAGGACAAGCGGGAGAACAGGCAATGACAGAAACGCTTGAGCAGGTGTTGGGGCACAACAAGGAATCCAGCTACCTGTTGTTCAGATATTATCTGGCATTGGACAAGCCATTTTTGTTGCGTTCGGAATTGTGGGATCACTGGGTCGAATTCTGCGCCGAACGCCAGCAGCCCTGCGACCTGGAATCAAATTCGTTGGCACGGCTGATCCACAATGCCCAAGAAGCTGTGCTCTGCGCCCCCTGGTTGTATCTGCAATTGCGGCCCTTTGTCGCACGCACTAAGTATCTGCGCATCCACGTCGACGAACTGCAGGTTGAAGAGCTTTCGGTGAGCCAGTATCTGCAATTCAAGGAGTCTGTGGCCAAAGGCCAGGACGGTGCCAATCAATGGACCCTGGAGTTCGACATCGGCCCCTTCAACCGAGAGTTTCCCAAACTGCGCGAATCGCGTTCCATCGGTCGCGGTGTGGAGTTCCTCAATCGTCGGCTTTCGAGTCAGCTGTTTCAAGAATTGGGACGCGGCGATCAAGGCCTGTTGCAGTTTCTGCGCGTTCATCAATACGAAGGCCAGCAGTTGATGATCAACAATCGCATCAACGATGTCGCCGAGCTGCGTAAGAATATCCGTAATGCAGAAGATTACTTGGACGAACAGCCGGACCATGCCACCTGGGATGCAATTGGCCACGATCTGCAAAACATGGGTTTCGAGCCCGGTTGGGGGCGTGACGTGGCGCGCATGCGCGAAACCCTGCGCATTCTGCTGGATTTGCTGGAGGCGCCCGAGCCCGGCACGCTGGAGCAGTTTCTCAGTCGCATCCCCATGATCTTCAGTATTGCAATACTCTCGCCGCACGGCTACTTCGGTCAATCCAATGTGCTCGGTCTGCCCGACACCGGCGGTCAGGTGGTCTATATCCTGGACCAGGTGCACGCCTTGGAAAAGGAGATGCGTAAACGGCTGCATGAACAGGGCCTGGAGATCGAACCGCAGATCATGGTGGTCACCCGCCTGATCCCGGACGCGCCCCAAGGCACCCGCTGTGATCAGCGCCTGGAGGCGATCGTCGGCACCAAGAACGCGCGCATCCTGCGGGTCCCGTTTCGTCATGAAAACGGCGAGGTCGTGCCGCAGTGGATTTCGCGTTTCGAGCTCTGGCCCTACTTGGAACGCTATTCCGACGACGTGGCGCGCGAGCTAAGGGCGGAACTGGGCGGTCGCCCGGATCTGATCGTCGGCAATTATTCCGACGGCAATCTGGTCGCCTCCATGCTGGCCCACAATCTGGGCGTGACCCAGTGCAACATTGCCCACGCCCTGGAGAAGACCAAGTATCTCTATTCCGATCTCTATTGGAAGGAAAACGACGCCCAGTATCACTTCTCCAGCCAGTTCACCGCCGACCTGATCGCCATGAATGCGGCCGACTTCATCATCACCAGCACCTATCAGGAGATCGCCGGCACCAGCGAGAGCCTGGGGCAGTACGAAAGCTACGGCGCCTTCACCATGCCTGATCTGTATCGGGTGGTGAACGGCATCGACATCTACGACCCTAAGTTCAACATCGTCTCCCCCGGGGCTGACAGTGAGATCTACTTTCCTTATTCCGATACCGAGCGCCGCCTCACCGGCCTGCACGAGGAGATCGAGACCATGATCTACGGCCGGCCCGACGAAAACAGTCGCGGCCAGCTGGCCGATCCGGATAAACCCATCCTGTTCACCATGGCGCGCCTGGACCGCATCAAGAACATCACCGGCGTGGTGGAGTGGTACGGCGGCAGCGAGCGCCTGCGCCGGGCCGTCAATCTGGTGGTGGTGGCCGGCTATACCGACGCCGACAAGTCGGATGACGAAGAGGAGCGCGCCCAGGTCGCCCGCATGCACCAGCTGTTCGACGAGCACGGCCTGGACGGTCAGGTGCGCTGGCTGGGTGTGCGCCTGGATAAAAAGATGTCGGGTGAATTCTACCGCTGCGTCGCCGACCGCCAGGGCGCCTTCGTCCAGCCCGCCTTGTTCGAGGCCTTTGGCCTTACCGTGATCGAGGCCATGATCTCGGGCCTGCCCACCTTCGCCACCTGCTACGGCGGACCGCTGGAGATCATCAAGAGCGGCATCTCGGGTTTCCATATCGACCCCAATCACGGCAGCCGGGCCGCCGACATAATTGCCGATTTTTTTGAAAAATGCCGGCAGGATAGCGACTATTGGCGGCAGATCTCGACAGGTGCCGTCGAACGGGTGCGGGCCAAATATACCTGGGAGCGGTACGCCGAACGCATGATGACCCTGTCGCGCATTTACGGATTCTGGAAATATGTCACCAACCTGGAACGCGACGAAAGCCGGCGTTACCTGGAGATGTTTTATGGATTACAATTCCGGCCATTGGCGCAAGCCATCGGCAGGTAAATTCAAACCAAGGTAGCCCTTCTTCCCATGGCGACACTCAATCCCCGCCAACATCAGGCGGTACGGCATCTCGACGGCCCCTGTCTGGTACTGGCCGGCGCCGGTTCCGGCAAGACCCGTGTCATCACCAACAAGATCGCCTATCTGATCGAGGTGTGCGGCATTGCCCCGCACAACATCGCCGCCGTCACCTTCACCAACAAGGCGGCGCGCGAGATGAAGCAGCGCGTCGGCGAGCTGCTCACGGGCAAGAACGCCAAGGGCCTGCAGGTCTCCACCTTTCATACCCTGGGGTTGAACATCATCCGCCAGGAACTGACCGCCCTGGGCTTCAAGCCCAACTTCTCCATCTTCGACGCCCAGGACAGTGCCGCCCTGATCAAAGAGTTGCTGCGGCGCGACTTCGGCGACGACGGCGGCATCATCCAGCAGATGCAATGGCAGATCTCGCGTTGGAAGTCCGCCCTGATCACCCCCGCCGAGGCCCCGACCGAGGCCGGCGACGACGCTACCTTGGTGGCCGCCGCGGCCCTGTATGAGCGCTACCAGCGCGCGCTCAAGGCCTACAACGCGGTGGATTTCGACGACCTGATCATGCTCCCGGCGCGACTGTTCATGGATCACGCCGAGGTGCAGGAGAGGTGGCAGAACAAGATCCGCTACCTGCTGGTGGATGAATACCAGGATACCAACGCCAGCCAGTACCAGCTCATCCGCTGCCTCACCGGCGTGCGCGGCGCACTCACCGTGGTGGGCGATGACGACCAGTCCATCTATGCCTGGCGCGGCGCCGAGCCGGAGAATATGTTGTTGCTGCAGCGCGACTACCCCACGCTCAGCGTGATCAAGCTAGAGCAGAACTACCGTTCCAGCGGCCGCATCCTCAAGGCCGCCAACGCCCTGATCAAGAACAACTCCCACGTGTTCGAGGACAAGCGCCTGTGGAGCGAGCTGGGCTACGGCGATCCCATCAAGGTGATCACCCTGCGCAACGACGAACACGAGGCCGAGCAGGTGATCTCTGAACTGGTCAGCCATAAATTCAAGCATCGCACCAAATTTAGAGACTACGCCATTCTTTATCGCAGCAACCACCAGTCGCGCCTGTTTGAGCGCAGTCTGCGTGAGCAGCGCGTGCCCTACTACCTCAGCGGCGGCACCTCGTTCTTCAGTCACAGCGAGGTGAAGGACATGATGGCCTACCTGCGCCTGCTGGTGAATCCGGATGACGATGCCGCCTTCCTGCGCGTGGTCAACACGCCGCGGCGCGAGATCGGCCCCACCACCCTGGAAAAGTTGGGCAACTACGCCGGCGAGCGCCAGCTCAGCCTGTTCGCCGCCAGTTTCGAGCTGGGGCTGGAGCAGTGCCTCAACGAAAAAGGGGTGCAGCGGGTGCGCCGCTTCACCCGGTGGCTGGTGGAGACGGGCGACCGCGCCCAGCGCGGCGATCCGCTCGCGGCGGTCAAGGACGTCATTCGCGAGGTCAACTACGAGGCCTGGCTCAATGACAGCAGCAAGGATCTCAAGCAGGCCGAGAAGCGTATGGCCAACGTCTGGGAGCTGGTCACCTGGATGCAACGCCTGTACGAGAACAGCCAAGAGGACAAGACCCTCGCCGAGTTGGTCAACCACATGAGCCTGATGGACATGCTGGATCGCAACGACGCTGACGAGGCCGGCGACTGCGTTACCCTCATGACCCTACACGCCGCCAAGGGGCTGGAATTCCCCCATGTCTTTCTGGTGGGCGTGGAGGAGGAGATCCTGCCCCACCGCGTCAGCGTCGAAGAGGGCAACATAGAAGAGGAACGCCGCCTCGCCTACGTGGGCATCACCCGGGCGCAAAAGACCCTCACCATCAGTCTCTGCGCGCGGCGCAAGCGTGCCGGCGAGCTGCTGGAGGTAGAGGCCAGCCGCTTTCTCGAAGAACTGCCGGAAGAAGACCTGGAATGGCGCGGCATCGGCCAGCAGATCGATCCGGAGGAGCGCCAGGAACGCGGCCAGGCCCATTTGGCCAATCTCAGAGGGTTGTTAGGAACCTCCTAATCCGTCAGTCTAGACGACTCGCCCGACCGGTCTGAGTGAGGCAAGCGCATGGCTGAACCACAACAAACCCCTCCCACCGCCTTATATCGGCGGCGCTGGTTTCGTCGCAGCCTGGTTGCGTTTGCCGTTCTGGTCATTGTCCTCAGCCTCTTGCCCGTGGCCATTCGCTACGCTGCCATCCATGTGCTCCAGGACCAGGGCATCCAACACGTGGAAATCGCAGATGTGGATCTCAATCTGTTCACCGGTGAAGTCGGGTTGACCGACGTCGGCATCAGCGGTGACGGCCTAGGGCGGGCCACTTTGTCGCGACTTTATGTAAACCTCGCCATTAGCGCTTTATTCAGCAAGCGACTGGCCTTGCAACAGCTTGAACTCCAAGGTCTGGAGCTGGATGTGCAACAGACCGAGACCGGCGTGTGGCAAGTCGCCGGTATTTCACCCCCGACGCCGGCACAAACGACGGCCTCCGAGGTGGAACAAACACCCGCTGAACCCTGGGGTATTGCCGTCGACCAGCTAAAGCTGGTCGGCATTAGCGTGCATCTGTCCATGCCCCAGCTGCAAAGCGATGTACGCATTGACGAACTTCGACTCAGTCAGCTCGCCAGTTGGCAGCCTCAACAAGCAGCTCACTATGAGGCCCAATTACGCATCGATCAGGCGCCGCTGATGCTCTCCGGCACCATGCAGCCGTTCGCCGACACGCCCCAATTTGCCGGCAAACTCGAGCTGACCCAATTGCCACTGGCGCTCGCCGCTGAGTTCGCCCGTGATGCTGGTATCGAAAACCTGAGCGGCGAACTTGCCATCAGCACTGAATTCAGGGCGCGTATCCTTGCCGGCATGCCTGCCGTCGAAACGACTAGCGCGTTGGCTTTGACAGCACTGACCTTGCAGCAAGGCCAATACCGGATGCAAGCGCAGCGCCTCGCTTGGCGGGGCCAAGTCAACTACCTGCCGCCCGCCGACGAACAGGATCTGGGGCTGCGCGCCGATGGCACGCTGATGCTGCAGCGCTTCGTGCTTGGCGATGAGCAAGCCGGCTTGCAGCTGGTGCAACTGCAGCAGCTGGATGTCGACACTATGGTCCTGGGTGAGGCACAGCAGCTGAGCATAAAACACATCGCCTTCGATCAGCTTGAGTTGTTGCAAAAGGGTGAACAACGGCTGCTCAAGACGGCGGCGATCAGCGTGACCGATGTGAGCTTCGACGGCCAACAACACCTGGCCATTAAGGACGTGGTGTTGAACGGCTTGGCGGTGCATGCCGTGCTGAGCGCTGACGGTGAGGTTGAGCTGGTCTCGCAGTTACAGGCGAGCGGCGCGACACAGGCGCAAGACCCCGGGTCGGAGACGGTTGCCGCCACGGCACAAGACGAGGTACCGCCTTTTCGCTTCGAACTGGCGCGGCTGCATGTCGCCGACGACAGTCGCCTCCATTTCAAGGACAACAGTATCGATCCGGCCTTCGAGGCCGACATCAAGCCCTTCAGTCTGACTATCGCCCATGTGGATACGGCGGCGCTCGATCAGGCCATGGAGGTCGATCTGCGGGGCGTCATCAACGGCCAAGACCAAATCACCCTGGATGCCAGCCTCAGACCTTTCGGCGACACGCTTGACCTGCAGGCCGAGGGCAAGATCACGGCGCTGGATCTGCCGCCCCTGTCGCCCTATGCCAACCAGGCCATGGGCTATTACCTGAAGCGCGGCCAGTTGAATTCAAGCCTGACGGCGAGCATCGAGGCTGATCAGCTCGATGCCAATATCCATGTCGTGTTGCAGAAATTTGCCATCGAGGAGGGTGACCCGAGCAAGCACAAGGGCTTTTCGGACAGGCTCTCCATGCCCTTGGATGCGGCGCTCAGTCTGTTGCGCGACAAACACGGGACCATTGAGCTCGATATCCCCGTCCAAGGTGATATCAGCGATCCCCAGTTTGATGTCAGTCAAGTCATCAACAAGGCTTTGGCCAAGGCCACCAAGACCGCCGTCACCGGTTATTTGGCCCTCATGTTGCAGCCCTGGGGGGCGATGCTGATCGCCGCCGATATGCTGAGTGACGCCGGCTCCGTCAGTCTGCAACCGCTGGCGTTTCCGCCGGGCGAAACAGGTCTGGGCCGCGAACAACAGGATTACCTGGTTAAGATCGCCGCGTTGATGCAGCAACGTCCCGAGATCTCGCTTAATATCTGCGGTGTGGCATCGCAGCAGGATCGCCAAGCACTGCTGGCCCTGCGGCAACAAAGCGAACAAGGTCAGGCAAGCTCTTCCGACAACACGCCCCCCGCGGACGAGGCGATCGACAACCAGCAATTGCTGGATCTTGCCATGCAGCGCGCCAGGCAGGTAAAGGCACAGCTTATCGAGCGCGGTATTGAGGCCGGCCGCCTCTTCACCTGCCAACCGGATATGCAGAATGCGGCAAGCAACGCGCCGCTGGTGAAGCTGTTTCTATAGCGCATCATTGCGCGGTAATTCCATAGCGCAGTGATGCGCAAAGTTGTGACCGGTTTGACGCACCCCGTCTCAAGGCGCCGGCGTGGAACGCCGATAATTCCGTTATAAATACACCGCGCCGCTTACACAGGCGCAGCGCGGTCATCGTTTATCGGATACCGGAATCGGCCCATGCTCACCATAATCAACACCCTCTTTTTTGCCGTCGGCCTTATCGCCCTGGTGGCCTTCGTGCTGCTGATGATCGCCGGCTTCAAGCGCAGCCTGTGGTGGGGATTGGCCCTCCTGTTTCTGCCCTTTACCACGCTCATCTACGCCATCAAATATTGGCAGGAAGTGAAGAAGCCATTCCTCGTCTATGTCGGCAGCAATACACTCAGCATTGCCATCGTTGGCTTTGTATTCACGCAGCTGGGCGGGATGCAGGCCGTGCAAATGGCGCAGGACCTGAATGCGGGCAGCTTGACCGATGCGCAAGCCGCCCAGTTTATGCTGGCCAATATGGAAGGTATGGAACGCCTGGGTGTCGGCGGCAAGGACGAGATGCTGGCCGAAGTGCGCGCCGATCCCCATCTGACTGATGATGATGTTAAGCAGGTCGAGCAGATGCTGGGCCAGATCGATGCGCTTGCCCAGGGTGACAAGGCGTCATTCCAGGACGGGGGGCAGGAACAAGGCAGCGCTATCCCGCTGCAGCCGGCCATGGCCGCGGAGATACCTGAGGCAGTGGATGACATCGAGGATAAGATCGCCAGCATGGAGGCCCAGATGGCCGAGCTGGACACCACGGAAAACACATCGGCCGATAACACCACCATCGACCAAGACACCTCCGCACACGTCAGCGCCCTGGGCGTGCCGTTGCCCGAGTATGTGGAGTCGCCTGTCGCAGAAACCCCGCAAGCTGTTGAGCGAAAGCAATCAGGCCCCGTGAGCTTGGCCGAGGCCGATCGCTACTTGGGCGACATATTCATTGTCACGACCCAAGAAGGGGTCACGCGCCGCGCCACCTTAAAAGACGTGCACGGCACCAACCTGGAATTTCAGCGCCGTGCCTTCGGCGGTTCCATCACGTATACCATCGCCAAGGCCGAGATAAAGTCGCTGGTGCTGGACTAAAAGCGGTGTTGATTCCCCATCCCCGCTAGAATACTACCCCTCGACTTGCTGAATACCGTCCAGCAACCAGCTTGTTTGACGCGTATTGGCTTTGACGAAGTGCCATACCTCGTCCACCGCTTGGCGTTTGTCACCCTCTTTCAGCTCGGCGTGGAACAGCACAATGACTTCCTGCTTGGACCCCGAGTCAGTCGCGCTCAGCAATTCCGCCTCCAAAGAGACGATCTCGGTACGTTCCTGGCTGCCGCTGGCGCGGTATTGTTCCTGGATCTCGCCAAACACATGATCAGTGGTGAACTGGCGGATATCGCTCAAGTCACCTTCATCCCAGGCCTGCTGCAGGCGGGCGAAACAGCTGCGTGCCCCGGCGACGAAAGCCGATCGGTCAAAGTCGCGCGGGGCACCGTTGCGCAACATGTCCAGCGAGTCGCTGCCGCCGTTGTCATTCAGCGCCGCTTCGTAATGCTGATAGCCGTCATCCCGCCCGAAGGGGGTATTCCCGTAAGCGGTGGCTGTTTGCTCACGGCGCGTCATAAGTTTGAACAATAGAAAAATAATCATCCCGAATATGACTGCGTCCATGAAGTTGACGCCCTCGAAGGCGCCGCCGAAAAACAGCGCGCCCAACAGGCCGCCCACGGCCAGGGCCCCCAGCACGCCCATGAAGCCGCCACGCTGGGCCAGCTGCTGCTTGCGTTCGGCATTGCGTTGCTGCGCCGGCGAGGCCTTTTGAGCCGGTGCGGCATTACCTTTCTTTAAAGACTGGTTGTGGCTAAACTTGCCGCCGAAGGACTGACCCCCGCCGAAGCGTTTCGCCTCGGCAACGCCCATGTCGGTGACCAGCAGCGCGCCGCCGGCCAATAGGATTGCGAATAAATTGAATACGATCTTCATGATGCTCCCCAACGAATAAATCAATTGCGCCGCGTATTCTACCCAAAAGCACCCGACAATGCCCAATTGAAAAGCGGATATTCATAGTGGCTAATCTGATAAAGGTGGGAATTGACCCCGCAACAAAGGGTTGCGATAGTAAATAAACCGTTTCCAGGAAAAGGGCACGATTCGATATGACAACAATGCAAACCGTGATGTTGGCAATCGGGCTGTTGCTGCTGAGCCTGATGGTGGCGTTGTTGACATTTGTCTGGGTCAGACAGCGCAGCCGCCGTCTGCAACGGCGCATGCTGGAAAATTGCCGCGCCGCGGATGAGCGTATCGTCCTCGGGCCGCAGGCCGCCCTCTACCGCGGCGCGGATCGAGGCGTGAGCAATAATAAAGGCAACGGCGTGATGTGTTTGACCGAAAAGCGGCTCATCTTCGAAAAGCTGACCGGGCCGCGCATCGTCGTCGACCGCGCCGAA
This sequence comes from Candidatus Tenderia electrophaga, assembly GCA_001447805.1. Classification (NCBI taxonomy): domain Bacteria; kingdom Pseudomonadati; phylum Pseudomonadota; class Gammaproteobacteria; order Tenderiales (SeqCode); family Tenderiaceae (SeqCode); genus Tenderia (SeqCode); species Tenderia electrophaga (SeqCode). The sequence continues at coordinate 3,226,650 of CP013099.1, forward strand.
CTCAAGGATGCGTCCTTGGAGCGCGGCTTTAAGGGCGAGACCGTGCTGGGCACGGGCATTCAGCAGCATCTGCTAGTACATACCAAAGACGGCAACCGCATCGGGTTTTTGATAAACCAGCCGCAACGCTGGCACGATGCCATCAAGCGCGTTGTTGCGAAATAATCTTCCGCGCGTCTTTGACAAGGAATATTTGATTCTTTCATGCCTGAATCCTAGTCACTGAATTATTATCATGGCCCGCTATCACCCACCCCAACCGAAGTCATCGCCTTATATCACCGTAGACGGTTACCAGGCGCTGCAGGATGAACTGGAGGCTTTATGGAGGCGCCGCCACCACGTCACCCAGGCGCTGGCCGCGGCGGCGGCCGAGGGCGATCGCTCGGAAAACGCCGAATACATTTATCGTAAGAAGGAACTGCGCGAAATTGATCGGCGTCTGCGTTATTTACAAAAGCGCTTACCGGACCTGAACGTGGTCCGTCAGTTGCCCGGCGATCAGGCGGCGGTGTTTTTCGGCGCCTGGGTGCGGCTCGAGGACGCGGCGGGTAAGGAATCCGTGTATCGCATTGTCGGTCCCGATGAGTTTGATGTCGGCAAAGGCTATATCAGTATGGATGCGCCCATGGCCCGGGCGCTGATGAAAAGGCGTGTCGATGACGCGGTGACGGTGCACACGCCCAAGGGCGACAAAGTCTATTGCATTGTGGAAATCGCCTATTCAAAGATCGAGTGACTGACGTATCGACTCACGCAAGGCTTGGGGACAGTCGCGCGCCACAAAAAGCTGTGCGATGTGCCGTAAGGCTTGCAACGCCGCCGCGCGCCCTGACACACCGCTTTGCTTGACCGCCTCGGGCCAAGACCGTTTCTGCATTACCTTACCGATCAACAAGGCGCGTTGTTGCGCGTCCAGCTGGGCCATAAAGGCCGGATCGGTGGCCGCCGGAACGAGCGCCTTGAACAAGGCGGTCATGCACGATTCATAGCCACGGTTGCCGTAGGCAAAGCTGAAAATGTCCTGCCAGTCTGAGGCGTCGAGTTCCGCGTCGACGGGCTTGCACGCTTGCATCAAGCGCCGCGCCAGCTCGGCATCGAAATCGCGCAACGGATCGGACAGCAGATCGGGCAGTTGCGCCTGCATGCGCCCATGGGCCTGCGCGCTGATGCGTGTCCCCTTCGGCGAGAGCGGTCGCAGCATGATCAATGAATGGCAGCCGCTGCTGTGCTCCCGGGTCAACCCCAGGCGCGCCGGAACAAAGCCCAGGCGCTGCCAAAAGCCTAACAACTCGGTGCTCAAGCCGAAGCTGGTCCCTACGCAGTCATAGTCTTGATGCGCCAGCCCGGTGATGATTTCGTTCACCAAGTGTGTGCCCAGGCCGCGCCCCTGCAACGCGGGATGCACGGCGATGCGCATCAGGCGCAGATAGCGCAATTGCGGCGCATCAAGCAGGCCGGCGTGAAACGCCAGCGATTGCGGCAGCAAATGGCCTGACGGACGCCGCCGGCCGAGATAGATCTGTTTGGCGAGCGCCGCATCCAAGTCGCCCTCTTGCAGCAGCAATGCCACGGCGACTACGTGTTGGGCATGGCGCAGCACATACACCTGCAGGCCGGGGCTGTCGAGCAATTGACGCAGATCGTTGGGCCGGGTGCGATAGTGGGCCAGTACCAGTAGCCCGAATGTCTGCGACAGGAGCTGTTCGTCGCGTAACAATTGGTCGCGATGAATGCGTTCGACGCGGCAATCCTCGGGCGCAAGCGCGCCAAGTTGCGTTTCGTCGGCAATAACTGCATCGAGCAACAAGGCATCGAAGACAAAGCTTTCCAGCGGATCATTGTCGGCCCAGCGAATCGCCTGGTGCAGGCGCACCTGTTGCCAGCCTGGTGTGCGCCTATCCAACACCTTGTTAAAGCGTAAGGAAAAACCGCGCCCGGTGCCCTCGTAGCCATGCACCGTAGTGGCAAAGGCGATACGGGCGTATCGGCTCAGCAGTTCACTCAACATGGGGGTGGGGATGGCGGCGGCCTCGTCCACCAGCAGCAGCTCGGTCTCGGGACCGTGCGCGATCAATTCATCCGGCGGCATGAAAACCAGTCTGCCGGTGTCCGTTTCGAACAGGCCGCGCGTCGCTTTGCCCTCGGGCAGCAGGCGATGGGCGTGCTCAAATACCGGCGCCACCGCATCCAAGCGGGGCCCGGTTACGGTGATGTGCTTGATGCCTTGTTGCAGTAACTGTGCGGCGGCGATGCCGAGGGCGGAGGATTTGCCGCGGCCGCGATCGGCGATCAGCACCGCCGGACGGCGGCGGTGGCCGCGCGCGACCTTAATAATCGCGGCGACCGCCTCAGCCTGATCCGCGCTGCCGAAGGAATCGGTGCTCGCGGCGGCTGAGACAGGCGGCACGGTCTCCACTGTCGCCGGCGCAACGTCATCGCCCTCATTCACAATCACCACGCCGTGCGCCTGTTGGGCGATCGCTATAAAGCGGCGGATAAATCGACTGGCACCGCCGTCGCCGGAAAAAAAACGCTCCGCCGCCGGGTCGCGCAGCTCGGGCCACTGCGTTAAGGGGGGGGTCAGTAACACCATTAACCCCCCTCCTCGCACAACTCCGCTGACGGCGCCGAAGGCGTCTGCGTCGAAGCCGTCATGGGCATCGTAAATCAGCAGGTCTTTCTCGCCGCCGAGATATTTACGCGCATGGGTTTCAGCGTTCAGCCAGAGACTTTGTGCTTGGGCGAGCTGCGCCGTGATGCCGACGGCTCGCGCCCGGCACCATGACGCGCTGCCGCTCAACAGCAAGGCGCGGCGCTGGCGACTCGCCAAGGCCGACTGGCGCAGTGACATGGCCAAGGCCGAAATGCAATCGGATTGTGCGGCGCGTGTGGGCATAACCATAGTTTATTGGATTGCGGCCATGCTGGACAGGCGCCAATGCAGTAGAATATGGCCATGGCTGCCATCGTTCTCACCACCCTGAATGCCCGCTATATCCACGCCGCGTTCGGCCTGCGCTACCTCAAGGCCAATCTGGATGAGCTGGAACGTGATTGCACGATTATCGAGTTCACCATTCACGAACGGCCCATCGATATCGCCGAGCGTTTGCTGCACGGCAAGCCGAGGATTATCGGCTTTGGTGTTTACATCTGGAACGTGGAGGAAATCACTAAAACCATCGCCCTGATCAAGCAGGTCAGTCCGGCGACAACTATCGTGGTCGGTGGCCCGGAGGTCAGCTACGAGCAGGAACAGCAGGCCGTGTGCAGGCTTAGTGACTATGTCATCGCCGGTCCGGCCGACCTCGCATTTCGCGACCTGTGCCGGCAATTATTCGCCGGGCCGACACCACCGGGTAAATTTCTCCCGCAGCACATACCCCAGCCCGAGGAGCTGAAATTTCCGTATAGCCTATATAGTGACGAGGACGTGGCCCATCGCGTGATCTATGTGGAGGCATCGCGCGGCTGCCCCTTTAAATGTGAATTCTGTCTGTCGGCCTTGGATAGAAGCGCGTCGCCCTTCGAGCTTGATCGATTTCTTGCGGAACTGGATCGGCTCTATCGTCGCGGCGTGCGTCATTTCAAATTCGTCGATCGCACCTTCAATCTTAAAATCGATAATAGCATTCGCATTCTCGAGTTTTTTCTGGCGCGCATGGATGACGGCCTGTTCCTTCATTTTGAATTGATCCCGGACCACCTGCCCGAACGTCTAAAGCAAGTCATCAAGCGTTTTCCAGCCAAGAGCCTGCAATTTGAAATCGGTATCCAAACGTTCAATCCGGACACGCAGCGATTGATCAGTCGCAGACAGGACGCGCAAAAAACGGAAGCCAACCTGGTGTGGATAAGAAACGAAACGCATGCCCATATCCACGCCGATCTGATCATCGGGCTGCCGGGCGAAAGCGTGGCAAGTTTCGCCGCGGGCTTAAACCGCCTCGTGCAGCTGGATCCTCACGAGATCCAGGTGGGTATTCTCAAACGCTTACGCGGCGCGCCATTGGTGCGCCATGTGGATGAACACGAAATGCGTTTTAATCCCCTACCGCCTTACAACATTCTCAGCAATAACTTGATCGACTTTGGCGTCATGCAGCGCCTGAATCGTTTCGCCCGTTATTGGGATATGATTATCAATTCCGGACGTTTCAAACACAGCAAGTCGATCATCCTGGCGGACGACCCGTTTCATCGTTTTATGCGCTTGAGTGATTGGTTGTATGAGGTGACGGGTCAAACACATCGAATTGCGCTGAAGCGTTTGTTTGAACTGGTGCATCAAGGTCTGGTGCGGCAATTGGATGGCGATCTAAATGAAACGTCCAGGCATGTGGCGCTCGATTACCGCGCCTCCGGCCTCAAGGGAATACCCTCGTTTGATCAGGGTAATTGTACGCCGCCGGCGTCTGTCAAGCACGCCTCCAAGCGGCGGCAGCTACGCCACTGAATATTTATTTTGGGTCAATATTTCGCGCTAACTTATTGAAGGTTCAGGAGCGCTGAGCGCGTCTCAAGACCATCGATTAAATCATATTCTGTAATTTGGGTTTGCTGCTATAGTTAACAAGCTTGATATATCCGCAACAATGCTCTTGTCGGCCGTTGAGCATGCACGAGGATGGCAACCGCTTGATAGCTCTGGAGAGAACCGCTATGAAAGATTCGTTTAACTACGCCGGCTTTGCGAATACCCTGGTTGTCCGCAAGGGGGGGCGTAAACTGAAGCAGAAGCGCAGTGTAATTATCGAAGCTGACGAGTTAAGTTTGTCTCAGGAATATCAGATCAGACATTATCCGCCTTATCTATGGCAGGACATGGTTGGTAAAAGCCATTGTAAGAAATAACCTGTTCTATATTCATGTTAATGCGCCGCGTTCTCGCGGCTTTTTTTTGCTTGTTATCCGAGCGCGGCGCGCGGCTGCACGGAGCCGCGAAGCACTTTATAATGACCATTGGCCCATCATCAATAAGTAGTTATGAATCAAACACGTCACCCCCATGTCATTATCAGCCAATCGGTCGCTATTCTGGTAGACGGCAACAACATAGAGCGGAGTATCCATAGCGAAACCGGCGATACCCAAACCATGCTCAACTTCGATACGCTGGTGCCGCGCCTGCTGGATAATCGCGGCCTGAACCGCTTGGTTTATTTTCGCGAAGGTCACACCATTTCCGCCAAGCTGCAGGAGCGGCTGCATACAAATTTTCACGGTTCGGTGCGCCCCTGTCACAAGTCGGCCGATATTCCCATTACCATCAAGGCCACCCAGCTGGCCAGCAAGGTCGACACCATCATCATTATTTCGGGTGATTCGGATTATGTCGAGTTGGTGCGTTATCTCAGATCGGAAGGTGTGCGCGTCGAGATTGCCGCGGTACCCGCGACTACTTCCCAGCTGTTGCGTGAAGAGGCCGACTACTATCACGAGATCACCGCAGTGGACTGGTTTACATTGCAGCCTAAAAAACCGTTAAGTCGTAGTGTCAACAACCACGACAGGCCGCTTGTTTGAAGCGGGGACGGGCAGTAACTGGCTTATGCTGTATACGACAACGTTCTGTTTTAGTGTCCTGGCCGCCGCGTGTCCATTGCTGCAAACGGCACAAGCGTCTAGATCTCGATGTTGATCCAGGCAGTAGTGTTATCTCGGCCTTGTGACGGGATCGGCAGGCACGCCCATGGGTGATACACTGGCAAGCTAAGTCTGCCTGTTTGTGGGTGCCCGAAAACCGAGAGCCAGGCTGCAACAGTGGCACAGCCGTCTGATAAGAGATGGGCATCGCCAAAGGCAAGAATACGACATGCTTAGCAACATATTCCATGAAACATTCAGACTATCCTGCCGGTAAGCTCCGCCCCCTGGTTTCTTCCTCGGCGGTAGAGACGATCGCCGACCAACAGTATTTTCAACGCATCGTGCGCATTGCCGCACAGCATTTCGATGTGCCGTTTGCCTGGATCGGGCTGCTGGACACGGACGGTTTTTCGCTCGCGGCCGCGCAAGGTGTGGCCCTGCGGCGTGTCGACACAGACCAATCCCTGTGTCGCCGAATCATCGAGTCAAGCGAAGACATTGATATCGCCGATACCCACAAAGATCCGCGTTGGGCGCAGCATCCGATGGTGATCGGTGCCCCCTATGTGCGTAGCTTCGCCGCTGCGCGGTTGCGTTCACCCGAGGGCATTGTGATCGGCGCCTTGATCGTGGCCGACAAGCGGCCGCACGGATTTTCGCCGCGGCGTTTGGACATGCTGCGCGACTTGGCCGATTGTGTTGAGCCGCAGTTTGTCAACCTGGGTCGGGCGCGGATGACGCCGGCTATTGATGAGGCCACCCAGGCCGAACTGCGCAAGCTGGCCTTGGTTGCCAGTCGTACCGAGGATGCGGTTATTATTACCGACGCCGACGGCGTGATTGAATGGGTCAACAAGGGCTTTACGCGTATCAGTGGGTTCCAGCTGGGTGAAGTCGTCGGTAAAAAACCGGGCGAAATACTGCAAGGTCCGGAGACGGATCCTGCCACGGTGCAGTTCATGCGCGAACGGCTACGTGCCGGCGAGGGCTTCCGCACCGAGATCATCAACTACGGCAAACAGGGCGAGAAATACTGGCTCGCCTTGGAAGTGCAGCCGGTGCGCGACAACAGCGGGCGGATCATCAACTTTATCGCCATCGAACGGGATATCACCCAGCGCAAACGCGCCACTGAGGAATTGCGCCGCGTCAACTACACCCTCGATAACACCCACGATATGATCTTCATGTTCGAGGCCGAAAGCCTGCGTTTTGTCTATCTCAACAAGGGCGCCGTGGCGTCCATGGGCTACAGTCGGGAAGAGCTTTTGCAGATGACGCCCTATCAGATCAAGCCGCACATTCCCGAATCGCGCTTTCGCGAGATGATCGAGCCGCTATTAAATGGTGAAAAGGACGCGCTTCATTTTGAAACAGTTCATCGCCATAAAAACGGTCACGACTTTGCGGTCGAGGTCTTTTTGCAGTTGGTGCGCGATGAAGAAAGCGGCGAGGCCCGCTTCGTCGCCATTGTTCGCAATATCAGCGAGCGCAAGCGCGCCGAGCAGGAGATGCGGCAGTACACGGCGTCGTTGGAAAAACTGCATGCCATTACCACCGATCCCAAGCTCGATCTGGATGGCAAGATTCAGGCGCTGTTGGCGCTGGGACGTGAGGTATTTGGTCTACCACTGGCCATCGTCAGTCATATAGTGGAAGACCGCTATTGTGTCGAATATAGCGCCGGTCCTCCGCAAGCGCCGCCACCCGGCGCCCAGTTTCCGCTGGATGAGACGTATTGTAGTCATACACTGCATGCCAATCATCCCATCGGCTTTCATCATGTCGGCAATAGTAAAATCAGAAACCATCCCTGTTATCGCCAGTTTGGGTTGGAGTCCTACATCGGTACCCCCCTGTTGGTGGGGCACGAGCGTTACGGCACGCTCAATTTTTCAGGCCCCGAGCGGCGGCCCACGCCCTTTAGCCATTTTCATTATTCATTGATACGCCTGTTTGCCCAGTGGGTGGGCAGTCAATTGGAACAACACATCACCACTCAAGCCCTGTATCGGGAGACGGCCCTGCGCCAGGCCATCCTCGATAGTGCCAATCTGTCCATCATCTCCACCGAGGTGGATGGCACCATTACCAGCTTCAATAAAGGCGCCGAGCGCCTGCTCGGTTATGCCGCCGATGAAGTCATTGGCAAGATGACCCCGGGGGTCATTCATGACAAGGACGAGATAAGCAGACGGGCCGACGTATTGACGCACGAACTGGGCAGGTCCGTCGCTCCCGGTTTCGAGGTCTTCGTCGCCAAGGCGAAGCAGGGACAGATCGATGAGCGGGAGTGGACCTATATCCGCAAGGATGGCAGCCGGTTTCCAGTGCTGTTGTCTATCACCGCCGTGTATGACAGCGACGGCAAAGTCAACGGCTTTCTCGGCATTGCCAGCGACATTACCGAACGCAAGAAGATCGAGCAAATGAAGCGCGAATTCGTCTCCACTGTGAGTCACGAACTGCGCACGCCGTTGACGTCTATTCGCGGCGCGCTGGGCTTGCTGCTCGGCGGTGCCGCCGGTCCGATGCGCGATGAAGGCCGCGCCATGCTTGATGTGGCGCAGCGCAACTCTAAGCGTCTGACGTTATTGATCAATGATCTGCTGGATTTGGAAAAGATTGAATCCGGACGCCTGGAATTCAATGTTAAGCCGTTGGACCTGGTCGCGTTGGCGCACAGTGCGCTTGAGGCCAACGAGGCTTATGCCCGCCAGCATAACGTCTCACTGCGACTGACGTGCGCGCCTGAGCAGGCCATGGTGCAGGGCGATGAAAACCGCCTGTTGCAGGTCTTCGCCAATCTCATCTCCAATGCGGTGAAATATTCGCCTGAAAGGGAAACGGTGCGATTGACCATCGAGCGCAAGGCGGAGTTCTACCGGGTCGCGGTGATCGACCAGGGCCCGGGCATTCCCGAGGAATTTCGTGCCCGCATCTTCGAGCGTTTTGCCCAGGCCGACAGTTCGGACACCCGTGAAAAAGGCGGTACCGGTTTGGGTTTGAGCATCAGTAAAGTCATTGTCGAGCGCCATGGCGGGCGCATCGGTTTTGACAGCGAAGTCGGTAAGGGTGCCTGCTTCTATTTCGATTTACCCCCGTATCAACATTTTGGATCATAGCCAGCGTATTCCACGCCGCACAGCCGGGCCTTGGACTGATGCGCTGGTGTCAAGGTAAGTCATGACTCATGAGGGTTATCACAGACTCAAGCAGCGTTTGGCGCCGCGCCAACCGGATCTCACCGTATTGCTGAAAGGGTGCCAAACCCCATAACCTGACCGCCGTCATGCGCCGCTGCGATGCGCTGGACGTGCTCATCCCGGGTCGGTTTCCATCTCCTGGGCCAAGCCGGCCAGAACGGCGTCGACATGGTGGATACCATGGCGGTGATAGCGTTCTGCCAGTGCGTCGACGCTGAACGCCTGGGCGTCGGCGTGCCCCCGGCTTGCCGCCAGTCGGCCCAGCGTCATAATCAGCTCGGCCCAAGGCAGGGGCTCGGCCGCGGTGTAGTGCCCCAAGGCCTCGGCATAGCGGCCTGCCTGGTCCCAGTCCTGCTGTTGAATACAGCTGTAGATCGCATTTTCGTAAAAGTGGATGTGATTGTGACCCACGGCGCCGGCCGACAGGATGCGCTGGGCCTCCGCCAAGGCCCAACGGCGCTTATCCCCATCCGGGGTATAGCGGGCCATCTGGCCCAGAAACCAGGCCCCCATGTAGGCCAGGTCGTCACCGCTGAGACGCAGGGCCCGTTGGATCAGCCGCAAGGCATGATCCGGACGCCCCTGGGCCGCGGCGATGTCCGCCAGAACACCGAAGCAATCCGCCTCGAAGCGGCGCGCGCCCAGCTGTTGGGCCAGGGCCAGGCCACGTTCTAGTTGGTCTTGGGCCGCCGCCAGCGCCCCCTGGAAATAGAGCATCATGCCGAGGATCTCGCGGGCGCTGAGCTCGGCGCGACGATTGCCGATCTGCTGCGCCAGCTCGATACAGCGGCGATTGTCCTCCATACCCTGTTCCAGGCGATTGAGATACATGGCCGTCAGGCCGCGCATGGAGAGGTTGTTCACCTCGATCTGCTTAAGATCGTGTTGGCGGGCGAGATCGACACAGCGACGGAACAGCTCATGGGCGGTCTGCATGCGCCCGCGCAGGTAGTGGGCGTCGGCCAAGCCGCTCAGGGCGTGGGCCTCCAACGCCAGTGAGCCGCACTGCCGGGCGCCGTCCAAGGCCTGCTGGTGGGAGGCCATGCACTCATCCAGGCGTCCCAGGGGGAACAGCACATTGCCGCGTAAATAGGCGATGCGCGCGCGCTCGGCGACGGCGTCCTGGCGGCGGGTCAAAGCCTCGGCCTGGGCCAGGGTGGTCAAGGCTGCTTGATATTCGTCGTGCAGATGCAGACAGGCGGCCCTGCCCATCAGGGCGCGGCAGCGTTGCAGGGGGTGCTGGGCGGCGGCCTCGGCGCGCGCAAAGGCGGCGATGGCGGCATCGATATGGCCGGTCTCGCGTGACAGCTCGCCCAGCAGCAGGGCCAGCTCGAAGCCGTCATCCCCGGTGCGGGACAGCCCGCGCCGTAACAGCTGGCGGGCGTGGGGCAGGCGATACTGGGCCGCCAAGCGCCGGGCCGCCGCCAGCAGGGCCGCGGCCGCGGCGGGATGATCGGCCCGATCCAGGTGTTCGGCATGCAGGACCGCGTCGCGCTGCGCATACCACTGGGCGGCGCGCTGATGCAGGGCCGCCGCCTCGCGCCCGAGCATTGAGGTATAGACACTCTCCTGGATCAGGGCATGGTGGAAGATCAGCACCTCGCCCTGGGGTCGCAGCATACCCGCCTGCGCCAGTGCAGCGCCGTCATAGGCGTCGTCCGCCAGCAGATGGCGCAGCGCGGCCAGGGGGCTGTGCTGACCCAGTACCGCCGCGGCCTGGGCCGCCTGTCTGTCGCGCGCTGCCAGGCGGTCCAGTTGGGCCTGGACCAGGACCTGAATCGAGTCGGGAAGGCGGGCGTCCGTGTCACCGACCCCTTGCAACAGCTGCAGCAGGAAGAAGGGATTGCCGGCGGCTCGTTCGATGCAACGCTGGGCCAGGCCCGAGTCGGCTTCCTGGGTCCGGGCCAAGGCCTGCATCTCCTCCGGCGCTAGTACGCCCAGGTCCAGGGTGGTCAGGCTGGCCCCCAGCATGGCCCCGCGCCAGGCGGGATCCAAGGGCTCTCCCGCCACCCGTGAGGTCATCGCCAGCAGCAGCGGCAGACGACTGGCACTTTGCACCAGGGCGGCCAGATGGGACAGGGTGTCGGCATCGGCCCAGTGGATATCCTCCACCAGCAGCAGCAACGGTCGCTGCGCCGCCGCGGCCTGCAGTAACCGTGTCAGGACAGCCTGCCGGCCCTGCTGGCGCGCCGCGTCCTCCATGGCGGCGAACATGCTCGCCGCGTCCGGCGCCTGGCCCAACAGGTCGTGCAGCAGGGGGCGTTGACCGGATTCGATGACACCGCGCTTGACCAAGGCCTCCACCTGGCCCTGGGCCAGCCGACCTACCAGGCCCTGGACCAGGGTCTGTATGACGCTGGGGGCGGAGTCGCCGACGTCCCGGCATTGCATCACCTGGGCCTCGAATCCTTGGGCGCAGGCCCGTTCGACCCAGGCCTCCATGAGGCGGCTCTTGCCGATACCCGCCGCGCCGCGCACGTAAAATGCCTCGCCGCGTTCGTTGGACCGGCACTCCTGCAGGGCTGCACTCAACAGGCGCATCTCCCGCTGGCGCCCGATAAACCCGGGTCTGTGGATGGCCTGGGGATGCAAGGCATGGATCTGCCAGCCTTGGACCGAGGTCAGCGGGCGCGCCTCCAGCTGTTGGGCATGTTGGCGATAACAGGCCTCGCTGACCAACACTTGACCGCCCGCCGCGGCCCGTGCCAGCCGCTCCGCGCTGCTCAGGGGGCTGCCCACCACGCCGTATTCCTGGAACTGGGGGCTGCCCAGGTCGCCGGCCAGCAGCTGGCCGCTGGCCAGCCCCAGCTGGGCTGTCAGCCCCTCGCGTCTGAAGGCCGCGCCCACCGCTCGACGCAGCGCAACGGCGGCCTGCAGGGCCCGCCAGCTGTCATCGTCATGGGTCAGTGGCACCCCGAACAGGACCATCACCAGATCGTCCAGCCGTTTGACGACGTTGCCGCCGCGCCGGCCTACTTCGGCATCGACCAAGGCGTAATAGCGGCTCAGGTGTCGATGCAGGGCCTCCGCCCCGAGGGTCTCCGCCCACGTGGCAAAGCCCTCGAGACGCAGGCACAGTACCGTGGCTTGGCGCAGTTGCGCGCGGGCTGCCGTCGTCGGGGCGGGGGGCGGTGCCTCGTCCTGGGCGGCATCGCCGGGACGGCGGCGTCGGGCCAGGATCTGTTGCTGTAGTTGTTCGGTCTCGGCCTCGGGGGCGACCCCGAGCTCGCGCTGCAATAGGCGTCGGCACTGGTCATACTGCTTCAGGGCCGCGGTGAAATGGCCGCGCCGAGCATGAAGCTGCATGATCACGCGATGGGTGGCCTCGCGCAGGGGGTCCAGGGACAACAGCCTCAAGGCCAGGTCGAGGGCCTGTCCCGGGTGTTCGTCTTCCAGATGGCGCGTCAGTAAACGCTCCATCAGCACCAAGGCCTGGTGCTGCAGCTGGGCGCGTTCGCTCAACAGCCACTCCTCAAATACCTCGGCGCGTGGATTGAGTCCCTCCAGCAATTCCCCCTGGTACAGGTCCAGCGCGCGCACCAGGTTCTCGCTGGAGCCCGCCTCCCCCAGGCGCCGAAACTCGTTGACGTCGCAGCTCAGCCGGGCCGCGTCGATCCACAGCTGGTCGTCGACGGCACCGATGACGTTGGCGGGCAGGGCCTTGCGCAGCCCGGCCAGGGCCTGGCGCAGGCTTTGGCGCGCCTGTTCATCGCTCCCTTCCCCCCATAGCAGGGCGGCCAGTTTTTCGCGCGTCTGGGCCTGGCCGGGCTGCAGGGCGAGATAGGCCAGCAGTGCCTTCGCCTTTTTCGCTGCGACGATGCGCTCCGTGCCGGCGGCGTCGCGCAGCTGGAAGCCACCCAACAGGGTGAGCCTTGCCGCGGGGGAGGTGGGATGCGCGTTCATGATCAGCGATTGTGGTCCCGGCGCGGGCAGGATGCAAAAAAATTATGTTTTGACGCACTTTTCACGCCGCGCTTGACGCCGGCTTGACGGCGGCGGGCTAGCTTGATTGGGGAAGGGAGAGGTATTTCATTTATCGCAACCGAGGAGGAGATTGCCATGTGTCTGAATCATCAACTTGCCCAGTTTTCCAGCGCCAAGGCCGACGCCTTTGCCGAGCGTCTGGTGGACAGCCTCAACCAGGGGGCCGTCTGTTTGATGACCTCGATCGGTCACCGCACCGGCCTGTTCGATCGCCTGGCCGAGATCGGTCCCGCCGACAGCGCCCGGCTGGCCCGCAGCGCCGGGCTTAACGAACGCTATGTGCGCGAATGGCTCAATGCCCTGACTGTCGCCGCTGTGGTGGAGTACGACCCGCACAACGGGGTATATACCCTGCCCGCCGAGCACGCGGCCTATTTGACCCGCGCCGCGGCGGCGGACAACATCGCCGTGTTTGCCCAATACATCCCCGTGTTGGCCACGGTGGAGGACGCCATTATCGATTGTTTCCATGAGGGGGGCGGTGTGCCCTATGAAAGGTTCGACCGCTTCCATGAGGTGATGGCCGAAGACAGCGGCCAGTCCGTGTTGTCTTCCCTGTTCGATCATATCCTGCCGCTGGTCCCCGGGCTTAAGGAACGCCTGGCGGCGGGTATCGAGGTCTTGGATCTGGGCTGTGGCCGGGGCCGGGCCCTGCAGCTATTGGCTCAGCACTATCCGCGCAGTCAGTTCGTCGGTATTGATTTGTCCCAAGAGGCCATCGACTATGCCCGTGCACAGGCTGAGCAGAGCGGACTGGACAACCTCCATTTCCTGCAACAGGACCTGACCCACTTCGATGAGGATGCGCTGGCCGATCAGTTTGATCTGATCACCACTTTTGATGCCATTCACGACCAGGCCAAACCCCGGGCGGTGTTGAAAGGGATCCACACGGCACTCAGGGATGACGGTGTCTATTTGATGCAGGACATCCATGGCTCCAGTCGGGTGGAGAACAATCTCGATCACCCCATCGGGCCCCTGCTTTACACCCTCTCCACCATGCACTGCATGACGGTGTCCTTGGCCCAGGGGGGTGATGGCCTGGGCACCCTGTGGGGCCGCGAGACGGCCAGCGCACTGCTCCGGGAGGCTGGTTTCCGCGACATCGACATCCACCGGCTGGCGCATGACTTTCAGAACGACTATTATATCATCCGCAAGTAGGCTAAGGGGGCGGCCGCACCGCCCCCTGCTTCCATGCAAGCTCAACGCACACCGTCAGAGACCCTGCCCCTGCTCCGCATCGCCTGGCCCCTGGTCATGGCGTCCCTGCTCAGTATGGGAATCTCCATCACCGATGTGGTCATGAGCGCTTGGCTGGGCCCGCTGCAACTGGCCGCGGGGGCGGCCATGAGTGATTTCTATTCCGTGGTCTATTACCTGGCCCTGGGGGTGATTGCCGCCTTGTCGCCCATCATCGGCCAGGCCCTGGGGGCGGGCGATCGGCGCACCGTGCGCCGTGCCACCCAACAGGCCTTCTGGGTGGTGGCGCTGTTGTGTCTGCCGGGTGTCCTGATCATCGGGCACAGCGCCTGGTTCCTGTCCCTGTTGCAGGTCAAGGCGGAGATCATCCAGGCCGGTATTCCCTACGCACGCATGATGGCGCTCTATTTCTGTTTCATGTTGCTGGCCATGGTGTGGCACTACTTTCTCTCGGCGCATAAGCAGACAGCGGTCATCTTCCGCGCCATGCTCGCCATCCTGCCCCTCAATGCCCTGTGCAATTACCTGTTCATGTATGGCTTCTGGGGCGTGCCGGCCTTGGGCCTGGCCGGGATAGGGTTCGCCTCGGTGGTCTGCGCCACCACCTTGTTTGCGGCCTTGACTGTCTATGTGCTCAGGCACAGGCAATATCATCGTTATCGCCTCGACAAGGGCCTGTTGCGCTTCGACGGCACGCAGTTCGCTGCCCTGTTCCGCATCGGCCTGCCCATCGGCATGATCAATCTGGCCGAGCTGGGGGTATTTCTGCTCGCCACGGTGATCATGGGGGCCATCAGTGTGGAGGTGCTGGCGGCCCACACCATTGCCATCCGCATGGCCGGGGTGATCTATGCATTGCCGCTGGGGCTGGCCCAGGCGGCGGCGGTGCGGGTGGCTTGGTCGGTGGGGGCCAAGGATGCCCCGGCCGTGTGGGCGGCGGGGCGCAGCGCCTGTGCTCTAGCCTTGGGGCTGGGACTGGCGTATCTGATCCTGTTGACGCTGTTCAGCGAGGCCATCGCGGGTCTGTTTCTCCAGGGCCAAGGGGGCATGGATGAGACGCTGGCCCTGGCCCAGCGTTTTCTCATTTTGCTGGCCCTGGCCCAGCCCTTGGCCTGTCTCGGGACGGTCGCCGGCGGCCTCCTGCGCGGCTGCAAGGATACCCGCGTCCCCATGGTCATCACCCTGGTCTGTTATTGGGGCTTGGGCTTCGCCACGGCCATGGTGCTGGCCTTCGGCCTGGGCTATGGCGGCACCGGCATCTGGATCGGCCTGGCGCTGGGCGACGCCCTGGTGGGGATCATGCTGAGCCTGCGACTGAATCGCTACCGGCGCCAACTCAAGCTGCCGGATGCCGGCGCGCTGGTCTTGAAGGGCTAACGCTTCAGGTCATAGCCGCCATATTCCACCCCGGTGAGCTGGGCCATGTCCGTCTTAAAGGTGGTCAGGTCGTCCTTGTTGAACTGGTGCAGATGATCATGACCGCAGGCGCGCGCCATCACCTGCATCAGGGAGACCGAGGCATTGAGGAAATTGGCCAGGCGCCGGGCACTTTCATCGACCTTGATGCGTTGGCGTAGCGTTGGGTCCTGGGTGGCCACCCCCGAGGGGCAGTTATTGGTGTGGCAGATGCGCGCTGCCACACAGCCCACCGCCTGGATGGCGCTGTTGGCCAAAGCGATGCCGTCGGCGCCCAGGGCCAGGGCTTTAATGAAGTCGCTGGGCAGGCGCAGCCCGCCGGTGACCATGAGCGTGACCTTGCCGCTGGCGCCCTGGTTGTCCAGGTAATGGCGTGCCCGCGCCAGGGCCGGAATGGTGGGCACGCCGATGTGATCACGGAATAACAAGGGGGCGGCCCCGGTGCCGCCGCCGCGGCCGTCCAGAATGATGTAATCGGCCCCGGCCTGCAGGGCGAACTCGAGGTCGCGCTCGATATGATTGGCGCTCATCTTGAAGCCCACCGGGATACCGCCCGTGATCTCGCGCACCCGGTCGGCGAATTGTTTGAATTCCTTGGGCGTGGTGAGATCCGCGAAGGCGGCCGGGGAGAGCGCCGGGGTGCCCGCCTTCAGGCCCCGGATCTGGGCGATCTTGCCCACATTCTTGGCGCCGGGCAGGTGGCCGCCGGCGCCGGTCTTGGCCGCCTGGCCCACCTTGAAATGAAAGGCCTGGACCTTGCTCAGGAGCGCCTCCGTGTAGCCGAAGCGGGCACTGGCCAGTTCATACAGATAGCGGCGGTTGGCCTGCTGCTCCTCCGGCAGCATGCCGCCCTCGCCGGAGCAGATACCGGTGCCGGCCAGTTCGGCCCCCTGGGCCAGGGCCAGCTTGGCCTCTTCGGACAGGGCGCCGAAACTCATGTCCGACACCAACAGGGGTATCTTGAGCTCCAGGGGCTTTTTGCTCTGCGGACCGATGACCAACTCGGTGCCCACCGCCACGTCCTCCATCAGCGGTTTGGTATCCAGTTGGGCGACCATGAGTTGCAGATCGTCCCAGTCGGGCAGTTTATAGCGCGGTACCCCCATGGCGGCCATGGGCCCATGCGGGCCCAGTTGATCCAGACCCTCCTGGGCCAGCTGATGGATCAGCTCGACGCTGGGTTCCTCGGCGGTCGCCTTGGGGCTGGGCGCACCCGCCGTGTCCACAGCGTCATCCGCCGGGGCCGCTTTACCCACCTGCTCGTCACTGAACTGCTGATGGGTGCCGTCGCAATAGGGGGCATTACGTGTCTGTTTACAGCGACACAGCCAGGCATCGGTGTCTTCTTCCACCTGAAACGGCAAGGGCTCGATGCCGGTGCCCTGGTGGGAGCCGTCGCAAAAGGGCTGATTATCGGAGCGGCCGCAGCGACAAAAATAGTACTCCTGGCCTTCCTTGAGCTGGACATTGATGGGTTGATTGTTCGCGATGATGGGTCTGTTCAAGCCGTGTTCTCCCTGGCGTCGGGCCTAAGCCGCGTGATCTTGT
Organism: Candidatus Tenderia electrophaga; assembly: GCA_001447805.1. Lineage (NCBI taxonomy): Bacteria > Pseudomonadati > Pseudomonadota > Gammaproteobacteria > Tenderiales (SeqCode) > Tenderiaceae (SeqCode) > Tenderia (SeqCode) > Tenderia electrophaga (SeqCode). The sequence goes on from CP013099.1 coordinate 3,243,602, forward strand.
TACCCGACTTATCTTAGAAAAGATCCGTCGGGAATGACACAGCCGCCCTCGGCGGCTGTGTCAACGGGGCCGCTCAAGCGGTGGACCGGACCGCGAAGGAGAGCGACTCCCCCGGGAAATCGTCCAGGCAGAACACCGTATGCCAGGCGCAGGCGTTCAGGTCCTGTTGCGGCAGCAGGATGATATCGCCGGGGTGGAGGATATAGCCATAGCCCTTGTCCATGAGTTGGCGACAGAACTCGGGGCAGCGGTTGAGCAGTAATTCCAGGGCTTCGTGGTCCCGTTCGTCCAGCCCGCGATTCAACTGTTCGCGGTGGTTGGCCGTGTCGTTGAGTTGTCGCCGCACGGCGTCATCCGGCAACAGCCTGTCCAAAACGGCCTGGTGGCGCGGCTGGTTGATAAAGGCCTGGATCTCGTCCATCAATTGGGTCTTGGCGCAGGCCAGCCAGGCGGTGCGGCCATGCAGCTGGGCGAAGACCACGCCCAGGTGACCGCGCTCTATATCCTGATGAAATTGGGCGCCGCCGTTGGGGGCGTTGAAATAGATGATGCGTTCCACATAGGCCAGCTGCGTTGTGCCCAGCACCCTGCCCATAAACGCCTCCAGGGCCGGGTTGGCGCTGATGATCGCCGACTCTGGGAACAGGGCCTCGGTTAGGCGCGCGGCATAGTCTTGTCTGACCGGATCGGCGGCCACGTCTTCATAGCCCACCATGCCGAAGGAGAAGCGAAAGCGCAGCGAGGCGTCATCCTCTTCGAAGGACAGCCAGGAGGCCTTGCACCAGAGGTTTTCAGCCACCACCTCGTCGCCCGCGACGGCGTCGTATTCGATGGTTTCGATTTCCTGGTCGTCGCCCTCGTCCTGACAGGCGGCGAGCATTTCGAATTGCGCCGCGGTGCGTTCGCGGTAGGGGGGCTGTTCGAATAGCTCGGCCACCTCTGCGCCGGCCGCCACCCGCTCAAACAAACGCAGCGAGGCCTCAATGTGGCCCTGTTGTGAGTCGAGCTGCGCGCGCACGAAACCCGGCAGCACATAGGCGCCTGCGTCGGCCCAGGCGGCGGCGGCCTCATGGGCGTCGATCGCGGGTGCCGCGTGACCTGCGGCAATCCAACCTAGCGCGGTGCCGCGTCGTTTAAGCAGCATGGGCGGGTTGAGTCCCTGTTGCTGTGCCATGAGAGTGGCCTGGTCTGCGCTGGTGCCAGGGCCGGCGAGATAGGTGACATGTGACTGCTGCATGCGCATTCCGTAATCCGATTCAAGTGGGCCAATACTGATAGTTTACATTGAGTTGCAGCGCGGATTTGGTCACAATGGCGCCCATGTCCACGCCGCCTTATTCTATCCGCGTCAGCACGCGCGCCAAACGCCTGCAGCTCAAGGTGCTGCCGCCGGGCAAGGTGGAGGTGGTGGTGCCCAAGCGGGTCAGCTTGAAACACGTGCCGGGTTTCGTCGCCGAACACCAACACTGGCTGCGCGCGCAAGTGCAGCGCATGACGACCATTTACGCCGCCGAGCCGCTATTGCCCGATATCATCCGCTTACCCGCTGTCGCCGAACAGTGGCAGGTCGATCATACGCGCGCCGAGCGCAATCGGCTGCGGCAATCGGGCGAGTGCCGGCTGCAGCTCAGCTGCGCGGACCAGCATCATGCCTGTGGGTTACTGCAGCAGTGGCTGCAACACCATGCCCGCCGGCTGTTGCCGCCGCGCCTGGCGCAGCTCAGCGACGCGCTGGGCCTGCCCTTCAATCGCGTTACGGTGCGGGCGCAGAAAAGCCGGTGGGGCAGCTGCTCGGCGCGCAACAACATCAATCTCAATCGCGCCCTGCTGTTCGTCTCGCCGGGGGCGCTGCGTTACCTCATGCTTCATGAGCTGTGTCATACCGTGCATCTGAACCATTCGCCACGCTATTGGAATCTGGTGGCGAGCCTGATGCCGGATTACCGGACCTATGAAGCCGAATTGCGTCAGGCCATGCGGGTGGTCCCGCGCTGGGCTTTGCCCGGCTAGAGGCCGTTTCGTTATACTGGCGCGTCCAACTCACCTATCGAAAATGCCGGTCCAGTGCGACGGCCGGGGCCTGGGAGACATAATGAAGTGGATCATTCTGGAAATCACCCTGCTGGTGCTGGCGGTGGCGTTTGTGGTGTTTCTGGCGCTGGACGATCGCAAGAATCGCCGCCTGCGCGCCGAAGAGGATCGGCACAAGGAGCAACAGCAAGACCGTGAAAAGAGCGACTAGCCCGCATTTCTCACCACTGTTCGTTGCGAGAGCGCCAAGGCGCTGATTTGACGGGGTGCTCGGAGCGGAAGACGGTGCAGGCGTAGTCGACACTACGTCAAGCTGGCTGGAGTGAGAACGCCCTGTCAAATCAGATGGATTGGTGTTCGCAGTAGGAGAGTGGTGAGAAATGCGGGCTAGCGCGCCTGTCTCACCATTGTGCGTAGGGACACGGTTCAAGGCGGCGGTAGGGCGTGCCATTGGATTGGGCCTGCCCCGGTAGCAGGGGGCTGAGACAGGCGGATTAGTCGGCCCCAGGTGCTTGCGGCAGGCAGATCTCCATGGCGATGGGCAAGTGGTCTGACAGCGCCTGATTCACTACTTTGACCTCGTTGACCTGCACCGCCGACGTCGTCAGGATGTGGTCAATATTGCGCGCCGGGCGCCAGCTGGGAAAGGTCAGGTGGGTCTCTTCCGGTGCGCACAAATCGGTGTTGGCGAACAGCCTGCGCATCTCTTCACTGTCCAAACTGCAGTTGAAATCCCCCATGACACAGGCATGTGAGTAGTCGCTCACCAGTTCGCCGACGAAGTCCAGTTGATATTGGCGTGCCCGTTTGCCCAGTGCCAGGTGTACCAGGAATAGGGTCAGGCTGTGATCGTGGGAGCCGAAGCGCGCCATCAGGGCGCCGCGCCCCGGCATCATGCCGGGCAGCTTGTATTCGGTGACCTCGGAGGGCTTGAAGCGGCTCAGGATGCCATTGCTGTGCTGGGCGAACTTGCCCAGGTTGCGGTTGGTCTGGTTGTACCAGAACGGGAAACTGCCGTGCTGGGCCAGATATTCCACCTGGTTGATGAAATGGCTGCGCAGGCTGCCGCCGTCCACCTCCTGCAGGCCGACGATGTCGTAATCGCCCACCACCTGGGCGATGCGGTCGAGATTGTCCAGGCACTGGGAGTGCGGCAGGATGTGCTTCCAGCTGTGCGTCAGGTAATGGCGCGTGCGGGTGGAGGCGATGGCCACCTGGATATTGAAGCTCATCAGCCGGATCTTGCGGCCGCCGTCGGCGGCGTCGGCGGGCGCGTTGTTGACGCAGTCGGCGGTTTGCATTGTGTTATAGATGTATGATGGTCTCACCCAGTTTGGCGGTCAGTTTCAGGTTTTCTGAATAGTCCACCGGGCAGTCGATAATGCTGACCGTGTCGTCGGCCAAGGCCTGCTTCAGGGTCGGCAGCAGATCTTCGGTCTTGTCAATGCGATAGCCCTTGGCGCCGAAGGCCTCGGCGTATTTGACGAAATCCGGGTTGTCAAAATCCACGTGGCTCTTGCGGCCGTAATGGCTCATCTGTTTCCACTCGATCAGGCCGTAGCCGCTGTCATTCCATATCAGGATCACAATCGGCGTCTTGAGGCGCATGGCGGTTTCGATCTCCTGGCTGTTCATGAGAAAGCCGGCATCGCCGGTGACGGCGACGATCTTTTTATCAGGATAGGCCAGTTTGGCGGCGATGGCGCCCGGTACTGCGATGCCCATGCTGGCGAAGCCGTTGGAGATGAGACAGGTATTGGGCCGCTCGCAGCGGAACATGCGCGCCATCCACATCTTGTGGGCGCCGACGTCGCAGATGGCGATGTCGGACAGCTTCATGGCGGTGCGCAGGTCCCAGATCAGCTTTTGCGGTTGCACTGGGAAGGCGCGGCTTTCGGCGTGTTCGTTCATGTCCTTGATCAGCGCTTGGCGCAGCGCGCGCATGGGTTCCCCCTGGTGCGGGGTGGCCCGTTCGGCGATGCGTTGCAGACTGAGCTTGATGTCCCCCACCACGCCCATGCTGACACCGTAATGGGCGTCCACCTCGGCCGGTTCCACGTCGATGTGGATGATGCTGCGGTCCTTGGTGGGGTGCCAGAGGTAGGGGTGGTATTCCACCAGGTCGTAACCGACGCAAATGATGACATCGGCCTTGTCGAAGCCGATGCCCACATAGTCCTTGGCCTGCAGCCCGGCGCTGCCCAGGTTCATGGGGTGCTTGAAGGGCACCACGCCCTTGGCCATGAAGGTATTGCAGACCGGAATGTTGAGCCGGTCGGCGAAGTCGGCCAATTCCTTCGCGGCCCCGGCGCGTATGACGCCGTGACCGGCCAGGATAATGGGGTGCTTGGCCGCCGAGATGGCTTGGGCGGCCGACTCCACCCGTAGTTCGGAAGGCGCGGGCATGACCGGTTGCTTCGACCACAGCGGCTCATCCTCGATTGCCATGTCGGCGATGTTTTCCGGGAACTCGATAAAGCAGGCGCCGCTCTTTTCGGCCTGGGCCAGCTTGAAGGCCTTGCGCACCACCTCGGTGATGATGTTGGGGCTGAGCAATCGCGCCGAATATTTGGTGATGGGGCGGAACATCTCTTCCAGATCGAGCACCTGGTGCGATTCCTTGTGCAGCCGGTTGGTGCCGGCCTGACCGGCGATGGCCACCAGCGGGGCGTGGTCCATGTTGGCATCGGCCACGCCGGTAATCAGATTGGTGGCGCCGGGACCCAGGGTGGAGAGACACACCCCGGCGCGGCCGGTGAGGCGGCCGTAGACATCGGCCATGAAGGCGGCGCCCTGCTCGTGGCGCACGGTGACGAAGCGGATGCTGGAGTCCAGCAAGGCGTCCATCACCGCCAGGTTCTCCTCGCCCGGGATGCCGAAGATGTACTCGACACCTTCGTTCTCCAGGCAGCGAACGAACAGTTCAGCCGCGTTCATAAGGTGATTTAACCCTCTTTTTCGACCAGGGCGTTGACCGTCTCGATCATGCCGCGAAAGCCGTTGGTCTTGCCCGGATCGGTGATGTACTTGCCGTTCACCACCATGGACGGGGTGGCGCGCACGCCGTAGCGCTTGCCCAGTTCGGCGGCGCGGCGCACCTTGGCCTCCACCGCGAAGGAGCGGAAGGCCTTGTCGAATTTGTCGCGGTCGACACCGTGCTCGACGAATAACTGAGCGATTTCCTCTTCGCTATTCATGCGCCGTTTCTGCAGGTGGATGGCCTCGAAGAAGGGTTGGTGGATCTGATCCAGCACACCCAGGGCCTCGGCGGCATAGAAGGCGCGCGCGTAGAGGGCCAGGGTGCTGTTAAAAATGGCGGGCAGGCGCACAAATTCCACATTGTCCGGCTTATTCTTCAGCCAGCGCTCCAGCATGGGCTCGAAGCGGTGACAGTGGGAGCAGCCATAAGAAAAGATTTCCACCACCTCAATCTTGCCTTCGTCGGTGGAGGTGGGTTGGGCCGGTACGATGGCCACATGGGTCACGCCCTCTTGCAATGGCGCGGCATGGGCGCCTGACATGGCGAAAAACGGAATCAGCGTCAGCAGGGCGAGTTTGAACAGTTTCATCATGCAATATCCTTAAATTGTTAATGACTCTCGGTGTGACTGTGGAGATCAAGTGCGCAAATTGTATCTGATTGTCGGCGGCTTGTGGGTGAGGCGCGCACATCAGCGCGTGGGCTGTTGCCGCGCTAGAACATGAGACCGTTTTGTTGGTAATATCGTTCTGAATTTTTTCACAATTTTTTAGGAGCAGGCGCGCCATGTCGGGTAAAGGGATAGATCTGAAGGCCTTCATGAACCAGCAATACTTGTGCGAATCCTTGACCATGAGCGAGGTTGAGAAACTGCTGGAATATACCGAGCTGGTGTCATTCAAGAAGAATGAGACCATCGCCCCGGCGGGCTCGGTGGGCGATGCACTGTATTTCGTGGTGCGCGGCGAGGCGGCGCTGCTGTTCGATGACAGCGGCCGCGAGGTGGAGGTGGGGGCCATGAAAGAGGGCGAATTGATGGGTGAAATGTCTTTCTTCGACCGCAAACCGCGCATGCTGCAGATGCGTGCCACCAGCGCCCATACCGAGCTGCTTAAATTGCCGCGCCCCATGTACGACCGGCTCAGGATCGAACACCCCTACATCGCCGTGAATCTGCTGGAGCACGCCATTATCAGCCTCGATCACCTGGTGCGGCGACTGAGCACGGAAGAGATCAACCTGTCGCGTTACATCTACGGACCGGGCAAAAGATAGTCCCGATGCATCCCCTCTATCAACGCGCGAGCTTCGTCACCGGCGCCCACAACCTGTCGCAACTGCCGCCCGACACAGGCACGGAAGTCGCCTTCGCCGGGCGTTCCAATTCCGGCAAGTCCAGCGCCATCAATCGCATCACCGGGCAAAAGTCGCTGGCCCGCACCAGCAAAACCCCCGGCCGCACCCAGCAGATCAATTATTTCGCCCTGGATGAGCAGCGCCATATCGTCGACCTGCCCGGCTATGGCTACGCCAAGGTGTCGGAAAAGGTGAAACTGCATTGGCAGCACACCCTGGAAGCCTATCTGCAGCAGCGCCAGGCGCTGCGCGGCTTGGTATTGATGATGGATATCCGCCATCCGCTCAATGAATTCGATCGCCAGATGATCCTCTGGTGCCAGCACAGCGCCATGCCATTGCACATCCTGCTCACCAAGGCCGACAAGCTCGGCCGCGGCGCCGCTGGCAATGTGCTGCAACAGGTGCGCCAGGTGCTGGCCAACGACTATGGTGTGGAACGTGAGCGGCCCTGGGCCACGGTGCAGTTGTTTTCAGCCTTGAAGGGCCTGGGGACCGAGGAGGTATGGACGGTGCTGGATGCCTGGTTCGAGCGGGCGGCGGAAAAAGAAAGAGCCCCGAATTAACCACGGTTCGGGGCTCAAATTACCACCCAGGGGTTAGGTGGGAGTCTGCCATTAACTGAGGAGGAGAAGGCAGATTGTTGCGTTCGAAAATTTGACAGCGGTGCTGAAATTAAAGTTCAATAGCGGGGCCTTAAAAAAAATACCCCGGCCAATTGGGGGGACCGGGGCGAAGGCTCTGCCGGATATTGGGGGAATGTCCGGCAGTCGTGTCCGCTGAGGGAGGAATTCCAACGGACCCATAACTTCCGTAATTATACAACAATCTTAGAATCAGTCAAAATAATCGCCTTAGTTTGTGTGTATACGGGTATAAAAAAAGCCCCGGAAACTTGGAGGGAGTCCGGGGCATCAAGTCTAAGCCCGGCTTGGGGAAACCGGGTAGAGGGGGCCCCGCTCAGGGAGGGGAGCGGGATTAAGCGCAAAGGGTAGCGCTTACCTATGTAGATCGGCCCGGAATTTAAAAGTTCAAGGGCCGATCTTCTTTTTTTAAGGTAATTTTTTTGGCTTAATCCGCATTTCTCGCCCGCGCTTAATGGGCCTCGTCCCAGTTGGCCCCCACACCGATATCCACCACTAAGGGCACATCCAGTTCGGCGGCGCCGGCCATACAGCGGCGGATGCCGTCCTTGGCTTCCTCTATCTGGCCTGTTTTCACCTCGAACACCAGCTCGTCGTGTACCTGCATGATCATGCGTGCCTCGACCTTGCTGTCGGCCAGCCAGGCGTAGGTCTCGATCATAGAGCGTTTGATGATGTCGGCCGCGCTGCCCTGCATGGGGGCGTTGATGGCGGCGCGCTCGGCGTACTGACGGCGCTGGCCGTTGCGGGAATTGATGTCGGGCAGGTAGAGGCGGCGGCCGAACAGGGTCTCCACGTAGCCCTGGTCGTGGGCTTGGGCACGCATGCGGTCCATAAAGGCCTTCACCCCCGGATAGCGCTCGAAATAGAGATTCACATATTCCTGGGCCGCGCCGCGCGCGATGCCCAGCTGTTTGGCCAGGCCGAAGGCCGACATGCCGTAGATCAGGCCGAAGTTGATGGCCTTGGCGCTGCGGCGCTGGTTGGGCTCCACTTTATCCAGCGGCAGGTTGAAGATCTCGGCGGCGGTGGCGCTGTGGATGTCCTTGTCTTCCTGAAACGCCTTGACCAGCCCTGCGTCGCCGGAGAGGTGGGCCATGATGCGCAGCTCGATCTGGGAATAGTCCGCCGCCAGCAGTTGGCAGCCCTCCGGAGCGATGAAGGCCTGACGGATGCGCCGGCCCTCCTCGCTTCTGATGGGGATATTCTGCAGGTTGGGATCCGAAGAGGACAGCCGCCCGGTGGCCGCCACCGCCTGATGATAGGAGGTATGCACCCGGCCGGTGTCGGGATTGATCTGCAGCGGCAGTTTATCGGTATAGGTGGACTTGAGTTTGCTCATGCCGCGGTGTTCCAGGATCAGACGCGGCAGCTCAAAGTCCAGCGCCAGCTCCTGCAGTACCGCCTCAGCGGTGGAGGGCGCCCCCTTGGGGGTCTTTTGCAGCACCGGCAGTTCCAGTTTGTCGTAGAGAATGGCCTGGATCTGCTTGGGGGAGCCCAGGTTGAAGCGTTCTCCCGCCGCCGTGTGGGCCTGCTGCTCGATCTCGTCCATGCGCCGGGCCAGGGTCTTGCTCTGCTTGGCCAGCATGCCGGTGTCGATGAGCACGCCGCGGCGTTCGATGTCCGACAGTATGGGCACCAGCGGCATTTCGATGGTCTCGAACACCTGTTTCAGGCCGGGCTCTTGTTCCAGCCGTGGCCACAGGGTCTCATGCAGGCGCAGGGTGATGTCGGCATCCTCGGCGGCATAGGGGGCGGCCTGCTCCACGGCGATCTGGTTGAAGGTCAGTTGTTTGGCGCCCTTGCCGGCGATCTGTTCGAAGTGGATGGTCTGATGGCCTAGATAGGCTAAGGCGAGGGAGTCCATGTCGTGGCGCGAGGCGGTGCTGTTGTAGACATAGGATTCCAGCATGGTGTCAAACTGCACGCCGCGCAGGGTGATGCCGTGGTTGGCCAGCACGCTCATGTCGTATTTCAGATTCTGGCCGACTTTTTTCTTGCCGTCGTCTTCCAGCAGCGGTTTGAGTTGATCCAATACCTCATCGCGATCGAGTTGCTCGGGGGCGCCGGGATAGTCGTGGGCCAGGGGTACGTACGCCGCTGTGCCGCTGTTGATGGCGAACGACACGCCGACGATGCGGGCGGCCATGTAGGCCAGATCGGTGGTCTCGGTGTCGAAGGCGAACAGTTCGGCCTTGGCGAGTTTGTTCAGCCATTGATCCAGCTGTTTTTGTGTCAGGAGGGTCTGGTAGTCGGTCACCACGGCGGCGCTTTCGGGCTCGCCTATGCCCTCTGCCTCCGGCGCCCCTTCGTCCAACTGGCGCAGCCAGGTCTTGAACTCCAGCTTCGTATACAGCCGGCGCAAAGCCTTCGTGTCCGGGGTTTGCAGTTTCAGTTGCTCCGGTGTCTGCGCCAACTCTACATCGCATTTGATGGTGGCGAGCTGGCGCGATAAGCGCAGCTGCTCCAGGTTGTCGCGCAGGCTCTCGCCCACCTTGCCCTTGATCTCATCGGCCCGCTCGATGATCGCATCCAGGGAGCCGTACGCCTTGAGCCACTTTACCGCCGTCTTGGGGCCGACCTTGGGCACACCCGGGATGTTGTCCGAGCTGTCGCCCACCAAGGCGAGATAATCGATGATGCACTCCGGCGGGATGCCGAATTTGTCGATCACCCCGTCGTGGTCCAGGCGCGTATTGGTCATGGTGTTGATGAGGCTAATCTTGCGGTCCACCAGCTGGGCCATGTCCTTGTCGCCGGTGGAAATAACGGTATCCAGGCCGTGCGCGGTGGCCTGGCGTGCCAGGGTGCCGATGACGTCGTCCGCCTCCACCCCGTCGATGATCAGCATGGGAATGCCCATGGCCCGCACCAGTTCGTGCAGCGGTTCGATTTGGCTGCGCATGTCGTCCGGCATGGGTGGCCGGTGTGCCTTGTACTGCTCGAATAGCTCGTCGCGGAAGGTTTTGCCCTTGGCGTCGAACACCACTGCCATCAAGTCGGGCTCGTAGTCCTTCAGCAGACGGCGCAGCATATTGGCCACGCCGTAGGCCGCGCCGGTGGGCTGGCCGTCGGCAGTGGTCAGCGGCGGCAGGGCGAAAAAGGCACGATACAGGTAGGAGGATCCGTCGACGAGGATGAGCGGTTTGGGTGTGGTCATAATGAATGCCGGATTTGTCTTCTAAACTGATAGTGAGGTGGGGCAACATTATGCAACACTTCGTCCATCGAGGTGAGAACCCCATTCAGTGACAGCAGGAGGGCCGCAGTGGACGAGCAACAAAAATCCAGTCATCCCGGCATGGCGCAACCCAACGATTCCATGCTGACGCGCGAATCGTGGAAGATTTTTCAGATCATGGCCGAGTTCGTCGAGGGTTTCGAACGCCTGGCGCAGATCAAGCCTTCGGTGAGCATTTTCGGGTCGGCCCGCACGCCGCCCGATCACCCCTATTATACGTTGGGCGAGGAGATCGCCATGGCCCTGTCCGAAGCCGGCTTCAGCGTGGTCAGCGGCGGCGGCCCCGGCATCATGGAGGCGGCCAACAAGGGCGCCTTCGCCGGTAAGTCCCCCAGCATCGGCCTGAATATCGCGTTACCATTTGAACAGATCGCCAATCCCTATCAGGACATCTCGCTCAATTTCCGCCATTTCTTTTCGCGCAAGGTGATGTTCGTCAAATACGCCTCGGCCTATGTGGTGCTGCCCGGCGGCTTCGGCACCCTGGACGAACTGGCCGAGATCCTGACCCTGGTGCAGACCAAGAAGACACGCCGCATTCCCATCATCCTGGTGCACAAACCTTTTTGGCAGGGCTTGTTGCAATGGTTCGAGCACACCCTGGTCAAGGAGAAGGTGATTGCGGCGAAGGACATGCAGTTGATACAACTGGTGGATTCGCCTAACGAGGTGGTAGATGCTATCTTTAGCCACTACGAAACGCGCAGGTTCGAGCCGTCGCCGGAGGAAAAAGAACGGCTGATGGATCTGTAAGGACGAGACGAACGGATTGATGCAAACCCGATATTTATTGGCCCTGTGGACGTTATTGTCGGCCCCCGCGCTGCTGGCCCAAGCGCCGCAAGAGGGCGCGTCGCCCCTGGATCAGGCCATGGAGCCGGAGGTGGTCATCACCCCCACGGAACAGGGCCGGGTCAAGGAATATCGCGTCAATGGCCAGCTCTACATGATCGAAATCGTGCCCACCAAGGGCGCCCCCTATTATCTGATCGATACGGACGGTGACGGACTGCTGGACAACCGCCAGAATCACCTTGAACCCGATCTGACCATTCCGCGCTGGCCCGTCTTGCGCTGGTAGACGTTTCGCTTCACCGTTGATGCCACCGAGCCGGGCGCTATTCCGGTATCGGTGCGGCATTGTTGATGGTGACAAAAACAAACAGAATAATCCTTGCTTAGACGTCTTTTTGTAAAGAATTGCCAATAAAATGCGCTAACCTATTGTTGGCGCTGGGTTGTTTTTCAGTTATGCACAAAATCTGTGGATAAGTGTGTGGAAAGTTTGTCATAAACAGAGATAGATGCCGCCATAAGGGCGCCATCCCAGGATTGGTCAAAATGTGCCCAGGCGTTTATAGATATAAAAATCAATGAGTTGTGGAGTTCAATCAAACGCCGTGGACGATCAGGGTAACCGTTTAACAGGCAATCGCTGTAGCCGTTCGATGGTGTGCATAAGTGATGCCGCACGCCTGTGCGCAGCGCCGCCCGGGCTGGCCGACAAAAAAGGATTGTTGTAATCGTGGTCGCCATCAGCGGGAAGGATTTGCTCATGTTGTGCCGCCAGCCGGGTGCGCGCCTGCGCGTCCTGGTGCATGTGCTGCTGATCCTGATGTTGTGCTACAGCCTGGCCCAGCTGACCTGGCGCCTCTGGCCCGAACCGCAATTGCCGGCCTTGTTGCCGACGCCGGGGCAGAGTGTCGCCGTTGCCGGCGGCGCTAGCGACAGCGGGCTGGCGCGTCAGATTCCCCAGTGGCACCTGTTCGGCGAGGTGGCGCGTGAGGTGGTGGCGCCCAAGCCGGTGGATTTGCCGGAGACCAATCTCAAACTTACCCTGCGGGGTCTGATTGCCTCCACCGATCCGCGCGAGGCGCGCGCCATCGTCGCCGACGCGTCCGGTAAAGAGAATTTTTACCGCATCGGCGACCAGCTGCCGGGCAATGCCGAGCTGGATGAGATCCATGTCGACCGCATCGTGATCAAGCGCGGCGGGCGCTATGAAACCCTCAAGCTGCCCAAAGAGTCATTGAACATGGGTGTCACAGCGCCGGCCCGGGCGGCGGACCCTGCCGCCGGTGTCGGTGGCAGGACGCCGGCCGTGGCGCCGCGGCGTTCATACTCGCTGCGTGAGTACCGTGATACTTTATTAAATGATCCCCAGCAGGTGGCCGATCTGGTGCGTATCAACCCGGCCTATGACAACGGCAAGTTTGCCGGCTACAAACTACAAGCCGGCCGTGACGCCAGTTTTCTGGCCCGTTACGGTCTGCGGCCGGGAGATGTGGTGACCGCGGTAAACGGCGTGGCGCTGGACAGTCCCGCCAAGGGCTTCGGTTTAATGAAGGATTTGGCCAACGCTGATACCCTCGACCTGGTGGTGGAGCGCGACGGCATTAAGCAACGCTTCGCCCTGCCAATGAATTAGGGGCGAGTAGGAAAATAATGGAATCAAGTCAAATGAATTGCAGGCCAAACGCCACGCATGTCCGGCACCGCGGGTGGTGGCTGGCGGCCTTGTTGGTATTCAGCAGCCTGTGGCTGGGCGCCGCCCAGGCCCAGCAGTCCAGCATCACCTTTAATCTCAAGGATGCCGAGCTGGAAACCGTCATCGCCACCGTGGCCGAGTTCACCGGCAGGAATTTCATTATCGATCCGCGCGTCAAGGGCAAGGTCACGGTCATTTCATCCAAGCCCATGAATGCCAATGAGGTGTATCAGACCTTCCTCTCCCTGCTCGAAGTCCATAACTTCTCCGCCGTGCCGGTGGGCAACGTGATCAAGATCGTGCCCTCGGTGAACGCCAAGCAGATGGGCGGCGCCGAGCGGCTGCGCGGCCAGGCCGAGGGCGACGAAATCGTCACCCGCGTCATCGATGTGAAAAATGTCTCCGCCGCCCAGCTGGTGCCCATCCTGCGGCCCTTGGTGCCCCAGCACGGCCACATGGCCGCCTATGCCCCCACCAACGTGCTCATCGTCTCCGACGCCGCCGCCAACGTCGACCGCCTGCTGAGCATCATCAACCGCATCGATGTGGCCAGCGCCTCCGATCTGGAGGTGATGGCGCTCAAGCACGCCTCGGCCACCGAGGTGGTGCGCATTCTGGAAAACCTGCGTCAGCAGGGTAAGCGTACGGATCCCAATCAGCAGTCCGGCGCCGCCGTGCTGGTGGCCGACGAGCGCACCAACAGTATCCTCATCAGCGGTGATAAGTCGGAGCGGCTCAACATCCGCGCCATTATCAGCCATCTGGACACGCCGTTGGAGACCACCGGCAACACCCATGTCATCTATCTGCGTTACGCCAAGGCCAAGGATCTGGTGCCGGTGCTGACCGGCCTGGGCGAGAGCTTCGAGAAGGAGCAGCAGGGCGGCGGTAAGGCGCCGGCGCCGACAATGCGTTCGCCCATTACCATCCAAGCCCACGAATCCACCAACGCCCTGGTGATCACCGCGCCGCCGGACCTGCTGCGCTCGCTCAAGGGGGTCATCAAGCAGCTCGACGTGCGTCGCGCCCAGGTGCTGGTGGAGGCGGTCATTGCCGAGGTCACCGAGAACAAGACCGCCGAATTGGGGGTGAGCTGGTTTGTCGACGGTTCGGGAGACGGCAAGGGACCCATCGCCGGCACCAGCTTCACCGAATTCAATGCCACCGCGGTCGGGCTTGGACTGCGCAGCGGCAACATCACCTCGCCGACCCCGCCACTGAGTTTTCTCGGGGTGGGGCGAATCAACAGCGGCAGCACCGATTTCGTCGGTTTGATCAAGGCCTTGCAGGGCGATAGCCGCGCCAACGTGTTGTCCAAGCCCACCATCCTGACCCTGGATAATGAGGAGGCCGAGATCGTGGTGGGCCAGAATGTCCCCTTTCGTACCGGCAGCTACACCAGCACCGGTGACGGCAGCACGCCCAACAATCCCTTCACCACCATCGAGCGCAAGGACGTGGGCGTGACCCTCAAGGTCAAACCCCAGATCAATGAGGGCGATGCGGTCAAGCTCGACATCGAACAGAATGTGGACAGTGTCGCCCCGTCGACCGAGGGCGCCTCCGACCTCATCACCAATAAACGCTCCATCCGCACCTCGGTGCTGGTGGATGACGGCGGTACCATCGTCCTTGGCGGCCTGGTTCAGGACGACGTCAACGAGTCGGAACAAAAGGTGCCCCTGCTCGGCGACATCCCCTTCCTGGGGGCCCTGTTCCGCAATAAGTCTTCGGAAAAGGTGAAGAACAACCTGCTGGTGTTCATCCGTCCCACCATCGTGCGTGACGCCGCCGTGGCCGGCAATATCACCTCCAGCAAATACGACTACGTACGCGCCGAGCAGCTCAAGTTTCAGCGCCAGGGCGTGATGATGTTGGACGAGAGCGAGGTGCCGGTGTTGCCCGAATTCCTGGAACTGCCGCCGGCCTACGAGCCCCTTCCGGCCGGCACCGAAAGCGGTCGATTGAACGACGATGCTGACTGACACCCAGCCTGCCGACACCCCCGCCGATGCCGCAACGCCGCGCAAACGACTCAGCTTCGGGTTTGCCAAGCGCCACGGTGCCCTGCTCAAGGCCCTGACGCCGGACGCCGCCCAACTGCAATGCCGCGCCACGATCGCCAGCCGCAGCCTGGCCGAGTTGCGGCGCTATTTCGGCGTGCCCCTGCAATTGGAGGTGATGCCCCCGGAGCAGTTCGAGCGCCTGCTGCAGCAGAGCTATGAAGGCGGCTCCGGCGAGGCCTTCGACATGATGGGCACAATGGGCGAGGAGGACGACCTGTCCAGCATCGCCCAAGAGCTGGACGAGCCCGAAGACCTGCTGGAAAGCGAGGACGACGCCCCCATCATCCGCCTGCTCAACGCCCTGCTCACCCAGGCCATCAAGGAAGGCGCCTCCGATATCCATCTCGATACCTTCGAGGGCCGCATGGCGGTGCGCTTCCGCGTCGACGGCGTGTTGCGCGAGGTGCTGGAGCCCAACCGCCACCTGGCGCCGCTGCTGGTGTCGCGCATCAAGGTCATGGCGCGGCTCGACATCGCCGAAAAGCGCCTGCCGCAAGACGGCCGTATTTCACTGCGTATCGCCGGCCGGCCGGTGGACGTGCGTGTCTCCACCCTGCCGGTGGGCCAGGGTGGCGAGCGTGTGGTGCTGCGCCTGCTCGACAAACAGGCCGGACGCCTGGACCTGGAACACCTGGGCATGGAACAAAACGCCATGCGCCAGCTGGACAAGCTGATCCACCGCCCCCACGGCATCATCCTGGTCACCGGCCCCACCGGCTCGGGCAAGACCACCACCCTGTACGCGGGGCTGGCCCGGCTCAACGACAATCAGCGCAACATCATGACCGTGGAAGACCCTATCGAATACTATATCGACGGCATCTCCCAGACCGCCGTCAACACCAAGGTGAAGATGTCCTTCGCGCGTGGCCTGCGCGCCATCCTGCGCCAGGATCCGGACGTGGTCATGGTGGGCGAGATCCGCGACCTGGAGACCGCCGAGATTGCGGTGCAGGCCTCCCTCACCGGCCACCTGGTGCTCTCCACCCTGCACACCAACACCGCCGTCGGCGCCATGACCCGCTTGCGCGACATGGGGGTGGAGCCCTTCCTGCTCTCCTCCAGCCTGATCGGGGTGCTGGCCCAGCGCTTGGTGCGCCTGCTCTGCCCCCACTGCAAGCAAGCCCACCCGGCCAGCGCCAGCGAATGCGAAAGCTTCGGCTGGGATGCGGCCAATCCGCCCACGCTCTATCGCGCCCAGGGCTGTCCCGAGTGCAAGCAGGTGGGCTATATCGGCCGCACCGGCATCTACGAACTGGTGATCGTCGATGAGCCACTGCAGACCATGATCCACGACGGCGCCAGCGAACAGCAGATGGAGCGCCACGCGCGCCAGACCACCGCCGGCATTCGCGACGACGGCCTGCGCCGCGTGCTGGCCGGCGCGACCTCGCTGGAGGAAGTACTGCGCGTCACCAAAGAAAACTAGGCGCAAGGACACACTAAATGCCCGCCTTCGAATACAAGGCCCTGGACGCCGCCGGCAAGCAGCACAAGGGTGTGCTTGAGGCCGACACCGCGCGCCAGATTCGCCAACAACTGCGCGACAAGGGTTGGATGCCCCTGGGCGTGGACGAGGTGCGCCAGCGTGAGACCCGCCAGCGCCAGTCCTTGACCCTGCTCAGGCGCGGCCTCAACCCCGCCGATCTGGCCCTGATTACGCGTCAGCTTGCCACCCTGGTACGCGCCGGCACCCCCATCGATACGGCCTTGCAGGCGGTGTCGCGCCAGACCGAAAAGCCGCGTTTGAGCAATATGCTGCTGGCGGTGCGCTCCAAGGTGAAAGAAGGCCATCCCCTGGCCGTGGCGTTGGCCGACTTCCCCCATGCCTTTTCCGATCTCTATCGCGCCACCGTCGATGCCGGTGAGCAGTCCGGTCATCTGGACGGCGTGTTGGAGCGCCTGGCCGACTATACCGAGACGCGTCACGCCCTGCGCCAGAAATTCCAGCTGGCGCTGATCTACCCGGTACTCATCGCCGCAGTGGCGGTGATGGTGGTGGTGGGGCTGGTGGCCTATGTGGTGCCCAAAGTGGTGGAGGTGTTTGAGGGTATCGGCCAGGAACTGCCCCTGCTCACGCGCGGTCTTATCGCCCTGAGTGATTTTTTGCAGAACAACGGGTTCCTGCTGCTTGGCAGCCTGGTGACTGCCATAGCGGTCGGCGCCTGGTTGCTGCGCCGCGAGGGACCGAAGCGCCAGTTCCATAAACTGCTGCTGCGGCTACCGCTGATCGCGCGCCTGGTGCGCGGCATGAACACCGCCCGCTTCGCCCGCACCTTCAGCATCCTGGCCAGCAGCGGCGTGCCGGTGCTGGACGCCATGCGCATCTCCGCCGAGGTGGTCACCAACCTGCCCATGAAGAGCGCGGTGGAAGAGGCGGCGCGGCGGGTGCGCGAGGGCACGGCCATCAACAAGGCGCTGGAGCACAGCGGCTATTTTCCGCCCATGACCGTCCATCTCATCGCCAGTGGTGAGGCCAGTGGTAATCTGGACGAGATGCTGGAGCGCTCGGCCTCCGCCCAGGAGCGTGAAATGGAGACCCTGCTCGGGATACTGCTGGGCCTCTTCGAGCCCTTTATGATTCTGTTTATGGGGGGCACAGTGCTGGTGATCGTACTGGCCATCCTGCTACCGATTTTTGATCTCAACCAACTGGTGAAATAGGAACGTTAATGAAACAGAGACGCAAGCAACCGCAACAGCGCGGCTTCACCCTCATCGAGGTGATGGTGGTGGTGGTCATCCTCGGCATCCTGGCGGCCTTCATCGTGCCGCGCCTGATGGACCGCCCCGACGCCGCGCGCATCGCCAAGGCAAAATCTGATATTCGTGCCATCGAGAGCGCCCTGGCGCTCTACCGCCTCGACAACCACAGCTATCCCAGCACCGACCAGGGGCTGGAGGCGCTGGTGGACAAGCCGGCCGATGCCCCGGCCTGGAAGGAAGGCGGCTACCTGGACCGCCTGCCCAAGGATCCCTGGGGCAATGACTACCAGTATCTCAACCCCGGCATCCACGGCACTATCGATGTGTTCACCTACGGCGCCGACCAGGCCGAGGGCGGTGAAGGGCCCAATGCCGACGTCGGTAACTGGACCATCGAATAAGGCCTGATGAGCTCGGGTCGCCGCCAGTGTGATGCGCAACGGGGCTTCACCATCCTCGAATTGCTGGTGGTATTGCTGATCATCGGCATCGTCGTCAGCCTGGCCACCCTGTCGGTGGGCGGCAACGAGACGCGCGTGTTGCGCGACGAGGCCCAGCGCCTCAGCGCGTTGCTGGAGCTGGCGGCGCAGGATGCCATCCTCAACGCCCGCGAACTGGCCCTGGAGGTGGATGAAGAGGCCTATCGCTTCGTGCAATATAACGTCGAGGACGAAACATGGCAGACGCTGGCGGACGATGTCTTCCGGCCGCGCGAACTGCCGCCGGGGATCGAGCTTAACGCCGTCGTCGAAGGCCAGCAGCCGGAAGCGGGCAAGTTCGGCGAGACCGAGGCCACGCGCATTTTTATCCTCTCCAGCGGCGAGATGACCCCGTTTACCCTCACCCTAAAACGTGTAGACGGTCCGAGTTATGAATTGGCAGGCGATATGCTCGGCGGCTTGATATTGGAGGGCCCCCGGGAATCATGAAACAACGTGGTTTCACCTTGCTGGAAGTGCTCATCGCCCTGGCCATTCTGGCCGTGGCCCTGGCAGCGGCCATCAAGGGCATCAGCAGTCATGTGGGCAATATCAGTTATCTGAAGGAGCGCAGCCTGGCCCACTGGGTGGGCATGAACGCCCTCACCGAGTTGCGCGTCAGCGGCCGTTACCCCAGCGCCGGCGAGATCAAGGGCGACGAATCCATGGCCGGGCGCGAATTCAGTTGGGTCATCAAGGTCACCGAGGTGGAGGGCGGCGATGTACGCCGCCTCGACGTGCGCGTGGTGCCGGAGAATGACCCGGAGCGCCCGCTGACCAGCCTTATCGCCTACATCGGCAAGCCGGCATGAGCGTGAATCGGCAACAGGGCTTTACTCTGCTGGAACTGGTGATCGCCATCGGCATTTTCGCCCTCATGTCGGCCATGGCCTACGGCGGCCTCAACAGCGCCCTCAACACCCGCCAGCACGCCGACGCCCAGGCCGACCGCCTGGCCCGGTTGCAAAAGGCCATGCTGATCATGTCTCGCGATGTCGAGCAGGCCATCGGGCGCGAGGTGCGCAATAACTACGGCGACCCGGAGCCACCCCTCAGGGGGGGCGGCTACGGCAGCCTGATCCTGGAATTCAGCCGCAGCGGGCGCGCCAATCCCATGGGGCAACAGCGCAGTCACCTGCAGCGCATCGCTTACCTGGTGGCGGAAGACCGCCTGCTGCGGCAGATGTGGCCGGTGCTGGACCGCGCCGTTGATACGACGCCCTATGAAGGGGTGTTGTTGGAGGAGGTGGAGCAGATGGACATCCGTTTTATGGATGACAATCATGAGTGGCAGCCCCAATGGCCGCCGGCTAGCAGCATTGCTTCCCCGCCTAGTCACCCTGAAATGCCGCGCGCGCTGGAAATCACCATCGACCTGGAAGACTGGGGCCGGGTGCGGCGCGTCTTTGAGGTTACAGGCTGATGCGGCGACAACAGCAAGGCGTCGCCCTGATCACCGCCGTGCTCATCGTCGCCCTGGTGACCGCGGCGGCGGTGGCCATGGCCGCGCGTCAGCAGGTGGACATCCGTCGTTCGGCCAATATTTTCAGCAATGACCAGGCCTACCTGTTCGCCCTGGGGGGGGAAGATTACGCCCGCAACGTATTGCAGTTTGACGCAGACCCCAATAAGGGTGATCCCAATGTGGATCACCTGGGGGAGTTCTGGGCCCAGCCCGCCTCATTTCCCGTGGAGGGGGCCACGCTCAGCGGTTCGGTGAAGGATATGCAGGGGCGCTTCAATCTCAATGCCCTGGTGGACAGTGGCGGTAGGGTAAGTACGGTGAGGCTGGAACAGTTCATACGGCTGTTACAGTTGTTGGATCTGAATCAGGACCTTGCCGACGGAGTGGTGGACTGGATCGACAGCGACAGCACCCCTCAGTTCGGTCCCTTGGGCGCCGAGGATGACTATTACATGCTGCAGGATCCGCCCTATCGCGCCGCCAACACGCTCATGAAAAGCGCCAGCGAGCTGCGCCTGATTCGCGGCGTGGATGACGAGACCTATCAGAAATTGATCCCCCTGGTGACCGCCCTGCCCGTCGCCGACACCGCCATCAACGTTAATACTGCGCCGGCCGAGGTGCTGGCCGCGTTGGTAGGCAGAGGCAGTGTATCGCTTGCCGACGGGGCGGGCATTGTAGAAGAGCGTGAGGGTAAGGAGTTTGCTAGTATTGCGGATTTTAACCATCGAACTGGTAATTCTGTTGATATTAGTATTGCCGATGTTAAAAGCAGTTACTTCCGGGTCGACGCCGTGGCCGAATTCGACCAGACCCGCGCCCGCCTGCACAGCTTGCTGCGGCGCGATGGCGCCAAGGTCGAGGTCTTGATGCGCAGCCGGGGATCGTACTGATGGCCCTATTTATCTATCTCGAATCCGCCGAGCACAGCAGCTGGGTCAAGCTGGGGGCGGACGGGTCTATCGCGGCCAAGGGCCAGGCGCCCCTGGCCGAGATTCCCAGCGGCGGCGAGCGCGTCATCGTGCTGGTGCCCGGCGAGGAGGTACTGCTCACTCAGACCGAAGTGCCGGGCCACAGCCGCCGCCTGCTGGCCCAGGCCGTGCCCTACGCCCTTGAGGAACAGCTGGTCGAAGACGTGGATGATCTGCACTTCGCCCTCGGCGCGGTCGCTGGCGATCGGGTCCAGGTGGCGGTGGTGAGCCGGGCACGCATGGATGCCTGGCTGGGCGAGTTGCATCAGGCCGGTATCGAGGCCGAACGCATGGTCCCCGATGTCCTGGCCCTGCCCCTGCACGACGATGCCTGGCATGTGCTGCGACTCAAGCAGCGGCTGCTGCTGCGCAGCGGTCCCCAGAGCGGCATGGTAATGGATGCTGACAACGCCGCCTTCTGGTTGGCCGCCGTGCTCAAGGAGGCCGAACCTAAGCCCGCTGCCCTGCGCATCCAGGACTTTTCCGACAGCGCAGAACCCCTGTCTGAGTTGGGGGCCGAGTTGGAGCCCGCGTTGGAGGTAGAGCGGCTCGAAGAGCCCGCCGCCGGCCTGCCGGTGGCGGTGCTGGCCAGTGGTTTCGATGCGCAGCAGGCCATCAATCTGCTCCAGGGCCCCTACAGCCGGCGTGAGCGCGTCAGTCGCTACTGGCGCCCCTGGCGCGCCGCGGCGGCGTTGCTGGCGGGCTTTATCGTGGTCCAATTTGCAGCCGGCGTGGTGGAGCGGCAGCAACTCGAAGCGCAACAACAGGCCCTGGATGCCGAGATCGAACAGATCTATCGCCAGGCCTTTCCCGAGGCGCGCAAGGTGGTCAACGCCCGGGTACAGATGGAACGCGCCCTCGCCTCGCTGCGCGGCGGCGGTTCAGCCGAGGGGGGCGGTTTCGCCGAGCTGTTGGCCCAGGCCGGGCGGCAGTTCAACGCCGCGGCCGGCCTCGCCCTGCAGCGCCTCAGTTATAAAGGCGGCCAGCTCGATGTGGCCCTGCTGATCGGCGACCTGCAGCAGCTGGATCAATTGAAACAGCGCCTGGTGGACGAGGCCGGGCTGGAGGTGGAGATCCAATCCGCCAGCGCCCGCGACAATCTGGTTGAGGCGCGCCTGAAAATCAAGGAGGGTGCCTCATGAAGGCCTGGTGGGCGCGTTTGCAGGCCAACGAGCGGCGCATCATGATTGCCGGCGCCGTGGTGCTGGCCCTGGTGGTGCCCTATTTCGGCGTTTGGCTGCCGCTGCAGGACGATATCGCCGCCCTGGAAGAGCAGGTGCGGGAACAGCAGGCGGTGAAACGCTGGATGCAGCAGGCCGCCGCCGAGGTGAAGCAGCTTAGCGCTTCCGGCAGCGCTCCCGCTGAGCGCCCACGCGACGGCCGCTCCTTGCTGGCGGTGGTGGATCAGACCGCCAAGCGCAGCGGCCTGGGCCCGGGATTGAGACGGCTGGAGCCCGAGGGCCAGGCAGCGGTGCGGGTGTGGCTGGAGCAGGTCGCCTTCGATGATATGGCGGCCTGGCTCACCGGCCTGGAGCAGCAAAACGGTCTGGTGGTGGACACCATCACCATCGATCGTCAGGACCTGCCCGGCCAGGTCAACGCCCGCATCACCCTGGCGGCACCGGGCGTATGATGCGCGTCGTCGGCTACATCATGCTGGGCCTGCTGGCCTATGCCGCCTTTCTGGTGGCCACCTTCCCCGCGACTCAGGCCGTCGCCCTGTTGCAGCAACAGCTGCCCAATGTGCGCGCGGCGGGTGTGAGCGGCAGCGCCTGGTCGGGCGAGGCGGCTGTGCTGCAACTCGCGGGGCAGAATCTGAAGCGGGTCGAGTGGCGGGTCAAACCCTGGCGCGTGCTGCTGGGCGAGCTGGAAATCGACCTGCAACTGGACGATGCCGACCTGTCCGGACACGCCGGCATCGCACTGCAACCGGACGGCGGCGTGCGTCTCCATGATGTGGACCTGCGCCTGGCCGCGCCAGAGGTCGCCCGCCTGTTCAATGTTCCGGTGGGGCTCGGCGGGCAGTTCGACCTGCAATTGCAAAGCGCCGTACTCCAGGGCCGGACAATCCAGTCCGCCGAGGGCGTGCTGCGCTGGCAGCGTGCCGCCATCACCGCCCCGCTGCTGCAGCCGCTGGGGGAGTACGTGGCCCGGCTGAACACCACCGCACAGGGCATCCAGGCCCAGATCAAGGATGACGGCGGTCCGCTGCAGCTCGACGGCACGGCGCTGTTGAGCCCGGCCGGGGCCTACAACTTTAACGGCGCCGTGGCGGTACGCGACCCGCAGCAGCAGATGCTGGTGCAGGGCGTGCGCGCCCTGGGGCGGCCCGGCGCCGATGGCCGGGTGGCGTTGCGCTATGCCGGCAGGCTCTAGCCCGCATTTCTCACCACTGTTCGTTGCGAGAGCGCCAAGGCGCTGATTTGACGGGGTGCTCGGAGCGGAAGACGGTGCAGGCGTAGTCGACACTACGTCAAGCTGGCTGGAGTGAGAACGCCCCGTCAAATTAGATGGATTGGCGTTCGCAGTAGGAGAGTGGTGAGAAATGCGGGCTAGGCGGGCGACCTTAATAATTCCCCTGCCCACCCCAAGCCGGTACAATGCCCGGCGTCATGAACCCCCTACTGCAAACCCTGGATAGATTGGCTGCCGCCATCGATTGCCTCAATGAATGGATCGGTCGATTCACTGCCTGGCTGGTGGTGGCGCTGGTGTTGCTGGTTTGTTACGACGTGGCGATGCGCTATCTGTTCCAGGCCGGTTCGGTGGCGCTGCAGGAGTTGGAATGGCATCTGTTCGCCCTGATTTTTCTGCTCGGCGCCGCCTATACCCTCAAGCACGACGCGCATGTGCGCGTCGATGTGCTCTACCAGGCCAATTGGATGACGCCGCGCCGTCGGGCGCTGGTGAATCTGTTCGGCTGTTTGTTCCTGTTGCTGCCGTTTTGCGTCTTGATGGTGCTCAGCTCAGTTCCGTTTGTGGAGCAGTCCTACGGCTGGGGCGAGGCTTCGCCCGATCCCGGCGGCCTGCCTTATCGCTGGTTGCTCAAGGCCATGATCCCTACCGGTTTTGTGTTGCTCGGCTTGCAGGGGTTGGCGCTCGCCATCCGCAGTCTGCAGGCCTTGGCGGCGCCCCCCGACCCTGATTCGGAGCCGCGCTGATGGCGATGGAATATTGGGCCATCGTGATGTTCGCGGTGGCGGTCGTGCTGCTGCTGATCGGCTTTCCGGTGGCCTTCACCCTGGGGGCGGTGGCGATGGGCTTCGGCGGCTATTTCCTCGGTTGGCAGGAATTTCAGTTGCTGCCCATGCGGGTCTGGGGCGTAATGACCAATTTCACCCTGCTGGCCGTGCCCCTGTTCGTCTATATGGGGGTGATGCTGGAACGCTCGGGCCTGGCCGAGGAATTATTGGAGACCATGGGCCAGCTATTCGGCCGTATCCGCGGCGGGCTGGCGGTGTCCATCGTGGCGGTGGGCGCCCTGCTGGCGGCCACCACCGGGGTGGTGGGTGCCACCGTGGTGACCATGGGCATCATCGCCCTGCCCGCCATGCTTAAGCGCGGCTACGACGTGCGCCTGGCCTCGGGCACCATCGCCGCCTCGGGCACCCTGGGCCAGATCATCCCGCCCAGCATTATCTTGATCCTGCTGGGCGATGTCATGGGCGTGCCGGTAGGCGAGCTGTTTGCCGCCGCCGTGGTGCCGGGGCTGCTGTTGGTGGGCGCCTTTATGATTTACATCCTGGTGATCGCCTTTATGCGTCCCAGGCTGGCGCCGTCGGTGGCGCGCGCGGCGGATGGCGCCGGGCTGGGACGCAAGGTGGTGAAGAGTCTGGTGCCGCCGCTGGTGCTGGTGATCGCGGTACTGGGCTCGATCTTTTTCGGCATTGCCTCGCCCACCGAATCGGCGGCGGTGGGGGCGCTCGGCGCCATGATCCTGGCGGCTCTGCACAAGCGTCTGAGTCTGCTAAACCTGCGCCAGGCGGCGCAGCAGACGGCGCGCCTGACGAGCATGGTGTTCCTGATTCTGATCGGCGCCACGGCCTTCGGGCTGGTGTTCCGCTCCATGGGCGGTGATTTCGTGGTGGAGGATTTCATGACAACGCTGCCCGGCGGCGAGTGGGGCTTTATCGCTGTCAGCATGCTGGTGATTTTCGTGCTGGGCTTTTTCCTCGACTTTCTCGAGATCTGCTTCATCGTGGTGCCGATCCTGGCACCCATCGCCGAGCTGATGGGGATCGACCTGTTGTGGTTCGCGGTGCTCATCGCCATGAACCTGCAGACCTCGTTTTTGACCCCACCCTTCGGCTTTTCCCTGTTTTATCTCAAGGCGGCGGCGCCGCCCGAGGTGCGCATCCAGCACATCTACCGCGGCGTGATCCCCTTCGTGCTGATTCAGATTGCGGTATTGGCGGTGTTGCTGCTGTTTCCCGAATCGGTGCGCTGGCTGCCGGATCTGATGAACCAGCTGCAGGGTTACTGAATCACAAAACTGGTGAACAACACATCTTGAATGCCGGTGGGGTATTTATTGCCGTCCGAGTCTTTGGCCTTGGCGTCTGATTTTATGTCGGCGTATTGCAGCAGTGCCGCGCGGATTCGCTCCAGCGCTTGCTGACGTAGTTCGTTACGTTGCTGCAGGCCCAGGACCTCGGACAGATCGCGATGCGCGAACAGCATCAGCAGTGAGTGACGGATGGGTGCGCGGTGATCCTGGATGGCCTCGATGGCGGCGCTGTCCATGGATACCACATCCACCTCCACCTGCATGAAGCGCAGGGCCTGGCCGTCGATGATGTTCACCACAAAGGCGGGCTCGAGAGTGAAGTAATTGGTCTTGCCGTCCGCAATGCTGGCCTCGCCGCCCCCGCCCCCCGCTGCGGCTTGGGCGCCGCCGGCCAGAAGGAGCAATAGCAGAAACGGATACATTGTGGCGCTGAAACGGATTGTGCCCGGCTGCGGGCGCTGGGGGCCGAAAAACTGCATCTGCCGATCTCTCCTGCTTGGACTGCGTGCTGCCGGGCGCTGATAGTCATCGGTATAGGGGACCCGGTGGGGACGTGTATTTCTTAAAGCAATATCGGGGTGCTCAAGCGAGTCTTTAATAGAGATTTTCTATGTAGCTGATGGTCTGATTCGATCCCATCGGCCGATCCGGGTTGCAGGAAGGAACTCAGCGCCGCCGCGCGCCCAGCGCAGCGACGCTTTGGGGCCTTACAGTTTCAAGGCACGGGCGTAGGCCGATTCCGAAATATCGTTCCAGGCGCCGTTGCTCTGGCTGAAGGCCTTATAGGCCTGATAGACCTGGCGGAACTGTTGGTCTTTCTTCGCCTCATCCTCCAGCGCCTCGCCGGCCAGGCGTTTCAGCGCCCGGATCACCTCGGGCGGGAATTCCAGCACCTGGACCTTGTGTTTATTTTTGAGTTCTTGCAAGGCGCGCAGATTCTTGGCCTCGAACTCGGCCAGCATCCAGGCATTGGCGGCGGCTGCGGCGGTTTCGATCATGATCTGATAGTCCTCCGGCAGTTCATTCCAAGCCTTGAGATTGCAGGTCAATTCCAAGACCGGGCCGGGCTCCTGCCAGCCGGGGTAGTAGTAGTATTTGGCGGCGCGATACAGACCCAGGCGCTCATCGTGATAAGGGCCGACCCACTCGGTGGCGTCGATGGTGCCGCGCTCCAGGGCGGTATAGATCTCGCCGCCGGGCAGCAGTACCGGATTGGCGCCGGCCTTGGCCATGACCTTGCCGCCCAGGCCGGGGATGCGCATCTTGAGCCCCTTCAGGTCGTCCATGGTATTGATCTGTTTGCGAAACCAGCCGCCCATCTGCACCCCGGTGTTGCCCATGGGAAACGGCATCAGATTGAAGGGTCGGTAGATGTCACGCCACAGCTTCAAGCCGGCGCCGTCGTAGAGCCAGGCGTTCATGCCCTGGGCGTTCATACCGAAAGGGACGGCGGTGAAGAACTGCGCCGCCGGCACCTTGCCGGCCCAGTAATAGGCCGCGCCGTGGCCCATCTGCACCGTGCCCTGGGATACCGCGTCGAAGGTCTGCAACGGCGGCACCAGTTCGCCGCCGGCGTAGACGCTGATGCGCAGGCGGCGATCGCTCATCAGTTCCAGGTCACGGGCGAATTTTTCCACCCCTTCCTGAAAGATGGGGAAATTGGGCGGCCAGGTGGTCACCAGTTTCCAGTTAAAGCGTTTGCGTGCGGCGATCGCGGGGGCGGCGCCGGCTGTGCCGGCAGCCAACAAGGCGCCGCCGGCGGCCTTTTTGATAAAGTCACGGCGTTTCATGATTTTGGGTTCGCCCTTTTATATGTTTTGCTGGGAAGTCAGGGCGATGGTAGCCCAGCTTCGCGCAAGGGCGCAAATGAGGCGTCGCCGCTGCCAAGGATGGTTGAGCCGCAAACATGCGTCCGGCCCGGTCTTAGCCTTTGTATTTTCGTAAATCTCATATGTATAGCGGCGCGCTCGCTGGCTTCGGCGGCGCCGCACCGGCGGTGTTGTGATGCCTATATCAAGTCAGGCCGATTGAAGACGATACTTATAAGAGCGCCGGCTGCCAAAGGGTGAGGTCACCCTGTGGACAGGCAGCGGCTATGGATGCGTGACAGTTGGAGACATGGGCAATGACAAGCAGTAAACCAAATATCTTAATCGTTGATGACGAGCAGTTCCTGGCCAAGGGCATCTCTGTGGTGATCAACAAAAAGCTAAGCTGCAATGAGTTGGTCGCCGTTGACGGTGAGCAGGCTTGGGAGATGTTGCAGAACGAGGATGTAGACATCGTCATTTCGGATTGGAACATGCCCAAGAAAAACGGCGCCGAACTGTTGCGCGACATGAAGGCCAATCCGCGCACGCGACACATCCCCTTTTTGATGCTGTCCGGTCGCAACGATGTGGACAGTATCAAGTCGGCCGAGACGTCCGGTGCGGTGGATTACATCGTCAAGCCATTCAATGGCGACGAGTTGGTCAAGAAGATCAAGCAGCTGTTGGGCTGTAGGTAAGCCCTCGGGTACGTCCTTGGCCGACAGGACAGTCCTGTCTGGCTTTTGTGACACCACGTCTGTCAACGCCCGGCGTGTACCACAGTTCACCATAAAGGGAGATGCGTGAAAATAATATGTGCATGCTTGCTGCTGGTGCTAGGCTGCGGCGCAGTACACGCCGCTGAGATGGCCCCTGGCGCGCTGATCAAATTGATTCAACAGGGCGGCTACGTCATCTACTTTCGTCATGCGGCGACCGATCATGATCAGTTCGACCTTGATCGTTCCATGCTGGATGATTGCTCGACCCAGCGCAATCTGGATGCGTTGGGAAGGCGCCAGGCAGAGGCCATCGGTGAGGGTTTCAAGCGCCTGAGAATTCCCGTGGGTAAAATCCTGGCCAGTCCCTGGTGCCGTGCCAAGGATACCGCGATGATGGCATTCGGCCGCGTCGAAACCACAGAGGATCTCAGCTTTTCCATCTCCAAGGGCAAACAGGAAACCGACCGTTTGGCGCATGCCTTAAGGAAAATGTTGCGCGAGACGCCCAGCCCGCGAAGCAATACCGTGCTGATCGCCCATACCTCGAATCTGAAGGAGGCCACCGGTATCTGGCCCAAACCCGAGGGAGCGATGGCGGTGTTCAAACCAGATCCTGATGCAGACACCGGCTACGAATACTTGGGCATGCTAGGGCCAGGTTACTGGCTCGGTGGGATTGCCGGTGAATAATGCCGGCTAAGGCCTTGGGGTAAGTGATTTGTTTCCGATCGCCAAACGCGTACTGAACGGGACCTCCCTGCGCGCCAAGTTTATGGTGGCGCCCGTGACCGCGCTGATCGCGCTGATCGTGCTGTCGGCTGTGTTCATGCAGGAGATGTCGACGCTCACCGAACACCGCGAAGCGATGCAGAAGAATGATCTGGTGATCATCTCCGGACTGACCGAGTTCTCGGTCGATATATCGCGCTTTCACTCGAAAATCTACGACATCCTATTGATGGCTCAGGACGGTGCGGATGAAGAGCGTATTTATGAGTATGGCAAACCCGTTCTCGAGGGGCTTGTCGCCCTTGAAAGACATCTGGCCGAAGCGCATGAGCTTTCATCCGGTCCCGGGATGGAGCAGAAGATGCCCGCTTGGCAGAAGTTCTCACAGATCAGTGAAAGCTACGCAAGCTACAAGAACACGGCCATCACGGCCATTGAGATGTCGACGGTCAACAGCGCCGGCGCCAAAGAGCAATTGTTCAAGGCGGATGACATATACAACCGGTTGATCCTGGCTGTTCAGGAAGGGCTTGGTACGGTCGGCAAAACTATTGCCAGCGACTTTGATAAACAGCAAGCCTTGATGGATGCGACCTCACAGGTGATGATGTCGGTGGCGATTGTCGCGATCATGATTACGTTTTTGTCAGGCCTGTATTTGTCCGGCGCCTTGGGTAGTGAGTTGGACGCCTTGATCAAGACTATGACTGAGCTTTCAGGCGGTGATACGGATGTGGATATCCCCAGGATTTCCACCGGCAAGGAATTGGTCGCCCTGGCCAATGGGGTAGGCATATTCCGCGACAGCCTGAAAAAGAATTTCGAAAATAAAATCGAGCTCGAGCAAAACAATATTCTCTTGAAATGGGAGATCGACGGACACCGCAAGACCGAAGCCGATTTGCGTGAAACCCGCTCCCGCTTCCAGTATTTGTTGGATCACAGCCCTGCCATGATTTACTCCGCGGTGCCGTCGGATGACGGAATTAAAGTGACCTACATCAGCGAGAATGCCCAAAAGATACTGGGCCAAGATGTGAGTGGCTTGTTGTGCGACCGGCGCTTATGGGTCAAGCGCTTGGGCGTCGATGATGGTGCGCCGTTCTTCAGCGAACTGAGTACGCTTTACAAGCAAGGGCAGTTGACGTGTGAGTACCATATTAAGACCAAGGAAGGCAAATCCATCTGGATACATGATGAACTCAAGGTGAGCCGCTATGATCGCGGCGTGCCAGTGGAAATGCTCGGATCGCTGAGCAATGTCACCGAATTGAAGAAGGCGGAACAAAAGCTTCAGGCCATGAACTACGAATTGTTAAATTTGGCCTCCAGCCTGGAGGATAAGGTTGCGCTACGTACTGCGGATCTGGAAAAGGCGAATCAGGAACTGCGCCGTTTGAGCGAAGCGAAATCGGAGTTCGTCTCCATCGTCTCGCATGATTTGAGAACGCCCTTGACCGGGGTCAAGCTGTTTACCGACATCATGCTCGACGGTATCGACGATATCGATAAGGAAACGCAAGTTGAATATTTATCGATCATCAGCTCGGAGACAGACCGGCTAAGTCGTTTGATTACCAATATCTTGGACTTCCAAAAAATATCCGCGGGCAAGATGCAATGGAACGATGCCTTGGTGGACGTCGTCGAGGTAATCGATGAGTGTGTTCGGCCGTTCAAGGTTTCCTTTGAGTCGAAGGGTATAGCGTTTGGGTTTAACTGTGACTTGGAAAAACTGGAGACGGTCATCGACGGTGATCGTTTGGCTCAAGTGGTCTACAACCTGCTGTCAAACGCCTTGAAGTTTACCGATGAAGGCAGTGTGCAGGTTGATCTTAAGTTAAATGAGACAGTCGACGGCGACAGGATCTCGCTCACTGTCTCCGATACCGGCCCGGGGATGCCACAGGATCAGCTTAAGAAAGTATTTGAGCCGTTCGAGCAATATGATGGTGTGCCTAACCTTGGTAAAGGCACCGGGCTCGGCTTGTACATTACCAGTTGTGTGGTGGATAGGTATCATGGCCGCGCCTGGGCCGAGAGTGTGGAAAACGAAGGCACAAGCTTTCATGTCGAATTGCCGGTGCGATTGCCTGAGGCGTATGTGATATAGGTAGGTCATAATGAGTGAATCCTTGAAAATATTGATAGCCGAAGACGAGGTGCATATCGCCCGGGCGGTGATGACGATACTGAAAAAGTCCTTGTCCGGGTGTAACACTGATCATGCCAAAAACGGTGAAGAGGCGGTGAGGATGGCCGCCGCGAATGACTACGATTTGATTATCTCGGACTGGAATATGCCGAAGAAAAACGGCGATCAGGTGTTGAGAGAGCTTAAGGAGAATGAGCGCACGATGAATGTCCCCTTCGTTATGCTCACTGCCCGCGGCGACCGCGATAGCGTCATGGAGGCACTTAAGGACGGGGCCAATGAATATGTCGTCAAGCCGTTTAAGACGCCTGAATTTATTGCCAAGATACAGGGGGTGTTGAATAGCACCTCCCCCGACAAACGACGCTCAGCTGTCGACAATAGCAAAGAAGTCAGCTTGGTGGATTTGATTGTCGACAAATTCAAGAAGGGCGAGGTGGCCTTGCCTGTGTTGCCGGGCGTGGTAACGCGGGTGAATACCTTGTTTGAGTCTGAGGAGGTGGACGTCGAGGCCTTGGCGAAAGTGATCGAGTCGGATGCAGCCATCGCCGCAAAATTGATTACCGTCGCCAATAGCCCGTTGGTACGGGGTTCCTCCAAGTGTGTCTCCGTGGAGCAGGCCATCACCCGGCTAGGTCTGCAGCAGACCAAGAATTATGTCTTTGCCGCAGCGAACAAGGCCGACTTCGTTGCGGACAATAAGCTGTTAAAAGGTGTTGTGGAGGATCTCTGGGAGCACTCTCTGGCGACGGCCTATTGCGCCAAGGCCTTGGCCCAAGAGCTAAAGTGCACTGATATCGATACGCTATTCATCATGGGGCTGTTGCACGATATCGGAAAACTACTGCTGATCAGTATTATTCAGGAGCTGGCGAAGGTGCGCGAGGGATTTGATGAGGATGCTGTGCTCGATATTCTGACCAAGCTTCATTGTGAATTCGGCGCGGCCTTGTTAAAGAGCTGGCACTACGATGCGGGGTTCCAGGATGTGGCCCGTTATCACCATGCGGCGTTCAATTCCGAGCAGGTGTCATGCGAATTGTTGATTGTGTATCTGGCCAATCTGATGGTACGAGAGATCGGCCTCGGTGGCGATGGCGCGGGCTTCGGCGAGGCGCTGGATTCCGAGGCGGCCAGAAAACTCAATGTTTCGGCCGAGTGTGCCGCCACGGTGTTGATGCACACCGAGCAAAGCCTGGCGGCGGCCAAGCAGGCCCTTTGATCTAAGCTGTCAGCAGGGGTGTAAATTGGCGTAGGCGATCACCAACCATTTGCTGCCGGCGTCATCGAAGTTCACCTGCACCCGCGCGCTGCTCCCCTGCCCTTCGTAATTGAGCAACACGCCTTGGCCAAACTTTTGATGAAACACCCGTTGTCCCACATGAAAACCGTCCGGGGCGTCCTGGTTGTAGTCAAAATCGTCGTCGAAACCGGATGCCGTGGCGCGATGGGCGCGGGCCTTGGGTCGTACGGTGTGGATGAACTCGTCCGGGATCTCGGTGACGAAACGCGAGGGTAGCGAGTAATGCTCCTGGCCGTGCAGGCGGCGCACTTCGGCGTGGGTGATGTAGAGCGCCAGCCGTGCGCGCGTGATGCCGACGTAGCACAGGCGGCGTTCCTCTTCCAGGCGGCCCGGTTCCTCCAGGGACATCTGATGGGGAAACAGTCCCTCCTCCATGCCGCACAAAAACACCAACGGAAATTCCAGGCCCTTGGCCGAGTGCAGGGTCATGAGTTGGACGCAATCCTCCCAGGGGTCGCCCTGCCCCTCGCCGGCTTCAAGCGCGGCATGGGCAAGGAAGGCGGTAAGCATGTCCATGCCCTCCTCGCCCTCTTCGTCGTATTCAAATTCACGCGCGGCACTCACCAGTTCTTCAAGGTTTTCTACCCGTGCCTGGCCCTTTTCGCCCTTCTCTTTTTGGTAATGCTCGATCAGGCCGCTGCGGCTGAGCATGTGGTCGGTCTGCTCGGCCAATTCCATGGCTTGAGAGTCATCGGCGATGGCATCGATAAGGTTTAAAAACCCCTGGATGGCGTTGTTGGCGCGCGCCGCTAGGCGCTTTTCAGCGACGAGGGTCTCGGCCGCGCTCCACAGACTGAGGACCCGTTCACGCGCCAGGTCGCGCACGGCGCTGATGCTGCGCTCGCCGATGCCGCGCGTCGGCGTATTGACCACGCGCTCGAAGGAGCCGTCGTCGTGACGGTTGGCGATCAGGCGCAGATAGGCCATGGCGTCCTTGATCTCCTGGCGTTCGAAGAAGCGCTGGCCGCCGTAGATGCGATAGGGAATGCCGTGATGCAGCAGCTCGGCTTCGAGCACGCGCGACTGGGCGTTGGAGCGATACAGGATGGCCGCCTCGCGCCGGGCGTGGCCGTCGTGAATCCAGTGCTGAATGCGTTCGACGATGAAGCGCGCCTCGTCCAGGTCATTGAAGGCGGTGTAGAGCTGGATTGGTTCGCCTTCCTCGCCGTCGGTCCATAATTCTTTTCCCAGCCGGTCGGCATTGTGATCGATCAGGGCATTCGCCGCCTTGAGGATGGTGGCGGTGGAGCGGTAATTCTGTTCCAGGCGAATGGTCTGTGCGCCGGGATAGTCCTGGCTGAAACGGTGGATGTTTTCGATCTTGGCGCCGCGCCAGCCGTAGATGGATTGGTCGTCGTCACCGACGATGAACAGGTTGCCGCCCTCCCCGGCCAGCAGCCTGAGCCAGGCGTACTGGATGGTGTTGGTGTCCTGGAACTCATCCACCAGCACGAAGCGAAACCGTTCCCGGTAATGATGCAGGATATCGGCGCGGTCGCGCAGCAGCTCGTGGGCGCGCAGCAGGAGTTCGGCGAAATCCACCAGTCCGGCCTTATTACAGTGATCCTCATAGGCCTGATAGATGCGCAGCATCTGTTTGCTGTAGGGATCGCCGTAGTGGTCTACATGTGCCGGACGTTGGCCTTCATCCTTGCGCGTGTTGATGAACCACTGCACCTGGCGCGGCGGCCATTTGGCCTCGTCCAGCTCCAGAGTCTTGAGCAGGCGGCGGATCAGACGGTACTGGTCATCGGAATCCAGGATCTGGAACGCCTGGGGCAGACCGGCGTCCTGCCAGTGGGCGCGCAGAAAACGGTGCGCCAGGCTGTGGAAAGTGCCTACCCACATGCCGCCGACGGGCTGGCCGAGTAACGCCTCGATGCGGTGCTTCATCTCGGCGGCGGCCTTGTTGGTGAAGGTTACCGCCAGGATGTTATAGGGCGAGACGTGCTCCACCGCCATGATCCAGGCGATACGGTGCACCAGTACCCGGGTCTTGCCGCTGCCGGCGCCGGCCAGGACCAATTGCTGCCCCTGGGGGGCCGTGACGGCATCGCGCTGCGGATCGTTGAGGGGATCGATAATGTGGGTAACATCCATGGTGCAGGGATTTTAGCAAATTCAGCCGCCGCCGGGGGGATGACGCGGTTACCCAATGTATGACGTTAAGTTATTGATTTAAAATAGAACCGGAATGCGCCGTAGCAATCGCCCAGCGGCCGCTGGGCGATCAATGGTGAAACGAAGGCCGTGCTCAGCTGGCGATGGCGTGAGTGCGATTGGGCAGCCAGGCCACGTGGGGATGGAGGGCGTCTGCCGAGATCACGATTTCCATGCGTAAGCGGCGGGTGATTTGGTCGAAATCCTCCACCCGGCTGAATTCGCCCTGCCAGTGGCGGAATTGCTCCGGATTGAGGTAGAGCATGTTGGGCCAGTAGCCGTGTTGACGTTCAAATTTGACGGCAAGGCGAAAGATAAAACTCAGCATGGTGGCACCTCCTGGCTCGCTGTGTGAAGCGATTGACTCAATATATTGTGTTGTGCTTATCGCACTCATACAATATATCGGGATCCCAAGGCGCGACTTTAGTATTATTACAAAATTATTACTGTCTTATAAACGCAACCGCCCCAGCCGGGGCGGTCTAGTTTGGCGCGTGTTAAGGGTGTCCTAAGGGATGCCGGCGTACGAGGTAACAAAATTGGCGCAAAAAACGGCAAAGGTTGCGACAACCGGAATTCCACAGATGACGAAAGCGACGTCCTTGATTGGATACAGTTCCTTTTTCTTGTCCAGTTTGGTGCTCATGATGGGCTCTCCCGAATCTATTAATGCAACTATTGGGTTAACTGCTCAATAGATCGCGCCACCGTTGCTTCAGGTGATCGCAGGATAAAGAGTAGAACAATAAATCCGAGTTTCAAGCTCAGGTAAGCATTGCGGGTGACACCGCTTGTGCCCCGGACGGATCAATAGGGGACGTCAGCAGCTCTGGCGAATCTGCCAGCCGAAGTCATCATCCTTGTTGAGTTTCACCTGGTCCGCGGTGCCCCACGAGATCTCGATACAATCGATTTCGTCCTCATCCTTAACGCCTGCTTCCTCAATCAAGCGGCGGATTTCGCGCCAGGTAAACTTGCTGTTGCGTGCCGTTGTCGGCTTGTCGGATAACATGGTGGCCCCTCCGCGAATGCCCGTGATCAATCAGTATAGCAACACAATTTTTATTTGTATTTTTGAGCATTTTACTTGGTTAATCAGTGGCTTGCTGGCTCGACACCGGCCGGCGTGAAGCTTGGCGACGGGGCCAATGCTGTTGCCGCCGAGCAGGGGTGCTAGAATCATGAACATGATTCCCGTGCCGAAACTCATGCTCTTGTCGCTGGCCGTTTTGTGTTGTGCCCAGGCCGTGGCGGCGGAAAAAGTCTATAAATGGCGTAACGAGGAGGGCACCGTGATCTTTTCCGATACGCCGCCGCCGGGACGGGAGGTAGAGGAAATCAACTTGCCCGAGTTGTCCGGTACAACCTTGGAAACGCCCCCGCAGGAACGGCGCCAGCTGCTGCGCAAGTCGGACCAGATCGGTGAAGCCATCGAACTGCGGCAGGAAACGCGCCAAGCGCTGCAGCAGGAGTTGGAGCAGACTCGCGAGAAGCTGGAACAGGCGCGTCGGGCGCTGGAGCAGGGTAAGGAACCCAAGCCCGACGAGCGCCGCGGCCTGGTCGGCGGAGGCACACGCCTGCTGCCCAGTTATTTCAATCGCATCGAGCGCCAAAAACAGGAAATCCAACGCCTGGAACAGCGTATCGCCGAGTTGGAACAGCAGCTCGGCTCGCTGCGTTAATGCAGAACGAATTTCATTCCGATAAGCAGCAACAGGGTGGCCAGCAACGGCCGCATGATGCGTTCTGGAAAGACGCTGCTCAAGTGGCTGCCCAGGTAGATGCCGGGCAGGGAGCCCAGCAATAGCACCAGCAGCAGTCCCGGGTCCACCGTACCCAGGTGCAGATGACCCAGCCCGGCGAGCAGGGTGAGTGGCACGGCATGGGCGATGTCGGTGCCGACGATACGCTTGGTGGGCAGGGATGGATACAAGAACATCAGCATGGCGGCCCCCAAGGCGCCGGCCCCCACCGAGGTAATCGGCACCAGCAGGCCGAGCAATACTCCACCGGCCACCGTGGCATAGGGCCGCTGGCGGTGCCAGCGCGGAAAGCGCCGTTTCACCCGCGCGGCGCAGCGGTGCATCTGGCGCCGCAGCACGATGGCGGCGGCGGTGAGGATCAGGGCGACCCCGAGTGTGATGGTGATGAGGGCGTCCAGGTGCCCGTTCTGGTCCAACAATCCCTTTACCAACCAAAGGCTTAACAGCGCGGTCGGGAGGCTGCCGAGGGCCATCAGAGCGACGATGTGCCAATCGATTTGGCGTTTGCGGCTGTGGCTCCAAATGCCGCCGGCCTTGGTGGCGGCGGCGAACAGCAGGTCGGTGCCGACGGCGATGGCGGGGTTAACATGGAAGGCGAAGATGAGCAGGGGCGTCATCAGCGAACCGCCACCGACGCCGGTCAGCCCCACCAGCAGGCCCACTAGAAAGCCGGCAATTGTGTATCCCCATTCCATTTGTTTACATCTGTGCCAATATTGATTAAGGCCCGCGACGTCGGCCCGAGAGGGCAATATATCAATCTGTCTTTATTGCGAATAATAATATGGTGTTCTAGTATTATTCATTAAATCGATATGAATTGGCGCTCATGAAGCTACAACAACTCAACTATATTCGTGAAGTGGCGCGCCGCGGTCTGAACGTCTCGGCCGCCGCCGATGCCCTGCACACGGCTCAACCCGGTGTCAGTAGTCAGATCCGTTTGCTGGAGGACGAGCTGAACGTGCAGATCTTCGAGCGCAACGGCAAGCGTCTGGTGGGGATTACCGAGCCGGGGCGCCAGATCCTAGATATCGTTGAACGGGTGCTGCAGGAGGTCGACAACATCAAGAAGGTGAGTGGGGAATATTCCGACGAGGCCAGCGGCCGCCTCGCCATCGCCACCACCCACACTCAGGCGCGTTACGCCCTGCCGCCGGTCGTCACAATATTTAAGCAAAAATACCCCGACGTGCGCCTGGAGCTGCATCAAGGCAGTCCCAGTCAGGCGGCGGACCAGGCCGCCAGAGGGGAGGTGGACATCGCCATCGCCACCGAGGCCATATCCGATTATCCGGACTTGGTGATGATGCCCTGCTATGAATGGAATCGTTGCGTGGTGTGTCCGCCGGGCCACCCGCTACTGGATGAGGCGCCGCTGAGCTTGGCGGCCTTGGCGCGCTATCCCATCATTACCTATGACTTCGCCGTGGCCGGCCGCACCAAGATCAACAAGGCCTTCGACGCGGCCGGGCTGGAACCCAACGTTGTGCTCACCGCCATCGACTCGGACGTCATCAAGACCTATGTGGAGCTCGGCCTGGGAGTGGGCGTGTTGGCCAAGATGGCGTTTAATCCGGCGCGTGACATCAACCTGCGCGCCGTCGACGCGGCGCATTTATTCGAGCCTAGCACGACTCGCGTCGGCATCCGCCGCGGCGCGTTTTTACGACGCTATGTGTATGATTTTATAGAGATGTTCGCCTCTCATCTGACGCGCGCGGTCATCGACGAGGCCATGGTCGGTCGCGCCAAGGGCCGTGAGGCGGACGGGTGACAAGCCTTCAGGAGGCCTCGTCCTGGTCACTTTCGACCGGTTCCGAATAACCGCACTCCTTCTGCGGACAGACCTTTTCCGTGCCGCGCCGTTTGGTGGTCTTGAGGGTCAGGATGGGCCAGTCGCAATTGGGACAGGGCTCGGCAATGGGCTCGTTCCAGACCGCGTATTTGCAGTCCGGATAGCGCGAACAGGAGTAGAACAGTTTGCCGTAGCGCGATTTGCGCGACACCATGCTGCCTTGTTTGCACTCCGGGCATTCCACCCCGGTGTCCTTGGGCTTTTCCAGCGGTTCGATGTGTTTGCAGTCGGGATAGGCCGAGCAGCCGATGAACTTGCCGTAGCGCCCGGTGCGGATAATCAGTTCGGAGCCGCATTTGGGACAGCTGCGACCTTCCACCACTTCCGGTTCCGCCGCCGACTCCGCATCCTCGTCCAGGCTGCGGGTGTAGTCGCACTCGGGAAATCCGGTGCAGCCAATGAAACGCCCGCGCCGACCCAGGCGGATGGAGAGCGGTTTGCCGCACTTGGGGCAGTCCTCGTCCATGGCCTCGTGGGTCACGTCCTGGCGGCTGACATTGGCCTCGGTCTCATCGATCTGGTGTTTGAAGGGCGACCAGAACGAGCTCAACAGGGGCAGCCAGTCCTCTTCGCCGCGGGAGATGGCGTCCAGCTCGTCCTCCAGCTTGGCGGTGAATTCATAGTCTACATACTGGGAGAAATACTCGGTCAGGAATTTGTTAACGATGCGACCCACGTCGGTGGGGCGGAAGCGCTTTTTCTCCAGATTGACATACTCGCGTGCCTGCAAGGTGGAGATGATGGAGGCATAGGTCGACGGCCGGCCGATGCCGTGCTCCTCCAAGGTCTTCACCAGGCTGGCTTCGCTGAAGCGCGGCGGCGGTTCGGTAAAGTGCTGCTCGGTGCGGATCTGCAGCAGTTTGATTTCATCGCCTTCTTCCAGCGGCGGCAGCATTTTTTCGTCATCACTGGCCTTGGCGTCGTCCACGTCCTCCTGATAGACGGCGATGAAGCCGGGGGTATGGATGGAGGAGCCGTTGGCGCGGAACAGGTTGTCCTCACTGCCGGCGGCCAGGTCCACCGCCATGGTGTTGATGGTGGCGTGGATCATCTGACAGGCCACGGTGCGCTTCCAGATCAGCTCGTAGAGCTTGAACTGATCCTTGCTCAGGTGTTGTTTGATCGCGCCCGGTTCGGTGGCGACGGAGGTGGGGCGGATCGCCTCATGCGCCTCTTGGGCGTTCTTGGATTTGGTCTTGTAGATATTGGGCGAGTCCGGCAGGTTGTCCTTGCCGTAACGCTGTTCGATAAAGGCGCGCATTTCGTCCAGCGCCTCTTGCGCCAGATTGACTGAGTCGGTACGCATGTAGGTAATCAGGCCGATGGCGCCGCTGCCGGTGTCGATCCCTTCGTACAGCTGCTGGGCGGTGCGCATGGTGCGCTGGGCGGTGAAACCGAGCTTGCGCGAGGCCTCCTGCTGCAGGGTGGAGGTGATGAAGGGCGGCGCCGGATTGCGCTTGCGCTTGCGCTTATCCACCTTGATCACCTTGAGCTGGCCATTGGCGGCCTGGCTCAGGGTCTGTTCGGTGCTGTGAGCCTGGCGTTCGTTATCAATGCTGAACTGGGTCAGCTTGTCGCCCTGGAATTGGGTCAGTTTGCCGCTGAACTGGGTGCTGCGCTCCTTTTTCAGATCGGCCTCGATGGTCCAGTATTCCTGCGGCTGGAATTTTTCAATCTCCTGCTCGCGCTCCACGATCATGCGCAGGGCGGGGCTTTGTACCCGGCCGGCGGAGAGGCCGCGGCGAATCTTCTTCCACAGCAGCGGCGACAGGTTAAAGCCCACCAAGTAGTCCAGGGCGCGGCGCGCCTGCTGGGCGTTGACCAGATCCTCGGCCAGGCCGCGGGGGTGCTCCATGGCCTCCTGGATGGCGCGTTTGGTGATCTCGTGGAACACCACCCGGTGGACCGCTTTGTCCTTGAGCAGCTTTTTCTGTTTCAGGTATTCGCAAATGTGCCAGGAGATGGCTTCGCCCTCGCGATCCGGGTCAGTGGCCAGGTACAGGGCGTCGGCCTTCCTCATGGCCTTGGCGATGGCGTCGATGTGCTTTTGATTCTTCTCGATGGTCTGGTATTTCATGGCGAAGTCATTGGCCGGATCGACGGCCCCTTCCTTGGGCAACAGATCGCGCACGTGGCCATAGGAGGCCATCACCTCGTAGTCCTTACCGAGGTATTTCTTGATGGTCTTGGCCTTGGCCGGCGACTCTACGATGACTAAATTTGTGCTCATGTATCCAAATGACTTATTGGTCTGATCGTTGTTGGGGTAGCGGTCGAAACAACACAGAGTTTAGGGGGTTGCGACGGATGTCGAGACGGCTGTCAGAATTCGATGGATTGTCGGTGCTAGTGGAGGTGGTCGGAGATCTCGTCGAAGATCAGATCCTCCATCCAGGCATAGGCCGCTTCGTGGCCGGGCTGGTTGAACAGGACCATCAGGATCACCCACTTCAGTTGCGGCAGGTCGATCTCCTCGGTCTCCAGGGCCATGGCGCGGTCGATGACCAGCTCCCGGGCCTCCGGATCGAGCACGCCGGCCTGCTCCAAAAACATGATGAAACCGCGGCACTCGGCATCCATCTTGGCGACTTCCTGACTGCCGTAGACGCGGATCGAGCGGCCTGACACCGGCCTGCTGAAGCCGCTTTCGCGGGCATTGCTCAGGTCTTCCAGCCAATTGAAGGCCTTGTCCACTTCCTGATTGTGAAAGCCGGCGCTGTCCAGATGGTCGCGCAGGGCCTTTTCGTCCGGCATCGCCCCGTTGTCACTGTCGAGGCAGTGTTCAAACAGGTACATCAGGATGTCGAGTACGTTTTCTTTCATGGGTGATCGTATGCCTTTATATAGAGTCCACCTGCGGGGCAGGATACCATCCCCTGTAATTCCAATACCAGCAGAATCGAGGCGACCGCCTCGGCGGGCAGCCCGCTACGCTCTATCAGGGTGTCCATGCTGACCGGGTCGTGGCCCATTAATTCCAGGAGTTTCAAGGCGCTGGGGTCAAGCTCGGGACGCTGTGCAAGATTAGACTGCGGCGCCGTCGCGGGGTTCGGCAGGCCCAGTTCGGTGATGATGTCGTCGATAGTTTCCACCAGCTTGGCGCCCTGACGGATCAGGTTGTGGCAACCACGCGCCAGCGGATTGTGGATGGAACCGGGGATGGCGAATACCTCGCGGCCCTGCTCGCTGGCCAGGCGGGCGGTGATCAGGGAGCCGCTCTTGGGCGCAGCTTCCACGACCAGAATTCCCAGGCTCAGGCCGCTGATGATGCGGTTGCGGCGCGGAAAGTGATCGGCCATGGGCAGGCTGCCGAGGGGGAATTCGGACACCAGCGCGCCGTGCGCGGCGATGTCGTGGGCCAGTTTGCGATGTCGGGCGGGGTAGACCCGATCCAGCCCGGTGCCGGCGACGGCGAGCGTTCGGCCGCTGCCCGCCAGGGCGCCCTCGTGGGCCGCGGCGTCGATGCCCAGCGCCAGACCGCTGGTGACGGTCAGGCCGGCATGGCTCAGGCTTTGGGCGAAATTGAAGGCGTTGTCGCGGCCACCGGCGCTGGGATTGCGGCTGCCGACGATGCCCAGCTGGGGCGTCGCCAGCAATTCCACCCGGCCCTTGACGAACAGCAGCGGCGGGGCGCTGTCGATCTGTTTCAGGCGCTCGGGGTAGCCGGGGTCATGCAGGGTGAGGATATGGTGATCAGGACTCTGACGGTGCCAGTCCAGATCGGCCGCCACCCGCTCCCAGTCCGGCTGTTTGAGCCAGTCCTTGCTTTCGCGCGGCAACTCCAGGCGGTTGATCTCGCCGGCGCCGGCGTCCAGCAGGTGTTCGGGGTGTTGGTAGTAATCTAATAGAATTTGGTAGCGCCGCGGGCCGATGCCGGGGCAATGGAGCAGGGCCAGCCAGGCGGCGAGGGTTTTGTCTTGAGATCGCCCCCGGCCGGGCTCGTCGGCATTGACCGGATCGGCGCTGATGGCATCCATGCCATCAGACTACCACTTTAGCTAGGGTTTGGTAACGGGATCGCCGATGCGAATGTCCTTCACCGCGCTCATCACCAGGGCGTAACTGACCCGGTCGAAGACATTCACCACCATCAGCAGGCCGGAGCGTTCGTCGGGCAGCTGGACCTGGGGTTTGAAGAAGTCTTCCGATTGTTCGTCGGTTACCTTGATCCCTTTCTTGCGCACCGCCAGCACATGGCCCAGCTCCATGCCGTCCATCTTGCCCAGGTTGAGCACCACCGTCTGGTATTGGCCGGCGCGCGACATGCCATCGAAGATGGAGATGATGCGGCCGTTGCTCAGATTGCCCGGCGCATGGGGCGTGAAACTGTTGTCGATGGCCTCTTCGTCGGAGGCCATGACCTTGTCGCCCAGCAGGGTCTCACGATAACTCTCGACGATGCGCAGGGTGGCGGGCTCGCCCTCGCGGATCAAACGGGCATCGGAGACGTGGATGGCCTCGTAGCCGAGGATGTCATTCTTGTCATCCGGGTTGCGATAGACATTGCCAATGCGGTAGATGCTGTAATCCTTGCTGTCGTCCTGCTGCAGGTCGGCGACATAGATCTTGCCGCCTTCGCCGCTGATCAGGTGATCCTCTTCGGCGTAGCTGATGTAGCCGGCCTGATTGATCTCCGCCTGGGTGAGAATGCGCGGCCGTTTCAGAAACTGGGCCACGGCGCTGGACGGAATGGTGGTGATGGCGCTTTCCAAGCGGCTGGTACGCGCGGTGGGCGATAGTTTAATGGTGGGGCGGCCGCGGGTCAGCTCCAGTACCGGTTTGCCGTCGCGAAATACCAGGCTGATGACATCACCGGGATAGATCAGGTGCGGATTTTTGATTTCCGGATTGATATGCCAGATTTCGGGCCAGCGCCAGGGGTCGCGCAGGAATTTGGAGGAGATATCCCAGAGTGTGTCGCCCTTGACCACCACATAACGTTGCGGATGGTCCGGATTGAGCGCCAGGGTGTCGGCGAACACGGCCGTGTTCAGGCAGAGGCTGGCGATGAGGGCGAGCAGTGCATTCCTGATTGACATAGGGGCTTCCTTAAATAGCATTCCAAATTACATCGAGTGTAGCGAATAACAAGGTCCGGGCGAACCAAACCGGAAAAATGGGGTCCCCCATTAACGGTGATATCATTTCAGTTCAGCAGTATAATCGGCAGTTCGAGTAAATATTTAATCTTTTGTTATGTCAATCAGACCCATATTGCACTTTCCCGATGAGCGCTTGAGACAGCCGTCACAGCCGGTGGCAGCTGTGGACGATGATATTCGCCAGCTCGTCGACGATATGTTCGAGACCATGTACGAGGCGCCCGGCATCGGCTTGGCCGCGCCCCAGGTGAATGTCTTCCAGCGCGTTATTGTGATCGATATCTCGGAAGACAAAAGCGCGCCTCAGGCCTTCATCAATCCCGAGCTGTTGGAAATCCGCGGCATCGAGCAGATGGAGGAGGGCTGTCTGTCCGTCCCCGGTATTTACGAAACGGTGGAGCGCGCCGACTGGATCCGTGTGCGCGCCCTGGATCGCAACGGCGAGATATTCGAAAGAGAGATGGACGGTCTGGAAGCGGTCTGCATTCAGCACGAGATCGACCACCTGGACGGCAAATTGTTCGTCGATTATCTCTCCCCCCTAAAGCGCCAGCGCATTCGCAAGAAGATGGAAAAACAGCGTCGCCAGACGTTGTGATCTTGGCCAGATAATTTTTCTTGATGTCAGCCCCCCTGAAAGTCATTTTCGCCGGCACGCCCGAGTTCGCCGCCGTCGCCCTGCGGGCATTGCTGGATTCACATCATGATGTCATCGCCGTGTATACCCAGCCCGACCGCCCTGCCGGTCGCGGCCGCAAGCTGACGCCCAGCCCGGTCAAAGGACTGGCCCGGGAACACGACATCGTGGTCTGCCAGCCCGTCACCCTCAAGGATGCCGAGGCCCAGCGGCAATTGGCCGACCTCAACGCCGATGTCATGGTGGTGGTGGCCTACGGCCTGTTGCTGCCGCCGGCGGTCATCGAGATACCGCGCTTGGGTTGTGTCAACATCCACGCCTCGTTGCTGCCGCGCTGGCGCGGCGCGGCGCCGATTCAGCGGGCCATTTTGGCGGGCGACAGCGAGACCGGCGTCACCATTATGCAGATGGACGCGGGTTTGGATACCGGCGCCATGCTGCTCAAACGCAACACCCCCATCGGCCGCGAGGACAGTGCCCAGACCCTGCACGATCGCTTGGCTGAAATCGGCGCCGCGGCGGCCGTCGAGGTGTTGGATCAATTGAGTGAGGGAAGGCTCGAGCCCGAGGCACAGGACGACAGCCAGGCCTGTTATGCCGCCAAGCTGAGCAAGGCCGAGGCGCTGATCGACTGGCATCAGCCGGCGCT
The DNA here is from genome assembly GCA_001447805.1 of Candidatus Tenderia electrophaga. Taxonomy (NCBI): domain Bacteria; kingdom Pseudomonadati; phylum Pseudomonadota; class Gammaproteobacteria; order Tenderiales (SeqCode); family Tenderiaceae (SeqCode); genus Tenderia (SeqCode); species Tenderia electrophaga (SeqCode). The sequence continues at coordinate 3,287,428 of CP013099.1, forward strand.
CGACATCGAACGCCGGGTGCGCGCCTTCAACCCCTGGCCGGTGGCCCAGACCCGCCTCGGCGAGGACGTGCTGCGTGTTTGGCAGGCCCAGGCGCTGGACGACGTGATGACCCAGGCCCAGCCCGGCAGTGTCATCCGGGCGGGCAAGACCGGCATCGACGTGGCCACGGGCAAGGGGGTATTGCGCATCGTGTCGGCCCAGTTGCCGGGCAAACGGGCCATGGCCGCCGCAGATTTGCTCAATGCGCGCAAAGAACTGAAGCAGCCGGGACACCGGTTGGGTTCGGCCGGGTAGCGCCTTATTTATGGATGCCCGGATCGCCGCCGCCAAGGCGCTGGATGAGGTGATCCGTCAGGGCCGCTCCCTGAACTCCGCATTGCCACGCTGGCAGGACAAGGTCAGCCTGCGTGACCGTGCCCTGTTGCAGGAGCTGTGTTTCGGTAGCCTGCGCTGGTACTGGCGCCTCGACGCCATCGCCAAACAGCTGTTGCGCAAACCCTTCAAGGCCAAGGACACCGATGTCCAAGCCCTCATCCTGGTGGGTCTGTACCAGTTGGAATATCTGCGCGTACCCGATCACGCCGCCGTCGGCGCGACCGTGGCGGCCACCCAGGGTCTCAATAAACCTTGGGCGCGGGGGCTGGTGAACGCGGTGCTGCGTAATTTTCAGCGCGGCCGGGAAAACATTCTGACCCGCCTGCAGCGCGACCCGGTGGCGTTATACGCGCACCCCGCCTGGCTGATCGAACGTCTGCAGGCGGCCTATCCGCAGCACTGGCAGGCCGTGCTCGAGGCCAACAACCAACACCCGCCCATGACCCTGAGGGTGAATGCCTGTCGCAGCGCCCGCGATGATTATCTTGCCGCATTGGCCGCCGCCGGCTATCAGGCCCGTGCCTTTCCCTACTCAGATTCAGGTGTCGTCTTAGAGAGCGCTGTCGATGTCGACCTGTTGCCCGGTTTCGCCGCCGGTGATGTGTCGGTGCAGGACGGCGCGGCGCAGCTGGCGGCGCTGTTGTTGGATGCACAGCCCGGTGAACGCATTCTGGATGCCTGCGCCGCGCCCGGCGGTAAGGCCGCCCACGTGCTCGAGCGTCAGCCCCGCTTGGCCGAGCTGGTGGCCGTGGATCAGGATGGCCAGCGCCTGGAGCGGGTCGGGCAAACGCTGGCGCGTCTGAATCTATGCGCCACCTTGGTGTGTGCCGATGCCGCCCGGCCTGAGGTGTGGTGGGACGGCCGCGTCTTCGATCGCATTCTGCTCGACGCGCCCTGCTCGGCCAGCGGCGTGATGCGCCGTCATCCCGACATCAAACTGCTGCGCCGTGACAGTGACATTGCCGCGCTGGCGCAACTGCAGGGGCGCATCCTGCGCGCCCTGTGGCCCTTGTTAAGGCCAGGCGGTATGCTGGTGTACGTCACCTGCTCGGTGCTGCCGCAGGAGAATGTGCAGCAGGTACAGCGCTTTTGTGCCGAACAAGAGGATGCCGAGCCGGTGCCGATAGCAGCGCAATGGGGCAGGGAGCAGGTCTTGGGGCGCCAGATTCTGCCGGGACAGCAAGGGATGGACGGCTTTTATTATGCATGTCTGCGTAAACGGGCGATGACGGAATAATCTTTGATGCAGCGGCTGCTCACATTCAGGCGCTGGCTGGCGGGCATGGCGCTGGGCTTGGTCGTGGCGCCGGCCTGGGGGCAAGAGCCGCCCGCCGTGACGCCCGGTTTCGAGGTGATCTCGGTGAGTTCGCGTCTGGCGGACCAGGTGCTGCGTCTGGATGCATTGTTCGAATTGCGCGTCAGCCAGCAGTTGGTGGAGGCGCTGCAAAACGGTGTGGCGCTGAATCTGCTCATCGAAATCGAGGTCAGCAAGGAGCGCGATTATCTCTGGTCTGCCAGCGTGGCCAGCCTCACTCAGCGCTATCAAATTTCCTATCAGCCGCTGACCACGCACTATGTGCTGGAAAATCTCAACAGCGGGGTGGAATTCCAGTTTCCCAGTCTGGAATCCTTGCTGGCGGTGGCCTCGGTATTGAGCGATTTTCCCCTGCTCGACAGCAGCCTGCTGGAAGAGGACGCCCGCTATTACGGCGAGATCCGCATCTCCATCGATCGCGACAGTTTTCCCGTGCCCTTGCGCTTGATGTCCTACGTCACCGATGACTGGTATCTGGCCAGCGAGTGGTTTGCATGGCCGTTGCTGCCCTGAGGCGCTTTTTCTCCAGCCAGGTGCCGGTGATCCTGCTGGTGGTGCTGCTGCTCGGTTCGCTCTACCTGATGAGCAGCGCCACGCAAAACTCGGAACAGTTCAGCCGCCTCTACATCCCCCTGCTGGTGATCAACGTAGTGGAGTTGCTGATCCTGGCCGGGCTGATCGCCGTCAACTTGGGGCGGCTGGTGCGCCAGTATCGCAACCACGCCACCGGTTCGCGCCTCACGGCGCGCCTGGTGGTGCTGTTCGTGGTGCTGGCGGTGGGGCCGGTGTCAGTCCTCTATTATTTCTCCCTCGGCTTCGTGCGCCACGGCATCGACAGTTGGTTCGATGTGCGCGTCGACCAGGCCCTCAACGACGCGCTCAACCTGAGTCGCACGGCCCTGGACTGGCGTATGCGCGACATGATGCGCCAGGCCGAATACGTGGCCGACAGTATCAGTGACGTGCCGCCCGACGAGCTGATCCTGTCGCTTAACGAAATGCGGCGCCAGATCGGTGCCCTGGAAGTGGCCCTGTTCAGCGTCAAGGGCGAGGTGATCGCCTTCAGCAGTGACGACGCCGGCAAACTGGCGCCGGAAACGGTGGACAAGATCATCCTATCGCAACTGGAGGGCGGTCTGGCCTACGTCGGCATCGACCCCATCAAGGACGGTCTGTACGCGCGCCTGGTGGTGAATGTGCCCGCCAGCCAGGCCACCTTCGAAGCGCGCGCGCTGCAGGCCCTGTATCCGGTGCCCGAGGGTATCAACCAGCTGGTCGACAGTGTCCAGGCCGCCTATGCCCAGCATGAACGCCTGGTGTTTTTGAGCGGGCCGCTGAAATTCAGCTTCACCCTGACCCTGTCCATCATCCTGTTGCTGAGTATCTTCACCGCGGTGTGGGCCGCCTTCTTTCTGGCGCGGCGGCTGGTGGCGCCGATCCGTATCCTGGCCATCGGCACGCGCGCCGTGGCCCAGGGGGATTATCATCGCCGCCTGCCGTTGGCGGCCACGCCCGGCGACGAATTGGGTTTTTTGGTTAAGTCGTTCAACACCATGATGGGGCGTATCGCCCGTGCCCAGGAGGAGGCCCGCATCAGTCAACAACGCCTGGAAGACCAGAAACTGTATCTGGAAACCGTGTTGGGCCACCTCTCCTCCGGCGTCATGACCTTGAACCAGGATGGCGTGCTGCGCACCGTCAACACCACCGCCGAGCTGATCCTGGGCAGCGATATCGCCGCCTGTATCGGCATGGGCTTGGTCGACATCGCCGCGCGCTATCCCCATATGGAGGAATTCATCGCCATGCTCGCCAGTCATATGGAGCAACAAAGCGGCAGCTGGCAGGAGCAGGTCACCGTGTTCGGCGCCGAGGGGCGTCAGCTGCTGATGTGTCGCGGTGTGCCCTTGCCGGACCCGGACGCCGGCCACGTGGTGGTATTCGACGACGTCACCACCCTGGTTCAGGCCCAGCGCGACGCCGCCTGGGGCGAGGTGGCACGGCGTCTGGCGCACGAGATCAAGAACCCGCTGACCCCCATCCAGTTGTCGGCCGAGCGCCTGCGGCACAAGTATCTGGCCATGATGCCCGAAGATGAACGCCGTGTGCTGGACCGCTCCACCCACACGATTATCCAGCAGGTGGAGACCATGAAGGAGATGGTCAAGGCCTTTTCCGATTACGCCCGCTCGCCGCGGCTGCAATTATCGGCCCTCGATTTCAACGAGTTGGTCAATGAGGTGCTGGAGTTGTATCGGGATGACAAGCAGCCGTTGCGCATCGATACCGACTTCGATGCGCGTATCGGCCAGGTGGATGTGGACAGCGGCCGACTGCGTCAGTTGCTGCACAACCTGATCAAGAACGCCATCGAGGCCCAGGCCGGTCAGGACGACGCCTGGATCCGCGTCCAGACGCGTCTGCTGGACAACAGTGGCGGCCGGTCGCTGGAGCTGGAGGTGGCGGACAATGGCGCCGGCATTCCGGATGCTATGATGGCCGATCTGTTCGAGCCCTATATCAGCTCCAAGACCAAGGGCAGCGGCCTGGGGCTGGCGATTGTGAAAAAGATCGTCGAAGAACATAACGGCGTGATCTGGGCCGAAAACAGCGCTGCAGGCGGGGCTCGGTTCACGATCCGTTTGCCGTTAAAATCGATGCCCAAGACTGATCGCCGGGCGGCGGGCCGGCCCGGCGCAAGCGAGGACGAAGCATGAGTGTCTCTCACATTCTAGTGGTGGACGATGAACCGGATATCCGCGAGCTGGTCAAGGAGATCCTGGAAGACGAGCACTACCGGGTGTCGGTGGCGGCCGACGGTGCCGCGGCGCGCCAGGCGCGCATGGAGCGCCGCCCGGACCTGATCCTGCTGGATATCTGGATGCCCGATATCGATGGCATCAGTCTGCTCAAGGAGTGGCAGCAAAGCGACGAACCGGCGCCGCCGGTGGTGGTGATGTCGGGTCACGGCACGGTGGAGACCGCGGTCGAGGCCACCCGCCTGGGGGCCTATGATTTTCTGGAAAAGCCCCTGTCCATGGCCAAGCTGCTGCTCACCATTCGCCATGCCCTGGACGACTACAACCTGCGGCGCGAAAACCTGGGCCTGCGCCGCCACCTGCGTCCGCTCAGCCGGCCGCTGGGGCGCAGTCAGGCCATGGCGACCCTGCGCGATCAGGCCGAGAAGGTCGCCCAAACCGACGCCTGGGTGTTGCTCAGCGGTGAGCCCGGTGTCGGCAAGCGTCTGCTGGCGCGCCTCATCCACAATCTCAGCCCGCGTCGCGAGGGCGATTTCGTCGAGGTGGGCGTGGCCACCATCGTGCCCGCCAATGCGGTGATGGAGCTGTTCGGTGAGGAGAGCGGCGATAAGGTGCGCTACGGCCTGCTGGAGCAGGCCAGCGGCGGCACCCTGTTTTTGAATGAGGTCGCCGACATGGACCTGGATCTGCAGGCGCGCCTGGCCAGTGCCCTGCAGGGGCAGTCCTTTGTCCGCCTGGGCGGCTCACGCGCGGTACAGATCGATATCCGCGTCATTGCCTCCAGTCACAAAGATCTGCTCGAAGAGGTGCGCCGCGGCCGCTTCCGCGAAGACTTGTATTACCTGCTCAACGTGGTGCCCATCACTGTGCCGCCGCTGCGGCAGCATCGTGAAGACATCACCGATTTATTGTCCTATTACGTCGATTTTTTCGTCGACAGCGATGCCTTACCCTACCGCGCCTTTTCCGTGGCGGCGCAAAACAAGTTGCGTAATTACGACTGGCCGGGCAATGTGCGCGAGTTGAAGAGTATTGTGCATCGCCTGTTGATCCTCGGCGCGGGTGAGAGCATCGACATCGACGAGGTCGACGCCGTGCTCGGCACCCAGCCGCCGGCCACGCTCCAGACGGCTGGATTCAACTTTGAGCTGCCGCTGCGCCAGGCGCGCGAACAGTTCGAAAAGGCCTATATCGAACATCAGCTGCGCAATGCCGACGGCAATGTGTCCCAGGTGGCCAAAGCGGCGGGCATTGAGCGCACTCATCTGTACCGTAAAATGAAGGCGCTGGGCATCAATCCGAAGGAGGGCGGGCAGGCGTGAAGGGCGGGCATGACAACCATAAAGCGCTGGATGGATAGTCTATGAAAATCATTATTCTCGGGGCGGGGCAGGTGGGTTCTTCGGTGGCCGCCAATCTGGCCAGTGAGGCCAACGACATCACCATGGTGGACGTGGACGCCAAACTGTTGCGCGACCTGCAGGACCGCCTCGACATCCGCACCGTCAACGGCCATGCCTCCTACCCTGACGTGTTGCGCCGCGCCGGCGCCGAGGACGCTGACATGATCCTGGCGGTGACCAACAGCGACGAGACCAACATGATCGCCTGCCAGGTGGCCTACAGTCTGTTCCGCACCCCCACCAAGGTGGCGCGCATCCGCTCGCGCGAATATCTCGGCTACAGCAAACTGTTCGGCAACGAGGCGGTGCCGGTGGATGTGATGATCAGCCCGGAGCAGGTGATCATCGATTACGTGCAAAAGCTGATCGCCCACCCCGGCGCCCTGCAAGTGCTCGACTTCGCCGACGGCCTGGCACAGCTGGTGGCGGTGAAGGCCTACTACGGCGGTCCGCTGGTGGGCCAGGAGCTGCGCAAGCTGAGGGATCACATGCCTACCGTAGACACGCGCGTGGCCGCTATCTTCCGCCGCGGCACGCCCATCATCCCCGAGGGTGATACGGTGATCGAGGCCGACGACGAGGTCTTCTTCATCGCCGCGCGCAAGGATATCCGCACCGTCATGGGCGAGCTGCGTCGCATCGACCGGCCCAATAAGCGCATCATCATCGCCGGCGGCGGCAACATCGGCAAGGGCCTGGCCCAGACCTTGGAGAACGATTACAACGTCAAGCTCATCGACCACAATCCGCGCCGCTCGCGCCAGATCTCCGAGGAGTTGGATAAAACCATCGTGCTGCAGGCCGACGCCGCCGACGAGGAGCTGCTGCTGGAGGAAAACATCACCAGCACCGACGTCTTCTGCGCCGTCACCAACGACGACGAAGCCAACATCCTCTCGGCCATGCTGGCCAAGCGCCTGGGGGCGCGCAAAGTGCTGGCCCTGATCAATCGCGCCTCTTATGTAGACCTGGTAGAGTCGGGCGATATCGATATCGCCATCTCGCCGCACCAGGCCATGATCGGCAGCCTGTTGGCCCACGTGCGGCGCGGCGACGTGGCGGCGGTGCATTCCCTGCGCCGCGGCGCCGCCGAGGCCATCGAGGCGGTGGCTCACGGCGATGCGCGTTCCTCCAAGGTGGTGGGCCGCGCCATCGAAGAGATCCGCCTGCCGCCGGGCGCCAACATCGGCGCCATTGTCAGGGGCGAGGACGTCATCATCGCCCATCACGATACGGTCATCGAGGCCGAGGACCACGTCATCCTGTTCCTGGTGGACAAGCGCCGCGTGCGCGACGTGGAAAAGCTGTTCCAGGTCGGCGTGACCTTTCTATAACTCCAATTATCCGGGTGAATTAGACGCATGCAGTTGTTTGTCATCCAGCGCATCCTCGGCCTGTTGCTGATGTTGTTCAGCATCACCATACTGACGCCGGTGCCGGTTTCGATCTTCTATCAGGACGGCGCCATGATGCCTTTCCTGGTGGCCTTTCTGGTCACTCTCGTCACCGGCGCGGTGTTTTGGTTTCCGGTGCGCGGGCATCGCTCCGATCTGCGCGTGCGCGACGGCTTCGTGGTGGTGGTGATGTTCTGGACGGTGCTGGGCGTATTCGGTGCACTGCCGTTTCTGCTGTCGGGTCAGCCGAGCATTTCGATAACGGACTCCATCTTTGAGTCCATGTCCGGCCTTACCACCACCGGCGCGACGGTGATCTCGGGGCTGGATACCCTGCCGCGCTCCATCCTGTTCTATCGCCAACAGCTGCAGTGGCTGGGAGGCATGGGGATTATCGTATTGGCGGTGGCGGTATTGCCCATGCTCGGCATCGGCGGCATGCAGCTGTATCGCGCCGAGACCCCGGGCCCGATGAAGGACAACAAGCTGACGCCGCGCATCACCGAGACCGCCAAGGCGCTGTGGTACATCTATCTGACCCTGACCATCGCCTGCGGCCTGGCGTACTGGGCGGCGGGCATGAATGCTTTCGACGCCGTGGCCCATGCCTTTTCCACCGTGGCCATCGGCGGCTTCTCCACCCACGATCTGAGCATGGGCTACTTTTTCGCCGAGGCACCGCTGGTGGAGGTGGTGGCGATCGTGTTCATGTTTTTGTCGGGGATCAATTTTGCGCTGCATTTTCTGGCCTGGCGTCGTCACGGCCCGCGCGCCTATTTCGTCGACACCGAATTCAAGGTCTATGCCGCCATTCTCCTGATCGCCGCCATCGTGACCAGCGCTTATCTCTATTGGACCGCCACCTTCGAGTCGCCGGGTGAGGCGGCGCTGCGCGGTGTGTTTCAGGCCGTCTCCATCGGCACCACTACCGGTTTCACCGTGGCCGAGTATCACACCTGGCCCGGCATCCTGCCCATCATGCTGCTGATGATGAGCTTCATCGGCGGCTGCGCCGGCTCCACCGGAGGCGGTATGAAGGTGATTCGGGTGGTGATGCTGATTAAGCAGGGCGCGCGCGAGATCCTGCGCCTGGTCCATCCCAGCGCCCACATTCCGGTCAAGGTGGGCAACAAGGCCTTGACAGACCGGGTCATGGAGGCGGTGTGGGGCTTCTTCTCGCTCTATGTCGTGTGTTTTTGCATCATGTCCCTGATCCTGGTGGCCACCGGGCTCGACTTCGTGACGGCCTTTTCCGCCGTGGCGGCCTGCATGAATAATCTGGGTCCGGGGCTGGGCGACGTGGGGTCCAACTACACCAGCGTCAATGATGTCGCCAAGTGGGTGCTGTGTTTCGCCATGTTGCTCGGCCGCCTGGAGATCTTTACCCTGTTGGTATTGTTGACCCCCGCCTTCTGGCGTAAATAGCATAAGGAACAGCTGTGATGAGCGACCCGACCCAGGAAAAATGGGATCGTATTTATAGTCAAACCCGCGAGCAGGCCGTGCCCGCCATGGCGGTGGTGCGCGATAACCTGCACCTGGTGCCGGAAGCGGGCGCGGGTCTGGAACTGGCCTGCGGCCTGGCGGCCAACAGCTTCGCCCTGGCCGAGGCGGGCCTGGAAATGGATGCCTGGGATATTTCGCCGGTGGCGGTGGAACAGATCAACCGCCGTGCCGCCGACAGCGGCTTGCCGGTCCGGGGCGAGGCGCGCGACGTGGTCAGCCGTCCGCCCGCGAGTGGCCGCTACGATGTGGTGGTGGTGAGCCACTTTCTCGACCGTTCCATCATCCCCGCCATTCAAGACTGTCTCAAACCGGGGGGGCTGGTGTTCTATCAGACCTTTACCCAGACGCGCGTCAGCGAGGGCGGTCCCACCAATTTGGACTTTCGTCTGGCCGACAATGAGCTGTTGCAGCTGTTTAAAGGCTTCAAGGTGCTGGTCTATCGTGAAGAGGGGCGCCAGGGGGACACCACCCAGGGCTTTCGCAACGAGGCCCTGCTGGTGGCACAGAAGCCTGCCGTCTAAGCCGCATTCCTCGGCGCCCTTGAGCCGTCCGCACGGGGTGAACCTTTACCTGTCATAAATATCCGCTTCGCCCGCCGGCCGGGTGCGGAAGCGTTTATACCCCCATTGATACTGCGTCGGCAGGCGGCGCACCGCCTGTTCCACCATTTGGTTGAGCGCCGTGAGCGATGTTTCCAGATCCTTAGCATAGAGTGCATCGGGCGCCGGCGCGAAGTGAATGGCGAAGCCGCGGGCGCGCGGCAGGCGTTCGGCATAACAGCACAACACCGTGGCCCCGGACTTGCCGGCCAAGCGCGATAGCAGGGTCATGGTGTTGGCCTGAATGCCGAAGAAGGGGGCGAACTGGCCGCCGCTATCGCGCGGGTCCTGGTCCGGCAGGATGGCCACCACTTCGTTGTGCGCCAGGGCCTGATAAAGCGCACGCACGCCCTTGGCCGTGGTGGGCACCAGCTTGGCGCCGAAGTGCTCCCGTGCCCGGCGGATCAACGCATCCAGCGCCGCCTGCCGCGGCGGGCGATATAGGCTGGTCATGGGATAGTGTGACGAGCAGTATAGTCCGATGACTTCCCAGTTGCCCAGGTGGGGGATGGCCAGGATCACGCCCTTGCTTTGCGCCAGGGCATGCTGCAAATGTTGGCCGCCGTGAACCGTTGCAACCAGCTCGGCAAAGCGTTGTTGATTGCCCAGCCACAGGCGTCCGCTTTCAAAAAAGGCCTTGCCGGTTTCGGCCAGGTTTTGGCGCAGCAGTCGCTGTCGCTGCGCCGGGTTCAGTTCGGGAAAACACACGTTCAGGTTGGTCTGGGCAACGCGCTTTAGTTCATTGTCGCCGAGCATGAGCCATCGGCCCAGCAGGGCGCCGCAGAGATGATTGAAGCGCAAGGGCAGGCGCGCGCTGAGGTGCAGCAGCGCACGGATCAGGTTAGCGCGCATGTCTCACCGGGTTAGTTTTCGGCATCGATTTGATCAGAGTCGTCGCGCGCCAGGATGCGGCGCGCCTGTTCGGCTTGCGGCGGCACCTGCAGTTTGATGCCGCCCACGGCGATGCTGTAGAGCCAGTCGGTTTGCACTAGGTGTTCGTCGGCCAGATGGGCGTCCAGGCCTTCGGCCAGCAGGCGGCCCATGGCGATATGGGCCTCAGGCGAGGTATCGAAACTGGCGACGGTAACAAAGTCCATGGCGCTGGAAAACCTGATCGGGGTTATACTTTATGGGTTTCGATCATTTTAACAGGAGTGGCCGCTCCGGCGGTCATAGGCTTATGGATTATATTGCGCAATTCGGTTTTCATTGGTTCTGGTTCGGCACCGCCACCCTGTTGCTGGCCATTGAGGCGGTGCACGGCAAATTCATGTTTATGGCCGCCAGTCTGGCGGCGGTAGCGTTAGGGATTCTGAGTCATTTTTATCCCGGCATTGCTTTCCCCATACAGATCCTGTTTTTCGGCGTCATCGCCGCGGTCTTTATCTGGGTGGCCCGATCCTCTCTAGAGACGCGCATGGAGCGCATCCGGCGGCAGCAGGAGATCGTGCAACAGCGCAGTTATGTGGGTCAGGTGCTGACCCTGGTCAGCCCCATCGAAAACGGCCGGGCCCACCAGAACCTGGACGGCACGGTCTGGACCCTGCAGGGGCCGGATGCCCCCGCCGGTGCGCAGGTCAGGGTGGTGGACATGGGGGCGGGCTGGCTCCGGGTTGAAGCGTTGGATTGAACCGCTGTGATCATTGACTGATTTTGCCTTCCGCGCCGTTCATCAGGCGCTGAATGTTGCTGCGATGGCGCCACAGCAGCAGCAGCGACATCACCAGGCTGAGGATGATATAGATGCGGTTTGGCAGCAGTACCCAGGTATACACCGGCGCCAGCACTGTCGCCGTCAGGGCTGCGAGCGAAGACACCTTGAACAGCTTGGCGGTGACCAACCAGGTGGCCAGCAGCGCCAATGCCAGCGGCCAGGACAGGCCCAGAAAGACGCCCATGGCGGTGGCCACGCCCTTGCCGCCGTGAAAGCCGAAAAAGACCGGATACAAATGGCCGAGAAAGGCGGCCATGGCCGCGGCCGCCACCACGCTGTCAGCGACGCCGGCCAGCTGCGCCAGCAGCACCGGCAGCAGGCCCTTGAGCATATCGCCGAACAGGGTGACGGCGGCCGCCTTTTTGCCGCCGTAGCGCAGTACGTTGGTGGCGCCGGGGTTGCGCGAGCCCTCGGAACGGGGATCGGGCAGGCCCATCAGTTTGCAGGTGATGATGGCCGCCGACAGCGAACCGAGTAGATAGGCGAACACAACCAGGGCGATATCAAGCATAATATTTCACATTGATGAACACGGGAACGGGGCGTAATGATACGGTAAATCGGGCCGCATTGCCCACTCTTCAAAGCAACGACAAGCAGACAGATGGATATTATTTACTTAAGTGATTTGCGTATTCAGACCGTGATCGGCGTGTTCGACTGGGAGCGGGAGATCAAACAAGAGGTGGTGATCGATCTGGAGATGGCCAGCGACATCCGCCGCGCCGCCGAGACCGATGCGCTGGAAGACACCCTGGACTACAAATCGGTGGCCAAGCGCGTCATCGGCTTCGTCGAGGCGAGCGAGTTTCAGTTGGTGGAGACCCTGGCCGAACGCGTCGCCGCCGTCGTGCGTCAGGAATTCGGCGTGCCCTGGCTGCGGCTGCGGCTGAACAAGCAGGGCGCGCTGCGCGGCGCCCGCGACGTGGGGGTGATTATCGAACGCGGCACAAAGGAATAGGTATGGCCCAGGTCTATGTCAGCGTCGGCAGCAACATCGAGCCGACCGCCAATATCCGCTCCGCCATGCGTGAATTGCGCCGTCATTATCCGCAACTGCTGCTGTCCTCGGTCTACGAGAGCGAGGCGGTGGGGTTTGCCGGCGACAACTTCTACAACCTGGTGGTGGGCTTCGAGACCGATGATGACGTCTACCGCGTCGCCGCGGTGCTGAACAGCCTTGAGGCGAGCCATGCCCGCGACCGGCGCGCGCCCAAGTTCAGCTCACGTACCATTGATCTGGATCTGCTGTTGTATGACGATGCCGTCATTCATCAAAACGGCCTCAACATTCCCCGCGACGAGATCACCAAAAACGCCTTCGTGCTCTGGCCTCTGGCCGAGATCGCCGGCGATCTGACGCATCCCCAGACCGGACGCAGCTATGCCGAGATGTGGCGCGATTACGATAAGAATCGCCAGTCGCTCTGGCCTATCCCCTTTGGCTGGGATTGATGCGGATCAGAAGCCCAGCGTCCGCCCGCCGTCCACATTGATGATCTGGCCGCTGATGTAGTCGGCGTCGCGGATCAGAAACAGCACCGTCTTGGCGATATCCGCCGGCGCGCCCTGGCGTTTCAGGGCCGTGCGGTTGATGATCTGTTCTTTCGTCTTGGGTTTGAGCGCCCGTTCCGGCCAGAGGATGGCGCCGGGGGCGACGCCGTTGACGCGCAGCTCCGGCCCCAGCTCGCGCGCCAGCGCCATGGTGAGCATGGCCAGCCCGGCCTTGGCAGCGCTGTAGATGGGATAGTCTTTCATGGGGCGCTGGGCGTGGATGTCGACGATGTTGATGATGCAGCCCTGCCGTTTTTTCAGCTCGGGCGCCGCCGCCTGAGACAGAAAAAACGGCGCCTTCAGGTTGCTGCCGATGAGATCATCCCAGTCCGCCTCGCTGGCGCTGTCCATGGGGGTGGGATAAAAGGTCGAGGCGTTGTTGATCAGCACGTCCAGGCGTTGCCAGGGCTGACACGCGGCGGCAATGACGGCGGGCAGTCGCGCGGTGTCCAATAGGTCGGCCTGCAGCGGCACCACCGAGTCGGGCCGTATCGCATTCAGCTGCGCCGCCAGGGCCTCGGCTTGCGCGCTGGAATGGCGATAGTGCAGGGCGATGTTCATGCCGGCGCCGTGCAGCCGGCGCGCCAGTTCGGCGCCGATGCGGTGGGCCGCGCCCGTGATCAGGGCGACCTTATTGTCCAGCTTGGCAGGGTCGTTCATCGTGTTTCGGACCGGTTTCGGATAGACTGTCGCACTTTACCCCATCGAGCCGTAAACAGGAATTCAGATGTCAGACACAGGCGCAGAGCTGCCGCCGCCGGACCCGATCGCTGCGCAGCACAGCGCACGACTGCAGGCCGCCATGCGCAGCGAGATCGACGCCGCCGGCGGCGCCATCCGCTTCGCCCGTTTCATGCAGATGGCGCTGTACCAGCCCGGGCTGGGCTATTACAGCGCCGGGGCGCGCAAGTTCGGCGCGGCGGGGGATTTCGTCACCGCGCCGGAGCTATCGCCGCTGTTCTCGCGCTGCCTGGCGCGCCAGTGCCGCCAGATATTGGCTGAGATCGGCGGCGGCGATATCCTGGAGTTCGGTGCCGGCACCGGGGTGATGGCCGCTGAGCTGTTGCTGGAACTGGAACGCCTCGACACGCTGCCGGGACAGTATTTGATTCTCGAACTCAGTCCCGACCTGCGCCAGCGCCAGCGCCATACCCTGGCCCGTCGCGCCCCCCATTTGCTGGAGCGCGTCAGCTGGCTGGACGCGCTGCCCCACGCCGGTTTGCAGGGGGTGATTCTGGCCAATGAAGTGGTGGATGCCATGCCGGTGCACTTGGTGCGCTTTCTTGAGGACGGCGTGGCCGAGCGCTTCGTCGCCTGGAACGGTCGCGCCTTCGAATGGCGGGAACATGCGCCGCAGGCCGATCTGCAACAGGCCGTTGACTTGTTGCTCGACGAACTCGGTACTGAGGTGTTCTGTCCCGGCTATCTCAGCGAGATCAATCTGGCGCAACGCGGCTGGATCAACAGCTTGGCCGGTGTGCTGCAAAAAGGCGCCGCCCTGATCATCGACTACGGCTTTCCGCGCCACGAGTATTACCACCCCGACCGCACCGCCGGCACCTTGATGTGCCACTACCGTCACCGCGCCCACGGCGACCCGTTGATTCTGGCGGGATTACAGGATATCACCGCCCACGTGGATTTCACCGCCCTGGCCACGGCGGCCCAACAGGCCGGGCTGGATGTGCTGGGCTATACCAGTCAGGCCCAGTTCCTGCTCGCGACCGGCCTGACCGAGATGGTGGCGCAGCTCGACCCGGACGATACACGCCACTACTTACAGTTTACTCAACAGGTCAAAAAGCTTACTCTGCCTAATGAAATGGGCGAGTTGTTCAAAGTGTTGGCCTTGGGTCGCGGTCTGTCCGAAAGGCTGCAAGGCTTTGTTTTGCAGGACCGACGGCAGCGGCTCTAAGTTTTCCCCATAAAAAGTCGATATTTCAATAATCCCATTCTAGATATAAGGGAAGGGGCTTGTGCGCGCAGCGGCGGCGTTTAGGCGATATTGCCAAATTGCTTTATTGATCATCGGGTTGATGCTCGATGGTGGCGCCGTCGCGGCCGAAGCCAATGCCGCGTGGATCAGGATTGGTGTACTGACCAAGGGCAATGAGCCGCTGACCTTGCAGCGCTGGTCATCTACCGCTGACTATCTGCACCAGCACATTGCCGCCCGGCATTTTCGTATCGTGCCTTTGGATTTCAGTCAGATCGAGGCCGCCGTCAGCGGCGCCGAGATCGATTTCTTGCTCGCCAATCCCGCCATTTTCGCCGAGATGGAGACCGCCTACGGCGCCGCCGCCATGCTCACGCTTAAGCGCCGCGTGCTTGCCGAACGCTCCGCCGCTGTGTTTGCCGGGGCCATCGTCGTCAAGGCTGGGCGCCACGACCTACGTGGTATCGAACACCTAAAAAACATGCGCTTTGCAGCGGTGGATCCAACCTCCTTCGGCGGCTGGGCAATGGCCTGGCGCCAGATGAAGCTTAACGCTATCGACCCCTTTGTCGATCTTGCCGGGATTAAATTTCTCGGTTCCCACGAGGCGGTGGTGCAGGCCGTGCTCGACGGCACTGTGGATGCCGGCACGGTAAGGACAGGCGTACTGGAACAGATGGCCAGCACTGGCCGACTCGATCTGGACCAAGTACATGTCATGATGGAGCAAGGCGGCGCACTGGGCCACCCGAGCTTTGAGCTTTCGCTGTTGCATAGTACGGCGTATTACCCAGAGTGGCCGTTGGCCAGTCTGCCCCATACCGATAGCCAATTAGTGAAACAGGTGGCGCTGGCCCTGCTGGCGATGAATGCCGGTGATCCAGCCGCCCGGGCGGCTGGCATTGCCGGGTGGCAGCCGCCGGCCAATTACCTGCCGGTGCACGATTTGATGCGTGATCTGAAGCTGGCCCAATACCAGCATTTCGGCGAAGTCGAATTGCTCGATGCAGCGCGCCAGCACTGGCGCTGGGCGGCCTTGATCGTGCTGGCCCTGCTGCTGCTCACGGCGCTGGTGGTCTATGTCTTGCGGCTCAATCGGCACAATGCCGGTATTAATCGTCGCCTGCGCACCAAGAACCAACGGATTCAAGAAAGTGAACAGCGTTTGGCGGCGATCCTGGACAATGTCCTCGAAGCGGTGGTGACCATCGACTTTGCCGGCAACATCCAGACCTTCAATCGCGCCGCCGAGATGATTTTCGGTTACCGCCAACATGAGGTCGTCGGGTGCAATGTCAGCATGCTCATGCCGGCCCCGGTCGCGGCCGGCCATGACCAATTCATTGGCAACTACATCCGCACAGGCGAGGCCACGATCATCGGTATCGGGCGTGAAAGCGAAGGCTTGCGCAAGAATGGTGAAGTGTTCCCCCTCGAACTGGCGGTCAGCGAGGTGGCGCTGCGCGGCGAACGCATGTTTGTCGGCATCCTGCGCGACCTGAGCGAGAAGAAGGCCCATGAAGAGCGCCGTCGGCAGATGGAAAGACTGGAAGCACTATCCAAAATGGCCGGCGGTTTCGCCCACGAATTCAATAACCTGTTGTCCAGCATTGTCGGTTATACCGATATGTTGCTACTCGAGCTGGGCGACGCTCCCGAGCGCACTGCGGATCTAAGGCAGGTGATGGATGCGGCGCTGCGCGCCAAGTTGTTGGTCAAGCAATTACTCGACGTCAGTCGCAGCGATTATGAAGCGGCCTTGGTGCTGATGCCGCAGAAGATCGTCACCGAGGTCGTGGAGCTGTTGCAGAGTCTGTTACCCGACGGTGCCGAGATTCACAGCGATCTGCAGTGCCAGGCGTGCCAGGTCCTCATGTCGCCGCTGAATTTCCAGCAGATTGTCATGAACTTGGGTATGAACGCCATCGAGGCGCTGGCCGAGGGCGGCCGGATCGACATCAGTTTGGAATGCGGCCCACTGGACGAGCGCGTGGCGGCGGACATGGACGACCTGGCCGCCGGCGAGTATGCCGTGCTCACGGTGTCCGATGACGGCCGTGGTATAGCGGCGGAACGGTTGGCGCATATCTTCGAGCCCGTCTTTACAAATCATGACGTAGTCAAGGATCAGGTGGTCGGCCTGGCGGCCATTAAGGAGATCATCCACCGTCATCACGGCGCCGTCGAAGTACACAGCGCGCCCGGCACGGGCACCTGTTTCAAGGTCTATCTGCCCTGCACTCGGGCCGGTTAAGGCTGCTTTGAAATGAGTGTGGTCCGAGTGAGCGTGTTTGTGCTCGGATCGCGAGCGCCGCTTGAAAGGCGGGTGTCAGGCCGGGTCGGGCGCGACCTCGGGTTGCAACAAGGATACGATTTGGTCGCGGTTGAGGACGCCGACCAGCTTGGCCTTGTCATTGACGATGGGCAGGTGGCGAATGTGTTTTTCATCCAGCAGAGGCAGCAGTTCGGCGATGTGCGAGTTTTCCGGTGCGGTGATCACGGGATGGCTCATGATCTGGCCGACGACCTCCGGTTTGTCCGAGTCGGGCCCGGGTGTCGGTTTGATCAATGCCTGAATGCGTTGTTCCAGTGCGGCTTGGGGATAATCCCGGGCATGCCTGATGAAATCCTCCAGCGTGACGATGCCGATCACGTGCTGGGCGCAGTTGATGACCGGGATGGCGCTGGTGCGGTGCCGGCCCAGCCACGCCCAGGCCTCGTCCAGCGGGGTGGCGAACTCAGCCGCCAACGGGCTGGGGATCATCACATCGGAACAGCGCAGGTCGCCGAGATGGCGGCGGTGGTAATGGTGGCCGGCCTCCTGGTAGAGGCGCATCAGGTCATTCCGGTTGACGTCGATGAAGGTGTCGAAATGCTGTAGGGCATGATCCAGGTCCTGATCCTCAAAGGGCGGTTTCAGGTTCAGTTGCCGGGGTTCCTCGTCCCGCCGCAGCAGGGGTGATTCGAACCCGTCCTGACGCGGGCGACGCTGTAGCAGGATGGCCATGCCCCGTACCGCGCCATAAAGAATGACGGCATTCAGCAGTACCGGGGTGAAGACGAACAGATAGCCCAGCTGGGTGACGTCGGGGCCGGCCAGCACGGTGAGCATGGCCGTGGCGCCGCCGGGCGGATGCAGGCAGCGTAAATACTGCATGGCGAGCACGGCGCCGGTCACCGCCAGCGGGATGGCGAGCAATGGGTTGGGGATGTAAAGCGCGCATGTGACGCCGATGCCGGCACAGATCAAATGGCTGCCGAGCAGCGGCCAGGCCCGGTTCATGGGGCTTGAGGGGATGGCGACCAGCAAGACAGTGGAGGCGCCCATGGAGGCGACGATGAAGGGTGCCGTGCCGGGGGAGAGAAAGCGGTAGCTGATCCAGGTCACCACGCCCATGGCGATCAGCGCGGCGAGTGAGCTGAGCAGCATGTCGCGGTGGCTGAGATCCTGTTGGCCGGCCAGTCTGTGGAAAAGTGTACGCAAAAAGGCCACAGCGGTAATATCCTGAAAATAAAGGTGTTTTTATTATACATCTTTTTGTGCCAGGTCGGCACCCGTCACACAGGCCCTGCCGGGGGCGGCGGCTCGCCGTTCAAGGCTTGGGCTGAATCAGCGCTTGTAGCCCGTGACCATGATAAAGGGGCTGGGCGGCGCCATTTGGCGCGATTCGATGTCGACAAAGCCCACTTCGCGCAGCATCGCCTCCATCTCGGCGGTGGAATAGGAGCTGCCGCCGACGGTGTTGATGATCTGGTTGACGCCGATCAGGGCGGCCAGTTGCGGGCCTTTTTTGTCGGCGTGCAGCAGCTGTTCCTGGATCATGATGACGCCGTCTTTGTTCATGGACTCATAGCATTTCCGCAACAGCTTTTTGATGTTCTCAGGCGATTCCTGGTTGGTCATGGAGGACAGCAGCATGGCGTCGTTGCCGGAACCCAGCGAGTCGGTGTTGTAGTCGCCCGCACGCAGTTCGACCCGGTCTTGCATGCCGTACTGGTCAACGATCTCTTTGGCGATCTCGAGGTTTTGTTCGCGGTCCATGGCCACGGCCTTAAGGCCATCATACTTTTCACAGAACTTGACCGCGAAGGTGGCCGGGCCACAGCCCACGTCCATGAGTTGGGTCTTGCCGGACAGGTCAATCATGTCAGTAAGCACGTCGGACTGGGATAGGGCACGGTTGTGCATGCCCATCATATAGTTGCGCGTTTCCTCGTCGCTGTAGGCCTGGTGCATCAGAGCCGACGGTGTACCGGTCTTGACTGTGTTATAGAGTCCGCCCCAGGCCTCGTACCAGTTCTCGAACATGTAGACGATGCCGCCCTGGTAGAACTTGCTCGATTGGGTGAGAAAGGTCTGGCTGAAGTCGTTATTGCGGAAGGTGTCGCCGTCGCGGTCGAGAAAATCCATCGACACCAGGGCGCTGAGCAGGGCGCCGAGGCAGCGGCGGTCCGACTCGGTCTCCCGGGTCAGGGTGTCCAGGTCCTTGGCCTGGCCGTCCAGCAGATTGAAAACATCCAAGCGGTTGGCGGCGTGCAAGGCACAGGACTGCCAGTAGGCCGAGGCCACCTGCATCACCCGCATCGGGTCCATTCCATCGGGGAGTCCCCAGCCCGTGTTGTCGTTTTTATCCCATGACTCAGACATTCAAACCTCACATATTCCATATAAAGCAAAATAAACACAGCACAGCAATATGAATCATAGGGAATTTTTTGTCCAGCCGAGGGGCGCATGGGGTTACACTGAAGACGCCCCGCCGGATTGCAGGCGTGTTCGACGGGGGTTGATTAAGCATTTGATATAAAGAGGAATAGCTGTGGTGCTGAAATGCGGCGAGCTGGCGCCGCCCGAATTGCAGGCGTTGCTGGGGCGCTATGACATGGCGCTGGCGTGGGTGGCGGACGAGGCAGCGATTCCCGGCAGCTATTGGGGCGACAGCGAAGCGGGGCTGATCGCCAATCGTCTGCTGGTGCGTAACGATACGCCGCTGCACTCGGCCTTGCATGAGGCCTGTCATTACATCTGCATGGACGGTCGGCGTCGCGCCGGCCTGCATACCGACGCCGGCGGTGGCTACGACGAGGAAAACGGTGTCAACTATTTGCAAATCCTGTTATCGGACTATATCCCTGAGTGCGGCCGGGAGCGCATGTGCGCCGACATGGACGCCTGGGGCTACTGTTTTCGTTTGGGTTCGGCGCGCGCGTGGTTTGAGCAGGATGCCGAGGACGCTCGGCAGTGGTTATTGACCCACGGCGTCATTGATGTGGCGGACCGGCCGCGCTGGCGTCTGCGGGCATAATGCGCATGTAAACATGTAAATAATTGTATCCTGAGCCGACCTGCCCGTTGAATTGACGCGTATATTGGCCATAGAATTGCAGCGACGAAAACAATAACGATACGACATAAACTAAGGGGTAGACATGAAGAAAGCAGCTGTGCTTGTTTTGGGCGTTTTGGCGGCGGGTGCGGCCGCAGCGCAGGATGGCGGCGCTGTATGGAGCGGCGAGGCGGAGTTGGGCATTGTCGCCACCGAGGGGAATACCGAAACTCAGACCATCAACGCCAAGGCCAAGGCCGTCAACGAGCGTGACAAGTGGAAGCACCAAGCCAGTGTCGACGCGCTCAATACCGAAGACAATGATACCACCACGGCCGAGCGTTACACGCTGACCGGCAAGACCAGCTACAAGCTCTCCGTGCGTGATTATCTGTTCGGTATTGTGACTTACGAAGACGATCGTTTCAGCGGCTACGACTGGCGCGCCAGCGAGGCGGTGGGTTACGGCCGGCGCGTGATTGCGCAGGAGGATTTGGAGCTGGACTTAGAAGCCGGTGTCGGTGCGCGCCAAAGCAAACTGGATAACGGCACCGAAGAGGACGAGGGCCTGATTCGCCTCTACGGTTTGTTGGCCTGGGACGTCAGCGATACATCGAAATTCACTCAAGAGCTGAGTTCGGAAATCGGTGAGGATACCACCATCTCCAAATCGGTGACCGGCCTCAAATCGCAGATCAACGGTAGCTTGGCGATGAAGCTCACTTACAGTGTCAAGCACGTCTCTGACGTGCCGCCCGGCATTGAAAAGGTGGATCGCGAAACCGCCGTGACCCTGGTCTACAGCTTCTAGCGCTATACGGAGACGAACTAAAAAACAACGTAGCACTCGCCCATGACGGCGATGGCGTTGGCCTATGAAGGCGATAACAGCGAGCTGGATGAACGTTTTCGCGAGGCGGAACGCGTTTCATTTTTTGCCGCGCCCATCCCCGTTGTCATATATCAACCCGAGTAACAACGGGACCCGAGGGTCGCCGTCCTGCGCCGGCCCCAGGCACTCCTTCATGGCAGCGGCGTCACTAGCGTTGTTATAGGCCCTAGTGCCGTCTGCCAGATCGGCCTGTGTCGCGATAGGCAGCGGGCCGAATGCGCATATCGCGGCGCACACAGGCTGCGGTGTTGCATGGTGTCCTCTGATATCGCTGGGGTCGGTCCCTTTGTCGAAAATCTGATCGTGGCAGCGCACGGGAGTTCAGACTATTATCAAATAGTCCCATCTGCTTAAGAGCTCGGTGCGCTTTTCTTCCGGGCGTGATCTAACCAAACTGTCTGAGCGCATTGCTTGTGTACGGAGAAGCTCGAACGTGAAAAATCTTCTGCTTCCGCTGTTGATTAGTCTGCTGCCGGCCTGCGGCGATTCCATCGGTCATCACGAGCGTATCTTGCGTGATGATCTGGTGCAGGTGAAATATTCGGATGGGATTTCGCTATTGGAGGCGAAATATATCGCCGATGCCTATCTATATCTGCACGGTGGGCGCATCGGCAAGGCACCGCATGTCAAGGTGCGAGACGGCGGCGCGGTTTGGTTGTGTGATATTTATGGCGGGCGCGCCATTAGTCCGGAACGTGCCGACAGTCCGCCGGTAACGGTGGACAAAAAGACCGGTCACGTCAATTGGGCTGAAGGCCCCGAGTTGAGTCGGGTCGAACTACCCTTGATCCGGTGAGGGCTTGGTCTTTTTTTATGGACGGCCCGCTTGCTATTCATGCTACCGTGACCTCCAAGCGCGCATCCTGGATGTCCGGGCGCGGACTTGGAGTGGTGGGTTAAGAGGGCAATTGGGTTTATCTGCGTCGCCGCGATTTCTTCGGGCTTTCAAAATTTACACGCAGCGGCCGGCCGCTGAAATCCTTACCATCGAGTCCGGCGATGGCGGCGCGGGCTTCATGGCCTTCCATCTCGATAAAACCGAAGCCTTTGCACTGGGCGGAAAACACATCAGTGGCCAGTTTCAGAGAACGCACCGTGCCGAACTGGGAGAATAACTCGTGCACCTCTTTGTCGGTGGTGCTGGATGGCAGGTTGCCGACGAATAATTTTTTCACGTCAATTCTCCTTAGTGACTGACTGAGTGAGGGGGCGCTTGGACGGGCGCGGAAAAAAAGACCCCCGCTGTGACAGCGGGGGTCTGCTTATCTGATGGCTAATGGCCAATCAAACTTGCGGCTGAACTTGCGCAGCTTGCAGGCCTTTGGGGCCTTTTTCCACTTCGTAGTTGACAGTCTGGCCTTCGGCCAAGGTCTTGAAGCCATTGCCGGTAATGGCGCTGAAGTGTACGAACACGTCGTCGCTGCCGTCGCTTGGAGAGATAAAGCCGAAACCCTTGGCCTCGTTAAACCATTTAACAGTACCTGTATTCATTTTGAAATCCTCAAAAGCATAATTGTGTAGAGTGTTGCATGCAGGTGACGCAGAGGATTCAGAGAGGTGCCGAGAAGAAGGGTGTTCAGGGTGTTCTAAGAAAGCCAGCTTGAGTCAGTGCAAGCGGAATTCACTATAACCCAGTTTGCAACAGAAAGCTTGTGTTTTTTATCCTGAGCGTGCACGCGGGTGGACGGCCTCCCGACGCGTATTTCGCCGATGTCCTGCTGTTGTAAACGGATCCCCGCGGATACCCCACGGTGCCGCGCCGCGGCGGCTGGGCGGCGCGATGGGCGTGCAACGGTCGGGCATTGCTCTTCGGCCGCGCCATGCATCAGCCTAATGTGTTAATTAAATCAATGCCTTGAAGTGGTGTTGCCGGGGCGGGCTGTTTCATCGGAAAAAACGATAAGCATGTTCGTAATAATCAATTTCCTATATTTATTAAGCTGGATTAAACTTCTTTCAAAGGATAGAAAAGAAGTAATTAGCACTCGTTTTAAATTTATTATAAAGAGGATACGACCATGAAAATGAAGCATATCAATATGGCGATGGGGTTGGCAGCGACACTGGCCGTAACTTCAGTACAGGCGGGCGCATACTCGCCACTGGCGGCGGATCGCTACGGTGCATCCCCTTTCGTCAGCCAGGTATTGGTGGCTGAGAAAGAGACTCAAGTCTCAGCGATTCATATAGAAGCCCGCGAGCCGCAGCGCAGCTACCAAGCGTTTGCCGCCAACAGCTACAAGGCCTCACCCTTTAAGTTTCGCGCCGCGCGTGAACCCCTGGATACGGACGTTCAGGTCGGCCAGTTCGAAGGTACCGGCTTCAAGCTCTTCAGCGCCGACCGCTACTACAAGTAAGGCCTGTTGATGCGCCGCTCCGTTCTCCGCTGCGCAAGAGATGATTAAATGATGACGGCCACCCGCAGGTGGCCGTCGTTTTTTTTGCTGACGCCCGTCAGGCCTATTTGTGGGTCCAGGCGAAGTTATAGCGAATACCCGCCGACACCACATTGCTGTCGTTACCCAGGGCGGCGATGGCGGTGTTGTTGTTGGACGTGGTGTGCGGCGCGCTGATGTAGGTATAGCCGCCATTGGTGTCGTTATCGATGGCGGAGTAGAGCGCAAACACCTCGAGATCGTTGTTCAGCATGTGTGATACGCCCAGGGCGTAATAGGTCGCACCGCTATCCGTGCTGTTGTCGATGTCGTCTGCCATGGCAAAGGCCAATTTCACGGTGGTGTTATTGATGCGATGGCCGACGCCGAAGTAATAGGCGTTGCGCGAATTGTCGCTGGCATCGGTGACCGTGTCATACATGCCGGTCAACACAGTCTTGTCCTTGAGTGTATAAGTCAGCGCCAGTTTGGTGGCCGAGATATCGTTGCCAGTGGCCTGCCCATCCACGTCGTAAGACAGTGAGGCGTACAGGGCATCACGGCTGTAGTTAAACTGTCCGCCGAAATCGTTGCTGCCGTCGTCGCTTTCATCGGCGCCGTACTGCAGATGCCAGCTGAAACCGTTGATGTTGGGACCGAAGTAGATCAGGCTGCTGCCGATGCCGCCGTCGAAATAGATGTCGCTGGTGCCGTCCAAGTTTCTATCCCCGGTGGTGCCCATGATGGCGCTGTAATCGGCGGCGGTGCTGCCGAACATGTCCAGGTGATTGGTAGAGGTCTTCCAGGGGCGGCCCTGAAAACCGAGTGCGACGATGCCCCAGTCGTCATTGGACAGACCGGCCCAACCGTCGCGGCCGCCGCCGAACAGGCTGCTGTCACCCGCCCCGCCGCCGGCGTCCATACCGACGAAGCTGTCGAACAGATACACAGCAGTCAGGTTTTCATCGATACTTTTGGTGCCCTTAATGCCAAAGGCGGAGTGATTGTTGCTGATGGCGGTGGTGCTGGCCGTGGTGTTGTCCAGTGCCTCAATCGACAAACCGACTGAACCATAAATCGTCAATTCGTCGGCGGCTGCCGTGGTGCTCAGACCCAGGGCCAGGGCGACGGCTGTGACGCATTTTTTTTTGTGGGTGAACATGTGGTGTGTTCCTCTCTAGAGTTTGAATTGAAAAAAGACTTTGTTGTGCAGGCCGGCATTTCGCGTCATTGCTGAGCGCTTTGCCCGGCGCTGAAAAGGCTTTTCAAACCCGCATTAGGGGATATCCCTGATTTGGCGTGTGTCAAAAGCATCTCCTGCGTAAGGCGGCCGGTAGACGGATGCATGCTTAAACCTGTGGACCCCACTGGCATCTTTTTCGTCCAAATCCTTAATATCTTTAGCGGTTTAGGTGGGTTTCCCTAGGTTAGGCGTGAAGACGACGGGGTGCTTGATGCCGATCTGGAATTGGACCAAATCCCAATTCAACGCCAGCTAGTTAAGAGGGCGCCGATAATTTGCCGCGCCAAATATTTTTGCCCAGCGGCGGTCATAACAGCGACAATAGAAAATATTTTTTATTGGTTTAGGAAAGCTGACGACAATGGCGAAGCAAGGCGTGCAAGCAATCGGTCAAGCCCGTCCCTGCGGCGAGTGTTCCTTGTGTTGCGACGGCTGGGTCAAGACCGAGGTGTTGGGCCAGCGGGTGGATGTGGGCCAACCCTGTCCGTATAGCTCGGGCCATCATTGCACCATCCATGAAACTCGGCCGGAAGATCCCTGCCGCATCTTCTTTTGCGGTTGGGCCGAGCCCGGCAGCCGCCTGCCGGAGTGGATGAAGCCCAGCGAGTGTGGGGTGATTGTCATCACCGGCAGGTCCAGCTGGCACGGCCGGCCGGTGGATGTCCTGGTGGCTGCAGGCGGCGAGATCGAGCCGCGTGTGCTGGAATGGTTTCAGGCCCATGCGCTCAAGGAGCGGCGCCCCTTCGTGTTCCAGAGCAACGAGCAATGGTTCGGTTTTGGGCCGCCCGAGTTTCAGCAGGCGGTGAAAGAACAGGGGCGGTTGCTGTTTGAGCGCTGAGTGCTCAAACGGTGTAATGAATGATCTGGCAGTTGTCGACCTCGATGTCGCGCAAGCGCTCGTCTGATATGTTGCCCGCGAAATGGGCGATGACCACCCGCAGGGTCTCTTCGTGGGCCACGACCAGAATGGCAGCGTTGGGCTGTCGTTTCAGCCACTCGATAAAGCCGCTGACGCGCTGTTTGTGATCCAGCAGTGATTCGCCGCCGTTGGCGCGAACATGCAGCGGGTCGTGCCCGGTGGCGGCGAAATAATCCGTCACCGGGCGGCCGTCGAAGCCTGAGCGAATGTCATTGATATCGGGGTGTTCTTCAATCGGGATATGGTGATAACGGTTGATAATCTCAGCCGTCTGTCGTGTGCGCGGCAAGGGGGAGACGATGATGCGCTCCAGCCCGGCGTGACGCAGTGCCTCGGCGGCGTGCTGCGCCTGTTTGACGCCCGTTTCAGTCAGGTGTACATCCCGGCTAGGATCATCGTTGCAGAGTCCCAGGTCGTTATAGTTGGTGCGTCCGTGACGGGTGAAATAGAGTTCCACGGCGGTCTTTGCGGCAGATGTGGCGGAGGGGAAATGGTGGCACGGATTGCGCCGTCGGGAAAGATGCGCTGCGCCTTAGCGGCGTGGGTTGCCGTTTTTCTGTTTGAGCTTTTTCCAGGTTTCCGAGTCCGGGGTGGTGGCCCACTCCCACACGCGTCTGAACAAACCCTTTTTTCGCGTCGGCAACTCGGCGGCGGGCGGGGGCGGGGCTTCGAAGCTCGAGCTGAACAGGGTTTGTTTCTGAATCTCGGGTAACTCCTCGGCGTGCGGGTCGGCCTGCTCTGCGGCTGGATGGGTGTCGAACGTGGAGATCTCATGCTCGCTCATCTCCACCATTTCCATGGCCACCGGCATGGCGCTGATGCTGTTGCCGCTGTCGAGATGGTTTAGGTTATCCTGCAGATCCTGGTGGGAGGCGGTGAGGAATTGCTGCATAGCGTGCGACAGCTCCGGTTTGGCCAGCATGCGCTCGGTCTCGGTCATCATGGTGACGATCTCGGTGCGGATGACCTTGCGATAGGCGCGCTCCTTTTGTTTGACCGTCGAGAGCCGGGCGCGAATCTGCTCGGCGGGGATATACAGCTCAGAGGGCTCGGTGGCCTCGCCGCGGCTGTGCAGCAGCACGCGCAGGGCGATCGCCGTCTGGGACTGTTTCTGGTAGTCCTTGAGCAGGGCTTCGATCTTGCCCGCTTCGGGGCCGACCAGGACCTCATCGTCCAGCTCCGAGATCTTGAGAATGCGCCCCAGGTTGGTCCTGACCACCCGCTCCAGGGTCGCCAGGCTTTGCATCAAGGTCGCGCTGGGCTGAGACTTGGTGGAATCCTGCAGCCGGGTGTAGGTGAGCACCACCTCTTTGGGAATATCGGAGCTGGGCTGGCCCAGCAGCAGTGAGGCCTCGAGACTATCGTGCAGACGCTCGATATTGACGGCGATCTTGACCGCCTTTTCCAGCGCCTCGCGCTTTTCCTCGAGGGCTCTGATTTCCTTGCCGGGATCCCGCTTCGCTACCACTACCTGCTCCTGTCGTGCCGCTGTGGGCCGATCATGGGTTTGCCGTTCACTAATCGGTCGGCATACTCTGTTTTATGATAGCGTCCGCCGGCGCGCTTTGTTGAGCACCGCTAGTCGCTGCCGGTCTCCGTGCGATACCCGGGGTTTATGTCTAACTTAATGAACGGTGGTGAAATTTTTGTCAGTGCTGCGGATTTCCAATAAACTCGCCATTGCGCTGCGGGAGGTCGAGCTCAATTTTATCCGCGCCCAGGGCGCTGGCGGCCAGAACGTCAACAAGCTCGCCACAGCGGCGCATTTGCGTTTTGATATCAGGGCTTCATCCCTGCCCGAGATCTACAAGGAACGATTGCTGGCGTTTAAAGACCAACGCATCAGTCGCGACGGGGTGGTCGTCATTAAGGCTCAGCGCTATCGCAGTCAGGAGAAAAATCGCGACGACGCTTTGGCGCGTCTGGCCGATTTGCTGCGCAAGGCCACCCAGACGCGCAAAAAACGCAAGGCCACCAAACCGAGCCGGGCGGCGCAGCGGCGGCGTCTGGAGGGCAAGATAAAGCGCGGCCGCCAGAAAGACCTGCGGCGCAAGCCCGAGGTGTAGCGCTTATTCGGAGGTGCGGCGGCGGGCCGCGCATTTTTGCAGAATGCTGAGGCGTTGGCCGCGGTCGGCGGCGGCCCATGCGCTGATCTCCGCCAAGCTTCTGAAACAGCCCAGGCAGATATCGTTTGGGTCCAGGCAGCAGCGCCGTACGCAGGGTGAGGCGATATCCCTTGGCCGCTCGTCATCCATCGGCAGGCTGAGCCTATTGAGCGCCGGCGGCGTGGGTCTCGTGCAGCAGCTCAGCGGCGGCAACGATGATGCAGTCGCCCTCTTTGTCCGGGCATACCGCTGGCAACAGCTCATCCCGCTCCATGCCCGGCAGCCATTTGTCCAGCCAATCAGTCAGGGGGATGGCTTGTGGCTGGCAATCGGCGAACTCACCGCTGGCCCAGGCCGCGGCCATCTCCCGGTGCGGCCAGACCGGTAGGTGCTCTTCGCCCGCTTCCGTCAGAATCACCCAGCCTTCGTCCCCGGCCAAGCCCCAGACCTGCTTCAGTTCGACTGTCTTACGGATGAAATAGTCATAACGCTGCTCGGCGGGCATGCGCTCGATGGCGTCGAGTTCGGTGGTGCTCAGTGGCTTGCTCATGGGGATACCTTTAATGGGTGGCGCAGGTGCGAATGGGGGCGCCATTATAGGGCGCCGCGGCGGGTCCGGCAAACCGCGTCATGGCACCGCCGTGCACAGCGGTTTGGGTGTCAGCGCTTGAGATCGGCAAACGCCGCCGCCATGGCGCCCTGGGGTTGCTGTTCCTGACGCGGTTTCTGTTTGCGTTTGCCGCCGCGCGGCATGTCGGCGGTGCGTTCTTCCTTGATGCGTTCGCCACCGTCGGACTGTTTTTTCATGGAAAGGGCGACGCGTTTGCGTTTCAGGTCCACGTCGAGCACGCGCACCTTGACCACGTCGCCGGCCTTGACCACGTCGCGCGGATCGCTGACGTATTTGTCGGCCAGCTCGGAGATGTGCACCAAGCCGTCCTGGTGCACGCCGATGTCGACGAAGGCGCCGAAGTTGGTGACGTTGGTGACCACGCCTTCCAGCAGCATCGCCTCTTTCAGGTCCTTCAGCTGTTCCACGCCCTCCTTGAAGCGGGCGGTGGTGAATTCGGGGCGCGGGTCGCGGCCGGGTTTGTCCAGTTCGCTCAAGATATCGCGCACCGTGGGTTCGCCGAACTGCGCGTCGGTGAACTGTTTCGGGTCGAGTTTTTTCAGGTAGCCGCTGTCGCCGATGAGCTGACGGATATCTTTGCTGGACGATTGGGCGATGCGTTGCACCACCGGGTAGGCCTCGGGGTGGACGGCGGAGGCGTCGAGGGGGTTGTCGCCGTCCATGATACGCAGGAAGCCGGCGGCCTGTTCGAAGGCCTTGGGGCCGAGGCGGGTCACCTTGAGCAGCGCCTGACGGTTCTTGAAGGCGCCGTGGGCGTTGCGGTAGTCGACGATGTTCTGCGCCAGGGTGGTGTTGAGCCCGGCGATCTGGGTCAGCAGGGCGGCGGAGGCGGTGTTCACATCCACGCCGACGGCGTTGACGCAGTCTTCCACCACCGCTTCCAGCATGCGGGCCAGTTGGGATTGATTGACATCGTGCTGGTACTGGCCCACGCCGATGGCCTTGGGTTCGATCTTGACCAGCTCGGCCAGCGGATCCTGCAGGCGGCGGGCGATGGAGGCGGCGCCGCGCAGCGAGACGTCCAAATCGGGGAATTCGCGCGCCGCCAGTTCGGAGGCGGAGTAGACCGAGGCACCGGCCTCGGACACCATGATCTTGGTCAATTTCAATTCGGGGTGACGCTTGATGAGATCGGCGGCCAGTTTGTCGGTCTCGCGCGAGGCGGTGCCGTTGCCGATGCTCACCAGGTCGGCGTGATGCTTCTTGGCCAGCTCGGCCAGGATGTGGATGGATGGGTCCCATTGGTTCCTGGGTTGATGGGGGTAGATCGTGGCGGTATCCACCAGCTTGCCGGTGTTGTCGACCACGGCCACTTTGACGCCGGTGCGCAGGCCGGGATCGAGGCCGATGGTGGCGCGCGGCCCGGCGGGGGCGGCCAGCAGCAGGTCTTTCAGATTGGAGGCGAACACCTTGATGGCCTCCAGCTCGGCCTGTTCGCGCAGCTGTCTTTTCAGCTCCATGTCGATGTGCATGGCGAGCTTGACGCGCCAGGTCCAGCGCACTGTGTCGGCCAGCCATTTGTCCGCCGGGCGGCCTTCGTTACGAATCTCGAAGCGTTTGGCAATCATGCTCTCGCCCTCGGTGGGGGTGCGGTTGGCGGCGGCCTCCGCGTCGCCGGGCAGTTCCAGCGATATATTTAAAAAGCCTTCGCTGCGGCCGCGGAACATGGCCAGGGCGCGGTGTGAAGGCACGGCCTTGATGGCCTCACTCTTGTCGAAATAGTCGGCAAATTTGGCCGCCTCATTTTCTTTGCCCTCGATCACTTGGGAGCGCAGCAGGCCGTGTTCCCAGCCGTAGTCGCGCAGTTGGCCCAGTAGTTCGGCGTCTTCGGCAAATCTCTCCATCAGGATCTGGCGCGCGCCGTCCAGGGCCGCGGCGGTGTCCTTGATCTCATGGTCGGGGTTGAGATAGTTCGCCGCCTCGGTTTCGGGGTCGAGGCTCGGGTCGTTGAACAGGGCGTTGGCCAGTGGCTCCAGCCCCGCCTCGCGCGCGATCTGGGCCTTGGTGCGGCGCTTGGGTTTATACGGCAGGTAGAGGTCTTCCAGGCGCGTCTTGGTGTCGGCGTCGAGAATGGCCGTCTTGAGCGACGCGGTCATTTTGCCCTGCTCCTCGATGGATTTGATCACCGTGGTGCGGCGCTCCTCCAGCTCGCGCAGATAACCGAGACGCTCCTCCAGCAGGCGCAGCTGGGTGTCGTCCAGGCCGCCGGTCACCTCTTTGCGGTAGCGGGCGATGAAGGGCACGGTGGCGCTTTCGTCCAGCAGCGCGATGGCGGCGATGACCTGGGCCTCGCGGGCGTTCAATTCCTGGGCGATGCGCTGTTCGATGGTGGGCAATGACATGGGGTGCGGTCCTTTCTTAACTGCATAAATCCGAAATCGACGCGGCCATTATACGGAGACGCCTGATGTCGTGCACCGGACAAGACGCGAGGGTGTTTGCCGGGTAGAATAGCCGCACTTTTTGCCGGAGCAAGGTGATGGATTTCATACAGATTCTGGTGTTGGCGGTGTTGCAGGGGCTGACTGAGTTCCTGCCCATCTCCAGCTCCGCGCACCTGATCCTGGTGCCGGTGATCGCCGGCTGGCAGGACCAGGGCCTGGCCTTCGATGTGGCGGTGCACTTGGGTACCCTGGCGGCGGTGGTGTTCTATTTTCGTCATGAGTTGCAGCTCATGACGCGGGACTGGGCCACCTCCCTGGCGCGGCGTCAGACTGTGGGTGACAGCCGTCTGGCTTGGGCGGTGCTGTTCGGCACGATCCCCGTGGGGCTGGCAGGCTTGCTGTTCGAAGGGATCATCGAGACCCATCTGCGCTCCACTCTGGTGATCGCCGCCACCACCATCCTGTTCGGTCTGTTGCTGGGCTGGAGCGACTGGCGCGGCCGCAGCAGCCGTGACGAACACAGCATCACCTGGCGGGATATCCTCATCATCGGCTGCGCCCAGGCCTTGGCCCTGATCCCCGGCACCTCACGTTCCGGCATCACCATGACCGCCGGCCTGATGCTGGGGCTGACGCGCGCGGCCGCGGCGCGCTTCTCCTTCCTGCTGTCCATCCCGGTGATCCTGTTGGCCGGCGGGCTCAAGACCCTCGAGCTGATCGGTGCCGGCCTGCCGGTGGACTGGACCGCCCTGGTGCTGGGGGCCGCGGTGTCGGGGCTGAGCGCCTATCTCTGCATCCATGTTTTTCTCAAGCTGTTGGAGCGCATCGGCATGATGCCGTTCGTGATCTATCGCCTAATCCTGGGCGGGATATTATTGTTGCTGGCGTTGTGATGCGCGGCCAAACCGATGCTTGAACGGATTGATCTATCGGCTATTTTTGTCAAAATCGACCAGCTTTTGCTGGACCGTTGTCCTTACGTATTGTAGGATTAAAAGACCGCGATATTTGTCAGGGTATTAACGTGATTACCGGCAGGGTAATTCAAAAAAGTCTAGGGTTTGGTAATACCAATTTCAGAGCGGCATTGCCGCCCAAACACGAACTACCGCTTTGAGTCAGTAAGGCATCCAAGAACACGCAAACCAATTTAGAGGTCGTTTAGAGATGGCGAGTGATAAAGAACTGGACAATCCCGAACGTCGGGACTTTCTCGGTGCCGCAACTGTGGCGGTGGGCGCAGTCGGTGTCGCCGGGGCCTGTTATCCATTCATTAGCAGCATGAACCCAAGTAAGGACGTCAAGGCCCAGGCGACGTCCACGGTCGATCTGGCCTCCATCCCCGTGGGCAAGACCCACACGGTGGAATGGCAGGGCAAACCGGTATTCGTGGTGCATCGTACCGACGAAATGATCAGCGCCATGCAGCAGAGCAACACCGACCTCGACCCGGAGCCCGACAGTGAACGCGTCAAGCAGCCCCAGTGGCTGGTGGTGCTGGGTATCTGCACCCATCTCGGCTGTGTGCCCAACCGCACTGAGAAAGGCTGGAATTGCCCCTGCCACGGCAGCGTCTACGACAACAGCGGCCGCGTGTTGCGCGGCCCGGCGCCGCGCAACCTCATCGTACCGCACTATGCATTCGTCGATGAGCGCACCATCATCATCGGCAAGGCCTAAGGGGAAAGCGAAATGTTCAAGAAAGCATATGCCTGGGTGGACGAGCGTTTCCCCCTCACTGAGGTCATCAAGCACGAACTGACCGAGTATCCGGTGCCGCGCAATCTCAATTACATGTGGAGTTTCGGCTTCCTGGCGTTGTTTGTGTTGGTAGTGCAGATCGTCAGCGGCATTTTTCTGGCCATGCACTACAAGGCCGACGTCAACATGGCCTTCGACTCTATTCAGCACATTATGCGCGACGTGAACTACGGCTGGCTGATCCGCTATCTGCATTCCACCGGGGCCTCGGCCTTTTTTGTGCTCATCTTCCTGCACATCGGCCGAACGCTGTACTACGGTTCGTATCGGCGCCCGCGCGAATTTTTGTGGTGGACAGGCTTGTTGCTGTTGATGTTGCTGATGGCAACCGCCTTCATGGGCTACCTGCTGCCGTGGGGACAGATGTCCTACTGGGGTGCCCAGGTGATTACCAGTCTGTTCGGCACGACGCCGGTGTATGGCGAAGACATCGTGCGTTGGCTGCGCGGTGATTTCGTCGTCGGCGACGCCACCCTGACGCGCTTTTTCGCTTTGCACTATCTATTTCCCTTCATTATCGCCGTGGCGGTGGTGATTCACCTGGTGGCGCTGCACTGGGTCAAGAGCAGCAATCCCTCGGGTATCACCTTGCATGCCAAGGACAACATCCCGTTCCATCCCTACTTCACCATCAAGGACTTATTCGGCCTGGGCGTATTCCTCATCGTGTTCTTGGGCTTTGTCTTTTTTAATCCTGAATTTTGGATAGAGGCGGACAACAATATCGCCGCCGATCCCATGCAGACGCCGGCCCACATCGTGCCGGAGTGGTACTTCCTGCCCTTCTACGCCATCCTGCGTTCCATTCCCGACGCCTTGGGCGGCGTGATCGCCATGTTCATGGCCATTCTGATTTTCGCCGCCATGCCCTGGCTGGATCGCTCCAAGGTGCCGGGTGGGGCGCTGTATCGCCCTGGTTACCGCGTTATGGTGTATGTCTTCTTTCTCGATGTGTTGGTGCTCGCCTACATCGGCGCCCAGCCCGCGGAAGGGGCCTATATCACCATCGGTCGCATCGCCACCTTCATCTACTTCGGTCTGTTCCTGTTGTTGCCTTTCGTCTCAGCACGTGAGGAGCGGCGCTCGCGCGAAGCAGGGCTGCCGCGTGAGGCGGAGAAACTGATTCGCGAGGAGCAGGAGGAGCTGCTGAGAAACGAGCACTATCTGCGCCGCAAAGAGGACGAGCTCCAGTTGAAGCAGATTCGCAAGCGCCTGAAGGATGAGGAGCAATAACAATGAAAAAGCTTTTGGCAATACTCGGCGCCGTGACCTTGCTGGCGGGCACGGATATGGTACTGGCGGCCGCCACCGGTACGCTGACGCATATCGATGTGGACGAGTCCAATGAGGCGCGCCAACGGGGGGCCGAAACCGTCATCAGCACCTGTCTGCTGTGTCACAGCCTAAAGTACGTCAAGTTTATCAACCTCACCGAAATCGGCATGGCCAAAGAGGACATCGAATTTCTGTTGATGGACCAGGGTATCAGCGACCGCATGATGAGCCTGTCGCCGGTGGAGGTGCGCGAGGAGTCCTACGGCAAGGTGCCGCCGGACCTGTCGCTGATGGCGATCGCGCGCAAAAACGGTCCGGACTACCTCTACACCTTATTGACCGAGTACTACTACACCGAAGAGGGTGAAACGGATAATCATCTGTTTCCCGGCATCAAAATGCCCGATGTGTTGGCCTACGCCGATACCGAGCCGGGTTCGGCCGAGCGCGCCGAGGCCGAGGCCCAGGCACGCGATGTGGCCTCGTTTCTGAAGTGGACCGCCGATCCGAACGCGGACACGCGCGAAAGTATCGGCGTGTATGTGATGATCTACCTGGTCATTCTCACCGCACTGTTGTATCTGCTGAAACGCCGCGTCTGGCGTGGGGTGCACAAAACCGAATAACGCAGCCGCGCTGCCGGTCTCCTACCTGTCTAAGCCCCGCAGGTCGCCCCCAGGCATTTTGTGATCTATGTCACAGAAAACGGCGCGCGTGTGGTCTTTACTGATAGTGAGGACGAAATAAAGTCCCCGTCAAGATGATAGGAGGTGCGTCATGACCCTAGGTGCAATGAGTTTCGGAATCATTTTACTGGCATGCTTAGTGCCCACCATAGTCGCCGTATTGGCAACCGAACTTGATGAAGAAGTCGCCATGCGCGGCGGTTCTCACAAGATCCACCACTAACGTAAAAAAGTGCGTTAGGAAGCGCAAGGCTCCGTCCGCAGAGGGTGGGGCCTTTCCTTTTTTCGGGGTGGGCAATTCGGTTTAAGAGACCTGCTGTCCCGCCGCCTGCAGGTCGGCATGATAAGAGGAACGCACCATGGGTCCGCTGGCCACATTGCTGAATCCCAGTTGTTTGGCTGTCTGGGCCAGGCGCTCGAAGCTCTCCGGCGTGACGTAGCGCTCCACCGGCAGATGGTGACGGCTGGGTTGCAGGTACTGGCCCAGGGTCAGCATGTCCACATCATGGGCGCGCAGGTCGTGCATCACCTCGATGATCTCCGCATCGCTTTCACCCAAGCCCAGCATCAGGCCCGACTTGGTCGGAATGCCGGGATGGGTGCGCTTGAAGCGCTGCAACAAGGTCAAGGACCATTGGTAGTCTGCGCCGGGACGGGCCTGCCGGTAGAGCCGCGGCACGGTCTCCAGATTGTGGTTAAACACATCCGGCGGGGCAGTGCCCAGTTCGGTCAAGGCGACGTCCATTCGGCCGCGGAAATCGGGCACCAATATCTCGATGGTGAGTTGCGGCGAGCGCCGGCGCGCCGCTCGGATGCAGGCGGCGAAGTGGCCCGCGCCGCCGTCGCGCAGGTCGTCGCGATCCACGGAGGTGATTACTACATAGCGCAAACCCATGGCCCGGATGGTCTCGGCCAGGTGCTGCGCTTCGTCTGGATCAAGGGCTTTGGGGCGACCGTGGGCGACGTCGCAAAAGGGGCAGCGCCGGGTGCAAATGCCCCCCATGATCATGAAGGTAGCGGTGCCGTGATCGAAACACTCGCCCAGGTTGGGGCATTGCGCCTCCTCGCACACGGTGAATAATCTTTGTTCCCTGAGTATGCCCTTGAGCCGCGCCACTTCCGGACTGGTGGGCGCCTTGGCCTTGATCCAGCGCGGTTTTTTCAGCGGCTCGTCCTTGGGCACCACCTTGATGGGGATGCGCGCGGTCTTGGCGGCGCCCTTAAGCGGGGCCAGGGATTCGATGCGTTCGCGTTCCAGGGATTTGTCCGACATGTGTCATTCAACCTTGTACGTATTCGGGGTCAGTATACCCCAGCTGTCGAGCCAGCTTGGTGCACAGCGCCGGGGTGACGCTGGCGATGCTGTCCGGCCCGCCCAGATCGACCAGCTGGGTCACCTGCATGCCGTGGTGGCCGCAGGGGTTGATGCGGCTAAAGGGACTCAGGTCCATATTCACATTCAATGCCAGCCCGTGATAGCTGCAGCCACGCCGCACGCGCAGGCCGAGGGCAGCGATCTTGCGCTTACCGACATAGACGCCGGGGGCGTCGCGCCGACCGTGGGCTTGGATATCGTAATCCGCCAACAGTGCGATAACGGCCTGTTCGATGCGTTCCACCAGTGCCCGCACGCCCAGCTTGCGCCGTTTCAGGTCGATGAGCAGATAGGCCACCAGCTGCCCCGGGCCGTGATAGGTCACCTGGCCGCCGCGGTCGATCTTGATCACCGGGATATCGCCGGGGCTGAGCAGATGTTCGGTTTTGCCGTTCATGCCTTGGGTGAACACCGCGTTGTGCTCCAGTAGCCAGATCTCATCGACTGTGGTGTGGTCGCGGTGGTCAGTGAATTGCTGCATGCGGCGCCACACCGGCTGGTATGGCTGACGCCCGAGTTGGCGGATCAGGGGGGGCATCAGAGTGCCATCAAGACCCGTTCGTGGGCGCTGAGGCTGCGGTAGATTGCGTCCAGCTGCTCGCGGCTCTCGGCCTCGAAGGTGATGGTGATCGACACATATTTACCCGCCGCGCTGGGCTGGCTGCTGACCGCGCCCTCACTCAGATCGGCCACGTGTTGGCGCACCAGGGAGACCACCAGGGCATCGAAATCGTCCTGCGCCAGTCCCATGGCCTTGATGCTGAAACGGCAGGGAAATTCCATTAAGGGAGCGTCGTGGCGGCTCATGTCGTTTCCACCGCGCCGGCGATCAGGGCGCGTTTGTAGTTTTGATAGAGCCTGTGCATTTGCCGCCAGATCGGGCCGGGGCGGCCCGCGCCCACGGCTTGGTCGTCGAGCCGGGTGACGGGCAGCAACTCCTTGGTGGAACTGGACAGCCAGATCTCCTCCGCCCGCTGCAGTTCCTCGGGGCCGAATTCGCACTCCTGTTGTGCCAAGCCCTGGGCGGCCGCCAGCTCCAGCACCAGGTCGCGGGTGATGCCCGGCAACAGGAAGGGACCCTTGGGCGGCGTTTTGATGACACCGTCCGTCACGATGAAGACGTTGCTGGCCGCGCCCTCGGTGACCACACCGTCGCGCACCAGGATGGCTTCCTGGGCGCCGGCGTCGATGGCCTGCTGGCGCAGCAGGATATTGGGCAGCAGGGCGATGGCCTTGATATGGCAATACTTCCAGCGGATATCGTCCAGGGTGATGGCGGCGACACCGTCGTGCAGCAGCTCGCTGGCCACTGGTTTCAGCGGGCTGCTGGCTATGAACACGGTCGGCTCGGTGTCGAGCGGAAAGGCATGATCACGCGGCGCGTGGCCGCGGGTGATTTGCAAATAGATCGATTGTTCGCCACCGCCGTTCGCCTGCGCCAGGCGTTGCAGAATCTCGGTCCATTCGGCATTGGACATAGGATTGGCCAAGCGGATGCCGTCCAGGCTGTGCTGCAGCCGCTGCAGGTGTTCGTCGACGCGAAACAGACGTCCGCCGTAGACCGGAATCACCTCATAGACGCCGTCGCCGAACACGAAGCCGCGGTCCATGACCGGAACGAAGGCTTGGTCTTGCGGCAGAAAACGGCCGTTGAGAAAGACGATATCCGACATGGAAGGATTATTCGAACAGCAACAAGGCTTCGTCCACCAGGCGGCTGAACAGCCCGCCTTCGGGAATGTCCTGCAGCGCCACTAGGGCTTGGCGCGCCAGCACCTCACCGTCGAGAGAGACTTCCAGCATGCCGTATTGCTTGCCTTTCTCGATCGGCGCCGTGAGCGTGGGTGAGATCTTCATGTTGGCGTTGAGATCGTCGTATTGGCCGCGCGGAATGGTGACATACATCTCCGCGGCGAGCCCCAAGGGCAGTTGTTCGCTCGCGCCCTTCCAGACGCGCGCCTCGGTGAGTTTCTCCAAGGGCGCGTAGAGGCGGTGGGTCTCGTAAAAACGAAAGCCGTAGCTGAGCAGTTTCTGGCTTTCACGGGCGCGGGCGTTTTCGCTCTTGGCGCCCAGTACCACCGATATCAGCCGCATGTCGTCGCGCTTGGCGGAGGACACCAGGCAGTAGCCGGCGGCCTCGGTGTGACCGGTCTTGATGCCGTCCACACTGTCGTCCTGCCATAACAATTTGTTGCGGTTGTACTGGGTAATGCCGTTGTAGGTAAATTGCTTAATCGAGTACCAGGAATAGTGTTCGGGAAAGTCGCGGATCAGGGCGCGCGCCAGGGCGGCCATGTCGCGGGCGTTGGTGTAATGATCGTCGTGCGGCAGGCCGGTGCTGTTGACGAAGTGGCTGGCCGTCATGCCCAGTTCCTCAGCGGTGCGGTTCATCAGATTGGCGAACACCTCTTCGCCGCCGGCCACGTATTCGGCCAGGGCCACTGTGGCATCGTTGCCGGATTGCACGATCATGCCCTTGAGCAGGGTCTCCACCGGGACCTTTTTGCCCACCTCGACAAAGGTGCGTGAACCCGGCATGCGCCAAGCCTTTTCGCTGATCAAGACCTCGTCATCCAGCTTGATCTTGTCCATCTGCAGCTCGTTGAGCACGATGTAGGCGGTCATCATCTTGGTCAAGCTGGCCGGTTCCAGGCGTTCCTCGGCCTTTTCCTCGGCGATGATTCGGCCGCTGTCGAAGTCCATCAACACGAAACTGCGCGCGCCGATATCGGGCGGCGGCGGTGCGTCGAGAGCGGCGCCTGCAGCGCTGCCGAACAGGGTGAGGAGGGTGGCGCAAAGAAGACTGACAAAGCGCGTGAAATGGGACGAAAAGGCTAGGCTGGCAGTGATCATATTTCCTGAATGGGGCGGCAGAGTGAAAAAACTAAAATGGAATGGTAATCAATGGACGCTAGTTTACCGGGAATGTTCCGGAAAATGTAATTGTCGTCTTGATTTAGTCAATGACCACGCTGGTATTGGTAATGCCCTGATGCACCAGGCGCGAGGCCAGCTGCTGCGCCTCTTGGTCGCTCGCCAGCGGGCCGATGCGTACCCGATAGACCGGCTGGGTCGGGTCGCTGCCGGGAAAGATATGCACCGGGCTGCCAGCCATCTGCGCCAGGCGGCGGCGCAGGTTTTCGGCATTCAGGCGTGAATTGAAGGCGCCCACCTGCAGATACAGGTGCTGGTCAGATGCGGCGTCTGGCGCCGTTTTGACAGCATCTGCCGGGGCGGTTGGCTGTACCCGTTGCTGCGCCAGACGGTGGGCCTGGGGCCGGGACGGGTCGATGGCGCGGATCTCCACCCGGCCGGTGCCGTGCGTGTTAATGCCCAACTTGATGGCTGCGGCGTAGGAGAGGTCGATAATGCGGCCGTCGTGAAACGGGCCGCGGTCATTCACCTTGACGATGACGCGGCGACCGTTGTCCAGATTGGTGACCTCCACATAGGTGGGCAGGGGCAGGGTCTTGTGCGCCGCGGTCATGGCGTACATGTTATAGGTCTCGCCGCTGGAGGTGCGCCGGCCGTGGAACTTGGTGCCGTACCAGGAGGCGATGCCGCGCTCGATAAACCCTTGGCTGCTGTTCAAGGTCGTATAACTCTTGCCATGCACTATGTACGTGGGCGGATTGCCGTATTTGCTCAGTGGTTCGTGGCGCGGCACGGCGTCGGGAATGGCGTCCACGTTGACATGCCCGCTGGGGGCGCCGTCACCACGCTGAAACGGACCCGAGGCACAGCCGCCCAGCAGGGCCAGCAGGGCCAGGGCGGGGGTGAAACGGTGCATGCGTTGCAGCGAGGAGGTCATTGGTCAATATTAGCCTGTGCCTGGAGTTGGCGCTTGATGCCCTGGCTCAGTTGGT
Organism: Candidatus Tenderia electrophaga; assembly: GCA_001447805.1. Taxonomy (NCBI): domain Bacteria; kingdom Pseudomonadati; phylum Pseudomonadota; class Gammaproteobacteria; order Tenderiales (SeqCode); family Tenderiaceae (SeqCode); genus Tenderia (SeqCode); species Tenderia electrophaga (SeqCode). The sequence continues at coordinate 3,326,826 of CP013099.1, forward strand.
AGACCGCCATGGCATACAGTTCGCTGTGATTGTAGCGTGTGATAGCGTAGAAATTCCGCAGTCCGAGCCAGTATTCCGGCCCGGTTTTGCTTTGCAGCACGATCAGATCGGCCTCCCATTGCTCGGAGACGCTGTGCTCGGGCGTATAGCCGCGTTGGCGCCACTGTTGAATCGCGGTGTCGGGTTTTTTTAAACGCCCGTTTTCAGTCGGCGCGCCGGCGCCGGGCAGCACCGGTACGGCCACCGGCTGGTTACGCTGCCAGCCATGGCGGGCCAGATAATTGGCCACGCTGCCGATGGCGTCGGCGCTGTTGTCGAGCAGGTCGCGAATGCCATCGCCGTCGAAGTCCACGGCGTAGTGGCGATAGCTGCTGGAGATGAATTGCGGCTTGCCCATGGCGCCGGCATAGGAGCCGGTCACCGCCAGCGGATCGAAACGTTCTTCGCGGCTGAGCAGCAGAAACGCCTCCAGCTCCTTGAGGAAAAACGTGCTGCGGCGCGGATAGTCGAAGCCCAGGGTGGCCAGCGCGTCGGCCACCCGATACTTGCCGCGATACCGGCCGTAGCGCGTCTCCACGCCGAGGATGGCGGTGATGATCTCGGCCGGCACGCCGTATTTGCTCTCGGCCCGTTGCAGCACGCTGTGGTGCTGGCGCAGGAATTCGGCACCTTCATCCATGCGCGCCTGGGTGACGAAGAGGGGGCGGTACTGATGCCAGGGTTTGGCCTCGTAGGGTCGGTTCATGGCGTCGATGATTTCGGGCCGAATCTCCACCTGTTCAAACACGCGCTGCAATTCGCCGCGCTCGAATTTGTGGGTGTCGGCGATACGTTCGATAAAGGCCTGTACATCCTGGCGCGCGGCGGTGTTGGCGCCGACCGTCAGCGGTAGGGTCAGAAGGCCGCATAGCAGCGTGTTGAGCAACAGTCCGTGTCCGAGTTTTTGCATGATGTGAATTACCCGCTGGTGAGTAGTTTGCGATGTGTCTGGATCGACATCAGGATGCCAAAGGCCGCCATCAGTGTCACCATCGAGGTGCCGCCGTAGCTCACCAGCGGCAGGGGCAGCCCCACCACCGGCAGCATGCCCGAGACCATACCTATGTTGACGACCAGATAGACGAAAAAGGTAAGTGTCAGGGCGCCCGCCAGCAGGCGCGTGAAGCTGTCCTGGGCCTGGACGGCGATATACAGGCCGCGGGCGATGATGAACAGATAGATGGCGAGCAGGATCAGGATGCCGAAAAAGCCGAACTCCTCGGCGAACACGGCGAAGATGAAATCGGTGGAGCGCTCCGGGAGAAACTCGAGTTGCGATTGGGTGCCGTTGAGCCAGCCCTTGCCGTACAGCCCCCCCGAGCCGATGGCGATCTTGGACTGAATGATATGGTAGCCGGAACCGAGCGGATCGCTTTCCGGATTGAGAAAGGTCAACACCCGCTGGCGTTGGTAATCGTGCATGCCGAAGAACCACAGCAGCGGCGCGCAGGCCGCGGCCAGGATGGCGCAGCCGCCCACCAGACGCCAGGAGATGCCGGCCAGCAGCACGGTGAAGATGCCGGCCATGGCGATCAACAACGAGGTGCCCAGGTCCGGTTGTTTGACGATCATAGCCACCGGCACCAGGATGATCACGGCGGTGACGACAATGGCGCGACGCGACGGCGGCAGGGTATTTTCGGCCAGATACCAGGCGATCATCATGGGCACCGCCAGCTTCATGATCTCGGAGGGTTGGAAGCGGAACAGGCCCAGGTCGAGCCAGCGCTGCGCCCCCTTGCCCACATCGCCGATGACGAGCACTGCCACCAGCATCAGCACCCCGGCGCCATACACCCAGGGCGCCCAGCGTTCGATGTGATGCGGCGCGATCTGGGCGAAGAAAAACATTACCCCGAAGGCGATGCCGAGACGGATGCATTGACGCCACACCAGCCCGATGTCCTGGCCGCCGGAGCTGTAGAGCACCACCAGGCCGACCGCCGACAGGGCCACCAGTCCAAGCAGCAGGGGCCAGTCCATGTGCAGGGTGCGACTGCCGAAGCCGCCCTTATTGCGCCGGTCGATCCAGTGGCCGTAGTTGCGCGCCTGATTCATGGTTTCGCTCCCAGATATTGATCGATTACCGCCCCGGCGATGGGGGCCGCCACTGCGCCGCCGCTGCCGCCGTTCTCCACGATGACTGCCACGGCGATGCGCGGCACGTCGGCGGGGGCGAAGGCGATGAATAGGGCGTGGTCGCGCAGGTGACTGGCGACATCCTCTTCCACGTATTCCTCGTCCTGTTCGATGCCGAATACTTGGGCGGTGCCGGTCTTGCCGGCGATCTTGTAAGGCTGGCCGCGATTGAGTCGGCGCGCCGTGCCGTGCTGGCCGTAGATGACGTTTTCCATGGCGCTGATCACCGTGTCCCAGTGCTCGGGTTTGATCTTGGCGATGAGGCTGTCCGGATCGGTGCTGGCAATCGCCTGTTGTGCGTTTGCGGATTGCAGTACGTGATCAAGCAGACGGGGTCGGACGGCACTCCCCCGGCCGGCCAGAATGGCGGTGGCGCGTGCCAATTGCAAAGGCGTGGAGAGGGTATAGCCCTGGCCGATACCGGCGATCAGGGTCTCGCCCAGATACCAGGGCTCGCCGCGCACGCGCCGCTTCCACGCGGTGGAGGGCAGGATGCCGCTGGCCTCGCCGGCGATGTCGATGCCGGTCTTGCGGCCGAAGCCGAAGGGGGCGAGAAAGTCGTGGATCAGGTCGATACCCATGGTCTGGGCCAGATCGTAATAATAGACATCGCAGGACTCGGTAATGGCCTTCCTCAGATCGGTCATGCCGTGGCCCTGTTTTTTCCAATCGCGGTATTTGCGTTCATCGTCCTTGATGGTGTGCCAGCCGCGGCAGAAGATGCGCGTCTGCGGCGTAACGGTGTCCGACTCCAGGCCGGCCAGGCCGACAAACGGCTTGATGGTTGAGCCGGGCGGGTACTGGCCCAGCAGGGCGCGGTTGAACAGCGGCTTGGCGCGCGAGGTCTGCAAGGCGTTATAGGTCTTGTGGTCGATGCCGTTGACGAACAGATTGGGATCGTAGTCACCCAGACTGGCCATCACCAGCACATCGCCGTTGCGCGGATCGATGGCCACCACCGCGCCGCGTTCCCCTGCCATGGCCTGCTTGGCGCTGCGTTGCAGCTCGGTATCCAGGGTCAGCACGACATCCTTGCCCGGCACCGGCGGGCTGCGGTCCAGCACGCGCAGGGTGCGGCCCAGCACATTGGTCTCGACGCGTTGAAAGCCGACCGTGCCGTGGAGCAGTTCCTCATAGGCCTTTTCGATGCCCAGCTTGCCGATATGGCTGCTGGCGGCGTAGTTGGAGGCATTGATGCGCTGCAGCTCCTGTTCATTGATGCGGCCCACGTAACCCACGGCATGTACAGCGAGATTCTTTTGCGGATAATCGCGCGTCAGCCGCGCGGCGATCTCCACGCCGGGAAAGCGGTGGCGGTTCACTGCCAGGCGTGCCACCTCCTCGTCGCTGAGGCGGTGGCGCAGGGCGATGGGCTGGAAGCGGCGCGATTGTTGGCGGCGTTCATGAAAGCGTTCGATATCTGTTGGGCTGATGGCGACGATCTCGGCCAGTTCGGCAATGGTGGCGTCCAGGTCGTCGACCCGTTCCGGCACCACCTCCAAGGCGTAGGTGGGCAGATTCTGGGCCAGGATGACGCCGTTGCGGTCGAAGATCAGGCCGCGCGTCGGCGCCAGCGGCTGAAGGCTGACGCGATTGTTCTGCGATAAGGTGGTGTAGTGCTCGTGGCCGATGATTTGCAAATAGGCCATGCGCGCGACAATGGCCAGCAAGATCAATAGGATCCCGATAAAGGCGATCACGGCGCGCGAGGTAAACAGCTGGGTTTCGCGGAAGTGGTCCTTGATGGCGATGCGGTGGGCCATGGGTAACGACTACTTAATACCGAAGTGGCGACGGATATCTCGCAGAATCAGATAGATCCAGGGCCACAACAGGGTGGAGCTGACGGCGGGCAGCCAGTCGCTCCAGCTGCTGCTCTTGAGGTCGGTGATGCCATTGACCCACATCACCAGCACTTGATACAGAATCAGCAGACCCATGATACTGAGCGCCTGTTGCCACATGGGAAAGATGCGAATCTGTTGATATACCTTCTGGGTAAGATAAACGACAACCACCAGCGCCAGGGCGTGCTGACCCAAGAGGGCCCCTTTTAATACATCCAACATCAGGCCCAGGCCAAAAGCGGTGAAGATGCCGATGCGGTGCGGCAGGGCCATGCACCAATAGATCAGCACCAGCGCCAGCCACTCCGGGCGGAAGGCCGCCATCCATTGAGGCAGGGGGATGAGGGTCAAGATCAGCGCCGCCACATAGGTCAGGCCGATGATGATCATGCCGCCGCCGCGGGTGACCTGGGCCATTAGTTCTGCGCCTCCGTGGCCCGCGGCGCGGGTTCAGTCTCGGGTATGGTGGGCCATACCAGCAACACCTCGCGGCTGCGCTGCAGTTCCGCCGCCGGGCGGGCGCTGACCCGGGCGAAGGGCTGACCCGGGTCGATATCGATGGCGCTGATGGTGGCCACCGGATAGCCCTGCGGAAAACGGCCCCCCAGGCCGCTGCTCACCAGCAGGTCGCCCACCTGGATGTCGGCGTTGTTGGGGAAGTGGGGGATGTCTAATTCCTCCGGATTACCGGTGCCGATGGCGATGGCGCGCAGGCCGTTGCGGTTTACCGCCACCGGGATAGCATGATTGGGGTCGCTGATTAACATGGCGGTACTGGTGAGCGGGCCGACACGGGTGATCTGGCCCATGATGCCGTGGGCGTCGAGCACCGGCTGGCCGGGGTAGAGTTCGTCGCCGCCGCCCTTGTTGACCACGATCTGGCTGGAGAAGGGTTCCATATCCACCGCCAACAGCTCAGCAATCAGCACCCGCTCGCCCACCTTAAACGAGGAATCGAGCAGCTGGCGCAGGCGCATGTTTTCGCTCTCCAGCGCGGCCATCTTCTGCAGTCGCACATCGTAGAGCAGTTGCTGGGTCTGGAGGGTGGTGACCTCGGCCATCAGGGCTTCGCGCGTGGCAAAGCTTTCACCCATCCATGCGCCCGCGGTGACGGGCAGGTTGACCAGGGTCTGGATAGGGTAGACCACCACCGAGACCGCGGCGCGCACCTCTTTCAGGTATTGGAAGCGGTGATCCAGCACCATCAGCAGGACACACGCGAGGGCGCACGCCACAAAGCGTACGTTGGCGGATGAACCGTGTACGAATAGAGGTTTTATGACGCTCTCTCCAGCCCCTTCCCGGGGCTGTTGACTGCCAATTCAGCCGTCCGTTCAAGGGCCGGCGGCAGGATTACTCCACAGAAAACAGCTCAGTGCCGCCCTCGTCGATCATCTCCAGGGCGCGGCCGCCGCCGCGGGCAACACAGGTGAGCGGGTCTTCCGCCACGATCACCGGCAGCCCCGTCTCTTCCATCAGCAGCCGGTCCAGGTCGCGCAGCAGACCGCCGCCGCCGGTGAGCACCATGCCGCGTTCGGCGATGTCGGACCCCAGGTCCGGCGGCGTCTGTTCCAAGGCCGTTTTCACCGCGCTGACAATGCCGGTGAGCGGCTCCTGCAGGGATTCCAGGATCTCGTTACTGTTGAGGGTGAAGCTGCGCGGCACGCCCTCGGACAGGTTGCGGCCCTTCACTTCGATCTCCAGGACTTCCTTGCCCGGATAGGCGGAACCGATTTCGTGCTTGATGCGCTCCGCCGTGCTTTCACCGATCAGGGTGCCGTAGTTGCGGCGCACGTAGTTGATGATGGCCTCGTCGAAGCGATCGCCGCCGATACGCACCGAAGCCGAGTAGACGATGCCGTTGAGCGATAGCACGGCGATCTCGCTGGTGCCGCCGCCGATATCCAACACCATGGAACCGCGTGCCTCGCCTACCGGCATGCCGGCGCCGATGGCGGCGGCCATGGGTTCTTCGATCAGATACACGTCACGGGCGCCGGCGCCGGCGGCCGATTCCTTGATGGCGCGGCGCTCCACCTGGGTTGAGCCACAGGGGACGCAGATCAATACCCGCGGACTGGGACGAAAAAACTTGTTTTCATGCACTTTGCGGATAAAGTGCTGCAGCATCTTCTCGGTCACGGTAAAGTCGGCGATGACGCCGTCTTTGAGCGGCCGGATGGCAACGATGCTGCCCGGCGTGCGGCCGATCATGCGCTTGGCCTCCATGCCCACCGCGGCGATGCTCTTGGGGCCGCCGGGACCGCGGTCCTGACGCACGGCCACCACCGAGGGTTCGTTGAGCACGATGCCCTGGCCGCGGACATAGATCAAGGTATTGGCGGTACCGAGGTCAATGGACAGATCATTGGAGAAGATACCGCGAAAGCGCTTGAAGACCATTTGGATGAGTTACCTGTTAAAAAATAGAGACTGAATAGAGTTACGGCCAAAACCTGCGGTAATTTAGCAATTTGTCAGGGCTTTGGGCAAGCGCGCAATTGTGCTAACTTTGCCTGCCTTGCGTCGGCTCAGGCCGGCATAACGCGAATATCCAAGCAGCGGAGTGAACAAATGAGTCTTGAGCGGAGTGATGTGGACAAGATCGCCCACTTGGCGCGTCTTGAGATTGCGGCCCCGGATGTTCCGGAAATGGCCGCTACCCTATCCAAGATTCTCGATCTGGTGGCGCAGATGGACGCCGTGGATACCAGCGCTGTCGCGCCCATGGCCCACCCCCTGGAGATGGCCCAGCGTCTGCGCGAGGATGCGGTCACCGAGACCGATCAGCGCGAGCGCTTTCAAGCCCTCGCGCCGCAGACCGAAAACGGGCTGTACCTGGTGCCCAAGGTGATTGAGTGAACTCTGCTTCCAGCCCGGACACTTAAAACGATTTAGACTATGCACACAAAAACCATTGCCCAGCTGTCGGCGGGCCTGAAGGCCGGCGCATTTTCCAGCGAGGAACTCACCCGCGCCTATCTCGACCGCATCGAACAGCTGGATGCCCAGGTCAACGGCTATATTACCGTCACCCGGGACGCGGCCATGGCCGCCGCCCGGGCCGCCGACGCCGACATCAAGGCCGGCGGCGCCGCGCCGCTGACCGGCATCCCCATCGCCCAGAAAGACATCTTCTGCACCGAGGGCGTGAAGACCAGTTGCGCGTCCAAGATGCTGGACAACTTTATCTCGCCCTACGACGCCACCGTGATCGAGCGATTCAAACAGGCGGGCGCGGTGATGTTGGGCAAGACCAACATGGACGAGTTCGCCATGGGCTCCTCCAACGAGACCAGTTTCTACGGCGTGGTGAAAAACCCCTGGGACCTGGACGCCGTGCCCGGCGGCTCCTCCGGCGGTTCGGCCGCGGTGGTGGCGGCGCGTCTGGCGCCGGCGGCCACCGGCACCGATACCGGCGGCTCCATCCGCCAGCCGGCGGCGCTGTGCGGCATCACCGGCCTCAAGCCCACCTACGGCCGCGTCTCGCGCTACGGCATGATCGCCTTCGCCTCCAGTCTGGATCAGGCCGGCCCCATGGCGCGCAGCGCCGAGGACTGTGCTCTGATGATGAATGTCATGGCCGGTTTCGACGCGCGCGACTCCACCAGCGCCGATCAGCCCGTACCCGATTACACGGCGGATTTGAACCAGTCGCTGAACGGGCTGAAGATCGGCCTGCCCAAGGAGTATTTTGCCGCAGGTCTGGACAATAACGTGGCCGCTGCGGTGCAGGCGGCCATCGAGGACTACACAAAGCTGGGCGCTGAGGTGGTGGATATCAGCCTGCCCAATACCGGCCTGTCGGTGCCGGCCTATTACGTGGTCGCCCCGGCCGAGTGCTCCTCCAACCTGTCGCGTTTCGACGGTGTGCGCTTCGGCCATCGCTGTGACGCTCCCAACGACCTGATGGATCTCTACAAGCGTTCGCGCGGCGAGGGCTTCGGCCCCGAGGTCAAGCGCCGCATCATGATCGGCACCTACGCCCTGTCGGCCGGTTATTACGATGCCTATTATTTGAAGGCGCAAAAAGTGCGTCAGCTCATCAGTCAGGATTTCAAGCAGGCCTTCACAAAGGTGGATGTGATCATGGGGCCCACCTCGCCCACGGTGGCCTTCAACCTGGGCGAACGCACCGACGACCCGGTCACCATGTATCTTTCAGACGCCTACACCATCGCCACCAACCTGGCCGGTCTGCCGGGGATATCGGTGCCCTGCGGTTTCGTCGGCAAGCGCCCGGTGGGGCTGCAGATCATTGGCAACTACTTCGACGAGGCGCGCCTGCTCAATGTGGCGCATCAATACCAGCAGGTGAGCGACTGGCACAACCGGGCGCCGGAGGGCTTTCAATAATCCTTACCGCGAAGGACGCAAAGGGTCGCAAAGTTAAAACCGAACTATCCTTGGCGTTACTTCGCGTCCGTTGCGGTTAACATATTAGATTTAAGAGGAATTCAGCAATGCAATGGGAAGTCGTCATCGGTCTGGAGATTCACGCCCAGCTTGCCACCAAGAGCAAGATCTTTTCCGGCGCCTCCACCGCCTATGGTGCCGCGCCCAACACCCAGGCCTGCGCCGTCGACCTGGGGTTGCCCGGGGTGTTGCCGGTGTTGAACAAGGAGGCGGTGCGCATGGCGGTGAAGTTCGGCCTGGCGACCAATTGCGAGATCACCCGCCGCTCGGTTTTTGCGCGTAAGAATTATTTCTATCCCGATCTGCCCAAGGGGTACCAGATCAGCCAGTACGAACTGCCCATTGTCGCCAACGGCCATCTGGACATCGAGCTGGAGGACGGTGCCACCAAGACCATCGGCATCACCCGCGCCCACCTGGAAGAGGATGCGGGCAAGTCGCTGCACGAGGACTTTCACGGCATGACCGGCATTGACCTGAACCGTGCCGGCACCCCATTGCTGGAGATCGTCTCCGAGCCCGACCTGCGCAACGCCAAGGAGGCGGTGGCCTATATGCGCAAGGTTCATTCGCTCGTACAGTATCTGGAGATCTGCGACGGCAACATGCAGGAAGGCTCGTTCCGCTGCGACGCCAACGTCTCGGTGCGGATTAAAGGCGAGTCGAAATTCGGCACCCGCGCCGAGCTGAAGAACCTCAACTCTTTCCGTTTCATCGAGCGCGCCATCAATTATGAAGTGGAGCGCCAGATCGAAATCATCGAAGGCGGCGGCGAGGTGGTGCAGGAGACCCGCCTCTATGACGCCGATAAACATGAGACCCGTTCCATGCGCGCCAAGGAAGAGGCCTTCGACTATCGCTATTTTCCCGATCCCGACCTATTGCCGGTGGCGGTGGAGGCGTCCTTCATCGAGGCGGTGCGCGCCACCCTGCCGGAACTGCCCGCGGCCAAGAAGCAGCGTTTTATTGACGACTACGGCATCAAGGCCGAAGACGCCGTCATTCTCACCGGCAGCCGCGAATTGGCCGACTTTTTTGAGGCTGCGGTGCAGGCCGGCGCCGACGCCAAACTGGCGGCAAATTGGATCATCGTCGAGCTGCTCGGCGCGCTCAACCGTGAGGGCAAGGGACTGGCCGGCAGTCCGGTCTCGGCCGAGATGCTCGCCGGCATGATCAAGCGCATCCAAGACAACACCATTTCCGGCAAGATCGCCAAGCAGGTGTTCACGGCCATGTGGGCGGGCGAGGGCGAGGCCGATGCCATTATCGAGGCCAAAGGCCTGAAACAGGTCACCGACAGCGGCGCCATCGAAAAGATCATCGATGAGGTGTTGGCCCGCAATCCCAAACAGATCGAGGAATACAAGGCCGGCAAGGAAAAAATGCTCGGCTTTTTTGTCGGTCAGGTGATGAAGGCCTCGCAGGGCAAGGCCAATCCGGCGCAGGTGAATCAGTTACTTAAGCAAAAGCTGCAGGACCAAACACCCTCGAATTAGCGCGAAGCCGCCGCCCTTGCGGCTTTTCCGTGGCACAGGAACGACCAAAGTGCAGCCCTAAATATTCCCCTTGTGTAGTCCGATAGCATTTCTTGACAGTAACATTTTGTAGGCACGCCCCGTTTGAGCTGGGGAGGTAAGGAGGCATGGGAAATGGACGAAGCCGTCGTCAACGCAGTCAAACAGAGCTATGGTCGCAGCCTGGGAAACCATGATTTGATGAATGAATTCTACGACAGGCTCATGGCGAGTCATGCCGATATTGCCCGCATGTTCAGTGGCATCGATATGCGCAAACAGCAGGCGGTACTCAAGCAGTCACTCTCCATGGCTATCTTGTACCCGCGCGACAACCTGATTGCGACCCACGCCATGGAGCGGGTGCGTAAAAGCCATGCCCGCGACCGGCTCAACATTCGTCCCGAACTCTATAAATATTGGCTGGATACCCTGATGGGCGTGGTGGCGGAGTCCGACCCCGAGTTCACGCCGGAGCTGGAACAGCAATGGCGCGCCGTGCTCAGTCATACCATCTCGTTTATCGCCGAGGGCTACTGAGCGGGCGCGCCCGCGTCTTCACTTCCCGCTCTGTACGACGAATTCAACCAGTGTATTGGCGCCGTAAGTAATGCCGCCGAAATCGCCGCTGGCCGGCGCCGTGTCGGCCGTGTTTGAGATACCCTCTTGCCCCGGTTTTGCCGGCGCCATGCGTTGCAGCTGCGGGGTGCGCGCGAAGACCTGCGGGGTGCTGACGCGGATCGGCTGCAGCGTCACGCCCAATTGTCCTTCGTAAAGCGCCCGTTTGTCCTGAACCATGGTAAGCGCCTTTTCCAACACCTTCAGCGTGTTCGTCGCGGCGGCCGAATCCTCAAACGTCATGGTGCCGAGGAAGATTTCCTTGTGGCTGTCCACCAGACGGGCGATGGTCTGCAGCTGTGCTTCGTTGCGAATGGAGATTTTGACTTCGTTGCTGACTTCGTAGCTGCTGGGCTTGTCACCGAACCAACCGTAGTCGGGGGTGGAAGAAAAATTGGAGGCCCGGATGGCCTCGGCGTCGATGCCCGCCTGCTGCAGTTGTTGCCGCAGGGTGTGTCTGAGGGCCTCGTTTTTCTGCAAGGCGTCCTGGAGTTTGTTTTCCTTGGTGCGCACGGCGATGCTTACCACAGCGCGGTCCGCCTCCACCTTTTCCTCGGCCTCGCCCTCGATGGCAATGATTTTCTTTTGATCCAGCAAGTACTGCGACAGCTCGTGGGGTGTGCCGCTCAACTCGGGGGCGGCGTTGGCCAGCAAGGGCAGGGCGTAAAGCAATGTGGCGGCGATCTTGTGCATGACATCCTCCGGATTAGGCAAGTTGTAGGGCGATCTCCTCGGCCCGGCGATCTTTAATGCGAAAGGCGGCCATTTCCAACACGCCGATGGTATTGAGGGAGACGATCAGGTAGACCGCCTCGGGATAACTGGCCTCGCTCAAATCGGTGACCGAGGGCAGCGCCGGGGCGCGCGGATGGGAATGGTAAATGGCGATCAGCGCCTCGCCCTTGTCGCGCATATGGCGCATGGTCTCGATTTGTGCGCGCGGGTCCATTTGAAAGCGGCGCGTCCGATCCAGGGCGGCATTGTCGATGGGATAACAGTGTTCGGCGCGGCCATCGCGGCCGCCGATAAGGCCACAGATTTCCTTGTCGGGGGATTGCTGCGCCTGATTCAGAATAGTGTTGACCAGCGGGCGGGGCAGAGTAAATGTGTCCATATCCGTGTCCGTGATTCGGTTTATGCCGGCCGGCGACCCGCCGTGATGCGTTCATTATCGCCCCAATCACGCCGGCTGTTCACCTCGGTATAGCCATGCCGGGCCAGCAGGGCGCGCACCGCCTCGCCTTGATCATAGCCGTGCTCCAGCAACAGCCAGCCGGGCGCACGTAAGTGGTGGCCTACTTGTGCCACGATGATGCGCATGGCCGCCAGGCCGTCGACACCGGGGCTCAAGGCCTGCAAGGGTTCATAGGGCAGGCCGTCGTCCTGCAGGTGGCGATCATGCGCCTCGACGTAGGGTGGATTGCTGGCGATGAGCTGAAAGCGTTCCGTTGCATGCAGTGCTGCGTGCCAGTCGCCTTGGCGGAATTCGACGTTATCGATGCCCAGGCGGTGGGCATTGGCCTGGGCGATGTGCAGGGCCTGGGGGCAGATGTCGGTGGCGACGACGCGACAGCGGCGGCGCTCGTTGGCAATGGCCAGGGCGATGGCGCCGGCGCCGGTGCCGAGGTCGGCGATGCGCCAGTCGGCGTGCGGCGGAATCAATTGCAGCGCCTGTTCCACCAATACTTCGGTGTCGGGTCGCGGGATCAGCGTGGCGGGGCTGACCTGCAGCCGCAGGGACCAGAATTCACGCCAGCCGGTAAGGTAGGCCAGGGGTTCACCGCGGTCACGGCGCGCCACCAAGTTCCGGAACTCGCTGAGTGGCGTTGCCGCCACGTCGCGCTCGGGCCAGGCGCGCAAGTAACTGCGCTCCTTGTCCAAAACGTGGGCCAGCAGCGCCTCGGCATCTAGCGTATCAATGCGGGTCTTGGCCTCGGCCAGTACCTGGGCGATGCTGGGCACAAACCTATCCGTCGCTCATGGCCGCCAGCAAATCGGCCTGATATTCGCTGGTCAGCGGTTCGACCACCGGGCCCAGATTGCCCTGCATGATGTCGTCGAGCTTGTAGAGCGTCAGGTTGATGCGGTGATCGGTGACCCGCCCCTGGGGATAATTATAGGTGCGGATGCGTTCGGAGCGATCGCCGCTGCCCACCAGCTGACGCCGGGTGCTGGCCTGTTCGGCGGCCTGCTTCTCCTGCTGCATGGTGTAGAGTTTGGCCTGCAGCAGGGACATGGCGCGGGCGCGGTTCTTGTGCTGCGAGCGTTCGTCCTGGCACTCCACCACGATGCCGCTGGGCAGGTGGGTGAGGCGGATGGCCGAGTCGGTCTTGTTGACGTGCTGGCCGCCGGCGCCGGAGGCGCGATAGGTGTCCACCTTGAGGTCCGCGGGGTTGATGTCGATCTGTTCCAGCGCGTCGGCCTCGGGCATTACCGCCACGGTGCAGGCTGAGGTGTGAATACGGCCCTGGGACTCGGTCTCGGGCACGCGCTGCACGCGGTGGGCGCCCGACTCGAATTTGAGTTTGGAGTAGGCGCCGCGGCCGATGACGCGCGAAATGATCTCTTTATAACCGCCGTGCTCACCCAGGCTCTCGCTCAGCACTTCGACCTGCCAGCCCTGTTGCTCGGCGTAGCGCGCATACATTTTGAACAGATCGCCGGCGAAGATGGCGGCCTCGTCGCCGCCGGTGCCGGCGCGGATTTCCAGATAGGTGTTCTTGTCGTCGTTAGGGTCCTTGGGCAGCAGCAGTTTCTGCAGCTCGGCCTCCAAGGCTTCCTGTTTCTCGCGCGCGTCTTTGAGTTCGTCCTCGGCCATGTCGCGCATGTCCGGGTCGGCCAGCATTTCCTCGGCGGTCTCCATGTCCTCCACGGTCTGACGGTACTGTGTAAAACAGGCGATCACCGGATTCAGCTCGGCATATTCTTGTGACAAGACGCGGAATTTTTTTTGGTCGGCGATCGTATCCGGGTCGGCCAGGAGTGCATTGATCTCCTGCAGCCGCTCGGAGAGATTCTCCAGTTTGCTGCGTATGGATGGTTTCACGGGTTTAACGTTGGGTCTTTTTGAGTTGGAACAGCAGGCGCGCCGCGTCCAGGATTTCGTCTCGGCCGTCGAAGCCGGCCTGGCGCAGTTGGGCGCTGGGGGCGTGGGTGAGTTTGTTAGTCAGGTTGTGGGCCAGCTTTTGCAATACCTGTTCGGCATCCGCGCCGTTGGCCAGCCGTTGCATGGCCTTGGCCACTTCGGCTTCGCGGATGCCCATGGCGTGGTCGCGAAATTGGCAGATGGTGTCCACGGCGCTTAAGGATTGCAGCCAGCCCATGAAATGGGCCACTTGGGTGTCGATGATCTCTTCGGCCTGTTCGGCGGCCTCCTGGCGTGATTTCAGGCCTTCTTCGATGATCTCCTGCAGGTCGTCGACAGTGTAGAGATAGATGTCCTCCATGGCGCCCACCTCCGGCTCAATATCGCGCGGCACGGCGATGTCGATCATCAGCATGGGACGGTGTTTGCGCGCCTTAATGGCGCGTTCCGTCGCGCCCTTGCCCAGGATGGGCAGCTGGCTGGCGGTGGAGGAGATGACGATGTCGGCCTCGGCCAGGTGATGCGGGATCTCGCCCAGGGCGATGGCGTAGGCATCGAATTCCTGGGCCAGGGTATGGGCCTTTTCCACTGTGCGGTTGGCAATGATCATGCGCCCGATGCCGCTGGCATGCAGGTGGCGGGCGGCCAGCTCGATGGTCTCGCCGGCGCCGATCAGCAACGCGGTGTGTTCCTCCATGCCGCTGAAAATCTGCTTTGCCAGGCTGACGGCGGCGAAGGCCACCGAGACCGGACTGGAGCCGATGGCGGTGTCGGTGCGTACCTGTTTGGCCACCGAGAAGGTGTGTTGGAACAGGCGGCTGAGCAGTTTGCCGACGGTGCCGGCCTGCTGTGCCTTGCTGTAGGCGTCCTTGATCTGACCCAGGATCTGGGGCTCGCCCAGGATCAGGGAATCGAGCCCGCTGGCCACCCGCAAGACATGGCGCACCGCCAATTGATCCGGATGCACGTACAAATAGGGGCGCACCTCGGCATCGCTGAGTTTATGATAATGCTCGAACCAGTCGATAACGGTGTTGCCGTCGCGTTGATTGCTGCAGCACACCAGCTCGGTGCGGTTGCATGTCGACAAAATGGCGGCCTCGCTCACCTCCTGGGTGGAGGTTAGTTCATGGAGCGCATCGGCAAGGCGCTCGGGGGCGAAGGATACGCGTTCCCGAATTTCGACCGGAGCGGTTTTATGGTTGATGCCGACGGCGAGCAGGCTCATTGAAACTTTTCAGCCACTTAGGTAATCCAATTAGACGAGGAATTCTGCTGTATATGCCCGATAATGGCAAGTAGAGCAACCAATTAGACGCAACATTTTGGGGCTGAGTTCCCCCTAGGGTAGACTAGCCGAACTGACATCGATCCAGTCTCGCGGAGGGCAGGATGAAGCCTTATTCATTAATATTCGGACCTTTCCTTTTAATATCAATGCTTTCAGCCTGTGCTACAGCGCCTCAGCCGGGTGTTCAGGCGCCCGAGGAGCAGGCTGAGATGCGCGCCAGCGGCCCCGAGCTGCCGGATGTCGAACTCACCCCCGAGCTGCTCAACGACCTGTTCGTGGCCGAGGTGGCGTTACAGCGCGGCGAATACGAAACGGCGGTGGAATACTATACCCGCCTGGCCAAACAGACCGCCGACCCCCGACTGGTGGAGCGCGCCACCCGCATCGCCCTGTTTACCCGCGAATATCAGGCCGCATTGGAGTTGGGTCGGCAGTGGATCGAGTTGGACCCGACCAATGCCGATGCCGGCCAGATCCTCACCATGCTGCAGGTCAAAGCCGGCGACTACAGCGCCGCGCTGGAATCGCTGGAACTGGTGGCGGCCACCGCCGAGGACGATGCCAGCCGCTATCTCATGATGATTCGCCTGCTCGGCCGCGAGCAGGATAAGGACGCGGCCTTGGAAGTGATGCAACGTTATCTCGAGCGGCATCCGGACGATAACGCCGCCCTGTTCGCTCATGCCCAGTTGTCCCTGCGCGCCGGCAAGCTGCAACAGGCGGAGACCACCATCGATCGACTGTTGGTGTTGGATCCCGACTGGACCCAGGCGGTCATTCTGCGCGCGCGTATTCTGCAGGCCGACAATCGCGAAGCGGCCGCCTTGGATTATCTCGGCCAGAGGGTGCGCCGCAACGGCGACGATATGGAGCTGCGGGTGCAGTACGGCCGCATGTTGGTCGACGTGGATCGTCCCAACGAGGCACTGGAGCAGTTTCGCAAGGTGCTCAAGGCCCAGCCCGAAAACGATGACATCCTGTTTGCCGCCGGCTTGGTGGCGCTGCGTGTCGAGCTGATCGACGAGGCGCGCGACTATTTTCTGCGCCTCAACGACCGCGCCGTGCGCGTCGACGAGACCGGCTATTACCTCGGCCGTATCGAGGAGATCAAGGAAAACTATGACCGTGCCATTCGCTGGTACAGCAGCGTCAGCCGTGGCGAAAACTATCTCAATGCCCAAGTGCGCAGCGCCTTGCTGCACGCGCGCCAGGGCGACGTGGACGCGGCCCGCGCCCTGCTGCATGCGGCCCAGGCGCGTACGCCCGGGCAGCAGTTGCGCCTGTATCTGGCCGAAGGTGAGATCCTGCGCGATGTAGGGCATTATCAGGCGGCCCTGGATGTCTACGATCACGCCCTGCAAGGGGCGCCGGGCAACACTGAGCTGCTGTATGCCCGCGCTATGGTGGCGGAAAAGCTGGGCCGCATTGACCAGCTCGAGCGCGACCTGCTGGCCATTCTGGAACGCGAACCCGACCACGTCGACGCCCTCAATTCCCTCGGCTATACCCTGGCCGATCGCACCGATCGCATCGACGAGGCCTATACCTACGTCAAGCGCGCCCTGGAATTGGAGCCGGACAGCTTTTATATACTGGATAGCATGGGCTGGGTGTTATACCGCCAGGGCAAATTGGATCAGGCCCTGGAGTATTTGCAGCGGGCCATGAACAAGAATGCAGACGCCGAAGTCGCCGCCCACCTGGGTGAGGTGCTGTGGGTCAAGGGCGACCACGACGGCGCCCGCAGCATCTGGCAGCAGGCCCTGGAGACCAGCCCCGAAAGCACTGCCGTGCGCAATACCATCAAACGATTCGAAAAATAATGCCGCATCATTCCAACCGCACCCGGTGCCCGCGCGCCCTGGGTGTTTTTTTTGTTCTGCTGAGTGGGCTTTTGCTATCGGCCTGCGCCACGCGGCCCGCCATCTCGCCACCCGTCTCAATCGAGCAGCGCGCCGCCGAATGGCAGGCCCAGCGCCGGGCGCTGGCGCAATTGGAACGTTGGTCTTTCAGCGGCCGCGTCGCCGTCAAAGACAAGCAGTCGGACAGCTGGAGCGCCGCACTGGCCTGGCAGCAGCGCGGCGACAGTTACGACATCCGTCTGAGCGGCGCCTTCGGGCGGCAGGCGGCACGACTGTTCGGCCGGCCGGGTTATGCCGTCATCGAGACCGGCGCGCAAGCCGCCCTGTCGGCCAGCTCGGTGGAAATGCTGATGCAGGAGCAATTGGGTTGGTCGGTACCGGTACAGGGCTTCAAACACTGGCTGGTCGGCGCCCCGGCCCCCGGCATGATCGACCGCTATGCCTTGGATGCGGCCGGGCGTCTGGCTGAGTTGCAGCAGTCCGGCTGGCAGATCCGCTACAGCCGTTATCAACGCGTCGCCGATCTTGACCTGCCGCGTAAGCTGGAGCTGGAAAACCCGCGTCTGCGTATCCGGCTGGTGATCGATGACTGGGACCTGGCTCGGGGCGACGCCGACGATGTGGTCTGAACATTGGCCGGCGCCGGCCAAGCTCAATCTGTTTTTACACATCACCGGCCGCCGCGCCGACGGTTATCACCTGTTGCAGAGTGTGTTCCAGTTTCTCGATTATGCCGATGAATTGAGTTTCGCCCTGCGCCAAGACGGCCGGGTGCGCCGCGTCGACGCCCTGGCCGGCGTGGCCGAGCTCGATGATCTCACCGTGCGCGCCGCGCGTGCGCTACAGCAGTTCAGCGGCACCGCTCAAGGGGTGGATATCCGCCTCCACAAACGCCTGCCCATGGGCGGCGGCCTGGGCGGTGGCAGTTCCGACGCCGCCACCACCCTGGTGGCGCTGAACCGGCTTTGGGGGCTCGGGCTCAGCGTCGATCAGCTGGCCGCGCTGGGCCTGGCGTTGGGCGCCGACGTGCCGGTGTTCGTGCACGGCCAGGCTGCCTGGGCCGAAGGCGTGGGCGAGCGGCTCACCCCCATCGATCTGCCCGAGCCCTGGTTCGTAGTGATTATCCCGCCCTGCCAGGTGTCGACGGCCGAGATCTTCGCCGCGCCGGAATTGACACGCGCGGCGCAAAGCATCAAAATACCCGCCTTTCTCGACGGGCAGGCTAGCAACGTCTGCGAAGCGGTGGTGCGCAAGCGCTACCCGGACGTAGATAAGGCTTTGAATTGGTTGGCCCGATACAGCCAGTCCCGCATGAGTGGCACGGGTGCCTGTGTCTTCGCCCCGTTTGCCGAAGAGGCGGATGCGCGACGTGTTTTGCAACAGCTGCCGGGCCCCTGGCATGGCGTTGTTGCCAAGGGTTTGAACCGGTCCCCGCTGTTGGATCGCCTGACCCAAACGTCCCATTCAGACGCGAGAACAGTTTAATTATTGGGGTGTCGCCAAGCGGTAAGGCACAGGGTTTTGATCCCTGCATACCCAGGTTCGAATCCTGGCACCCCAGCCATATTTTTGTCCGGTGAATAGAAAAGCGAGAGAGGTTCGAGTCGTGGCTGACAGCAGGATGATGGTGTTCACTGGTAACGCCAACCCCCAGCTCGCCCAGGCGGTGGTCAAATACCTCGATACCTCTCTGGGCAAGGCGGTGGTGGGCCGTTTCAGCGACGGCGAGATCATGGTCGAGGTCATGGAGAATATCCGCGGCCGCGATGTCTTCATCGTCCAGTCCACCTGCGCCCCCACCAACGACAATCTGATGGAGCTGTGCGTCATGATGGACGCCATGCGCCGTGCCTCGGCCGGCCGCATCACCGCCGTCATCCCCTATTTCGGCTACTCGCGTCAGGACCGCCGGCCGCGCTCCGTGCGCGTGCCCATCACCGCGCGCGTGGTGGCCGACATGCTCACCGTCAGCGGCGCCGATCGCATCATGACCGTCGACCTGCACGCCGACCAGATTCAGGGCTTTTTCGACCTGCCGGTGGACAA
Source organism: Candidatus Tenderia electrophaga (assembly GCA_001447805.1). Taxonomy (NCBI): domain Bacteria; kingdom Pseudomonadati; phylum Pseudomonadota; class Gammaproteobacteria; order Tenderiales (SeqCode); family Tenderiaceae (SeqCode); genus Tenderia (SeqCode); species Tenderia electrophaga (SeqCode). The sequence continues at coordinate 3,345,683 of CP013099.1, forward strand.
TATCTACGCCTCACCGATTTTGCTGGGCGATATCTGGCGCCACAAGATCGGCGACGACATCGTCGTCGTCTCGCCCGACGTGGGCGGTGTCGTCCGTGCCCGGGCCTTAGCCAAACGTCTCGACGATGCCGACCTGGCCATTATCGACAAACGCCGCCCCAAGCCCAATGTGGCGCGGGTCATGAATATCATCGGCGATGTCGAGGACCGCACCTGTATCCTGATCGACGACCTGGTGGACACCGCCGGCACCCTGTGCACCGCCGCCGGGGCTTTGAAAGAGCACGGTGCGCAGAAGGTGGTGGCCTACTGTACCCATCCGGTGTTGTCCGGTCCGGCGGTGAGCAATATCGAGAATTCCAAGCTGGACGAGTTGGTGGTGACCGATTCCATTCCGCTTTCGCCTGAGGCCCAGGCCTGCAGCCAGATCCGCCAGCTCAGTATCGCCGAGCTGCTGGGCGAGACCATTCGCCGCATCAGCAACGAAGAATCGGTCAGCTCGCTGTTTGTTGAGTAAGGGAAAGGGGCGGCTGGCGCCCCTTTTCGAATTCCAAGCGCTAAAGTGAGCGCTCACGGCGGCCGGGGCTTACAAGAATTTGTGCGTTCAGTGTGTTGACTGACGGCGCAAGCCATGCCGACCCTGGTCGCGGGGGAGGCGAAACATTAACTCTAATATAGAGAGACAGAAAAATGAGTGTTGAAGCGTTTATCGTAGATGCAGAGCTGCGTAACGACGAGGGGAAAGGTGCGAGCCGCCGCCTGCGTCGTGAAGGCAAAGTGCCCGCCGTGATCTACGGCGGTAACAGAGACCCCCAGAGCATCAGCATGGCCAAGAATATCATCTGGCAGCAGATCGAAAATGAGGCGTTTTTTTCCCACATTGTCACGGTCAACGTGGCCGGTGAGGCGCAAAAGGCGGTGGTCAAGGACCTGCAGATGCATCCCTTCAAGCAGGCCATCGTGCACATGGATTTTCTGCGCGTTGACGAGGCCTCGATGATCAAGGTCTCCGTGCCCCTGCATTTCATCGGTGAAGATATCGCCCCCGGCGCCAAGGCCGGCGGTGTGGTGACGCATCAGATGACCAGCGTCGAAGTCAGCTGTCCGGCGGGCAAGCTGCCGGAATACCTGGAAGCGGATGTGTCCGCGATGGACATCGGCGACTCGCTCCATCTTTCCGAGCTGAAACTGCCGGAAGGCGTCGAGATCGTCGAGCTGAGCCACGGCGAAGAGCATGACCTGCCCGTGGTGAGTATTGTGGCCAGCCGTGCCGGCAGCGTCGAGGAAGAGGTGGAAGCCGCGCCTGAGGCGGGCGAAGACGAAGCCGCCCCGGAATAAGTCCTACGCCTGTAGGGCTTGAAGGAGACCGGTGTTGTCTGCCGTGGTTGCCTTGATTGTCGGTCTGGGAAATCCCGGCCCGCAGTACGAAGCGACTCGGCACAACGCCGGTTTTTGGTTTGTCGAGCAGGTGGCACGCCAACACGGCGCCCAGTTCCGCTTCGAGGCCAAGTTTCATGGCGAGCTAGCCAAGCTCAGCATCGCTGAGCGGGATGTGTGGCTGCTTAAACCCCAGACCTTCATGAACCGTTCCGGCCAGTCCGTGGCGGCCGTGGCGCGTTTTTACAAGATACCGCTGGAACACATTCTGGTGGTGCATGATGAGCTGGACCTGCCGCCGGGGACGGCGCGCTTGAAGCGGGGCGGCGGTCATGGCGGCCACAACGGTCTGCGCGATATCGTCGCCCAGATGGGCGGCCGGGATTTCATGCGCCTGCGCATCGGCATCGGCCATCCCGGCCACAGTAAACAGGTCAGCCACTATGTGCTCAGCCGCGCCGCTGCCGAGGATCAAGGCCTGATCGAGGCATCAATCGACGCGGCCCTGGCGGTGCTCCCCCAGGTGGTGGGCGGTGAGTTCCAGAAGGCCATGAATACACTGCACTCGGACAACTAACAGGAAACCGAATTATGGGAATCAAATGCGGCATTGTCGGTCTGCCCAATGTGGGTAAATCGACCCTGTTCAACGCCCTCACCAAGGCGGGTATCGAGGCGGCCAATTACCCCTTCTGTACCATCGAGCCCAACGTCGGCGTCGTGCCCATCCCCGATCCGCGCCAGGATGCCTTGGCCGAGATCGTCAAGCCCGAGCGTGTGGTGCCCACCACCATGGAGTTCGTCGACATCGCCGGCCTGGTGGCGGGTGCCTCCAAGGGCGAGGGCCTGGGCAACAAGTTTCTCGCCAACATCCGCGAGACCGACGCCATCGCCCATGTGGTGCGCTGTTTCGAGGACGGTAACGTGGTCCACGTGGCGGGCCGCATCAATCCGCTCGACGATATCGAGGTCATCAACACCGAACTCTGTCTGGCCGATCTGGAGACCGTCGACAAGGCCATTCAGCGCCTTTCGCGTGTGGCCAAGAGCGGTGATAAAGAGGCCCACGCCCAGTTGCGCTTGTGTGAACACCTCAAGGGACAGCTGAATGCCGGCGTGCCGGCGCGCGCCGTGGGTCTGGAGGCGGAGCAGCTGAAACTGGTTCGCGATCTGCACCTGCTCACTATCAAGCCCACTATGTACATCGCCAACGTCGCCGAGGGCGGCTTCGACAACAATCCCCATCTGGATAAGGTGCGCGAGCTGGCCGAGTCCGAGGGCGCAGTGGTGGTGCCGGTGTGCGCCGCCATCGAGTCCGAACTGGTGGACCTGGAAGACGATGAAAAAGAGATCTTCCTGGCCGAAATGGGTCTGGAGGAACCGGGCCTGAACCGTGTCATCCGCGCCGGTTATAAACTGCTGGGGCTGCAGACCTATTTCACCGCCGGCGTCAAAGAGGTGCGCGCCTGGACGGTCAAAGTAGGCGCCACCGCGCCCCAGGCCGCCGGCGTCATTCACACCGATTTCGAGAAGGGCTTCATCCGCGCCGAGGTGGTGGCCTACGACGACTTCATCAGAGGTCATGGCGAGCAAGGCGCCAAGGAGGCGGGCAAGTGGCGCCTCGAAGGCAAGGACTACATCGTCCAGGACGGCGATGTGATCCACTTTCGTTTTAACGTGTAGTGGCTTATTGCCCTTTGCCTTGACAAGCACAGGTTAAAACCGGAAAATTCGCAATCCTGTCCGGGCCCGGCGCCCGATACGCAATGGCTACGTAGCTCAGCTGGTTAGAGCACATCACTCATAATGATGGGGTCCCCTGTTCGAATCAGGGCGTAGCCACCATATTTCCCCTGGCCCCGGCGAGATTTGTCCTCTCCTTTTTCGCCCGCCTCAATAGTTTCCTTAACCGGACGATAACCAACGCGAGGCAAGCCTCACGTACCACAGCGACCGGCTGGTGTTGGCCTGGCAACAGCCAGGCCGTGCGTGGCGCGCCGTGTGTTCCACCCTATTAGCGTTGGTCAAGTGTATGTTCTATGAATTCATTGCCCGTGGTTTACGGGAAACCCCCTGGCTGAGTCTGCTTGAGGACATTGCCGCGATCTGCCTGGTATTGATGGTTCCCACATTGATCGAGGGCGTATGCCGGCTCGCGGGGGTGACGCAATCGATGTATGCCTTCCTGTTGTCCCTCTATTTGCTCAGCTCCGTTGTGGCCGTCGCCTTCACCGCGATTTTGCTCCATCGCTTGTGGGGGCGGGGGCGTCAAGTAGAGACCGACACATAAGTCTCAGAGCCGCGCAGGATCACCGTCATTTCCAGTCTGCTGTCCTGAGACACTGCTGCGCTACCATGCGCCGCCTAGCTGCAGCAAATTTCGCCAGATCTGGGTATCCTGGGGCTGAATGAGAACGACAAGGTACTGTCATGGCAAACAAAGTATTGGTTAAAGAGAGTGGTATCCACGGCCTGGGGTTGTTCGCCAAGCAGAAGATCCGTAAGGGTGAAGTGATCGGCGCCATCAAACCCAAGCGCGCCAAGAGAAACGGTCCGCACGTCCTGTGGGTGTCCGACACCGAGGGCCATAAGGTCGAGGGGCCGTTGCGGTACATCAATCACAGCCCTGCGCCCAATGCCTGTTATTGCGATGATTTGACCGTCATCGCCCTTAAAGACATCCAGCCGGGTGACGAAATCACCCATAATTACGGCACCGACTGGCACCAGGAGTAGTCCTTTCCCGGGCTTGGCGCGTCGTCATTTGAGGGCCTCAAGCTCCATAGCTTTATTCAACATTTTTACCCATCTGCCGATGCTTAACTAGACGTTGCCGTAGCAGCACGAAGTTTAGTGGGAGAGAGGTGAGTGTTTATGCAGGCCAGGGGGGCTTTATGCATGCCCGGAGTGGTGATTTTTGCCGCCGTTTTTAGCGGTGCGCTGTCGCCCGTTTCCGCCTGGAGTGAGGAAGGATCTGCCCCCGCCGCCATCGAGGGCGCCGTTTTGCTCAGCGCCGAGGAGCTGGTTGCGACTTTCGAGCACCATCCCCGATTGGTCATGATCGATGCCCGTCTGACGGGGGATCGGCGCCAAGGCTATATCGAAGGCTCGGTCAGTTTACCCAACACCGAGACCGACTGTGACAGCCTGGCGCGAGTGCTTCCCGGCTTCGACCATCCGGTTGTGTTTTACTGCAACGGTCCCAAATGTCGTCGCAGTTACGTGGCGGTCAAGCGCGCCCGGCGCTGTGGTTATACCCGGATCTACTGGTTTCGCGGCGGCTTCGCCGAGTGGAAGGCCAAGGGTTATCCGTATCTGAATGAATAGGTCGATTGTGTCTGTCTTGTCTCCCAATCATTGGTCCATGCGCACCAGTCTGGTTGCCACCATCCTGGCGATGGCCGTCATCGGAGTCGTATTGGTGGTGGTGGCCGGCGAGTTCTATCGCGATCTCGCCCTGGATAACCAGCGCAAACTGCTCACCGAAATCATCGAGATGGAAGTCCATGAACAACTCGAAGGCGCACAGCAACGTGCCATTGAGGTGGGCACGTCGATACGCGCGGACGTGAGCTTTCGTCAGGCCTTGGAACAGCATCAGTCTCCCCGCTTGGAAGCGGCGCTGGTGCGCTATATCGAGCGCCATGCCCCCATGTTTGCCCGGCTCAATATCAAACGCACGGTGGTCTTGGATAAGGACTTTCGCGCGCTGGTGAACCTGGAGCTGAGCCCGTCCGTGTCCTCGAGTGACGTATTGCCTTGCCACGCCCAGATAGAGCGACTCAAGCACGGCCCGGGAAATGGTCGGACCGCGCATTCCTTATTGTGCCCGGTGGACGGCAGAGTCTACCTGGGCACGTTGATGCCCATCGGCTCGGATCCGGTACAGGGGTATCTGCAGATCAACACCGACGCGGCCTTGGATATCAAGAAACTGGAAAAGCTTCTGAACACGCCTTTGCTGATCAACTTTACCGACGGCGTTGAGGCCTATCGATCGCCGCAGTGGGTGGAGCGTTCCGCGGCCGGCGCGACGCTGCGCATCGATCATACCTTGAGAGACGCACGCGGCGACGCCTATCTACTCATCAGCCTGATATTCGATGTGGCCGCGTTTCAGCAGAAGCTGAAACAGACCGAGGGCTTGATCTTGATGGGGGCCGCCTTGATCACTCTGGTCGCCGTGCTGATTGCCCTGCTGCTGCTGCAGAAGACCACGCTGCAACCGTTGGGCGCACTGACTCAGCAGCTGCGCCTGGTAGGTGAAAACCAGGACCATTTGGGCGAACAGGTGCGGGTCAGCGGCAACAAGGAGCTGTGCCAGCTTGCCACCCACTTCAATGCCGTGTCCACCGAGCTGCGTGAACTCTATCAGAAACTGGAAAAGCTGGCCTTCACCGACGCCTTGACCGGCTTGCCCAATCGCGAATTATTTTATGATCGCCTCACCCAGCTGATACTGCTGGCGCGCCGTGTCCCGGGCCAGTTTTCCCTGTTCGTCATGGATCTGGATCGTTTCAAATACATCAACGACACCCTGGGGCATCAGGTGGGCGACGAGCTGCTGCGCCAGGCCGGCGCCCGACTTCACGACGTGGTGCGCGAGACCGATACCATCGCCCGCCTCGGCGGCGACGAGTTCGCCGCCCTGCTACCCAAGGTGGTGGATACCCAGGGGGCGATCATCGTTGCCGAGCGTATGCACGCGGCCCTGGCCGAGCCTTTCATCATCGACGGCCACCAGCTCAATAGCGGCATCAGCATCGGCGTGGTGATGCATCCTTATCACGGCGAAAATCAGCATGAGTTGATGCAGCGCGCCGACGTGGCTATGTACCACGCCAAGCAGAATCAGATGGGGTATGCCTTTTACGAAACCGAAATTGATAAGCACAACGTGCTCGAACTGACCTTGGAGACCGAGCTCAAACACGCCATTAATAACGATTCGCTCAAGCTGTTTTACCAGCCCAAGATCATCGTCGATAGCGGCGAGGTGTACGGCGCTGAAGCCCTGCTGCGCTGGATTCATCCTGAGCGCGGTTTTATTCCGCCCGATGCGTTCATCCCCATGGCGGAACAGACCGGGTTGATTCATCCGCTCACCAAGTGGGTGCTCAAGACCGCCGTGCGCCAGGCCAAGCAGTGGCATGAGCGCGGCATGATGCTGAATGTGGCTATCAACCTATCGGCCCAGAGTCTGCGCGACCCGGGTCTCATCGAGACTATCGAGTCCACCCTGCGGGAGGTCGACATGGCGCCCCATTATCTGACCCTGGAGCTGACCGAAACGGCGGTCATGTCCGACCCGCGCCGGGCCCTGGATATCCTCACCGAGCTTGACCAGAAAGGGGTCATGTTGTCCATTGATGACTTCGGTACGGGATATTCCTCGTTGGCCTATCTGAAGCAGCTGCCCATGGACGAGCTCAAAATCGACCGCTCGTTTGTCATGGAGATGGACAAAGACAAGAATGATGCCGTCATCGTCCACTCCACTATTGATCTGGCCCATAACATGGGGCTCAAGGTGGTGGCCGAGGGCGTGGAAACCGACCAGGCCTGGCATACCCTCAAGGCCTTGGGCTGCGACATGGGACAAGGCTATTTCATGTGTAAACCGGTGGATGCGGACACCTTCATGGAATGGCTGGACAGCTCGGCCTGGCATCCGCCCAAACAACAGCAGGTTTAGGCGTTAATGCCTGTCGCGATCCAGGCGGCGGTAGGAGATCGCCTCGCTTAAATGGGCCGTGCCAATGGCCTCACTCCCGTCCAGATCGGCAATGCTGCGCGCCACCCGCAGGATGCGATGGCTGGCTCGCGCCGACAAGCCCAGGCGTTCCGTGGCCTGTTCCAATAGACCCCGATTGTCGGCACTTAGCCGGCAATACTGATCGATTTCGCGGCTGCCGAGGCGGTGATTGGCCTTGCCGGCACGTTGCTGTTGAAGCGCGCGGGCCTGTTCCACCCGCCTGCGCACCGTGGCGCTGTCCTCGCTGTCTCCGGCGCGGTCGCTGTAGAGCATCTCCCTGGGCAGGGGCGGCACCTCGATGTGCATGTCGATGCGGTCCAGGATCGGACCCGAGATGCGGGCGCGATAACGCTGCACCTGATCGGCAGTGCAGCGGCAACGACCGCCGGCATCGCCCAGATAGCCGCAGGGGCAGGGGTTCATGGCGGCGATGAGCTGAAACCGGGCCGGGAACTCGGCCTGTCGTGCCGCTCTGGAGATGGTCACCTTGCCCGATTCCAGCGGCTCGCGCAGCACTTCCAGCACGCGCCGGTCGTACTCGGGCAATTCATCCAGAAACATCACCCCGTTGTGGGCCAGGGAGATCTCCCCCGGGCGCGGGTTGCCGCCGCCGCCCACCAGGGCCACGCCCGAGGCGGTATGGTGCGGGGCACGGAAGGGGCGCTGTCTCCAGTTGGCGGGGTCGAAGCCGCCCTGGCTGATGGACTGGATGGCGGCCGTCTCCAAGGCCTCCTGCTCGGTCATGGTGGGCAGGAGGCCGGGCAGGCGGCTGGCGAGCATGGTCTTGCCGGTGCCGGGCGGTCCCATCATGAGCAGGGAGTGGCCGCCGGCAGCGGCGATCTCCAAGGCACGCTTGGCGTGGTGCTGACCGCGCACATCGCTGATGTCGGCATGCTGCGTCGGCTGGGCGGGCACGTCGACGCGTGGCAGCGGCGCCAACACCTCGTTGCCGTTGAGATGGGCGCAGACCTTCAGCAGATGATCGGTGGCCAGGATAATGGTGTCGCCCGCCAGGGTGGCCTCGGCGCCGTTGTCCGCGGGCAGCAGCAGCGCCCGTCCGGCGCGGCCGCAATGGGCCGCCACCGGCAACACGCCGCGAATGGCGCGCAGTTCGCCGCTCAGCGCCAGTTCACCGACGAATTCGTAATCGCTGAGTCTGTCCTTGGGGATCTGGCCGGAAGCCGCCAGGATGCCCAAGGCGATGGGCAGATCGAAACGGCCGCCCTCCTTGGGCAGGTCGGCGGGCGCCAGGTTGATGGTGATGCGGCGGGCGGGGAAGTCGAACTGGCTGGTGAGCAGGGCGCCGCGCACCCGGTCCTTGCTCTCCTTCACCGCCGCCTCGGGCAGGCCGACGATGTTCAGACTGGGCAGGCCGTTGGCCAGATGCACTTCCACCGTCACTAATGGCGCATCGATGCCGGCACCGGCACGGCTGTAGACAACGGCAAGCGACATTGACCCCCCCTTCAGATAGGCCGGTTTATCAAGGCTCGATTATGGCCAAGCGCTGTCGCACTGGCAAACCGTGGTTACAGGCTGTTGGATTGGTCTTCCTTGAGCTGTTGTTCCAGGTGTTCCACTTGATTCTGCAGGGCGTCCAATTTGGCGCGGGTGCGCGCCAGCAGGGCCGATTGCACCTCGAATTCCTCGCGCGTCACCAAGTCCAGCTTGTTGAAGGTGGATTGCAGGGTGGCGTGGAAGTTTTTCTCCAGATCCTGCTGCAGTTCGCGCACCCCGGCAGGGACTGAGTTGGCCAGCTTCTTGGCCATGTCGTCGAGCATTTTCGGGTCGATCATGTCGCGTTCCTCGCTTGAAAGTAGCCCTAAGTGTACGTCAAAACCGTGCCTCGCTACATGCCCCAAAATGGCGCACCAGGGTGGTGCGTCAGCCGTCTGCGCCTTGTTCGAATTGGTGCGCGCGCACTGGGCAGGTTCGCGTTCTGTTTTATAAGCAAATGAAATGCAATGACTTTCAAGATTGGCACGGCATGTGCTCAAGGCCTTACACAGCTGAAAGATGAACGCAGGTGTTTGGGCTTGTAAGGCTCCAATGTGAATTTCCAAGTGTAAGGAGAGAGCAATGAAACTGGTGACAGCAATTATTAAACCGTTCAAGTTGGACGACGTCCGCGAAGCGCTCTCAGATATCGGTGTCCAGGGGATTACCGTAACTGAGGTGAAGGGGTTCGGCCGCCAGAAAGGCCATACCGAACTGTATCGCGGCGCCGAGTATGTGGTGGATTTTCTTCCCAAGGTGAAGATCGATGTGGCGATTGCAGAGGACCTGCTCGATCAAGTGATCGAGGCCATTGGCAAGGCGGCGAACACCGGCAAGATCGGCGACGGCAAGATCTTCGTCTCCAGCCTGGAGCAGGTAGTTCGAATTCGTACCGGTGAATCCGGCACAGAAGCCCTTTAATAAAGCAATCTGGAGGTTATGAAAGATGGAAAATAATATTTTTCAACTGCAATACGCCATGGACACCTTTTACTTTTTGGTGTGTGGCGCCTTGGTCATGTGGATGGCGGCTGGCTTCGCCATGCTGGAGGCGGGTATGGTGCGCTCCAAGAACACCACTGAGATCCTCACCAAAAATATCGCGCTGTTCGCCATTGCCTGCACCATGTACCTGATCTGCGGTTATCAGATCATGTACGGCGGTGGCTGGTTCCTGTCCGGCATTGCCGGCGGTGACTCACTGGTGGCCGATGCCCTGTCGGCATCCGCCGAGGAAGGCTTTGAAGGCGGTTCGGTGTATTCCGGCGCGTCCGACTTCTTCTTTCAGGTGGTGTTCGTCGCCACCGCCATGTCCATCGTCTCCGGTGCCGTGGCCGAGCGCATGAAGCTGTGGGCCTTTCTGGCCTTTGCTGTGGTCATGACCGCCTTCATCTATCCCATGGAAGGTGCCTGGACCTGGGGCGGCAGCGAAGTCTTCGGTATGTACAACCTGGGTGACCTGGGCTTCTCCGACTTCGCCGGCTCGGGCATTGTGCATATGGCCGGCGCGGCCGCGGCCCTGGCCGGTGTGCTGGTGCTGGGTGCCCGTAAAGGCAAGTACGGTCCCGACGGTCAGATCAACGCCATTCCCGGTACCAACATGCCGCTGGTGACGCTGGGCACCTTCATCCTGTGGATGGGCTGGTTCGGCTTCAACGGTGGGTCTGTACTGAAGCTGGGCGATATCGCCAATGCCAATTCCGTCGCCATGGTGTTCCTCAATACCAATGCGGCGGCGGCCGGTGGTGTCATCGCTGCGCTGATCCTCGCCCGCCTCATGTTCGGCAAGGCCGATCTGACCATGGCCTGCAACGGCGCCTTGGCCGGTCTGGTGGCCATCACCGCCGAGCCGTCGACCCCCAGCCCGTTAATGGCGACCATCATCGGTGCCATCGGCGGCCTGATCGTGGTCTTCGCCATCGTGGGTCTGGATAAGATCAAGATCGACGATCCGGTCGGTGCCATTTCCGTGCATGGTGTGGTGGGCATCTGGGGGCTGTTGGCGGTTCCGTTGACCAATGACGGTGCCAGCTTCAGCGGCCAGATCATCGGTGGCCTCACCATCTTCGTCTGGGTCTTCGTCGTCAGCCTGATTGTCTGGCTTGGCCTCAAGGCGATCATGGGCGTGCGCGTCTCGGAAGAGGTGGAGTACGACGGCGTCGACGTTGCCGAGTGTGGCCTGGAGGCCTATCCGGAGTTCACCACGGGCAAGTAACACCAACCTCCCTAAAGCTGGTGTGGCGCCCGGGTGTAAAAACCCGGGCGTTTTTTTGTGTAAGCTAGACGGCAAACACAAGAAGATAGCCGCATTGCCCCGACTGAGACTGCAACAACTGACCTGTAAGCGACTGGAGTCGCTCGACCTCGATATCGGTGCGGCGCAGATCGTCTGCCTCTCCGGCGCCTCGGGCTCGGGCAAATCCACCTTACTGCGCGCCATTGCCGATCTCGATCCTCATCAAGGTCAGGTCTGGCTCGACGACCGGGAACAAAACAGCGTAGCGCCGCCCCAGTGGCGCAGTTGGATCGGTATGCTGGCGGCGGAAAGTCTGTGGTGGTTTGACAGTGTCAAGCCTCACTTCGCCAGGTTGGAGCAGGAATGGTTGGAGATGCTCGGCTTCGAATTGCGTGTGCTGGACTGGCAAGTGAGTCGCCTGTCCAGCGGCGAACGCCAGCGCTTGGCCCTGTTGCGCCTGCTCTCCCATACCCCCAGGGCGCTGCTGTTGGACGAGCCCAGCGCCAACCTCGACGCCGAGAACACTAAACGCATCGAAGCCTTGATCCAACACTATGCTGATTATTACCAGGCGCCGGTACTGTGGATCAGTCATGATGCCGACCAGATTGCGCGTGTCGCGCAACGCCATTATCGACTCGAAGCCGGGCGCCTGGTGCGCCAGGAGATGTCGCTATGACCATGATCACTTTGTCGTGGTGGGACGTGGCCATCGCTGCGTTGTTGGTACTGCTGTTGGCCGGACTGTCGGTCTGGCAGCGCTTGGCCTTGCACAAACAGATTCTCATTGCCGGCGTGCGCACCGTTGTGCAACTGGCGCTGGTGGGCTTGATCCTTGAGCTGATCTTCGCCGATGCGCGCTTGCTGTGGGTGGTGCTCATGGCCGTAGTTATGCTTGCTGTGGCCGGTTATGAAACCATGGCGCGGCAAACGCGCCGTCTCGGCGGCGGCTGGGCCTACGGCATCGGCACCGTATCCTTGTTCACCTCATCGTTCACCGTGGCGCTGTTCGCCCTATTGGTGATCATCGGCAACGAACCCTGGTATCAGCCCCAGTACGCCATCCCGCTGCTGGGCATGATGCTGGGCAACACCATGAACGGTATCGCCCTGAGCCTGGACAGGTTGATGAGCATGGCCTGGCAGCAGCGCGCGGTGATCGAGCAACGTCTCATGCTCGGCCAGCATTGGCAGGAGGCCATCAGCGAACTGCGTGTAGAGGCCATGCGCGCCGGGATGATTCCCACCATTAACGCCATGGCGGCGGTGGGCGTGGTGAGTTTGCCGGGTATGATGACCGGGCAGATACTCTCGGGCACTGCGCCCATCGAGGCGGTGAAATATCAGATCATGATCATGTTTATGGTGGCGGCAGGGGCCGGATTCGGCACGGTGGTGGCCTTGCACTTGGGCGCCAGGCGCCTGTTTGACGAGCGCCAGCGCTTGCGCTTGGAGCGCCTGCATGCGGTTAAATAATATAGCTTGCCGTATACTCACTGCCGCTTAAGACAGCAGCCCTATATATGGAATCAATACAATGAAATATATCGAAGTGATCGCCGACGACGGCAGTTCGGCCACCGTCGCGGCGATCGCCGCCAAGGTCAAGGCGCTGGACTTTCGTTTCGGCATGCGCGATGACGCCGGCATGCGCCAGATGCGCATGTTGGTGAGTGATAACCAACTGCAGGCGGCCTTGGACACCCTGCAGAATGTCCTGGGGGCCCAGCCCAGCGCCCGCATCGTGGTGTTGCCGGTGGAGACATCCCTGCCCAAGGCGGATGAAAGCGAGCGCAAGCAGGCGCGTTCGGCCACGGCGGCGCGCGAATCACTCTATGAGCAGGTGGAGAAGAACGGACGCCTGGATAGTAATTATCTGATATTGGTAGGGCTGTCCACCATCGTCGCCGCCATCGGCCTGATCGAAAACAATATCGCGGTGGTGATCGGCGCCATGGTGATCGCCCCCCTGCTGGGGCCCAACCTGGCATTGAGCCTTGGCACCGCCCTGGGCGATGTGGCCTTGATGCGCAAGTCGGCGAAGACCCTGTTTGCCGGTGTGCTGTTGGCAGTGGCACTGGCGGCGTTGTTGGGCGCGTTCTGGCCCGGTGATCTGAGCAGTCCTGAGCTCACCTTGCGCACTGTGGCCGAGTACGACTCCATTGTTCTGGCACTGGCCTCCGGTGCGGCGGCGGCCCTTTCACTGACCACGGGGCTGTCGAGCGTCTTGGTCGGGGTGATGGTGGCCGTGGCGCTGTTGCCGCCGGCGGCAACGCTGGGCTTGATGCTGGGGGCGGGCAATACGACCCCGGCCATGGGGGCGGCGCTGCTGCTGGCCGTGAATATTGTCTGCGTCAATCTGTCGAGTAAATTGGTGTTCTTTCTCAAGGGTATCCGTCCGCGCACCTGGTTGGAGAAGGAGACCGCCACGCGGGCCATGCGCGTCTATATTCTGGGATGGCTGGTGACCCTGGCGGTATTGATTGTCATTATCTACGTCCAGGGCAGTTTGCCGGTCTGAGTAGGCGCACCATCAACGCTGTATCGTGGTAGCGCCTCCATGGACTATGCTCTAACTATGCTCACAGCAAGCCAAAAAGCGCACTATCGGCAACGTCTCCTGACCCTCTTGGATGAGCTGTCGCAACAGGATGAAAACGCCAAAGAGTCATCCCGGACCGTGGAGCTGGACCAGACCCGTGTCGGGCGCCTGTCGCGCATGGACGCCATGCAGGCCCAGGCCATGTCGCAAGCCTCTGAGCGGCGCCGCCAACAGCAGGTGCGAAAAATCAAAATGGCCTTGCAACGGCTCGCAGCTGACGACTACGGTGAATGCCTGGAATGCGGCGCAGCCATCGATCCCAAACGCCTGGAATTCGACCCCGCCACGCCCCTGTGTATCCAATGCGCCGGCAAGGCGGACCCATCCTGACGCAGTGCTGGGTGATCGGCCATGATTGACATCGACGATCCAAAACAAGGTGGACGGTTTGCCCTGTTCAATCTGGGGTTTCGGCCCTTTTTCCTCGGTGCGGCCGGCTATGCCGTGGTATCGGTGGCCGTGTGGATGGTGATCTATCTCACGGACTGGAGCGTTCAACCCTATGGCCTGCCGGCCAGCATGTGGCATGCCCATGAAATGATTTTCGGCTATGCCATGGCCGTGATCGCCGGCTTCCTGCTGACGGCGGTGCGCAACTGGACCAACATCCCGACCCTGAACGGCACGCCACTGCTGTTGTTGTGTCTGCTCTGGTTGGTCGGCCGCATTGTACCGTTCTTGTCTGATGTCTTGCTGATCGGTGTGGTGGCGCTGGCCGATTGCTTATTCACCCTGCTGTTGATCTTCGCGCTGAGCGTGCCCATTGTGAAGGCCAGGACATGGAACAACCTCGCCATTATCTCCGTCCTCGCGCTCATGCTGCTGGCCCAACTGTCGTTTTATCTGGGGGTAGCCGGCGTGGTGGAGGGGGGTGTCTATTACGGTCTCTATTCCGGCCTGTATCTGATTGTGGCGCTGATCTTTATTATGGGGCGCCGGGTGATCCCCTTCTTTATCGAAAAGGGCGTGGGGTATGCGGTACAACTTACCAATCGCCGGTGGTTGGATGTCGCCTCCCTGGTGTTGTTCCTGTGCTTCTGGGTGAGTGATCTGCTCTGGCCCAACGCGCCGGTGGCGGCCGCACTGGCGGCGCTATTGTTCGTCCTGCACGCGCTGCGCTTGGCCGGTTGGCATACGTCGGGCATATGGGGTAAACCGCTGTTGTGGGTGTTGTATCTTGCTTACGCCTGGATGGTGCTGGCCTTTGCACTCAAGGCGGCCGTCTACATTTTTGATTTTTCGGCATCGCTTGCCCTGCATGCCTTTGCCTATGGCGGGATCGGCATGATGACCATGGGGATGATGGCGCGCGTTTCACTGGGACACACCGGCCGCAATATCGCCGCACCGCCCCCCTGGTTGGCCTGGGCTTTTGCGCTGCTGTTTATCGGTGCGCTGGTGCGAGTGATACTGCCCTTGCTCGACCCATCGCACTATGCCTGGTGGATCGGTCTGTCGCAGGGCCTATGGCTGGCGGCGTTTGCCCTCTTTTTCGTTATCTATTTGCCGATTCTGACACGGCCGCGGATAGACGGCCGTGTCGGCTAGCCTGCCTTACACCGAGATTTGTGTTGGCAGCGTCAGCGTATGGAGGCGGTTCAAATCGGATTTGAGCAGACACAGCTTTGCGCCGCGGTTTAGTTTTTTGATCTCGGCCTCGCGTTGACTGGCCGAGCTGCGGTCATGGCCGTTTTCAATGTAGACCAGCTGTTTAGGCGCGCGCCCGCGAAAATATTTCGCACCTTGCTGCGCGGCATGTTGTTGCATGCGGCGCTCGATATTATTGGTGATGCCGGTGTACAACGTGCCGTCGCTGCAGAGAATGATGTAGACCAACCAATCCGCCATTAAGCCGCCCTGATTAGCACCAGCTGGCCTGGGCCGCGGGTTGATGCAGCACTTCCTGGACATTGGCGGCGATCACCTTGTATCCCACATTGCCATAAAGCTTTTGTCGCCCTTCGTTGAGCACATAGGTGGGACTGCCGCCCACGCCGTATTCTTTGCACAGTTCGATATCGCGGCACAGGGCGGCCATGGCGCTGCCGTCCTGCAGCAATGCCGTGATCCTGTCGGTGGGCAGCCCCATCTCCTCGGCCAGCGCCAGCTGACATTCCCGTCGCGAGATGTTGCGATTGTCGCGAAAGAAGGCTTGCCTCAGGCGCCAAGCGGTCTCTTCGAATAGGCTGTGACCGTCAAATTCAGCCCGGGCCTGCGAATCGATCTCGCCGTTTTGTTCCAATACCTGGACGGCCTTGAGAAACAGATGGGCATTAGCGGACGACTTGGGGATGTCGCCCCGCCAAACATCGCCGTTGATGCGCACGTGTTCGAATTTTTCACAAACTTCAAGCACGTGTTCACCGAAGCCGGCATACCCGCCCCGGTCGTGCCAGCCCTCGCCGATGCGTTTTTCCGTCACCGCAAACAGGGGAATGAAGTGGTAATGCAGGTGCACCTGCTGGCCGAACTTGCGCTGCAGTTCGTCCACCCGAATCTGAGCCACATAGGCCCACACGCACAACACATCGGAAAAATGGTCAATAACAACCGCTCTGGTGCTCATGAAAGACTCCCTGGCGCGTATTGATTCCCGCCCGCGCTGCGGATGAAGGGCCGCCGGCCGTCCTGCGGCGGGCGTTTGTTTCGATTAACCCGGCAATGTTGAAGGCCAAATTGATACCTTAGCAGCTGCATAGCGACGGTTAAACTCAAGCGCAGGCCTGGCCGTGGTCATGTTTGGCCGAGTTGACGTTTCAGCGCGTCCAGCTCGCGGCGCAGCGCCGCGACGCTGTGCTCCAGCTGTTCCAGGCGCGCATGCTCGGACGCCGCCACTGGCTGCGCCGCCGTCACCGCCGCGCCGGTCTCGGCGCCCTCCACCGGGCCGCAAAACAGCTGGGCATAGCGCGCTTCGCGGCGCCCGGGCTCGCGCGGCAGGCGCGCGATGAAGGGGCCCTCCGGGTGGTGCATCAATGCGTTGAGGGCCTGCTCCACTTCGCTGACCTCGGTGAACTTGCACAATCTCGCCGTGCGGCTGCGCAGCTCGCCGGGTGTTTGCGGGCCGCGCAGCATCAGCTCGCAGACCACGGCCATCTGCTGGGGCGTGAAGCGGGTGCCGCCGAATTCGCTGTTGAAAAAGCGGTGTTGATATTTGACTACGCGGCTGCCGAAACCGCTCTTTTCGCTCACCCAATGTTTTTTGATCAGCGCGTCCAGGGTTTGCTGCACCTCGCTTTCGTCCAGCTTCATCACCGGCTCGCGGTTGCTCTTTTGATTGCAGGCATTGGTGAGGGCGTTTAGCGACAGCGGATAGTGTTCCGGCGTGGACGCCTCCTTCTCGATCAAACAGCCGATCACGCGCGCCTGCAGCGGGCTTAGCTCCATATCCATTTTCTTGGCCTGTCATGTTTTAATAGTGGCATAGCATAGCGCCAAACGGCGGCCGGTCGGACAAGATTTTTTTGTCCGGATCGACTACCATACGCAGCCTTTTGCAAGGAAAAATGCGCCGTGACTGAGTTTAATCCGGGACAACGTTGGATCAGCGAAGCCGAACTGCAGCTGGGGCTGGGCACCGTCCTGGCGCTGGACGGGCGCTCGGTGAGCGTGTTGTTCCTGGCCAGCGGTGAAAAACGCATCTATGCGCGCAATACCGCGCCTTTGAGCCGGGTCCGGTTCGCCGAGGGGGATACGGTGCGCTCCCACGAGGGTTGGAGCATGACGGTGGCGGCGGTGCGCGAAGCGGACGGGCTGATCACCTATCTCGGCCGCCGCGAGGACGGCACTGAGGCGCAACTGCCGGAGGCCCAGCTGGATCATCTGATTCAGCTCAATCGCCCCACCGAGCGTCTGTTCAGCGCTCAGATCGATCAACCCAAGTGGTTTGAGCTGCGGCGTCAGACCTTGAATCACCGCGAGCGGCTGTGGCGTTCCGATCTGCGCGGTCTGGCCGGCGCCCGCACCAGTCTGATCCCGCACCAGCTCTACATCGCCCACGAAGTGGCCAACCGCTACGCGCCGCGGGTGCTGCTGGCCGATGAGGTCGGGCTGGGCAAGACCATCGAGGCGGGGCTGATCCTGCATCAACAATTGCTCGCTGAGCTGGCGCAGCGGGTGTTGATCGTGGTGCCGGACAGTCTGGTGCATCAATGGCTGGTGGAGATGCTGCGCCGCTTCAATCTGCAGTTCAGTATTTTCGACGAGGAGCGCTGCCAGGCCATCGAGGAGAGCAGCGGCCAGGACAATCCTTTCCACACCGGGCAATTGGCCCTGTGCAGTCTGGAGTTCCTGCGCAACGATCCGCTGCGCTTCGAGCAGGCCCTGGCCGGCAACTGGGACTTGCTGGTGGTGGACGAGGCCCACCACTTGCAGTGGTCGCCCGACGCGCCCAGTTTGGAATACCAGTGCATCGAACAACTGGCGGCTGAGACCAAGGGCGTGTTGCTGCTCACCGCCACGCCTGAGCAGCTGGGCAAGGCCAGCCACTTCGCCCGCCTGCGCCTGCTCGACCCGGACCGTTTTCCCGATTTCGATACCTTTGTGGCGGAAGAACAGCAATACGCCCCCATCGCGGCGGCGGTGGAGGCCTTGTTGTCCGATGCGCCGCCGGCGGGCGAGGCGCTGCGCGCCGTGGCCGACACCCTGGGCGAGGCGGATAGCCAGGTCTTGCTGGAACGCCTGCAAGATCCCCAAGCGCGCAGCGAGTTGGTGGAACACCTGCTCGACCGCCACGGCACCGGCCGCGTGTTGTTCCGCAACACCCGTGCCGCGGTGCAGGGCTTTCCCCGGCGCCGCCTGCACAGTTATGCCTTGGAATTGCCGCAGGATTACGGCGCGGCGCTGGCGTTGATGCGCGACAGCGGTGTCACCGATGCGAGCCTGTTGCTGTGTCCCGAGCTGGCCTATCAGGCCGCTGATCCCGCCGGCGCGCGCGATTGGACGGGTGTCGACCCGCGTGTCCCCTGGCTGGCCGGCCTGCTCAAGCAACTACGCCCGGCCAAGGTGCTGGTAATTGCCGCCAGCGCCGACAGCGCCATCGAGCTGGCCACCGCCTTGCGCGTTCATCACGGCATGCACGCCGCCGTGTTTCACGAGGACATGAGTATTGTCGAGCGTGACCGCGCCGCCGCCTTTTTCGCCGATCCGGACGACGGCAGCCAGGTGCTGATCTGCTCCGAGATCGGCAGCGAGGGGCGTAACTTCCAGTTCGCCCATCACCTGGTGATGTTTGACCTGCCCCTCAACCCGGATTTATTGGAACAGCGCATCGGTCGCCTCGACCGCATCGGCCAGAGCGAGACCGTCCAGCTGCACGTGCCCTATCTCAAAGGCTCGGCCCAGGAGCTGATGTTCCAGTGGTATCACCAGGGCCTGTCCGCCTTCGAGCACACCTGTCCCGCCGGGCATAGCATCTTCGTCCAGGTGAGAGAGACCCTGGTGGAGGCCATGCACCAACTCGATACCGACAGCGCCGACATGATGGACCTGATCGCCACTACCCAGGTCTTGCTCAATGAGATGAACCAAGCCCTGCAGGGCGGCCGCGACCGGCTGTTGGAATACAACTCCTGCCGTCCCCGCGTGGCCGAGGCGCTGCGTCAGCGGGCCGAGGCCGAAGAGGCCCCGGCGCAACTGCTCGATTATCTCGAGCGCCTGTTCGACTGCTACGGCGTCGACATGGAAGAGCACACCCGGCAGAGCTATTTGATACGGCCGGGGGAAAAGATGCAGGGCGGTTTTCCGGGGCTGCTGGACGAGGGCATGATCATCACCTGCGAGCGCCGCGTCGCGCTGGCCAACGAAGATATGCATTACGTCACCTGGGAGCACCCGCTCAGCGTCGGCGCTATGGACATGGTGCTCAGCAGCGAGGCCGGCAATACCGCCATGGTGGCGGTGAAACTGAAAGGTGTGCCCGCCGGTACCCTGTTGCTGGAATGTCTGTACGTGCTGGAAAGCAGCGCCCGCGTCCAGTTGCAGTCCAGTCGCCACCTGCCGCCCAGCACGCTGCGCGTCTTGGTGGACAGCCAGGGTCGAAACTACCAGGACAAGATCGACAGTGAGGCGCTGGGGCGCGTCGCTCAGCCGGTAAACAAGGCCACCGCCGGCAAGGTGATGCGGGCCTACGGCGAGCAGCTGCGTGATATGGTGAAGCGGGCCGCGGCGGCGGCTGATGCCCAGGTGCCCGAGCGTCTGGCCGCCGCCCAGCAACATGGCCGCTAGACCCTGGGGCGGGAGATCGACCGCCTCAAGGCGCTGCAGCACCACAACCCCAATGTGCGCGATGAAGAGATTCACTTTTTCGAGCAACAGCTGCAGGCCCTGGGTGAGGCTCTGGAACACAGCAGTCCGCGCCTCGACGCCGTGCGGGTCATCATTACTACATAGCAGAGGAGCCGAGCCATGCGTTTAGTCCTAATCGCCGTTGTCGCCTTCACCGTGATGCTGCTGGGCGGTTGTTCCGAAGAGCAGCAGAACAAGCTCACCCGTCTGGGGGTGAGCTGGCTGGAAGGGGACTACACCGTTACCTTCGTCGAGGGCAGCCATGTGCGCAGCTGGAAGGTGCTGGACGGCAAGGTCACCAGCGACCCGGCCAAGGGCTATTATTATTTTTGGGCGCGCGATACCAACGGCAAGAAGTATTACGTGCAGACGCCTATCATTCGCACCTACATCGAAGAGATTCACTAGACGCCTGATCCCCGCGGTTACGACGAGTCGCTCCGCCATATGCGCGCACTCGGGCTGACAGCATTATTGGCCGTGACAAGCTTGGCCGGCGCCCAGCCGCCCTCGCTTACGCAAGATTCCCTCGGGATTCCGTTTCGGGTGCGCGACTATACCTTCCCTGCCTTTCTGGTGCTGGGGTTTGCGCCGGCGCCGGCCACGCCGCTGGGGCGGGACAATTGGGCTGTTGAGTTGCACTACTCCATTGTCAACAATTTCCAGGCCAGTCAAGCCGTGGAAGACTATTTGCAGCGCAGCCGCGGCAATGGCAGGCGGGCGCTGGATGAGGCCGATGTCGCCTATATTCTCGGATTGCCGCAGGGCGAGGCCTTTTACATCGACGGTGAATTCAGCATGTTGGAGTTTGCCTTTCATTGGGGGGTCAGCCGGCGCATCGATGTGGGCCTGGGGATTCACTACATCCGTTACGGCGGGCGGCTGCTGGACGATGTCATCTATGGCTTTCATGACGCGGTCGGTGTCGGCCAGTCGGGTCGGCAATACGTGCCCGACGATTACGTCCAGGTGGTGCTGGGCCGCGACGGTGACCAGGACGTGGTGCTGCTTGAGCGGCCGTCGCAGGGGGGCTTCGGCGATCCCGGTCTATATGTGCGTTATACCCTGCCGCAGCTGCTGCCCGATTGGCGCGGCAGTCTGGAGCTGGGGCTGAAAGTGCCGCTGATGAATGAAACGGACTTTCTTTCCACCGGCAGCTGGGATCTGGGTTATCAGGTCACTATCGAAAGGCGTTTCAGCCGCGATGCCTGGATGCTGAACTTCGGCGCGGTGTTCCCCGGCAAGTTCAAGCAGACCAATTTCCGGCCACCCAATTTGCCCTTCGTCAATATCACTTGGATCCACCGTTTTCAGCGCTGGACCCATACGCGCTCGTTCGTGCAGGCGCTGCTGGCGGAACATCCGTATCGCGCCATCGTCGACTCGGAGCTGAGCGACTTGCAGTTCCAGCTGACCGGGGGATTTAAGTGGGAGACGGGCGTCGGTGTGGTAGGGGTCGGCTTGACCGAGAATGTCTTGAACTTCGATAACACCCCGGATATCGGCTTGCACTTTACTTGGGAGCTGGTGCGCTAAGCCCGACAAATGCCTGGGGACGACTTAGGTCTGAATGTTATCCAGATCCGAGATGCGCATGCCCTGCAAGGCGCTGCGGTACTTGGCCTTGAAACCCAGGATCAACTTGGTAAGAAAAAACGCCAGCCGCTTGAGATAGATCAGCCCGAAGACGAACAGCACGCTAGTGATGATCTGAAACCACAAAGCCCCGCTGGCATCGCGGTCGATGATCATGCCAAACGTGAAGAAGTAAGTACTCAGTGCTACGCCCATGACTACGCCGGCGCTGATGGCGATGCGTTCGTGGGTTTTTTTGATGGTTTGCAGGATGTCTTCACTGTGTTGAGTCATGGCTACTATCGCTGGTTTAGTCGACTGCCGATTCTAACAGAGTAGGGCAGACCAGGGCAGATCAAGGCAGATCAAGGCAGATCAAGGGCGAAGCTGAACTCATCGCCCAGGGCACCCCTCAATTTTTCGATCACCTGTATCAGGCCGTAGTCGTCATAGGGGATGGCCGGCAGCCGGCCCCACACCGGCGCCGGCCAGGCGGGGTCGGTGTCATAGCGCACGATGTGGTGAAGGTGCAGTTGCGGGACCAGGTTGCCGAGTGCGGCGATATTCAGCTTGTCGGGTGTAAAGGCCCGCTCCAGGGCGCGTGACAGGCCGACGGATTCGCGCAGCAGTTGTTGTTGATCCGCGACGCTGAGTTCATGGATTTCGCGGATGTCGTCGCGGTCCGGCACCAGAATGAACCACGGATAATGGGCGTCGCGCATCAGCAGCAGGTGACACAGGGAAAAACGCCCCAGGGTGAGGCAGTCCTGCGCCAGCTGCGGGTGTAGTTCGGCCATGCGGTGATCCTTGTTGATGTGCGTTGAGGCGGCAGTTTGGCACAAGCCGCCGTCCGCACCAAGCGCCCCGATGCCCCAGCGATTATCCGTGCCGCTGCGCCGCACCGCCATGTAACAATGCGGCGTTATGATGCACCAAGGCTGTGCGCGGCGCCTCCCGCGAATCCCGGCTGGCGCCGCTTTTGGCGCCTAGTCGGCTGAAATAATTGAAAATATTGATTCTGGCACGGCCCGTGCAATGGGTGTTAGGGGAACACGTCATCAACCTTGAAAGACAGTGGTGATGTGGAATTGTGTATTTAAATGTATCAAGAATTCTAAACGGGAGAGCGTAAATGAAAAAATCGACTGCCAAATTGTTCAGCAAACCCCTGGTTGCAATTGCGGCGCTGAGCGGTGGTGCGGCCATGACTGCGCCGGTCACGGCACAGGCTGAAATCAGCGGTAACATCGGTGTCGTATCGGAATATCTGTTCCGCGGTGGCTATGAAAACAACGGCACCGCGGTGCAGGGCGGTATCGACTACAGCCATGACAGCGGTCTGTACGTAGGCTATTGGGGATCCAATCTGGATTACGGCACGGCCCCCGCCACGACCGGCTTCGAGAACGATGTCTATGTAGGTTACGGCGCTATGGCGGGCGACTTCAGCTATGATGTTTCGCTCCTGTATTTCTACTATACCGGCGTCGACGATGCCGATACGCCGGAATTCGGCGCCTCCATCGGCTACGGTCCGGTCAGCCTGGGAATGGCTTATCTGATCGATGACGTCACCTGGGGTAACGAGGGTGATATCTATTGGAGTCTCGCTTATGAGACCGCGCTGCCCAGCGATTTCGGCTTCAGCGCCACGCTCGGTTATTACACCTATGAAGACCAGGGTGAGTTCGAAAGCGGTCTGGGGACCACGGAGAGTTCCGGCCTGAAGCACGTCGACCTGAGCCTGTCGCATCCGCTCGGCGCCACCGGTGCCGATATGAGTATCACCTACATGATCGGCGGCACCGACCGTACTGATACGGATGTGGAAGACACGGTCATTTTGGGTGTGTCTTTCGGTTTCTAAACACCGGCTTATCCGGCGCGCACGGACGCGCTGCCGGCCCACGCAAGAACCCCGCCCTTCCCGGCGGGGTTTTTTTATTTAATCTTGGCCATCACCTTGTCCAGGGCGTCGGCCTGCACCGGTTTGACCAAGAACCCGGCCGCCCCTAGCCGTAACACTTCACTCAACATTTCCTTGGTCACGGCGCTGCTCAGCACTACGATGGTGAAGTCGGGAAAGGCCTTTTTGATACTGGGCACCAGTTCGTTGAGTTTGACCCCGGGCAGGTCGGCATCCAGAAACAAGATGCCCAGCTTATGGCTGCGCACCAGTTCCAGGGCGCTGCGAATGTCATGCGCCAGCCCGGCGAATTTGTAACCCTTGCTGCGCAGGCTGTCTTTCAATAGCTCGGCATCGGTGTCGTCGCCCAGCGCCAGGATGGCCTGTTTGCGCTTGGGGTCCAGCACCTTGCCGCTGGCAAAATCGAATTCCTGTACCGACACGACTTGGACCTTATTATCTTGCGAATGTAACTATTTGTATCGGTGTTTTGACGCTTTTCTTTATCTGCGCCAGTCCGCCATGATCTGCAGACACTGGGCGTTCATCTCGGCGGCGCGCGCCGGCGACGCCGCTTCGTTGTAGCAGCGCAGTTCCGGGGCGTTGCCGGAAGGGCGCAGGTGCACCACCTCGTCGCTGTCGAAGGTGATGCGCAGGCCGTCGGTACGATCGATGGTCTGGACCCGGCCGAATTGGCCGAAGGCCGTCTCGATAGCCTGCTTGTCGGCACTCTCGTCGCCCGTATCGAAGGCGGCGAGGCGGGTTTGGCTGAGCTCGGTAGGGAATTCCTTCAAGCGATCGCTGTAGGTGTAGCGCTGCGGCAACTGTTGTAACAGCTCGGCGATGCTCAGGCGCTGTTGTCGCGCCAGCATCAATACCGCCAGGGGGACGATCAGCGCGTCGCGAGTGGGCAGGGCGGGCAGCATGCGACCGTTGAGGCGGATATCCGTGGCGCTCAAGAATCCGCCGTTGGCCTCATAGCCCACCACCGGGGCCGTGGCGCGGGCCAGTTCGGTCATGGCGGCGATCACATAGGGCGAGCCGATGCGGGTGCGCTCGACGCGCTCGAACCAGCCGCTCTTTTCCAGCGCGGAGTTGCTGCTCACCGGCGTGGCCACGGCGCGGGCGCCGAGATAGCGCGCGGTGAGGATGCCGGCCACGTCGCCGCGCAGCCAGTGGCCCCCTGCGTCGCTCACCAGGGGGCGGTCGCCGTCGCCGTCGGCGGAGACGAGACAGTCGAAATGGTGTTCCTCGGCCCATTGCTTGGCCAGGGCGACGTCCTCGGGGCGTACCGCCTCGGTGTCGACGGGGATGAAGGTGTCAGAATATCCAAGCTTGATCACCTCCGCGCCCAGGGCGGCGAAGATGCCGCCCAAGGCCCGGCGGGCGACGCTGGAGTGTTCGTAGACGCCGATCCGCAGCCCGGCCAGGCAGGCGGGTGGGAAAAAATCCAGATAACGCTGCACATAGGCCCGGTAGGCGCTGTCATCTTCGACTGGCAGGGAGCAGGGGTCGAGGCTGCGGCCCTGCTCGTCGAAGCGCCCGGCGGGGATACTGACCTCGGCGGCGCTGATGCCCTGTTCATCCCGTTTGAGAATCTCGCCGGCGGGCGTGTTGAACTTGATGCCGTTACGATCGTCCGGGATGTGGCTGCCGGTGACCATCAGGCTGGCGATGCGGTTTTGAATGCCATAGAGGGCGACAGCGGGCGTGGGGATGAAGCCGCAGTTGAGCGGTTCGCAGCCGGCGTCGCGGATAGCCAATATGGCGGCGGCCATGATGCGCGGCGAACTGGGGCGATAATCGCCGGCGACGGCGACGCGGTCGCCTTGCTGGATATCGCCGCTTGCCATCAGGTAACGCAGAAAGGCCAGTGTATAGGCATAACAGACTTGGTCGGTCATGTCCTTGCTCAGGCCGCGGGCGCCGCTGGTGCCGAATTTGACACCGCTTTGTTGCATGAGCTCGGCGATGCGGAGGGTGGTGCTGGATTGTGCGGACATGGGCGGACCTTGTGGTGGGTTTTGTCGCATTATAAACCAGCCCGGCGCGGGGCAAAGTCTGCTACCATACGCCGTTATAAATCAGGTAAGTCGGTATAACAGATGCGTCTAGAAGACTATTTTTCCCGCCGGGATAACCGAATCCTGGTCAGCCGCCGCCAGGCCAGCAGCTTCGCCAAAAAGATCGCCGGTGATTTCAATCCCATCCACGATGAAGACGCCAAACGCTTTTGTGTTCCGGGCGATCTGTTGTTTGCCCTGGGCCTGCATCATTACGGTTTGAGTCAGCGCATGTGCATCAACTTCGGCGGCATGGTGTCGGACAGCGTGCCGCTGTTGTTTAGCGAATCCGACGGCGATGACATCAGCATCTGCGATGAAAACGGCAAGGAATATCTGAACATCAGCCGTTCGGGCCAACGCAGCGGCGACGAAGCGTTGATCAGCGAATTGACCCAGCGCTATGTGGAATTCTCGGGCCAGACCTTCCCTCATATCCTGGTGCCCTTGATGAAGGAAAAGCAGCTCATGATCAATACCGACCGGCCGCTGGTGATCTACGAACGCATGGTGATTAATCTTGATGACCTGGACATCCGCGGGCCGCGCTTGGAGTTGAGCAGCTCAAACCTGGATGTGGAAGGCAAGCGCGGTAATGTCAGTGTAAGGTTCGTCGTTAAAGACGCGGAGCGGACCGTGGGCCACGGCGAAAAGCACATCGTGCTCAGCGGTCTGCGTGAATACGATCAGGCCAAGATCGATCAGCTGGTGACGGATTACAATGCCCGTAAGGAATCGTACCAGGGCTAGCGTTAGTGCCAATAATCGTAAAGGCCGCTGACCGAACCGGGCAGTAGGCTCACCCAGCCGGCGTACTCCTCGTCATCCATATCCAGCTCGTCCTCGCGCAGCAGCGCCAGGGTGGCGATGGGCTCCAGCAGTGATTGTTGCTCCTTGGGCAGTTCCCGCCACACCTCTTCGTAATCCGAAAGCGCCAGCATGAAACCGAAGCACCAACCGTCATAGACCTCAAAACTGTCGCCGTCCTCGTCTTCTTCTTCGATCACCATGGGCTCGAAGGGCTCGGCCGATTCCAGCTCGATGGCGATGTCCTGATACATGCGCAGCAAAAGTTCATTGATCTGCGCCGTCGCCTCGGCTTCGCCCAGCACCGCCTCCAGGATGGCGGACTCGTCGTCATCGGCGCGGCTGACGATCAGGGCGGTGAGATAGCCGTGGGCCTCGTCGATGGCCAGGCACTCCTCATGGGTGAGCAGGAACTCATCCAGTTCGGCCAGCTCAGAGTCTGACAAGTCGGTGTCGGCTACGGTATTCATGGTGTGTCCTGTCCCTGTGTAAAAGTGCTGCCATCATACACCAGCGCGCTCAACTATATGCGGTTGGACAGCGGCCTGGCGGGCGCATAGAATAGTTGAGTTCGCTACTAGGTTATTTCCATGAAGCATAGTCCCCGCAGCCTCCCCCTGAGCAACTCCTTCGCCGCCCTGCCCGATGACTTTTATTCACGGGTGGCGCCCACGCCGTTTCAGAGCGAGGCGGCGCTGATCCATGTCAATCGCGCCGCCGTCGAGCTGCTCGAGCTCGATCCGGCGTGTGCGCAGGACGAGGACTTTGTCCACATCTTCAGCGGTCGCCGGCGGCTGGAGCAGGGCGCCCCCATCGCCATGCGTTATGCCGGGCATCAGTTCGGCCATTTCGTACCCCAGTTGGGTGACGGGCGCGCCATCATGCTGGGGGAAACCACTAATAGCAAAGGGGAAAAATGGGAGATTCAGCTCAAGGGTTCGGGCATGACGCCCTATTCGCGTATGGGCGACGGCCGTGCCGTGCTGCGCTCCACCCTTCGCGAATATCTGTGCAGCGAGGCCATGCACGGCCTGGGCATCCCCACCACCCGCGCCCTGTGCATTATCGGCAGCGACGACAAGGTCTATCGCGAACAGATCGAGCGCGGCGCCGTGCTGACGCGTTTGGCCCCCAGCCATGTGCGTTTCGGATCTTTAGAGTATTTTTACTACCGCAACAAGCATGAGCAACTCAAGCAGCTGATCGACTATGTCATCGAACAGCACTTTCCCGCGCTGGCCGATGCCGAGCAGCCGGTACTGGCGCTGCTGCACGAGGTGATCAGCCGCACCGCCCGGCTCATGGCCCAGTGGCAGGCGGTGGGTTTTTGCCACGGGGTAATGAACAGCGACAACATGTCCATTCTCGGCCTGACCCTGGACTACGGCCCCTTCGGTTTCCTCGAGGGGTACAATCCGCGCCATGTCTGCAATCATTCCGATCATCAGGGTCGCTACGCCTATGACCAGCAACCCGAAATCGGCCTGTGGAACCTGGCCTGCCTGGCCCAGACGCTGTTGCCCTTCATGAGCGAGGAGCAGGCCAAGGACGCGCTGAATCAGTACGCCGGGCAGTACGGCCGGCATTACCGCCAATTGATGGCGGCCAAGCTGGGCTTCGAAATCGGCGATGAAACGATTCACACCCTGGTCGAACGGCTGTTGCAGCACATGCAGTTGGCGCAGACCGATTTCACCCGCCTGTTCCGCGAACTCTGCAATGTTGAGCGCGACAGCGACGCGCCGCATGACACGCTGCGTAACATGTTTGTCGACCGTGAGGGCTTCGATGCCTGGCTCAGCGACTATCGCGCCGCCTTGCGACAGTCCGCCAAGCCGGACGCCGAGCGCCAAGCGCTGATGAAACGCACCAATCCCAAATACGTGCTGCGCAACTACATGGCCCAGATCGCCATCGACAAGGCGGAGCGAGAACGGGACTACAGCGAGATCGATACGCTCATGCAGATCATGCAACGGCCCTTCGACGAGTGGCCGCAGCTCGAGCACTACGCCGACCCGCCGCCGGATTGGGCGGGCGAGATCGAGGTCAGCTGTTCCTCGTGATGTGATTCGGGACGCTACTGATTGCGCATGAAGTCCGCGGTCTTGAACAGGGAATGGAGCAGGTGTTGCTTCAATAACGGATCTTCGATGTCCATGTCCTCCAGCGCCTGGGTCATGCACAGCATCCAGGCGTCGCGGGCCGCTTCATCCACCGCGAAGGGCAGGTGCCGGGCGCGCAGGCGCGGATGGCCGAATTCCTCCATATAAAGCGGCGGGCCGCCCAGCCAGCCGGAAAGAAACTTGAACAGCTTGTCGCGCGAACCGCTGAGATCCTGCGGATGCATGGCGCGGATGGCCCGGGCCTCGGGCAGGGTGTCCATTAATTCATAAAAACGGTCCACCAGTGTGCGCAGCGCCGTTTCGCCGCCGAGTTTCTGATAGGGGCTGAGGTCTTCGTTCACCATGGGTCAGGGCTTCTTCCAGAGCAAGATACGGTTGTTGGCCGGCAGGGGATAATCCTGTTCAAATATCAGACCGGCCTGTCGCGCCAGCTTATCCAGTTCGTCAAATTCGCGCACGCCCATGCCCGGGTCGCTCTGTTTGAGGCGCAGATCGAAACGGGCGTTGCTTGCGCTGGTGTGGCGGCCGCCGAAACTGAAGGGGCCGTAAAGCATGAATAGCCCGTCCGGCGGCAGCAATTCACCGACGCCGGCGAAAAACGCGACCACGTCTTGCCAGTGCATGATGTGGGCGGTGTTGGCGGAGAACACGGCGTCCACGTCCAGCGTCGGCCAGTCACCACTCAGCACATCCAGTTCAATGGGGCCGTGGACATTGTCCAGCGCCGCTTCGTTCAACCACTGTTGGATGGCGGCATGGTTTTGCAGACGATCGCTGGTATGCCAGGTCAAGTGGGGCAACTTGGCGGCGAAGTACGCGGCATGCTGGCCGGTGCCGCTGCCCACTTCCAGTACCGCGCGTTTGTTCGCCAGCAGCGGCCCGATCACGGCAAGGATAGGATCCCGGTTGCGGTCGCAGGCGTCAGAATACGGTTTGTTCATGCTCATCTCGTAATGGTTCATCGCCGGCCACTAAGGTAACATCCCGGGCCTATGGATAACACAGACGCGCTTTGGGGTGATCCGGCACTGCTGCTGAAGCTGGCCGCCTATCGCATGCCCTTCGGCAAATACACCGGTCGGCTGCTCATTGATTTGCCCGAACCCTATGTGGTGTGGTTTGCCAACAAGGGATTTCCCAAAGGCGAACTCGGCGATCTGCTGCGCATCGTGCATGAGATTAAGGTCAACGGTTTGGAATACTTGTTCGATCCGTTCAGGCAGGAGCCACCTCGGTCACCGTGATGTGTGCCGGGTCGAGGATTTTAACGCGCAGGGTCAGGTCGTAAAGCGGCAGGGTGAATATCCTACGGCCGGCGTTACGCAGTTCCGGCGGCCGCGGGTCGTGTTGCAGGACTTCGATGATCAGCTGTCGTAAGTCGCGATAGTTCTCTTCCAAGCCGGTGAGTCGTTGCTCGACTTGGGGGCTGAACACGACTTCAAATTGCGGCTCTGGGGTTTGCGGCAAAAAGGCGCTGCGGGCATCCGGAATGGCATCAACATAGGGTAGGTAGGGCTTGACATCGATCACGGGGGTGCCCTCGATTAGGTCGATGCCTTTTACGTGCAGCCGTACTTTGCCTTTGTCTGTTTCCATACCTTCAAGCGTCACCAGAGATTGGCCGATGCCGCTGGGGCGATTGGGTGAGCGGCTTGCCCACAGGCCGTAGGTCGCGCCGTCTGCGTGTGGCGGCTGGACTGACAGCTGCACCTCTTTGTCCAGATTTTCGTGAAATAGAAACAGCACCCAGAGGTGCGAGAAGCCGTCCAGTCCCACAAAGGCCTCTGCACGATCATAGGGCGGGTAGAATTCGATCCAGCCGCGCGCCGCCGGGGCGCGGCGTGCCTGTTTGGGCGTGCCGAAACGCTGCTTGAAACAGGAGTGCATGACACCGATGGCTTGGAGTTCAAATTTCATCCCTCGCCCCCCTTGCGGCTTTTTATCTGGCCGCGACGGCCCGGCCGAAAATAGTGTGTGTTTCGGTAATAGCGTTCGCAGCCGTTGTCTTTATCCCAGCCCGGCATGCCGAGAATCGGGAAGGGGTGCAGGTCTTTGGGCTGAGTCAGCACCTCGCCGGCGCAGAATAGGGCGGCCAGTTTTTGGTCCAGCCAGGCCAGTTGTTCGGAATTTGTGCGGTCAAAAAAAGAGGCGTCGGTCTCAATCAATAGGGTGTTGGCGGTCATGCCCAGGTAAGGGGCCAAGCCCTTCTCATACAGGGCGTGGCCGAAGCTGATACAGGCCAGTTTGCCTCCGAGTTCGTCACGGCATTGCCAGAACAGCTCGTGCCAACGGAATTCGCGGATCATTTGCAGCAGCCTGGCATCTGCAGAGACGATTACCGCACCGCCTTCGTCGAACAGGGACAGCATGTTTTCCAAGGGCGAGCGGCGTCCCCGTTCGCCCCTTAGCTCAAGCCGCCGCCGCGCTTGGGGAAGGTGGGCGGCGTTGATCGCCGCCTTGGTGGCCGGAAACATGAGCCAGCTCAGGAATTGAAAAAAGTCATGCCAGTTGTGGCGCCGCGTCTGCAGTTCACCGCTGCGGTAGATGCGCGGCGCGTAGTGGTCCTCGAAACGATCCGGCGTGTCATCCTGGGCCACGACAGTGAGCGCTTTGCCCGCCAGAGTGCGAATAGGCTCGGCCCGTTCATCCAGCATGGCCTGGTAATCGGCCAGCTGCGGCCAGTGGTCGAAGCCGGCGAATCGGGCGGCCAGGTGGCGCAGCGGGGCGTACATCGGCGAGGTCGATGCAAAATCCGGCGTCCAGCCCGGCAGTGAGTGGCAATGACGCAAACCTATCCGCCTCTGTATGTCCTCCATCGGGGCCAATAGTATAACGGTGCGGGCGCCGCGCTTGTATTTCGATTGCGCTTGCGGCAAGATGCGCGCTGTTTAACGGAGCGGTAGTTCAGTTGGTTAGAATACCGGCCTGTCACGCCGGGGGTCGCGGGTTCGAGTCCCGTCCGCTCCGCCATGTTTCCCGTTCGGGTATAGTGTCGTTTTTTAGCCTCGAATACGGAAACGCTATGCACATCTGGGTCGATGCCGACGCCTGTCCCGCCGTCATCAAAGAGATTCTCTACCGCGCTGCCGAGCGCGTCCACATCCCCTTGACCCTAGTGGCCAATCAGCCGCTGCGCACACCGCCGTCGCGCTATATCAAGACCGTCCAGGTGTCCCCCGGTTTCGATGTCGCCGACAACCTGATTGTCAAACGCGTGGTGGCCGGCGACCTGGTGATTACCGCTGATATACCCCTGGCCGCCGAGGTGATCGAGAAGGGCGGCCACGCCCTCAATCCGCGCGGTGAGTTTTACAGTCGGGAGAATATCCGCGAGCGCCTGGCCATGCGCGACTTCATGGAGACCCTGCGCAGCAGCGGGGTGCAGACCGGCGGCCCCAACGCCCTGCATCAGCGTGACCGGCAGAGCTTCGCTAACCAGTTGGATCGTTTTCTGGCGCGTCTCGACACCCTTTAAAACGCCGGTTGCGCGCTAACCAGCATGGAAATTTCGCGCAACAGCAACAACAGGCCCACGGCCATCATCACCATGCCGATCATGCGCGCCCGTGGCCCTTCGATGAGCACCACCGTAATCGGCAGGCGCATGCTTTTGGGGGGCAGGCGCGCGGCCTGCATGATCAGCAGGCCGAACCAGGCGAAGGTTAAAATGGGCAGGCTGCGCATGACGCCGAAGGCGATGCTGGCGACATAGGCCTTTTTCTGATTCAGGGCCACGATGGCCTCGTGGGAGCGGTCCAGCGGCATCTGCATGAGGAAAAAATCGATTATCGGCTCCAGCCACAACAGGATAAGGATGTAGAGCGCGATCAGGATGAGCCAGGTCTTGCGCATCTGTTTGTCAGCGGGGATGATTTCGTTTTTGCGTTTCATAGGGGCCTATTGTGAAGCAACTGCGCGGCGATTACACCAGTCTTGGATGGCCAGGCGCGCCTCGTCCGGTCGTTCGGTGAGCATCCAGTGATCGGCGTCGATGATCTTGAACTCGGTGTTCGGCAGCCGGGCCAGACGGGCTTGGGTCTGGGACAGGTCGGTCAGCTTCACTCCCCGGGATAGCAAGACCAACACCGGCGCCTGGAGGTCCGCCAGCGGTGGCAGCGGGGCGGTGGCCGCGTAGAGGTCCTGCAGATAATTGGCCGTGGGCAGATATTTGAGATCGCTTAGCGGCCGGGCATAGATCTTATCGATACGGGTGTCGGGTTGGTGGCGCAGCAATTCTCGCGTGCGGCGATCCAGTTGTTGCAGATCCAGCGTCGGGAAGTGTCTGCGTTTGATCCCCGCCGCATTCAACAGCCGGAGTATGGTGATCAGGGGCGGTAGCAAACCGCGCAGCCGCGCCACGCGGGCCAGCGTGCCCTGCAGGCATTGCGGTACCACAGGGTCGATGAGGATCAAGCCGGCCGTCATGTGGGGGTGGCCGTGGGCGTAATGCAGGGCCAGTTGCGCGCCCAGGCTGTGGCCCAGCAGCACGACACGGCGATAGCCCGCTTGGGCCAGTATGCCGTGCAGATCCTCACACCAAACGGCATGGCCGATGCGGCCGCGCACCAGGGAACCGCCGTGGCCGCGCAGGTCCAGGCGCAGCAGGTCCCAGGGCGGGTCGAGGGTGAGGGTGTCCACCAGCTCCGACCAGCGGCTCGAATTGCTGGCCAGGCCGTGCAGCATCACCAGGGCGGTGCCGCTATGGTCGCGGCGCCGCAGGCGGTAAGCGATCCGGGCGCCGTCATCGCTGCAATAATAGTGCTGCGTCTCCATCTCTCCATAACAGAAAAGCCCGCGCGGGGCGGGCTTTTCATGCGTTTGGTGTGTGACTGGCGTTCAATTCTGCAGGGCGGGCTGCAGCGTCTCTTTTTTGAGCCGCGCTTCCAGGACAAAGCAGCCGAAGGGCAGCATCCCCGCCAGCATGACGGCCAGGATGAAGCGGTCCGACCACCCGTGGCGCTGGGCCGCCAGCAGGGCCAGGCCGACATAGGCGATAAATAACATGCCGTGGGTCATGCCCACTACGGAGACCGCCTCCGGATGGCCCCAGTAGTACTTCAGCGGCATGGCGATAAACAATAAAACCAGGAACGACAACCCTTCGATCAGGCTGATAAGTCTGAAGCTATTCAACATGGCGCATTCTCTTCGTGTAGTAAACCGAAAGCCGCTTTGAGTTTTTTTGTGATTGCGGCGTTTAATTATTGTCCGGTCATGGTACCCCAGGCGCGTCCCGCCTGCCAGTGCGCGCCTTGCTCAGCCCCGCGGCGTCTTGGACGTGCTCAATAAGCCTTTGATTTCTTTGATCTCGTCACGCATGGCGCGCAACTCCCCTTGCAAGAATTCAGTATCCGCATCCACTTTGGCGGTGATGTGTTGGCTGGTCTGCTCCAGTTCGCTGTGCTGTACCTCCTGCACCGCGTTAACGATCACCGCCATCAGCAGGTTGAGTACGGTGAAGGTGGCGATGAGGATGAAGGGCAGGAAGAACAGCCAGGCGTGGGGATAGACCTCCATCACCGGGCGCACGATACCCATGGACCAGGACTCCAGGGTCATGATCTGGAACAGGGTATAGGCGCTGGCGCCCAGGCTGCCGAACCACTCGGGAAAGCGCTCGCCGAACAGGTTGGTGGCCATCACCGCGGCGACATAGAAGATGATGCACATGATGGCGCCCACAGACCCCAGTCCGGGGATGGCCCTGAGCATGCCCGCCACCACCTTGCGCATGGAGGGCACCATAGTGAGCAGGCGCAGCACCCGCAACACCCGCAGGGCGCGTAATACCTCGAAGGGCCCGGTGGCCGGCACCAGGGCGATGGCCACCACGAGAAAATCGAATACGCTCCAGGGGTCGCGGAAAAAGGCCAGGCGGTGCACCAACAGGCGTAGCGTGATTTCCACCACGAAGACCGCCAGGATGACGGCGTCCAAGCCATGCAGCA
Source organism: Candidatus Tenderia electrophaga (assembly GCA_001447805.1). NCBI lineage: Bacteria > Pseudomonadati > Pseudomonadota > Gammaproteobacteria > Tenderiales (SeqCode) > Tenderiaceae (SeqCode) > Tenderia (SeqCode) > Tenderia electrophaga (SeqCode). Next base: position 3,379,857 of record CP013099.1, read on the forward strand.
GTTCGCCCCAAGCGGCCACGATGTCGGCGTCGGTCAGCAGGCCGAGGACGGCGGCATTGATCAGGATCAGGGTGATGATGAATCGTTGAAACCGCTGGTCGTCGATAAAGGTCTTGAGTTTCAGACGCCAGCTCGGCCAGTGGGTTGGGGTGTTCATGCTTTATTCTTCAAGTAATGACAAGCGCCTAGGGAGACGGGCCCTCATCTTACACGTTCAACTTGAGCGCGCACAGGGAGCGCACGCTGTGATAATATCGCTTCCGCGTGAGTGGCGGCTTGATGAGCGAGTGAAGCGCCGCGAGCGAATGAAGCGCGTAACAGACGAGAGACGCGCGGAGTGTGGCGCAGGCCCCGCCGATGGCGAGAGAGGGCGGGGTCGTGTGCCTTTAATCCCACCTTGAACCCCTTCCTTATGGCTGCGCGGGCGGATCTGAAACCGGGCCAATTTTGACTTGGGATACGATTTAGCGTTAGTTTCTATCACTCTGAATCGGAGCGTTGTCGAGGGGAAATACCATGAAAACCAAACCGCTATCTTTAGCCGTCCTGTTGGCCGCCGCTCTGGCCGCCCAGCCGGCCGCGCAGGCCGCCGATACCACCCTGGCCATGGAGCAGATGGCCCGTATCGTGCTCAATCTTGAAGAAAAGCCGAGTGAGGACGCCCGGCTGACGCTGGACGATATCGCCGAGGACAGCGCCTCAACCTACAATGAGCGCATTCTGGCCAGCAGCATCAAAAATCTTGACAAGAAGATTCGCCCGGATGACAAGGCCACCGTGCTGAAAGTCTGGACCAGCCCGGCAGCTTCGGAAACTGAGCGCGAAATGGCCAAAATCCTGCTGCGTTTCAATGAAAAACCGACTGCTGAGGCCAGGGGTGCTTTGAGTCAGTGGGTCGAGCGATAAACGGGGTCTACACGACGACAAAAAAGCCCGCGTCACGCGGGCTTTTTCCCTATCCGGCAACCCTCTTATTGAGTGCCTTGTTTGAGCAGTGCGGAACGAATCAAGGCGATCATTATCCCGAGCATCAGGCCCAAGATAGCGGCCAGCGCCAGTTGTAACCCCAGTCGGGGCGATATGACACCGCCCGAACGGAGTATCTGAGGGCTGGCGACGATTTCATACAGATCGGCCTGGACCCCCAGATAGCGGTTGCTGGCCACTTCTACCATCTGCAGTACGTCGCTTTGCAATTGGTTGATGCGCGCGCCCGCCATCGGCAGCTGCTGTTCCACGTAGGCCTTGAGCGTCGCGCTGGTGTTTTTGGAACCGGCTGCACCCGAGTTGTTAAACGACCCGGAAATGATCTGGTACTCCTGTCGCAGCCGCGACAATTCCTCGACGGCGTCGAGGCGTTTCTGCAAAATGGTCTTGCGCATTTCCAGGTCGCCCAGCTGACCGCCCAGTTTGAGCATCTGATTCAGAAAGCCCTGATCCAGCGAGGGTGACAGGTTGTTGGCCCCTTCCCCGGTGAGGCTGGCGCCGCCGGGCGGGTTCAATACCGCCAGTGAATCGTCATAGGATCGGATCAGCTTCTCCTTGGTCTGGATCTGGACGCTGAGGATCTTGAGCCGACTGTTCATTTGCATCTCGGTGGAGAAGTCCTGTGAGGCGAACACGGCGTAGTTGTCGTAGATCAGGCTGCGCAGCGGTGAGATCAGGGCCTCGTCCAGCAGGCGGCTTTGCGCCGCCAGGTCGCTCAGGGTCTGGCCGTCCAGGCGCAGGGAGTCGGCGCCGGCGAGTTCGCGCAAATCCGTTAATACCTGGTCGATTTGGCGATGCAGTTCTTTCAGGGAATCGGCGTTGGTGGCGACGCCCAGCGTGGGGTCAAGGGTGAAGGGTTTGGTGGGCATGGAGACATCGGTGATCAACACCCCATATTGGCGTGACGCCTGTTCCGCCCAGACCTCCAATAAGCCGGTCAGCAGACGTTCGGCATCGGCCTGTGATAGGCCCAGCTTATCGATTTCCAGTCTCAGGGTGGCGGTTTTGTTGGCCATGGACTCGAGTTCCCGCAGTGCGTCTTCGGCGGCCGCCACCAGGGTTTCAGGCGCTGACGACTTATTGGCGATTTGTTCCGCACGCTGTGTAATCGTCGTGACCGCGGGTATGGACGGTGTGATCAACAGTGCCGCGGTGACGTCTTCGCCCGCCGCATCTATATTGGCTCGTTGTAGTGCCTTAGTGATCACGGCGTTGGAGGTGATATCGCGTAGCACGAATGGAGAGCCGTCGGGATATTTGCCTTGCTCCGCCCCGTTGAAGGTAAAGCTCACCGCCATTTCCACTTGCGTATCCTGAGGCAGCACAGTTTGAGACAGATTGAAGACGCCCACCACCAAGATACAGACCAGGGTCACCCCCGTGATTAAACCGCGTTGGTTCCAAACGGCGCGAATTAATCGAGTTAGATCAATCTCATCTTCGTATTGCGGATACTGTTCCATCTTATTCATTGTCGATCCCAAAACCGTTCCTTGATTATCGTGAATGACGCCGGGTGCAAGCATAAAGCAGATTCCACACTAGGTGTCTGGCGAGCTTAGGAAAATTCGGGCCATTCTGCCGTTCCCGCTACGGTACCCCTAAACCCGGCAGACGCCTGGACGCGTCAATACTTGCGCCCGGTAACATGACTCAGCGGCGACTGACTTCAGGGCCGGATTCGTCACGGCAAGTATGTGAATCCTAGCACGACTATAGTTAGAAGTTTGTCTTAGCCTGGCAAGATTATGAACGGGAGTGAATGGCGCGCCCGAGAGGGTGAGGCGCAGGGTTTTTGCGAAGCGTAGCTTCGCCTGAGCCGAACGCCCGGAAGGGCTGGAAATCCGAAGAGTGGGTGGGACATGAACGGGAGTGAATGGCGCGCCCGAGAGGGTGAGGCGCAGGGTTTTTGCGAAGCGTAGCTTCGCCTGAGCCGAACGCCCGGAAGGGCTGGAAATCCGAAGAGTGGGTGGGACATGAACGGGAGTGAATGGCGCGCCCGAGAGGGTGAGGCGCAGGGTTTTTGCGAAGCCCAGCTTCGCCTGAGCCGAACGCCCGGAAGGGCTGGAAATCCGAAGAGTGGGTGGGACATGAACGGGAGTGAATGGCGCGCCCGAGAGGGTGAGGCGCAGGGTTTTTGCGAAGCCCAGCTTCGCCTGAGCCGAACGCCCGGAAGGGCTGGAAATCCGAAGAGTGGGTGGGACATGAACGGGAGTGAATGGCGCGCCCGAGAGGATTCGAACCTCTGACCTCCGCCTCCGGAGGGCGGCGCTCTATCCAGCTGAGCTACGGGCGCAAAAAACAAGCGTTACTGCTATTAAGATACAAAGCGCCACCCTCACCGGGCAACGCCCCCGCCGCAAACTGCGCGGCTTCCCCAGCCCAAAATCACAGATTTCGGGCGTTCGCCTCGCGCGAAGCGGTGCTTCGCGGACTGCACTCGACTCACCCAGCTGAGCTACGGGCGCAAAAAACAAGCGTTACTGCTATTAAGATACAAAGCGCCACCCTCACCGGGCAACGCCCCCGCCGCAAACTGCGCGGCTTCCCCAGCCCAAAATCACAGATTTCGGGCGTTCGCCTCGCGCGAAGCGGTGCTTCGCGGACTGCACTCGGTTCACCCAGCTGGGCTATGGGCGCAAGAACACGCTGTACTGTAATCAAGGCTAGGCGCTTGATTATCAGGCGATTTTTCGAGGATATCGCGCTTGTCCGCGAAAGGGAATATGTTCTAACTCGATGCATCCCTTGTCGCTCGCCGTCCCAGAGCCGTGCGCGGGCTGAAAGAATACAGATTGCCGGCCGACACGTCTATAGCCTTGCCATTTTTTGGCGCGCGGAACGGAGGATTAGACGCATCTCTTTGAATGACCGTCAAAATCCCCGCGCAGGGCACTCAAGCCGCGGCGCATGCGGGACCCGGGAGCCTCGTTTGGGCGGGCGAAGGATCGCTTGAGAGCGCAATTCATTACTGCGAGCATGCTATAATTCCAAACCAAATAAAATTAACGCATGTTAATGGGCTTGGATTCACGCCCCAGCCGAAGTTAAGTGGTACGGTTGGCGACATGAAATGCCGTTTCAGGTCTTGCTAGATAATCTAGGTAGGGTTTCTGATGGCTGGAATGAATAAGTATGCGCTTCTGGCATTACTGCCACTAACGTCCCTTGCGCTCATGTTGGATGTGCCGCTTACACAGGCCGAGTTCGAGCTCAACTTCCAACCTCGCAGTGGTGACGGCGACTTGGGTGACGGCGGCCGTGGCGGCTGGGGCGGCGGCGGCAGTCGAGGGGGGCGTGGTCAGGATTGGGAATTCCGCGACGAAGACATGATCCAGGAGATGGTCTTCGAGGACGGTCAGGAGTACTACCACGTCATCATCAAAGATGATCATCAGGATTTCGCCTTGGATTTTTATATCAAGACAGCCAGTCCCGACGGCTTCTATGAATCCGACGGCGGTCGAGGTGGCCGCGGCGGCGGCGATGACACCGGCCCCGCCTCGTCCAGTGCCGGAGACGGCGGCCCCGATCTGGAAGACTTCGAAGACCCGTTCCAACGCGAAGCCGGCAACGGTTCCGCCAATCCGAGCCGGGTTTATATGCGCATGCGTGTGCGGGACCATGACATGGAACAGGAATTCTTGAAAGCCACGCTGTCGCAAAAACCCATTATTACCCAGGTCATCGATGATAAGCGAGGTTTCCGCGACGAGACCACCATTGATATGACAAACTCGGATTATTCCCAGATGAATGTCCCCGGTATCGTCGAAATCGAGACCAGGATCACCGACCCCCAGTTTCAGAGCGGGGTAAGCGAATTTCTGCTCAGTCGTGACGGCGACGATGTGAACGTGACCGCCGGGCAATTCACGTATTCGCCCGGGGACAAGGACCCCGGAGCCTCCAGCACCACTCCAGGAGGATCCGGCGGGACATACACGTATGTCGAAGGCGGTTTCGATGTCTACGCGGTGGATTGGCTTGAATTCTGCGACCCCGATCAGAATTCGCGTCACGATTGTCGCTTCGACGGCAGTAATCGAGGTAGTCGCGGCGGTCGTGGCGGCGGTTGGTAGCTTTCCCGCCTCGGCTGGCGCGGTCGTCAAAGGGCATCCGAGACACCACCTTTTCTCTCCTGTGCAGCGGCAGCCTGTGACTTGGCCAGGTTGTCTTCGGCGGACTTCAAGTCGGGCTTGATGCGCAACGCCTCGCGGAAGTGCTCGATGGCCTGATTAAACGCCCCTTTTTTGGCTAACAATACGCCCGTCATGTTGTGGGCTTGTGCCTGGTGCTGGTCTTTTTCAAGCATCTTCTGTACCCAGTCCATGGCCTCTTCATCGCGCCCGGCTTTGACCAGAAACGCAGTGAAATTAAACAGTGTGGTGCCGTCATCGGGGGCGAGACGTAGAGTCTCTGCGAAGTGTTCATGGGCGGCGTCAAAATCACCCCGGGAAGCCAATAATATACCGAGTTCCTCATGTGCGGTGTAATTGTCATTGTCGATTTGCGCTGCCGCCGAAAAGTGTTCGATGGCTTCGTCATAGTCGCCTTGCTGCTTTAACAGCTTGCCGAGCATGACCTGAACCCAGGCTACCTCGGGATTTAGACTCACGGACTTGCGTAGCTGCTCGATGGCCTGATCATCCATGCCTGCGCGATGGGCGGTTTTACCCAGCATGGCATAGGTAAAGGCGTGCGGGCCGAACAGTTCCAGACTCATGTTGAACAGGCTGTAGGCTTCATCGAATTTGCCCGCCCAGTCCAGTACCCGGCCCAATTTTGTCAGCGCGATACGCTGATCATCCTTATCGATTTGCGCGTAGACCTGTTGCGTGATTTGCGCCAGTCGTTCATCAGTCAAGGGGCGTGTCGGCGCGACGATGTCCCGGTCAATGAGTGTGTCCAGCAAGGCCAGCCCCAGCAGGCGATATCCCATGATGGTCAAATGCACGTGATCGAGAAAATACTCCTTGCCGAAAACGCTGTGGTCATACTTTTCCCGATAGGCGTTTTTGATAATGGTTTCATAGTCGATCAACGGAACCTCGTGCCACTCGGCAAGCTCGGACACCACTTGACGCATTTCACTCAAGATACGCAGCGGCGCGATGTCTTCATCAATGGCACGCCAGAAGGATCTTTCCGCCGCCTCATATTCACCCAGGGCAAACTGTGCCCGCCCGAGGCGAAAATGGAGTTCGGCATAGCGGTCGTCGATCCGTGTTGCCTGGTCGTATGAATCCACGGCTTTGCGGTAGCGGCCTGCGAGGAAGGCCTGATTGCCTTGCTGATATAAGGCCTCCCATCTTGATCGCTCCGCGTCCGTCAGCTGTTGCTTGTGCTCACTTTTGAAGGGCGACATGTCTTTGAGATTGGCGATTGGATTAATAAAGATAATGTCGGCATCTGCGTCGTCGGCGATCTGGGTCATGCGTGCCAGGTTGAGACGGTAATGCTCGATGATCTGGCGTTTCAGTTCATCATCGCGATGGTAGCTTGTGGGGCCACGCGTGTGTTTGAGGATCTCGTCGACTTCGCTGCCCAACTGATGCGCTGGCGCTGCGGTCGGGTCGGGCCCGTCGGCACTGATTGCATCCATCACGTTTTTCACCGCGGTGTAGGTGCGTGTCTTGCTCAGCAGGGAATCCGTATAAATAAGCCAATAAGGGATCTTTTTAAGATCGCCATAGGACCGTTCCTCAAGAAATTCGTTCTGCCCCGAATAGACGATGAACAAGTCGGGCTGGTATTGAACCAGTTCACGCATCAGTCGGGCAACGCGGTAGCTGGCGTAACTCACGCCGCCGGCGTTGATCACCTCCCAATTTCGCTCAGGCTGTACGGCCTGCAAAAATGCACGCAACCAACCGCAGAACGAGGTGCTGTCTTTATAGGGCCGCCCGACGGTGGTGGAGCCGCCCATACAGAATATACGATAGCTACCGCGCGGCTTGTGTTTGGGAAATGACTGGGCGTTGAACAGGTCGAGTTTGTTGTCCGCGGTTTGCATAATCACCTGTCCGTCCGGGCTGCTTGTCTCGACAAACAAGGGGATGTTGCCCGAAAACCCCACTAAGGGGTCCTCGGTGGCGACAAGCGGCCGTACGCCGATGAGCGCCAAGACAAGTTCCAGCCCGGCAAAGAATGCCGCGACGATGACGATGACAAAGCCCAATTGCTTGGTGAATGTTTTCAAACGCTGCCCGGTGGGTCCGGCCACGCGTTATTCCACATTTAAATGTTTATCATGCATAGGACGATTTTATCAGCTCCATGAGTGGTTGAGGGTGGGCCAAATTCTGAGCCTGTTGCACGCGATGTGCGCATTCCCCAACCATATTCGGTTGCTATAGTTGTGCTTGGCAGTGCGTAAAGGAGATCATGGGGGATAGCGGATGCCAACGGCGGAACAGATTTTGGTGAGCCTTGGCGACATCACCAGCCAGTGGCACGGTGTCGCGGTGGGCTGGCATGTCTATTTCGCTGTCGTGGCACTGATAATAGTCGCGGGGATGCGTCCGTCGCGGCGGCTGATGGGGCTGTTGCTAAGCCTGCCCATGTTCTCGGTCAGCGCCTTGGCCTGGCACGCCGCTAATCCGTTTAATACTCTTGTGTTCGCATTGGCGGGTGCGGCGCTCATCGCCGTCGCACTATGGCGCCTCTTCGGAGTGCTGCGCCTCAGCCGCGGCTGGCCGGCCGTCGCCGGGGCACTGCTGTTCGCCTTCGGTTGGGTATATCCACACTTTCTCGACGGCGCGTCTTGGTATACCTATCTCTACGCCGCGCCGGTCGGCCTGGTTCCCTGTCCCACCTTATCGATGATCATCGGATTGAGTTTGCTGCTTGAGGGCTTGGCGTCGCGCGCTTGGATGTGGCTTCTGGCCCTCATCGGGGGGTTTTACGGCGTATTCGGCGCGTTGCATCTGCAGGTGGTCCTCGACTGGGTATTGTTGGCCGGGGCGACCGCGTTGCTGCTATACGCAAAATCGGCGCCGCGCCCTAGGTTCTGATCCGCAGGCCATATTGTGTGCCTCGCCGGATCCCACGACCTATCGACCAGCCGGATGATGTACAATGGCAGGCCTGCTTGATAAGGGCAAAGCAATTCTGAGGATTTTTACGATGAAAGAGCTCGTCCGTTTCGTCGCTTACACCACGGCCACGCTGGCCATGATCTTTCTGGTGATCGGCATCGCCAAGGCCGGGGTCTCCCCCGAGGTATTGGCTTACTCCGCCATTTTCGTGGTGGTTGTACTGCCGGTCATCATCGGCATATTGATGGCGCGGCGCGAAAAACGAAGTACCGCCAAGCAATAGCGCCTGCCGGCTGCGGCGGTAGCGTTTGCCGTCCGATTCCACCCTCACTAATTAATACATTCCCAGGTCCACCGTTCATCGATGCCCGCAAGGCAAATGACCGCACTCGATTGGTGCACTATATCTTATTGATATAAAATATATTTTTGTCGATCGCGCCCGTTTGGACGAGATTTTGTCTTGACAGCGCAGGATCTGCCTTCTAATCTTGGCCTTAAGATGTTTATTGGATGCATCTTTTTTTAGCCATAAAAAGGTGTATTTAGAATCTATCTAAAATGCGGGCGCCGCCGCTGCGGTGCCGCAGAGCAATCGACCGTGGGAGAGCACTTATGAGAAGAAAGTTTGACGGTAGGTATCTGCCTGCAGGACCAAGCGGCATCTGGCTCGGCGCCATGCTCGTGGCGCTCTGGGCCATGCAGGCTTGGGGTGCCGAGCGCGAATTCGATATGACCATCGACGAAGTCACCATCAAGGTGGCGCCGACACTGGACTACAAGGTGTTCGGATTTAACGCCCAGGTGCCGGGTCCTCTGCTCCATGTCCAGGAAGGCGACGAGGTCATCGTCAATGTCATGAACAACACCTCGCTGCCCCATACCATCCATTGGCACGGCGTCCATCAAAAGGGCAGCTGGCGCAGCGACGGCGTGCCCGGCGTGACGCAAAAGCCTATCGAGGCAGGCGAAAGCTTCACCTATCGCTTCAAGGCGGACCGCATCGGTACGCTGTGGTACCACTGCCACGTCAATGTCAACGAGCATGTCGGCATCCGCGGCATGTGGGGACCACTGATCGTGGATCCCAAACACCCTCTGCCCATCGAAAAGCGCGTCACCAAGGATGTCATCATGATGATGAGCACCTGGGAGTCCTCAGCTGCCGACAAATACGGCGAAGGCGGCACCCCTATGGACGTGGCGGACTATTTTTCCGTCAACGGCAAATCTTTCCCCCTCACCCAGCCGCTAAGGGTCAAACAGGGCGACGTGGTGCGGATACGTTTCTTCGGCGCTGGCGGCGCCACCCACGCCATGCATAGCCATGGCCACGACATGTTGGTGACTCACAAGGATGGTCTGCCGCTGGAGCAGCCTTACTACGCTGACACTGTGTTGCTCGGTCCCGGCGAACGCTATGACGTGATTATCGAGGCCGACAATCCGGGCCGGTTTATTTTCCATGACCATGTGGATACCCACGTCACCGCGGGTGGCAAGTTCCCGGGCGGCCCCATCACCGTGATGGAGTACGACGGCGTGGAAATGGACGATTGGTACGTCTGGAAGGACAAAGACTACGACCCCAATTTCTTTTACAGCGAATCGCTCAAAAAAGGCTATGGCATGTTTGACCACGCCGGGTTCAAAGGCCAGGCCGAATCGACTGGACTGCGTAGGAGGTAGGCATGATGACGACAGCATGGCGCAAGCCCCTGGGCGTTGTGGTCGGTGTAGCGGCCCTGGTGGCCATTGGTTATACAACGACGGCGTCGGCAGCAGACGGCGAGCAAATTCTGCGCAGCCAGTGCGCAGAGTGTCACGAACTGGATGAGGCTGGTCCCGACAGCTTAAAAGCATTGTGGGCCCAGAAGGGGCCCAACTTTTCCCATGCCGGTAACAAGTACAAGCAGGACTGGATGGCCCAATGGCTGACGGCTCCGACACGCATCCGCCCCGCCGGCATGTTCTACGGCAATCACATCGAGCCGGCGGCCGATCATGACCAGGTCATCGAAGCCAGCCTGGTGGACCATGTCGCCTTATCGGCGGATGAGGCCAAGGCGGTGGCGGCGGCGCTTATGCAATACCAAGGCAAGCGCGAGCTCATCGAACAGGGCGCGTATCAACCGGGCACGATCTCGCTCAGTATGGGGGATCTGATGTTCATTAAGTTCAAAGGCTGTGCCAGTTGCCATCGCGTGGCGCCGGATTATGGCGGTATCAGCGCTCCGGAAGTCTACACCGTGGCTAAGCGCCTGCAGGAGGATTACATCATCAGTTTTATGAAGAATCCCCAGGCCTGGTCGCCCCTGACCTTCATGCCCCAATACCACTTAAAAGAGGCTGATCTACAAAAGTTCGTGCATTACTTCCGTGCGCTGGCAAAGGAGGAAACGCAATGAAGCCGTCACTGACAACCACATTTATTTTCGTAGCCTTGGTGTCGCTCTCGGCGGCGCAAGCCGGCGAAAAGCCCGCCGATGTCTACAAGACCTATTGCTGGCAATGTCACGGCATGCAGGCGGACGGCATGGGCATCAACATCCCGGATATGTCGGTGCAGCCGCGCGATCACACCGATGCCAAGGAAATGTCGGCGCGCTCTGATGCCGAGTTGTTCACGGCCATCAAAGAGGGGGGGCGTGCGGTGGATAAATCTTTGCTCATGCCCGCTTGGCAAGATGTGCTGAGCGACGAAGATATCAACGGATTAGTGCGTTATCTCAGAGAGCTGTGCCAGTGCTAATAATCTAATCAATAAACGGCTCATGAGGCTGTGCTAATGGTAACCCGCCTATGGGGAGGGTTGTGTCAATCAACTGGAGAAATGGTTATGAAAAGAGAGTTACTGAAAAAAGCGAAAACAGGTAGCGTCGTCGCGGTCGCCGCGGTACTGATGTTGTCAGGCACGGCCGCGCTCGCCAAGACCGTGCATGTAAAAATGGTCGCCAAGGAGAACAGCCTCGCTATCGACAACAAAGGTACCCAATATCCAGCCTGGACCTTCGATGGCGCCATTCCGGGGCAGCTGGTGCGCGTCACTGAAGGCGATACCGTGGACTTTGAGCTGGTTAATCCTAAGGAAAACAAAAACTCCCACTCCATGGACTTTCACGCCGCCGAAGTGGATGTGCTGGACGAGTTCGCGCCGGTGAAGCCGGGCCAAACCAAACACTTCAAATTCGAGGCCAAACGCGCCGGCGTATGGATGTATCACTGTGGCGCCAATCCGATGGCGCAGCATATCGCCCGGGGCATGTATGGTGTGATTATCGTTGATCCCAAAGAGGGTTACAGCGAAGACTTCCCCAAACCCGATCGTGAATATGTCTTGGTGCAGGGGCAGTACTTTCCCGATGCCGACGATTACAAGGGTATGATCGCCAACGAAGGCTCGGCCGGTTCCCTGATCAACGGCAAGATGTTTCACTATGACCCGGTGCACGATCCCGACGCATCCATGGTGCTGCAGTCCAAGCCAGGCGAGCGCGTGCGTATCTACTTCGTCAACGCCAACATCAACGAGCCGGTCGCCTTTCATCCCATCGCCGGTATTTGGGACCGGGTGTATATCAACGGTAATCCGGAAAACGAGTTGCAGGATATGGCCACCTACAATGTCGCCGTGTCCGAAGCCGGTATCTTCGACATAGTGTCACCCGCCGACAAGGCGACCAATAACGCCATTGTCGATCACACCATGAAGGCGGCGCTGCGCGGCGCCATCACCGTGCTGATGAACAAGCCCGACGCCGATCCCAAGGCCGGCAAGGGCGACAACCTGATTCTGCGCTAGCAACAAACAGACGCGACTGTCGTAAGCAGCGGGGCGCCTGTGAGGGAGCCCCGTTTTTTGTTTTCTGCCGCCTTGTTTATTTATTCCCCGGCAGCGGACCTTGGGTTTGCACATAGCCCGCCCCCCAAAAAATTGTCCGGCCATTGATTTATCGCAATGCAAGATTATATCTCTACGATGCATGATTCTCTGCATCAGCGTTGACCAGAACCAATGAGTCGGACAGATTCCCTGGGCTGTATGCGTCAATCGGGCAAGATGTTGATTGACGTTGTTGAGGTATCTAAGGAGTATGGGTATGCAGAAGAGAATAGTAACCGGTGTATTATTGTTTATGATTTGCGCGACGTCTCAGCTCAACGCTGCCGAAGGGTTCGGGATGGGCGTGATCATCGGCGAGCCCACCGGTGTCAGTATCAAGAACTGGGTCGGCGATCGCCACGCCATCGATGCCGCGGCGGCCTGGTCGTTTTCGGAAAATGATTCCTTTCAGCTGCACGCCGATTATCTGATTCACGACTTTTCCCTGTTGCGCCCTGAGGGCTTATCCGGGCGCATGCCCGTGTATGTCGGGCTGGGTGCGCGTGTCAAGCTAGAGGAAAACGACAACGCCGGGGGGCGTAATGTGAACAATGATCTTGTCGGGTTGCGTATCCCCGTTGGCATCTCCTACCTGTTCGATGAAGCGGCGGTTGATCTATTCGCCGAGCTGGTCCCCATCCTCGATGTGGCGCCGGACTCGGATTTCGATATCAACGCCGCCATTGGGGCGCGCTTGTATTTTTGATGTAAGTGTTGTTTTGAGCATAAGGTCGGTACAGCCATCCTGTCCGGCCCCTTTACTAAAACCAAACGGAGACAGTCATGAAGAAGACAAATCAGATTCTGGCATTGACGGGCGCATCGCTGATGATGCTGTTAGTCGCTTGTGATCAACAAGGGCCGGCGGAGCAGGCCGGCGAAAATATTGACGAGGCGGCCGAAGCGGCCGGCGAATCCATGGAGCAGGCCGGGGAAAATATCGAAGACGCCGCCGGAGATGTCGCCGATGAGGCTGATGAGACCGTGGATGATATGAGCAACTGAGCGTCGGCTGAGGCGTAAGCGCCATGTTGCATGGGTCGCTGGCCGTGGCGCTCATTGCGTTGCTGGCCACCCGACGGCGGCGCGCCTGATCCGGGCTTGGCCTTCACGGCTGATGGCGTGAGGGCGGGACGGTCGTGAATATGAGTATTTCCGTTGACTGGCAGCAGATCTTGTTTCATCTGTATCAGTTGGGAATCGCCTTTGTATTGGCGTTGCCGGTGGCGTGGAACCGCGAGTATCAGTCCCGCGGCGCGGGTTTGCGCACCTTTCCCCTGGTCTCGATCGCCGCCTGTGCCTACATGCTGGTGGGGATGCAGGTATATGAGGGCTCGGATGCCGAGGCGCGGGTGATGTACGGCATTATCACCGGCATGGGATTCATCGGCGGCGGCGCCATTCTCAAAGGCAAGGGCCATGTGGTCGGCACTGCCACGGCGGCCAGCATCTGGAACACCGGTGCCATCGGCATATCTGTCGCCTACAATCGCTACGAGATTGCCATCGTGCTGTCGCTGATCAATTTCCTTATTCTCCAGTTCGCCGCGCCCTTAAAGCGTGACGGCGAGGCCTCTTGAGCGTGCAAGAAAAAGCCCGCCGGGAGGCGGGCTAAGGGAGGGAGGGGCTTGGGGAGGCCCCTGCTGAGGAGAGCGGTATGAATGTGTTCAATGACTACAAGGTATCGCAAATAAGAATCATTTGCAAATAATTTTTGTGGCGTCGTTGTGCCCCCGTTTCCGCGCCATAAAAAAGGCCGCTCAAGGCGGCCCGCTCCATGCCGACTTGCGCGCGTTTACCCCAAACCGGCCTCGCGGCAGAACTCCGGCTGTGTCAGCGCGGCCTTGTGAATACCGGCATTGTAATAGCGCGTCTTGAAGGTTTTATTACGCACATCGTCTGCGCGAAAACCGTCCAGGCCGGTGGTTTCCTTGCTGGCCATGGTGGCGCTCCACCAACCGCTGGGATAGCAGGGCTGGGGGAAATGCAGCGTCTTTGACTCGCGAAAACCGGCGTCGCGCATGCTCGAGTGCATGTCCTTGAGCAGATCCAGGTGCAGCAGCGGCGACTCGCTTTGCTGAATCAAGATGCCGTCGCTGTGCAGGGCGCGCTGGCATTGGCGGTAAAAGCTTGCGCCGAACAGACCTTCGGCCGGGCCCACCGGATCGGTACTGTCGACGATGATGACGTCGATGCTGGCGTCCTCGGCGTTCTCGATCCACTTGATGCCATCCTCGAACAGCAGACGGGCGCGGATGTCGCCGTTGGATTCGCACAACTCGGGAAGGTATTTTTCCGACAGCCGAGTGACCGCCTCGTCGATGTCCACCTGCCAGACACGTTCCACGTCCTGATGTTTCAGCACCTCACGCAAGGTGCCGCAGTCGCCGCCGCCGATAATCAACACTCGCTTAGGATCGGGATGGGTGAACAGTGCCGGGTGGGTCATCATTTCGTGATACAGGAAATTGTCGCGGCCGGTGACCATGTAGCAGCCGTCGATGACCATTAGCCTGCCGAAGGTCTCGGTGTCGAAAATCTCGATATATTGGAAGGGGGTCTGCTCCTCGTGCAGCTTCTCGGTAATCTTGAGCGAGAAGGCGGAGCCTGCGCCGGCATGTATTTCGCTGAACCAGCTTTCGTCCAGTGTCATCGAGCGTCTCCTTAGAATTAAACGGTGCCATCGGCGGTTGGGGCTTTATAATGGGCACGATTGTATATCACCCGCAAAGGGATGTAGAGGTAATAATGGGCTGGAACCTGGATCAAGCGCGCGCCACCTACAATGTCAGCCATTGGGGCGGCGGTTATTTCGATATCAACCCGCAAGGCCGCCTGACGGTGCGGCCGCGGCGCGCTCCGAACACGACTGCAATTGATGTATACGAGCTCGCCCGCGAAGTGCGCGAGATGGGACTGGGTTGGCCGGTGCTGGTGCGCTTCAGCGACATTCTGCATGACCGCGTCGACACCCTGTGCAGTGCCTTCGCCACCGCCATGCAGCGCGAGGGCTACGGCGGCGGTTACACCGCCGTGTATCCCATCAAGGTCAACCAGCAACGCACCGTGGTGGAGCAGATCCGCAACCACGGCGGCGAGCGCGTCGGCCTGGAGGCGGGTAGCAAGCCGGAGTTGATGGCGGTGCTGGGCATGAGCCGCCCGGGCGGCGTGATCGTCTGTAACGGCTATAAAGACCGCGAATACATGCGTCTGGCCCTGATCGGCCGGCGCCTCGGCCACCGCATTTTCATCGTGGTGGAAAAACTCTCCGAGTTGAACCTGGTGCTGGACGAGGCGGCCAAACTGGGCATCGATCCCCTGCTGGGCATCCGCGTGCGGCTGTCCTCCATCGGCGCCGGCAAGTGGCAGAACTCGGGCGGCGAAAAGGCCAAATTCGGCCTTACCGCCAGCCAACTGCTGGAGGCGGTGGAAAGGCTGCGCGCCGAAGACCGGCTCGACTGCCTGCAGCTGATCCATTTTCATCTGGGGTCCCAGCTGGCCAATATCCGCGACATCCAGCGCGGCCTGCGCGAGGCGGCGCGCTACTACGCCGAGCTGTCGCGCCTGGGCGCGGCCATCGAGGTGGTGGACGTGGGCGGCGGCCTGGGGGTGGATTATGAAGGCGCGCGCTCACGCAGTTTTTGTTCTATGAACTACAGCGTGCAGGAATATGCCAACAACATCGTCTACACGCTCAAAGAAGTCTGCACCGAGCAGGGCTTGCCCCATCCCATGATCATCTCCGAATCGGGCCGCGCCCTCACCGCCCATCACGCCATGCTCATCACCAACGTCATCGACGTGGACAGCGTGCCCGAGGGTGACCCGCTGAGTGCGCCTGCCACCGGTGAACCCGCCGTGATCCAGAATCTCTGGTATCTGCTGCAGCACGTCGACACCCGCGCCATCCTCGAGGCCTATCACGATGCGGTACATTGGTTGGGCGAGGCGCAGGAGATGTATACCCACGGCGTCATCAACATCGAGCAGCGCGCCACCGCCGAGCAGCTTTACTACGCCATCTGCCACAAGGTGCGCGACCTGCTCAATCCCGCCAGCCGCGCCCAGCGCGAGGTGCTGGACGAACTCAACGAAAAGCTGGCCGATAAGTACTTCTGCAACTTTTCCCTGTTTCAATCCCTGCCCGACGTCTGGGCCATCGACCAGATCTTTCCCGTCATGCCCTTGCACCGCCTCCATGAAGCGCCGCGGCGCCGCGTCATGATCGAAGATCTCACCTGTGACTCCGACGGCCGTATCGACTTATATGTGGACGGCGAGGGCATCGAATCCACACTGCCCCTGCATGAATTGAAACCAGGCGAGCCTTACCTCATCGGCATGATGCTGGTGGGCGCCTACCAGGAGATCCTGGGCGACATGCACAACCTGTTCGGCGATACCGATTCAGTCGACGTGGAGCTCACCGGTTCAGGGTATCAGTTAGTGCGCCCCGAACACGGCGACAAAGTGGACGAACTGCTGAGCTACGTCCACTTCGAACCGCAAGCGCTGCTGGCCGTCTATGCAGACAAGATCAAGGCCGCCGAGTTAACCAGCGCCGAAGCCGAACAGTATCTTAACGAGCTCAAGGCGGGGTTAAACGGATATACCTATCTGGAAGATTAGCAGAATCTGAATGGAAATCGCTTTGAAAGCAAGTTAATATTGCGAGCTCAATACTAATTAATTAAGTAGGACTGTTGGGGGTAGATGTGAATAATAAATTTGCCAAGCTTAGTTTGGCTTCAGTTTTTTTGTTGTCTGGATTTTTTCAAACCGCTTTCGCAGACAGTGCCTATGTGGCTGTAAGTTTGGGTAAGACAAGCGGTAGTATTGATGAGCAAGGCATTCAGGCCATATCGGGACCTAATATATCATCCGATACAACTGCGTCTTCTTTTAAGGTGCAATTAGGAATGATGCCAAAGCGAGGGCTTGGTTTTGAAGTCGGTTATATCGACTTCGGTACATTGAGTGCCATGGAGACCACGCTTGGAATTATCGATACTTATGATTTTGACGTAACTGGAAATACCATAGCGGGTATCGTGTCGGTGCCGTCAGGCCGCCACTCCACCGTATATGGAAAGATTGGTGTGGTGATGTGGGAGTCTGAGGCTACCGTTTGTCTGCCTTGGTTGGGCGGATGTGGCGCTTCTAGTACAGATGGTAACGACCCATTTTTTGGAATAGGTATGGAATATCGTATTGCTGCGAATATGGGGCTTCGGGCTGAATTTGAAAGGTATGACGTGCCCGTTACCGATGCAGGGGCAGGAGATTTTAACAACTTCTCAGTGAGTGCTGCTTATCGGTTCTAAAATCGATTTACACAATAGCGCAATATATGCACCCCGATTTAGGGGGCGCTCTGCATTATAGGAGTATAATGATGAGCATTAAAATCGAAAGACAGGTTAATCGCAATCAAGTGGAGTCTGAAGGCGTATACGAATGGCCCGTTTGGGAAAAAGAGATCTCTAGCTTTCCGTGGACCTACGACGCCAGCGAAACCTGCTACTTCCTCGAAGGCGATGTGATCGTTACCCCCGACGGCGGCGAGCCGGCGCAGATGGGCAAGGGTGACCTGGTGACCTTTCCGGCCGACATGTCCTGCACCTGGGAAATCCGGCAGCCGGTGCGCAAACATTACACATTCGATTGAGCAGCGCGCCAACGCGATGTGAGAGACGGGTTTCGCCTATCACTCTATCGACTGATCCCGTCCGCATAGCCGTTGCTTCCTGACCAGAACGTACGCTTCAGGGCGCCTCGCGACCGAGGTGATGCCCTCGACAACTTAAGCGCGCCCCTCTTATAGAGATGAGCGAATGCGTGAAAAAATTGGCGCATTGGCGTCGCTGTGGCGTTGAACCAGCAGTTTTTACGCCCCATGGGTTGTGGCCGAATGCTGCGCAGGACGCTCAATGCGGCTCAACTTCCACGCGATTACGGCCGTTGCGCTTTGCGCGATACAGGAGAGTGTCCGCGCTATTAAACCAGTCTTTGATGGTTTCATTTGGATGGTGATATTGGGCGACGCCCAAGCTGATTGTGACCCTGATTTGCTGGCGCTCCACAGCGAGGACGCAGTGCTCAAGCCGCTGGCGCAGTCGCTCGGCGATCTGGCCGGCCTCTTCCAGATCGGTATCGGGTAACAGCACGGCGAATTCTTCACCGCCTGTGCGGCTCAGCAGGTCGCTGGGGCGCAGGAGCTTTTGCACGAGGTGAACAAACTCTTTGAGTACCGCATCCCCGACTTGATGGTTGTATTGGTCATTGATCGCTTTGAAGTGATCGAGGTCAATGGCTATCAGGGACAGGGGGGGCGTGGTTACGTACTGCACGTGCCGCTTCCTGTTCCGCGCGCTGCATCAGTTCGCGGCGGTTGGCGGCGCCGGTCAAGGGGTCGGTGGCGGCCAGGCGTTCTAATTTCGCGTTGGCACGTTGCAATTCGACCATCGTCTCCTCGGCGCGCTGCTTTTGGGCCAGCACCTCTTCCAGCAACTCGGCTTGACTGTAGACGCGAGCGAAGGAGCGCGTCGATAGATAGGCTTGGATCACGCCGTAGCTCAAGAGAAAAAAGCCCCCGGCGAAGATCACATGCGCCAGCCACCATTGATGGCTCCAGGCCGTATCCAAGCTGAAGGCCAGAGACGATTGCGCGAACCACGCCATCGAAACCGCATACATGACCATTAGTGGATTGCGGATGCGCTGTGTGATGAGCCAGGCGATCACGATGACGAACAGACCGATGGCGGTGTATTCCATAGACAATCGCAGCCAGGCGGCCGCGCGCAAGGGCGATATGGCCAACAGGCCGATGACTAGATCAATGCCGATGAAGATCGCGATGGCGATCAGCCAGGTGCGGGGGCGCCAACGCTTCGAAGGCGCGTCGGCTGCGGCGTAATGGAACATGGCGGTCAGAAAACAGGCCGCCATGACGACCCGCGAGGCCGGTCCGTACAGCAGAAACAGCCATGGGTTTTGATGCGCGAGAGGCGTAAACAGCCCATGCGGCGCATAAATGAGCGTGAAACCGAGGAACCCCAAGGTCAACCATCGTAGAAACGGTTCACCGCTATCGGCATAGCAGCGCCATGTGACAAAGGTGATGAAGGCGCCGATCGCGATGGCGATGGAAATGGCGATGATATGGAAGCCGTGATGCTCATAGAGCAGTCCGGGTTGCCGGTTGATCTCCAGGTAGGTGAGTGCCAGCATGGGCGCGCTGCCGAACAGGCCAAGCAAGAGATAGGTATAACCGGAAAGAATGCGGGTAAATAGAGGTTTTTCAAAGGCTGCCATGTAATTCCCGGTGTGGCGGAGCCAAGTCAGCGCTCGCCCCAGAGGCTTGATATTCAATAATAAGACCGCGCCATTTTTTCATGGTCGAAGATTCGCTGGCGAATTCCCGCATTGGCGCTGCGCGTTCCACGGTGATGACTATTATCATCCTTAGATCAATGAACTGATTATATGCCATTGTTGTGTGGCGTGGCTTGCCGGCCGATGTAAAATCGGTCTTTGCGGGGGGTGAATTGAGTATCCTTGCGATGTTGGGCCCTCGGGAGAAAACGTATGTTTATCAGCATCCTTGACGTGTTTAAGCTGGGTATCGGGCCCTCCAGTTCCCATACCATGGGGCCGATGCTGGCGGCCGCCGATTTTATCGTGCGTGCGCGCCAGCGGCTGGCGCAGGCAGCGCGGCTGGATGATGTCGGCATTCGCTGCACCCTGAAGGGATCGCTGGCCTTTACCGGCAAAGGCCATGGTACCGATCGCGCCATAGCGCTCGGCCTGCACGGCTATACCCCTGCTGATGTTGCCGCTGAGGATGTGGATGCGTTGGTAGAAAGTATTTGGAATAGCGGTCTGGCAGGCTCGCCGCCGACGATTCGATTCGAGCCGGACAAGGATATCCGCTTCGACAAGGGCCCGGCCCTGCCCGAGCATCCCAACGGCATGATTTTCGAACTGGTCGACCGATCCGCTGACAAGGTCTTGCTCAAAGAAACCTATTTCTCCATTGGCGGCGGGTTTATCAGTACCCGGGCGGAGATCAAGCAACTGGTGGCTCCGCTCAAGATGGAGTCGGCGGCCGATTGCCCTTATCCCTTCGATTCGGCCCGCGCCATGCTGCAAATGTGCGACGCGAGTCAGCTCACCATCGCCGCCATGAAGCATGCGAACGAACTGGAACATATAAGCGAACCGGCCTTACTTGATGGCATGGAGGCCATCTGGCGGGCCATGCGACGTTGTGTCGAACTGGGGTTGGCCGCCGAGGGTATCCTGCCCGGCGGGCTGGCACTGCCGCGCCGCGCCAAACATTTGTATGAGCAGCTGCGGCAAGACCCGCAAGCGGCCAGTGTCAACGACTGGTTGTGTGCCTATGCCATGGCAGTGAATGAGGAAAACGCGGCCGGACACATGGTGGTGACGGCGCCGACCAACGGCGCCGCCGGCGTCATTCCGGCGGTGTTGTACTACTTCGTGACGCATGAAGGCGGCCGTCAGGAACAGCTGCGCGAGTTTCTGCTTACCGCCAGCGCCATCGGCGGCATTATCAAGCATCGCAGCTCCATCTCCGGCGCCGAGGTGGGTTGCCAGGGGGAGGTCGGCTCCGCCGCTGCCATGGCGGCCGCCGGTTTGTGTGCGGCGCGTGGCGGTACGCCGCGGCAAATCGAAAATGCGGCGGAGATCGCCCTTGAGCACCATCTAGGTATGACCTGCGACCCGGTCAAAGGCCTGGTCCAGGTGCCCTGCATCGAGCGCAACGGTTTTGGCGCCATCAAGGCCTATACCGCCACCTCGCTGGCCTTGCGTGGCACGGGCCAGCATTTTATGCCCCTGGACAACTGCATCGCCGCCATGAAGCAGACCGGTCTGGAGATGTCGGAGAAATACAAGGAGACGTCCCTGGGCGGTCTGGCGGTAAGCATTACCGAATGTTAGTGAGCGGGGTATTTGGCGCGGTTTACTGGCGCGGTGGTAGTCGTATTACAATGCCCCATCAAGCCATCCCGTGTTGGCCGCCGGGCGACGCGCAATAACCGTAAAGTCGATCAATCATGGACACCCAGTTCTTAAAAATATTTACGCTCATCTTCGTGTTGCTGAATCCGTTTTTGATGAGCATTTATCTGCTCGATCTGATACGCAATCTGTCTTTGCCCGAATTTTTTAACGTATTGCGGCGCGCGTCTATTATCAGTGCCACGGTGTTCCTGGTATTCGCCTGGGGCGGGGAGCAGATCTTTTCAGAGGTGTTACAGGTGCGCTTTGCCGCCTTCTTGATCTTCGGCGGCATCATCTTTATCGTCATCGCATTGCGTTTCGTGTTCCAGGGCAGCGACGCCATCGCGCAAATGCGCGGCCCGGCGGAGTATGTCGCCGGGGCCGTGGCCATGCCGTTTATTATTGGCCCGGGCACCATCAGTGCCAGCGTGCTGGCGGGGGTCAGCCTGCCTCTTCTGCAGGCCGCCATGGCGATCATCAGTGCCCTGGCGGCCTCCATGGTGGCGCTGATCGTGATTAAATATCTGCACGATTATGTAAAGCAGCGCAATGTGAAATTGATCGACAGCTATGTGGATATCGTCGGTCGCATCTCGGCCTTGCTCATCGGTGCCATCGCCATCGAGATGGTATTGCAGGGCCTGGATGCCTGGCTCGAGCCCCTGCTGCAAGTCGAGTTGCCGGCATAAACGCGGCGTTCCGTCGACGGTAAAAAAACGAGCGTTTCGCTCGCCATCCTGCGTCCACAACGTCAATGATGCGCGTTGGCACGAAGACCACAGTACGAACGCGATCCGGCCGTCCCTGTCTGCATGATGAGATGACGACGGCAATCAATCGTGAATGAATCCTTGTTTATGCTGTTGTTGAAGAGGGCGCCCGACCATCCTAGGCTGTAGTTCCCAACGATGTTCAGACGCTAGTACTAAGGAGGCGACATGGCGACAAAGGCATCCGACAATGACATCCAGGCATTCCTGAGCGAGTTGAGCGATTGGCGCGTGGAAGACGGCAAACTGCATCGCGAATACCAGTTCAAGAACTTCGTCGAGGCCTTTGGTTTTATGACGCAGGCGGCGCTGGCGGCGGAGAAGGCCGATCATCATCCTGAGTGGTTTAATGTCTATAAGAAGGTGGTCGTCGATCTCACTACCCACGAGGCCGACGGCATTAGCGCAAAGGATTTCGATCTGGCACGTCAGATGGAGGCTGCCGCCAAGTGCTGACGCGGGGGCCTGGAGCCGCCGACGTATCGTAATCACGGTCGGGCCGGTTCGGCACCGCATTTGACGCTGTGCGCCGAGTTCTGAATAATCATCTCTGTTCGATACAGAGTCAGGACAACCCGTGCTCGAAGCCCATCGTTGCCCTTTGTGCGGCAAACCCAATCAGTGTGTCATGGCGCAGTCCGGCGCGGCTGAAGATCAACCGTGTTGGTGTCGCAGCGAGACCTTTCCCCAAGCCTTGATCGACCGGCTGCCGCCGGCGGCGCGGCACAAGGCCTGTATCTGCCGGGCCTGTGTCAGGGCCTATCATCAAAGCATGCAGGAACAACAATGAGTATAGAACTCGCTACGCCGCGTTTGTTGTTGCGCCAGTTGATGGATCGCGATACCTGGACCTATACCTATCTGCTGGTCGATCCCGACACCCAACAGGGCGTGTTGATCGACCCGGTGCGCGAGCAGCTGGAGCGCGATCTGGCATTGGTTCGGGAGCTGGGTGTGGAGTTGCTGTACGTGCTGGAGACCCATGTCCATGCCGATCACGTCACCGCGGCCGGCATGATCCGCCAGCAGACCGGCGCCCGCATCGTCTACAGCGAGGCGGCCCAGGTGAAGGCGATCGATCGGGCGGTGAACCACGGCGACAGCATCGCGTTCGGTAACTTCACCGTCCGGGTGCTGGCCACGCCGGGCCATACCAACGGCTGTGTCAGTTACTACGTCGACGGCATGGTGTTCAGCGGCGACGCCTTGCTCATCCACGGCTGCGGGCGTACCGATTTTCAACAGGGCGATGCCGCCACCCTGTATCGCAGCGTGACCCAAAAACTGTTTACCCTGCCCGACGCCACCCTGGTGTATCCGGCCCACGACTATAAAGGCCGCACCGTGTCCAGCATCGGCGAGGAGAAGCGCTGGAACCCGCGCCTGGGCAATCAGCGCAGCGAGGCCGAATTCGTCGAGCTCATGAGCAATCTCAATCTCGACCTGCCGAAAAAGATCAATGAGGCGGTGCCGGCCAATCTGGAAACCGGCATCAGCTTCGACCCCAAGCGTTATCTACACGAGGCGTTTTCCATGGCGGATCTGCATACGGCCTGGCAGTCCCTGCCCGAGGATGAGCTGATCGTCGATACGCGTTCGCCGCAGGAGTATGACAGCGGCCACGTGCCGGGGGCGGTGAACATTCCCTTCGGCGAGGAGGACCGGCACGTCGACGCGCTAAAGGAGTACAAGAAGATCTATCTCTATTGCCGTTCCGGCCGCCGCGCCCAGACCGTGCTCGCCGATCTGTCCATCCTGGGTCTGGACAACCTGGCCTGTGTCGGTCATTCGGGCATGCCCGAGTGGCAGCGGGCGGGCTATCCCGTCGCGACCTAAGGTTCGGTCTGCTCCGACCACATCAGTAACACCTCGCCGTTCCATACGTCATCATCGTCATTGTCGATCTTGCGGCGATAGCCCAGGCGCCAGTTGAGCAGGGCGACGAAGGGCTTGAATTGTTGCATGGGGGTGTCGAAGTCCGGGCTCAGGGTGGGGATGGTGACCAGCGGCAGCTCGGTCAGCTGCAGTCTGGCCACATAGCCCAGCCACAGCGGTTTGTCACCGGGGGTCAGCGCATAATCCGCCGGCCACAATTTGATGATCAGTTTTTGTTCCACCAGTTCCAGGGTCAGGCTGGCGTGGCGGCCGTCATGGACATGGGGCAGGGGTACCAGCTCTGCCAGAGAAGGCTCCGGTTTGAGCCAGTGCAGTGCGCCGCTGACAGTGAGCGGCGCCGGGCGTTGCCAGCCCAGGTCGAGCAGATGCTGTTGCAAATCGTCCAACGCCCCGGCCCACTGCAGATTGAGCGGCTGGCCCTGGGTGCCCAGGGTGTCGATGCGATAGGCGGGCAGAGTGCGCCAAGCCTGGGCGCGCCAGTCGTCAAAGGCCATCTGCTCGATCTGCATGTGCCGCGCGTAGCGCTGTAGGTTTTCCTGATGGGTATTGACCACATGCCAACTGCCGACGCTGAGCAGCACCAGCAGTGGCAGGATAAGCAGCGGCGCGGGTTTGAGCGGCGGGGCGATATGGCGGCGATAGGCCACCCCCAGGGCCAGCACCCAGGCCAGCCCCAGCAGCAATCCGCCGGCGATATCGGAGAACCAGTGGGCGCCCAGATACAGCCGTGAAAAGGCGATGCTGAGGATCATCAACATCGCCACGGCATAGCACAGCACGCGCCATTGCGGCCGCAATTCGCGTGCAATCAGCACCGCCAAAAAACCGTAGATACAGCTGGCATAGACCGTATGGGCGCTGGGAAAACTGAAGCTCATGGCGCCTTGATACATGTCGCTGGGGCGCGGCACCTCCAAGGCGTGTTTCAGCAACCAGGTCATCACCATGGCGAACAAGGCCGCCGCCAGCCAGTGGCCGGCCGCCAGATAACGTTTTCTGAACAACAGCCACAGCAGCAGGGTGATGACCAGCGCCGTGTGCACTATGCCGTCGCCGAGCTGTGATATGGCGGTCATGAGGTGGTCACCCCAGGGGGTGCGCAGGCCCTGCAGCAGGTGGTACAGACTGCCGTCCAGGCGCGCCAGTCCCGGTGCGATGGGGAACTGTTGGAACAGGGCGAACATTACTAGCGCCACCAGCAACAGGGCGACGGCAACCAGACTCAGGCCCTTCAGCTCCGGCTGTTGCGGATCGACCAGGGCGGCGCTGATCTGCCCCAGGCGTCGATGGCCGCGGCTCCAGGCGATCAGGCGATCGGCCAGCTCCTCGGCGCGCGGCGCCAGCAGGCGATAGCTGCGCCTGACCAGCCACACGCCCAGCCACAGCAGGGCCAGCAGCATTACCACCATGACGGCCAGGCGCGAGGCCACCGCCGCCGCCAATCCCAGCGAGGCGCCGAACACTATGCCCGGTAGCAGGTAGGCCGGCGCCCAGGCCAGCGCCGAGAGCACGTTAACGAACAGGAATTTCCAGGGCGGCATGCCCAGCATGCCCGCGGTGGCGGGGATGATGGGCCGCACCGGGCCGACGAAGCGACCGAACAGGATGCTCTTGCCGCCGTGACGATGAAAAAACCCTTCGCCCTTTTCGAACAGGGCGGGGTAACGCTTGAAGGGCCAGACCGTGCGCAATTGATCCTTGAAATAATGCCCCAGCCAGAAACTGATGCCGTCACCGGCGACCGCGCCGGCCACCGCCAGCCAAAAGGTGGGCCAGAAGTCGATGGTGCCCAGCGCCACCAGGGTGCCGATGGCGAACATCAGCACCACGCCGGGCATGAACAGTCCGACCACCGCCAGCGATTCGCTGAAGGCCACCAGGAACACGAAGGCGCCCGCCCAGGCGGGATGTGCGGCGATCCAATCGAGCAGGGGCTGAAGAAAGTCGAGGTTCATGGGGGCGCATTATGCGGCAAAATGTGTCTCAGCCACAGTGGGGGCGGTACGCGAAAACCTTACAAGCGCCAGCCCCAATACTCGAGAAAATCAGCGAAGAAATACATGTTGGACGCCTCCCTCGCCCAAGGCTTGAGGCTGGTGTAGAACACCGTGCCGGTCGCGGCGGGATCGCCCAGTTGCTTGTCACGGCCGATGTTCAGATCCAGTGCCCACCAGCTCATGAGCAGCAGTTCCCAGGGTTTGAAGGAATCCTTTACATAGCCTTCGAGCCAGCCGGAGGAATGAAAAAAAGAGGTGTGGCCGTCGCCCAGGGGCAGGCGTTGCAGGGATTGCATGGGCTGCAGCTCAACCGTCTGCCGCGCTGCGTGAATGTGATCCAGGCGTTTCAAACGCACGTCCATCACCCGGTGGGTGGCGCTGCGCAGGTGAAGCACCATGCGCCATTGCGTATCGGCGTCGCTCGCATAGTCCGGGGGATAGTCCAGCCGCGCCGGCAGGGTCTCGCCGAAAACGCTCTGTTTGTCCTGCGGCCAGTCCTCCGGCATGGCCGAGGTCGGCAGATGGCTGGTAGGCACGAAGGCCAGATAGCAGCCGCAGGTATGCACCGTGGTGATCAGCACTGGCTGTTGTCGCTCATTCAGCGTGACCACCACGAACAGGCCGCCGTTGGCGCCGGCGGTGAGGTGGGGGTGGGGCACGCGCGGAAAATGAAAGCGATAGATGAGGTTGTGATAGCGCCGGCCGTTTAGCGCGGTGAAGGGCTGTTGGCGGGTATAGAACACCGCGTGCTCAAGGTCGATATAAATCTCCTCCTCACCCGCTTCATCCAGCCGGGCGGCGGCATGGCCGATTTGGTTGTAGGCAAGCGCGCTCTCGCCGGCGACCACCACGGGGGCATGGCGTTCCAGCAAGTCCGCATCCTGCGCCACGAGGTAGCGACGATCCGTCGCGCCGGGGCCCGGCGTGGCACAGCCCAGCAGCAGGCCGCAGAGCAGCAGCGCGCACGCGAACTGAATGGTTTTGCTGTATGTCATAGCAATACCATAGCAGTGCGGCGGCGATCTGACAGGGACAGCCAACTCCCTACTTTGTTTAGGGCTAAAGCTCCGGCCCCGGCGCCCGTTAATAAGGGGCAAGAGCGATTAAATTATAAAGACCACGTCCAGTAGCACCGAACACAGGGGTGAACCAGAATCAGCATAGGGATATCACTGATTTGTGTAGAAAATACCATCTAGGTGGCGCGCATCGATCGATCTTCAGGCTGACACTGATGTTTTTCAAGATATGGGAACAGGTATGGCAGCATCCTCAAGTTTACCCGCCGGTGTCGGCGCCAGTGCCCCGGGCATGAGCAAAGATCAGCACGCCCATAACCGCCTGCTTAAACAGCGCTTGGCGGATTTCATGGATGAGGCGCGTCATAACGAGCGTAAGTTGCGGCGTTTTCAATCCCTGGAACTGAAGTTGATCGGCCTCAATTCCATCCTGGAATTGATCGAGGCCATCCTGCGCCCCGACCCCGGCGCGGTCAACTGGGACATGGTGAGCTTGTTGCTGTTCGACCCGGAATACGAATTGCAACGCATTCTGCAGGATGAGGGCGTCAAGCTCGAGGGCATGCCGGGTCTGATGTTCGTCGCCGGGATGGAGGAAGTGGAGCAACTCTATTCCGCCTCTCTGTTCCCCAGCCTGGGCGGCTATCGTTCCAGCAAGCACTCCAAGCTGTTTCGTCATGCCGGCAAAAAACCGGCCAGCGTCGCCCTGTTGCCGCTGGTGCGTTACGGCCGGCTGATCGGCAGTCTCAACATCGGCAGTCACGATGCGGACAAGTTTGTGCGCGGCGTGCGTACCGATTTTCTGGAACACTTCGCCGCGGTGGTGGCGATCTGCGTGGAAAACGGCGTCAACCTGGAGCGTCTCAAGCGCCAGGGTCTGACCGATACCCTGACCGCCATCAACAACCGCCGTTTTTTCGATCAGCGCCTCAAGGAAGAGACCGAGGCCGCCGGCCGTTCCGGCAAGCCGCTGTCCTGCATGTTGCTGGACGTGGATCATTTCAAGCGCGTCAATGATACCTATGGCCATCAGGTGGGCGATCTGGTGCTGCGTGAGGTGGCCTCCATTATCCGCGCCCAGCTGCGCGGCAGCGATGTATTATCGCGTTACGGTGGCGAGGAGTTCAGCGCCCTGCTGGCCAATACCGACACCGAGGAGGCGGAGGAGGTGGCCGAACGTATCCGTCGCTGCATCGAGGAGCGGGTCTTCAATCCGCCCGACTACGAGCCCTTTAACATCACCATCTCCATCGGCGTGAGCACGCTCAAGGCCGCCCCCGACACCAAGCTGGCCAAGGGGGTCGGCGACCATCTCATCGGCCAGGCCGACCGAGTATTGTACGATGCCAAGGCCGGCGGCCGCAATCAGGTGCAGTGCGCACCGGCCTCCTGCGCGCTGGGCGAGAGCCTCAGCCCCGCTTAACCGGGATATCCAGCGGCAATTGGGCGGGATCGGCGCCGCCGGCCTTGAGGGCTTGGCGCTGCGCACGATTCAGCTTCACGCCGGTCAAGACGACGCCTGCGGCCTGCACCCCGTCCAGGCGGCAACCGCTCAGTTCCACATCGCTCAGATCGGCGCCGCGCAGATCGGCGCCGTCCAGATTGGCCAGGCGCAGGTCCGCGCCGGCGAGCGTGCTGCCGCGCAGATCGGCGCCGCGCAAATCCATCTCCACCAGGTTGGCATTGCCCAGCTGGCGGCCGCTGAGATCGGCGCCCTGCAGGGTGGTGGCCTCGAGGGTGACGAGGCGGTCGAAGCCCTTGCGGTCGAATATCTCTATCATTTCTGAGCGCCCTGGTTGATAAAATCCAGCCCCTGGTAACCGCACTTGCGACCGGCCAGACGGCAGGCCTGCGCCAAGGCCGTGCCCAAGTCCTGGCGTTGCAGCAGGGCGTCAATGAGGCCGGCGTTGAAGGTATCCCCCGCCCCCAGGGTATCCACCGGTCGCGGCGGTGCAAAGGCGGGGCTGTGGTGTTCCCCGTGGCGGTCCAGGGCCCAGGCGCCGGCCGCGCCCCAGGCGCACACCAGCGTGGCCGCGGGGTATCGGGGGTGCAGCGCGCGCAGCAGGGACAGGGCCTCGTCATGGCCGCGGCCGCGGGCGAAGGGACGTGAAAACAGCAGCACATCGGCGAGCGGGAACAGCGCGTCGATGCCGTCGCGCTCCTTTTCGATTTCCAACGAACGCGTCACGCCGGGGGCCTGCGCGGCGGCCCATGCCAGCATTTGCCGCGTCTCGGCCACATTGCGGCCCTCGAAGTGGAGCCAATGGAAACGGCCCAAGGCCAGTTTCTTGAACTCGGCGAAGGGGTACTCGGGCAGGTCGCGGTAGTGAATGATGGTGCGCGAGCCGTTCGCCAGGTTGTGGGTGATATAGGAGGTCGGCACCTTGCCTTGTGCCAGACGCAGCACGGCGCTGCGATCGATACGGTGTCTTTCCAGATCGGCCTCGATATGCCGGCCGTCGGGTTCCTCGACCATGACGCCGGCCCAGTGGCCGCGGTGCCCCAGCTGACTCAGCACGGTCAGGGTGTTGGTGGCGTTGCCGCCGCGACAGACGCGCTGATCGATGGCGCGTACCTCATCGTCCTCGGCCGGATAGGCGGCGACGCTGTTGATGATATCGAGGGTGGCGATGCCCACTGCCAGGATGTTCGCCATAAGCGCTCAGCTCTGGGGCGGGCGTTCGAGCCGGCATAGCGGCATGAAGTAGATGTTGATCAGGTCCAGCAGCACCCAGCAGATCGCCAAATAGAGCAGATAATGATAGCTGTGATTAAAATTGATCAGGCCCACCCACCACATCAGGTTCCAGACATAGAGCATGGTCATGATCAGCAGCGTCCAGGGAAACGCGGCGATGCGTCCGCCGCAGTTGGGACAGCTAACGGTCATCCACCAGCCGAGCTTGTATTTATCCTTCAGCGACACGCTCTGTGCGCGGCAGTGGGGGCATTTGAAGGCCATGGGGGACTCCTGAAAAAGCGTGACCGGATTATAGCATTAGTGTCGCGGCGCCTCAGGGGTTAGAATACCCGGTTTGTAATCAACCCGGGAAATGGCATGAGAGGTTTTTACAAGACGATGGCGTTGCTGGCCGTGTGCGGCGGCTTGCTGGCCTGCGACAACAACACCCCTTTGATGGACAAGGTGGTGGATGAAGATACCGCCGCGGTCGAGTCCATGCTGGCCCAGGGCAATGACATTCATGCGCGCAACAGCTACGGCTGGACCGCGCTGATGCATGCCGCCCGCCAAGGCCACGCGGAGCTGGTCAAATTGTTGCTCGCCAACGGCGCCAAGGTGGATGCCGAAGATGGCAGCGGCTGGACACCCATGATGCGCGCGGCCATGAAGGGCCACGCCGACGTGGTGAAGCTGTTGCTGGCCGAGGGTGCCAATGTCCATCATGCCGACCCGTCCGGTTGGACCGCCCTGCACTGGGCGGCGCAGCGCGATCACGAAGCGGTGGTCCGGGTGCTGGTGGAGGCCGGCGGCGATCTCAATGCCGAGACCGAAGACGGTTGGACGCCGCGTATGGTGGCGCAGAAGGAGGGCCACAATGAATTGGCCAATCTCATCAGCCGCTTCATGCGGCAGCAGGAGGGACAGCCGCGGTGAATGTTATGAAACGGATGCGCGCCGCCGTCGCGCTGGCGGCGTTAATGTGGCTGTCGGCGTGCAGCAATGAACCGGCCGAATTGAGCGCCGCGCCGCTGGGGCAGCGGCCGGTGCTGGAATCCTTGGCCGAGGCCTATACCGCGGTCTCCAGCGAAAACCTGTCCACCAGTCCCAAGAGCCTGCCCGGCGAAGAGCGCAAGCGCTTCGTCGAGAGGGTATTCGAGCGTGCCGGCTACAGTTACAGCAAGACCCTGCATCAGATGGCCGGCGCGGCCTTCGATCCCGCCAACCAGCTGCACGTGGACATGGCCGAGTTGGTGCTCATGCCGCACCGCAATCCGCGCTTTGCACTGGAGCTGACCGATGTCTATTCGAGCCAGGAACTGCAGGACGTGGCGGTGGTGGAGCGCCAACTCAACCGGCGCTAAGCGCGCCCGTCCTTCTCGCCGGGCTATTCCGCGATGTGCATCACGAGTGAACGTCGTCCACCGTGGCGGCGGTGTTCCCACAGATAAACGCCCTGCCAGGTGCCCAGCGCCAGGCGCCCCTGATCGATGGGGATGCCCAGGCTGGTGGCGGTGAGCGCGGCCTTGATGTGGGCCGGCATGTCGTCCGGGCCCTCGGTGGTGTGGGTGTAGAGCGGATCGTCCTCCTTGACCAGGCGGTTGAGCCAGTTCTCCAGATCGTGGCGCGCCGAGGGGTCGGCGTTTTCCTGGATGATGAGACTGGCCGAAGTGTGCTGCACGAACAGGGTGCACAGCCCCTGGCGCACGCCGCTATCGCGCACTACGGGCTCGATTGCGTCAGTGATCATGAACAGGCCTTGGCGCGGGGCATTGATCTCGAGGCTGCGGATCATTCGCCCACCCAGTCATAGGCCCGTACCACACCCCGATCGTCGAACTGCACTTCCAGGGTCTTCATGCGCGCATTGCCCATGTCGCCGAGCTTGCCCTTGCCGTAGTAGTACACCCAGCGCTGCAGCTGTTCGCCGTCGCGATTCACCACCACGCCGGTACTCTGCGGTGCGCCCAGCCATTGCTTGACCTGATTCTGGGTGGTGACGCCGTGTTCCACCTTGGCGGCGAACTGGGTGAGCTTGAAGTCGTTGCCGAATTGAAAGCTGGCGCAGCCGCCCAGCAGCATCAGGCCGCAGGCGGTGCTTAGGAGTTTAGTGCTTGGCATAATGAAATCCCGGTTGGTAGGCATTGTCCAAATTCTATACCATGAACGGATTTTCGACAGAGGGACGTGGCATGGCGCAGCGGATCATCGGCGCGACGGGCGTATTATGGGCAGTTCTGGCAGGCGAGGTGCTCCTGGCGGCCGAGCCACCGCAGGACATGGTGCGGATCCCGGGCGGCCCATTCATCATGGGCAGCGAGCCGCGCGACGACGACGGCAAGGCCCAGGAGTACGGCTCCAACAAGCCCTGGTACCTGGATGAAGCCCCCCAGCACCGGCGCACGGTCGACGCCTTCTGGCTCGACCAATACGAGGTCACCAACGACCAGTACCGCGATTTCGTCGTCGCCAATAATTACTTCGTCCCCAACGGCTGGAAGGAGAATGGTTATTTATTGTCGCGTGACATCCTGGGCTTCGCCGACCTGCCCACCCTGCGCAAATTGGCGGCGGACACCTTTCGCCTGGATATGGACACGACCCAGATGGGATACGATGAGTTATTGGACGCCATCGTCGCCCATCAGGCCCAATTCGATGATCTGCCGGTGACCGGCGTGACCTGGTTGCAGGCGCGCGATTACTGCCGTGCCCAGGGCAAGCGCCTGCCCAGCGAGGCGGAGTGGGAGAAGGCCGCGCGCGGCAGTGACGGGCGTGAATATCCCTGGGGCGACGACTGGGACGAGACGCGCCTCAATATCGGCGCCGGCGACGGTTGGCAGTACGGCGTGGCGCCGGTGGGTTCCTACCCCGAGGGTGTCTCACCCTACGGTGTCCACGACATGGCCGGCAACGTGATGGAGTGGACCGCCGACTGGTACCAGCCCTATCCCGGCGCCGAGTATGAAAGCGAGGACTTCGGCGAGAAGATGCGCGTGGTGCGCGGCGGTGGCTGGGGCGGCTTGGGGCATTACGTCATTAACCATTTTTACCGCAGCGCCTATCGCTTCAACCTGCGGCCCACCTATACCTTTGTCGATCTGGGGTTTCGCTGCGCCCGTGATGCGCAGCCGCCGGCTGAATAGCCACGCCCCACTAAACTTGGCAGAATGGGCCGTCGATATAGTCAACGTATTACTTAGAGGGTTGCAGTAATGAAAGGAATGGAACGTCGCTTGGCGGAACTCAAGTCCGTCATTCCGGAGGTCGAGCCGAGCGAGGCCGATAGCCTGCTCAAGCAGGGCGCCCTGCTGGTGGATGTGCGCGAGGCGGACGAGATCGCCAACGGCTCCCCTAACGCTGCGCTGCGCATGGGGCGCGGTTATCTGGAGCTGCGTATCGAGGAGCGCGTGCCCGACAAGGACAAGACCCTGGTGGTGATGTGCGCCGGCGGGGTGCGCTCCCTGTTCGCCGCCGAGGCCCTGCAACAGCTGGGCTACAGCGATGTACGCTCCCTGGCCGGCGGCTTCAATCGCTGGAAGAATCAGGGCTTGGATTTCGAGATTCCGCGCGCCCTCTCGGCCGAGGCTAAGGAACGCTATTCGCGACATTTATTGTTGCCCGAGGTGGGCGAGGCCGGCCAGCTCAAGCTGCTCGATAGCAAGGTGCTGTTGATCGGCGCCGGCGGCCTGGGTTCGCCGGCGGCCTATTATCTGGCCGCGGCCGGGGTGGGCACCCTGGGGCTGGTGGACCATGACGTGGTGGACCGCAGCAATCTGCAGCGCCAGATCATCCACACCGAGGCGCGCGTCGGCACCCCCAAGGTGGCCTCGGCGCGCGAGGCCATCGAACAGCTCAATCCGGACGTCAAGGTGGTGGGCTACGAGACCCATCTGGACAGCGGCAACGTGGAGGAGATCTTCTCCGCCTATGACGTCATTGTCGACGGCACCGACAACCTGCCCACCCGCTATCTGGTCAACGACGCCTGCGTCAAGTTGGGCAAGCCCAACGTCCATGCCGCGGTGTACCGCTTCGAGGGCCAGCTCACCGTATTCTGGCCCGGCCATCCCGACAACCCCAGCGGCTGTTACCGCTGCATGTTCCCCAATCCGCCCGCACCGGGCTCCGCGCCCTCCTGCTCCGAGATCGGCGTGCTCGGCATCCTGCCCGGCGTGATGGGCCTGCTGCAGGCCACCGAAGTGCTCAAGATCCTGCTCGACATGGGCCAGCCGCTGCTGGGCCGGATGCTCTACTACGACGCCCTGCGCAGCAGCTTCTCCGAGTTCAAGCTCAAAAAAAACCCCGCCTGCCGCTATTGCGGTGAGCAGGGGGATTTCCCCGGTTACGAGGATTACGCCCAGGTCTGCGCCGCACCGGATCGATAGTCACAATGCGTCGGCCATGATGTGCGTCACGGCCGGCCGCTCCCCGCCTCGCAAAAATTTTCCGGCTGCTCTCAAGGGCGTCTCTCAATCGTTCTGAGTGCCGCAGATTGGGCGCTCACATTGCACCTAATGCAGGTGCGAAGATTTGCACCGCCAAGAGCGCGCATATAAACGTTCAAGATACGTGCTCACGACTATTCGGAGCTGTCCTAAAGTTCCCATCCTTGCGGTCGAAGCATCTGTTGGGGGTAATAAAAAACAAACACTTGTCGTCACCATTTCATCTGATAGCCTTATAATGGTCTGCAAGTAGTATGATTGACGGGTGGCGCTGGTCACGGATGGTCCAGCACCTATAATCTAGAGAGATGTTGCGCCTCATGGGAGCGAGAACAGCCAACATGGCCATAGCGAAAACCATAAAGCAGTACCTAGACGGCAAACACATCATCTATACAATCTTGGAAGTGCCGCATTTCGAGTCCCCCCGTGAGGCGGCCAGCTTGGCGAATATTCCACCGCGGTCACTCTATTATCCGGTGGTGATGCGTGATACCTACGGCCTGATGATGGCGGTGATGCCGGCCTCGCACAAGCTCAATTACGAGCGCTTGTCCAAGCTGCTGCATCGCAATGTCAGTCCTGCCTACCAGACCCAGTTGTCATCCGTGTTCGCCGATTGTCAGCCCGGCAATATCCCGCCGGTGGGGGTGGCCTACGGGCTGCGCACGGTGATCGATGCCGCCCTCTCCACACCGGAAGAGGTGTATATCGTCGCCGGTGACCACAGTCGGCTGATCAAGATGTCGCGCAAGAATTTCATGCTGCTGCAGACCAACGCCCTGCTCGCCAGCGACTTTGCCGAAGCGCTGGAGGAGGCCGAGACGCAGGGCGGTGGGGAGGTTGCCAATCTGGCCTGGAGTCAGGACCTGGGCGCCAAGATTCGCCAACGTGTGGAGCAGGCCACCGAACTGCCGCCCATGCCCGAAATGGCGCTGCGTATCTTCGAAATGCGCGCCGACCCCAACGTGGAGGTCAAGCACCTGACCGCCCTGATCGAACGCGACCCGAGCCTGGCGGCCCAGGTGATGCGTTATGCCAATTCACCCTATTTCGGTTATCAGGGGCGGGTGGATACTATCCAGGTGGCCATCGCCCGCGTGCTGGGCTTCGATATGGTCATGAATCTGGCCCTGGGGCTGGCGCTGGCCACGCCCTTCAAGATTCCGCGTCACGGACCTTTCGGGCTGGATTATTACTGGCGCCATGCCGTGTACAGCGCCACCCTGATGCAGTTGTTGAGCAAGGAAATTCCCCAGGAGCGCCGCCCGCGGCCGGGCACCTGTTACCTGATCGGGCTGTTGCACGACTTCGGTTATCTGGTGCTGGGGCATTTGTTTCGCAACGAATTCGAGGGCTTGACCAAGCTGGTCGAGGAGCAGGGACGCGACCGCCTGAGTCGTTTGGAAAAGGATTATCTGGGCGTCACCCACGGCGAGCTGGGCTATTGGCTGATGAAAGCCTGGGGCATGCCGCAGGAATTGGTGCTGGCCACCCGCGAACACCATAATGAGCAGTATGCCGGTCCCTATTCGGTGTATGTCAACATGGCGCAATTGAGCGATCATCTACTGGCGGCCTATGAGGCCGGCGAGGTGTTGGATGACCGCCTGCCCGCGCATCTGTTGCAGGCCTTGGGGCTGGAGCCCAAGCAGGTGATTCACGTCATGACCCAGCTCATCGAGAGCGACACCAATCTCAACGAAATGGTGCGTCGCTTGGCGGCCTGATTAGCGCGGTCGGGCCTGGCGTGCCAGGCGCTCCGTCACGGCCCGGCGCAGCTCCACCAAGCGGCCGTGAAAAAAGTGGCCGGCCGCTTCGA
The DNA here is from genome assembly GCA_001447805.1 of Candidatus Tenderia electrophaga. Classification (NCBI taxonomy): domain Bacteria; kingdom Pseudomonadati; phylum Pseudomonadota; class Gammaproteobacteria; order Tenderiales (SeqCode); family Tenderiaceae (SeqCode); genus Tenderia (SeqCode); species Tenderia electrophaga (SeqCode). The sequence goes on from CP013099.1 coordinate 3,415,429, forward strand.
AATAGACCGTTTGCGGTGGTGTCTCCAGCTTATCGATCCAGGCCCGCACTTCTTCGAAGGGCACGATCTCGTCCGCCGTGCCCTGCAGCAACAGCCATGGGCAGGCGGGCGGCGCGAGTCCCTGAAAACGCAACAGATGGACCGCCGGCGCGACGGTGATCAGCTGGTCTACGGGACGCTGAGAGCTGGCGCGCATGGCCACATAGGCGCCGAACGAAAAACCGGCCAGCCACACTGTCGGCGGCTGAGCGGTCTCGTCCAACCAATCTATCACCGCCAGCAGGTCATCGGTTTCGCCCTCGCCCTCGGCATAACTGCCGCCGCTCTTGCCCACGCCGCGATAGTTGAAGCGCAGCGTCGCCAGGCCCAGTTCGTGACCGGCGCGGCTGAGGGTATGGACCACTTTATTATTCATGGTGCCGCCGTGCTGGGGATGGGGGTGACAGACCACCAAGACGCCGTTGTCGAGGTGGTCGAAATTCTCCGCCAGCGCCTCCAGGGCGCCGGCGGGACCGTCGATGAACAGGGGGTTGGCGGCATGGGCGGACATGGTACGGTGCGATCCTGATGCTTTGGCAGGTCCCGCATTTTACCAGTTCCCGCTGACCAAGCCCCTGTTTTTAAAGCGGGCATGGATAATGTGTCGGTCGTTACCGGTCGATATACCCATATGGCCGGGCCAATGACTAAGGTAATTCCTATGACAGATTTAACTACGCCCCTGAGCATCATCGGCGCCGCCTCCGGGCTGGGGGCGCCGGACGACCGTTGTGCCGCGGGGCCGCAGGCCTTGCAGGCAGCGCTGCAACACGCCCCGGAGCCGGCCCTGGTCTGGCAGCAGACCGTCAATGCCGAGAGTCACGGCGGCGCGGCCGCCCTGGACGATTTTCTCACGCGTCTCAGCGACAGCTGCGCCGCCGTGTTGCGGGATCAGCCGCGCATCGCCGTCATCGGCGGCGATCACGCCTGTGCCATGGGGACGTGGCGCGGGGTGCGTCGCACGCTCGGTCCGGTCGGCTTGGTCTGGGTCGACGCCCATCTGGACGCCCACACGCCCCAGACCAGCCCCAGCGGTTATCGCCACGGCATGCCCCTGGCCGACTTGCTGGGCCAGTTGGGCAGCGCCGCGGTGATCGATGCGCGCCGTCTCTGCCTGGTGGGGGTGCGCAGCTACGAAGGCGCTGAGCGCGAGTTGCTGCAGCGCCTCGGGGTACGGGTGATCACCATGGACGAGGTCGGTCGGCTCGGCCTCGGTGCCGCCATGGACGAGGCGGTAAGTATCGCCGCCGCGGGCGACCAGGTCTATGGCGTCTCCATCGATCTGGACGCCCTGGATCTGGCCGACGCCCCGGCAGTGGGCTCGCCGGTGGTGGGCGGCATTCGCGCCGCCGACCTGTTGGCCTGGCTGGCGACGCGTGCCAGTGATCCCCGGCTACGGGCATTGGAGGTGGCCGAATTCAATCCGGCCATCGACGTGCAGCAACGCACCTTGAAGCTGTTGGTGCAAATCTTAAAGACAGCTAGCGGAGCAGCACATGAACCCGACCATCGAACTTGAAGAAGAGTATTGCGCCCACAACTACCTGCCCTTGCCGGTGGTGTTGGTCAGGGGCGCGGGCGTCTATGTCTGGGACGACGCGGGCAAGCGCTATCTGGACATGATGAGCGCCTATTCCGCCGTCAGCCACGGCCATTGTCACCCGCGTCTGGTGCAGGCCTTGACTCAGCAAGCGGGCCGACTGGCCATCGTCTCACGCGCCTTTTACAGCGACAAGCTGGCGCCGTTGCTGGAACAGGCCTGCCGCATGACCGGCCAGGACATGGCCCTGCCCATGAATACCGGCGCCGAGGCGGTGGAGACGGCGCTCAAGGCGGCGCGCAAATGGGCCTACACGGTCAAGGGTGTGCCCGCCGATCAGGCCGAGATCATTGTCTGCGACGGCAACTTTCACGGCCGTACCATCAGCATTGTGGGCTTTTCCAGCGAAGATCAGTACAAGGCCGGCTTTGGGCCCTTTCCGCCGGGGTTTACCTCAGTGCCCTTCGGCGATGTGGATGCCTTGGAGGCGGCCATCGGCCCCAACACCGCTGCCTTTCTGGTAGAACCTATCCAGGGCGAGGGCGGTATCATCGTGCCGCCGCCCGGCTATTTGAGCAAAGTGGCCAAGGTGTGTGCCGACAATGACGTGCTGCTGATCTGCGACGAAATCCAAACCGGCCTGGGGCGCACCGGCGCCTTGCTGGCCAGCACTCATGACGCCGTCAAACCGGACGGCCTGATCCTGGGCAAGGCCCTGGGCGGCGGCCTGCTGCCGGTGTCCATGTTTCTGGCCCGGCGTGAGGTGATGGAGATGTTCCAGCCTGGCGATCACGGCAGCACCTTTGGCGGCAATCCCTTGTCCTCGGCGGTGGCCCTGGAGGGCCTGAGGGTCTTGGAAGACGAGGGCATGATCGAGGCGGCGGCCGAAATGGGGGCCTATTTCATGGCGGCCTTGGGCGAGATCAAAAGCCCGCTGATTCAGCAGGTGCGCGGCAAGGGGCTGTTGATTGGCGTCGAGTTTTATGCCGACAAGGTGGCGGCGCGCACGATCTGCGAACGGCTTATGGACAAGGGGATTCTCAGCAAGGAGACCCATGACACCGTGGTGCGCCTGGCCCCGCCCCTGATCATCACCCGTGAGCAGATCGACGCGACGGTCGAGGCGCTGCGTCAAGTGCTCAGCGAGCTGGAAGGCTAGCCCGCGTCGTCCCCGAACATTTCAAATGCGCGCCGCGGCCGTGGCGGCAGTCCGAGGCGCCGCAAGTGGGGATGAGCACTGGGTCACGCGCGGCGTCTTTCATAAGCCTTTGAAGCTAATAAATAAATAGTTTTGTATTCAAGTTTGCCCCGGACTCGACAGCCGTCCCGCGGCAAAATCATATATAATCGATCACACGGGTAGGATATAAATGTTGTAAAAAAGAGGTGATCCTGATGTCCGGAATCAGTAATCGTAGCTTCGTCTTCGATGAATGGAAGAAGTTGGCCGAAACCAATCCCAAAGCCTTTGAATTCACCCGCCGGAAAGTGATCGACGATCTCATCAACGAGGCCAGGGCATCCGAGCGCTTGAAATGCCTGCAATGGCGTATCGATGTGGAACGCGAGCGTGCCGCCAGCCCCCTGTCCGCCTGTGTGCGGCTGTCCAATATGATGTTGAATTCCCTTTATGGCGACGGCGGCCTGGCCAAAACCCTCAATGGCACCCCGCGCAGCAAGGCCTCTGCCGAGGTGGTCAGTCTGAAAAAACAGCGCACGGAATAATCTAAGGGCGCCCTGTCAACCCATCTAGGGTGCCCTAAGCCCGCAGTTGCCAGCATTCTCACGCCGGGCTCATAGTATGGTGAGCAGCGGCCGTTAAAATAAGTGCATATACCTGCAGTTATGAAGAGGAGGCCCAATCGGGAGCCATGGCTTGGCGAGTTGGTAGTCAGCAAGCGCAGCCCCGCGTCGGCCTCATCCTGGCCGGGGGCGGTGCCCGCGCCGCCTATCAGGTGGGGGTGCTGAAGGCGATTGCGCGCATGCGCGCGCCCGCGGCGGTCAACCCCTTCCCGGTGTTATGCGGCACCTCGGCCGGGGCCATCAATGCCGCGGCGCTGGCCATTTATTCCGCCGATTTCCAAAACGCCGTATCGCGCCTGGTGAGCGTATGGGGCAACTTCACTGTCGACAAGGTATTCCGCAGCGATTTTTGGGGCATTGCCAGTTCGGGGGCGCACTGGTTCGCGGCGCTGATGCTGGGGGGCGTGATGGGCCGCTACAACCCGTCCTCACTGTTCGACCGCACGCCGCTGCAGCAATTGCTGAGCCGCTACATGCCCTTTGAGCAGATCGGGACCGCCATCGAGGCGGGCCATGTCCACGCCTTGAGCATCACCGCGTCCGGCTACACCACCGGCCAGTCGGTCACCTTTTATCAAAGCGCCGAGCCGATCGAGCCTTGGGATCGGGCCATTCGCGTCGGCTGTCCGGCGCAGATCGGTATCGAGCATCTGATGGCGTCCTCGGCGATACCTTTTTTGTTCGAGGCTATCAAGATCAACCGCGAGTATTTCGGTGACGGCTCTATGCGCCAGATTGCCCCCATCAGCCCAGCGCTGCATCTGGGCGCCGGCAAGCTGCTGGTGATCGGGGTGCGCGGCAGTGACGATGACGGCATCGACCGCGAAAAAATCATCGAATATCCCTCCATGGCCCAGATTGCCGGCCATGCCCTGAACAGCATATTTCTCGACAGCATGGAGGTCGACCTGGAACGTTTGCAACGTATTAACCGCACCTTGGAGACGGTGCCGAAGAAATATGTGGCGGATGGTACCGTGTCGCTGAAACCGGTGGAGACGCTGGTGATCTCCCCCAGCCGCGATATCAGCAAGATCGCCCAGCAACATTCCCATCACCTGCCACGCACGGTGCGCTATTTCCTGCGCGGCCTGGGGGCCTTGAACCGGGACGGCACCAGCCTGCTGAGCTATCTGCTGTTCGAAAAGGCCTTTTGCCGCGAATTGATCGCGCTGGGATATGCCGACACCATCAAGCGCCGTGAGGAAATCACGACCTTTCTTGACGCCCAGTGAGCAATGCGGCTTAGGTCTGTTTCTTTTCGCTGTTGGCGATGAAGTCGCGCAAGGTCATGAAGAACACGGCGCAGTTGCGGTCCTTGGGATCGAATTGAATGCCGGTGCGAAAGGCCGGTTCGGGCGGAGCGGGTTCCAGGCCCAGGGGAATGGGGTCGCACCACACGGTGGTGCCGTTGACGCTGACACTGCGCTGGGCGTTTCTGAACACCAGCTTCACCGGGGTGCCGGGTTCGATTTCATTGGGGATCTGAATGCCGGTGCCGGAGATGGATACGTCATGGATGCGGTTTAGCACATAACGCCGGTCATAGACCTCGACATGAAAGCATTCCTCGGTATCTTCGTAGTCGAGCTGGGTGCGTTGATGCTTGCGGTCTTCGAGCGTCATGAGGATCCCCTTACCAATCTGCGGGCCAGTTATCGATTAGCATAGCGCAAATATGCAGTCCTAATCATAACGACTAAAGGATTTATATATATAAAACACGCCTAATATAGTTATCCGCCCAGACGCTCGAAACCTTTAGCCAGCAAGCGGCACAATTGGCATAGTTTTTCGTAGTCGGTCTGGTCCAGGCCGTAGTCATTGCCGTAGCGGTCGGCGTAGACAATTCCCAGCGCCCGGCCCTTGGCGCAGATGGTCATGAGGAAAAACTGGTCCGTGTCCATGAGCCGATAAAACTCAGTGGGCAACAGGGCGGTGACTTTCTGACGATTGTCGTCCTGGCAGCGCAGGGCCTGCGGTTTTTCCAGCAGCCGCTGAAACAGATTGTGATCCCGGAGCGGGATACGCAGATTGCGCAGCCCCGCCGGATTGCCGAACATGAAGCGGCTGACCAAATATTTGCGCTCGTTGTCGAGCATGGCGAAGAAGACGCGGTTGAGTTTCATGCCGTCGACAAAACCGCGTTTTATTTCGGCTATAAAGTGCGCCAGGTTGAAATCCCCGCCCAGCTGGGCCTTGGCGTTGTCAATGACCTGGTCCACGATGGCGTGATGCAGCGGCGAGAAGGGATGCTCCGGTGCCAGGCTGGCCGGCGGCGGCTGCGCCGGGCCCCGCAAAATCGGCTTGACCGGTACCGCGGTGCCCTCGATAAAGCTGTTGCGTAGCGCTTCATCCAGGCCGGGCAGGCTGGCGGCGGCTGGCACCACGCCGTAAAAGAGGGTCTCCTCGGCGGAGTGAATGGCGTTGTCGCGCACCTCCAGCATGGCCTCCTCCGGGTCGCGATGCAGGTGTCGGGCGATCTTTTCGATCAGGGCCCCCATGGCCGGCGTATCCCAGCCCCGCTGGGCAGTGACGCTCAGTTCGTGAGCCAAATGAATCTCGTACAGGCGCGGATTGATGGCCGTCTCGCCGTCATAGGCTTGCAGGCTCTGCACAATAAAGCTGGACAGTTGCCAAGCCTGCGCCAGGGCGTGTGACAGCTCCAGCAGGGTGAATCCTAGTTTGCGCCGCTGTTCCGCTTCATCATCGAGGTTGTCGAAATCCAACAGCAGGCCGTCGCCATGGACCAGGAGCAGCAAGGCCGCCAGATCGTGCAACATGGCGGCGGTGAATAACTCCTCCGGCGCCATATCGACGCGCTCGCGCGCCATACCGTAGGCCTGATAGGCGCTGTGATAGGCACGGCTCACCAGTTGCATATAAATCGCCCGAGACTCATCGTCCACGCTGTCTTCGAGGAAGCACATCGCCTCGATGCTCGCTTTCACCCTGCCCGAGCCCAGCTTCATGGCGGCGGCGTCGACGGTATGGATTTCGTCCTGCAGGCGGCTGCGCGGCAGGGCGCAGGCGGCGCGCAATATGGCCAGGGTCAGGCCCGGATCGGTGAGCACGATATTGGAAAATTTAGCCATGGAGATGTTGTCGTAGGACCCGATCTGTTTCAGGTCCCGGCATGATTGCTTGAGCAGTGGCAGCTCACATTGGCTGAGCCGCGCAGTCCATTGCTGTAGTGAATTGTGTGACATGTTGAGCGCCGCTTAAGCCTTTTTTCCCTGTTTAAATTACGGCTGGCCGCCGAGAAAGCTTTAGTTGACGGGAGGTCTGTTTTGCTCAAGCAAACGTGTCATGCGTCGATATGAAGTGACACGAAAAATAAAAGATACGGGACCAGCATTTAATGTTAATCATTATCGGTTTTGTCGTTGTTCTGGCGTGTGTCGCCGGAGGATTCGTCCTGTCCCATGGCAATCTGCTGTCCTTGTGGCAACCCTTCGAGCTGTTGATCATCGGCGGTGCCGCCTTCGGCGCCTTTCTTGCCTCCAATCCGGCCAAGGTGCACAAGGCCGTGCTAAAAAACCTGCTCGGCGCTTTAAAAGGATCGAAATATAAAAAAGCCCTCTACCTGGATTTGCTGTCACTTATGTACGATCTGCTGCAGAAGTCGCGCAAGGAAGGCATGATGGCCATCGAGGCGGATATCGAAGCGCCGAGCGAGAGTGCGCTGTTCAGCAAACACCCTAGCATCCTGGCCGATCACCATGTCGTCGAATTTATCTGCGACTACCTGCGCCTGATGGTGGGCGGCAACATGAACCCGTTTGAACTGGAAAATCTAATGGATATCGAACTGGCCGCCCACCACAAGGAAGCGGCCATGCCGGCCGAGGCGATCACCAAAGTGGCCGACGCCCTGCCCGGTTTCGGTATCGTCGCGGCGGTGCTGGGGATCGTCATTACCATGTCCTATATCGGCGGTGACCCCGCTACCATCGGCAGTCACGTGGCCGCCGCCCTGGTGGGCACCTTTCTCGGCATCCTGCTGGCCTATGGCTTTGTCGCGCCGCTGGCCGTCGCCATGGAGCACAACGCCCGCGAAGAGGCCAAGTTCTATGAGTGCATTAAAATCTGCCTGATGGCAGCGGTGAACGGTTACAACCCCCAGGTGGCGGTGGAGTTCGGGCGCAAGGTGATGTACGCCAGCGATCGGCCCAGCTTCATCGAGCTCGAAGAGCACGTCAAAAACAGCCAATAGTCATGATCGATAAGAAACAGCCGATCATCGTCAAGAAGGTGGCCCATGGCGATCACGGTCATCACGGCGGTTCCTGGAAGGTGGCCTTTGCCGATTTCGCCACAGCAATGATGGCCTTTTTCCTGTTGCTGTGGCTGCTCGGCGGCACCTCGGACGAAGAGAAGGCCGCCTTGTCCGAATATTTCAGTAATCCCAGTGCCAGCGAGGGCGCGGCCATCACACCCGCCCCCAGCTCCATCAACGGGCCGGGGGGCGCCAGCACCGGTTTGATTGATTTCAACCAGATGATGCAGATCCAGCCGCAGGATAGACGCAAAAAAGAAGAGGACCTCAAGCAAACGCCTGAAACAGACAGCGAGCAGGAAAAGCGCGTTCAGGAAGAGCGCGAAGATAAGGAACGTCTCGATGAGTTGATGGAACAGCTCAAAAAGGCCGTTGAACAGAGCCAGGCACTCAAGCCCTTCAAGGATCAGTTGTTGCTCGACATTACCCCGGAAGGCCTGCGCATCCAGATCGTCGACAAGGAAAACCGACCCATGTTCGACAGCGGCAAGGCGCATCTCAAGTACTATACCGTCGACATTCTGTTCGAGCTGGCCAAGTTCATTCGTGCGGTCCCCAACCGCATCAGTATCACGGGTCATACCGATGCCGCGCGCTTTGTCGGTCGTGACGACTACAGCAACTGGGAGCTGTCCGCCGACCGTGCCAATGCCGCGCGCCGCGCCCTGGTGGACGGCGGCATGGCGCGCGCCCAGATCGGTCGCGTGGTAGGCCTGGCGTCGTCGGTGCTGTTCGACAAGGTCAACCCCTATAACCCCATAAATCGGCGTATTTCCGTGATCGTCATGAACCAACAAACCGACGCCGCCATCGAGCGTGGCGAAGGGGTAAGTGATCAATACCTGCGCGATCGAGCGGATGCCAAACGCGGCAAGTTCACTGAACTGCCTATGGATATCCTGGAGTCCGGCAGCGCCGACATCGATCTGGACATGTAATCCGACAGGCGCCTAGGCGCGCCCTGCATTTTCATGTTCTCATGCGGTCTAATTCACTACACTTCAAGAGTCAAAGGATTGTGATTGCCGGCTAGAGAAATCCTGTTTTAACCCGATACTTACCCATGGGGTGCAGTAACCCCGCCGGGACTTGGCTGGAATTAGGGAGCGTTGATTGAAAATGGGTGTGAAGGCGTGGTTGGTCGACAAGCTGGTCGACTGGCTCAACAGCGAGGATGAGCAACGTGATATTCCCCTGTGCGATTTCGATCGCCTGAGCTTCGAGATCAGGCCGTGCGATGTATTGCTGGTGGAGGGGCGCAACCGTATCAGTAACTTTATCAAGACCATTACGCTCAGTTCCTGGACCCATTCGGCGCTGTACATCGGCCGTCTGCACGACATTGAAGATGCAGAGTTGAAGGACATCATCCGGCGTCATTATGACGGCGATCCGACCGACCAGTTGCTGATAGAACCCTTGCTGGGGCAGGGCACGGTGATCTCGCCCTTGTCCAAGTATAAAGACGATCATTTGCGTATTTGCCGCCCGCGCGGCCTGTCGCGCCAAGACGTGCGGCAGGTCGTGAGAGAGGCGGTGGGCTATTTTGGGCGCGAATACGATATTCGTCACCTGTTCGATCTGGCGCGTTTCATCTTTCCCTACGGCATGGTGCCGCGGCGTTGGCGCTCGACCCTGTTCGAACATAATGCCGGCACCCAGGCCAAGACCGTGTGTTCCACCATGATCGCCGAGGTCTTCGCCGCGGTGCACTACCCGGTGCTGCCGGTGATTCATCGTACCGAAGACGGCGGTCTGAAACTGTACAAGCGCAACACGCGCCTGTATACGCCGCGTGATTTTGACTACTCGCCCTATTTCGAGGTCATCAAATACCCGCTCCTGGGTTTCGGTGACGCGGCGGTCTACCGCCAGTTGCCCTGGGATCAGGAGGGGGTGGTCTGTAACGCCGCGGGCGAGTGTTACGCCGCCGACGGCAAACGTGTGCATCACACGGTGATTGAGGTCAGCAAACAGGCTGGTTAACAGCGAGAAGGAAATCGATATGGCAATGGTTTGGTGTCTGGTGGTGGCCGCGGCCATCTGGTTTATGGCCTACATGCGTTTTGCCCTGTGGCAATGGAGTGTGGTGCTGGTAGGCCTGTTATTGGCGGCAACTATGTTGGGCGTGTATTCAACGCCGGTGCTGGTGGCGCATTGGGTCGTGTTGGCGCTTGTCGTCGTTCCCCTGAATATACCGCCGCTGCGCCGCTTCCTGATCAGCAACCGCGTGCTGCCCTTGCTGCGCGACGCCCTGCCACCCATGTCCCAGACCGAGAAGGAGGCGCTGGATGCCGGCACGGTATGGTGGGACGGCGAGCTGTTCAGCGGCCGCCCCGACTGGCACAAGCTGCATGATACGGTGCTGCCCAAGCTCAGTGATGCGGAACAGGCCTTCCTCAACGGCCCGGTGGAAGAGCTGTGTAAGATGCTGGACGACTGGCACATCACTGAGGAGCGCCGCGACCTGTCGCCCGACGTCTGGCAGTACCTCAAGGACGAGCGCTTCTTCGGCATGATCATTCCGAAACAGTACGGCGGGCTGGAGTTTTCCGCCCTGGCCCATTCCAGTGTGGTGATGAAGATCGCCAGCCGTTCGGTGTCAGCGGCGGTGACGGTGATGGTGCCCAATTCCCTCGGTCCGGCCGAGTTGTTGCTGCACTATGGTACGCAAGCCCAAAAGGACCACTATCTGCCGCGTCTGGCCAAGGGCGAAGAGGTGCCGTGTTTTGCCTTGACCGGGCCGGAGTCGGGCTCGGACGCCGCCTCCATCCCCGATCGCGGCGTGGTTTGTCGCGACGAGTTCGAAGGAAAAGAAACCCTAGGCATCCGCCTTGACTGGGATAAGCGCTACATTACCCTGGGCCCGGTGGCGACCGTGCTGGGCCTGGCGTTTCGTCTCTATGACCCGGATCACCTCATCGGCCAGACAGTGGACATCGGCATCACCTGCGCCTTGATCCCCACCGACACCGATGGCGTCAGCATCGGCAACCGCCATGCGCCGCTCAACATGGCCTTCATGAACGGCCCCAACCAGGGTAAGGATGTGTTCATTCCCATGGATTGGGTTATCGGCGGTCAGGAACGGGTCGGGCAGGGCTGGCGTATGTTGATGGAATCCTTGGCGGCGGGGCGCTCCATCTCCCTGCCCGCCTTGAGCGTGGGGGCGGGCAAGCTCACCTCGCGCGCCACCGGCGCTTACTCGCGCATCCGTAAGCAGTTCAACACCCCTATCGGCAAGTTCGAAGGGGTGGAAGAGCCGCTGGCGCGCATCGCCGCCAATACCTATCTCATGGATGCGGCGCGCGTGCTGACCGCCGCCGCGGTGGATCTGGGCGAAAAGCCATCGGTGCTGTCGGCCATCGCCAAGTACAACATGACCGAACGCATGCGCGCGGTGGTCAACGACGCCATGGACGTGCAGGGCGGCAGCGGCATCTGTATGGGACCGCGTAATTACCTGGCACGGGTGTACCAGTCCATCCCCATCAGCATCACCGTGGAGGGGGCCAATATCCTGACCCGCAGCATGATTATCTTCGGTCAGGGCGCAATCCGCTGCCATCCCTATATTCTGAAAGAGATGAATGCGGCGCAGGATCAAGACCCACAGCGCGGCGCGATTGCCTTCGACAAAGCCTTCATCGGTCATGTCGGGTTCACCCTCAGCAACGCAGCGCGCGCCTTCTGGCTGGGGCTGACCGGCGCGCGTTTCCAGATGGCGCCCAAGCGCGGGCCGGAGCGTTATTATTATCAGCAGGCCACACGCATGAGCGCCGCCTTCGCCCTGGTGGCCGATGTGATCATGTTGACCCTGGGCGGGGCGGTGAAACGCAAGGAGAAACTCTCCGGCCGCTTGGCCGATATGCTGAGCCAGTTGTATCTGATCTCGGCCTGTCTCAAACGTTTTCATGACGACGGCAGTCCACGCGAAGACTTGCCATTGCTGCAATGGGCTTGCGATGATGCCCTCTACCAGATGCAAGAAAGCCTGCGCGGCCTGTTGCGCAACCTGCCCATGCGGCCCTTGGCGATGCTGTTGCGCATCATGATCATGCCCTGGGGCAAGAGCTATCACCTGCCGGTGGACCGACTCGGCCATCAGGCCGCCAGTCTGTTGTTGGCACCGTCGCAGACGCGTGATCGTTTGACCCAGGGCATCTTCGTGCCCGCCGGCGAGGACGAGCCGCTGGGCCGTCTGGAGGCGGCACTGCACAAAGTGATCGACGCCGAATCCGTGGAGCGCCTGCTGCGTTCCGCGGTGAGGAGCGGCAAACTGACAAAGACAAGGGAAGACGAGCTGGTCGACCGCGGCCTGGCCGCCGGCGTGATCGAAGCGCAGGAGGCCGAACTGGTGAAGGCCGCCATCGCGGCACGGCGCGAGGTGATCAAGGTCGACGATTTCGCACCTGACTATTGGTACAAGGAGTCATAGCATGGCGACACGCAGCAAGGGGAGACCGGTATTTATCGTGGACGGTGCCCGTACGCCCTTCTTCAAGGCAGTGGGTAAACCGGGGCCGTTTCGGGCCTCCGACCTGGCCGTTGCAGCGGGACGCCCGCTGTTGGCGCGACAGTCGTTCGAACCCGAGAACCTGGACGAGGTGATCCTGGGTTGCGTCATGCCCGGGCCGGACGAGGCCAACATCGGCCGCGTCGTGGCGCTGCGACTGGGCTGCGGCAAATCGGTGCCCGCCTGGACGGTGCAACGCAATTGCGCCTCCGGCATGCAGGCCCTGGACTGCGCCTACAAGAACATCGCCACCGGCCGCGCCAACCTGATCCTGGCCGGCGGGACGGAATCCATGAGTCACGCCCCCGTGCTGCTCAATGAAAAGATGGTGGCCTGGTTGGCCGACTGGTCCAAGGCCAAAAGCTTCGGCCGGAAATTGCAGCTTCTGGGTCAACTGCGTGGCGGTCATCTAAAGCCCGTCATCGGTCTGCTGCGTGGCCTGAGCGATCCTATCGTCGGCCTCTCCATGGGCCAGACGGCCGAGATCCTGGCGCACAAATTCAAGATCGACCGCGACACCATGGACGCCTATGCCGTGGCGAGTCATCACCGCCTGGCCAAGGCCCAGGACGAGGGTTGGCTGGACGAGATCGAGGCTGTTTATGACAGCCGCGGCAAACATCATCTGCACGATACCGGCCTGCGGCGCGACTCCAGCCTGGCCAGCCTGGCCAAGCTGAAACCGGTCTTCGACCGTCAGTTCGGCCGCGTCACCGCCGGCAACAGCGCTCAGGTCACCGACGGCGCCGCCATGCTGATCCTGGCCAGCGAGGAGGCGGTGAAGCAGTATGAGTTGCCGGTACTGGGACGCATCGTCGACAGCGAATGGGCCGGACTGGAACCGAGCCAGATGGGGCTGGGGCCGGTACACGCCATGACCCCTATCATGAAACGCAAACGCTGGAAGCCGGATGGCGTGGACTATTGGGAGATCAACGAGGCCTTCGCCACCCAGGTGCTGGCCTGTCTCGAGGCCTGGAAAGACGAACACTATTGCAGCAGTGCACTGAACATGCGCACGGCCATGGGCGAGATCGACCGCGATCGTTTGAATGTGGACGGCGGCGGCGTCAGTCTGGGGCATCCAGTGGGTGCCAGCGGCGCGCGCATCGTGTTGCATCTGCTGCACGTGCTGGAACGCAACAACGCCAAACGCGGCATGGCCAGTCTGTGCATCGGCGGCGGACAGGGCGGCGCCATGGCCGTGGAAAGGGATTAAAGCGATGACAGAACAGAGCTATCAACACTGGCGCCTGGAGCGCGACGAACACGACATCGCCTGGCTTTATGCCGATAAGGCGAATGCCGGGGCCAATACCCTTTCCAAGGCGGTGCTGGAAGAGCTTTACGACATTCTCAGCCAGTTCAATGAAGACCGGCCCCAGGGCTTGGTGATTCTGTCGGCCAAAGCCAGTGGTTTTATCGCCGGCGCCGACATCAACGAATTCACCACCCTGGGCGGACAGAAAGACGCCGAAGATCTCATCGGCCGCGGCCAGGCGGTGCTGGACCGGCTCGCCGCCCTGGACATGCCCACCGTGGCGCTGATCCACGGCTTTTGCCTGGGCGGCGGTATGGAACTGGCGCTGGCCTGCCGCTATCGCATCGCCGACGACGATCCCAAGACCAAGCTGGGTCTGCCCGAGGTCAACCTGGGCATTCACCCCGGCTTCGGCGGCACCGTGCGCCTGCCGCCGCTGGTGGGGGCGCCCGCCGCCATGGACATGATGTTGGGCGGCCGTTCCTTGAGCGCCCGCGCGGCGCAGCGCATGGGGCTGGTGGACTATGCCGTACCGGCGCGCCACTTCAAGGACGCCGCCCGCGCCACCGTGTTGCGGCCGCCGGCGCGCAAACAGGCGACCGGCTGGAAGGCCTGGACCAATCACAAGCTGGTCCGCCCCCTGCTGGCGCGCTATCTGGAAAAGCAGGTAGCCAAACGGGCGCGCAAGGACCACTATCCCGCCCCCTATGCCTTGATCGAGTTGTGGAAAAATCACATGGACGACCCGCGCCGCATGATGCGCGAGGAAGCGAGTTCTGTCGCACGCCTGGTGATGGGCGAGACCGCTCAGAGCCTGGTGCGCGTGTTTTTCCTGCAGGAACGCATGAAGTCCCTGGGTGACAAGAAAGAGATCGAGGTCAAGCACGTGCATGTCATCGGGGGTGGCGTGATGGGCGGTGATATCGCCGCCTGGTGCGCCATGCGCGGCCTGCACGTCACCCTCCAGGACCGTAGTCACGAGGCCCTGGCGCGGGTGGTGAAGCGCGCCCATGATTTATACCGCAAGCGGCTTAAACAGCCGCGCGTCATCCAGGCCGCCATGGACCGCTTGATGCCCGACATCCAGGGCGTCGGCGTGGCCAAGGCCGATGTGGTGATTGAGGCCATCTTCGAAGACGTGGATGCCAAGCAGGCGCTCTACAAAGAGATCGAACCCAAATTGAAAAAGGATGCCGTGCTGGCCACCAATACCTCCAGTATTCCTTTGGAGACCCTGTGCAAGGCCCTGAGCCGTCCCAGCCGCCTGGTGGGACTGCACTTCTTCAATCCCGTGGCCAAGATGCAGCTGGTGGAAATCGTCAAAGGCACCCAGACCGCGGAGAAGGCGGTGAAACAGGCCGCCGCCTTTTGCCGCCACATCGAGCGTCTGCCCCTGCCGGTGAAGAGCGCGCCGGGCTTTCTGGTCAATCGCGTGCTCATGCCCTATCTGCTGGAAGCGGTGACCCTGGAGGAAGAGGGCGTGCCGGCGACGGTGATCGACAAGGCGGCGCTGGACTTCGGCATGCCCATGGGCCCCATCGAGCTGGCCGACACGGTGGGCCTGGATATCTGCCTTTCCGTGGCGCGCATCCTGTCGCAGCAGCTGGACATGCCGGTACCGGGGCGCCTGGAACAGCTGGTCAATGCCGGCCATCTGGGGCGCAAGAGCGGCACGGGCTTTTACCGCTACCAGAACGGCAAGAAACTGTTCAGCGGTGAGCACAAGGCCTACACCCCGCCGGCCGATATCACCGACCGCATGATGATGCGTTTTCTGAATGAGACGGTGGCCTGCCTGCGCGAGGGTATCGTGGATGAGGGGGACCTGCTCGACGGCGGTGTGATCTTCGGGACCGGCTTCGCCCCCTTCCGCGGCGGTCCCATGCACTACATCCGCAAGACGGGACGCGCGCAGCTGCGCCATCGGCTCGAGACCTTGGAGACGCAACACGGCGCGCGCTTTCGCGTCGATGCCGGCTGGGATCAGGCGGATTTGTTCTAGATGGCCGATGTGATCAGTCCGGAGTGCGCCCGCGTTCTGCCGGGACTGTTTTGCGAGCGCGTCAGGCGCAGTCCGGGCGCGGTGGCCTACACCTTTTACGACGGACCGTCGAACACCTGGATGGATCTGACCTGGTCCGACATGGGGCGCTTGATCGCGCGCTGGCAGGCGGCGCTCAAGACCTTGGATCTGGCGCCCGGTGAGCGCGTCGCCATCATGGCCAACAATTCGCCCGAGTGGGTGATGTTCGAACAGGCCGCCCTGGGCCTGGGGTTGGTGGTGGTGCCGCTGTTCTTCAACGACCGTCCGGACAATGTCGCCTATGTGCTGGGTCATTCCGGTGCGCGCCTGCTGTTGATCGAAAGTCTGGCGCAGTGGCGCGAACTGGAGGCCGTCGCCGGCCAGCTCGATGCGCAGCTGCGTATCTGGAGCATCAACGACTGCGGCGATGCTTGTCCGGTTCAGTATGTGGGAAAACTGCTGGGCAAGGCCGAGCGCAACCAGCCCGAGGTGTTGGTCAGCGACGGTGACAGTCTGGCCACCCTCGTCTACACCTCCGGGACCACCGGCAAACCCAAGGGCGTGATGCTGAGCCACAACAATATCCTTTGGAACGCGCATGCCGGGCTGCAAGTGGTGCCCATCTACCCTGATGATTATTTCCTGTCTTTTCTACCCCTGTCCCATGCGCTGGAGCGCACCGTGGGTTACTACCTGCCCATGATGGCCGGCGCCAGTGTCGCGTATGCGCGCTCCATTCCCCTGTTGGCGGAAGACCTGCAAACCATTAAGCCGACGGTATTGATATCGGTGCCGCGCATCTATGAACGCGTCTATGGCAAGCTGCAGGAGCAATTGCGCAGCGAGTTGAAGCGCAAGTTGTTCAAGCTGGCCGTCGAGGTGGGCTGGCTGCGTTTTCAACATAAACAGGGCCTTGCCAAGTGGCATGCCAAGCTGCTGCTCTGGCCGCTGTTGAACAAACTGGTCGCCAGCAAACTGATGGACAAGCTGGGCGGTCGGCTGCGTATCGCCATCTGCGGCGGTGCGGCCCTGTCGGCCGAGCTGGGCAAGACCTTCGTCGGTCTGGGCTTGAACCTGTTGCAGGGTTACGGCATGACCGAATCCAGTCCGGTGATCTCAGTCAATCAGACCCAGAACAATGACCCCGTCAGTGTCGGCCCGCCGCTGCCCGATGTGGAATTGCGCATCGGTGACAACGAAGAGCTGCTGGCGCGCAGCCCCGGCGTGATGCAGGGTTACTGGAACAATCCCGAGGCCTCGGCCACGACTGTGGATGCCGAGGGCTGGCTGCACACCGGCGACAAGGCCCGCCTCGAGGACGGGCGTGTCTACATCACCGGGCGCATCAAGGACGTGATCGTGCTCGATACCGGTGAGAAGGTCTCCCCCGCGGACATGGAGATGGCTATCAGCGCGGCGCCGATGTTCGAGCAAGTGCTGGTGATCGGTGACGGCCGTCCTTTCCTGGCCGCGCTGGTGGTGATGAGTGACAAGGTTTCCGGCACACACTTCAGCGAGCATCTGCTGCTGGATTCGATCGCACAGCGCATCAAGGAGTTTCCCGGTTATGCCCAGATCCGGCGGGTGCAGGTGATCGACGCGGCCTGGACGGTGGAAAACGGTCTGTTGACGCCAACGCTCAAGCCCAAGCGTGACAAGATCATGCAGGCCTATGCCCGACAAATCGACGAACTCTATCAGCAAACACAAGGAAGTGAGTCATGAGCGATGTGATGCCGGAACACACCCAGCCGACCATTCGCGTCGTGGCCATGCCCGCCGACGCCAATGCCGCCGGCGATATCTTTGGCGGTTGGATCATGTCCCAGGTCGATATCGCCGGGTCGGTGGTGGCGCACCGCCGCGCCAAGGGCCGGGTGGTGACCGTGGCGGTCAATTCCTTCGAATTTCATCAGCCGGTCTTCGTCGGTGATGTGGTCAGCTGCTATGCCGAGGTGGTGCGCGTCGGTAACACCTCGCTGACGCTGGATGTGAAGGTGTTCGCCGAACGCAATCGCGTCGAAACCCCGCTCAAGGTCACCCAGGCGACACTGACCTATGTGGCCGTGGGAGAGGATCGCAAGCCGCGCCGAGTGGACCCATCCTGACACGACATGTCCGCGTCAGACGCAGAACTCGAACACAACAAACAACGCGCCCTCGAGTTGCTCAACAGCAACCGGCTGAACGAGGCACGCCAACGCTACCGGGACATTACCCGTCAGGCGCCGGGGGATGCCGCCGCCTGGTTCATGCTGGGGACCACCGAAGGGCGTCTGGGTAATCTCGCCGCAGCGGAAGCGGCCATGTGCAAATCCCTGGCGGCCGATGCGCAACTGGCCGAGGCCTGGCTGGGACTGGGCCAGGTACTGGAACTGCAGGGGCGGCCGGACGACGCCTGCCAAACTTATCTCAAGGCCCTCAGCTACAAGCCGCAACTGGCCGACGCCCATGCCGCATTGGGGAATATTTATAATGCCAGGGGCGGCTATGAAAGCGCGGCGGAGCATCTGTCGCAGGCCGTGGCGCTGGGTGCCACGCGGCCGCAGGTGATGCTCGCCCTGGGCGATGCCCGGCGCGGCAGTAGCCGTTTCCGCGATGCCCTGAACCTATACCTACAATTGTTGCAGCAATTCCCCGCGGATGCCGGCCTGCATGCCCGGGCCGCCGCGATGCATTATGAATTGACCGAGATCGATCAGGCGCAACAGCATTTTCAACGCGCGCTGCAGCTCAATCCCGTGTTCATCGAGGCGCAGCTGGGCCTGATCAACCTCCACTACCAGCGGCGCGAATCCGCGCAGGCCTTGGCCGCCATTCGCGCCCTGTTTGATAGGCACAAACAGCATTGCGGCGTGGTGCTGCTGTATACCCGCCTGTGCCACCTCGACGGTTCCTGCCGGCGGGTCATGAAGCAGGCCGAGACTTTGCTCGGGCATCCCGACATCAGCGCGGGGGCGCAGTCTCAGCTGTGTTTCGAGCTGGGGCGCCTCTATGATGCGGATAAAAAATATGAGCGGGCCTTCGCCTATTACCGGCGCGCTAATGCCTTCAAGCGCGGCCAATACGATCGTGAGGCGGCGCAGCGCAGCGTCGCGGCCATCCTGTCGCGCTATACCGCCGCGGCCATGGTCAAGACCGGCACGCTGCGCCGGGATCGACATCGTCCCTTGTTTGTCGTCGGCATGCCGCGCTCTGGCACCAGTCTGGTGGAGCAGATTCTGGCCGCCCACCCCCAGGTATACGGCGCCGGCGAACTGACTGATCTGCCCGCCCTGCTGCGTCGCTACCGGGAGGCGGGCGCGCATGACGAGGCCGGCCGTGACGAGGCCGCAGCAATGAGCGTGGACGACATGAATGCCATGGCGGAGCATTATCTGCAGCGCCTGGACAGCGTGGCGACGGGGGATGAACGCTATGTCAGCGACAAGATGCCGAGCAATTTTTTTCGCCTGGGCCTGGTGACCAAGCTGTTCCCCGATGCCAAGATTATCCATGTACGGCGCAATCCCATTGATACCTGTCTGTCCTGCTATTTCCAGGATTTTTCCGGGCCCCACGCCTATAGCTATGATCTGGACGACTTGGTGCACTATTATAAAAACTATCGCCGTGTGATGGCGCATTGGCGTGAGCATCTGCCGCGCCCGATGCTGGAAGTGGATTATGAAACGCTGGTTGGCGATCCTGAGACCGAGGTGCGCCGTATGCTTGATTTTCTCGAGCTCGATTGGGATGATCGCTGTATGCGGTTTTACCAAACCGAGCGCGCGGTGATTACCGCCAGTCACGCCCAGATACAAGTGCCCATCTACAAAGGTTCGGTGTCACGCTGGCGCAATTACGAGCGCTTTGTTGCCCCTCTTATAAAAGGATTCGCGGATGACGCAGGGATACAAAATGATGGTCAATGAGGGAGGGTATCTGAAGACCGGATTGCTTGCCTGCGTGTGTTTGTTGTTCGCGGCCTGTATGGGGTCGCCGGGCGCCGATGCCGGGCGCCAGGTGGCGGAGCGTTACTACCAGACCATGCAGCAGACGGATATCGACGCCGCCTTGAAACTGTTTTCCGACAATCGTGCGCCGGAGTTCTGGCGCTCGCATCTGCACAACATCGCCGAGTCATTGGGGGCGGTAAAGCGCTTTGAATACAAGCGCGAGGAAGTGAATACCGTGTTCAGCGGCCGCTATTATATTTTCGAATACCAGGTTGTTTATGAGTCCGGAAAACAGGCCAAAGAGACCCTGACCCTATTCGACTCAGTCGAAGCCGATGATCACCCCCGAATCGCAGCACATGTGATCGCGGCGGAAGGTTTCAAGCCAAGCTTGTAAGTTCGTCGTTATTGCCGCAGAAGCGCCGTATCAGGGCGTGCGACCACGCCGCGCTGCATGTGCCACGCCTGCATATAACGCTCCAAGACGAAAAAATTCACAGTCGTCGCTGGGTGGCTGGCGGCGTGGCCCGGCGCGCATAGTGACAGCGGCGCTAATAAATTCTGATCCTCTTGCCTGATTTATTTGAATACTCAGGTTTACTTTACTTGAGCGCTTGTGTCAGGATGATTTGACACCAACCCGGGTATGGGCAAGACGGGCTTGGCGAACGCCTCGCTCCCGCCGCTAATAATAAAAGAGAGCGAGTGCATGCAAACGCAGCGGTATTGCGTCGAACATTCAACAACCCAGGGGGATTGTTTGTTATGGAAATTGCGCAAGCTGTGGTCGATGTCAATGCCCTGCCGGAGTCCTCGGCTACGGAACCCTTGATCCGCATCGGACACGACGGTGTCTCCATTACCATCCTGGGCACCGCCCACGTATCGCGCAACAGCGCCGATACGGTCACATCCCTGATTGCCACCGGTCGGTATGACGGCGTAGCCCTGGAGTTATGTGAAAATCGTCTCAACGCCCTGACCGATCCCGATGCCATCAGTCGCATGGATATCATGCAAGTGGTGCGCAAGGGCAAGGGACCTATGGTGATGGCCAGCCTGGCCTTGGGGGCGTTTCAGAAGCGCATCGCCGATCAACTCGACATCGAAGTAGGCGCCGACATGCGCGCCGGCGCCGAGTCCGCCGAGGCCCATAACCTGCCCCTGATGCTGATCGATCGTGATGTCGGTATCACCATGAAGCGTATTTATCGCAATGTGCCCTGGTTCAAACGCGTCAAGGTCTTGGCCGGCCTGTTGGCCAGCGTCATCGCCCGTCGCAGCGTTTCGGCAGAAGAGGTCGAGCGTCTTAAGCGGGGTGACATGCTCGAATCCACGTTCAACCAGTTCGCCGAGCACTCGGCAGAAATCTATAAACCCCTGGTGGACGAGCGTGATCAGTACATGGCTGCACGCCTCATTGAAGAGGCCAGGTTTTCGGGCTGCAAGCATATCCTGGCGGTGGTCGGCGCCGGTCATCTCAAGGGCATCCGCCAGTACCTGGATACAACAGGTGAGCGCTACATCACCGAACCCGAACAATGCCAGCAGCAACTCGATCAGGTGCCGCCGGCGGGCAATCTACTCAAGCTGCTGCCCTGGCTCATCGTGGCGCTGATACTAACCGGCTTCGCTATCGGGTTTTCCCAAAGCAGCAACGTTGGCTGGGGAATGGTGCAACAGTGGGTGGTGATCAACGGCACCCTGGCGGCGATCGGGGCGCTGATCGCCTTGGCCCATCCGCTGACCATCGTCAGCGCCTTTGTGGCGGCGCCGTTAACCTCGCTCAATCCCACCATCTCGGCCGGGGTGGTATCGGCGGCGGTGGAGAGCTTCTTGCGCAAACCCAGGGTGGGTGATTTCAGCCGCTTGCGTGATGACGCCTGTCGTATCGGCGGGTGGTGGAGTAACCGCGTCGCGCATACCTTTGTCGTCTTTTTTCTGACCGGTTTGGGTTCGGTCGTCGGGACCTATATCGCCGGTTACAAGATCTTCGAGGCCATTGCCGTCGTATAGAGACAGCGCGCATTTCTCCTGTCGCGGGCGTTAATCGACAAAGGGCCCGTACTGAATAATCGGTTCGCCATGCGGCTGACCGTAACACAGCATCAGGCGGGTGTGACCGGTGGACTCAATCTTGATTTCGCTCTCATTTTCGAAGAAGGCCGCATCGGCGGCGACGAATGTCTGTCCCTGGATTGTACTCTCGCCCTCGACCACGTAGACAAGCCCGCGCATCGCGCCATCAATGGCTGCCGTATAATGGGCGCCGTCGTGGAGCTGCAGTTCCAGATAGCGCATAGGTGTCAAAATATTGAGCGGTGAGTCCGCGCCGACAATGGTTTTGACCTGGCCGCCGTCGATATCGTCGACGGGGAACTCGTCGTGATTGACTTGTTGATAGCCGGGGTCGGTCTGCTTCAAACGTTGCGGCAGATTAATCCACAACTGAATGCCGCGGGTGGGATTGTCTTCATTCGGCATTTCGGAATGAACCAGTCCGCTGCCCGCGGTAAAGCGTTGGGCGCCGCCACTCTGCACCGTCGAAGCGTTGCCGAGATTGTCTTCGTGGCGAATCGAGCCGCTGAATAGATAAGTGATGGCCTCAAAACCACGGTGGGGGTGTTCCGGAAACCCGTGTCCCGGGGTGACGGTGAAGTCGTCCCACAGCACGAACGGGTCAAAGTTCCGAAACGCGGGAATGGGCATCAGGCGCTTTACCACTACGCCGTCACCTTCGTGCATTTCAGTTGCGCTACGTTTTTTGATCATGGTGCTTGCTCCGGCTGCGGCGCCTTGTAGGCGTCATCCCTGGCTGTGGCTTCCGTCGCAGAAGGGTTTGTTACCGGAGTTGCCGCAACCGCAGACGTATAGAGTCTCATCCTGTGTCGCCTCGTATTCGTAGGGTTGCGCCGGCGGATGATCGATATGGGAGCCGTCACAAAAAGGCGCATTCTTGCTGTGGCCGCATTGGCAAATATAGGCGCTGTCGCCTTGGCCGATTTTGATGGTGTAGGGATTGCCCTGCTCATACATGTTCATGCGAATTTCCTTTTCTTGGTGTTGTCGAGGCGATCGCGGTTATGGGGCGCCATAAAATCCAGTGCCGGTCCGCGCGGCACAATCCGGGTGGGATTCACCGTTGTTTGGCTGTAATAGTAATGCTGCTTGATATGGGTCATGTTGACGGTGTCTTGAATGCCCCCGACTTGGTACAGCTCGCGTAGATAATCGCCAAGATTTTGATAATCGGCGATACGTCTTTGGTTGCATTTGAAATGGCTGTAATACACGGCGTCAAAGCGAACCAGGGTGGTGAATAGACGCCAGTCGGCTTCGGTGAGGCGCGCGCCGACCACATAACGCTGGCGCGCGAGTCTGGCCTCAAGCTCATCGAGCGCGCCGAACAATTGCTCAAAGGCTTCATCATAGGCGCTTTGCTCGGTGGCAAATCCGCAGCGATAGACGCCGTTGTTGATGTTCTCATAAACGAAGGCGTTGATTTCATCGATGTCCCGGCGCAGGGCCTCGGGATAAAAATCGTTGTCCGCATCTGTCAGGCTGCTGAAGGCATCGTTAAACATGCGGATGATCTCCGCAGACTCGTTGTTGACGATGGTGTGTCCTTGCTTATCCCACAGCACCGGCACGGTGACGCGCCCGCTGTAGTCGGGTTGAGTGTGAGTGTAAAGTTGATGCAGATAGTCATGACCGTTGATGTTATCCAGGTCGCTGCCGAGGTTGCCGGTAAAGGCCCAGCCGTGTTCCAGCATGTGCGGGTCCACCACCGTGACGCCGATATGCGGTTCCAGGCGTTTCAGCGTGCGCATGATCAAGGTTCGATGCGCCCAGGGGCAGGCCAGGGAAACATATAAGTGATAACGCCCGGATTCGGCCTTAAAACCGCCTTGGCCGCTGGGGCCGGGGGCACCGTCGCGTGTCACCCAGTTGCGAAACTGTGATTCACTGCGGACGAATTTGCCGCCGGTCTTTTGGGTGTCGTACCACTGGTCGTGCCATTCGCCTTTAATCAATAACCCCATCGAGGACTCCTTGTGGCATAAACAATCATGTGGAAACGCCCCTCCCCCGAGAGGAGAGGGGCACTACTTTACATCGCCGGCGACTGACTGTGCTGTCCATGCCCGTGTTTGTGGGCGCGCCGCGCGTCCAGGCTCCAGGCCCCGGCGCCATAGGCGGCGACATACAGCAGACCGCCGGTCATGGCGATGTTCTTCATGAACATGATCATTTGCGTCTGCTCGGCAAAGTTGGTGTGAAAGAACAACGCGGTGAGGATGGTAAAACCCGCCAGGCCCAAGGCGGCCCAGCGTGTCTGCCAACCCAGGATCAAGGCCAACGCGCCGCCGATTTCCACTAAAATCACCAGTGGCAGCAACATGCCGGGCACGCCCATGGATTCCATATAGCCCTGGGTGCCGGCATAACCAGTGATCTTGGTGGTCCCCGCGATAAGAAAAATATGTGCCAAAAATATTCGGCCGATAAGTGAGGCTGTCTTTTCCATACTCTCCATCTCCTTTTGGTTGAATGCGCTACAAGCTCATTATGGCCAAATATTTTCGATATTAAAGCCTAAATACTTGCTATTTATTATCTAAATATTGGATACTTTTCGCCATGAAGGGCCCCAAAGTCACCCTCGAGCAATGGCGCGCGCTGCAGACCGTGGTGGATCAAGACGGCTTTGCCCAGGCCGCCCAGCACCTGCATCGCAGCCAATCTTCCATCAGCTATACCATCGCCAAGCTGCAGCAGCAGCTCGGCGTACAGTTGCTGCAGATTGAAGGGCGCAAGGCCAAGTTGACGGCCGCCGGCGACGTCCTGTTGCGGCGCTCGCGTGCGCTGCTTGCCGACGCCGCCGAGCTCGAGGCACTGGCCCACAACCTGGAACAGGGTTGGGAGCCCGAGGTACGCCTGGTGGTGGATGCGGCCTTCCCCAGCGGCTATCTCATGCAAGCCTTGAAAGAATTCGTGCCCCTCAGTCGCGGCAGCCGGGTGCAGCTGAACGAAGTGGTGTTGTCGGGGGCGGACGAGGCGCTGCTGGAACGGCGCGCCGACCTGGTCATCGGCGCCCAGGTGCCACAGGGCTATTTGGGCGACCCGTTGCTGGAAGTGGAATTTATCGCCGTGGCCCATCACCAGCACCGCCTGCACCGCCTCAATCGCGAACTCACTCATGAAGATCTGCGCCGCGAACTGCAGGTGGTGATTCGCGACTCCGGACTTTATATCAAGCGCGACACCGGTTGGTTGGGTGCCGAATATCGTTGGAGCGTCACCAGCATTGATAAGGCGGTGGAGGCCCTGCTGACCGAACTCGGTTTCGCCTGGGTGCCCGTGCACGAGGTGCAGGACTACCTGGAACAGGGCCAGCTCAAGCCCCTGCCGCTGCGCGAGGGGCGCCATCGCTTTGTCACGCTGTACCTGATTCCCGGTCATCCCGAGCGCATCGGCCCCGCGACCAGCAAGCTGGCAGATATTTTTCGCCGGACCTGTGCACATGAATGACGTCAATCAAGCCTGTCCTTGTGGGTCCGGCCGGTCATTTGATCAGTGTTGCGGCGCCTGGATAGAGGGTGATGCATACCCGCCCCGCGCCGAGCAACTCATGCGTTCGCGCTATTGCGCATTTGTATTAGGGAATAGCAACTATCTGTTGCAGACCTGGCACGCCGATACCCGCCCCGCGCAGCTGGTGTTGAGCCCTGACGTCAGCTGGTTCGGCCTCGAGATCGTCGCCATCGAGGCCGGCGAGGCGCAGGACAGTGAAGGCCGGGTCGAGTTTATGGCTAAATTTAACGGACACGATCGGCTACAATATTTACACGAGCGTAGCCGTTTCGTGCGTGAGGACGGGCGATGGTTCTACGTCGACGGCGAGAGTGTGCCGCAGGCCAAGGCGCCGAAGATCGGCCGCAACGAACCCTGCCCCTGCGGCAGCGGAAAAAAATATAAGCGTTGCTGTGGTTAAAACGCTGCTCACCTTAACGAGAAGGGTATGAGTCTGAGCGAGGAAGAGATCGAACAGATCAAACAAAAACTGGCGGTGCTTAAGATCGAGCATCGCGATCTGGACACCGCCATCGGCAGTCTGCAGCAACAAGCCTATGTCGATCAGATGCAAATGCGGCGCATGAAAAAGCGAAAACTTTTTTTAAAAGACATGATCCATAGACTGGAAAGCATGTTGATTCCCGACATGCCCGCCTGATTACGGGAGACCTATGAGCAAGAAGATTTCAAAAACCGATGCCGAATGGCAGGCCCAACTGACGCCGGAGCAATATCGTATTGCCCGCCAGGCCGGCACCGAGCTGGCCTTCAGTGGTGAGTACTACGATTTTAAACAGGAAGGTCAGTACCGCTGTGTGTGTTGCGGGACGCCGCTGTTCAGTTCTCAACACAAATATGATTCAGGCAGCGGTTGGCCCAGTTTCTGGCAGCCGGCCGACGCGCAAAACGTCGAAGAGCAGGGCGATACCAGCCACGGTATGCAACGTACCGAAGTGCGCTGTGCCGCTTGCGAGGCACACCTCGGCCATGTTTTCAACGATGGTCCACCGCCCACCGGCTTGCGCTATTGCATCAATTCGGCCGCCCTCACGTTCGCGCCGGACCAATAGTCAGGTCACGAAATTGATCCCCTGCCGCGTCGGCGGCCTCTGGCAAGCGACGCTTTTCACGCCTGCCGCATGTGCGGCCGGCCTATCGAACGCGTATATGCAATAATCTAAATCTCAACAATCATTGTATACCGCGTCATGTCATTGGCCGAACTGAGCGCAAAGGAACTGCTAAGTATTATCACCCACGTCAAACAGTGGGTGGGCAATCTGCGCCGTGCCAAGCAACAACGCAAACAGGAATCGAAACAGGCCTTGCGTGCCGTCATCTCGGCGGTGCGCGAAACCACGGTCTATCTGCGCAGCCTGAAACAGGGCGGCAACAAATCCATCGACAAGGAAGAGCGCTTGTCGCTCAAGTGGACACAGCTGGCCTTCGCGCTGGAAGACCTGGGCCTGCACAAGCTGGCCGGCCGCTGTAGCATGAAGGGGCGTTACTGGGCCAACCCGGCCGACTTCGACACCGATTTTCTGGAGCAGGCCGGCATGCGTCTGAGCGACATCGAGACCCTGGCGCAGACGAGTCTGGCCGAGCTCGAATAGTTTATTGCGCCGCTTTGACCAGCAAGGTGACGCGCCGATTGCGCGCCCGCCCCGCCGGCGAGCTGTTGTCGGCCACCGGTCGGGTATCGGCATAGCCGATGGCGCGCAGGCGTTCGGCGGGGAGGCCCTGGCGGATGAGATGGCGCACCACCTGGGCGGCGCGCGCCCCGGACAATTCCCAGTTGGACGGAAAGCGGGCGGTGGCGATGGGCCGGTTGTCCGTATGGCCTTCCACGGTGACGGCCTGGCCGCTGCGCATCAGGGCGGGGGCCAGTGCGTTCAACACGGCTTCGCCCTGGCCCAGCAAGCGCGCCGTGCCGCTGTCGAACAGGATCTCTTCTTCCAATTGCAGACTGATCCCCGCAGCACTCGCGGAGATGGCGAGCTGGCCCTGTTCTACCAGGCCGGCGAGTTGTTGCTGAAACCGGGCCAACAGCTGATCCTGCGCGCTCACCGTGCCGGTATCCGCCGCCCGGGTGGCCACGGCGTTTTCCTGCCGCGGCGCGGAAAAGCTCAGCATTACCACGAACATCACCACCAGCAGGGTGAACAGGTCGACATAGCTGAGTATCCAGCTGTCATCGTCCTGGCCGCCGGGCTCGGCCGCTTCCAAGGCGATGTCGCGCCGCACTGGCGCCGGCGGCGGATCATTGGCGGCGGCTGCGCCGGTCTGGGGCTCGTCGTCCTGGATCATGAGGACTGTTTTGCCGGCGGCGACGCGCGGTCTTGATTGATCTCGTCGCGGTAGTCGGCGCAGAACGATTCCAGGGTGGCGCGGATATAGGCCGGTGAGCGGTGCTGGCTGATCAGGGTGATGCCCTCAAGCACCATTTGCATCAGCATGACGCGCCGCTCGGTGCGTCGCTCCAACTTGGTGGCGATGGGTTTGAAAATGAGATTGGCCAACAGGATGCCGTAGAAGGTGGTCACCAGGGCCACCGCCATGCTGGCGCCGATAACGGCGAAATCACCGCTTTCCATGGTGCTCATCATATTGATCAACCCGATCAGCGTGCCGGTCATGCCGAAGGCCGGGGCGAACACGGCCATGCTGCGGAATAGCTGGGCCTCGGCGCGCTCTTTGGCCTTGAGGCGGGCGATGCGCCACTGCAGCAGGTCGAGAATATCCTCTAGCGGACTGCCGTCGATGACCAATTGCAGGCCGGTCTTGAGAAAGGGGTTCCTGATCTTATCCAGCTCATCTTCCAGTGCGGCCAGGTTGCCGCTGAAGCTGATGCGCGCCGTCTCCACCAATTCGTCCAGATCCTCGCGTTCGTAGAGACGCTCGTTGCGCAGCACCACGATAAACACGTGCAACACGCGCACTACTTCGTGCAGGGGATAGCTGATCAGGGTGGCGGCGAGGGTGCCGCCGAGCACGATGGCCAGGCCGTGGCCGTTCCAGAACAGCGCCAAATTGGTGCCGTCGCTGAACATGACCACGGCGGCCAGGGCGATACCCAGTAGCATGCCGAGTAAGGTGCTGGGATTCATGAGCTGCTGCCGACCATCCTTGAGAAAGCGTCACGCCGTCGTTAATTGCCTGTTTGCATATCGGCCGTTTCGGTGCCGCACTCCAATCGTCCGCGCCGCCGCCTGTCCGCCCCCCCTGGCCCGTCTCGTGACGCGCGGTGGTGGGAAACGCGCCTGGCGGCGGCTCAATTTTTCCCCATTTCTGCCGTAACTTATTGTAAGAATGTGGATTTTACTGTGGTGAGTGGCTTGCCCGGATGTCGTATAAGCTTCTGAAATCAATCGCTAAATTGACGGCTGTACGCTATTGGCTGGGCGCCGTGCTGCTGTGCGGCGCCGCTCCCGCCGGGGCGGTGACCTATGTGCTGCCCGACACAGACGACGTCATCGGCCAGGTGCAATACGCCCGCGCCCAGGCCTCCGATACCCTGCTCACGCTGGCCCGCCAATACGATGTGGGTTACGCCCAGATCAAGGCGGCCAATCCCGACATCCTCGACCCGACCAGGCTTGAGGCGGGGCGGCGCGTCGTCATCCCGACCCGCTTCGTGCTGCCCGCCGGCGCGCGCCGCGGTATTGTGGTCAATCTCGCCGAGCAGCGCCTGTATCACTATCAATATCCGCCAGAGGGGCCGGCCCTGGTGAGTACCTATCCGGTCAGTGTGGGGCCGGAAGGCGGCGCCCGGCGCGGCAGTTTTGCTATCGATCAGCGGCTGCGCAAACCGAGCTGGGACGTGCCCGCCGCGGCCCGGGCCGCCAATCCATCGCTGCCGGCAGTGGTGCCGCCCGGAGCGACAAATCCCTTGGGTGAATACGCCCTGGTGCTCGACGGCGGCGGCTATATGATTCACGGCACCAACGAAGCCTATAGCATCGGCATGGTGGTCAGCCGCGGCAGTATTCGTCTGTACCCCGAAGACATGGCGGTGCTGGTGCACCGGGCCAATAAGGACACCCCGGTGCGCATCGTCGATGACGCCTTCAAATACGGCTATCGCAACGGCCTGTTGTATTTCGAGATCCACAAACCGGACGGCGTGCGCGGCGGGCTCAATCTGGCCGCCCTGGTGAACAAGGTGAGCGCCATTATCCCCGACATGCTGTGGTCGGCCGACTGGCAGCGTATCCGCATGACCGGCGAACGAGCCGCGGGCATCGCCAGCCCGGTGGCCCGCTTGCGCGGCCAAGTGAGCCAGCCGCGGCGCTGGCAGTTGCAGCTGGCCACCTTCAAGCGCTACGCCAGCGCGCGCAAACTGATGCTGCAATTGGAGGAGCTGGGCGTGCCGGTGAGCAGCGCATGCGCGGGCGATAGGTGCCGGGTCATGGCCGGTCCGTTTCGTGATGTGGCCTATATGAAGGACTTGGCCAATCGCATCAAGTGGATTACCCGCATCAAGAGCATTACACGCCCCTACCAACCCGAAGAGGACGCATTGCCTGCGCTGGCGCAGACCGTGGCCATGTCCGATTAATCCCGGGCGGTGTAAGATGCCCGCTATGCATGTATTCACCTATGGCTCGTTGATGTTCGACCCGGTCTGGGGCGCAGTGGTGGCGGGCGATTACCGCAATGCCGTCGCTGAGGTGCGAGGCTTTGCCCGGCGCTGCATCAAAGGCGAAATCTACCCGGCGCTGGTGGATGCCGATGCGACGGACTCGGTCCGCGGCCGGATCTATTTCCATATCCAAACCGCCGATCTCATACGGCTGGACCGTTTTGAAGGTAATGACTATCGCCGTGCAACGGCCAGCGTCGCGCTACTAGAGGGTGGCGACGTCGAGGCCCAGGTCTATGTCTTTAAAGATCGATATAAAGGTCGGCTGGAGGCGCGTGACTGGGATGT
The DNA here is from genome assembly GCA_001447805.1 of Candidatus Tenderia electrophaga. Classification (NCBI taxonomy): domain Bacteria; kingdom Pseudomonadati; phylum Pseudomonadota; class Gammaproteobacteria; order Tenderiales (SeqCode); family Tenderiaceae (SeqCode); genus Tenderia (SeqCode); species Tenderia electrophaga (SeqCode). Next base: position 3,445,335 of record CP013099.1, read on the forward strand.
GGCGTGGTTTGAGCGCGAAGGCATGGCCCGGTTCCTGAGCGGTTATCGGGGTTTCACGCGGCGTTAACACGCCCCGGCAGGCGCCTAGAATAGCGACAGCTGCGGTTTGACATCCGCCGCTTGTCGGAACGCCGTCGTATTCAACTCCGGCAGGCCGGCAAAGGCCAGCCGCTTCATGGCCAGGCGATAACGTTTCTTGAGCAGCTCGGCGAACACCCCTTCGCCGCGCATGCGCGTGCCGAATTCGGCCTGATATTCCTGGCCGCCGCGACAGTCGCGGATGCGCTTCATGATGTGCTCGGCCTTGAGCGGCGCGTGTTCGCTCAGCCAGCCCTTAAACAATTCCTTCACCTCGTGGGGCAGGCGCAGCAGCACATAGCCGGCCCAGCCGGCGCCGGCCTGGCGCGCCGCGCTCAGAATATCCTCCAGCTCGTGGTCGGTGAGTACCGGTATCAGCGGCGCCACCATGACACTGGTGGGGATGCCCGCCGCGCTCAGTTTGGCCACGGTCTGCAAGCGCCGTTCGGGGGCGGCGGCGCGCGGTTCCAGCCGCGTCGACAGGCTGCGCTCCAGGGTGGTGATGGAGAGCGCCACCTGGATCAGGCCGTGATCGGCGAGTTCGGTGAGCAGGTCCAGGTCGCGTTCGACGAGGGCGGATTTGGTGACCAGGGTGACCGGGTGGCGGTACTCCAACAGCACCTTGAGCAGTTCACGGGTGAGTCCGAGCTTGCGCTCCACCGGTTGGTAGGCATCGGTATTGATGCCCAGGGCAATGGGCGCGCAGCGGTAATTCTTTTTGTTGAGCTCTGTTCTGAGCAGCGCGGCGGCGTCGGGTTTGTAGAATAGCCGGCTCTCGAAATCCAGGCCGGGCGACAGCCCCAGCCAGGCGTGCGTCGGCCGGGCGAAACAATAGACGCAGCCGTGCTCGCAGCCGCGATAGGGGTTGATGGAGCGGTCGAAGGGCACGTCGGGCGAGCGGTTGTAGCTGATCACCGTCTTGGCGCTGTCCACGGTCAGGGTGGTGCGGATGCGCTCGGGCGGCTGCTCCAGATTATCCCAGCCGTCGTCCACCGACTCGCGGCTGTGGTGCTCGAAACGGTTGTCGGGATTGCCGAGGGCGCCGCGACCCTTGGCGGCTTCGGTCAGTGTCTTGCTCATGATCTTGGCGTCGGGAGTGGGTTTGTCGGGGTCAATTTTACCCCAATCCCGCGGCTAAAAAGCGCCAACTATTTTGGGGGTTCGTCCAGCTTCAGCGTGCCGGTGTCGATCTCGGCGGGTGGTACCTCTGCGTGCTCGGTGACGTCCTCGCCCACCTCGCCCATGCTCAGCGCGCTGGTGTCGATGTCGGCTTGCGGCACCTCTTCGTGCTCGGTGACGTCCTCGCCGACGGCGCCCATACTCAGGTCGCTGATGTCGATATCCGGCTCGGGCACGGCCTGAGGCTCGCTGACATCCTCGCCCAGTTCACCCATGGAGAGGCGGCCGGTGTCGATGTCGGGCTCGGCGGCGGGGGTCTGCTGATCCAGGTCCGTGCCGGCCGCGGCCACGTCCAGGCCGCTGGTATCGATCTCCGGCGCCGACGGCGCTGGGGCCTCGTCCATGATGCTGCCGGCGGCGGCCAGGGAGGCGTCGAAGCCCGACTCGGCAGGGGCCTTTGAGTCGGCCGCCTGCGGCGCCGCGGATGCCGTTGCCATGGGGGCGATGGCCGCCGCCAGTCCGGCCTTGATGATGGCGGACTGGTATTTCTGCGCCGTCTCCCGGTCCAGCCCTTTCTTGACCGCCAGCGTGCGGCCGGAGAACATGGGTGCCACCTTATCGAGCGAGGTCTTGAACAGGGTGGCGATGTTCTGTTTCACCTGTGCCGGCGCGGCCCCCTCAACCAGAGAGCCGTTGACCACGATCTGGAATTGTTGCTCACTCATGTCAGAACCTTAGTGTTTGCGCCACTGGACCTTCATTGTAAGACATCGGCATGTGCGCCGCATTTTGCAGAACGGCGGGCCGGGGCTACGGTCGGGTGGCGGTGAAAATGGCACGTCGCGGGGCGGGATAACCCTCCACGGTGCGGCCGGGGGCCTGCGCATCGAGAAAATCGGCCAGGGATTCGAACTGCATCCAAGACGTGCTGCGTTGCTCCGCCGTGGAGGTGACGTCCACGTTTACCAGCCGGATATCGCGGAAGCCGGCACGCCGCAGCCACAACGCCAGGGTGGCACAGCTGGGGATGAACCAGACGTTGCGCATCTTGGCGTAGCGGCCCTCGGGCATTAGGCTCGCGCCCGCAGCGCCTTCGATGACCAAGGTCTCCAGCACCAGTTCGCCGCCGTGGCGCAGGGCGTCGCGCAGTTCGATCAAATGGTCCAGTGGTGAGCGGCGGTGGTAGAGCACGCCCATGGAGAACACCGTGTCAAAGGCCGCCAGCCGCGCTGGCAGGTGTTCAATCCCCAAGGGCAGCACGAAGGTGCCGTGGGCGCCGAGGAAATGGCTGACGGCCTGATGCTGCATCACGAACAGGGGCGAGGGATCGATACCGATGGTCAGCTCGTCCCCTGCGCCGGCCATGCGCCAGCAGTGGTAACCGCTGCCGCAGCCCACGTCCAGCACGCGGCGGCCGGCCAGGGGCTGGATGTGATCCTTGAGGCGGTCCCATTTCCAGTCCGAGCGCCATTCGGTGTCAATCTCTACGCCGTGGATGGAAAAGGGCCCCTTGCGCCAGGGCATGAGCTGGCGCAGCCCCGCCTCGATCTGTTGGCGCGTGTCGGGCGAAACGCTCGCGGCGTCGCCTACCGTCACGGCGGCGGCATTGAGATCGACGCCGCTGGGTTGGACGCTGGGCAAGCCTTCCAGGGCTGCCAACCAGCGCGGCAGGTCGCCGTGACGCCTGGCGCTGAAGCGTTGTTGCAGCAAGCCGGGCAGGGCCTCGGCGAGTGGCGCCAGCGGCGTGTCGTCCAGTCTTTGGTACAGCGGCGTGAAGTCGATCATTTCACGGCGAGAATTGACGCGAAGTTCATACACTGAAACCAGCTGTGGCTGTGCCGAAAACCCGTTTCCTTTAAGCGTTGGTGATGCTGCGGCAGGGTTTCGGGGACGAGTACGTTTTCCAGCGCCGAGCGTTTCTGGCTGATCTCCAGCGCGCTGTAGCCGTTGGCCTTTTTGAAGGCCAGGTGCAGCCTGTCCAGCAGCTGCGCGTCGCCGGCGTCTGCGAAGGCGATCTTTTCCGACAGCACCAGCGCGCCGCCGGGCAACAGGCCGGCATGGATCTTTTGTAGCAGCGGCGTGCGTTCCCGCGGCGGCAGAAACTGCAAGGTGAAATTGAGCACCACGATCGAGGCGTTCTGGAATTCGATGTCGCGGATGTCGGCGCAGCGCGTCTCCACCTCGATGGGCGAGAGGTCTTCGGCGACATGGCTGCGGCAGCGTTCCACCATGGCCGCCGAGTTGTCCACCGCGATGATGCGGCAATCGTGGTGGGGGATGCGGCGGCGCATGGCCAGGGTAGCCGCGCCCAGTGAACTGCCCAGGTCATAGATGTTACTGCCGGGCCGGGCGTATTCCTCGGCCAGCAGGCCGAGCAGGGTGATCAGGGTGCCGTAGCCGGGCACCGAGCGGCGGATCATGTCCGGAAAGACGCGCGCCACCGCCTCGTTGAATTCGAAATCCACGAGTTGTTCGTGAGGATTGGCGTAGAGGGCGTCGTGTGGTTTTTTGCGATTCATCGGCGTGAAAGCGGCTGTTTGCTGCGGCCGTCATGATACACCAAACCCTGTTGCGCTGGCAGGCGCCGGGCGTAGAATCGAGCCATGGAGATCATCGACAGTCATTGTCACCTGGATGTGGAAGATTTCGACACGGACCGCGAGGCGGTGCTGGCCGCCTGTCGTGAGCAGGGGGTCAACAGCATCGTGGTGCCCGGCATCAGCGCCGCCACCTGGGCGCGCCTGCTGCAGGTGTGTCGTCGGCATGAGGGTCTCTATCCCGCCCTGGGGCTGCATCCCTACTACATCCGGGACCACCGCCAGGCCCATCTCGAGCAGCTGGAACAGCGCCTGGCCGATGAGCCCGACTTGGTGGCGGTGGGGGAGATCGGGCTGGATTTTTATATCGACAATCCGCACCGGGAACGCCAGATCGAACTGTTCGAGGCCCAGTTGGCCATTGCCCAGGCGGCCGCAATGCCGGTGATCGTGCATGTGCGCAAGGCCCACAATGAGGTCCTGAAGGCCTTGAAGGACGGCAAGTTCACGCAGGGTGGCATCATGCACGCCTACAACGGCAGCCTGCAGCAGGCGCAGGAATATATGGATCTGGGTTTCAAGCTGGGCTTCGGCGGCATGATCACCTACGAACGCTCGCGCAAACTGCGTGGACTGGTGGAAGCGTTACCTTTAGAGGCCATGGTGCTGGAGACCGATGCGCCGGATATGTCGGGAGATATCTGTCACGGCCGGCGCAACAGTCCCCAGTATCTGCCCCATTATCTCGAGGTGTTCGCCTCGTTGCGCGAGGAGGATGTAGAACGGGTGGCGCAGGTGACCCGTGCCAATGTGAAGGCCGTGCTTTCGCTTTCAGAATAATTTGTATTTATATTCCCTCCCCCCAGAAAGGGGAGAGGGTTGGGCGGGTAACGCTAAGGCTTGCGGGCGAAGAAGTTGACCGAGTGCACGAACAGGTCCTTGGAGACTTTGTGTTCGGCGCTGGTGCCTTGAAAACAATTGAAGCGGCGTACGATGTGCCCGTCCTCGAACCCCGTCTGCTGCGCCAGTTGCGCCAGCTCCGGCTCCACCAGGGCGCCGCCGATGCAGGCGGCCCAGATGTCCGGATCCTGGCGCGCCGCATCGCTCAGCTCGCGTTGCACGATGACATCGGCCAGGTGCAGGCGGCCGCCCGGTTTGAGGACCCGCTTGATCTCCTGAAAGACCTTGCGCTTGTCCGGCGCCAGGTTGAGCACGCCGTTGGACAGGACCACATCCACCGTCTCATTTTCCAGCGGTAGATTCTCGAACACCCCGGCGCGGATCTCGACGATGTTGCTCAACCCGGCCATCTCCGCCGCCGCGGCGGCGCATTCACGCATGGCCGGGGTCATGTCCACGCCGATGGCCTGGCCGTCGCGACCGACGCGGCGCGCCGCCAGCAGCAGGTCCATGCCGGCGCCGCAGGCGTGGTCCAGCACGGTCTCGCCGGGGTGGATGGGACCGATGGCAATGGGATTGCCCACCCCGGCAAAACGGGCCGTGGACTCCTGCGGCAATTGGTCCAGCTCTTGCGCGTCGTAGCCCAGATAGGTGACGGCGTATTCCGGACCGCGGTGGAAGTGGTACTCGCCCTGGGGGCGACGCGCCACTTGCTCATAGGTCTGTTCCACCTGCTGGCGCAGGGTGTCGGTGTCGAAGTGTTGCGGTGCAACGATGGCCATGATGTGTCTCCTCTGTTAATTATGCGTTGTCGCCGGCGTAGTCGGGCCTGCCCGGCTCAGTGCTCTTGAGGCGCGGCACCAACATGGGCACCCGGCGGCGATAGTCTTCATACTCCACATGGGCCTTGACCAGATCACGCTCTTCGAGGCGGATGGCCACCAGGATGTAGGCCGTGGTCATGAGTGCGAACAACAGATGGGCGGCGGTCATGGTGGGGGTGCACCAGAAGGCCAGCAACCAGCCCACATAGAGCGGATGGCGCACATATTTATAGAGCCAGGGGGTCTTGAAGGCCAGCGGCTGGTACGGTTTACCCACAAGGTATAACCACACCTGGCGCAGCCCGAACAGGTCGAAGTGATTGATGAGGAAGGTGGAGACCAGCACCACCATCCAACCCAACAGGAAACCGCTCAACAACAGGCCGGCGCCGACGGGGTGCTGCACCCGCCAGATCACACCGCCCAGCGGCTGCCACCAGTAAAACAGGGCGATCAGGGCGGCGCTGGAAAACAGCACATAGGTACTGCGCTCCAGCGGCGTGGGCACGATGCGGGTCCAGGCCCGTTTGAAGGCCGGTCGCGCCATGACGCTGTGCTGCACGGCGAACAGGGTCAATAGCAGGATGTTGATGAGCAGGGCATCCGCCAGCGTTTGTCCCGCCGTGCGCGGGGCGTCGATGGAGGTGGGCACGAACAGGTTGCCGACCCAGCCGATGGCGTAGAGAAAGGTAGCGAAGAAGAGGGCGTAACAGACGACGCCATAGGTAAAGTAGGTAATGCGTTTGAACATGGTGATATCTCCCTAATTAAGCGTTATTAGATGTCCTACGCTTATCAGAGTAGCGGGCCGTTGTATCGAGGGGATTTCCCGGGTGTAACCAAGTGTTGCCAGTTTGTTTCAGTGTCTAGCTGGATTCGTGTTGCGTTAGCAGTCGTTTCACCTGGGTGTACAACAGCTCGTCGTCGATGGGCTTTTTGATAAACACATCGATCTTGAGTCGGGACAGTTCGCTGGCGTTGATCTCGTCGCTGTAACCGCTGTAGAGGATGATGGGGGCGGGATAGTCGCGTTCACGCAGCCACTGGGCCAGCGCCAGCCCGGTGAGGCGGGGCATGGTCTGATCGAGGATGATCAGCGCATATGGCTGGTGGGGGGATTGAATCTGTTGTTGGGCCTCAGCGCCATTGGCGAAACTGGTCACGTCTAGGCCCCAGGTCTCCAGGCGGTCGCGCATGAATTCGCGTACCGTGGTGTCGTCATCCACCAGCAAGACCCTGCCCGCCATGGGCTGCGCGTGCACCACAGACTGAACGGGGTTGGGCTCATCCGCGCAGGCGGCCGCGTCGTCGTTGATGGGAAACAGCAGTCGAAAGCTGGCCCCTTCGCCCGGCACCGACGCAACCATGATATGGCCGCCGTACTCATGCACAATGCCGTGGGTGGTGGACAGCCCCATGCCGCTGCCCTTGCCGGTCTCCTTGGTGCTGAAGAAGGGCTCGAAGATGCGGTTGAGCTGGGCGGGATCGATACCGCAACCGCTATCGCTGACGCTGAGCTCGACGAACGGGCCGCGGATGCCTTTCTGGCAGGCACTGCAGACGCTGTCGCGGTGGCTGCGTTGTTGCAGGCGAATGGCGATGCGGCCGCTGCCTTGGCCGATGGCGTCGCGGGCATTGATGCAGAGATTCATGATCACCTGTTCGATCTGCACCGGATCGGCCCACACCGGCGCGATGTTGCGCGCAAGTTCGGTATGGATCTCGATGCTGGCGGGCAGCATGGGCTCCAACAGCCGCATGCTCTCCTTGATCAAGGGTTCGAGGCGCAGCTGCTGCGGCTCGCCGCGCTGACCGCGGCTGAAGGTGAGCATTTGCTGGATCAGGTCGCGGGCGCGCTGGCCGGCACGGCTGGCGCGCTCCAAATAGGTGAGCATGCGCGCGTCGCCCAGTGCCTCGGCCTTTTCCGTGGCCATGACCAGATAGCCCATGACGCCGGTGAGGATGTTGTTGAAGTCGTGGGCGATGCCGCCGCTGAGGTGGCCGATGGCCTCCATCTTCTGGGCCTGAATCAACTGGGCCTGCAACCGTTGGCGCTCGATCTCCGATTGTTTGGCCTCGGTGATGTCGCGCAGGTAGGTGATGAAGATCTGACCTTGCTCGCCCTCGGTGACGTCAATGGTCAGCTCCGCCGGGAACTCGCTGCCGTCGGCGCGCAGGCCGGTGACCTCGAAACGCTTGCGTAAAAAGTAGGGATCGCCGTCGTCGAGATAGCGTTTCATCCCCTGCAGGTGGCGCTGGCGTTTGTCGGCGGGGATGAGGTGCTCGGCCAGAGGCTTGCCCACGATCGCTTGGCGCCGGTAGCCGAAACAGCGCTCCGCGGCGGGATTGAATTCGATGATATTGCCTTGGGCATCCATGCTGATGATACAGTCCAGCGCCGCCTCCACCGTGGCGCGCAGCCGGTCTTCGCTCTGGCGCAGGGCCGCTTCGTGACGCCGATCCTCGGTGATGTCGCGCAGGATCATCAGGGCATGGGGTGTGCCCTGATAATTCACCGGCTCGCCACGGATCTCCAGCGTGGTTACGCCCGCTGCCGATTCAAGGTCTTGTTCGGCGCTGAAGGGGCGGCCCTGGGCGACGCTGGCCAACAGCGCCTGGAGGGTGTCGGCGCAGCTGACAGGGAACAGCGTAGCGGGGTCGGCGGCCAGGATCGCCTCCCGATCACCGGTCTGCTTGTGACACCCCAGTTGGCAAAAGGCCGGATTGACATCCACCAGGCGGCCGTCCAGGGACCAGAAGGCCAATGCATCCCGGGTGCCATGAAAGATGGCGCGATAGAGTTCGCCCTTCTCTTGGGCGGCGCGGTCGGCGGCCAGGCGTTCCAATTCACTGGCGGCGCGGACCGAGAAGATACGCAGCAGTTGCTCCACCAGCGCCGCTTGTTGCAGCGGCTGGGTGTGCATCACCGCCATCAGGCCGATCACCTCGCCGTGGGAACTGTACAGGGGGATGGCCGCATAGCCTTCCACCGCCAGTTCTTTTAAATGGGAGTCATCGAAGATTCGCTGCGCGTCCCGGGGGTAGTAACGATAGTGTTGGTTGATCACGTCGCGGCAGGGTGTGCCGGCCAGACTGTAGCTGAACAGCGGCGCCGGTCGGCCGGAAAAATGGGCGGCGATGGCGTGGATGGTGTCCTTGCCCTCGGGCGCCAGCTGCCCGATAAAGGCGTATTCCACCGCCAGGGCCTCGGCGATCTGACGCACCAACTCAGCAAAGATCGCGTCTGATTTGGCGGAGACGGCGCGGGCGGCATTGGCGAGGATGGCGCCCAGGTCAACGGGGTACGGCTGACGGCGTGCATCTTGGTTCATGGTGTCAGTCTAGCACCTGGGTCGGCGCACCAGCGCGGCCGCTACAGCGACGAAACAATTGAAACAAACTGAAACAAAAACGGCTAGTCGGGAATGAACATATAGCCGACACCGCGCACCGTCTTGATCACGCGCGGGTTCTCCGGGTCGGGCTCCACTTTCTTGCGCAGCCGGGCGATGCGGATGTCGATGCTGCGGTCATAGGGCGACCAGTCGCGGTTCTGGGTCAGGCCCAGGATCTGGTCGCGGCTGAGGGGGCGGTTGGGGTGTTCGACGAAGGTGCGTAACAGCTCGAACTCCATGGTGGTCATGGGGATCTCCTGGCCCTGGCCGTCGAACAGTTGATAGCGCGTCATGTCCAAGCTGCAGTGCCCGATTCGCACGCGCCCGTTGGTATCGGCAGTGGCGACCTCGCCGTCACCGCCGCGGCCTTGATAGCGCCGCAACACGGTCTTGATGCGCGCCACCAGTTCACGGGGATCGAAGGGCTTGGTGATGTAGTCGTCGGCGCCGACCTCCAGGCCCAGGATGCGGTCGATGGCCTCGCCCGCGCCGGAGACCATGATCACGGCGATGTCCAGATGCTCGCGGGCGTAACGGGCCAGGCTCAGGCCGTCTTCCCCCGGCAGTCCCACATCCAACAGGATCAGGTCGGGCGTCGCTTGCTGCAAGCGGCTGCGCATGTCCGTGCCCGAGTGGGCGACGCTGACGATATAGCCCTTGTCGCTGAGATAGTCCCGGATCAGATCGCACACATCAGGATCATCGTCGACCACCAAGACCTGGTAACGCGTCACGGATAGTCGCCTCCCCCTTATTATGATGGAGAGATCATAGTCGAGTTGGGTTTTTCCAACAACGTGGGGCGCTGAAATCGTCTGAAACGAGCGGCCCTAAAGGCACATGCGGCCCTGCAGCGGGGCAACCGGTCTTCGCGCAAACGGGGCGGGATGTTGGTAGCCACATCCTGCGGTTGGGGATAGATCGTCTGCATGACAGTCGCTCCCGTACTTGATGTCGCTATATACGTCTCTGCCCAGATGATAGGCTTGTTTAAGGGCTTGAAAAGTTGGATACCTTGGATGGGATACATGTGCACATTATGAGCTACCAAATCATTCCGGTGACCGCCTATCAGCAGAATTGCTCTCTGATTTGGTGTCAGGCGACGCATAAGGCCGCACTCATCGATCCGGGCGGTGATGTGGATGTGTTGTTGCGTCATATTGAAGCGCGCAAAGTGAATATGGAGAAGATCCTGCTTACCCACGGCCACCTCGATCACGTGGGCGCAGCGAAGCATCTCGCGCAGCACTTCAGCATTCCCATCATCGGGCCGCATCAGGACGACGCCTTTTGGTTGCAGATGCTGCCCCGGCAGGCGGAGATGTTCGGCTTTGAACCCTTGGATCCGTTTGTGCCAGATCAGTGGTTAAGCGCCGGCATGACGGTCAATGTCGGCGAGCTGCGGCTGCAGGTGTTGCACTGTCCCGGCCATACGCCGGGTCATGTGGTCTTTTATAACGCCGGGCAACGCCTGGCCTTCGTCGGCGATGTGTTATTCAAGGGCTCCATCGGCCGTACCGATTTTCCGCGCGGCGATTACGCTACCTTGATCAACAGCATTGAAAACAACTTGTTGCCCTTGGGGGATGATGTGACCTTTGTGCCGGGGCACGGCCCCCTATCCACGCTGGGCGAGGAACGCCTGACCAATCCCTTTTTGCAAAACTAACACTTCAGCTCGGTGAGTACCTGTGCGGCGAGTTGCTCACTGTAGGCATTGACCTTCCAGTGGTCCGGGGCCCAGCCGAGCAGGAAGCGATGAAAGTCTGTCCAGGCATAGGGGAAGAGGCTGCGCCATTCTTGTTCCAGTGCCGAAAAATCCGGCGCGCGATCGAGCTGTTTGCAGGCGCCTTGCAGTTGGGCGAAATAATAATCCAGCAATCTGTCTTGGTGCCGTGCGCACTCGGCCGCGCTCAGGCAGCTGCCGAGAAAATAGGCCACATCCTTCATGCCGCAGCCGCCGCCCACGTATTGAAAATCCACCGCCGCCACGGCGCCGCCGTCGGGCGCGAAACAGAAGTTGGCCACTTTGGCGTCGCCGTGCAGCAGGGTTTGAAACTGGCATTGATTCAAGCGTGCATCAATCAATTCGGCCGCCTGTTTCAACTCACCGTCGGCCATGGCGGCCCATTCATCGGGGCGGGTGGCCAGATGCCAATAGGTCCCCACCGGCCACAGATCACTGGGCGTCTCACCTAGAAAGCGGGCATGGAAGCTGGCCAGCCATTTCAGGCAGACCTGGACCTCATGTAGGGTCAGGTGGGACTTGCGCAGGGGAAACCCCGCCGCGTCCAGATCTTCCAAGACAATGATATGTTCACCCGCACCGGCGCTGGCGGCGAAACAGCGGGCCACGCGGCAGTCGGCATGGCAACGTTCAGCCCAGTCGCGATACCAGTGCATTTCCACCTTGTAAGAATGCAGCTTGCGCGCGTGTGAGCGCTTGCTGTTCCAGCCGCGCGGGTGTCTGATGGCGTCCGGCACGACAATGTGTTTCAAAATCACCGAGCCGATCGCGGCCCCGGCAAGCGTCAGCCTGAGGATTTCGCCATAGCCGCTCCACAAGGTTTGGATACGGTCTTGGGAGGTAATGGCTTCGGCACCGCTGGCCGTTAAGACCAGGTCCTGGACATGCGGGTTCATGCGGGTGATTTATGGGGTTCTGAATTCAAAGCGCTTACGCTTAGTCAGGGGTCAGGCGCACCAGTTTGCCGTCGTCCGCATCGGTGAGTAGATACAGATAGCCGTCGGGGCCGGTTTGCACGTCACGGATACGGCCCAGCGTGCCTTTTAGCAAGCGCTCTTCCTTGAGCACCTTGCGGCCGTCCAGTGGCAAACGCACCAACAACTCGAACTTGAGAGCGCCGATGAACAGATCGCCCTGCCACTTGGGAAATTTGTCGCCGCTGTAGAAGTCCATGCCGGACGGGGCGATGGATGGGTCCCAGTAATAGAGCGGCTGTTCCATACCTTGCTTGTGTGTGCCTTCACCGATCTTGGTGCCGGTGACGTAATTGACGCCGTAGGTGATCACCGGCCAGCCGTAGTTGACACCCTTCTTGATCAGGTTCAGTTCGTCGCCGCCCTGGGGGCCGTGTTCATGCTCCCATACCGCGCCGGTATGCGGGTGCAGGGTCAGGCCCTGGGCGTTGCGATGACCGTAGCTGTAGATTTCGGGCTTGGCGTCCTGGCGCCCGACAAAGGGGTTGTCCTCGGGCACGCGGCCGTCGTCGTGCAGACGGATGATGGAGCCCGCATGGTCGTCCAGTTGTTGCGCCCGCTCCCGCTCGCCGCGGTCACCGAGACTGATATACAAATAGTTGTCCTTGTCGATCACCAGACGCGAGCCGAAGTGGCGTCCACCGTTGCTCTTGGGCTGCATGCGGAACAGCACCTGAACGTCTTGGAGTTCCATGCCCTCCAGCTTCGCCCGCGCCACTTCGGTGCCGATACCGCCGTCGCCGGCGGCCACATAGGAGAAATACAGCCAGCCGTTGCGGGCGTAATCCGGGTGCAGAATGATGTCCAATAGACCGCCCTGACCCACGGCGGTGATTTCAGGCAGACCCTTGATGGGGGTTGGCTTGAGGCGGCCGTTTTCGATCACACGCAGGCGCCCGGGTCGTTCCGTCACCAGGATGCGGCCGTCGGGCATAAAGGCCATGCTCCAGGGGTGTTCCAGTCCGGAGACCACGGTTTGGGGGGTGACGGATTCAGCGGCGCTTGCCGGCAGCGCCGTCAGCAGGCCGATGAAGGCGAAACAGGTCAGCTGTTGTGTCAATCGATTCATGGGAATTGCGGGTAAGTTGGCTTGAACGGTAAGGCAAAGTGTAGACTAATCTTTATCACACTGCAGCGCGCGCCGATCCCGTTCAAGCATGCCACCCCGTCCTACCAAAAAGATTCTCGCCCTGCACGGTTATGCCATGAACCGCGATGGCTTGCGCGCATGGCTGCCGCCCTTGGAAACCGCGCTGCAAGACGGGGCGGAATTCGTCTATCCTCAGGCCGCCATCGAGGTCCCCGCGGCCGAGGTGCGCGCCATGCTCGACCGTTATCAAATGTCGCTGCCCGAGACCAAGATCGGCGCCGGGCAGAACTGGTGCTGGTATCGCGCCACGGACGAGAAACCGCCGCGCTATAGCGGATTGGCAGAAAGTTTGGATCAACTGCAGCGGTTCTGTGACAGTCGAGGCCCCTTCGACGGCGTGCTGGGTTGGAGTCAGGGCGCTGCGATGGCGGCCATGCTGGCGGCGGCGCAGCAGAACGGGGGCGGCTACGATTTCGGGCTGCGCTGGCTGGTGCTGTGTGGCGGTTTCATGCCCGGCGCGGCGCTGGTTAAACCTTGGTTCGAGACGCCTTTGGCCTTTCCCAGTCTCCATGTCGTAGGGAAAAAGGAATCGGAATTCATGCGCCGGCGCGCCGTGCAGCTGCGCCATGCCTTTGTCGACAGTGCGTGGCTGGAGACGCCGCTGGGTCACAGGATGCCGGTCAATCTACCGCGATATATGCAACGGATCGCCGCCTGGATGGCGCTTCAGCTCAAGGAATAGCCGTCCATATCATCCGCATCCACGCCGCCGTCCTTGCTCAGGCGGATGCGCAGACTGAGGTCGTTGCGCGAGTCGGCATGATTGAGCGCCTCGTCCACCGTGACCTTGCCGGCCTCATAGAGTTGGTACAGGGCCTGGTCGAAGGTCTGCATGCCGATGTTCGCGCCTTGCTCGACGGCGCTCATGATGTCGTTGATCTTGCCCTTTTGGATGAGGTCGGCGATATGGGGCGTATTGAGCATCACCTCCACCGCCGGCAGGCGTTTCCTGTCCACGCCCGCCACCAGACGCTGGGACACAATGGCGCGCAGGTTCAGGGACAAATCCATATAGAGTTGGCGCTGGGCGTTTTCGGGGAAAAAGTTGATGATGCGTTCCAGGGTCTGCGTGGCGTTGGTGGCGTGCAGGGTGGACAGGCACAGATGGCCCGTGTCGGCATAGGCCAGGGCCTGCTGCATGGTCTCCTGATCGCGGATCTCGCCGATCATGATTACGTCCGGCGCCTCGCGCATGGCGCGCTTCAGGGCATGGGCATAACTCAAGGTGTCCAGACCCACCTCGCGTTGATTGACGATGGCCTGGCGGTGTTGATGCAGGTATTCGATGGGATCTTCGATGGTGAGGATATGGCCGGTCTTGTGACGGTTGCGATGCTCGATCATGGCGGCCAGGGTGGTGGACTTGCCCGAGCCGGTGGTGCCCACCACCAGCACCAGGCCGCGCGCGGCCATCACCAGTTCCTCGAGGATGGGCGGCAGGTTCAAGCTCTGCACCGAAGCGATGTCGGCCTTGATATAGCGCGCCACCATGGCGACCTCGCCGCGCTGGCGGAACACGTTGATGCGAAAGCGGCCGATATCCTTGGCCGAAATGGCCATGTCCATCTCCATGGTCTGTTCGAATTCTTTGATCTGTTCATCGGTCATGATGGAATAGGCCAGTTTTTGCACCGCCCCGGGCGGCAGTGGGTTGTGACCCAGATGGGCGGTAACCCCCTCGATTTTGATGCACGGCACGGCATTGGTGGTGAAATAGAGATCGGAGGCGTTTTTGTCCATCATGATCTTCAGGAAGGGCAGGATATCCATGGCACTGTCTCGCTGACTGAATGGCTTTGAGGTTATCGTCCGGCGTGTCGCGAAGGTTAAAGGCGCGCCGCGCTGTGGCGCTTGGGCACGTCGGGTGATAGCATCGTTAGAACGGCTTAATCATTAATTATCGATCGGGAATTACGATTTATGCACTTGCCCTCCATGCGCCAGCTGCAATATTTCCTAGCGGTGTTCGAGTCGTGCCACTTCGGTCAGGCGGCGGAGAGCTGTTTCGTCACCCAGTCCACCCTCAGCGCCGGCATTCAAGAGCTGGAATCGCTGCTGGGTGTGCAGCTGTTCGAGCGCAACAAGCGCAAGGTCATGGCCACGCCCATGGGCCTGGCCCTGGCCGAGAAGGCGCGTGAGATCATCGATCTGGGCGGCGAGATGGTGCAGCTGGCCGAGGGCGGTAAAGGCACCCTGGTGGGGCCGTTGCGCATGGGTGTGATCCCCACCATCGGCCCCTTTTTGTTGCCGCGCGTGCTGCCGGGTATCCGTCACCGCTATCCCGAGTTGCAGTTATTGCTGGTGGAGGAACAGACCGCGCGTCTGGTGGAACGGCTCAACAACGGCAAGCTGGATTGCGCCATCCTGGCCCTGCCTTACGACCTGCCCGGTCTGGAATACCAGGTCTTTTTCGATGAGCTGTTTCACATCGCCTTTCCCAAGGGCCACCCCTTAAGCAAGGGCGGGCCCATCCCGTCCACCGATCTGCCCGCCAATGAAATCATGTTGCTGGAAGAAGGCCACTGCCTGCGCGAGCACGCCCTGGGCGCCTGTCACACCAAGGGTCTGAAGCGCAACACGGCGGTGCAGGGCACCAGTCTCTACACCATGATCGAGATGGTCGCCGGCGGCCAGGGCATCACCTTCATCCCCGCGCTGGCGGTGGACTCCGCCCTGGTCAAACAAAGCGACATCAGCCTCAGGCCGCTGGCCGAAAAGGGGCCGCATCGGCAGATCGGCCTGGTGTGGCGCCCCACCTTCCCGCGCCAGGACGACCTGCAGCTGCTGGCCGATGAGATGGGCAAGGCGCTGAAGGCAAAATAAGTCGCCTAACCCACCCGGGTTTCATCGCGAAGATATCCATCCGTCACCCCCGACTTCCTTGTGCGGAGCAAGACCTGATGCCCGGGACGGTCTGGTGTGGGAACAGATCAAGGGGGCTGGCCGTCACCGCCGCGGGTGACGCCCTGGTAGTGAACGCCAACGACGGTGTCGACGATTCCATGCCGACTGTTTGGCCGGCCCGGGCCTTTTCAGGGTGCTGTACTTAGCCCGGTGAGCAATGCGGCTTAGCGCCGTTTGATGAGGCTGCGTATCCGTTCGCGATAGGCGGCATGACAGGCGCTGCAGCTCTCGGCCAGCGCGGCGAACTTTTCGATGACCGCTTCCGGGTCGCGCGCGCTGGCCGCCTTCTGCAGGCGTAGCGCGTTCTGCCGGATGCGGTCTTCGTGGAGGGTGAATGACTTGGCATCCATGCCGAGTTTTTTCAACAGCGCCATCTGCCGGCCCATGTCCGGCTCGGGGTGAAAGGCGATGGCCTCGGCAAGCACGGCCACTTGGTCGTAGTCCTCCACCATGATGCCGAACACGATGTCCTGCATATTGCCCACCATCTCCTGCATGATCTCGGTGTAACCGCTTTCCACCAGCACATCCTCCGCCTGGGCGGCGGGGCCGGTCAGTAACAGCACGGCGCAGGCCAGGGCCTTCATCGGTTTGCTCAGCATGGTGTGTAACTCCCGTTTTCAGTTGCTTCTGTAATTGGCGTCGCGCCACTGCGACATTATGCCGCATTCCCTCACCTGAAACAGGGCCATACCATAAGCGTTATCACAAAAACTAATTAATTCGGCAGGAGTTAACCATGCAGTTCAAACCCTTCGTTCCGGCCGCCCTGGCCGCCCTGGCCGCCATGACGCTCGTCGCCTTGACCGGCTGCGGCGCCAACAGCAGTGCTGGCGGCGCCAATGCCAGCGCCACAACCCGCATCAGCGGCAGCGCCATCGCCGGCGCCGTTGACGGCACCGTGGTGATCAGCGATGCCGACGGCGATAGCATCGCCAGCGCCGCGGTGAACAACGGCGGCTTTTCCGTGAGCCTGCCCAATGCGGCCCTGGACGCGATGCTGAGCTTCACCGTGACCGGCAGTTATGTGGATGAAGTCTCCGGCGATACGGTGACCCTGAGCAGCGCTGCCCCCCTGGCCCTGACCTTGGCCGCCGGCCACTTTAACGCCGGTCAAGCGGGGCATGCACCGGTGACGCCGGACAGCACCGTCATTCATCATCTGGTGCGCACCCATGCCATGAGCCTGACACAGGCCCGCAACGCCTTTCAGAACGCCTTCGGCTACCTGCCGGATCTAGAGGCGGTGCCCTTCGACCCGTCCGCCACCGACAGCGCTAGCGCCGCCGCCCGGCCCCAGGCCGATCGCGATGCCGCCTTTCGCGCCGGGGTGTTCAGCCAGCTGGCCAGCGACCTCGGTCTGAGCCAGGACGACATCGCCGCCCTGCTGACGGCCCTGGCCGCCGACCTGAGCGACGGTGATCTGGACGGCAATGACGGCGTGGGCGCGGTGAACATTGGCGCCGCCGGCGTCGATCTGCAGGCCCTGCACCAGGGCAACCCGCTGGCGGCGCGGCTGCTGGCGGCCTATGGCGGCTTTGCCGGTCACGGCAATAACACGGCCGCTGTGACGGCGCCGAGCAGCGGCCTGCCGAGCATGGCGTATGACGCCCCGGGCGCCAGCAAGACCATTACCAGCGCCTCCGGGCGCCTGCTCACGGTCACCCTGGATGCGCCCGCCAACGACCCCATCGGCGCGGGCTTTTGGACCGCCCGCGTCAAGCATCAAATCACCCTCACCGATGCGGCGACGCAACAACCCATCGATCTGGCCAGCGACCCCAACTTCAAGGGCGTCAGTCATCATCCCTACATGCACATGCTGAGTGGCCACGACCACAGTACGCCCCATGGCCACGCTGCCGTGGCAGTCGGAGGTGGTGTCTACAATCTGGACGCCTATTACGTGATGGCCTCGCAGATGGGCATGGGGGCCGCCGCCGCGCCCATGGGGGTATGGGACTATCCGGTCAATATCAGTGAAGACGTGGATGCCGACGGCACGGCCGATGTCACCACCACGGTGATGTTCCATCCCCAGGTGCGTATGCCCATGGACGGCAGCCTCTTTTTTGCCGGCGTGAATAACGCCAATCATCGCTGGACCACCATGATGGGCATGACCCAGCCGCGCCCGTATCGAGTCTGGCTGCACCAGATCAGCGCCAATAACGGCGGCGGTCACGACTTGACGGTGTTTGTCTCCACCCGTGATATCGGCAACATGGACATGGGCGGCGGCCACAGCATGATGCGTTTTCCCGCCGCCTATAGCGGGCAAACCTTGCACGGCCCCTTGGCCAACGGCAGCCGTCCGGACGTGACCCTGGCCAGCGTTGGCGTGGAGGTGTTTGACCTCGGCAGCCAACAGTGGCGCCCCATGACTGAGAGCGCCAACAGCGGCCTGTTCAGCATTACCGCTGTGAGCGGCCTGAGCGGTGTATCCGCCGACACCCTGAGTTTTCGTCTTACCATTAACGACGGCAGCGGCGACCACGTCATGACCACCGCCACCGGCGGCAATGCCGAACTCAGCTTCATTGCGCCATGATGAAGGCGGCGCGCTTCCAAGCGCTTGCGGCGGCCATGGCGGCGCTGGCGTGTAGCGGACAGACCTGGGCCGCCTCCTGCTGCGGCGGCGGCTCGTCCACCTCCCTGGTGTTGCCCAAGTTTTCCCAGGCCATGATCGATGTCAGCGTGGATTACGAGCGCTACGACGGGTTCTGGAACAGCAGGGGCGACTGGGTGGCCGATCCGCCCGGCGCCGATCTGAAGCAGTACCGCCTCAATCTGGGCTATGCCCGGCGCCTGGCGCCGCGCTGGCAGGCATCTGTTTCGCTGCCCTATGTCTGGAACCAGAATCAATACACCGGCTTCGAACGCAACACCCACGGCGTCGGCGATACCAAACTTTCCATCTGGTATGAACAGTTCGACAAGGTCGCCTGCGTCTGGAACGTCAACCGCTGGGAAGACCTGATCCCCGCGATCTACTGGGGCGGCACCCTCACCGTGCCCACCGGCACCTCGCCTTATGATGACGTGGCCGACAACTTCGACATCACCGGCCTGGGCATGTACCGCCTCGACGCCAACTTGCTGCTGGACAAGACCGTCTATCCCTGGAACGCCACCTTCAGCGCCAGTTACGGCACATATCTGGAACGGCCGGTGAACCGCGAATACGGCAACGATGTGGAACCCTATGACCGCCAGCGCGGCGATCGCGTCAACACCCTGCTGTCATTCGGCTATACCTATTTCACCGACCGCATGGAATCGCTCACCGCCACCGTGGGCTATGCCTATCTGAAAGAACGCGAGAGCACCATCGACGGCGTCATCGATCCCACCTCGGGGTTGCGCAAGCAATCGCTCTCCGCCACCTTGGCCTGGGCCACCGACGACCGCGACTGGGTGACCAAACTGACCTGGAGCCATGCCATCGACCAGGACGGCTGGGGGCGCAACTTTCCCACGACCGATATCATCAGCGTAGGAGTCAGCCATGTGTTGCGTTAAGTCATGCCTGGCCATGTTGGCGGCCGGTTTGCTGCTGGTCGGTTGCGGCGACCTGACCGACGACCTCAATCCCAGCGACAAGGATCAGCGCCCGGCGGTCACCGCCGGCAGCAGCGGTTACATGCCGGGGCAACTGGCACCGGACTTCGCCCTGCAGACCAGCGTCGCGGGCGAATTCCAACTGTCCGATTATTTGAGCGGTGGCAGTCAGGCGTCCGACGCCGTGGTGCTCTACTTCACCATGTGGTGCCCCATCTGCCTGGCGCACAGCGATCACATGTACAATGAGGTCATCCCTCAATTCCGCGGCCGCGGCAGCGTGGTCTACGCCCTGGTGGACTACGTCTCCGGCAGCGTCGCCGTGGCGCGCGCCGCCGAAACCGCCAACGGTTACGCGGGGTCTGAATTCGTCACCCTGGTGGACGCTGGTCAGGCGGTGATGGATCAGTTCAACGCCGCCATGGGCACGGTGGTGGTCATCGCGCCCGACGCCACCATCGTCATCAACGAGGACTACCGCAACGGTGAAGCACTGACGGAATCATTGGACGGCTTGTTGCCATGAAACGTAAACTAATGGGCATCTCTAATTATATTGAGTGCATCAGATTGGACATTCACCTGTGTGCCATCAAGGCATCGATGCCCGATAGGGTGCAAAGCGGGGCTGTTGCGAAATCTTGCAAGGCCGAGCGCGCGCGGGTGAGCGTGCAAGCGGCATGCTCACCAATATCTAGAGGCGTCCTGATCATGTTGGCCGCACTGTTGAGTGTCCTGCCGCCCGCCTTGCGGGCCGACGCGGCCGATGTGCAGGCGGGCGCGGAAATCTTCGAGCAGCGCTGCGCCGGCCTGTGTCATCAGGCCCCGGCGGCCCGGCAGTTGAAGCCGCAGCAATGGCGCATCGTGCTCAACACCATGCAGACGCGCATGGAGCACGCGGGCATGACGCCCCTGAGCGAACAGGAACTGGAACAGGTGTTCCGCTACTTAACGGCATCGAGATGAACATAAAGCACATCAAACACGCCCTGGCCATCGTCTTGTTGGCGTGCTGCAGCCTGGCCCAAGCCGAGATCGATGCGGGCGACAATCAGCCGCTGCCCGACTTGCGTTGGTCCGACGGGAAAACCGAACATAGCCTCTACGCCATCGACGGCAAGCCCAAAATACTGCACTTCTGGGCCGCCTGGTGCATTCCCTGTCGCGAAGAGATGCCGGAAGTGATTGAATGGCGCAAACAACATCCCGACATCGAGGTGCTGGCCTTGTCGCTGGATGAACGCATCGCGCAGACTGAACACTTCATCAAGAAATTCGGCCTCGATATGCCGCCCTTACTGCTGCATGAGCAAGACAGCCGCGCCCTCGGGGTGCCCGTGGTGCCGTACACCCTCTTCGTATCCGAAGATAATCGCTTCGTCGGGTCCTATCTCGGTGTTGCGCCGTGGGGCGATCCCGGCTACACCGAGCAAGTGCGTGAGTTACTGCTTGGCGAATGATCCGGGCATCGAACCGCTATGCGCGCCAACATCGTGAACATTCGCTCTCGCCCGCCCCCGATCCTCGCTACAACCCCGCTATATCAGACCGTCTTTTTCCAATTGCTCGGTGATTATCTCTGATAGCTCTTCGATGATCTGATTGGCGCTATTCGGGTTGAAAGATTTCGACGTCAGTGACCAGATCAAGGTGTCCTTCCGGGTCTCGTACACGTTGGTTTCCAGTGAGACGATGGTGTCATCCACCAGATAGGCCGGTGAATACACGATCGGGCGCGTGCGCAAATGATAATCGTAGAAGTTGTAATAATAGTCATGCGGCGGGGGGTAATAAAACGGTGAGCTGACGACGTGCCCCGGCACGTATCGGGTGTCCTTTTCCACATCGACCAGGCGTGTTACCAGCATGGCGTCGAACGATTCTCTTTCGAGCACGGGTTCGAGAACGTCTTGGCTCAATTCCTGGTCCGCGGCGAAGAGGGTGGCGGATGACACCGCCGTGACGCCTTTTTGCTCCAACTTTTGCACCAAGGTGTCTTCATATATACGCCGCCGCGTCTGGTCCTTGGACATGCCGATGACCAGCATCTTGTCTATGCTCTGGGTGTATGTCCTGTCTTTCCATTTGCCGGTGATCTCGGTCGAGGCGCAGGCCGCGATAAAAAGGGGAATGACGATCAAGGTCAGTCTGAGTCGCTTATTCATCGATACTCCTTCGGTGATGGAAATGGGGTATGTCACCAGAAT
Source organism: Candidatus Tenderia electrophaga (assembly GCA_001447805.1). NCBI lineage: Bacteria > Pseudomonadati > Pseudomonadota > Gammaproteobacteria > Tenderiales (SeqCode) > Tenderiaceae (SeqCode) > Tenderia (SeqCode) > Tenderia electrophaga (SeqCode). Next base: position 3,466,734 of record CP013099.1, read on the forward strand.
TGTACGTCAATACGGTCGCCACGGCGTGGATATAAAAAGTCCGCCGGTTCTACCAGAGACAACCTCATCTCAGTTTTGTTTTACGTGAATCCGGCAATGGTTTTCGATTCGCCGCCCAGAAAGCGCCTGGGATCAGGTCTTGCCCTTTGCCGTAGCCACACTCCGGCTGACGCTTGAATAGCGTAACCCAACATAATCGCCTATCGCCTTCAGACTAGATGCGCCGCTTTGACACGCCAGAGCGCTCGCGTGATCTCGATCTTTATTCTTTTTAGCGGGGTACTCAAGTGATTGCAGAACCTGGGGAAGGTTTAACCTGACCCTGTTACCGTGTGTTTAATGATTCTCTCGTTGTTATTTGAGATGAGCGTTACCTCGCTGGGTTTTAATATCAGTTAGCACTTCCATCAAAACAGGTAACCCTGACTTTTTCCAGTCAGGTGCCAGATCAAGTCGAGACTAACTCACCTAAACCACCATTGGCTTGATTTTGGATTGTCTGCGTTATTGTCTCTGATGACACTGGATTACTAAAGAAATAGCCTTGGGCACTATCACAATTGAGCTGTCGCAATAGGTTGAGCTGCGCCTGACTTTCCACCCCTTCAGCCACCACTTGCATATTGAGTTCATGGCCTAGCAGGATGCAAGTCTTGACGATAGCCCTGGCCTCGGTGTCCTCGACCATATTGGCGACAAAGCTCTGATCTATCTTAAGCTCTGTGAATGGAACACGATGTAACTGTGACAGTGACGAGTAACCTGTTCCGAAATCATCAATCGACAGGCGAATGCCTTTCAAACGCAAACGAGTGAGAATATCCAGAGAAGTCACCAGCTCCCCCATCAATGCGCTCTCAGTCACCTCGAGCACCAGCATGTTTGGGTTCAGTCTTTTATCCGCTAATAGTTCAGCAAGATGCTCCGGCAAAGTGAGACTGGTAATATTTTCAGCCGACACATTCACTGCGACCGGCAGCTGTAACCCGGCGTCTTGCCACTGCTGCTCCTGAACGACGGCTTTCTCAATCACCTGGTGTGTAAACTCGCCGATTAAACCATTCTTTTCAGCAACAGCGATAAAGCGATTCGGGTAGATCAAGCCCTGAGTGGGATGCTGCCAACGTGCCAGCGCCTCTACACCGCAAACAGCACCGCTGCCAATATCGAGCTTAGGCTGATAATGTAATGTCAGCTGATCGTTTTCTATCGCATCACGCAATTCCGCCGCAGTCACTTCAAACTCCGGCGCGGCCAAATCAATAGGCTTGTCTGTGATAACAAATGCCTTGAGCAGCTGCTGAAGCTGTTCCAGGGAAACGGGTTTGGGTAACGACCCTACTATCTCAAGCTGATGCGCCCTGGCCAGCTTTTCGGCTGCGTGTAATACACCGGAGTCTTGGCCGCTGATTAGTATCAAAGCAGGAGTGTGTGCCATTGAGGCCATCCGTCGCATCACCTCAATGCCATCCATTTCCGGCATCTGAAGGTCCAGCAACAGAATAGAATTCGGTTCAACCACCTGTGTCTGTTCGAAGAACCGACTTGCCAAGGTATAGCCCTGGGCTTCGAAGCCGAACAAGTTCACTGCCTGACTGAGCAGTTCTACCAACGCTGGCTCGTCATCAATCACATAGACGGTCATCTCGCTCAAGACCACCCCCCTGATTCAGGACCTTCATCTGCTTCTATCAGCGCCCTTTCAATCAATGCTTCCTTACCTCTGCAGCTTGAAGCGTAATCTAAATCCATACTCTGAATATGTTCTAGCAACCAGTTGCGTAAAAAATACAATACTTCATCGCTGGCAACCCCTCCTTGCTGAAATTGTTGTTTTATATCTTCGAGCTGCCTGATTAACAGTCGATGCACTTGGCGATGATTTTCGAGTTGAGGGTATTTGCAGGCAGTCATCATCGCTTCTTCACGACAAAAATGAGTCTCAGTGCAATACTGAAGTTCCTCGATAACGGCCTCGACATTTTCAAGCTTCAGGTGATCCGCCTCGCCTGCTTTTATTCAGTGATTGAAAATTGCCAGTAACGCCTTGTGATCCTCGTCCATTGGCTCAATACCCGTGCTGAATTCTTCTGACCATATGATCGACGATAAATCTGGCTTTAGCTCAGCTCCAGATGACTGTCCAGGCTGATTATCTCCCATGATAGTTTGAATCTGTTGTGCCAACTCTGTCTGTGTATAGGGTTTTCTGAGCAAGTTAGCTTTAGAGCGTACCTGACCATCCGCCCCGACGACCTTCTCTGTGTAGCCGGAGGTTAGCAATACCTTAAGGCCTGGGTGGCTGCGAGTCGCCTGTTCAGCCAACTCATAACCATTCATGCTGCCTGGCATCACGACGTCACTGACTAACATCGCAACATCCGCTTCTGTCTTCAAACACGTCAACGCCTGATCTGCATTGTTTGCAGTAATAACTCGATAACCCAGTGAGCGCAATGAGATCTCCGCCAGTTTCAACAGGCTTTCTTCATCATCGACCACCAGAACGGTCCCGTGGCCACGAGGCAGCTTACTTGGCTGCTCGTTATTTAGTACCGGCTTCTGGACTTGACCAATGGCACGCGGCAAATAGAGATGAATGGTAGTGCCGATACCCACCTCTGAATCAACCTTAATATAGCCTCCGGAACGTTTTACAAACCCAAATGCCATTGCCAGACCCAGGCCGGTGCCCTTGCCGTAAGGCTTGGTGGTAAAAAATGGCTCAAATACCTGATCCAGCTGCTCTGGAGGGATGCCGGTACCACTGTCGCTCACTGCCAGCTCTACATATTCCCCTGCTGTGGCACCTGCATTGATTGAGCAGTAATCCTCGTCGAGGATTCGATTGCAGGTTTCCAAAGTGAGTCGACCGCCCCGCGGCATCGCATCTCGGGCATTGATGATCAGGTTGAGCAGAGTATCTTCGAGGTCGCCGGAATCAATATTGCAAAGCCACAAATCTTCCGCCAAGTGAGACTCCACAATTACTTTCGGGGTCAATGAATGTGTAATTAGGCTATCCATTCCCTTTACAACACTGTTCATGTCGGTGATAGCCGATTTATCAGACCGGCGGCGCGAGAAACCCAGTAAATTTTTGGTAAGCTCAGTCGCCCGCAATGCCGCTTTACGAGCCTCATCGATATGCCCCTGCGCCGCTTTATTATCCGTTATCGTCAAATTGAGTAAATCCAGGTTCCCTATAATGATGCCCAGAATATTATTAAAATCGTGAGCGATACCGCCCGTAAGTTGACCAATGGCGTCCATCTTTTGCGCGCGGCGTAAAGCATTCTCAGCCTGTTTTCGTTCCGTGATATTTTCGACCACCACCAAAATTTGTTGAATCGTGCCATCCCCAGATTGCAAAGGAACAGTCCGGTAAAAATGATATTGGTTATTATGAAAAAATTCGAAAGCGCATCCCTTGCCGTTAAAGGTCTCTTCATAATGGGAGCGAATGATCGCGGCATCTTCGCCATATATCTCATCCAGACTAAGACCTACAAAATCTTCTGGATCAAGTTGCTGATTCTTGAATTCCTGTCCGGATAAAAAACTAACTGTAAAATCGTGTTCTATGATCGCGACATAGGAGTTCGGATAATTTTCAGCGATAGTGTTTAGAAGTTTCTCGCTTTTTCGCAGATCTTCTTCAGCTTGCTTGCGTTCAGTAATATCCATTACTGCACCGATTGCATAGAGCAATTGGCCATCTGCATCTCGAATCATCCGGCCGCGGTCATAAACCCACAGGGTCTCGCCATCTTTACGAATCAGCCGATGTTCCACTGAATACAGCCCCGTTTCCAGCCCTTTTTCCCAGGCCAATTTCATTGGCTCAGCATCGTCCGGATGTACATAGGTAAACCAGTCACTTAATGGCTGCGTGGTCGGCTCAGCGGGCAACCCAAGCAAACGGTTTAGAGAAGCATCACGCGTATCATTGCCTGTGCTCATGTCAACACGCCAGGTGCCGGCATGGCTGGCCTCAAGCGCCCCCTGTAGCCGTTCGTTCGTCTCTAATACAATTTCCTGCAGATGATATTTTTCAGTAACATCTCTAAACACCAACACCACTCCGGCAATATTGCCGTTGGTGTCTCGGATCGGTGCGGCGGAATCGGCTATTTGGTATTCAGCACCGTCTTTAGCTATCAACATGGTGTGGTTAGCAAGGCCCACCGTTTTACCCAGCTCAAGCACTTTAGTAACTGGGTTTACCACAACCTCTTTTGTTTTTGCATTGACAATATTAAATACCTCGGTCAATGGCCTGCCTTGGGCGCTTTCAAAAGTCCAGCCGGTCAGCTTCTGGGCGGCTGGGTTAATTTGAGTCACATTGCCGTCGGTATCGGTCGCAATAACCCCGTCGCCAATCGAGTCGAGCGTAATGCGGAGGTTTTCTTCTTCCATCTTCAGCCCTTCATAAGTGTGAGCCATTAAACATAACATTCAGCTCAGACTGCTGGGCGTTGGTTTGAAGATGAAACGTAGTGAAGTAATTCATCTTTGATTCTCTTTTGTTTCGAACAAAATAAACGTAATAACTCGCGACTCAGAATCAGGCTTACCCACCTTTAAGTAAGGGCTTGTCAAGCGTGCCTGCAGTGGCTGATACGATCCGGGCCGGATTAAGACTAGCTATATAAATGAAAATATTCCCTTGAAATAATATAAAAAAGTTATCTAAATTAGTTTCGACTTGATCTGACACCTGAGTTGAAAAAGTGTGGGTTGCCGGTTTTGATGGAGCTGCTAACTGACTATAAAAGGCCAGAAAGGTAACCCTTATGTCAAATAGTAACGAGAGAATCATTAAACACAAGGTCGGCCTGTTGAATTTGGCCGAAGAGTGGGTCAACGTGTCGCAAGCCTGCACGGTGATGGGGCCGCCGCGCGGCACCTTGTATCGCTACAAAGCGGCCGTCGAACACGGTGGCGTTGATGCGCTGCCGGAAAACACCCGCCGCAAGCCCAATCTCACGGGCCGGACGGATGAGGCAACCGAGGCGGTATGCTATTGATTTTCCTGCTCATGGTTAGGTGCGCACCAGAAACGAGCTGAGGAAACAGCGTTTTTGTTTTCCCCGCCGGTGTGCGCGGGGCCTGGTTGAGCCATGGGCCGGCCTGCTTCCGGGATCGCCTGAAGGCGCTGGAACGGAAGGTTGCCGAGGAAGGCACTGTCCTGACCGAGGCGCGGGTCGCTGCCCTGGAGCGCAAAAAGATTGAATGAGATGCTGGGAATGCTACAGCGTCGAAGTGCCAAGCTTTCCGTTAACCAAGGGGGGCACCGTTGAAAATTGCCAAATTCTTTAATACATCAAAGAAGAACTATTTGCCTTCCTCCTATTGCGCTCTAACGCTCGCGGTGAGCGGCAGGGCGGAGCAGCGCACGGCCTGCGCCAAGATGAGCGAAGCGAACGCGAAAGCCTGGGATCAGGCCTTGCCCTTTGTCTTTGCCTTCGCCACGCTCCGGCTGACCCTGGTTCGGGGTAGGCAAAGGGCAAGGCCTGATCCTGTTGCGTGTGCTATCAATAAAAATTCCGGGCCAGCATAAAGCTGACCCGAATTCTGTTTACCTAAGAAGTTTTAAAAAAACTAAACCTTGAACTGACCTACCAAGCCTCGCAATTGCTCACTAAGTCTTGCCAGCTCATTACTGGAAATAGAGATCTGCTGAGATCCAGTTGAGGTCTGTTCAGAGATGCTCTGGATATTCACCACACTACGATTTATCTCCTCGGCAACCGCTGTCTGCTCCTCTGAAGCCGTCGCAATCTGAGTATTCATTTTCAGGATAGTATCCACCGCAGTGGTAATAGAGTTCAACGATGCGCCCGCCTCCTGTGCTTTCGACACAGTCTCACTGGCACGCCCTTTACTCTGCTCCATCGAATACACAGCATTCTCTGCACCATTTTGTAGTGCGGCAATCAGCGTTTCAATCTCCTGAGTGGACTCCTGAGTACGTTGTGCCAACGTTCTGACTTCATCAGCTACGACCGCAAAGCCTCGTCCCATTTCACCCGCACGCGCTGCCTCGATCGCCGCGTTCAGTGCCAACAAGTTTGTCTGGTCTGCGATATCTTTGATAACATCCAGCACAGTGCCAATATTTTCACTGTCATCTTTAAGTTGACTGATCACACCTGCAGAGCTTTCAACCTCTTTAGCCAATAACTCAATAGCAGAGACGGTACTGCTAACCACCTGGTTACCCGCTTGTGCCTCATTATTTGCCTCACCCGCAGCGGTAGACGCCTGTTCCGCACTTTGTGCAACCTCCTGCGCCGTTGCCGTCATCTCAGTAATCGCAGAGGCCACCTGTGTAGTCATCATCTTCTGATTCTCTACACCGGTAGAGGTTTGTTCAGTCGTTGCGGCCATCTCTTCGGAAGCCGATGCCAACTGAACGGTTGCGCCACTGATCTCGCGAATGAGTCCTTGCAACTTATCGAGAAACTGATTGAAGTTGTTTCCCATATCACCAATCTCATCCTGAGTATTCACGGGAATGCGTTTGGTTAGATCACCCTCACCTTCCGCAATATCCTTCAGCATCTTGTTGGTTGCATTCAATGGACCATAAATGCCCCGTATTACAATCGTTGCGACAACCAGGCCAACCACGATGGCCAAAACAGTTCCAATCACCGTCACGCTGGTCGCGAACATGGAGGTTTCTTCCTGGTCCTGGGTACGCACACCAATCAGCACCTCTTCAGCATCGATAAGATCCTGCAATTTAACCCGTAATCCATCCATGATGGTTTTTCCCTTGCCGGTTTTCATCATGTGCGCAATATCTTCAATGCTGGCGTCATGCTGATTCATTGCACGGCGCGCTTCGATCTCAGGATCAGCCGCCTTTTCCATCCACGCATCGACTCTGTCTTCAACACGTTGAACATCAGCATCTGTAACTGCCGTACCACGTACGGCACGACGTAAATCCGCTAGATGAGCCTTGAAGGATTTATTCCCTTTGATATAAGGCTCCAAAGACTCTTCCTTGCCAGACAACAAAAAGCCACGCTGCCCCGTTTCCATATTCACTAGATCAAGCGTTGTCACCGCCACCAGAAACTGACCGCGCTCACTGTCACCAAACTTTCTTTCCAGCACACCAAGCGCTTCACGAATACTGTCAAAAATCTCTTTACCCACAGTGCGGGAGGAAATCTCTTTAAAGTGAGCCCTCGCCTCAACCCCCTCAGTGACTTCACGACGGGCGGCTATCTCAGGTTCAGCCACCTCGGCCAACCAGCGCCCCTTCATCGCTGCGACTTCTTTCCAACGAGCCACCTGTGCAGGGTTATCACTAGTCAGCTCCTGGCCTTTTATAATAAGTTCGTCAAACACCTTTTGCCCAGCGTGATAGGGCTCCAGGTATTCATGCTCGCCTGTAATCATAAAACCGCGCAGGCCAGTCTCCATGTCTACCATGGCCGCACCCACGGACTCAGCATTACGTATCACTTCATAGGTGTGATTCACCCACTTGGATGACTTAACCAAAGAATTAACACTGACAAATACCACTGAAGAGACAACGGCCATTAACAACAGAATGACAGCAAAACCACCACCTAATTTAATGCTAAGCTTCATTCGATTCAGAACGTTCATGAATACCTCACACATCCATATTTATGAATTACGGGACCGTCTATTCATTCGGCTGAATCAGGCTTTTATTTAACAGATAAAAAATGAGCGTTTTGTTGAAAAACAATAATATACAGACGGTTTTGTACGGCAATTAACCCAAGCTACTGAATCTTAATAAGTAAACAAAGTGATACGGGATAGACCAAAACAAATAATAAAGGTCGGGTAATCAGGGGCAGACCACGATGGGTAATCAGCAGGTAATCAGAACAATGCCGAGGGGAAGAGCAATGCTCTAATCACTCCGCATGAACAATATCTGCGATTAGACAAACCATCGCTGAAACGGCGCAAAGCCTACCGTGATCTATTCAAGGCATATATTGATGGTGAGATTGATAATCAAATAAGGTCGGCCACCAATGGCAGTTATGTGCTTGGCAATGATAAGTTTCAGGAACAGATAGCAAGCATGTTGGGGTGTCGAGTAACAAAAGGCAAAGCAGGGCGGCCGAAATTAAGGGAGACAGACTAATAATCGTCGTCTGTCCCTTATATGGTCTGCTTATTAAAGCTGGGGCGACTAAATCCATGATCGTGTCGGCAAGCTCAATGCCCCCCAGGTCGATACCTCGGGTGCCGGGCGGGTTATCCAAGTGTAACAATAAGGTATACAGCCTATCCGAAAAGCCGGCACAGCCCGGCTGGAACGCTCAGACCAAAACGGGCTGCCAGGCGCGAAATATTGTCTATGCTGTAGGGAAGACATCACGACACAAGGAGGGCGTTATGGCTAAGTCGATTCTGATAATCGTAACCAGTCACGGCCGGATTGACGCGCAGCATCGTACCGGCCTCTGGTTCGAGGAGTTCGCAGCGCCCTACACCCTGTTCAAGCAAGCGGGCTACCAGGTGACGGTGGCTAGTCCCGCCGGTGGGGATACCCCCATCGATCCGCGCAGCCTGGAGGGCTATGAGGCCACGCCTGAAAACGAAGCGGCGCAATCGGCGTTACAGCAACGCCCGCACCTCGATGAGGGATTCACGGCCGATGATTATGACGCCGTATTCTTTCCCGGCGGCCACGGCACCATGTTCGATCTGCCGGATAGTCCTCAGGTGCAACGCCTGGTCAAGGAGTTTTTCGTGCGCAACAAGGTCATCGCCGCTGTCTGTCACGGGCCCGCCTGTCTGGTCAACGTGGTGCGGAAAGACGGCGAGCCACTGGTGCGCGGCAAGCGGATCGCGGCCTTTACCGACAGCGAAGAGCGCGCCGTGGAGCTGGATCAAGCTATGCCCTTTTTGTTGGAAAGCAAGCTGCGCGAGCAGGGCGCGCACGTGGTGGCGGCGGAAGACTGGCAGGATAACGTGGTGGTGGACGGCAATCTCGTGACCGGCCAAAATCCCCAGTCCAGCGCCAGCGCGGCCAGGGCGGTAATTGAGCTGTTGTCTTAAGCTCTCGCAATCACGGCGATCGCACCTTATTTATTCAGCAAGGAGGCGGATATGGCAATGTCCTTAGTGTTTGGCGAGCGCTCCCTCAGCAAAGTGGCCGCGCTATTCAGTGAAAAGCAAGGTGCCCAGGCGGCGGCGGAGCAAGTGATTCATGATGTGGGTATACGATCGGATCAAGTGAAGGTGGTGCATCCCGGCGACACGGCGCTGGGCCCCAAACTGGAGCCGGAAAGCCAGGGCATCTATCACACAATCATCAGGGCCCATGCAGCGTTGGGCTTGGCCGGTCTGGTCGCAGGGCTTCTCATCGGTGGCGCCTTGCTGTTGGCCGAACTGCCCTTGGCGGCAGCCAGCCCTTACCTTACCGTGGTGCTTACCACAATCTTTGGCGGTGTGGTCGGCCTTATGGTCGGAGGGTTGGTGGCGATCCGGCCCGATCATGACAAAATGATCGTTAAGGTGGAAGAGGGGGTGCACAGCGGCCGCTCAGCGGTCATAGTCCATGCCGATGATCATGAGCAGGAACGGCGGGCCCAGGAGGTCCTGCAGCACTCCGGTGGCGATGTAGTGAAAACGCTTTAAGTGAGGGGGCTTGAGCAAACGGGACGGAGGTTTACTCCGTTCCCTTTGCTTGATTTAACCATTTGCCGTGAAGGCCTCATGAAAAGTGACCACCCCGTGCGGAATGTGCCCGTCGAAAGACAAGGCGAAGAATACCTCCGGCGGCACTCCCTCGCACACAAGTTCTGGGACATTCCGAAACCCGAATTTTCTGTAGTAATCCGGATGTCCAACCAGACAACATCCTCCCGCATGCAGTTCTCGAAGCCGTGACAAGCCTTCATTTATCAGCGCCTTGCCCACACCCTGCCGTTGGAACTCGGGTAATACTGATACAGGCCCGAGCGCGTACCACCCTCGCGTGCCATCCGAAATCGTGAGCGGCGAAAAGGCGATATGCCCAATCACGCGCCCATCTACTTCTGCCACCAGCGAGATAGAGAGAGCGTTTGCGGCACGCAGGGCCTCGATAATAAAGTGCTCAGTCTGGTTGCTAATCTTAAGAGACTTAAAGGCCGCGACCGTCACATCGGTTATCGCTGTGACATCAGCAACGGTTTCGCTTCTTATAGTAAGCTTCAGGTTCATGAGTATCTCGCCGGGCTAATAATACGGTGCCTTCATCTTTATCCTAGCATTGCCGCCTTTGCTCAGGACAGCACCATCGCGCAGCGCGTGTGGAGGCATAGCGCGCCGGCTTGAGGTCGTGCAAGCCTGGGATCACCAAAGCTTGGGGGAGGTTTACGCTGACCCCATTGATGGGTCGGGCCTTCCATGTATAGGGCTGTTCAATCCCGGTTGCGCGACACGCGCTCCCCCCTTCCTGTGTTACCTTAGGCGCGACACATCTTTTCACGAGAATCAGTGGCTTGCCGTGGTCGTTGCCGGCGCGCGCCAAGGCATGGCCAGCGCCCACACCGCAGGAGGAATAATGTCGTTACCGGATTGGCTCATCCACTGGGCCGATGAGCAGCCATGGGCCTATACCGTGATGGCCCTCGCCGTGCTGCTGGGCGCGGTCTGGCTCACCAACCTGATCACTAAACACGTGCTGATGCAGTTGGTGCGCCGCATGCTGGCCGCCACCGCGCTCGGCAAAGATCCCACCATCGGCCTGGAAAAGGTGATCACCCGGCTGGCCCATATCGTGCCCGCCCTGGTGTTGTGGGTGGGCATCGGTGCGGTGCCCGACCTGCCGGAGAGCGCGATCATTGTGGTGCGCAATGTCAGCAACGCCTATATCGTTCTGACAGTGGCGCTGGCGCTCAGCGCACTGCTGTACACCATCAATGTCATTTACAGTCGCCGACCCGAAGCCAATGACCGGCCCATCAAGGGCTATCTGCAGGTCATCCAGATCATCGTGTTCGCAGTCGCGACCATCCTGATCATTGCCTCGTTGCTGGATCGCTCGCCGCTCATCCTGCTGTCCGGTCTCGGCGCCATGGCGGCGGTGTTGATGCTGATCTTCCAGGACACGCTGCTGTCACTGGCCGCCAGCGTGCAGATCTCATCCAATGATATGGTGCGGGTGGGCGACTGGATCGAGATGCCCCTGCTCAATGCCGATGGCACCGTCATCGACATCGCCCTGCACACCGTAAAGGTGCAGAACTGGGACCGCACCATCACCACCATTCCCACCAAACGCTTGATCGCCGATTCGTTCAAGAACTGGCGCGGCATGGAGGAGAGCGGCGGACGCCGCATCAAGCGCGCCCTCCATATCGACCAGAACAGCCTTTGCTTTCTTTCCGAGGAAGAACAAGCCAAGCTGCGACGCTTTGCAGTACTGGGCGACTACCTGGACGAAAAGCACGCCGAGCTGCAGGAGTGGAATGCCAAACTGATCGCCCAGGGGCAGGACCCCATCAACAATCGCCAGGTGACCAATCTCGGCACATTCCGCGCCTATATCGTAGGCTACCTGCGGAAGCATGCCGGCGTACATCAGGAGATGACGCTGATGGCTCGACAGCTCAGCCCCGGTCCACAAGGGCTGCCGATCGAAGTCTATTGCTTTACCCGGTCCACGGCCTGGGTAATCCACGAAGGCGTGCAGTCAGACATCTTCGATCACCTGTTGACGGTACTGCCAGAGTTCGGACTGCGGGTCTTCCAGCAACCCAGCGGACCCGATGTGCGCATGGCGCTGGCGCGCATCGATATGGGCAACTAAAAAGGGCTGCGCGCCCTTTAAGGATAACGGGGTACGGGATCAATAGCGGATCAATGCGGATCACTAGCGGATCGGATCAATAAGATGGATCAATAGGGCCGGATTGACCCCATTGATCATTGATCCGAGTAAAGCAGAGAAATCCGGACTGAAGCCGCCATTTTAACCCAAAAATTGAGCCGTTAAGCACGATTTTGGGGCCCGGTTTCAGGATCAATATTCGATGAATCATATGGTTACGGCGGTCCGACCCTGGGCGGCTGCCCCCGGGGTGATAAACACCGTTCAATCGACGCTGTCTATTGTCAAATAGGTGGACTATCCTGACTGTCCGTCCGCAAATAATGCACAAAAACTGGCTTTGGAGATGAATTATGAAACGATTCGGAATTTGGGTTTTGGCTGCATTATTCGGCGGCCAATTGGTTGGAATCTCACAAAATGCCTTGGCCCAGGCCAATGACCGGGAAGAGAGCCAAGGCATTGTTCTTCTGCGTTCTCTGCCGACGCTTAGCGACCATCACAGCGTCGCGATCATAGAACTCGATCCCGAAGCCGAGACTTTTGGCGACATCATTCATGAGCATGAAATCGAAATCGAAGGGATGAAAGAACCGCTCCACCATCTCTACTACAGCCCGCAAGGGCGTCTATATGCGACCGGTCTCGACGCCGCATGTAGTCTCGCGGAAATCGGTCTCCACCGGGGGGCGACCGGTTCGCCGAAGATCACGGGAGTGGACTGCATCGACACCAAAGGCATGACGGTCGGCGAAGACATCATGTGGCATATGTCCAAGGGGACCGAGTACATGTTCGTCACCTTCATGGGCGGCACCGGCGGCGATGACGGCGGGGCACTGGGTGTCTTCGATGCGCAGACCAACGAGGTCGTCAAGATCATCGAGGCCCGCAAATCGCAAGTTGGCGATGGCAAGCCTTATATCATGTATCCGCATGGCATCTCGGCCTATCAGGATCGCATGGTGATCTCCTCCACGATTCATCCGGATCTGGCCACCGGGGTCGGCAATACGATCACCATCATTGACTTGAATACCCTCGAGCCCATCCAAACAATCACGGTGGAGGACGCGAAGCCGGTTGGCTTCCCGTCGTCGCCGGTCGAGGTGCTCTTTGTGCGTCCGTCTATCCATCCGGAGGCTGAACCGGCGGTTCTGGTCAACACGATGTTCGGCTTCGAGACCTGGAAGATTCCCTACGACGCCGATTCCAAAGAGTTCGGAACGCCTGTGGTCGTCTACAGCGGGGTTGAGAACAACACCGGTGTACCGCTGGAGTTCTATGGCAACAAAACCGATCTGTTCATCAGCCATGCCTTGCCCGGGGTCGTGAAGCGCTATGATCTGTCGAAGCTCCCAGATTTGGTGCCGAGCGGCCCCGATATCGTCGCTGATCCTGGCGCGCATCATCTGATCTTCTATACGTCGAAATCGGGGCGTAATCTGATCGCCGTGCAGAACAATCTGTTGAATCTGGGGAACGCCGCGGACAAAGATCCGACCGACATAGACTTTATCGCTTCGGTGAACGCACACACGATCAGCGTTCACGATCTCGAAACCGGCAAACGTCTTGCAACGGTGAATTTCAAGCAGCGTTATAAAAAAGGTGTGGAGTACGTCGATGCCTTGTTCGGTTCGGGTTTCGTCCACCATCACTAGGTGATTTCAAAGATTCGTCTTAACGTTTCGACAAGAGTAAAGGCGCTTTTCATCGGCGGTATCGGCCTTGTGGCTGCTGCCGCCGCTGGCGTGTATTTCTTACAGTCTCCTCCGGAGCCGACGCCGGTGGCCGATTTTTCGGCGCCCTTTGTGTTCGGGAAATTTTCGATTCCGAAGGATAATCCGCTGACCGAGGAAGGCTTCGAACTCGGTCGCCGGCTTTTTTACGATCCGCGCCTGTCAGGGCCAAACACCACCTCTTGCGCCAGTTGTCATCTCCAAAAGCTCGCATTTACCGATGGGCTCGCGAACTCCGTCGGGGTGCACGGTGGCCAGACGGCGTTCAGTTCAATGAGCCTGGTAAACCTGTTATGGGGCCCTCAGCAGTTCTTTTGGAACGGCCGCGCGCAGAGTCTGGAAGACCAAGTTCTGCGTCCGATTCAGGATCCGATCGAAATGGACCAGGACCTCGAACGCCTCGTCGAGGAGCTCCGCGAAGACGAGGTTTATCAACAGCTTTTTCGTGTTGCCTATGGCGGGGTTTCAGCCGACGCCATAGCTAAGGCCCTGTCGACTTTCATGAGGATGCTGATTTCATCGAACTCGAAGTATGATCAGTTCCTGCGCGGGGAGCTCAGGCTGAGTGAACAGGAGGAGCTGGGCCGGAAGTTGTTCGTTGCGCATCCCGACGTCTCCGCATCCTTGCGCGGCGGCAATTGCGTCGACTGTCATGCGCAGTTCCATACCGCAGGGTTCTCCGACGGTCTCGACGGCTTCAGCAACAATGGATTGGACGTGGATGAAGACCTGCGGCCGGGGTTGATGACGGTGACCGGAAACTCTTCGGACCGTGGCAAGTTCAAGGTGCCGAGCCTTCGAAATATTGCGGTCACAGCGCCGTATATGCATGATGGCCGTTTCGCGACGCTGGAGGAGGTCATGGAACACTACAATCGAAGGATTCAACATAGCGAAACGGTCAGTCCATTGATCCTGCAGGCCGACAACCAGAAGATCGACCCCGATGCGGCACAGGGATTGAATCTGGGGCCCGACGAGGTCGAGGCGATTATCGCGTTTCTCCATACCCTCACCGATGAACACTTTCTGTCGGATTCGAGATTCTCGGATCCGTTCGCCGGGGAACGCGAATGAAAAAGTCATTTATGCTTGGCTGGGGTGTCGGCATGTTGGCCGCCGCCGCTGTTGCGGCGAGCGTTTACTGGTGGAGCCGCCCGACACAACTATCCCTGGTGTTTGCCGTAGAATTGGATGGTGCGCCGCTGGCCTTTGACGAGTATCGATACGACAACCCCGGCGGCGAGGGGACGTTCAAGATCAACGACTTCCGGTTCCTCGTTTCGAACCTGGTATTGGAGGGCAGTGGCGGTCGGTATGCTGTGCCCGACAGCTATCATCTTGCCCGTTTCGATAATGCCGCCCGGACTTATGAAATTCGAATAGCCGAGATTCCTCTTCGACAGGTGGAAACGGTTCGGTTCTCGATCGGGGTCGACGAGAAGGCAAACACCTCGATCATGAGCGTGGGCGACCTGGACCCGAATAGCCGAATGGCCTGGAATTGGGAGATCGGGTACAAATTCATCCTGCTCGAAGGGGCGTTGAAAACTGCCCGGGAAAGCATCCCCCTGGCCTATCACGTCGGCTTTAGTGAAAACCGCCGCGACTTCGTTTTCAAAGCATCCGAACTTCAAACGCATGCCGGAGACGAACGCCTGTTTCTCAATGTCGACGTTATGAAGCTGTTCGTCGGCGATAAAAGGATCGATCTTTCGCAGATGCCATCCGTGATTATGAACAAAGAGGATGCCCGAACGGTCGCGGATAATTACTCGGCATTGATCGCCCCCGTGGAATAGCGAGCGCCTCTATAGTTTCCGGTTAGAGTAATAGGGGACCAAAATGGCACTACTTAAGCGGATTGAATTGCCAATTCAATAAGTTATCGACGGGTGCCTAGTAATTTCTTTTTACCCAATCTTATCTACGGTCAGTGAGTTGTGGGGGGGTTAGTCAAATTGCCGTTCGAAACCGGCACCGTCACTCACGTCATAACACAATGTATTTATTATATATTTCTTTAAGTAAGTGCCATTAGTATCTGACCCGAATGGCACTTACTTAAGCCCAAGCACTTGATTATCAAATAGAAAGACCGGCACCATGGTAGGGTGTAAATCGCCAAACCCACAACCTACCAAAAGGAACCGGTCTCGATGAAGCTTAGCCATACTGCCAAAAAACATCAACATACTCGAGTTGAGGCATACCGTGGAAACAGCAACAGCTATCGTTTCTTCAATCTTCTCACCAGCGACACGCTGCTGGACAAAGTGGAAGCGCTCTTGCCCGAGCACCGGGAACGCCTCTATCCACCTACGGAAACCTTATCCATGTTCCTGGCCCAAGCCATGAGCGCCGATCGTTCCTGTCAGAGCATTGTTAACCAGGCAGCAGTCCAGCGACTCGCCGGCGGGTTTAGCGCCCGAAGCACATACACGGGTGGCTATTGTCGTGCCAGGCAACGGTTGCCTTTGACGATGGTCGCAGAACTGACCCAACATCTGGGCGACCAGCTTGACGAACGAGCGCCTGATGAATGGCAATGGCAGGGTCGACACATCAGGATTATCGACGGCACCACCGTCACGATGCCCGACACGGCTGCCAACCAAGCCGTATTCCCACAACAACGCGGTCAACAGCCTGGTTTAGGGTTTCCCATTTGTCGCATCGTCGGCATCACCAGTCTGGCCAGCGGTGCGCTATTGAATGCAGCGATCGGCCGTTTCAACGGCAAGGGGGGTGACGAACAAACCCTGTTGCGCGCCATACAGAACACCTTGCAGCCCGGCGATATCGCGCTCGGCGATGCCTTCTTTGCCACCTATTTCTTTATTGCCGCCATGCAGGCCGACGGGATCGATATTCTAATGGAGCAGAACGGTTCCAGAAAGCGCGTGACAGATTTTCGTCTCGGTCAAAGGCTGGGAGAACGCGATCATCTGATCCTGATCGACAAGCCCAAGCGACGACCGGAGTGGATGAGTGAAGAGGACTATAACGCGGCGCCAGAAAGACTCACGGTCAGGGAATTCCAGGCCGGCGGCAAAACAATGATCACGACTTTGGACGATCACAACAACTACCCGAAAGAGAAGCTAAAAGCCCTGTACAAAATGCGCTGGCATATCGAGCTGGACCTGCGCAACATCAAAGACACTATGGGCATGAATGTGCTCAGTTGCAAAACGCCCGAGATGGCGATCAAGGAAATATGGATCCATCTACTTGCCTATAACCTGATCCGCCTCATGATGGCACAATCCGCCTTGCTGGCGGATATCAGCCCAAGACGTATAAGTTTCAAGCACTGCTTGCAGATATGGCTGATCTATCTACAAAACGCGCAGTATTTGGATGATGAATATATCGGTTATTTATTCCGCATGATGGTGCAGAAAAAGGTGGGGAATCGTCCCGGCCGAATCGAACCGAGAGCGGTGAAGCGAAGACCGAAAGCCTATCCCTTATTGACGAGAACACGGCATGAAGCAAGAGCGGAAGTGATGAAAAATGGTCACCCTAAGAAGCTTAAGTAAGTGCCATTCGTATCTGACCCTGTTTTCGCTCCCTTCACGTTAGGTGTGGATGAAAAACACATGAATTTAGTAAATTGGAAAATAATATTTAATATTTGGGGAGTTATTTTCGTTCTCACAATTATTTCTAATTTATCTGAAGGAACAATTGATATTTTTAATACCGTGATATTAGCAATTGGCTTAACTGGGTTATATGGTTTGGCTTATGAAAAAGCAATTTGGTCACAAAGATTCTGGAAAATATTCTTTATAGCCTTATTGGCATTAACTGGCATTATTTTTGTAATGGTAGGTCTGTCCGTGGTTGTTGACTTATCTAGCCCTAGTGAAGAGGTTCAGTCATCTGGTATATCTGTATGGCAAGTTTTAATTGGGGGTATATATTTAGTTTTTTATTTCCTCCAAATTTATGGGTTGTACTCACTGCTGTCCCATAAACATGGAATAAAAAAGGCTTAAATCCCAACAAGTTGTTACAATGAAAGTGCGACCAAACACTGTAATAACAGAGAGATTTAAGCCATGGCACATCATAATACTATTTTCGCACAATTGCTAAAATTCGTACCGAGACATGAATTTGAAAGCCTCTCAAAAACGCATCATGAAGGTAGACAGTTGCGGAAAACAAGCCGCTGGTCCCAGTTTGTCGCGTTGTCTCTGGGGCAATTGGCAGGCCGCCATAGCCTAAGGGATATTGAGAGCAATATGAGCGCACAATCCAGTCGTCTTTATCACTTAGGAGCCAAACCCATTGCACGCTCAAGCCTGGCCAGATTAAATGAAAAGCAACCTGCTAAGTTATATGAGGCCTTGTTTGCAAAGCTTTATGCCAACTGTCAGAAGCTGACGTCCGGCCACCGGTTCCGTTTCAAGAACAAGCTCTATTCATTAGACGCCTCCTTGATTGACTTATCACTAAAAATATTTCCCTGGGCCCACTATGCCTTGGGAAAATCAGCAATGAAACTCCACCTGAGTTTAGATCATGATGGATACATCCCGAATTTCGCAGCTATTACCGAAGGTAAAGCATCCGATATAGAAATAGGGAGAACACTCCACTATAGCAAAGGCAGCATCGTCGTCTTTGACAAAGGATATACGGACTATGAATGGTTTAAGGCCCTTAATAACAAGGGTATTTTCTTTGTTACCCGGATCAGGAAGAATGCCATATGGAAGATTGAAGAGCGAAGAGCCGTCGATAAATCCAAAGGACTGACATCGGATCAAACAATCGTTTTAACAGGTGTTAAGCCAAAAAAGATCGGCATGCCAAAGCTACGACGAATTGGCTATCGAGATCCTGAGAGCGGAAAAGCCTATGAGTTCCTGACAAATAATTTCGCTTTAAGTGCACAGACCATCGCAGAGATTTATAAAGAACGGTGGCAAGTAGAATTATTCTTCAAATGGATCAAACAAAATCTAAAGATCAAGGCCTTCGTGGGCAATAGCAAGAATGCCATTATGACGCAGATATGGATCGCGCTCTGTACCTATTTGATACTGGCCTATTTGAAATTCAGTGCCAAGCTAGGATGGTCCTTACAAAGTATGTTGCGATTATTGCATCTGAATTTGTTTCTACGAAGAGACCTGATGGCATTACTTCGTGGTGATCCGCCAAAACAAAATGCTCTGGAAATACGGCAGCTATGCTTGGTGTAAAAGTTTATGGGACAGCAGTGGGTTGTACTTGTATTCGTATAAACGCGATTCTATCTGGGCGAATACACCTAACCATACCAATTAGTTCGGACAGTCTTCCGCGGTGCTCGTTTGTGGCCGAATGCTACAAGGAGGGTGTTCAAAACTCTGTGTCAACCAACGCTCAAAGCGCCAGATGGTCATCCAAGCGCCCCCAAAATAATCTTTAAAACGTCAATCCGCACCATTACAAGGCACACGCCGTTGCCTTAACTTACGCGAGTCAGACCCCGCCCAGGTCTTCATGACGAGCAGCTCATATGCGACACCCCACCGAGCTCCTTGAATTCAGGGGGTTTCGGTCGATAGTATTTCTCTTCCACCTCTGGCGATTGCTCGGCGTAAGGTTGCGTCATCACGTCTTGCAGTTCTCTGATTAGCGCGTAGTCACCCAGGGCCGCTTGCTGATATGCGGGGGCAAGCAACCATTCTCGCAAACTGTATTTTGGATTAACGCGTTTCATCTGTGCTGAAATGTCTTCCAGCGTGCGCGGTGTATCGGTAACGAGCGACTTCCATTTTGTCAGCCATTCAGACCAGTGCTTTTCCATCTCTGCATTCAAATGACTGTAGAAGCTCTTTTTAAGTGGGCCAATATCACCCGGTATCGACGAGAGTTCGCGAAAGAAGATGGTATAATCGACAGACGTTTTCATCATGAGTTTGACGAGTTCACCGAACAACTCTGTGTCAAACGCATCCAGTCCCAGCTTGTCCGCAAACACCTTTTCAATTTCCGTTTGCATCACTGCGGCAAAGCCATTTCGCAGCTCGTCAAGCTGTTGCAACATTTCAGAATGCTTTTCCAGTAACGGCATCAACGCCGTACAGAACATCTCGAAGTTGCGTTCCGCTGCCACGGGTTGATTCCAGAACGCGAAGTGCTCCCCGCCGCCCGTCCAGGGCTGGTAATAGGGATCAAAGACTTCCATGAAGCCGAACGGGCCGTAATCCAGGGTAAAGCCACCGGCGGCGCAGTTGTCGCTGTTGAAATTGCCCTGGCAATAACCGACACGGATCCAGTTCGCCACCAGTGAGGTCAGGCGGCTGCGAAATTCCCGCGCCAGCGACACCACTTTCTCGGGGGTGCTCAGATTCCGGTCGATGACATCCGGGTACTCACGGTCAATCAGGTGCAGCACCAGCTTTTCCAGCTCCTCTATCGCAGCGGGGTGTTCCTGCTTACGCGCACGGCGACCAAACAGCTCGAGCTGACCCACCCGAATGAATGACGGTGCCACGCGCGTCGCGATCGCCACCGCTTCAGAGACCATTCTGTCGGGATCGCGTGAGCGCGAGCCCTCCGAATACCAGGGCCGCTGCACCTGCTCCGTTTTCGATACATACAGGCTCAAAGACCGGGATGTCGGTACCCCCAGGGCGTGCATGTGCTCCTGTGCCAGGAACTCCCGGACACTCGAGCGCAACACCGCGCGGCCGTCTCCGCCGCGGCAGTAGGGCGTGCGACCGCCCCCTTTGAGTTGCATCTCCCAGCGTCGACCCCTGTTCCGATCCCCGTTCCGATCAGGCATCACCGCTTCAAGCACAGACACGGCACGGCCATCACCATAGCCATTCCCAGTCTGAAACGGACACTGCCGGACGTATTCAGTGCCGAAAATAGAGAGGGCGTAACCCGTCGCCCAGCCCACGTTGCGCATCGGTTCCGGAACCTGCGAAAGGTCGCCGCTGAACACACGCATAAACCCGTCGGACTCTGCCAGGCTGTCGGCAAAGCCCAGTTCCTGAAAAAAGTGCTTGCTATGCGCGACGTACTCGGGGTTATCGAGGGGCGTGGGTTTAACCGGGACATAATGTCCCGAGAACACCTGACGCGGTGCGTGATCAGCGCCGCTTTCATTCGCCTCAGGATCGCTATTGAGCGTGTCCATGAAGGAATAGTCGGCGAGTTTAGCGAGGTCTTCTAACGTCGAGACGCTAGGGGCAGATTCCTGGAATAGTTGATTTTTCATAGGGCAATTTAGACGCTTTTAAATCCAAGCTTAAATATGACATGCAAACAAATGCGTTGCGAATAAGACTATAGATCAACGCAGGCGTTCAAAAGGACATGGTGCCAGACAAGGGTCAATGGGGTCAGATACGAATGGCACTTACTTAAGCCCAAGCACTTGATTATCAAATAGAAAGACCGGCACCATGGTAGGGTGTAAATCGCCAAACCCACAACCTACCAAAAGGAACCGGTCTCGATGAAGCTTAGCCATACTGCCAAAAAACATCAACATACTCGAGTTGAGGCATACCGTGGAAACAGCAACAGCTATCGTTTCTTCAATCTTCTCACCAGCGACACGCTGCTGGACAAAGTGGAAGCGCTCTTGCCCGAGCACCGGGAACGCCTCTATCCACCTACGGAAACCTTATCCATGTTCCTGGCCCAAGCCATGAGCGCCGATCGTTCCTGTCAGAGCATTGTTAACCAGGCAGCAGTCCAGCGACTCGCCGGCGGGTTTAGCGCCCGAAGCACATACACGGGTGGCTATTGTCGTGCCAGGCAACGGTTGCCTTTGACGATGGTCGCAGAACTGACCCAACATCTGGGCGACCAGCTTGACGAACGAGCGCCTGATGAATGGCAATGGCAGGGTCGACACATCAGGATTATCGACGGCACCACCGTCACGATGCCCGACACGGCTGCCAACCAAGCCGTATTCCCACAACAACGCGGTCAACAGCCTGGTTTAGGGTTTCCCATTTGTCGCATCGTCGGCATCACCAGTCTGGCCAGCGGTGCGCTATTGAATGCAGCGATCGGCCGTTTCAACGGCAAGGGGGGTGACGAACAAACCCTGTTGCGCGCCATACAGAACACCTTGCAGCCCGGTGATATCGCGCTCGGCGATGCCTTCTTTGCCACCTATTTCTTTATTGCCGCCATGCAGGCCGACGGGATCGATATTCTAATGGAGCAGAACGGTTCCAGAAAGCGCGTGACAGATTTTCGTCTCGGTCAAAGGCTGGGAGAACGCGATCATCTGATCGTGATCGACAAGCCCAAGCGACGACCGGAGTGGATGAGTGAAGAGGACTATAACACGGCGCCAGAAAGACTCACGGTCAGGGAATTCCAGGCCGGCGGCAAAACAATGATCACGACTTTGGACGATCACAACAACTACCCGAAAGAGAAGCTAAAAGCCCTGTACAAAATGCGCTGGCATATCGAGCTGGACCTGCGCAACATCAAAGACACTATGGGCATGAATGTGCTCAGTTGCAAAACGCCCGAGATGGCGATCAAGGAAATATGGATCCATCTACTTGCCTATAACCTGATCCGCCTCATGATGGCACAATCCGCCTTGCTGGCGGATATCAGCCCAAGACGTATAAGTTTCAAGCACTGCTTGCAGATATGGCTGATCTATCTACAAAACGCGCAGTATTTGGATGATGAATATATCGGTTATTTATTCCGCATGATGGTGCAGAAAAAGGTGGGGAATCGTCCCGGCCGAATCGAACCGAGAGCGGTGAAGCGAAGACCGAAAGCCTATCCCTTATTGACGAGAACACGGCATGAAGCAAGAGCGGAAGTGATGAAAAATGGTCACCCTAAGAAGCTTAAGTAAGTGCCATTCGACTCTGACCCACTGCTGTCCCATAAACATGGAATAAAAAAGGCTTAAATCCCAACAAGTTGTTACAATGAAAGTGCGACCAAACACTGTAATAACAGAGAGATTTAAGCCATGGCACATCATAATACTATTTTCGCACAATTGCTAAAATTCGTACCGAGACATGAATTTGAAAGCCTCTCAAAAACGCATCATGAAGGTAGACAGTTGCGGAAAACAAGCCGCTGGTCCCAGTTTGTCGCGTTGTCTCTGGGGCAATTGGCAGGCCGCCATAGCCTAAGGGATATTGAGAGCAATATGAGCGCACAATCCAGTCGTCTTTATCACTTAGGAGCCAAACCCATTGCACGCTCAAGCCTGGCCAGATTAAATGAAAAGCAACCTGCTAAGTTATATGAGGCCTTGTTTGCAAAGCTTTATGCCAACTGTCAGAAGCTGACGTCCGGCCACCGGTTCCGTTTCAAGAACAAGCTCTATTCATTAGACGCCTCCTTGATTGACTTATCACTAAAAATATTTCCCTGGGCCCACTATGCCTTGGGAAAATCAGCAATGAAACTCCACCTGAGTTTAGATCATGATGGATACATCCCGAATTTCGCAGCTATTACCGAAGGTAAAGCATCCGATATAGAAATAGGGAGAACACTCCACTATAGCAAAGGCAGCATCGTCGTCTTTGACAAAGGATATACGGACTATGAATGGTTTAAGGCCCTTAATAACAAGGGTATTTTCTTTGTTACCCGGATCAGGAAGAATGCCATATGGAAGATTGAAGAGCGAAGAGCCGTCGATAAATCCAAAGGACTGACATCGGATCAAACAATCGTTTTAACAGGTGTTAAGCCAAAAAAGATCGGCATGCCAAAGCTACGACGAATTGGCTATCGAGATCCTGAGAGCGGAAAAGCCTATGAGTTCCTGACAAATAATTTCGCTTTAAGTGCACAGACCATCGCAGAGATTTATAAAGAACGGTGGCAAGTAGAATTATTCTTCAAATGGATCAAACAAAATCTAAAGATCAAGGCCTTCGTGGGCAATAGCAAGAATGCCATTATGACGCAGATATGGATCGCGCTCTGTACCTATTTGATACTGGCCTATTTGAAATTCAGTGCCAAGCTAGGATGGTCCTTACAAAGTATGTTGCGATTATTGCATCTGAATTTGTTTCTACGAAGAGACCTGATGGCATTACTTCGTGGTGATCCGCCAAAACAAAATGCTCTGGAAATACGGCAGCTATGCTTGGTGTAAAAGTTTATGGGACAGCAGTGACTCTGACCCTATTGATCCCTTGTCATTTGAACACTCCTTGCCCAGCATTGTCGCTGATTTAAAGTGTCCGTTAAACTTTAGCCATATTATGGTGATACTACCCTGAACCAATCTCGCATCACCTGCTTTGTTCTTTCCATTTCTTCATCACTAATTTCTGTCATGTGGCATATGGTGTTGCGTAGGTGGGCAATTAAACGTGCTTCTTGGACCAAAGCTTTATCTCGCACTATATCTTTGAAATAATCTTTCCAGCAATGATCGATAACTCTTAAAAGCTGCGGATATGTCATTAACGCTGATTTATCTCTAGATCCGAGCGACATCCAGCCCTTTATTTCTTCATTTTCTTCGAGTTTGTCAATCTCCTGCTGGACATCTGGGGGCACTTTTTCCCACCATGTTTCCGTTCCATTTTTTGTTATAGTTTCAACAATAAATTCTCTTAGATATTTCTCAAAAACAAAGAATAATCGATAGGCTTCAGATGCTCTATTGGCTGATTTTACGGCATCAGGAAGTGATGTGGTTAGATCATAATGATCGGAAATCATTAATGGCTTTCCATCTGCGACTTCAGGGATTTCTCCAGTAATTTTTGTCGCAGTTTGTCCAAGCATTAAGAAAAGCGCGAGATTGCCATCATTCATTGTTTAAATACCTTCCGTATGGCATTGAAGATATTCATGTATGTTTCTTCTGTTCCATTGGATGGCAGATGAACTTGGAGATTATAATGAAACTCTGGCTTAAGTCCTTGGCCAATGCCATCTGGACTGACGCCAGGTATAGTGACCGATTCTAATTCCTCTACACCGGTATCCTTTTTCTTATCATCTTCCCTAAGTGTTTCGTCAGATTCAAAGTCTGATAAAGCAATTAGCGCTTTAAATGTGCCAACTATTTTTGTCGTAGTGCCTGTATCTGCACCTGAGACCTGTGCAACCAAACCCTTTAGTTCCGATTGTTGAAGTGAATATGCATTTTCATTTGCATCGAAAAGCGGTTGAAACGCTTCCCTTACTCCTCTTGCGATTTCAATCCCAGCAATATTATCATTCTTTAGTGCAGCATAACGTGACGTGGGTTTTCCACCATTGTCTAAAAACCCGAGTTGCTTGAGAAGATTTATTAAGGGTCTGTCGCCTACTCCTTTTAATCCTATCGTGTGGTAGAGATACTTATGTGTGAATGTTTCCGGTATCTTAGCGGCTTTTATTTTTTCGAATAACTTCCCCACATTCTTGTATGAGGGTAAATACGGTAATTCTTTCGCCATGGCTTATCTTCCTTTTCGAATGGCTAACATCTAAGCATTTATACGCCGTGCCGCGCATGGCGTATAAATGTCTGTTGGACTAAGCCGCGGCGCCACGACTGTCATATATAGGGGATTGTATTTTGTCGGGCCATGGAAACCAAGCCCATTATGTGGTTTTGTTGGGACTCTTTTCAGCTCGATATCGAATTGGCAAGGTAATTTTTCATACGCGACTCGGTCTTCTGGTGATTGAAATGCCGTCTGTTTTGGGTGTTGACGCGTGCAGCCCCAGGGGGCTCTGCCCTGTATAAACATCAGCCGGCTGTAATATTGGGTTTAGGGTTAATCGGTCCCCTCTCGTCGTCGTTGGGGCAACAGCGTTGCAATGATGACAAGTCTTCCGTTTTTGCAGCGTGGGCAGCGACAGACCGTTGCCGCGGGTGGAATAGGCGCCGGGCTGTGAGGACTGTCTTGATCGCGCGTATCTACATCGAGTTCAGCCGTGACGGCCAGGGCGTGCTTGATGGAGTCGGTTCGCTGTTGCCGACAGCGGTTGGCGAGAATGCCGTAATGGCGGATGCGCATGAAGCCGTCGGGCAGGATATGTTGCAGGAAGCGGCGGATGAATTCGCCATGCTCGAGCTGCATGATTTTGTGCTTGTCGTGGTCGCGGTAGTCTTTGTAGCGGAAGCGTACATGCTGGTCATCGCTGTCGATGAGACGGTGGTTATCCATCGCGATCTTGTGAGTGTAGCGGGCGAGGTAGTTGATGATGGTCTCGGGACGCTGGATGTTGGCTTGGGTGTAGACCACCCAGTCGGTCTGCATGAGTTGTTTCAGGGTATCGTTGAAGTGTTTGTCATCCGTGAGGCGATGCAGCGCCTGCGCTTGACGTGATTTCCTCAAGGCATTGACCATCGCGCCTCTAAATTTTCGTGACAGGGCGCGCACCGGGAAGAGGTAGCTGCTCTTGGCCGGGTGCCATTGCTGTGTCTCTTCGTTCCAGGCGCCGCCGGGGATCAGGCAGTGGAGATGGATATGGCGGCTGAGGTTTTGGCCCCAGGTATGGAGGACGGCGATCATGCCGAGGTCGCCGTCGAGCCGTTTGGGGTCGTTGGCGAACGTCTTGAGGGTCGACCAGACGCATTGAAACAGCAGGCGGTAGATCACCTCGGGGTGCAGGTCGACCCAAGGGTTGAGCTGATGCGGCAAGGTGAACACCAGGTGAAAATAGGGCACCGGCAGTAGTTGGGCGGTGCGTTGCCGGCTCCAGGTTTCACTGGCATTGCGCTGACATTGCGGGCAGTGGCGGTTGCGACAGGAGTGGTAGCGGTATTGTTCGAAGTCGCATTGGCTGCAGCGGACCTGTTCGCCGCCCAAGGCGGCGCTACGGCACAACCCGATGCGATGACAGGCCCGGGCCTGTTGTGGGGTAAGCGTATGATGTTGGCGATAGTGGTCCAGATGGGTGGCGAGGATGGATTGCATTGAGACATTACTCATGACCCACCTCCAATCCTTGAATCAGGTCCGTCCCATGAGCTTTGGTGTATTGCGGTACCCAGTGGAGATAGCGCATGGTCGAGTGCAGGTCGCCGTGTCCCAGCATTGCTTTCAGTTGCGGTAGCGGCATGCCCGCCGCCAGCTGATGGGTGGCATAGGCGTGACGCAGGCTGTGGATGCCGCCGACCTTTTCTATTCCCGCCCTTTGCTTGGCTGCCTGAAACACCTTCTGCGCCGTGGTGATACTCAGGCGCGTCAACGGACTGCGGCCATAGAAGAGCCACGTCGTAGGATGGAAAACAGACCAGTAACGGCGCAACAGATGCAGCAACGATTGGGAAAGCAGCACCTGTCGGTCTTTGCCGCCCTTGCCTTGGGTCACGCGCAACAAAGCGCGTTCGCCATCGATGTCACTGACCCGCAGCGCCACTAACTCGCTGACCCGCAGACCACAGCCGTAACAGGTGGTCAACATCATGCGGTGTTTGCGGTTCTCCACCACTGCCAGCAGCCGCGCCACCTCGTCGCAGCTCAACAAGTCGGGGATGCGTTGCTTGCGTTTGGGCGTATTGATCTCCAACGCCATCTCGTCCCAGCCCACCACCTTGAGGTAGAGAAAGCGGATCGCATTCAAATACAACCGGCAGGTCGCCGGTGATAGTTGCCGTTCCTTCGCCAGATAGAGAAAATAGTCCTGCAATTGCGCTGTCGTTAACTGCTCGGGTGAACAGCGGTAATACTTCACCAGCTGAATCACGGCATCCAGATAACTGCGTTGTGTCCGCACCGCAAAACCACGCACCAGCATGGCATCGATCATTTTTTGACGTAGTGGGGTCATGACTTATCTCCTGGGTTAACCCCCGGGATGGGGTGGAGATAAGTATGGAAATTATGGTGCGGTAAATCGAAGGGAAAAAGCCCCGCGTAAGCGGTTTAGTTCAACGTATATTAGACAGAATTAGTAAGTATTGTGCTAGACAGAATCTACCTAGTCCCCCATATCCAAGTGCTATACAGAAAAACCCGCTCTTCAAGCCCACGTGATAAATAATTATGGGAGAGGTTGGAAAGGAATATGATTCCCCCGCAAGATTCTGCGCGAGAAAAAGATTAGAGATGGCGGCTACACACCAATGCCGCGCCCGACCTTGCATAAGTTGACCCCCTCAACCGTTTACTTGGTCATTGCGTTCCATATTCCCAATAGTTGGCCTAAGCGAGATTGCCGCCCTGATGGTTCAGGACAGCACCATCCCGCTGCGCGCTTCGCGTGTGGCGGCATAGCGTACGGGCTTGAGGTCGCGCCATCGCGTCAGGCTGATGTAATAGCGGCCCCCGTTGAGTGGCTGGATGACTACTCCGTTGAGCCGGCCGTATTCGTAGACGCAGCCCCAGGCCCGGATGAAGTGGCCGTCCATGTTGATGTACCAGTCACCGATGACCGGCTCTGAATAAGTCGCCAATTGGAGCCCCTCCTTTGTTGTTGGACCTTGCCGGGACGGCCGCGTCCCGCCCGTTGATTTACCGTTCTAGCCATGGCGTCTTAACCACATTTGGAGTCGCCGCAATTCAGGCAGGTCATGCAGCCGTCCATCTTGATCATGGCCTTGGTGTTGCACTTCATGCAGAGTTGGGCGCCGTCGGGGAATGAGCTGGCGGACTCCTCTTCGGCGTTTTTGACTGAGTCGTCGAACTGCTTGCGCTTTTCCTCCACCAGTTTTTTCTGGTGTTCGTCCAGACCGTCGTCTTTCAGCAGGCCGATCATACGCAGATGCGATTCGATGGCGTCGCCGATCTCGGCCACCAGCGAGGGCATGAACTTGCCGCCCTTTTTGAAGTAGCCGCCGCGCGGATCGAACACCGAGCGCATTTCATCCACCAGAAAGGTAACATCGCCGCCCTTGCGGAACACTGCGGAGATGATGCGCGTCAGGGCTACGATCCACTGGAAGTGGTCCATGTTCTTGGAGTTGATAAAGATCTCGAAGGGGCGGCGCAGTTCGTGCTCGGTGCCCGGATTCAAAATGATGTCATTGATGGTGACATAGAGTGAATGCTCGGACAGCGGTGTCTTGATCTTGTAGGTCGAGCCGATCAACATCTCCGGGCGTTCGACCTTTTCGTGCATCTGGACCACATTGGACTCGGCCGCGATGAGTTCCTGTTGCTTGCTTTCTTCCGCCGGCACCTCTTCCTCGGGCTTGATGACGTTGAAGCCGGTAATTTTCTTGCTGATTTTGATAGCCATGTGTGTTGCTCCGTAAAATGCGTCTGACTAGAACTTGCCGTAATAGCCTTCTTTGAGGGCGTCGTAGAGATTGGCGGCGCTGTGAACTTCACCGTCGTATTCGATCTCTTCATTGCCCTTGAGTTCGACCACCGAGCCGTCGTCCAGGGTGAAGCGGTAGGTGGTGTTGGCCAGATCCTGTTCCTTCACCAGCACGCCCTGGAAGGCCTCCGGGTTGAAGCGGAAGGTGGTGCAGCCCTTCAGGCCTTGTTCGTAGGCATAGAGATAGATGTCCTTGAACTGCTCGTAGGGAAAGTCTGTCGGTACGTTGGCGGTCTTGGAGATGGAGGAATCGATCCATTTCTGCGCCGCCGCCTGGATGTCGACGTGGGCCTTGGGCGAGATGTCGTCGGCGGTGATGAAGTAGTCCGGCAACAGACTGTCGGCGTCTTCGGTATAGGGTGAGGCCTTTTTGTTGATCAGCTCGCGGTAGGCCAGCAGTTCGAAGGAGAACACGTCCACCTTTTCCTTGCTCTTCTTGCCTTCGCGGATGACGTTGCGCGAATACTGATGGGCGAAACTGGGCTCGATGCCGTTGCTGGCGTTGTTGGCCAGGCTCAGCGAGATGGTGCCGGTGGGGGCGATGGAGCTGTGGTGGGTAAAGCGCGCGCCCACTTCGCTCAGCTCGGCCACCAGGTCGGGTTCGGCCTCGGCGACGCGCTGCATATAACGACTGTACTTGGCGTGTAATACCTTGCCTTTGACCGTGTCGCCGACTTTATAGCCGTCGCGCTTCATCTCGGGACGCTTGCGCAGCATCTCGGCGCTGACCTCGAATTCACGCTCCATGATCGGCGCCGGGCCTTTCTCCTTGGCCAGGTCCAGGGCCGTGCGCCAGCCTTCCAGGGCCAGTTCACGGGTGACGCGCTCGGTGAATTTCAGTGATAAGTTGTCGCCGTATTGCATGCGCAGCATGGTGAGGGTGGAACCCAGGCCCAGATAGCCCATGCCGTGGCGGCGCTTGCTCATGATCTCGTCGCGCTGGCCCTCCAGCGGCAGGCCGTTGATCTCCACCACGTTGTCGAGCATGCGGGTGAAGATGCCGACGGTCTGGCGGAATTCGTCCCAGTCGAAATGGGCCTTGTCGGTGAACGGGTCGCGCACGAACTTGGTCAGGTTGACCGAGCCCAGCAGGCAGGAGCCGTAGGGCGGCAGCGGTTGTTCGCCGCAGTTGTGGGCATGCAGGCCGTTGGCATCGAAGGTGTTGATGCCGGGCACCTGCACGTCATACACATCCTCCACGCCGTCGGCCTCGATGCCGGTGACGCGGGCGACGAAACGCTCGCGATTGAGGCGGCGTTGATAATGCGCCAGGCTCGTCTCCAGGCGTTGCGCCTTGTCGCTGTCGGCAAAGCCCACCTGCTCGGCGAAGCTGATCAGGTTTTCACCGCTGACGACCAGTTCGTGCTGGGCTTGGGTGGCGTATGTCGCCATGCCGCCTTTGCCGTCCGGCAACAGTTGCTCGCCTGCGCTGCGACGGTCGCGATAAATGGTGGCGCGCACGCCGAGGCGCAGCAGCATGCGCTGCACCGCTTCCAGGCAGGCCAGGCTGGACTGGGCCAGGCGCACACTGACGCCTTTCTGTTGCGATCCCTGAACCGAGCCGTCGGCATCGAACAGGCCGCGCAGGAAGCCGCGGTGGAAGTCGCTGGAACTCTTTTCCATGGTGGGCGTGATGCGCTTGTCGCCGGGGGACATGCCCAGGTCGGTGGCGAGGCTCTTCAGCGCGCCCAGCGAGAGGCGGTATTCGTTGCGACCGGGCACTGCGTGCCAGCCGCTGAAGTCGCTGCGATGGGGCAGTGTGCGGGCGGCCTGTTCGGCTGTTTCCATGAGCGCGTGGATGCCGTCGCCGAGCCGGGCGGCGGCGCCGTTGGCCACGGCGGCCGGCTGCCAGACCGACAGCACGGCCTTGTCCGCCTTGAGGGTGCCGTCCCCGATCAGCAGTCCGGTGAGGTAGCCCTCTTCAAAGGTATGGGCGCCGTCCCAGCGGGCGTTGTCGCGATGGTCGTTGAGCAATACCCGGTCGCCCGTCCGGAGTTCGCCGGCGGCACACCATTCGGTGTCGCTGCTGTGGCGGGTGAAACGGCTTATGCGGCGCACGCGGTGGTCGGCGGTCAGGCGCAGGGCATAGCCTTCCGCCGTCTGCAGGCGTACCACCGCTTTGGTGGCGGTTTTGAAAAAGCCGGCGGCGCCGCTGGCATGATCCTGGCCGTCGATGCGCGCCACAAAGGGGGTGCCGATGAGGTCGCTGACCTGGCGTGGACCCTGGGCGGTTTGTACCCAGGTATCGGCGGTCACACAGGGATTGGTGGCGCGAATATCCTCGCAGAACCAGTTGTTGTTCTGCTCGTTGACCTTGTCGATGAGGATGAAGCCCGGCTCGGCATAATCATAGGTGGAGGCCATGATCACGTCCCACAGGCGCCGCGCGCGAATGGATTTGTAGACCTTGCAGGCCACCAGGCCTTCCTCGTTGGAGACGTAGTTGTGCTTGGTGGGCCAGTCGCGCCAGACGATCTGGCTGGGGTCGTTGAGATCGAGCTTGTCCAGTTCCACCTCTTTCTCGGTGACCGGGAAGGAGAGGGGCCAGTGATCATCGTGTTTGACCGCCTCCATGAATTCCTGGGTGATCAGCAATGACAGGTTGAACTGGCGTAGGCGGCCCGATTCGCGCTTGGCGCGGATAAAGTCCATGACATCCGGATGGCTGCAGTCGAAAGTGGCCATTTGGGCGCCGCGGCGGCCGCCGGCGCTGGATACGGTAAAGCACATCTTGTCGTAGATATCCATGAACGACAGCGGCCCCGAGGTATAGGCGCCGGCACCGGAGACATAGGCGCCGCGCGGGCGCAGGGTGGAGAATTCATAGCCGATGCCGCAGCCGGCCTTCAGGGTCAGGCCGGCCTCGTGGACCTTCTGCAGGATATCGTCCATGGAGTCGGTGACCGTGCCGGAGACCGTGCAGTTGATGGTGGAGGTGGCGGGTTTGTGCTCCAGTGCGCCGGCATTGGAGGTGATGCGGCCGGCCGGGATGGCGCCGTGGCGCAGGGCCCACAGAAATTTGTCGTACCACTCGTCCTGCTTTTCATTATCGGTTTCCACGTCGGCCAGGGCGCGGGCGACGCGCTGGTAGGTGCCGTCGATGTCTTGATCCACGGCAGCCCCGTCCTTGGCCTTGAGGCGATACTTTTTATCCCAGATATCCGCGGAGGCGGCCTGGAATGCGATTTCGGTAGGATTGATGGCAACGGCTTTCAAGTGAGCGCCTTTCATGCAGTGATGTCCCCTATAGTTATGGTTGTTTCAACTAAAATTCCAACCCACCGTGGCGATGGGGGAGATGTTCGGATGCCCTGCTGACCTTCTGAGGGGGTGACCACAAGATGTTGTGGTATCCAAGAAATTTATGCGCTGCTCGACCTATTGTCAACTGCTTTGCTGAATTTTATTTTAAATACAATTAAAACATTATGTTATGTATATTTTTCTGTTTCCGAAAGCGGTGGACAGGGTTCTGGATAGGCTGTGGATAAAATATGCCAAACACAATATATTGTGTTTCTATATTTGGATAATTTCAGCCAATCAAGGGCTTAGGCACGCCATCCGGCTGGCGGCCCTGTGGATAAGCGGATGTTTTATGATGCCAATGTCCGGCGCATGGCATGCGACGTGCGGCGCGAACGAAACCCCATATCTTGTGTCTTTTAGCGCGTATCGCGCTTCACCGACAAAGGAGGAATAGTGAAACAGCTCGCGATGAAAGGGACCCTGGTGCCGCTGCTTGCCATCCTGTGTGTGTCTCTGGTCCAGGCCGCCCTGCCGGCGCAGGACAGTCAGGGCCGGCCCCTGCCCACCCTGGCGCCGCTGCTCAAGCAGGTCACCCCCGCAGTGGTCAATATCTCCACCCAGAGCTATGTGGCCGAGCGCGACAACCCCTTGCTGCAGGACCCCTTTTTTCGCCGTTTCTTCGGCCTGCCGGAGCGCCAGCCGCGCCAGCGCCGCAGTCAGAGCCTGGGCTCCGGTGTGATCGTCGACGCCGAGAACGGTTACGTGCTCACCAACAACCACGTGGTGGGCAAGGCGAGCGAGATCAGTGTGCAATTGCTCGACGGGCGGGTGCTGGCGGCGGAGTTGGTGGGGGCTGATCCCGAGGCCGACGTGGCCGTGGTGCAGATTCCCGCCGAGGGGCTCACCGCCCTGCCCATGGCCGATTCCGATGTGCTGCAGGTGGGCGACTTCGTGGTCGCCATCGGCAATCCCTTCGGCCTGGGCCAGACCGTCACCTCGGGCATCGTCAGTGCGCTGGGGCGCAGCGGGCTGGGTATCGAAGGTTACGAGGACTTCATCCAGACCGACGCCTCCATCAATCCCGGTAACTCGGGCGGCGCCTTGATCAACCTGCGCGGCGAACTGGTGGGCATCAATACCGCCATCGTCGCCCCGGGCGGCGGCAATGTGGGCATCGGCTTTGCCATTCCCGCCAACATGGCGCGCGCCCTGATGGAACAGCTGGTGGCCTTCGGCGAGATCCGCCGCGGCCGCCTCGGGGTGTCGGGTCAGACCCTCAACAGCGCCCTGGCCAAGGCCTTCGATCTCGATATCAGCAAGGGCGTGTTGATCTCCAGTGTGGAGCCGGGCGCCGCCGCCGATCGCGCCGGCCTCAAGGTGGGCGACGTGGTGGTCGGCATCGACGGCCGTGAGGTGGAAGACACCGCCGACCTGCGCAACGCCCTGGGGGTGCTGCGGGCCGGCGCCGAGGTGGAGTTGGAGGTAATGCGCGCCGGCCGGCTCGAGCGCGTGCGCGCCAAGATCGACGCCCCGGCCCAGCAACAGTTCGAGGGACGGCAGCTGAGCCCGCGCCTGGAGGGTTTGCTGTTGGGCGATATCGGCGAGGATTCACCGCTCTATGGCAAGGTCGACGGCCTGTTGGTGTTGGACGTGGCGCCGGGCAGTTACACCTGGCGCGCCGGTCTGCGCAAGGGCGATGTCATTGTCTCGGTCAACCGCCGGCAGGTGACCAGTCGTGAGGCCATGATTCAGGCCCTGCAGCAATCGCCCAACCGGGTGCTGCTCAATATCCGCCGCGCCAACCGCGCCTTGTTCGTGTTGCTCTAGCCCGACGAAAAAAAAGCCCGCGCGCAGCGGGCTTGGCGGGCCGGATTGACAAGGCTCAGCCGACGATATGGTGTTTGCCGATCAGGCTGACGCTGGTGGCCTTGGGGCCCATTTCGCCGTCTTCTTCGTTGAAGCGGACTTCGGTACCGATCTCCAGCTTGTCGAACTCGCCGTTGACCAGGCTGTTGCGGTGAAAATAGATATCGCGTCCCAGCGGGGTCTCGATACGGCCGTAATCCTCTTCCGGCACCAATTGGCTGACGCGGCCGTGGGGCGGCACTTCGTGCGTCTTGACCTTGCCCTTCTGGCGACGATGGTGCGCCTCCAGTTGGCGCCGCATGGCGTCGAAGGCGTCGCGCACCGCCACGTAGGCATCTTCATGGGCCTGGTGCAGGTCGGACTCACGGCTCACCACCAGCTCCTTGCTCGGCGGCGTGGTGAGATCGATGCGGATCTGAAACAGATTGCCCTTGTGTTTGTTTTGATGCTTGGGTTCGACCACCACACGGCAGCTCATGATCTTGTCGTGAAACTGGTCCAGCTGCTCCGCACGCTTGCGGATGGCGGCCTCCATGGCCTCGGATTTTTCCATGTGACGAAAGGTGATTTGCAAAGGCAGTTGCATGGGGTTCTCTCTCTGTTACTGGGTGGGTTTTATTATTCTTGCTTTTACCTAATGATAGGACTTCGTTGCAAGCGCCGCCAGTGTTTGCGCTATAGGGTATCGGGTTGCGAAAGGCGGACTTTAAAAGCCGGGAGACAAGGATGGAAACCATGACTATGTCCGGGATATGGCGTAGCGCCGGCAATTTGGTGTTCGTGCTGCTGAGCGCCTATGCGCTCATGTGCTTGTATCTCTATTTCAACCAGAGCGGCATGTTGTACCTGCCCGGTTACGGTGGCGCAAACAAGCAGGCTACGCCGGCCGACGCCGGGCTTGTGTACGAGGAACTGCAACTGGTCACGGACGATGCGCTGCAATTGCACGCCTGGTATGTGCCGGCGCGGCAAGCGCGCGGCGTCATCTTGTTTTGTCATGGTAATGCCGGCACCATCGCCGATCGTCTTGCCACGCTTGAACTATTAAACGAATTGGGCTTCGCCGTGTTGATCTTCGATTATCGCGGTTATGGCCGCAGTGACGGCGAGCCTTCCGAACAAGGCACATATCATGACGCCGAGGCCGCCTGGCAATATCTGCGCGCGCGGGACTATGCAGCGGACGAGATTGTCATCATGGGGCGTTCACTGGGGGCGGCGGTGGCGGCCCAGTTGGCCGATCGCCATACGCCCGCGGCGCTGGTGCTGGAGTCCAGCTTTACCTCGGTGCCCGACGTGGCCGCCCAACTCTATCCGCTGTTGCCGGTGCGGCTTCTCAGCCGTTTTAGTTACAATACCCTTGAGCGTCTGCCAAGGATTCAGGCGCCGCTGTTGATCGTGCACAGTCGTGACGATGAAATCATTCCCTACAGTCACGGGCGGCGACTGTTCCAGGCCGCCAATGAGCCCAAGCAGTTTTTGCCGCTCAAGGGCGGTCATAACGACGCTATTTATGTCAGCGGGATCGATTATTATCGACGTGGGCTGGATGAGTTTTTCCAGCGCTATGTCGACGGCGTTTAATGATCCAGGCGTAGAGCGCGACATTGATGATCAGCACGCCAAGCCCCAGCGCGATCTGCAGGGTGCCGGTGAGATGGGCGGGATAGATGACGGCCGCGAGATAATGTTCGATAAAGCTCTCTTCATACTCGGCCGCCCCGCCCATGCGCCGCAGCCGGTTTTCCAGGGGTGTTAACGGACACACGCCGCCGTAAAATTCGATGGCCGCCGCCCACATCACCGCCGGTAGATGCAACCACGCCAGTCGCGGCCGGCGCGCCACCCACAGCGCTCCCAAGACCGCAAACAGAATAAAGCCGAAGTGCAGCAGCATGACCAGGTGGGCGAGTAGATAATAAAGCATGACATGTCCCCGAGCGCGTGTCGCATTATAGCGCGCGCATATGAGCTATGCAGGCGTGCACCGTGGTGCAGCCTGTGTTGTCCGCTGAATATGCCGTCACGTCATTCTCGGTGAGCAGGTGTGCCGTTTTTTTGCGGCGGCCTGGTAACTGTCGTCGAGCGTTCTATAGTTACTTCGTCGACAGCAGGATCTTGGCTGTCGATTTCGTGACATCTAAACTAAGGAGAACAAACGATGAACAACATGCAAATCAGAATAACCAATCGGGGACTGTTTTTCGTCGTGATCTTCACCGTCTTGGCGCTGGGCGGGTGCAGCAATGGCCGTAACGGGAATGACGGCCAGATGATGGCCGACAGCGGTCAATGCTGGTCGCAAAAGGGCGGGGTCGGAAATCTGCTCAAAAATTCGTCTACCAAGGCAGAGTGTGAGGAACTGGGCGGCAAGTCATGGTGCCCGGTGGGCGGCGGCTGCGAGAATCTATAAGCGGCAGCCCGGCAGGGGAGGGGAACATGGCACAAGCGAATCGATCCATCAGCAATGACTGGCCCGAACTGCCCTTCGCGGCCTGGCGCGATACCTGCGCCACGCTGCATTTGTGGACCCAAATCGTCGGTAAGATCCGCTTGGCGCAAACGCCGTGGATCAACCACTCCTGGCATGTGCCGCTGTATGTCAGCGGGCGCGGCTTGAGCACGTCGCCGATTCCCTATGGCGGTTCGGCGTTTCAGATCGACTTCGATTTCATCGATCACGCGCTGCTCATCCACAGCAGCGATTGTTTGAGCCGGCGTGTGCCGCTGCGGCCGCAATCGGTGGCGGACTTTTACCGAGCGCTGATGGCGACGCTGGGCGAGCTGGGCTTGGACATCCGCATCAATCCCATGCCTAACGAAATACCCGATGCCATCCGCTTCGATCAGGATACGACGCATGATCACTACGATGCTGAGTCCGTGACGCGCTTCTGGCGCGCCCTGGTACAGGTGGATCGGGTGTTTAAGGAATTTCGCGCGCGCTTCTTGGGCAAGTGCAGCCCGGTGCATTTTTTCTGGGGCAGTTTCGATCTGGCAGTGACGCGCTTCTCCGGCCGCCCGGCGCCGCCCCATCCCGGCGGTTTTCCCAATATGCCCGACTGGGTGGCGCGCGAGGCCTATTCCCATGAGGTCAGCAGCGCCGGTTTCTGGCCCGGTGGGGGCGGCATCGATCACGCGGCGTTTTACAGCTATGCCTATCCCACGCCAAACGGCTTTGCCGAGGCGCCGGTGCGCCCGTCGGCGGCTTACTTTTCCAAGCAGCTGGGCGAATTTATCCTGCCCTACGACGACGTGCGCCAGGCCGCCTCGCCGGACGAGTTGTTGCTCGGTTTTTTGCAAAGCAGCTACGCGGCGGCGGCCGACCTCGCGCAATGGGACCGGGACGCGCTGGAGCGCGACATGGTCGACGTGGCCACGCCCTAAACCGGGTCCAGCAGACCCTCGACCAGCGCCGTCCAGCCGGCCTGGATATTGGCCTTTTCATAGCCCCCGCCGCCCACCGCCAGCAGACGGCCCGGGGCGAATCGTTGCGCCAAGCTGTTAAGACGCCGGGCCGCGTGTCGGTGACACTGAGGTGAAAACTGCAAATGGGTCAGCGGGTCGCCGGCCAGGCTGTCGACGCCGCATTGCAGCAGAATGAATTCCGGTTCGGCGGCCGTGATGAAGGACTCGACTTGGCCCCAGGCCTCGAAAAAAGCAGTCGCGCCGGCATTGGGCGGCAAGGGCAGGTTGAGCTTGGTTTTTTCGGCCGCCCCTGTGCCCGTTTCGTCGCTGCGGCCCGTGCCGGGATAGAGATAATGGCCGTCTTCGTGGATGTCGGCGATGATCACGCGTGGCTCATGCTCGAAACCGTAGTAGACGCCGTCGCCGTGGTGGGCGTCGATGTCCACGTAGGCGATTTTCGCCAGACCGTATTGCTGCAACAGGGTCTCGATTACCACGCCGCAATCATTGAAGACGCAAAAGCCGGCGGCGCGGTCGCGGCGGGCATGATGTAAACCGGCGATGGGCACGAAGGCCGGGCCGCATGCGCCACGCATGATCTGTGCGACGGCATCCAGGCAGCTGCCCACCACCGTGGCCGCGGCCTCGTAGACACCGGGGAAGGCGGGCGTGTCGCCGTCGTCCAGATAGCCCGTTCCGGACGCGGATTGTCGTTTCACCTGTTCCACATAGGCATGGTCGTGGAAGCGTTCAATCTCGCTTTGGCTTGCCGGGGTCGGCGTACGCAATGTGATCTTGGGCCCCAGGCCCGCTTGATCCAGCGCCTCGCTAAATGCCTGCATGCGCCAGGGACCGAAGGGGTGGCCGTTGGGAAAGCCATAGTCCCCGAGTGTTTCGCCCAGATAGACACAGAGTTTGGACATGGTCATCAAGCTTAGGTGATTATGGCAAAAGTGCAAAAAGGAAAGGCCCGCAGTTGCGGGCCTGTCTTGTTACCACGGCTGTGAAGCTTACTTGGCCGAATGACCGCTCAGCTTGACCTCGACCTTTTCATCGTCGGCGATGCCTTCGTAGTACTCGCGCAGGATGGCCAGCACCTCGGGACGGGAGAACTCGGCCGGGACCTCGTCGCCCTCGGAGAGCAGCTTGCGCAGCTTGGAGCCGGACAGCAGCAGGCGGTCGCCGGCCTCATGCGGACAGGTCTTCATGGAGGCCATGCCGCCGCACTTGTAGCAGAAGAAGGTCCAGTCGATCTTGAGCGGCTGGGTCTCCAGGGCGCCTTCGGGCAGTTCGTCGAAGATGTGATGGGCGTCGAAGGGGCCGTAGTAGTCACCCACGCCGGCGTGGTCGCGGCCCACGATCAGGTGCGAGCAGCCGTAGTTCTGGCGGAACAGGGCGTGCAGCAGGGCCTCGCGCGGACCGGCGTAGCGCATGTCCAGCGGATAACCGGATTGCAATACGGTGTCCTTGACGAAATAGTTTTCCACCAGCGAGTTGATGGCCTTGACGCGTACGTCGGAGGGGATGTCGCCGGGCTTGAGCTTGCCCAGCAGGGAATGGATCATGACGCCGTCGCAGATCTCGATGGCGATCTTCACCAGGTATTCGTGCGAGCGGTGCAGCGGGTTGCGGGTCTGGAAGGCCACCACGGTGCTCCAGCCCTTTTCCTCAAAGTGTTTGCGGGTCTCGGCCGGGGTCATGTAGATGTCACCGAAATCGGTGGGGAAGCGGCCCTGGGACAGCACCTTGACGGGGCCGGCCAGGTTGACCTCGCCCTGCTCCATGACCATCTTTACGCCGGGATGCTCGATGTCGGTGGTCTTGTAGACCATCATGCACTCGTGCTCTTTATCGATGGCGTATTTCTCGGTGACGGTCATGGTGGCCATGATCTCGCCGCTTTCGGCGTCGACCAGGGCGATGTCCTCGCCCAGCTTGAGGGTGTCGGCCTCGGCCTGAGGGGTGGACAGGGTGATGGGGATGGGCCAGAACAGGCCGCTGGCCATCTTCATACCGTCGCAGACGCCCTCCCAGTCGGCGCGGGTCATGAAACCGTCCAAGGGGGTGAAGCCGCCGATGCCCAGCATGATGATGTCACCGACTTCGCGCGAGCTGACGTTGAGCTTGGGCAGGGTCTCGGCGCGCGCCAGCTCGGCCGTCAGGGCCTCGCCTTCCAGCAGTAGCGGCTTTAATTCACCGCCGCCATGGGGATTTACCAGTTTGGACATAAGTTGAACTCCTTCGAGGTATGAATGAAATCATCGGCCCACCGGCCACTTGGGTCGCAATTATAGCGCGAAGCCAACAGGGGCATAAGGATCGCCGCTACACTCTATAAACGATGCTCTAATCTATACGCCCCGATGGCCCTTATGCCCCCGCTTTTGTGCGCATCCATGGGCGCGTTCAGGTGCTTGTGCCAAGAGCCCGCGATTGTTTATAAGTCTTTGTAAAAAGGCCGTTAATCGGGTGCGGCCGTGGGCGCGGGCTGCGCCAAGGGAGGCGTTTGTCCGGACCCTTGAAGTGTCGCGCCATGCACGGCAGTGAGTACTCCGCTTAAGCCAGCGTGTCACTAGGATGGTGAACAACTAGGTTTCTATAATCCTGACTGAGCCGGCCGATAGGGTTTGAAAGACGATTCAACCGGGAAACCTGCCTATGGTGGACAACAAGCAACTCCAGGCCCAATTGGAGGCCTTGCGCGAGAACTTTATCGCCAAACTGCCGGAGCGCCTGGCGGCCCTGGAGGCGGGGCTGGAAACGTGGCGTGCCAGCGGTGATGAGGCGGCCTTGTCCGAATTTCACCGCATCGCCCATTCGCTTACGGGCGCGGGCGCGACCTTCGGCTGCGAGCTGCTGAGCACGGCGGCGCGCGCCCTGGAGCGGCAGTTGGTAGGCGTCGACTCGGCCCGTGATTTCGCGGCGCTGGAGGCCTTGCTGGAGGCGGTACGGCGCGCTGTCGACGAGGCCAAGCGCGAAGACTATGTGAAGCCGGAGCCGGTCGTGGCCCTGCCCTTGGTCAAGCACGAGGCGCGCGTGGTGTACATCCTCGAGGAAGAGGCGGCCGAGCGCGCGGGTCTGGCGCGGCAACTGGAACACTTCGGTTACACCGCCCAGGTCTTCGCGACGCCGCTGGCCCTTAAAGATGCGGTGGCCGTGCAGCGACCGGCGGCCATGATTGCGGAGATCACCCTGACGGCCGGCGGTCTGGCCGGTATCGAGGTGGTGAGGACTATCAACGCGGAGTTGGAGGCGCCCATCCCGGCCATTTTCGTTTCCTCCCATGGGGATTTCGAGGCGCGCCTGGAGGCGATGCGCGCCGGCGGCCGGGCCTATTTCACCAAGCCGTTGTCCATCGAGGCGTTGGTGGACATGGTCGATGAGCTGACCTCGGTGGAGCAGAAACAGCCGTATCATGTGCTCATTGTCGACGACTCGCCGGTCCAGGCCGAGTTTTACGCCAAGGTGCTGGAGCAGGCGGGCATGGCCACCGACGTGGTCTGCGATTCCATGGAGGTCTCGGATGCGCTGCGCGACACCGCCCCCGAGTTGGTGCTGATGGATATGTACATGCCCTACTGCAGCGGCGTGGAGCTGGCTGCGGTGATCCGCCAGCAGCCCGCCTATCTGGGCCTGCCCATCGTATTCCTGTCCGCCGAGACCGACCGCCATGCCCAGCTCGAGGCCCTGCGCCTGGGCGGCGATGATTTTCTCACCAAGCCGATTCAGCCCGCGGAACTTGTCGCCTCGGTCGGCGTGCGCGCCGAGCGTTATCGTCTGCTGCGCTCGCGCATGTCGCAGGACAGCCTCACCGGCCTGCTCAATCATCGCCGCTTGATGGAGAGTCTCGACAAGGAGATGGCCAGAGTGCAGCGCCACGGCGGCGCACTGGCCTTCGTCATGCTCGATATCGATCATTTCAAGCAGGTCAACGACAGCTACGGCCATGCCGTCGGCGACCGGGTGATCATGAGTCTGGCGCGGCTGTTGAAACAACGTCTGCGCAACACCGATATCATCGGCCGTTACGGCGGCGAGGAATTCGCCGTGATCCTGCCCGAATGCCCGCTGCCGACGGCTACCCAGCTGATGGACGAGATCCGGCAGCACTTCGCCGGGCTGGAGCACTGCGCCGGCGAGCGGCGCTTCAACGTCACCCTGAGCGGCGGCATCGCCGCCTGTCCGGCCTTCACCGAGGTGGGCGAGCTGCGCGCAGCCGCCGACCGCATGCTCTACCGCGCCAAGCACAGCGGCCGCAACCGCATCCTCGCCTATACGCCATAATCCCGGCGCCCGCCGGTCTCCGGGGCGCTTGCCATTTGCTGTACAATGGCACTCTTTTTCCAAGAGTCATTACAAGGAGTGCTGGCGTGGAGCAATATCGAGGAACCACCATCCTGTCGGTGCGCCGCAAGGGCAAGGTGGTGATCGGCGGCGACGGCCAGGTGTCATTGGGCGATACGGTGATGAAGGGCAACGCACGCAAGGTGCGCCGGCTCTATAACGAGCGCGTCATCGCCGGCTTCGCCGGCGGCACCGCCGACGCCTTTACCCTGTTTGAACGCTTCGAGGGCAAGCTGGAGAAACACTCCGGCCACCTGGTGCGTGCCGCCGTGGAGCTGGCCAAGGACTGGCGCACCGACCGCGCCCTGCGCCGCCTGGAGGCGCTGCTGCTGGTGGCCGATGCCAAGGCCTCGCTCATCATTACCGGCAACGGCGATGTGGTCGAGCCCGAGCATGAGGAAGACCTGATGGCCATCG
The DNA here is from genome assembly GCA_001447805.1 of Candidatus Tenderia electrophaga. NCBI lineage: Bacteria > Pseudomonadati > Pseudomonadota > Gammaproteobacteria > Tenderiales (SeqCode) > Tenderiaceae (SeqCode) > Tenderia (SeqCode) > Tenderia electrophaga (SeqCode). Next base: position 3,508,842 of record CP013099.1, read on the forward strand.
GCTCCGGCGGCGCCTTCGCCCAGGCCGCCGCCCACGCCCTGTTGGACAACACCGAGCTGGACGCCCGCAGCATCGTCGAGAAGGGGCTGAACATCGCCGCCAACATCTGTGTCTACACCAACGGCAACCTCACCATCGAAGAATTAACCACTGAATAAAGGTTCAATAACGCTATGTCAGCAATGACACCCAGAGAGATCGTCCAGGAGCTGGACAAGCATATCATTGGCCAGTCGGCCGCCAAGCGCGCCGTGGCCATCGCCCTGCGTAATCGCTGGCGCCGCAGTCAGGTGGACGCCGAGCTGCGCAACGAGATCACCCCCAAGAATATCCTCATGATCGGTCCCACCGGGGTGGGCAAGACCGAGATCGCCCGGCGCTTGGCTAAGCTGGCCAAGGCCCCCTTCATCAAGGTGGAGGCCACCAAGTTTACCGAGGTGGGCTATGTGGGCCGCGATGTGGAATCCATTATCCGTGACCTGGTGGACGTGTCCATCAAGATGACCCGCGAGCAGGCCAAGAAAGAGGTGCGCTACCGCGCCGAAGAGGCCGCCGAAGAACGCATCCTGGATATCCTGTTGCCACCGCCCCGGGGCGGTTACGACGATGAGGGCCAGGACAAGAGTTCTTCGACACGCCAGGTGTTTCGTAAAAAGCTGCGCCAGGGCGAGCTGGACGAGCGCGAGATCGAGATCGAGGTGGCCGCCCCCGCTGCCAACGTGGAAATCATGGGGCCGCCGGGCATGGAAGACATGACCAGCCAGTTGCAGAATATCTTTCAGAACATGGGCCCGGGCAAGACCCAGCGCCGCAAGGTGCCCATCAAGGAGGCCTTTAAACTGCTGGCCGATGAGGAAGCGGCCAAGCTGGTCAATGAAGAAGACATCAAGACCCAGGCGTTGCAGAACGCCGAGCAGAACGGCATCGTCTTCCTCGATGAGCTGGACAAGATCGCCAAGCGCGGCGAAACCTCGGGCACCGATGTCTCGCGCGAAGGGGTGCAGCGTGATCTGTTGCCGCTGGTGGAGGGGTCCACCGTGTCCACCAAGCATGGCATGCTCAAGACCGACCACATCCTGTTCATCGCCTCAGGTGCGTTTCATCTTTCCAGGCCCTCTGATCTGGTGCCGGAGCTGCAGGGCAGGCTGCCCATCCGGGTCGAGCTCGATGCCCTGGAAGTGGGGGATTTCGTGCGTATCCTCACCGAGCCGGATGCCTCCCTGACCCAGCAATACTCGGCCCTGCTGGCCACCGAGGGGGTGACGCTCAGCTTTACCGAGGACGGCATCGCGCGCCTGGCCGAAGTGGCCTGGCAGGTCAACGAGCGCACCGAGAACATCGGCGCGCGGCGCCTGCATACGGTGATGGAGAAACTACTCGAGTTGATCTCGTATGAGGCGCCGGACAAGGCGGGCGAACAGCTGACCGTTGACGCGGCTTACGTCAATGCCCAATTGGATAAGCTGGCCCAGAACGAAGATCTGAGTCGTTATATTCTGTAAACCAATGCCGCTCATCCCCCAGTCTTCAGTGTGCCATCATACAGCTTCCCCCTTGTCTAAAGGCGCCCACAGATCGGGCATAAAGGGACTGAGGGGGATTTCAGCCGTGGTGAACATCGACAGGTTGTTAAATCCCCCCCTGCCCCCCTTTTCCAAAGGGGGGAATAACACCGTTTGCGAGGATAGATCATGAACACGCCCGCTCCCACCGACATCCGTCTGCATCAGAAATCACGCTATCTGGAAATCAGCTTTGCCGACGGCCAGACCTTCAAACTCCCCTGCGAGTTCCTGCGCGTGCATTCCCCCTCCGCCGAGGTGCGCGGCCACGGCCGGGGCCAGGAGGTGTTGCAGGTGGGCAAGGAAGACGTCAATATCGTGGCCATCGAGCCGGTAGGGCAGTACGCGGTGAAACTCTTTTTCGATGATGGCCACAACTCGGGCTTGTTCGACTGGGGCTTGCTGCACCGCTATGGGGAACATCAGGATGAGATGTGGCAGGCTTATCTGGAGCGCCTCAAAGCCGCCGGCCACGAACGCCGCGCGTCCGGTCCGGCGCCGGTCCAAACCGAAGAGTCAGACTCATGAGTGACGAACAACACAAGACCACCCATTTCGGCTACCAGGAGGTGCCGCTGGCCGAGAAGGCCGGCAAGGTACGTGAAGTGTTTGACTCGGTGGCGGACAAGTACGACGTGATGAACGATGTCATGTCCTTCGGCATCCACCGGTTGTGGAAGCGTTTTACCCTGGAAATGACCGGCTTGAAGCCGGGTCAGCGCGCCCTGGATCTGGCCTCCGGCACCGGCGACCTGGCCGCCAAGTTGGCGCAACAGGTGGGCGGCACGGGCGAGGTGGTGTCGTCGGACATCAACGGCGCCATGCTCGGCAACGGCCGCGATCGCTTGCTGGACATGGGGGTGGTGGGCAATGTCCGTTTTGTCCAGGCCGACGCCCAGCAGCTGCCGTTTCCCGACAACACGTTTGACTGCGTCACCATGGCCTTCGGCCTGCGCAATGTCACCGATAAGGATCAGGCGCTGCGCGCCATCTATCGCTGCCTTAAGCCCGGCGGCCGCCTGCTGGTGCTGGAGTTCTCCAAGCCGACGGCGCCGGGGTTGAAGCCGGTCTACGATGCCTATTCCTTCCGGCTGTTGCCTTTGATGGGCAAGTTGATCGCCAATGATGCGGACAGTTATCGCTATCTGGCCGAATCCATTCGCGTGCACCCCGATCAAAAAGCATTGCAGGGCATGATGGCGGCGGCCGGTTTCGAGCGCTGTGATTTTCATAACATGAGTGGAGGCATTGTGGCCCTGCATCGAGGCTACAAATTCTGACCATGGTATTACCCATGATGGCGAACGCGGCGCTGGAAAAGGCGCTCAACCAGTGTCTGCGCATGGACCCCGAGACCCTGGCGCGGGTGACCCGGCTCGAGGGCCGGGTGGTCGCCCTGGAGATCGCCGGGCTGGCACAGACGCTCTACCTGCTGCCCACCGCCAGCGGCCTACGGGTGCAAAGCGTGTTCGAGGGCGAGCCCGATGTCACTCTCCGTGGCGCCCCCTTCAGCCTGGCGCGCCTGGGGCTGAGCGAGCATCCCACCCAGGTGTTCGGCGATGGCGTGGAGATGAGCGGCGACGTGCAGCTGGGGCGCAAGATTCAACGCATTCTCGACGGTCTCAAACTGGATTGGGAGGAACAACTCTCCCATGTCTGCGGCGACGTGCTGGCCCACCAGCTGGGCAACGGTCTGCGCGGCCTGATCGATTGGGGGCGCCAGGCCGGCGATACGCTGGGCCGCGATGTGGCCGAGTACTTCCAAGAAGAGAGCCGCGACTTGGTGGTGCGCGCCGAGCTGGCGCCGCTGCTCGACGCCGTTGATGAACTGCGCGCCGATCTCGACCGGCTCACCCAGCGCGTGCAGCGCCTGCAGGCACGGCTGCGGCCAAAGGAATAGACACAGGGATGATGGGATTCAAACAGGCCCTGCGCCTATTAAACATTAACTGGGTATTGGTGAAGCACGGCCTGGACGAGGTGGTATTCGCCACCCATCTGTTCCGCCCGGTGCGTTTCCTGCTCTATTTCTGGCCGCCGCACTGGTTCCGCCAGGACAATGCCACGCGCGGCGAACGCATCCGCCGCGCATTGGAAGAGCTGGGGCCGCTGTTCGTCAAATTCGGCCAGCTGCTTTCCACCCGTCGTGATCTGCTGGCCGACGACATCGCCGACGAACTGGCCAAACTGCAGGACCGGGTGCCGCCGTTTCCCGGATTGCAGGCGCGTCAGTTGATCGAGGCGGCCTATAAACAAGACATCCACGCCGTATTTGCCGAGTTCGACGAGACGCCGCTGGCCTCGGCCTCCATCGCCCAGGTGCACGCCGCGCGGCTGTTGGACGGCAGCGAGGTGGTGGTGAAGGTGGTGCGACCCGGCATCAAGCGCGTCATCGAACGCGACGTCAGTCTGCTTTACATCGTCGCCGGCCTGGCCGAGCGCTACTGGCCGCAGGGGCGCCGGCTGCGGCCGCTGGAGGTGGTGCGCGAATACGAAAAGACCATCCTCGACGAACTGGACCTGATGCGCGAGGCGGGCAACGCCTCCCAGCTGCGGCGCAATTTCATCGACTCGCCGCTGCTTTACATCCCCGGGATCTACTGGCCCCATTGCCGCCGCGGCGTGATGGTGATGGAGCGCATCAGCGGTATCCCGGTGAGCAACGTGGACGTGCTCAGACGCCGCGGCGTGGATTTTAAACTGCTCGCCGAGCGCGGCGTGGAGATCTTCTTCACCCAGGTGTTCAAGCACAACTTCTTTCACGCTGACATGCACCCGGGCAATATTTTCGTCTCGCCCGAGGGCAAGTACCTGGCGGTGGACTTCGGTATCATGGGGTCGCTCAGCGCCGAGGACCAGCGCTATCTGGCCGGCAATTTCGTCGCCTTCTTCAATCGTGACTACCGCCGTGTCGCCGAGCTGCATGTGGAGTCGGGCTGGGTGCCCAAGGGGACCCGCATCGACGAAATGGAGGCGGCGATTCGCACCGTCTGTGAGCCTATCTTCGAGCGGCCCCTGAAGGACATCTCGCTCGGCCACCTGCTGATGCGTCTGTTCCAGGCCGCGCGCCGCTTCAATATGGAGGTGCAGCCCCAGCTGGTGCTGTTGCAAAAGACCCTGCTCAATGTGGAGGGGTTGGGGCGCCAGCTCTATCCCGAGCTCGATCTGTGGCAGACCGCCAAACCTTTTCTCGAGCGCTGGATGAGTGAGCAGCTGGGCAGCCGCGCCTTACTCAAGAATCTCAAGGCCAACCTGCCGTTGTGGGCCGAGACCCTGCCGCGACTGCCCACTCTGTTGCATGACCTGGCCAAGCGCGCCGAAGAAGGCGAGCTGGAATTGCAGTGGCGCTCGGATGAAATCGCCAAGTTGCGCCGGGAAGTGCGCAGCGCTAACCGGCGCAGTTTTGCCGCTATCAGTGCCGCCGCGCTGATCGTTTCTGCCGCCGTCATCCTCGGGCTGGACGGTTACGCCCCGCGCATGCTCGCCGACGCACCCCTGATCAGCTGGGTGCTGGGGGGGATTGCGCTAGCAATATTAATATCTTACTGGCCCTCGGGGACGCAGCGCGATTAGTCCGCGGCGGCGCTGGCAACCTTTTTGCACTTGTCAGAGAACTTGTTAGCGAATTCAATATAACGGGTCTGATTATTGGATATGTGGTTGTTCTCAACATACGCAGTCAAACTGCCGCGGCCGCTGCTGGTGCGCTCGGAGACGGGCGACGCCGTGTCGATGTTGGTCAACGTCAAGGGCTGGGACGCCGAGGTCAGGCTGATCCCCGCTACCCGCCTCGGACGTATCCGACCGCCCGCCAGCGGCGGCTGGCACTACCCGGTGTCGCAGCTGGAGATCACGGTGGCGCGCGACGGTGAGCTGGGTGATGAGATGGTGCATGAGGAGGGCGCGCGCGCCGTGGTCGAGCGACTGCTGGTATTTCTGCAGCTGCGTCTGCGCCATTCTTTGTTTGAGGCCATCGAACGCTATCAGCAGTTTTACGCCGATGCCGATCCCGCTTCTGGCGCCGCGCGCGATTGGATCGAGATCACGCCGCAGCTCAGCCGGGTGGCCGATTACGCCGAACGCAACAATATGCATGACTATATGTGCGAACTGTTCAGCAAGGCCTTGTGCCGCGGCCTATTGAGTGACGCCGCCAGCTCCATCGCCCACGGCCGCAGCCGGCGCGCCTGTCTGGAATTGACCATGGCCTGTGAAACGGCCCTGGGGATGCGGTTGGAAGCCGCCGGCCTGGTCAAGGCCGGCATCGGTTCGGTATTCAGGAACCAGCACAGCGAGGCGGCGGATGAGATCGTACGGCTGTTCCAGGCCCGCGATGCCATGCGCCACGCCGGCGACGGCCTGTTCCGGTTTGTATCGGCGGCGAGATGGCGTGAGATCGAGGCCAATTTGACCCGGTGGCAGGCTGCGGTAGAATGTTTAGCCGATTGGCTGAATGCGATGAATCAAGGTCTGCAGGAAGCATTATAACAAGCAACAGGGGTGGATGAGGAACGTGATCCGCCACGGACGGTATGCTAAGCCGCTCACTGAGCGGCTTTTTTGTTGTCTACGCCTGCGGGTTAATCCCGCAACAGGGGCTGTTCCACCGAGTGTTTCAGGGCCGTGCCGCCCAGCGCCTCGATCAGGGCCAGGGCGAAATCCATGGCCGGGCCGGGGCCGCGGCCGGTGATAATCCTGCCGTCGACGGTGACGGCTGCGCCGGTGTAGGTCATGCCGGCAATGTCCATCGTGTCCAAGGTGCCCGGATAGCTGGTGGCGCGTTTGCCTTCCAATACGCCGGCGCGCGCCAATACCCGCGGCGCGGCACAAATGGCGCAGATGTATTTGTCCGCCGCCGCCATTTTCTGTACCAGCTGGATGATGCGCTCGTCGTCGTTGAGATTATCGGCACCGGGCAGACCGCCGGGCAGGGCGATCATGTCGTAGTCGTCCTGCAAGGCCTCATCCAGGGTGGTGTCGGGCAACAGCTGGGTGCCGCGCGCGGCCTTCACCGGACTGAGCTGAGTTTCCAGCCCGGCGGTGGTGACGCTGATCTGGCCGCGGCGCAGCAGATCGATCATGGTCACGGCTTCGATTTCTTCACATCCCTGTGCCAGGGGTATCAGGACTTTGCTCATGCTGGGGTCTCCTTTAAAAGCTCAAATCGAGCTGTTCCTGATCGAGCCGATCATAGATGGGCAGTCGGTCGCGGCTGCGTGCCAGCGGGTTGAAGCGGTGTTCCCAGCTGAGATTGGCTTCGATTAAATGGATGATGCGCCAGTCGCGTAGCCACAGGTAGTCGGCGATCATGCGGCGGTGACATTGATAGGGGTCGCGTTCGGCGCACATGATGGCCACGGTCTGGTGGCCGGCCAGGCTTATCAGCCGTGTCATGCCGGTCTCGAATAGGCCGCTGGCCATGTGGTCGGCATAGGCCCGGAAGCCGTCGCTGGCCAGGGCGGTATGTGGCGAATCGGTTTTTTCGCGGCGCCGCCCGCCCAGTTCGCGACCCAGCCAGGCGTAGGCGATGCCTTCGTCCTGCAGTGCCAGCTTGAGACTGTTGCGGTTAAATACGGGAAAACGGCGCGAACTCGGGTGGCTGCGCACATCGACCAGTTGGACCACGGCGGCGCCCTGCAGCAGGTCGATTAACTCGTCCAGGCTGCGATTGCTGTGACCGAGGGTGTACAGCGTTCCCGCCGGTTCCTTGGCTGGATAGTGCGTTTCGACCACGGGTGCGTCCGCCTTGGGTTGTCGAAAGGTGAGTGTGTAGAGAGGGATTCTAAGGCCTTTTATCCGCGCGTATCAAATCCCTTCCGGAGGCCGATTTTCGCCGAAATATTGACACATTATGTCAATAATTTGGCTTTATAGTCAAAATAATGGCGCAGGAAGACAAAAAAATAGGGCACTTATTGACGGTGCCCTATAGAAGGAGGGTAGGAAGAGATGACTACAGTGTCTCAGCAAGACACTGCTAATTATTTAGCACATTGTGTGCCAATATTAAAGAAATCGGCGCAAGTGCCGGGGGAGGGTGGTTTAGGGGGTGTTGTCGCCGGCGCTTTCCGATAACCCGGAGGTGTTGTAAACCAGCGGACCGGGTGGCGCGCCCGCGGGCCGTGCCCACTGCGTATCGGGACTGTCTTGCAGCAGCGTGCTGACCGGTACCAGTGCAATACCGGCCCGGGCCAGTTGCGGGATCATCACGCTCAATACCGTCAGCGTGCTGTCATAGGGGTGACCGATACCGATGGCGCTGCCCTGGCGGACCGCCTTGTTGATCAGGCGTTTGAACTGATGGAGGATGGCGTCGGGGCTGGGGTCATCATCCAGAAACACATCGCGCTGGCGCGCGGGGATGTTGTGTTCCCGGGCCAGTTGAGCGGCCACGCTATGGTGAGTGGTGCGGCTGTCAACGAAATAGAGCCCGACGCGCTGCGTCAGTTCTTCCATCAGCCATTGCATGTGGCCCGGGTGGCGGGTTAACAGACTGCCCATGTGGTTGTTGATGCCGGCCACATGGGGGACGGCGTTCAGGTCTTGTCGCAGGGTGGTGCGAAACTGGTGTCTGCTCATGTCCAAGGTCAGGGCGCCGGGACCGAGAAAGTGGTTCGATTCCATGGCCTGCATGGGCAGGTGCAGCATGACCTCTTTGCCGAGTCGGTGAGCGCTCTCGGCCAGTGAGCGGGCGTGGGGCGTGTGGGGCAGAAAGGCGTAGGTGACGGCGCCGGGCAGGTCCAGGGCGCGCAGACCGGCTTCACGCTGGTCGCCCATGTCATCGATGATGATGCTGATGCGCATTGTAGCGGCGATGTCCGTTTCGGCCTGGGCCGAAAGGGTGAACAGCAACAGCGCAACCCCGCCCGCTAGGCGGGCGAGTCTGCGCCGTCTGCGAAGGCCGAAGCGCAAGATTTATCTTTGCAGGATCTCCAGCCCTTTCAGCAAATTGAGTGCCTCATAGAGCTGGTAATCGCGCTTGGCCAGGGATTCTTCTTTTTTCTCGTCATCGCTTGCGGCGTCGCTGGCCCCGTCCTCGATGGCGTCCTGCGTGTCACCGTCGCCGTTTTCCAGATGGCGCGACAGGTTGGCCTCCTTGATGGGTTCGAAGGGGGAGGGCTCAAGCTCGGCCAGCTTGACGTTTTCCAGCGGGATGTCGGGCACGATGCCTTCGGCCTGGATGGAGCGGCCGGACGGGGTGTAGTAACGCGCCGTGGTCAGTTTGAGGGCGGCGCCGTTGTGCATGGGCAGGATGGTTTGCACCGAGCCCTTGCCGAAGGTGGTGTGGCCCATGATGATGGCACGCTTGTGATCCTGCAGGGCGCCGGCGACGATCTCGGAGGCGGAGGCCGAACCGCCGTTGACCAACACCACGATGGGGGCGCCCTTCATGATGTCGATGGGAGTGGCCTTGAATTTCATTTCCGAATCATCGATGCGACCTTCGGTGTAGACGATCAGGCCGTCTTCCAGGAAGGCGTCGGACACCGCCACGGCGGCGTTCAGAACCCCGCCGGGATTATTGCGCAGATCCAGTACGATGCCTTTCAGCTTGCCCTCGTTGTCGCGCTTGAGTTCGCTCAGGGCATTGATCAGGTTCTCGCCGGTATTGGATTGGAACTGGGTGATGCGGACATAGCCGAAGCCCGGTTCCAGCATGCGCGATTTGACGCTGTTGACCTTGATCACGGCGCGGGTGATGGTGATTTTGAGCGGCCGGTCTTCGCCTTCGCGCACCACGGTAAGCACGATCTTGGTGCCGGGTTTGCCGCGCATCAATTTCACCGCTTCGCCAAGCGACAGTCCCTTCACCGGCGCGTCGTCGATGCGAATAATAAGGTCACCGGGCTCGATGCCGGCGCGTTCGGCCGGGGTGTCATCGATGGGTGAGATAACCTTGACGAAACCGTCTTCCATGCCCACTTCGATGCCCAGGCCGCCGAACTCGCCGCTGGTGCCGACCTGGAGCTCCTTATAGGCCTCGGGGTCCAAATAGGTGGAGTGGGGATCGAGGCCGGAGAGCATGCCGCGGATGGCGCCTTCCAGCAGGTCGCCGTCCTCGGTGGATTCGACGTAATCCGATTTGATCTTGCCGAAGACCTCGGTAAAGGTCCGCAGTTCATCCAGCGGCAGCGGCATTTGGCGCGCCTCTTCGCGCTCTGCCAAAACCCCTTGGCCTATGGTTAAGGAAACGCCGAGGATCAGGCCGAGGCTGACGAGCAGAAGGTTGCGCGTGGAAAATGTCATTTATTAATTGCTCCAATCGAAATGGGTGTGTGGCGTCGCCGTGTCAAGGGAGGATACTCTTTAATAACGTGCACTTACAAGACTATGACCGCTCCAGCCCGTTTTTGTTGCGGCCTGTCGAGCGTGTCTTTTTGGGCACCTTCTCGATACCGGGCTAGCGGCACCATGCTTCCGGATTGATCGGTTTTCCCTTGTGGCGCATTTCAAAATACAGCGCGGCGCTGTTGTTGCCACCGCTATTGCCCAATGCCGCGACCGCCTCGTTGGCCGCCACACTGTCGCCCGCATCTTTATACAGACTTTGGTTGTGACCGTAGAGGCTCATGAAGCCGTTGCCATGATCGACGATCAGCATTAGACCGTAGCCGCGGATCCAGTCGGCGAAGATCACTTTCCCGGGGGCGATGCTGCGTACCTCCTGGCCCTCGGCGGCGGCGATGGTAATGCCCTGCCACTTGAGCCGACCCTGGCCGCGGGTCTCACCGTAATGATTCTGGATACGTCCCTGTGTCGGCCATTTGAGCTTGCCCTTGAGTTGGGTCAGGTCGCGAAAGTCCTGGGGCACGGCGCCGGGCGCCGGTGTCAGGTCGCGCAGCAGCTCGCTCAGCGCTTGCTCGTCTTCGAGCAGTTTGCCGAGCCGTTGTTCCTTGCTGTCGATTTCGCGATTGAGCTTGGCGAGTACGGTTTTGCGCTCGCCGCGGCGCTGTTGCAAGGCTTCACTTTGGCGCCGTTGTTCCCGTTGTAGTTGCTCCAGGCGTGCGCGGCTTTGGCGCAGGCGGGTCTCGGCATTGTCGAGCTGTTCGATATTGCGCCGGGTCTGTTCCACCGCCTCCAGTTGGGCACGGGTGAAATAGCCGTAGTAGGTCAAGATGCGGCCCGCCGCGCCGGGGTCGGTCTGGTTGAGCAACATCTTGAGCGCCTGTTGCTGGCCGGCGCTGAAACCGGCACGGACCTGTTGGCTCAAGCTGTCGCGCTGTTCGGCCAGTGTGTTGCGCAGGGTGCGGGCCTCGTGCTCCAGTTGTCGTTGCGCCTGTTGTTGTTCTCTGAGTTCGGTTTCGGTCCGGCGTTGCGTGCGGCTGACGGCGGCGATGTCTTTCTCGATGCGGCGGAGTTCCTCACGGTAACGCTGCAGCTGTTGTTTGTCGCCGCTTAGGTGTTTTTGCAGCTGGCCGATGTCCTTGCGCATCTGTTCCAGGCGCTGCTGTGAGTCCGCGACTGCGCTGGCGCTGAGAATGAGGCCGGGCAGCAGAGCGATGAGGCACGCATGTAGGGTGGGTGTTTTCAAACCGGTGCGAGCATTGTTTGTCGAAGCGATAGGCCGATTATGTGGCCGCGGCGGTGGGCCGGCAAGGCTTACTCGTGCGCATCGTCCTGTAGGCGCATCAACGGGTGGCCGCGCATATTGTCGGGAATCTCCAAGCCCATCAGGTAGAGCATGGTCGGGGCCACGTCGGCCAGGCTGCCCTGGCTTTCGTCCGCCGTGGCGGGGCGTCCGACATAGACGAAGGGCACGACATTATGGGTGTGGGCGGTATGGGCCTGGCCGGAATCGTGGTCGCGCATGCGCTCGGCATTGCCGTGATCGGCGGTAATCAAGGCCTCGCCGCCCACTTGTTTGAGGGCGCTGAGGACCTTGCCCAGGCACGTGTCGATGGTCTCGATGGCCGTGATCGTGGCATCGAAGTTGCCGGTATGGCCGACCATGTCGGGATTAGCGTAATTGCAGATGATGGTGTCGTATTTGCCGCTGCGGATGGCCTCGCACAGTTTGTCGGTGACTTCGTAGGCGCTCATCTCCGGCTTTTCGTCATAGGTGGCGACGTCGGGCGAGGGGATCAGGATACGGTCCTCGCCGGCAAAGGCGATTTCGATGCCGCCATTGAAAAAGAAGGTGACGTGGGCGTACTTTTCCGTCTCCGCGATGCGCAGTTGGTGCAGGCCGATGTTGGAAATGTATTCACCGAAGCCGTTGCTGATGTCCTCCGGCGGGAAGGCTACCGGAATGTGGAATTCCTTGTGGTACTCGGTCAGGCTGATAAAGCCGGCCAGCTTGGGTCTGGCGGTGCGCGCAAAGCCGTCGAAGTCGTCCTCGATGAAGGCGCGGGTGATCTGACGGGCGCGGTCGGAGCGATAGTTCATGAACACGATCACGTCGCCGTCTTCGATGGTGACCGGCTTGGTGTCTGCCGGGACGATGGCGGTGGCCTTGACGAACTCGTCATTCTCGCCGCGCTCATAGGCCATGTTCAGACCGGTGATAGCGTCGGGGGCGCTGAACTCGCCCTTGCCCTGGGTCATCAGGTCATAGGCGGCCTGAATGCGCGGCCAGCGGTGGTCGCGGTCCATGGCGAAATAACGGCCGACAATGGAGGCGATACGCCCATGCCCAAGTTCCTGAAATTCCTTTTCCATGGCCTTGATCGAAGCGCTGGCGCTGCGCGGCGGCGTGTCGCGGCCGTCCAGGAAGGCGTGCAGGTAAACCTTGTCGGCGCCGCGATCCACCGCCAGTTTAATGAAGGCCTGAATGTGTTCTTCATGGCTGTGGACGCCGCCGGGCGACAGCAGGCCGAGCACGTGCACCGCCTTGCCATTTTCGACGGCCGTGTCCACCGCCTGGGTCAGGGTATTATTGCTGAAAAACGAACCGGTCTTGATGGAGCGGCTGATGCGGGTGAATTCCTGGTACACCACCCGGCCGGCGCCGAGGTTCAGGTGGCCGACCTCGGAGTTGCCCATCTGGGAGGCGGGCAGGCCGACTTCGGGGCCGGAGCAGCGTAGAAAGGTGTGCGGGTATTCCTTCCAGATCCGGTCCCAGACCGGGGTATTGGCATGTTGGATGGCGTTGAATTCCGCTTCTTCGCTGTAGCCCCAGCCATCCAAGATGATCAGGGTCATAGGTTTTACTGAGTCCGGCATGATTATTAATGTTGTTCAGGGGGTTAAGAGTCGTCGTCCGGCAAGAGAAGTCGTGCCCGGTGACAGGGGGCATATTATGACATTAACCACCGTTTCATGATAGCGTACGCCGTTACGCGGCATAAATGCTACTTAATACATAATTATATAATGTTTTTTTTAAAACAAAAACCTATAATTCCAGGGGTGTGCACTGGGTGGGCTATTATTGGGTGTGGGCAGTCATAGTGATTGGGGGTGATCGATATGTTGCAATTGGATAACGAAGGTCTGTTGGACAAGGATGAAGACATCGATTTGGCGGCGCGTTCGCTGAAGGCCATGTCGCATCCCATTCGCCTGAAGATACTCTGTACCTTGAGCGACGGCGAGGTGAGCGTGCAGGAGATTGTCGACAATGTCGGCACCTCGCAAAGCAATATCTCACAGCATTTGGCGATATTGCGCGACAAGGGGATTCTGATGTCACGGAAAGACGCGAATCGTGTATATTACCGCGTCGGCGATCGCCGAACCTTGCGCCTGATCAGCATGATGAAAGAGCTGTTCTGCGACGCTGAATAAGGCCGTCCCCGGTGGCGGCGATCTCCAGAATTCATCAAGTAGTCAAATTAAGGTGGGATAATCGACTCCATGGGGCAGTATTTGGAATTTGCGCGGAATCATCCGCTGTTGATGGCTGCGCTGGTTCTCGTCATCACCCTATTAGTGATGAACGAGTTCAAGCGCAAGCTGCTCGGTTTTAAAGAAGTCGGCGCCAATGAAGCGGTGCGGCTGATCAATCATGACGATGCGTTGGTATTGGATGTGCGTGAAGACAAGGAATTTCGTGACGGACATATCCTGCATGCCAAAAACATCCCGCTCGGTTTGCTGGAGAGCCGCCTCGACGAGCTCGAGGCGCACAAAGATAAACCGGTGGTCGTGTACTGCCGCACCGGTCAGCGTGCCGCCAAGGCGGGCGCCGTGTTGCAGCGCCAGGGCTTCAACTCCGTTTACAAACTCAAAGGCGGCATGCTGGCCTGGACCGATGCCAATATGCCGCTGAGTCGCAAGTAATCCATTCAACAAACAGGAACACAACCATGGCAGAAGCAGAAAACCCGGCCCAGGGGCAGTTTTCCATTCAGAAGATTTACACCAAGGATGTCTCCTTTGAGACACCCAATTCGCCGGCGATTTTCGCCGAGCAAAAATGGGAACCCGAGGTCAATGTGCAGCTCAACAGCCGCGCCGGCAAGATGGAAAACAATATGCACGAAGTGGTGTTGTCGGTGACCGTGACCGCCAAGGTTGGTGAGCAGACCGCCTACCTGGTGGAAGTGCAACAGGCCGGGGTGTTTCAGACCACCGGTTTCGATGATAAGCAGACGGGGCATCTGCTCGGCTCATTTTGTCCCAATATACTGTTCCCCTATGTACGCGAAACCATTTCCGATCTGGTGACCCGCGGTGGTTTTCCGCAAATGCTGCTGCAGCCGGTCAACTTCGATGCCATCTATGCCCAACATCTGCAACAACAGCAGGCCGAGGGGCAGAAAGAGGTGGCGCACTAAAGCCCGGCGATGAGACAGATCGCCACCACAGTCATTGGCGCGGGTGCCTGGGGTACGGCGCTGGCGGCTCTGCTGGCGGACAACGGTCAGTCTACCCGTTTGTGGGCACGCGACCCGGAGCATCTGCGGCGCATGGCCGACACGGGTGTCAACGAAGACTATCTGCCCGACATCACCTTGCCGCCAAGCTTGCAGTTCGAGCCCGACCTCCATGCCGCCGTGAGTGCGGCCCGCGATGTGTTGCTGGTGGTACCCAGTCATGCCTTTCGACAAAGCCTGGACGCGATTCGGCCGCACATCAGCGGTGACACCCGCCTGATCTGGGCCAGCAAGGGCTTCGAGCCGGAGAGTGGTCGTTTGCTGCATCAGATCGTCGAGGATGTGGTCGGCGCCGACCGTCCCATGGCGGTGATCACCGGGCCGACCTTCGCCCTGGAGGTTGCCCGCGGCCTGCCCACCGCCCTGACTGTTGCTTCCGCCGATCAGGACTTCGCCGCCGAGATTGCCGCACACCTGCATAACGACTCGTTTCGAGCCTATACCTCGCCCGATGTGGTGGGCGCGGAAGTCGGCGGCGCGGTGAAAAACATCCTCGCCATCGCCGCCGGCATCGCCGACGGGTTGGGCTTCGGCGCCAACGCCCGCGCCGCCCTGATCACCCGCGGCCTGACCGAGATCATGCGTCTGGGCGAAGCCCTGGGCGGTCACAAGGAGACCTTGATGGGTCTGGCCGGGTTGGGCGATCTGGTGCTCACCTGTACCGACGATCAATCACGTAACCGTCGTTTCGGTTTGGCGCTCGGGCGCGGGCAATCCATTAGCGCGGCGCGCGCCTCGATCAAACACGTGGTGGAAGGGATCGACGCCACCCGCGAGGCGCGGCGCCTGGCGGCATCCCTGAATATCGAGATGCCCATCACCGAACAGGTCTACCAAGTGCTCTTCCACGACCTTGCGCCGCGCGCGGCGGTGCATCATCTGCTCACCCGCGAGCAGAAGGCCGAAATGATTTAACCCCTTCTGTTCGGCTGCAATAGCCAATACAATCATCTTTAATGAAAGCCATGATTCTTGCCGCCGGTCGCGGCGAACGCATGCGGCCGCTCACCGATCATACGCCCAAGCCCTTATTGCAAGTGGGTGGGCGGCGCCTGATCGAATACCACATTGAGAACCTGGTCGCCGCCGGTATTCGTGAGCTGATCATCAATCAGGCCCATTTGGGTGATCAGATCGAGGCCTTCCTCGGCGACGGTGCCCGCTATGGCGCGTGCATCCAATACTCGCTCGAAGAGGCGGCGCTGGAAACCGGCGGCGGCATCTTCAGGGCCCTGCCCGTGTTGGGGCGGGCACCCTTCGCCGTCGTGAACGGCGATGTCTGGTGCGATTATCCTTTTCAGCGTCTGCCCCGAGCCATCAGCGGCCTGGCTCATCTGGTCTTGGTGGACAATCCCGGGCATCATCCATCAGGTGATTTCCATCTCAACGGCGCCCAAGTCAACAGCGAGGGCGAACCCAAGCTCACCTTTAGCGGCATCAGCGTGCTGAGCCCGGCCCTGTTCCAGGGCTGCACCCCGGGCGCCTTTGCCCTGGCGCCCATGCTGCGCCGCGCCATGGCGGATGCACAGGTGAGCGGCGAACACTACACGGGTGAGTGGTGGGATGTGGGCACGCCGGCACGGCTGCAGGCCCTGGATCGACAACTGCAACATCGTGCCGCGTCGGAGTAAGCATGGGCCAGGAGATCGATTCAAGCCGTTTCAATCATAAAGATTTTCAGCGCTTTGATGCCAAACTGCGCGACGAGACGCGGCTGTTGGGCGAGTGGTTCGCACAGGATCGTTTCTGCAGCGGCGGTAAGGTCGGCGGTTTCGAACTGGAGGTGTGGTTGGTGGATGACAGCGGTCATCCCAAGCCGGTGAACGATCAATATCTGCAACTGACCGAGGCCCGACATCTGCCCGTGGTGCCGGAGTTGTCACGCTTTAATGTGGAGTTGAACAGCGCGCCGCGTCAGTTGCAGGGCGACGTGTTGAGCCGCATGCGCGCCGAGCTGGACGATACCTGGCGCCAATGCTCGCAGTTGGCGCGCCAGATCGATGCCGGCTTGTTGATGATCGGTATCCTGCCCACGGTGCGTGATGACCAGCTCACCCTGGCCAATATGTCCGACGTTAAACGTTTCCGCGCGCTCAATGAACAGGTGTTGCGGCTGCGCGGCGGTCATCCGCTCAACATCGATATCGATGGGTTTGAAGCGCTGCACCTCAGCCACGGTGATGTCATGTTCGAGTCCGCCGCCACTTCGTTTCAACTGCATCTGCAAGTCGAATTGGATCGGGCGGCGCGCTATTACAACGCCGCCCATATCCTGGCGGCCCCCATGGTTGCGGCCAGCGCCAACTCGCCCTTTCTGTTCGGTCGCAACCTGTGGGATGAAACGCGTATCCCTTTGTTCGAGCAGGCGGTGGCTTTGGAGGATGTCTACGGCGGCGAGCAATGCGGCGTGGCCGGCCGGATCGGCCGCGTCACCTTCGGCGCCGCCTATGTGCAGGATTCGGTCTACGAGTCCTTTTTGCGCAACCTGGAGTGTTACCCCGTTCTGTTGCCGGCACTCAGCGACGAACCGTTCGAGACTCTGCCCCATTTAAGGCTGCACAACGGCACCATCTGGCGTTGGAACCGGCCGTTGATCGGCTTCGACGCGGCCGGCGAACCGCACCTGCGTCTGGAGCACCGCGTGGTCCCCTCGGGGCCGACGGTGGTGGATGCCATCGCCAACGCGGCGCTGTTCTTCGGCGCCGTCGACAGTCTGGCCAACAGCGAGATCCCGCCCGAAGCGCGGCTGGATTTCGAACAGGCGCGCGGCAATTTCTACGCCGCTGCCAAACACGGACTGCGCGCCGAGCTGGTCTGGCTCGACGGCAAGCGCGTGTCGGTGCTGGATCTATTGCAGCAGGAGGTCCTGCCCCTGGCGCGACGCGGCCTGCAGGCATTGGCCCTGGCCCCGGCGGACATCGATCTCTACCTTGGCATTATGGAAAGTCGTCTCGACAAACAATGCAATGGCGCCGTCTGGCAGCGCCGTTATGTAGAACAACACGGCGCCGACATGACGCGGCTCACCCAGGCCTATCGCGAGCGCCAGCAGCAGGGCGAACCCGTGCACGACTGGTCTCTATAAAAAGGGGATGGCTATGTTGAAGATCTATCACGATCTGCCTGAAGGCTTTGACGAAGCCGGGCCTGAGGAGTTACAGGCACTGCTGGGCGGCCCCAGCCTGATCCATTTGCCTGGCCGGCGCGAACCGGCGCTGTTCGTCTCGCTGATGCTGCACGGCAACGAGCCCACCGGCCTGTATGCCGTCCAGACCCTGTTGCGCGATTACGCCGGCCAGCGCCTGCCGCGTGCCTTGTCCATCTTCGTCGGCAATGTCAGCGCCGCGGCCGAGAAGCTGCGCCGACTCGACGGCCAGCCCGATTACAATCGCGTCTGGTCGGTGGCCGGCGATCTGCCCGAACAGCGCATGATGGCCCAGGTGCTGGCCGAGATGTCCGAGCGCGGCGTCTTCGCCAGTATCGACATCCACAACAACACCGGCATCAATCCCCACTACGCCTGCTTCAACAAACTGGAACCGCGCTTCCTGCAATTGGCCGCCCTGTTCAGCCGCACCGTGGTCTACTTTACCAAGCCTGTCGGAGTGCAGAGCATGGCCTTTGCCGAACTCTGTCCCGCGGTCACACTGGAGTGCGGCCAGCCGGGCCAGGAATACGGCACCGAGCACGCCGCCGATTATCTCGAGGCCTGCCTCAACATGCACGAGATTCCCGATCACGCGCTGGCGCCCCACGACGTGAGCGTGTTCCACACCGTCGCCATCGTCAAAGTGCCCGAGGCGGTCAGCTTCGGCTTCGGCCCGCGCGAGGTGCAGCTGCGCTTTATCGACGACCTGGACCATTTCAACTTCAGCGAAATGCCGGCCGGCACCTGCTTCGGCTGGCAGCGCGATCCGGCGGCGCATTTGGAGTGTTGCGATGAGCACGGCAACGAGGTAGGCGAGCGTTATTTTGTATACAAAGACGGCAAGATCGAACTCGCCGCCGCGGTGATGCCCTCCATGTTGACCCGCGATGAACGTGTCATCCGTCAGGATTGCTTTTGTTATCTCATGGAGCGTTTGGAGCTGCCCCCGCATCTGCAGCAGCGGGCGCCGCAATCAGAGGCATAAAAAAGCGCGCCCGAAGGCGCGCAATGCATGTCTCGTCCATAGGGATCGAGACTGTCAGTCAGCGCTTGGTAATCATGGAGTAGAGACGGTCCTTGAGTCTCAACCGCTCTTTCTTGAGGAATTCGACATAATCATCAGTGACCGGCCGGCTCTGGGCCTCGATGCCGTAGATCTTCTTGTCGGTTTCGTCGTAGCGGGATAATAGGGTGGCAAACTGCGGGTCGCTTTTTTTCAGCGAGCTGATGGTTCCGGAAAAGTTGGGAAACTCTTCCTGAAAGTGATGACGAACTCCGTACATAGGCTTTTCTCCTTACGAATTGAGTAACTCACCATCAGCCCCGGCTGGATGCCTTTCGACCGGGGTGAATTTCCAGATTGTCACGAATCTTTAATTCAAGTCAACTGCCCCCGCCGCCCCGGGTATTTGGGTTAATGGCTTGATTATCTTAATAAATATAGCCCTGCATAGAGCGCGCCAGGGGCGCAAAGTAGTTGTATTTTCGAAGCTTTTTTGCGGTGGGGATTTATTTGGCCAGGGCCGCGGCGATGGCCTTGCTGCGCAGTTGGCGCAGGCGTTGGGCCAGCTTGTCGCCCGCCAGGCCTTGCTGCGCCAGGGCGGCGGCGTCCACCGTCAGGGCGGCCTGGCGGGCGCGGCGCAAGATGTCGGCCTGGGGATAGGCGCGCCCCTCGTAGCCGCTACGGCCACGATAGTCGGCCTGGCAGGCCAGCAGGAACTCCTCGAAGCGTTGCGGGCGCCGAAAGGCGTCCAGGCCCTGCAGGGTATCGAGCAGGGTGGTCGGGCGCAGCTCGGCGGCGCGGTGGCAATGGCCGTGGTAGCGTGCCGCCAACAGGGCCAGGTCGCGGTAGTCATTGGGCAGGCGCAACCGCTGACTCAGCTGCTTCACGAGTTTGACGGAACGCCCTTCGTGGCCCTTGTGGCTGGGCCATTCCGCTGGGGGGGTGGTGCCCTTGCCCAGGTCGTGCAGTAGCGCCGCGCAGCGTATGCGCGGCGCCGGACTCAGCGCGCAGGCCTGGTCCAGCACCATCAGGGTGTGCAGGCCGGTGTCGACCTCGGGATGATAATCGGCCCGCTGCGGCACGCCGAACAGGGCGTCCAGTTCGGGGAAGATGGGCGCCAGGGCGCCGCAGTCGCGCAGCGCCTCGAAGAAGGCGCGTGGCCGCTGTTCGCCCAGGGCCCGTTGGGTCTCCTGCCAGACGCGTTCCGGCACCAGGGCGTCCACCTCGCCGTTGTCCACCATGGTGCGCATCAGGGCTAGGGTCTCGTCGGCAATACGAAAACCCAGAGGGGCGAAGCGGGCGTAAAAGCGTGCCACACGCAGGATGCGCACCGGGTCTTCGGCGAAGGCGGGGGAGACATGGCGCAGCAGCTTGTTGTCCAGGTCTTGCCGGCCGTGGAAGGGATCGATGAGATTGCCGGCCGCATCCATGGCCATGGCGTTGATGGTGAGATCGCGCCGCATCAGATCGTCTTCCAGACTGACGTCGGGAGCGGCGTGGAAGGCGAAGCCCTTGTAACCCGGTCCGGTCTTGCGCTCGGTGCGCGCCAGGGCGTATTCCTCCTGGCTCTCGGGATGCAGGAACACGGGAAAGTCCTTGCCCACCTGGCGATAGCCGCGCGCCAACATCTCCTCCGGTGTGGCCCCCACCACCACCCAATCGCGATCCTGGACCGTTAGGCCCAGCAGTGTGTCTCTGACAGCGCCGCCGACCTGATAGATCTGCACGGGACCTCGTTCAGCGCCCGCTGAGCGAATCTTTGTCACGCGCGGCGCGGCGGCGCAGGGTGTGATAGCGGCCGCGCATATCGGCCCCCCCGATGTACTTGGGTACGATGCTTTCGATGGTCTTGGGCGTCACGCCGAAGCGCGCCGGAAAGGGATTGCTGCACACCGCCGGCGTCTGCAGGCTCAGGTAATTGTCGTAGGTAAAGGGTTTGTAGGGCAGCTTGCCCATGATCCGCCCCATGAAGGCCGACATGCCGTTACCCAGCGGAATCACCGGGCGCCGCAGCCCGGTGAGGCGATTGGTGTAGTCGACCACCTGCCTCAGGGTGCAGATATCGGGGCCGCACAGCTCGTAGGCCTGGCCGTAGGTGTCCTTGTCGTTGAGGGACTTGACCATGACCTCGGTTACGTCGCCGACATAGATCGGCGCCATGCGGCTGTCCGGGCAGGTCAGCGGGAATACCGGCAGCCAGCGCAGCAGCCCGGCGAAGCGGTTGAAGAAGTGGTCCTGCTCGCCGAAGATCACCGCGGGGCGGAAGCTGGTGACGTGCAGATCGTCCGCGGCGTGGGCCAGCCTTTCGCCCGCGCCCTTGCTGCGCAGATATTGGCTGCTGCCCTGATCAGCGTCGGCATTGAGGGCGCTCATGTGCAGCAGGCGCGTGACCCCGGTGCGGCGGCAGGCCTGGGTGATGCGTTCCACCAGATCGACGTGCACGCGCTTGAAATCGCCGCGCTTGTTTTCGTTGAGAATGCCCACCAGATTGATCGCCGCATGGCAGCCGACCAGCAGGGCGTCGAGGCTGTCATCATCATGG
Organism: Candidatus Tenderia electrophaga; assembly: GCA_001447805.1. Classification (NCBI taxonomy): domain Bacteria; kingdom Pseudomonadati; phylum Pseudomonadota; class Gammaproteobacteria; order Tenderiales (SeqCode); family Tenderiaceae (SeqCode); genus Tenderia (SeqCode); species Tenderia electrophaga (SeqCode). The sequence goes on from CP013099.1 coordinate 3,529,915, forward strand.
ATACTCGCATCCACCACCTCCACCTTGGGCAGTACCTGCAGGGAGCGGTGCCGTTCCCGGTTACGTGACGGCACCACCACGTAGTAACCGGCCCGGGTCAGTTGGGACGCCAGGTGATGGCCGACGAAACCCGTGCCGCCGAGGATGCAGATGGTTTTAGATAACATGCGAAATCCCTGTTCAAATCCGAAAGTGGCGCAAATTTTCCCGTCTTTTCCTAACCTTGGTCAAGTTTTTTGCGGCCCGGGCAAGGTTCTGGACGATGGGGTCAAACCCCTTACGCTATACTCAACTGCTATACAGCAAAGGAGTCGCATATGCCATTTGTTTCGCAAAATCCCGCTACCGACGAGGTCATGGAGGAATATTCCGACTGGAACGACGAGCAGCTCGAAGAGGCTATGGTTGAGGTCGCCATCGCCACCCCCAAGTGGGCCGCCACCCCGGTCAGCGAGCGTTGTGAGCACGTGCGCCGGCTCGGCCAGGTGCTCACCCAGCAGCGCGACCGCCTGGCCGAGACGGTCAGTCGCGAAATGGGCAAACTCATCGGCGAGGCGCGCAGCGAGGTGGAGAAATGCGCCTGGGTATGTGACTACTATGCCGACAACGGCGCCGAGTTCCTGGCCGATGAAGTGATCGAGACCGATGCCGGCAAGAGCCTGGTGGCCCATCTGCCCATCGGTACAGTGTTGGCGGTGATGCCGTGGAATTTTCCCCTCTGGCAGGTGTTCCGTTTTCTTGCCCCAGCCCTGGTGGCGGGCAATACCGGCGTGCTCAAGCATGCCTCCAACGTACCCCAGTGCGCCCTGGCCATCGAAGACCTGGTGCGTCGCGCGGGCCTGCCCGCGGGGGTATTCCGTACCCTGATGATTTCGTCCAAGCAGGTGGCCGGGGTGATCGAGGATGCACGCATCCGCGCCGTCACCCTCACCGGCTCCGAACCTGCCGGGCGCCAGGTGGCCGCCTGCGCCGGCGCCAATCTGAAAAAGACCGTGCTGGAGCTGGGCGGCTCCGACCCCTTCATCGTGCTCGAGGACGCCGACCTGGACTGGGCCGTGGAGCAGGGTGTCACCTCGCGCTTCCTCAACGGCGGTCAGAGCTGCATCGCCGCCAAGCGCTTCATCGTGGTCGAAGCGGTGGCCGACGCCTTCCTGGCCAAATTCAAACAGGCGGTGGAGGCGCGCCAGCCCGGCGACCCCCTGGATGAGGCCACCACCCTGGCGCCGATGGCGCGCAAGGACCTGCGCGATGAGCTGCACCAACAGGTGCAGACCAGCCTGGACAAGGGCGCCGTCGCCGTCACCGGCTGTGCGCCCATCGATGCGCCGGGGGCCTATTACCAACCGTCCATTCTCGATGGCGTCAAACCCGGCATGCCGGCCTGGGACGAGGAATTCTTCGGTCCGGTGGCCATCATCATCCGCGCCCGCGACGAGCAGGAGGCGGTCAAGATCGCCAATGGTTCCGACTTCGGCCTGGGCGGCAGCGTCTGGACGCGCGACAGTGAACGCGGCGAGCGCATCGCCCGCCGGGTGCAGTCCGGCGCGGTATTCGTCAACGGCCTGGTGAAAAGCGATCCGCGTCTGCCCTTCGGCGGCGTCAAGAACTCGGGTTACGGCCGCGAGCTGTGCCACCATGGCATGATGGAGTTCGTCAACCAGAAAACCCTCTGGATCAAATAGCGGGAGGCGAACAGACTATTTATTTGCCGCCACCAGTTCGGCCACGATGTTGCTGGTGATCCTGTCGCGCTCCACCATGCCGATGAGCTGCTTTTTCTCGTTGACCACCGGCAGTTCGGAGAGATTGTTGTGCGACATCAGTTGCAGGGCCTTCTCCTTGCTGCTGCCCTGCTCGATTGAGGCCGTCGTGATATCGCCCAGCGTGGTGACGTTGCCGCTTTCCAGGCGGGCGACGATGTCGAGATTGTTTTCGCGCATTTCAAACAGCAGCTGCGAGGCGTCCATGATGCCCATGAATTCGCCGCTGGTGCGGGTGAACAATACGTACTTGAAGAAGGGGTAGGGCGTTAGCGCCTGCAGATACTGTTTGATGGCCCAGTTGCTGTAATAGTTGGGCTTGTTGATGTTCAACCTCAGGGCGGCGACCTTTTTCTCGACGAATGCGGGGATCTTGCTCAAGCCCTCCTTTTCGTTGGCGGAGATCTGTTCCGGCTCGATCAGGCTGCCTTCCTGCTGCAGCGACACCGGCAGGGCGGTGGCCTGATTCAGTTTAAAGGCCAGGCCGAAGCCGTTGAACTCCGCCAGCTGACCGGTGGCCAGCAGCCAGATCACCACCGGCGCCAGTCCCAGCGCCAGCCATGAGGTCTCGATCTTGAACTCCTTGTTGAGGCGATAGTGGATCAAGGCGAGCACAAACAGAATGGCGAAAAAGACGGCGACGAATATCCACATGGTCATGGTATGACTCCCGTGTCGTAGAAACCGGATACGTCTACTTGTATGTTGATAGCGTGAATCACGGGCGGTTGTGATTACAACCGCCCGTTGAGAAGGGCGGGCTAGTGGCCCTCCAACGCCAATCCCATGGCCAGGTCGTCAGTATAAAAACCGTCCACCCCGAGGGAGGACAGGAACAACCACTCGGCGTCCGAATTGACCGTGTACACCAGGCCGGCGACGCCCAGATTGTGTAACTGCTGGAGCATCAACGCACCGCTGCCGGGTGTCATAAATTCCAGCTGCTGCAAGACATCCTTGTCCAGCGCCGCGGCGCGGGATTCCAAGGCCGTCAATGTGCCCACGAATTGGAATACCGACTCATAAATCGGCACCCTGAAAATGGGGCCGACCTGCACCCATTGCAGGCCCAGGCCCACGTCCTTGTCCAGCAGGGTCACGGGCAGGCCGCTGGCCGCCTCGAGTTGTGCCGGCGTCAGCAGTTGCAGCAGGTCGAGCGACAGAATGCGCGGCAGTTGCGGTTGTTGTTGCTTGACCAAGGCCACAATCTCGGGCGAGAAGGACTCGATCAATACCTGCCTTTGCATCTTGGTGTGATTCACCTCGTCCAGGGTGGCGGCGACCAGGGCGGGCACGGTGCCGTCCTCCGGGTCGCACAGCGGCGCCGGGGTCTTGATCTCCAGGATCACCTGGCCGCTGGGACGCTCGTCGTGGCGTTTGATGGTATAACTGCGGGCGACCTTGAGGATATGCTTGAGTCGGGATGCTTCCCTGAAGCGGTGCCGCAGCTCGGAAAAGCTCAACTGGTTGACGCAGGTGAAGTCATCGAGAAAATCATCATGCAGGGCCACGGCGATGTGATCCTTGGTCATCACCACATCCACCTCGACAATCTGCGCGCCCGCGCGAAAGGCGCGCCGCACCGATTCGATGGTGTTTTCGATGGGCTTGTCCGGATGCTCGCCCAGATTGGCGCCGAAGCCGCGATGGCCGATGGCGAAGGGCTTGAGGTCCGCGCCCAGGACGTCTTCGATGGTCCAGCGATTGTCCTTGTCCGCGGCGGCGTGGGCCGGCAGCGCCACGCACAACAACAGCAATGATGTGAAAATAAAACGTGTCAGATAAGTCGGCATTACGTCACTCTCCCTGATAGTTATTATTCGGTGCGTCTACACGTCGATGCCTGCGCGCGTGCAGAGTTACATGATAGTCAATTCTCGCGCTGCTGTGGTGACGGGTAAGGAGAGGTTGCTGGGGATGGAGTGGTGACGTGCCGGCGGCGCTTATAAGTCGATATCGAGTTTGTCCAAGCGGTAGTGCAATTGCCGTGGCGTCATACCCAGGGTACGTGCCGCCAACGTCTTATTGCCCCGGGTTTTGTCGAGCGCCTGCAGGATCGCTTCTCGATCGCCCGGGTGGACCTTGCTATAGGGGCGGGGCATCAGATCGGCGGGCTGGCCCTCTTGGAAACTTGACATGGCGTTGATCTGGCCGCCTTCTTCCAGGGCAACGCCGGACTCCTCATTGAGAATGCCCCGGATGGTTTGTTCGCTGATCAGATCGTCATCGCTCATAATCACCAGGCGTTCAACCACATTTTCCAGCTGGCGCACATTGCCCGGCCATTCGTAGCCCTTCAGCTGGGCGAAGGCGGCATCGCTGAGCATGACGTTGCGTGTGTGCATCTGGTTGCAGCGGTTAAGAAAGTATAGCGCCAATAGTTCGATATCATCCTTGCGCTGGCGCAGCGGTGGCAGGGTGATGCGGATGACATTCAAGCGATAAAACAGGTCGAGGCGAAACCCGCCGTTGTTGACGGCCTCTTCCATACGCTGGTTGGTGGCGCTGATAATGCGCACGTCGACGGCGGTCTCCCGGTTGCTGCCGATGCGCTGCACGCAGCGTTCCTGCAGTACGCGCAGCAGTTTGGCCTGCAGGTCCAGGCTCATGTCGCCGATCTCGTCGAGAAACAGCGTGCCGCCGGCGGCGATCTCGAACTTGCCGGGCCGCGCGTTCGTGGCGCCGGTGAAGGCCCCTTTCTCATGGCCGAACAGTTCGCTCTCCAGCAGGTTGGCGGGAATGGCGGCGCAATTGATGCAGACGAAGGGTTTCTCGCGCCGCTCACTGGCCAGGTGAATCATGCGCGCGAAGCGTTCCTTGCCCGAGCCCGATTCACCCACCAGCATCACCGTGGCTTGCGACGCCGCCGCCTTGCGGGCGCGCTCGATGGATTCGCGCAGCGCTCCGCTCTTGCCGATGATGCCGTGCACAGCGTTGTGTTCTCGTCGCTTGACGCGCAGGGCCCTGTTTTCCTCTTTCAGTTCGCGCGTCTTTTGCTCGATCAGATCATGGATATGCAGGGTCTGGCCGATCATCGCCGCCATGATCTGAAGGATGTATAAATCACTGTCGAAGTGGCCGATGACGGTCTTCAGGCAATGCACCGCCAGCACGCCGATGGGGGTGTCGTCGCGCATAATCGGCACGGCCAGATAGGCCACGCGTTCACCCGGTGTCGGTTTGGCTGCCGAGACGTGAGCGACATAGGAAGGTTCCTTGCTGACATCGGGGATCAGGGCGATTTCACCTGTCGCCATTACCCGACCGGTCACGCCCTCGCCCACGGCATAGGTGCCGCGGTCGATTTCACCCTTGCTGAGGTCGTGACTGTAGGCGATATGCAACATGCGGGTGTCGGGAGCCGGCAACACAACGCGGCCTCGTGTCAGGCCGAGTTTGTTCGACAACAAGGCCAAGATACCCTGGATGGAATGATGGGGATCGAGGGTTTGTCCCACCAGCCGTGAGGCATCCTGGATCACTTCAGCGATCTGGGGACTAAACGCCGGGCATTGATTGGGCATTGCAGCGGTACTCCTGATGAACTCAGCGCCTGTGAATGTTGCTCGTAGAAGAGTAAGACGCCTTGGTTGCAGAATCATTGCATCACTATAGATGGGCGCGGATCTGCACACATCAAGTGATATGCACGTATTATTTGCATATTGTGTTCCACTTGGTGTGAATGTCTCGATGGGGGGTTTTGTGCGCGATCATTGCGCTTTCAAGGTATGGCAGGTGTGCTGCGCGCCCGGCTAAAGTGCGACAGCGGCGCGTACTGCACCAATCGATGGAGAAAAATGAGCCCCGAAGGCAGGGAAGGTCTCGGGGAGGGGGAGGAGCCTTGTTTCCTCCAGGGCTCAAGAACGCTTCAATTTAAGCGGGCGCATGGCTGAGCGGTTTGCTCTTGCGCGGTGCGGGTGACGGCAGTTGTCCCAGCATGGCGTAGAGCGGATCCCAGGCCATGATTGCGGTCATCACCGGATACACCGAGGCCAGGGTGATCCAAGGGTTGCTCGCAAACGAGGTGGCGATGCTGGCACTCGAGCTAAAGATGAGTGCGATCATTGCGGCGCCCAGCACTAAACGGGCGAACCGCTCTAACGGATGAATATTGTCATAAGGTGTCTTCAGCATGATGTTGTCTCCTGTACAGCGGTGGTTGGGGTGCAGGCCCTTTTGCGCCTACGTCCAAGACTGTGCAGGGGGCGTGCCAGACATGGCTTGCTGTGAATAAACCGAGCTCATACAGTGGCTTGTGTTTATATGCCGGATGTTTCTGTGCCTCGGACAAACAGCGCAAAGGCGCAACAATGTCGACATTGTTCACAATGTTCTTGTGCGCCGCGCCTGGTCGCCATTCTCTTGGCTCTGGGCGTGCCCTGGTCATGGCTGACTGATTTTGAAAGTACGACAACCGTGACGCTACCACTCCACCGCGCCGAAGCCGCTACTGCCCAGATAGGTGTAAGCCAGGCTTATGGCCCGCACGTTTTGCCGTGTGGCGGGCTGAGTGGGATAGTGGGCGTCGCGGCTGGAACTGCTGTAGCGCAGGGTGATGCTGTGACGTTGATGCAGGCGTATGGTCAGGTCAATGCGGGCACGGCCGATGTGCTCTGTGCCATCGGGTTCGCCCGCGCCCAGCTCACTGACGTAGTGGTGACTCAGTTCGACGTCCAGGGCGGCACGGTCGGCGAAAACCAGGCGCGAGGTCAATAGGCCCTGCGGGGTGACGCCATCGTGATAATCGTAATCGCCGGCGCCGCGCAGCGTGCCGGCCACGCCGTAACCGATACCGACATAGGCCGTACCCTGCAACGCTACATAGCGCGACAACCACCATTGATTGGTGCTGCCGAGGCCGACCGAGGTGCTGGAAACGCGGAAAAACTGCGGCGCGATATAGTCATAGCTGCCGTAAACGCCCCAGACGCCGCGGTGCGCTGCGCCCATGGCATAGCCGCGGCCATAGAGCAGGCCGCGGCTATGTATATTTTCAAAGACATTGCTGTTGACGGCGCTGAACTGGAAATGGAAATAGTCGAACGGGCGCCGGTAGCGATAACCGGGTTTGCCCGGAAGGCCGTAAGACATGGCGACGTCCGCCAAGACCTCGCCCTCTTGATAGCTTTGCGGAATGGGTTCGGCGTCGGCGTCTGGATTCAGGTTGATATTCGAGTGCATGTCGGCGTTTATATTTACACCGAGCTGGGCGCGGATATAGATCGCCGGGTGTCGGCTGGAGAAGATGCCGCTAAAGCGATCGCCGAAACCGACTCGGTTGAAACCCGTGGCTGGCGACAGCGCGGCGGCGCCCAATTCCCGCCAGACGCCTGCGGGGGTGTCGCCGCTTTCCAGCAGCAGGCTGGCCATGCGAAACAGGGATTCGCCCAGAATGCTGCCGCCGACGCTGGTGGTGAGCAGATCATTAATAGAGGGCTGGCTGGTTTCGCCGGCCATCTCCCACATCAGACTGCCGGCCGTGGTATAGCCCATGGACGACCAAAAGCCGTGGCCGGTGGAGCGGGCGGCACCGAAATAGATGGTGCCCCCATAGGGATGCAGAAACTGATTGATGGCAAAGGGGTCATTGTCATACGCCCAGCCGCGTTCCAAGTTGTTCTTGAACGAGCTGAAGTCCGAGTGGTAAACCTCGGAATCGAGAAAATGCCGATCATATTGGTTCATGGCGAGATTGAAACCCACCACCTCCAGGGCCGCGATCAGATCGCTGTTGGCCTTGCCCTCGCCCCAGCCGAGGACCACTTCCGTTTGTTGAGCTGCCATTGTTTCCGTTGGCACGCTATCGAACGGTCGCCCAGGCGGCGTCGCCTCTTCGGCCAGGGGCATGATCGGCATTGACACGAAAAGTGCCATAACGGCCGTGATAAATTTCCCGCGAGTCGATCTATTGCCTACACGGGCACGCATTTTTCCCAGGTGTTATTGCCGCGTCCGGCGTGACTGCCCGGGCCTTGTGTCTTTGCTCGGGGCCTCACTTGAGCGCGGCCTGCAAGGTGATCTCCACGCCCTTCAGGGCCTTTGATACCGGGCAATTGGTCTTGGCCGACTGGGCTAACTTTTCGAATTCCGCCGCCTCGAGTTTGGGTACCTGGGCCTGGGTGTCGAGTTCGATGCGGGTGATGGCATAGCCGTCCTCTTGTTGATCCAGCTGCACTCGGGCACGGGTATCGATGCGCTCCGGGGTATAGTGGGCCTGTTCCAACATCAAGGCCAGGGCCATGGAAAAGCAGCCGGCGTGGGCAGCTCCGATTAACTCCTCCGGATTGCTGCCCGACTCGCTTTCAAAACGTGAGGCGGCGGAATACCGGGTTTCAAAGGCCCCGCTTTCCACCTGCATTGTGCCTTGGCCAGATTTCAACCCACCCTTCCAGTGGGCCTGTGCGGTACGTGTGGACATCGTCTTCTCCTCCTTGGATTGGGATTCTCAAGCGCAGACCACCCAGTGGCTCGGCGATCACGGGCTAACATCAAGGCTAACAAAACGGGTTTTAGATTCATTGAGAACTATCAATCGCGCGTCAGGCGCAGTGGAGACGCGGCCGATCACCGCGTTTACGCCGCTTATACTGTACATGCCGAATCGCGCCGCTGACGCTATGCGCCTGTGCCGCGAGGCCGATAGCGTCGGCAGGCCCCGCGCTGTTTGCCCTTTACAGCCCGTCCTAGTATCTTCCGGACTCTAGCACTGTGAGTGATGATTTATGACCAAGCCTATGATTTGTCTGGGCTCCGCCTCGCCGCGGCGGGCCGAGTTGCTGGCTCAGATCGGCGTGTCCTTTAAAGTGGCGACGGCGGATATCGACGAGTCGCCGCAACCCGGCGAGGTGCCGGAAGTCTATGTGTTGAGGATGGCGCGGCATAAGGCCGCGGCGGTGTCGGCGCAACATCCAGACCTGCCGGTGCTGGCGGCCGACACCACGGTGGTGGTGGACGGCGAGATCCTGGGCAAGCCGCGCGACGCGGCCGACGGGCTGGCCATGCTGGAGCGCCTCTCGGGTCGCGCCCACCAGGTATTGACAGCGCTGGCCGTGGTTGAAGCGGGCGTGGCGGCGCGCCGCGCCAGCCGGCTTAACGTAAATAAGGTAGTATTCCGGGCCACGACGGCGGCGGAGCGCCTGGCCTATTGGCGCACCGGCGAAGCGGCGGACAAGGCCGGCGCCTATGCCATCCAAGGGCGTGCGGCGGCGTTCATCGAACATCTGGAAGGCAGCTTTTCGGCGGTGATGGGGCTGCCGCTGTTCGAGACCGCCCAACTGTTGGCGGAATTTGGAATCAATGTCTGTGATCACTGGTCTGACAACGGGGGCGAAGGCGCGTAGTTCATGTCGATAGAAATCCTGATGAATGTGACACCTCATGAGACCCGCGTGGCGGTGGTTGAGAACGGCGTGCTGCAAGAGGTGATTATCGAGCGCGAGCGTCGCCGCGGCCTGGTGGGTAATATATATAAAGGTAAGGTGTCGCGGGTGCTGCCCGGCATGCAGGCGGCCTTCATCGACATCGGCCTGGACCGTGCCGCCTTCCTGCATGCCTCGGACATCGCTCAAGCGGGCGAGGCGGAGACGCACAGCGACAACATCACCCACTTGCTGCGCGAGGGCCAGGAGGTGCTGGTGCAGGTGATCAAGGACCCGCTCGGCACCAAGGGCGCGCGTCTGACCACCCATATCACCGTTCCGTCACGCTTTCTGGTGTTTACCCCGGAGGTGTTTCATGCCGGCGTCTCGCTCAAGATCGAGGACGAGCTGGAACGCCGACGCCTCAAGGATGTGATGTCGGTGTTGATGCACGGCGCCGCCGGTGGCTACATCGCCCGCACCGCCGCCGAGGGGGTGCCCATCGCGGCCCTGCGCGCCGATACCGAGTTTCTCAACAAGCTGTGGGAGTCCATCAGCGAGCGCAGCGCCGCCGCCCGGGCGGGCGAGATCGTCCACGAAGACCTGCCGCTGGTGATGCGTATCCTGCGCGACGTGGTGGACGGCGAGGTGGAAAAACTGCGCATCGATTCGCGCCGTGCCACGCGTCGGGTGAGCCAGTTCGCCGAGCAGTTCATGCCCGAGCTGGCGGCGCGGGTGGAGCACTATCCGGGCGAGCGCCCCATCTTCGACCTCTACGGCGTGGAGGACGAGATCCAGAAGGCGCTGGAGCGCAAGGTGCATCTCAAATCCGGCGGCTATCTGATTATCGATCAGACCGAGGCCATGACCACCATCGACGTCAACACCGGCGCCTTTGTCGGCCACCGCAATCTGGAAGAGACCATCTTCAAGACCAACCTGGAGGCCACCCAGACCATCGCCCGCCAGCTGCGGCTGCGCAACCTGGGCGGCATCATTATCATCGACTTCATCGATATGATCGAGGAGGAACACAAACGCCAGGTGCTGCGTTCGTTACAGAAGAACCTGGAGCGCGATCGCGCCAAGAGCCATATCACCGAGGTCTCGACCCTGGGCCTGGTGGAGATGACGCGCAAACGCACCCGCGAGAGCCTGGAGCACGTGCTGTGCGAACCCTGCCCGGTATGCAGCGGTCGCGGCACCCAGAAGACGCCGGAGACGGTGTGCTTCGAGATCTTCCGCGAGATCCTGCGCGAGGCGCGCCAGTTCGACGCCCAGCAGTACCTGGTGCTGGCCTCGCAGGAGGTGGTGGATATCCTGCTCGACGAGGAGTCCACCAGCATCGCCGAGCTGGAAGAGTTCATCGGCAAGCCCATCAAACTGCAGGTGGAGTCGCTCTACAGCCAGGAGCACTTCGACGTGGTCATGATGTGAGCCGCGGCGCGGTCCCGGGCTGCGTCATCTTCTATGCTTAGTATCTGTGAACGTCAGCGTTAAAATCATTCGCTTCATTTCCCGGCACACCTGGTGGTGGACGGCCGGCTTCATCATCCTGCTGGCCGTGCTGCTCACCGCCGCGCGTCTGCTGTTGCCGCAATTGGGCGGCTACAAGGCCGAGCTGGAGCAGCAGATCAGCCAGGTCTTGGGCCAACCGGTGCAGGTGCGCGATTTCGAGGTGGGCTGGCACGGCGACGGTCCGCGCCTGTATCTGCACCAGGTGCGGCTGCTGGACCAGGCGGGCACGCAGACCCTGTTCGGTTTTGACGAGGCCTATATCGATGTCTCCCTGCCCCTGACCCTGTATCGCGGCCAGATTGCCCTGCATGACCTGACCCTGAGCGGCATCGAGCTGAGCCTGGTGCGCCAGGCCGACGGCGAAATCACCCTGGGCGAAATGAGTTTTCCCAGCGCCGGCCAGCACAACGGCGATGGCGCTGCGGTATTCCGCTGGCTGTTCCGGCAGAACAGTCTGGCGATCGAAAACAGCCTCCTGCACTGGCGCGACCATCGCCAGGGTGACTACCAGGTCACCATGCGCGATGTGAATCTGCTGCTGCGCAACAGCGGCGAAAAACATAGTCTCAGCGGTCGGCTGGCCCTGCCGTCCACCCTGGGCGGCCAGGTGCGGGTGATGGCCGAAGCGCGCGGCGGCGTGGATGATTTCAGCGACTGGACGGTGGACATGTATGCCGAGGGCGCCGGCCTGGAATTGGTGCAGTGGCTGGTGGACCGGCCCGGCCTGGGCATGCGCATGGTCAGCGGCCAGGCCGAATTGGAAGTGTGGGCCGGCTGGCGCGACAACCGGCTCGACACGCTCAAGGGCTATGTGTTCCTGCGCGACGCCTATCTGGCGCCGGATCAGCCGGTGCCCGAGATGCCGCAAGATGTGCAGCGGGTGTCCTCCCTGTTCGGCGAATTCGCGTGGCAGAACCGGGATCACGGCTGGACCCTGGACGTGGACCGCTTGCGCCTGGAAATGGACGGCGTCGCCTGGACGCCGGCCCGCGTGCACGTGGCGCAGACCCCCACCGAGCGCGGCAGCCGGCTGGAGCTGGCCACCACGTTCGCACGCGTGGACGACCTCTCCACCCTGCTGGCGCTCAGTTCCATGCCCAGTCAGGCGCAACGCCAGATCCTGCTCACCACCAAGCCGCGCGGCGAACTGCGCAACACCTACCTCAGTCTGCAACTGGTGGACGGCAAGATCCAAGACTATTTCGCCCGCGGCGAACTGCAGGATTTCGCCCTGCTGCCGTGGCAAGAATTTCCCGGTTTCGACGGCCTGGACGCCACGCTCAACATGAATCAATCGGGCGGCGTGGCCGACATCGGCACCCGCGGCGCCTATCTCGATGTGCGCCAGTGGTTCCGCGACTTTTTCGCCGTCGACGACATGCGCGGCCGCCTGGCCTGGCAGCGTCGGCCGGACGGGCTGTCGGTCGAGCTGCGGCACTTGGATATCGCCAACCAGGACGCCGCCGTGCGCCTCGACGGCAAGCTGTTTCTGCCCGCCGACGACGCCTCGCCGGTGGTGAAACTGCTGGCCGACTTCAAGCGCGGCAACGGCGCGGCGGCCAGCCGTTACCTGCCCGCCAAGATCATGCCCGAGCAGAGCGTGGCCTGGCTCGACCGCGCCATCGTCGCCGGCAAAGTCACCTCGGGCGGCATGCTGTTGCAGGGGCCGATTGAGCGCTTCCCGTTCACGGACGGTTCGGGGCGCTTTGAGATCCTGTTCAATGTCTCCGACGGCATCCTCGACTACCAGGCGGGTTGGCCGCGAGTCGAGGAGATTGAAACCCAGGTGGCCTTCGTCGGCAAGCGCATGTCCATCGAGGCGGTGGCCGGCAAGGTGCTGGGTGCCGACCTCAAGCACGTGGATGTGCAGATCCCCAATCTGCGCGACAAGCCGGCCATGCTGCACCTGCTGGGGCGTGCCGAGGGCGGCGCCGACGACGTGGTGGATTTTCTCAACAAGAGCCCGCTGCAGCAGCGCTTCGGTGAGTTCACCGCGGGGGCGCAGGCGACCGGCCCGGCACAACTGGACCTCAGCCTGACCATTCCCCTGCAGGCCGACACCCAGGTGGAGACCCACGGCCTGGTGGCCTTCGACAACAGTGGCGTCGATTTCAAGCGCCTGGGGGTGGACCTGGACGCCATCTCCGGGATCGTCGAATTCAGCAACACAGGCGTGTCGGCCAAGTCGGTGGACGCGCAGGTGTTGGGCCAGCCGGCGACCATCGATATCTTCAGCGAGGCGCTGCCGCGCGACAAGACCAATCTGATCTTTGAGGCCGCCGGCGAGACCCGCTACAACGAACTGGGCAAGCGTCTCGACCTGTTCGTGTTTCCCCATCTCGACGGTCAAAGCCGCTGGCAGGCACGGCTGGAGATTCCGCGCAGTCAGCGCGGCGGCATCGTTCAGCCCACCCTCAAGCTCACCTCGGACCTGGTCGGCACCGCGGTGCAACTGCCGGCGCCGCTGCAAAAACAGGCCGCTTCGCCGCGTGAACTGGAAGTGTTCGCGCGCTTCGACGGCCAGGCGCGGCGCTGGTTTTTCGATTACGCCGCCGAGACACTGAGTGGCGTGTTCCTGTTGCAGGGTGATGCGGGTCTGACGCATGGCGAACTCCATTTCAACGGCCCCGCGCAGCTGCCAGAAAAGCCGGGCCTACGCATCGGCGGCCAGCTGGCGCGCTTCGATTACGGCCAATGGCAACCCTTGTTGGAGGACGATGCCGCCGCGGGCGCGGCCCAGGCCCGGAGCACGGCGGAGGCCCGGATATCGCCGGTGAATCAGCTCGATCTCAACATCAGGACCGCCCAATTGTTCGGCCAAACCCTGAGCGACGTCAGGGTGCAGGGCGAGCGCGGCACCTCCCTGTGGACGGTAGATGTCAGCAGCGACCGTCTGGTTGGTAAGATTTGGCTGCCAGAAAAACGCAACACCTTGGTGAAAATGGAATTGGAACGGCTCCATCTGGCCCGCCCGCCCAAGGGTGACGCGCAGCAGACGGCGCCGCAGGAAACGCCTGTCGACCCGGCTGACCTGCCGCCGCTGAGCATGACCAGCCGCCAGACCCGTTACGGCGATCTGGACCTGGGCCGTGTAGAACTGGAAACCCGCCGCCGCGCCAACGGCCTCAAACTGGAGCGCTTGAGTGTGGCCTCGGGCATCGTCGAGGGCGTCATTCACGGCGACTGGCGCAAGGACGAGCGCCACCGCAGCCAGGTGGACGCCGACCTGCGCATTTACAATCTCGGCGCCCTGCTCACCGGGCTTGGCTATGCCCAGAGCATCCGCAACGGAGAGGGCACCGGCCAGCTCGAACTGAGTTGGGACGGCCCCTTGCTGGATTACGACCTGGCCAGTCTCGACGGCACGGTGAATTTCGACTTCAACGACGGCAGCGTGCCGGAGGTGGAGCCCGGCGCCGGGCGCTTTTTCGGCCTGCTCAGTATCTCGGCCCTGCCGCGCCGCCTGAAGCTGGACTTCAGCGATTTCTTCGGCAAGGGCTTCGCCTTTGATTACATGCGCGGTCATTTCGATATCCGCGCCGGCAACGCCTTTACCGAGAATTTTGAAATGGACGGTCCCGCCGCCCGCATCGAACTCAGCGGCCGGGTCGGCCTGGTCCAGGAGGACTACGACCAGCGCGTCAAGGTCGTGCCCCATGTCACCTCCGGGCTGCCGACCCTGGCGGGCATTCTCACCGGCAGCATCGCCCCGGCCCTGGTGATGGCGCTGATCGAAAAGTTGGCCAGTTCGGAAGTGGACAAAGCCACCGGGATTTATTACCAGGTCAGCGGCAGCTGGGACGATCCGAAGATCGAGCCTGTGGACCTGGTCAAGGGCGAAGCCCCGGCCGGAGATTCGGGCGCCAGCAGTCGCGCGCCGCGCTAAGCCGGATGTCTCATCCCTGTTCGTGGCGAGACGGTTCAAGGGGGTGCCATTGGGCCGTCGCAGTAGAAAGGGGATGAGAAATTCGAGCCAAGGCCGGCCCCGCGGCGCACGGCACAGGTGTGAGAAATGTAGGTTAATGATATTCTTGCGCCGATGAAGCGTTTGTTATTTTTACTCTTTTGTCTGATGCCCGGGGCCTGGGCGGCGCAGCAGCCGGTGGCCGAACTGGGGGCCGACTTCTGGTTTACGCCGCGCCATGGCGATGTGATCGCCGCGCGGGCCGACCTCGGTGCCGCGGTCAAACAATTACTGGCCGAGCCCGAGGCCTATCTGGTGTTGCGTTATCCCGAAGGCGAGTCGGGCGAGCTGTGGGGCCAGGAGTTGCAGGCCTGGCTGGTGGCCCTCGGCATCGCCTCGGACCGCATCGAATTGCAGGCCGATCCCGAGCGCCTGGACGCAGTGGCGGTGGTGCTGGTGGATCCGACCCTGCCCGAGCACGCCGAGCCGCTGCAAATCGATGCGCTGCCGGCCGCGGACGAGGCCCGGGTGAACGATCCCGCCGCCGCAAGCCCTGCCGCGCAGCCCATGGATGCCGCGGCGACGCCGCCGGCAGACACGGCTCAGGACGCGCAGG
Organism: Candidatus Tenderia electrophaga; assembly: GCA_001447805.1. Taxonomy (NCBI): domain Bacteria; kingdom Pseudomonadati; phylum Pseudomonadota; class Gammaproteobacteria; order Tenderiales (SeqCode); family Tenderiaceae (SeqCode); genus Tenderia (SeqCode); species Tenderia electrophaga (SeqCode). The sequence goes on from CP013099.1 coordinate 3,545,074, forward strand.
CGCCGCCGGTCGCGGAACAGGGGCAGGAAGAGCCGGTCGAAACGGAGTAGGAATGAATCAAAATCGTGTAGCTGCAGTGCAAATGGCCTCCGGGCCCAATGTGAATGCCAATTTGCTGGAGGCGGGTCGCCTCATCGCCAAGGCCGCGGGCGAAGGCGCCGGCATGGTGGTCTTGCCGGAAAACTTCGCCATTATGGGCGTCAAGGAACAGGATAAGGTGGCCGTGCGCGAACAAGACGGCCACGGGCCGATCCAGGAGTTTCTGGCCCAGCAGGCCGCCCGGCACGGCATCTGGGTGGTGGGTGGCACCGTGCCCATGGCGGCCCAGAGCCCGAGCAAGGTGCTGGCCGCCTGTCTGGTCTATAACGAGGCCGGCGAGCGGGTGGCGCGCTACGACAAGCTGCATCTGTTCGATGTGACTCTGGAAGGCGGCGCGGAAAAATATACCGAATCGGAGACCATCGAACACGGCAAGGACGTGGTGGTGATCGACAGCCCCTTCGGCCGCATGGGCATCGCGGTGTGTTACGACCTGCGTTTTCCCGAGATGTTTCGCAAGATGCTGGATCAGGATATGGAATTATTGGTCCTGCCCGCCGCCTTCACCGCCATTACCGGCAAGGCCCACTGGGAGGTGCTGGTGCGCGCCCGGGCCATCGAGAATCTTTGTTACGTGGTGGCCGCCGCCCAGGGCGGGTATCACGTCAACGGCCGCGAGACCCATGGCGACAGCATGGTGGTCAACCCCTGGGGTGTGGTGATCGACCGCCTGCCGCGCGGTTCCGGCGTAGTCATGGGCGACATCGACCGCGACCAGCTGGCCGCCATGCGCCGCAGCCTGCCGGCCATCAGTCATCGCCGCCTGTAACCGCCGCCCCAACCGACCCTGGAGGTTTTCATGAGTGACACTTTCGACATCGCCCGCACGGTCATCCTGCAACCCGCCGCCATGGACGAGGCGCAGTTGGAGGGGGTGTTGGGCAACATCATGGGCCACCGCGTCGACTATGCCGACCTCTATTTCGAGACCAGTCGCTTCGAGTCCTGGTCCCTGGAAGACGGCATCGTCAAGGACGGCGGTTACAGTATCGAGCGCGGCGTCGGCGTACGCGCGGTAAGCGGTGAGAAGACCGGTTTCGCCTACTCCGACGAGATCTTTTTGCCGGCCCTGACCGAATCGGCCCTGGCCGCGCGCGCCATCGCCCGCAGCGGCGCGCAGGGCAGCCTCAAGGCCTGGTCCGGTCAGCCCGCGGTGCACTCGCTGTATAGCAGCCTGCAGCCCTTCGACAGCCTGTCGGAACAGGACAAGGTGGCCCTCATGGAGGCGGCCGACGCCGCGGCCCGCGCCCAGGATCCGCGCGTCAAGCAGGTCATGGTGAGCCTGGTGGGGACCCATAAAGTGGTATTGGTGGCCGCCAGCGACGGCACCCTGGCGGCGGATGTGCGCCCGCTGGTGCGCATGAGCGTATCGGTGGTGGTGGAGGAGAACGGCCGCCGTGAGCAGGGCTCAAGCGGCGGCGGGGCGCGCCTCGATTACCGCTTTTTCAGCGACGCCGAGGCGCGCGGCCTGGGCTATGCCCGCGAGGCGGTGCGCCAGGCGCTGGTGAATCTGGAGGCCAAGGACGCCCCTGCCGGCAGCATGCAGGTAGTGCTGGGCCCGGGCTGGCCGGGGGTGCTGCTGCACGAGGCGGTGGGGCACGGCCTGGAGGGTGACTTCAACCGCAAGGGCACCTCGGCCTTTTCCGGCCGCCTCGGTCAGCAGGTGGCCTCGGAGTTGTGCACCGTGGTGGACGACGGCACCCTGCTCAACCGCCGCGGCTCGCTCAACATGGACGATGAGGGCACGCCCACCCAGTGCACCACCTTGATCGAAAACGGCATTCTCAAAGGCTATATCCAGGACAAGATGAACGCCCGCCTGATGGGCGGCGTTTCCACCGGTAACGGCCGGCGCGAATCTTACGCCCATCTGCCCATGCCGCGTATGACCAATACCTATATGCTGGCCGGCGAGCATGACCCGCAGGAGATCATCGCCTCGGTGGACAAGGGCCTGTACGCGGTCAACTTCGGCGGCGGCCAGGTAGACATCACCTCGGGCAAGTTCGTGTTCTCCGCCAGCGAGGCCTATATGATCGAAAACGGCAAGGTCACCCATCCGGTCAAGGGCGCCACTCTGATCGGCAACGGCCCGGACGCGCTCACCCGGGTGGGCATGGTAGGGAATGACCTGAAGCTGGACGAGGGGGTGGGCACATGCGGCAAGGAAGGCCAGAGCGTGCCGGTGGGCGTAGGCCAGCCGACCATGCGTATCGACGGGCTGACCGTGGGCGGGACGTCGGCCGGCTAGTGGTCCTTGAGCATGTCTCGTAACAAACGGAACAGGCTGCGCGCCGACGTCGGCGGTTTACCCTGTTTGGCCTCGCGCTGGGCGTTGAGCATGAGCTGGCGCAGTTGTTGGCGGTCCGCCTGCGGCTGTTGACCGACGAACTCATCCAGGGCAGGCTGGCCCTCGGCGAGAATACGGTCGCGCCAGTGTTCCACGGCGTGAAAGCGGGCGCTGGATTGCTGGCCGGTGAGGCGGATGGCCTCCAGGGCCTGCTGGATCGGTTCGGGATCGACGTTGCGCATCAGCCGGCCGATGAACTGCAACTGTCGTTTCAGCGCGCCGTGGCTGTTGATGCTGCGCGCCTGGGCCACGGCCTCGGCCAGCTCGTCGGGCAGGGGAATCTTGGCCAGGTCCTTGGGCGGGAGTTCGACGACGGCCTTGCCCAACGCCTGCAGCGCGTGCATTTCGCGCTTGAGTTGGGATTTGCTTTTGGGGAGTTCCGCATCGTCTTCGTCGTGCATGGGCGCTAAGGTAGCGCAGTCATGCCGAAAAATACAGCAGCGCATGGTGTGCGCGGCGCACCCGACATTCAAAGCAGTGGGAGCAAGACAATGGCGCAAACGCCGGTAATCAAAAATTCGGTTTACAGCCAGGCACAGTTGCAAGCGTTGGTGGAACAGATTCTGGCCGAGGCCAAACAGCTGGGCGCCAGCGCGGCCGAGGCGGCGGTAAGCCTGGAGTCGGGCCTATCGGTGAACGTGCGCCTGGGCGAGGTGGAAACCGTCGAGCATAATCACGACAAGGGGCTGGGGGTGACGGTCTATTTCGATCGTCGTAAGGGCTCGGCCAGTACCACTGATTTCGGCCAGGAGGCAATTCGCGACACCGTCGCCGCCGCCTGCCGCATCGCGCGCTACACCGCTGAAGATCCCTATGCGGGTTTGGCGGATGCCGCATTGATGGCCGGGGAAGTGATTGATCTCGATCTCAATCATCCCTGGGACATCGCCCCGGAACGGGCCATCGAACTGGCCCTGGAGAGCGAGGCGGTGGCGCGCGACTATGACGCGCGCATCACCAATTCCGAGGGCGCCAGTGTCAGCAGTCATCAGGCCTTTCGCGTCTACGGCAACAGCCACGGTTTTGTCGGCGGCTACGGCGGCACACGCCACGGGGTGAGCTGCTGTGTCATCGGCCAGCAAGGCGACAACATGCAGCGCGATTATTGGTACAGCTCCGCGCGCGATGCCTGCAGCCTGGAGGCGCCCGATATCGTCGGCCGCAAGGCCGCCGAGCGCACCGTGAAACGCCTCGGTGCGCGGCGTATGAAGACGCGCCAGGCGCCGGTGATCTTCGCCGCCGAACAGGCCGGCGGTTTAGTGTCCGGTTTTCTCGGCGCCATTCGCGGCAGCGCCCAGTACCGCAATTCTTCTTATTTGCTTAACAGCATCGGCGAGCAGGTGTTTCCGGGGTTCGTCCGTATCGACGAGCGACCGTTGTTGCCGTGCGGTCTCTACAGCGCACCCTTTGATCGCGAAGGGGTGGCCACCCGCGATCGTGACCTGGTCAGCGATGGTGTAGTGCAGGGCTATATCCTGGACAGTTATGCCGCGCGCCGTCTCGACATGCAGACCACGGCCAATGCCGGCGGCACCCGCAATGTGTTTATCTCCCATGGCGATAAGGATCTGCAGGCCCTGTGTCGTGAAATGGATACCGGCCTGTTGATCACCGACATGATGGGGCACGGTACCAACATGGTCACCGGCGATTATTCGCGCGGCGCGGCGGGGTATTGGATCGAGGGCGGTGAAATTCAATACCCGGTGGAGGAATTGACCGTGGCGGGCAACCTGAAACAGATGTTCAAGGATATAATCGCCATCGGCAATGATGTAGACTTGCGCGGCAATGTGCGCAGCGGTTCCATTCTTATCGACACCATGACCATCGCCGGCGAATAGATCTTCGACCACTCAATCATGACGGATGACAATAATCACAACAGCGACGATGTGCTGGTCAAGATTCGCGGCCTGAGTTTCAAGCGCGGTGCGCGCATGATCTTCGACAATATCGACCTGGATATCCAGCGTGGCAAGGTGACCGCCATCATGGGGCCCAGCGGTACCGGGAAAACGACCTTGCTGCGCCTGATCGGCGGGCAGTTGCGTCCCGATGCGGGCACGGTGGAGGTGGACGGCGAGAACGTGCATCGTCTGTCCCAGACGGCGCTGTACACGCTGCGCAAGCGCATGGGCATGCTGTTTCAAAGCGGCGCCCTGCTGACCGATCTCGATGTCTATGACAACATCGCCTTTCCCATCCGCGAACACACTGAGCTGCCGGAAGAATTGATCCGCGACCTGGTGCTGATGAAGCTGGAGGCGGTGGGGCTGCGCGGCGCGCGTGAGCTGCAGCCCAGTGAACTCTCGGGCGGCATGGCACGGCGCGTCGCTCTGGCGCGCGCTATCGCCCTGGACCCCATGATGATCATGTACGATGAGCCGTTTACCGGCCAGGATCCCATCTCCATGGGCGTCATCGTGCAACTGATCCGTAAACTCAATGACGCCCTCGGCCTGACCAGCGTGATCGTCTCTCATGATGTGTCCGAGACCTCGGCCATCGCCGATTATGTCTACGTGCTGTCGGGCGGCAAGGTGATGGGCAAGGGCTCGCCCGATGAACTGGAACGTTCCGATTCCGACTGGGTGCAGCAATTCATCCACGCCGAGCCGGACGGCCCGGTGCCGTTCCACTATCCGGCGCCCGATTATGTCGAGGATCTGATGACAGGGGCGCCGGACTGATGCAGTGGCTGCGCAATCTGGGCCGTTCCGGGCTCGGCTTTTTCGAGCGCCTGGGGCGCGGCCATTTATTTTTTCTGTCCCTGATCGCCGGTCTGCCGAGTTTGCTGCCACGCCTGCGCCTGCTGTTGCAGCAAATGTATTCAGTGGGCGTACTGTCGCTGTTGATCATCGTCGTCGCCGGCCTCTTTGTCGGCATGGTGCTGGGTCTGCAGGGCTACAATACCCTGGTGGATTTCGGTGCCGAGGAGTCCCTCGGCGTCATGGTGGCCCTGTCCTTGGTGCGCGAGTTGGGGCCGGTGGTTACGGCCCTGCTGTTCGCCGGTCGCGCCGGCTCGGCCCTGAGCGCCGAGATCGGTCTGATGAAGGCCACCGAGCAGCTCTCCGGCATGGAGATGATGGCGGTGGACCCCATCAAGCGCGTGGTGGTGCCGCGCTTCGTCGCCGGTATGTTGTCCATGCCTTTGCTGGCGGCCATCTTCAGCGCCGTCGGCGTGATGGGCGGTTATTTCGTCGGTGTCGGTCTGCTGGGGGTGGACAGCGGCGCCTTCTGGTCGCAGATTCAGGACCGCGTGGATTTTTATGAGGACGTGGGCAACGGTGTCATCAAGAGTCTAGTCTTCGGTGTGGTGGTGACCTGGATCGCCGTATTCGAAGGTTACGACAGCGTACCCACCTCGGAAGGGGTGGCGCGGGCCACCACCCATACCGTGGTGCACGCCTCGCTGGCGGTGCTGGGACTGGATTTTGTCTTGACCGCATTGATGTTTGATTAAAGGAACAGCTTATGTTTCAAAACAAAAATGTAGAGATTCTGGTGGGCATCTTCATCGCCGCCGGCCTCGGCGCCTTGTTCGTGCTGGCCATGAAGGTCAGCAATCTGAGCGAGTTCGGCGAGGAGGGCGGCTATCCGCTCATCGCCCGCTTCGACAATATCGGCGGTCTCAAGGAGCGCTCGCCGGTGACCATGGCCGGGGTGCGCATCGGCCGGGTGGAACAGATCGGCTTTGATGAACAGACCTTCGAGGCGGTGGTGACACTCAAGATCCGGGAGCAGTATGACCAGCTGCCGGAGGATACCAGCGCCAGCATTTTCACCTCCGGCCTGTTGGGTGAACAGTATGTGGCCTTGGAGGCGGGCGGTTCCATGGATAACATGCAGCCCAATGATGAATTCAAGATCACCCAGTCGGCCTTGGTGTTGGAAGAACTGATCGGTCAGTTCCTGTTTAAGGCGGCGGGAGGAGGCGGCAGCGAGTGAGAACGTGTTTGGCATTGCTCTGCCTGAGTCTGGCCCTGCCGGCGGCGGCGGAGACCCTCGACCTGGATCAGGCCATCGAGCGTGCCCTGAACAGCGATCCGCGCATTGAAGAGCGGCGTCACTTCGTTGCCGCGGCGCGCGGCCAGTTGGAAGAGGTGGAAGGCCATGGCGGCTGGTTTGTGGAGAGCAACAGTTTTCTCGCCCTGGCGCCGCAGATCGAGGGCAGTATCTTCGAGAACGGCGGCTGTACGCCGGGCAATTGCGAGCTGCGCGACGACCGCTATGAATTCAGAGGCGCCTCGCTGTGGTTGAAGATCGATCTGGCCCTGCTCAAGCCGCTGCACACCTTCGGCAAGTTGGAAAACTACTCTGATGCGGCCCAGGCCAACATCCGTATCAAGGATCAGGATGTGCAGTTGCAACGCAATGCCACCGTGCTGGATGTGAAAAAGGCCTACTACGGCTACCTGGCGGCGCGCGACGGGCGCCTGGTGTTGGAGGACGTGGAAAAACGTCTGCAGGGGGCCATCGACTTGGTGCAAGGGTGGCTGGACCAAGGCGAGGGCGAGGTCAGGCAATCCGATCTCTACGCCCTGCAGTCCGGGCGGGCCCTGGTGGCCAAATACAAGGCCCAGTCCGCGGCCTTGGAAAAGGTGGCGCTGGGCGGCCTCAAGGTGCTCACCGGCATCTCCCAGGACGAGACGCTGGAGCTGGCCGACCGCCGTATTCGCCCGGTGGAATTGCCGGGTGGCAGCATGGAGGAATTGCAGTCCCAGGCCATGCGTCAGCGCCCCGAGATGGCGCAGTTGGAGGCCGGCATGGCGGCGCGCCGCGCCCTGGTGGCGGCGAATAAATCCACCAGCAATCCCGATCTGTACGCCGGGGTGGCGGCCACCCTGTCCTATGCGCCCGAGCGCAACCGGCTGGAGAACCCCTATATCTATGACCCGTTCAATGAGGCGGGCATGACGCCGCTGATCGGTCTGCGCTGGAACTGGAACCCGGGCGTCGCCGACGGCAAGATCACCAGCGCCGAGGCCGAATTGAACGCCTTGATCGCCAAGTCTTCCTTTGCCCGCAAGGGTATTCCATACCAGGTGGCGGAGCAGTATTACCAGGTACAGGGTTACCACAAGGCGGTGCAGCGTCTGGAAGAGGCCAGCCGCTCGGCGCGGCGCTGGATGATCGCCAGCTATACCGATTTCGAAGCCGGCCTGGAAAAGGCGGAAAAGATCATGACCGCCATGCAGGCCTACGTGTTGGCCATGACCGATTATTTGCAAACCACCTTTGAATACAACATGCATGTGGCACGTCTGGAAGATGCCGCGGGGAAGACGCCATGAAACGATTGATGACGATTTTTGCGCTGCTGTTGAGTTTGACAGCGGCGCCCGTGTGGGCCGCCCAGTCGGCGCAGGAGCTGGTCAGGCAGACCTCCGAACGCATGCTGAGCACGCTCAAGCAGGAACAGGCGGTGATCAAAAACAATCCCGAGCGTATCTATGAGCTGGTCAATAAGATCGTCTTGCCCCATTTCGATTTTGAATACATGTCGCAGTTGGTGCTGGGCAAGTACTGGCGCCGCGCCTCGGCGCAGCAGCGCGACGCCTTTACCGAGGAGTTCAAACAACTGCTGGTGCGCACCTACGCCACTTCGCTGAATGAATACACCGACCAGGAGATCAGCTTTCTGCCCTTTAGGGAAGGTGGTGATCCGGAGCAGGCCCAGGTGCGCACCGAGGTGGAGCAGCCCGGCGGTTTCCCCATTCCCATTGATTACAAGCTGCATAAGAGCGGTGACGCGTGGAAGGTGTTCGATGTGGTGATCGACGGCGTCAGCCTGGTGACCAACTATCGCAGCAGTTTCTCCAAAGAGATCCGCCAGGGCGAACTGGACGGCCTCATCGCCACCCTCAGGCAGCGTAACCAGGACGTAATGAAAAAGTGAGTGCCGCCCAACAGCTCAAACGGCAGGCGCCGGGGGCGTTCAGCCTCGGCGGCGAGTTGAGCTTCGCCACCGTGCCCGATCTGGTGGGCGCCGGCGCGCGCCTGTTTGACGACGCCGCCGAGGTGGAAGTGGACCTGGCCGAGGTGGGCCGCAGCGACAGCGCCGGCCTGGCCCTGCTGGTGAGCTGGATGCGCCTGGCGCGGCGTCACGACAAGCGACTCAGTTTTCATCAGGTGCCCGAGCAGTTGGTGGGCCTGGCCAAGGTCAGCGGTGTGGCCCAGCTGCTCGCCCTGGAAACGCCTTAATAAAACCGCCCATTCAGGGTATCCTATGCGGTTCCTGATTTTTCGAATCCGGGACTTTTTCGGGATTCACAACGGACGCGCAAGCAGATGCAAGCACAACAGATCAAACAGATGATAGAGACAGGCCTGCCCGGCAGTGAGGTGCAGGTGTTGGGTGACGACGGTCAGCATTTTGATGCCGTCGTGGTGTCCGAGGCCTTTAATGGCAAGACCATGGTGCAGCAGCACCAGCTGGTCTACGCCACCCTGGCGGGGCGCATGGAGAGTGGCGCGATCCACGCCCTGGGCTTGAAGACCTATACGCCAGAGGCGTGGTCCAAGGCGCAATAGATGGACAAACTGATTATCACCGGCGGTGGCCCGCTGGACGGCGAGGTGCGTATCTCCGGCGCCAAGAACGCCGCCCTGCCCATCCTGGCGGCGACCCTGTTGGCCAGCAGTCCGGTCATGGTGCGCAACGTGCCGCACCTGCACGACATCACCACCACGATGGAATTGCTCGGCCGCATGGGCGTGGAGTTGGTGGTGGACGAAAAGCTCAACGTGGAGGTCAATCCGACCACCATCAACAGCTTCGTCGCGCCTTACGAGCTGGTGCGCACCATGCGCGCCTCCATCCTGGTGTTGGGGCCCATGCTGGCGCGCTACGGCGAATCGGATGTCTCCCTGCCGGGCGGCTGTGCCATCGGCTCGCGACCGGTGAATCTGCACATCAACGGCCTGCGCGCCATGGGCGCCGACATTGAGGTGGAGGGCGGTTACATCCGCGCCCGCGCCAAACGCCTCAAAGGCACGCGCCTGTTCATGGACATGGTAACGGTGACGGGTACCGAGAATCTGCTCATGGCCGCCACCTTGGCCGAGGGCACCAGCGTCATCGAAAACGCGGCGCGTGAACCGGAGGTGGTGGACCTGGCCAATTTTCTCATCAGCATGGGCGCCAAGATCACCGGTCACGGCTCGGATACCATCACCATCGAAGGGGTGGATGAGTTGAGCGGCAGCGAGTACAGCATCCTGCCCGACCGCATCGAGACCGGCACCTACCTGGTCGGCGCCGCCATCAGCGGCGGTCGGGTCAAGGTCAAGAACACCCGGCCGGATCTGCTCGACGCGGTGTTGAGCAAGCTGCAGGAGGCCGGCGGCAAGGTGAGCACCGGCGAGGACTGGATCGAAGTGGATATGCAAGGCCGACGGCCGCGGGCGGTGGATATTCACACCGCCCCCTATCCCGCCTTCCCCACCGACATGCAGGCCCAATTTTCGGCCCTGAATGCAGTGGCGGAGGGTTCGGGGACCATCACCGAGACGGTGTTCGAGAACCGCTTCATGCATGTGCAGGAACTGGTGCGCATGGGCGCCAACATCCGCGTCGAGGGCAATATGGCGGTGATCAACGGGGTCGAGAAACTGCAGGGCGCGCCGGTCATGGCCACCGATCTGCGCGCCTCGGCCAGTCTGGTGCTGGCGGGCCTGGTGGCCGAGGGCGAGACCGTGGTGGATCGCATCTATCACATCGACCGCGGCTATGAATGTATCGAAGAAAAATTGCAACAATTGGGCGCCCACATCCGCCGTAAGCCCGATTAAGGATTGACTGACGTGAGTAGTAATAGTCTGACCATTGCCGTTTCCAAGGGCCGCATCTTCAAGGATGCCCTGCCCTTGCTGGATGGCGCCGGCATCGTGCCCAGGGATGATCCGGAGCGGAGTCGCAAGCTGATCCTGGATACCAGCCGCGACGATGTCAAACTGGTGTTGATCCGCGCCTCCGACGTGCCTACCTATGTGGACTACGGCGCCGCCGATATCGGCATCGCCGGCAAGGACGTGCTGATGGAGTACGAGGGCGACGGCCTCTACGAGTTGCTGGATTTGAAGATCGCGCGCTGCAGGCTGATGGTGGCCGGGCCGGCGGACGGGGCGCGGGATTCCGGCCACGGTCTGCGTGTCGCCACCAAATATGTCAATTCGGCGCGCCGGTATTTCGCCAGCCAGGGCAAGCAGGTCGAGATCATCAAGCTCTACGGCTCCATGGAGCTGGCGCCGCTGGTGGGCTTGGCCGACCGCATCGTCGACGTGGTCGACACCGGCAACACCCTCAAGGCCAACGGCCTGAAACCGCTGGAGCACATCGCCGACATCAGCTCGCGCCTGATCGTCAACAAGGCATCCATGAAGATGAAGCATGCCGCTGTGAAACAGTTTATCGATGACGTGGCCCGCAGTGTGGCCAGATTCAATCCGGATGAATAAGGGAGACTCTGATGACTTCCGTTAGCGTGAAACGCTTGACGACCCAGGACGAAAACTTCTGGTCCGAACTGGACGGGTTGCTGGCCTGGGAGGGCGTCTCGGACGAGCAGGTGGCCGGGGCGGTGAAGGAGATCCTCACCAACGTACGGCGCCGCGGCGACGAGGCGGTGGTGGACTACACCAATCGTTTCGACCGCATGTCGGTGCAGTCCATGGACGAGCTGGACATCCCTCAGGCACGTATGCAAGAGGCCTTGGCGCGCATGCCGGCCGACGAGCGCAAGGCCTTGGAATTTTCCACCCAGCGCCTGTTCGCCTATCACGAATACCAGCGCGCCGAGTCCTGGTCCTACACCGAGCCCGACGGCACCCTGCTGGGCCAGAAGGTGACACCGCTGGACCGCGTCGGCCTCTACGTGCCCGGCGGCAAGGCCAGTTATCCATCATCGGTATTGATGAATGCGGTGCCGGCCAAGGTGGCGGGGGTGGAGGAGATCATTATGGTGGTGCCCACCCCGGACGGTGAGATCAACGACATGGTGCTGGCGGCGGCCGCCCTCGTCGGTGTCGACCGCGCCTTTGCCATCGGCGGCGCCCAGGCGGTGGCGGCATTGGCCTACGGCACCGACACGGTGCCCCAGGTGGACAAGATTGTCGGCCCGGGCAATATCTACGTCGCCACGGCCAAGGGTATGGTGTTCGGCACGGTCGGTATCGACATGATCGCCGGTCCGTCCGAGATCCTGGTGGTGTGCGACGGCGCCACCGACCCTGATTGGGTGGCCATGGACCTGTTCTCCCAGGCCGAGCACGATGAAGACGCCCAGTCTATCCTGGTCTCGCCCGACGCCGCGTTTCTGGACAAAGTGCAGCAAAGCATCGACAGGCTGCTGCCGGAGATGGAGCGCGAGGCCATCATCCGCCAGTCCCTGGAGGCGCGCGGTGCCCTGGTGCTGGTGGAGAATTTGGAGGAGGCCGCCCGAGTGGTCAACTACGTCGCCCCCGAGCACCTGGAGCTGTCGGTGGAGGATCCGGACGAACTACTGGAAAACATCCGCCACGCCGGGGCCGTATTCATGGGTCGCTACACCGCCGAGGCGGTGGGCGACTACTGCGCCGGGCCCAACCACGTGCTGCCCACCTCGCGCACGGCGCGCTTCTCCTCGCCGCTGGGGGTGTATGACTTTCAGAAGCGCTCCAGCCTGATCATGTGTTCGCCCGCCGGCGCCGCCTCGCTGGGCCGGTATGCCTCCACCTTGGCGCGTGGCGAGGGTCTGACGGCCCATGCCCGCTCGGCGGAGTACCGCATGAAAAAATAGCGTCGGGGCTTAATCTTTGAGTAAAATGCTTGTATAAATTAGAGAACACCAATATGGCATCGGTAATCGTGGATAAAAAAGACGAAAAGATCATTCATTTGATCCGGCCCGATGTGCAGAAGGCGCAGATCAATCGCGTGCCCCCCACCCGCGGGCTGATCAAGTTGGATGCCATGGAGAGCCCCTATCCCTGGCCCGCCTATCTGCGCGGCGAGTGGCTGGAGGAAATGCAGGGAGTGACCTTAAACCGTTATCCCGATCCCCAGTCCACCGAACTCAAGGCGGCGCTGCGCCAGGTATTCGACATTCCGGCCAATATGGATCTGATGCTGGGCAATGGCTCCGATGAACTGATCCAGATCATCAACCTGGCCCTGGCCGGGGCGGGACGCAAGGTGATGGCGGCGCTGCCCACCTTTTCCATGTTCCAGATGATTGCCACCTATGTGGGCATGGACTTCGTCGGCGTGCCCTTGCGCGAGGATGATTTCTCCCTCGATATGCCCGCCATGCTGGCGGCGGTGGAAAAACATCGCCCCGCGGTGATCTATCTGGCCTACCCCAATAATCCTACCGGTAATTTGTTCGCCGAGGACGAAATCGTGCGTCTGGCCCAGGCCAGTCACGGCCTGGTGGTGGTGGATGAATCCTATTTGGCCTATGCCGGCGTCAGCGTCATGGAACGACTGCAGCACCACGATAATCTGCTGATCATGCGCTCGCTGTCCAAGATGGGTCTGGCCGGACTGCGCCTGGGGTATCTGGTGGGACATAATAAGTGGATCAGTCAGCTTGAGCGGCTGCGTCTGCCCTTCAATATCAACGTACTGACCCAGTTTACCGCCGAGTTTGCGCTGAATTATTATGATGTGTTCCTGGAGCAGGTGGAACAGATCCGCCGCGACCGTATCTGGGTGGCGGAAAACATGCGTCGCCTGCAGGGTGTGAGGGTATTTCCCTCCGAGACCAATTTCATTCTGTTCCGGGTGGCGCAGGGCCGCGGTGACGCCATCGATGCCAGCCTGAGAGAAAAGGGCGTTCTGTTGAAAAACCTCAATAACAGCGATCCGCTGCTGCACGACTGCCTGCGCGTCACCATCGGTAAGCCCAGCGAAAATGTGGCCTTTCTGTCGGCGCTGACCTCGTCACTGTGAGCGGTCTCGCTTCAAACGGGGCGCGTTTGCGGGTATCCTGGCGGTTTCTATCTGGCTGACTTTAATTAAGTTCGTTCATGACGGGCGCTGATCGTCCGTATTTGGAGATGTTTGCAAATGGCTGAACGCAAGGCCGCGGTGGCGCGCGATACGCTGGAGACCCAAATTCAGGTCACGGTCAATCTGGACGGTGAAGGCAAAGGCGAGTTTGACACGGGGGTGTCCTTTCTCGAGCACATGCTCGATCAGGTGGCGCGTCACGGCATGATCGATCTGGCGGTCAAGGCCCGGGGCGATTTGCACATCGACGCCCACCACACTGTGGAAGACATCGGCATTGCCATCGGTCAGGCCTGCGCCCAGGCGGTGGGCGACAAGAAGGGCATTCGCCGCTACGGCCATGCTTACGTACCCTTGGACGAGGCCCTGTCCCGGGTGGTGCTGGATTTTTCCGGCCGTCCCGGGCTGGAGTTTAACGTGGATTTTCCGCGCGCCGCCATCGGCGCCTTCGAGACCGATCTGTTTTTCGAATTTTTTCAGGGTTTCGTCAATCACGCCCAGGTGACCCTGCATGTGGATGCGCTGCGCGGGCGCAATTCGCATCACATCGCCGAGACCGTGTTCAAGGCCTTCGGTCGCGCGCTACGCATGGCGCTGGAGCCCGATGCCCGCATGCAGGGCGTTATCCCTTCAACCAAGGGGGCGCTGTAAGCCAGTCCGGAGCAGCCCGTTTGAACTGACAGCCTCATGACTTCTATTGCAGTAATCGATTACGGAATGGGTAACCTGCGCTCCGTCGCCAAGGCGCTGGAGCATGTCGCCCCTTCCGCCTCTATCGCCGTGACAGCGAATGCTGAGATCATTGCGGCGGCCGAGCGCGTGATCTTTCCCGGTGTCGGCGCCCTGCGCGACTGCATGACCGAATTACGTCGTCTGGCGCTGGATCAGGTGATCCGCGAACTGGCCGCCTCGGGTAAGCCGCTGCTGGGCATTTGCCTGGGCATGCAGGCGCTGCTCGACTGGAGCGAGGAAAACGGCGGCAGCGCGGGGTTGGGGATTCTTCCCGGCAAGGTGCTGCACTTCGCCGCCGGCCAGACCGATCCGCGCACCGGCGAACCGCTCAAGGTGCCGCACATGGGGTGGAACCAGGTCCATCACAGCGGTGGACATCCTTTGTGGCGCGACATCCCCCAGGACAGCCGTTTCTATTTCGTGCACAGCTATTATGCCCGGCCTGACAATTCGGCCGACTGCGTCGGGACCACCCATTACGGCCTGGATTTTGCGTCGGTGCTGGCGCGTAAAAACGTGTTTGCCGCGCAATTTCATCCGGAAAAGAGTCAGCAGGCGGGGCTCACGCTGCTGCGTAACTTTGCTGAATGGAATGGGACACTATAATGAATGATACGTTGGGAGCGTCATCATGTTGTTAATACCCGCAATTGATTTAAAACAGGGCAAGTGTGTGCGACTGCGGCAAGGACGCATGGAGGACGACACGGTATTCTCCGATGATCCGGTGGCCGTGGCCGGACGCTGGGTCGAGGCCGGCGCCAAGCGCCTGCACCTGGTGGACCTGGACGGTGCCTTCGCCGGCAAGCCGGTCAACGCCGCCGTGATCCGCGATATCGCCGCTGCCTTTCCCGACCTGCCCATCCAGGTGGGCGGCGGTATTCGCGACGAAGAGACCATCGACACCTATCTGGCCGCCGGGGTGCAATACGTCATCATCGGCACCAAGGCGGTGAGTGCGCCGCACTTCGTCGGCGATGTCTGCGCCGAATTCCCCGGTCATATCATCGTCGGGCTGGATGCCAAGGACGGCAAGGTGGCCATCGACGGTTGGTCCAAGCTGTCCCATCATGACATTATCGACCTGGCCCAGCATTTCGAGCGCGACGGCGTGGAGGCCATTGTCTATACCGACATCAGCCGCGACGGCATGATGCAGGGCGTGAATGTCGACGCCACCCGTAAGCTGGCGCGCGCCATTACCATCCCGGTTATCGCCTCGGGCGGCGTCACCGATATGGACGACATCCGCGCCCTGCAGGCGGCCGCGGAGGACGGTATCATGGGCGCCATCCTCGGTCGCGCCATCTATGAGGGCCGTATCGACCTGGCCGCAGCGAACGCGTGGGTGAGTGGCGACTGATGCCCTTGGCCAAGCGCATCATCCCCTGTCTCGACGTAGATGCCGGCCGGGTGGTGAAGGGGGTGCAATTCCTCGGCATCCGGGATGCCGGCGACCCGGTGGAGGTGGCCAAGCGCTATAACCTGGAGGGCGCCGACGAGCTGGTGTTCCTGGATATCACCGCCAGTCACGAAGAGCGCGAGACCATGGCGCACGTGGTGGAGCAGGTCGCCTCCGAAGTGTTCATCCCGCTTACCGTCGGCGGCGGCATCCGCGACAAGGCCGACATTCGCCGCATGCTCAATGCCGGCGCCGACAAGGTGGCCATCAACACCGCAGCGGTCAACCGGCCAGAATTCGTGCGCGAGGCGGCCGAGTCCTTCGGCTCCCAGTGCATCGTGGTGGCCATCGACGCCAAACAGGTGGGGCAGGACCCGCCCACGTGGGAGATCTTCACCCACGGCGGGCGCCAGCCCACCGGCCTCGACGCCGTCGCATGGGCGCAGAAAATGGTCGAGCTAGGCGCCGGCGAGATCCTGCTCACCAGCATGGACCGTGACGGCACCCGCGACGGGTTCGATCTGGCCCTGACGCGCGCCGTGTGCGAGGCAGTGAGCGTGCCGGTGATCGCCTCCGGCGGCGTCGGCACTCTGGAGCATCTGGCCGACGGCGTGCAGCAGGGCAAGGCCGATGCCGTGCTGGCCGCCAGCATCTTCCATTTCGGCGAATACAGCGTGCAGCAGGCCAAGCAGTGCATGGCCGGGCGCGGCATTGAGGTCAGGCTGTGAGCTGGTTGGACGAGATCGAGTGGAGCGCCGACGGCCTGGTGCCGGTGATCGCCCAGGAGACCGGCAGCGGGCGGGTACTGATGTTTGCCTGGATGAACCGCGCGGCCCTGGCCGAGACCGCCGCCGACGGCTACGCGGTGTACTGGTCGCGTTCGCGCCAGCAGTTGTGGCGTAAGGGCGAGCGCTCCGGCCACCGGCAGCGGGTGATCAGCATAAACCTTGATTGCGATGAGGATGTGATCCTGCTGGAAATTGAACAGCAGGGCGGCATTGCCTGTCATACTGGGCGCAAGAGCTGTTTTTACCGCCGTCTCGAGGACGGTGAGTGGAAGACGGTGGAGCCGGTACTCAAGGATCCGGCCGAGATCTACGCGGGCAAGTGAGGCATTAATGGAATCCAGCCAGGTACTGCAGGAACTGGCCCAGCTGCTGGAGTCGCGCAAGGGGGCGGACGCAGATTCCTCCTATGTGGCCGGCTTGTACGCCAAGGGCCTGGACGCCATTCTGAAGAAGGTCGGCGAAGAGGCCACCGAGACGGTGATGGCGGCCAAGGACGGTGACCCGGACAAGTTGGTCTACGAGGTCGCCGATTTGTGGTTTCACACTCTGGTGCTGCTGGCGCAGCAGGGGTTGGCACCGGAGGCCGTGCTTACAGAGCTGGCGCGCCGCTTCGGTATTTCCGGTATTGAAGAAAAGGCGGCGCGGGGTCAGAATAAACAGCTTTCGGCGCGGCGCGATTTTGGAGAAGAGTGATGGGATTTGGTGGCATTAGTATCTGGCAGTTGTTGATTGTTCTGGTGATTGTATTGTTGCTGTTCGGCAGCAAGAAACTGCGCGGGCTGGGCTCGGATCTGGGCAGTGCGGTGAAGGGCTTTCGCGGCGCCATGGGCGAGGCCGAAAAAGACGAAGACAAGCCCAAGGATGAACCGGCCAAGTTGGACCAGGCCGACAGCAGCGAGGCGCGGGTGATCGAAGGCGAGGCCGGCGAGCGGGACAAGAAAAAGGTTTAGCCCGGGCCTGATTTGCCATGTTCGACATCGGCTTCCTGGAAATCGTGCTGATCACCGTGGTGGCCTTGCTGGTGGTCGGTCCCAGCGAGTTTCCCGGCCTGGTGCGTAACATTGGCCGCGGCCTGGGTAAGGCGCGGGCCTTTCTCAGCTCGGTCAAATCCGATCTTGATTACGAAATCGACAAGGCCAACGAGATCAAGCAGCTGATGGAAAAAGAGGCCGAGATCGCCCGGCTCCACGAAATAATCGAAAACAATGCCGCGACCGTGCCCGTTCAGGGTAAGCCGGCTGAAGAACCCAGCAGGGTCGAGAAGTCAGATGAGCTCAGCCAAGCCGAGACCGACCAAGAGTCGCCGCAGCCGGTCAGTGATCGGCGACCGACTTAATACCCGCTCGACGCGCGACCGCAATCAGGAGCAGCAGGGACTGATCGGCCACCTGATCGAACTGCGCTCGCGCCTATTGCGTATCTTCTTGTCCATCGGTCTTATTTTTCTGCCGCTGGCCTTCTTCGCCAACGATCTCTACGCCCTGCTGGCCATGCCGCTGTTGGCGCATATGCCGCAAGGCACCAGCATGATCGCCACCGAAGTGGCCTCGCCCTTTCTGACGCCGTTCAAGTTTGCCCTGGTGCTGGCCATTTTTCTCGGCATGCCGGTGATCCTGTATCACTTCTGGGCCTTTATTGCGCCGGGGCTGTACGTCCACGAACGTAAGATGATGCTGCCCCTGTTGGCGGGCAGCACCGCGCTGTTTTACGGCGGGGTGATATTTGCCTACTACGTCGTGTTTCCGCTGATCTTCGGGTTTTTTCTCAGCGTCGTGCCGCAGGGCGTGGCGGTGATGACCGACATTAGTAAGTATCTCGATTTTGTTCTCAAGATCTTTTTTGCCTTCGGTTTGGCCTTTGAGGTACCCATTGTCACCATCGTCTTGGTCTGGGCCGGCGCCACCACGCCCGAACAGCTGGTCGCCAAGCGTCCTTATGTGATTGTGGGGGCCTTTGTGCTGGGGATGTTGTTTACCCCGCCGGACATGATTTCGCAAACCCTGTTGGCGATTCCCATGTGGTTGTTGTTCGAGATCGGCGTGGTGTTGTCACGCATGGTGGCCAAGCGCCAGGCCGAGCGGGACACGGCCGAAGAGGAACAGTCTTAAGCCGGATTTCTCAGCGGGCTTGCTCCAACAGTGGTTGCGGCCGCTCGCCGATGACCACCTCCAATGTTTGCGTTTGACCCTGACGCAGGATTTCCACCTCCAATACCGTGCCTGGTGCAAGGCTGGCGATGACATTCATTAGTGAGCGACTGCCGCTGACTGGCTCATTGTTGACGCGCACGATGACGTCGCCCGGTTGCAGCCCGGCCTCAGCGGCCGGTCCGTCGGGCTGGATGCCAGCGATCAACGCGCCCTGGATGTCGCCCAGACCGAAGGATTCGGCCAGGCTGTCGCTCAGGTCCTGTACCTCCACGCCCAGCCAGCCACGCAGCGGCCGGCCGTGTTCGATGATCTGTTTCATCACGCCCTTAGCCAGGCTTACCGGAATGGCGAAGCCGATCCCCTGCGAACCGCCGGAGCGGGAAAAAATGGCGGTGTTAATACCGATCAGCTGCCCCGCGGTATTGATCAAGGCGCCGCCGGAGTTGCCGGGATTGATGGCGGCGTCGGTCTGGATGAAGTTTTCGAAGGTGCTGAGTCCCAGTTGCGAGCGGCCGGTGGCGCTGACGATGCCGCTCGTGACGGTCTGACCCACGCCGAAGGGGTTGCCGATGGCAAGCACTACGTCGCCGACGCGCAGGGCCTCGGACTGGCCGAACGTAATGGCCGGGACGTTGCTGATGTTGACCTTGAGCACGGCCAAATCGCTTTCTGGGTCGGTACCGACGATGGCGGCGGCGGCGGTGCGGCCGTCGTGTAGCGCCACTTCGATTTCGTCGGCACCCTGGATGACATGATTATTGGTGAGGATGAAGCCTTGGTCGTTGACGATGACGCCGGAGCCCAGGCTGTTTTCCAGGCGCTGTTGCGGCGCGGGCGCGCGGTCGCCGAAAAAACGTCGAAACAGGGGGTCCTCGAACAAGGGGTTGGCGCGTTGTGTTACCACCTTGCGCGTGTAGACATTGACCACGGCGGGCGCGGCGATATCGACCGCATGGGCATATGAGGCCAGGCCGCTTTCGATTGCCTGGCGCGTGGGAGAGGGGGCTTCAATAAATTCTACGCTTGGTCTACTCTCGAATGCCTCGGGCTTGAACAGCAACAACAACACGAAGGCGAACGCCAAACCGGCGGTGATTGCTTCGGTCGCGAAGGAGAGCAGTTTTCGTAGTTGCATCGTTGGGCGTATCTTGAGTAAGTTGGCAGCCAATGTTAACGCAAAGCGTAGGATAAGTGCATGGTTCAATTGGAAGAGCTGGTAAATTTTTGTGACGAACTGCTGGCCGCGAATAGCTTTGGCGACTATGCCCCCAATGGACTGCAGGTGGAAGGGGCGGTGCAGGTCAACAAGATTGTTTCCGGCGTAACCGCCAGCCAGGCCTTGATCGAGGCGGCGGCGGCCAACGATGCCGATGTCCTGTTGGTGCATCACGGCTTTTTTTGGAAGGGCGAATCGGCGTGTATCACCGGCATCAAAAAACGCCGCATTGCACGCTTGTTGGCGGCCGACATAAGTTTGCTGGCCTATCATTTACCCTTGGATGCCCATCCCGATATCGGTAACAATGCGCAGCTCGCGCGCCGCTTGGGGCTTCAGGTGGAAGGGCGTTTCGGGCGTGACGCGCTTGGCATGGTCGGGCGTCTGCCGCAGCTGATGACGAGCGCCGAACTGATTCAGCATATCAGCGTTAGGCTGGGACGGCAGGCGATCCATCTGGGTGAAGGTGACGCGCAAATCGAACGGGTCGCTTGGTGCACAGGGGCGGCGCAAGGATATATCGAGGCGACACCGGGCTTGGGGGTGCAGGCCTATATCAGCGGTGAAATGTCCGAGCAGACGACCCACTTTGCCAGGGAGACCGGCATCCATTATGTGTCGGCCGGCCATCATGCCACGGAACGTTACGGTGTGCAGGCCTTGGGTGAGTTACTGGCGCGGCAATTCGGCCTGACACATCAGTTTATCGACATCGACAACCCGGTTTGAGTTTCTCGCAGAGCGGCCGTCGCCAGCCCAGTTGAGACCGCCAAAAGAGAAAGTTTTGTACAACTTTTTGGCGCGATTGATGCCCTGATAGTTTGATTTTCAGGGTGGCGGAAAACTTGAGTGCTTAGCGTTGACATTGAGAATAAAAGTGTTCTAGGATGCCGAAACGCTCGATAAAGATGGTCGACTATAACCCGGCAATGGCTGGGGATAAATGCAAAAAATGGCCATAACAAATAAAATCAGAGCTTAATGCCTGGTTATAGAAAATTAGGCCGGTGTTTTGTGTTAAGCTGTGAAATCGGAGAGGGAGTAACGCTGGCCGAGGTACGTCACAGCAAAAAATAACAACAACAGAATAACCTTTCCGTCGGAATATATTAGGGATAGCCAAGTCAGTTTATAAGTTTATAGTGTTGAGCCCGTAACAGGCTGAGTGGTTCGTCCGCTTGTTGGCTGTTTCTCGCTGCGGGGCTTGGCGCTGGTGTGTTTTCTTTCAATTGAAGCCTACGTGGGATCTACAACGGATCGAGGACTGAGATGTTTGTGAGTGAAAAATTTCTCTCTATAGGGGGCGGAAATAAGGCCGGCCATGCGAGTGTCAACAAGGGGCTTGCCGTGTTTTTCGCGATGCTGGCGGCTGCCTTCTTTGTGAATGTCGCGCAGGCGGAAGTGCCGAATGCCGTGCCGCCTAAGGGGACGCATGACGGCGAGCATGTGCCGCAACCCATCGAGTTTCCGCACGACATTCATGCCGACATCAACGACATCAACTGCATGTATTGTCACACCTATGCACGTCGCAGCAAGGTGGCCGGAATCCCGCCCACCAGCAAATGCATGGGGTGCCATTCGGTCATCGCAACCGACAAGGATCGTATCAAGAAGCTTACGGAATATTGGGAAAACAATGATCCGCCGAAGTGGAAAAAGGTCCATGACGTGCCGGATTATGTGCATTTCACTCACGAGAAACATCTGCAGCGATTTGTGTTTAACAACGAAGGTATGAAGGTGGAGAACGTCTCCGAAGTCTGTGCCTTCTGTCATGGCGACGTTAAGAAAATGACTGTGGCGCGCAAGGTTAAGCCGCTGAACATGGGCTTCTGCGTGCGTTGTCATGAAGCGAACGACGGTCCTTTCGATTGCTGGAAGTGCCACAAGTAACCTCGGGTGGGCTGGGGCCTGGCGTCCGGCCGTCAATTTTTAACTAATATATTTAACGGATGATTTGTTATGAGTGGTAACGATATCAACCGCAGAGACTTCCTGAAATTCATGGGGATCGGTGGCGTCGGTGCCGCGACCTTGAGTGGTTGCGACATGCCCACCACCATCACCCTTGAGGAGGGTAAGGAAGACGTGGTTTCCTACCTGGCGCCGGAAGAATATGCGATACCGGGTATTGGCATCTATTTTGCATCCACCTGTCAGCAATGTCCTTCGGGCTGTGGTGTGCACGGCCGGGTTCGCGAAGGTCGTTTGTTGAAGCTGGAAGGCAATCCCGCAGCCATGAACGGCAGGGGACTGTGCCAGATGGGGCAGGCCAGCGTGCAAAGTCATTACAATCCCGACCGTATAACGCAGCCCATGGCGCGTAAAAATGGTGCCTTGACGCCCATCAGTTGGGACGAAGCCTGGCAATTGATGGGCGATAAGGTCTCCGGTGTGGATGCGGGGCGTAGCGCTTGGTTTACCGGGACTGTCAGCGGCCACCAGGCCAAGCTCCTGGAGGCGCTGAACGAGGCCTGGGGTAGCAAAGACCATTACGTGTACGAAGCCGTCAATAACGCGGTGGGCAAGGCGGTCAACGAGGCGGTCCTGGGTGATCCCATGCCGGCGTATCGTATCGACAAGGCCAAGTCCATATTGTCGTTCGGGGCCGATTTTCTCGGCACCTGGATGTCGCCGGTACACTTCTCGCGCGAGTACGTCAAGTTCCGCGGCGGTGACCGAGGTGTGCTGATCCAGGTCGAGCCGAAGATGACCCTGACCGGTGGTAACGCCGACCTGTGGGTGGCGGCCCGGCCCGGTACCGAAGGCGTGTTGGCTCTCGGTATCGCCAACGTGCTGCTGACCAAGAACCAGGTGAAGGGCGACAAATTGCCGCAGGCGGCCTTGGATGAAATCGCCAAGTACGATGTCAACAAGGTGACAGAAATCACCGGCGTGGGTGGCGATACCATGGTACGCATCGCCAATTACCTGACCAATCATAGCCCCAGTTTAGTGTTGTCGGGTGAGTCGGCCCATAACCATGTCAATGGTTATGAGAACGCCATGGCAGCCATGATGCTGAATGTGTTGTTGGGTAATGTGGGTAAAACCATCGAGCCTTCCAATAGCATCGCCTTCGAGGATCTCAAGGCTAAGCACGGCAACAGCCGTGCCCTGGCGGATTTCGCCAAGGCGGTGGACGGCGGCAAGTACGATGTGGTGTTTTTCCACGGTGCCAACCCCGTTTACACCGCGCCGGCGCATCTGGCGATGGCGGAGAAGTTGGCCAAGGTGCCGTTTAAGGTGGCCTTGTCTATGTTCCCCGATGAAACCACTGTGGCCGCCGACCTGGTGTTGCCGCTTTCTTCGCCATATGAAGAATGGGCCACTACGGTGGCGCCCTATCAGCCCAAAGAGGCGGCCATCAGCATATCGCAGCCACTGATGAAACAGCTCTATCCCGAAACTATGGGCCTGGGCGACCTGCTGCTGACCATGCTTAAGCACCATCAAGTCGAAGACTATGCCGATTACGGTGACTATTATGCTTATCTGCGCGCTGCTTTGGAGCAGATGCCGGCATCGGTCAAGGGCGGTAAATCCGGGGGGCAGTTCTGGTCGGCGGCGTTGCAGCAGGGCCTGATCAAGGCGCCGGCCAAGGCTGGTTCGCTCAAGGTGAGCCTGGGGAGTATCAAGCAATCGATACCCCAGGCGGGTAATGATTATCCGCTGCACCTGGTGCCATCCACCAATCAGAACATGTATGACGGTCGCAACGCCAACCTGCCCTGGTTGCAGGAGGCGCCGGATCAAATCAGCAAAGTGTTCTGGGATTCCTGGGCAGAGCTTCATCCCAAAACCGCTGCCAGACTCGGTGTGAAAGAGGGTGACTATGTCCGGGTGGAGTCGGACCAGGGCGCAATCGAGACACAGGTCTATATCCACAAAGGCGTGCATGTGGACGCTGTGTGCGTGCCTATCGGGCGCGGCCATGAGGCATACGGTCGCTATGCCGAGGGGCTCGGTGTCAATCCGCTCAAGATCCTCAGCCCAGCGGTTGAGCAGAAGAGCGGAGAGCTGGCCACCCATGCTACCCGGGTGCGGGTCAGCAAGACCGGCCGCCATGCCGAGTTACCACGCTTAGGGGGCAGCGAAACCCAGGTGGGACGCCGCTTGGTTAGTAGCATCCCAGCTGATGCTTTCAGAAGGACTGAGGGAGGCGATAACAATGTCGCTTAAGAATATACTCGAAAACTGGTCTCAATATCGTAAGGGCCACGAGCAGGGTGGCCATCATGAATACGAACACATGTGGGCCATGGCCATTGACCTGAACCGATGTACTGGCTGTAATGCCTGTTCCGTGGCCTGTTACGCCGATGGAGGCGCTGAACGAGGCCTGGGGTAGCAAAGACCATTACGTGTACGAAGCCGTCAATAACGCGGTGGGCAAGGCGGTCAACGAGGCGGTCCTGGGTGATCCCATGCCGGCGTATCGTATCGACAAGGCCAAGTCCATATTGTCGTTCGGGGCCGATTTTCTCGGCACCTGGATGTCGCCGGTACACTTCTCGCGCGAGTACGTCAAGTTCCGCGGCGGTGACCGAGGTGTGCTGATCCAGGTCGAGCCGAAGATGACCCTGACCGGTGGTAACGCCGACCTGTGGGTGGCGGCCCGGCCCGGTACCGAAGGCGTGTTGGCTCTCGGTATCGCCAACGTGCTGCTGACCAAGAACCAGGTGAAGGGCGACAAATTGCCGCAGGCGGCCTTGGATGAAATCGCCAAGTACGATGTCAACAAGGTGACAGAAATCACCGGCGTGGGTGGCGATACCATGGTACGCATCGCCAATTACCTGACCAATCATAGCCCCAGTTTAGTGTTGTCGGGTGAGTCGGCCCATAACCATGTCAATGGTTATGAGAACGCCATGGCAGCCATGATGCTGAATGTGTTGTTGGGTAATGTGGGTAAAACCATCGAGCCTTCCAATAGCATCGCCTTCGAGGATCTCAAGGCTAAGCACGGCAACAGCCGTGCCCTGGCGGATTTCGCCAAGGCGGTGGACGGCGGCAAGTACGATGTGGTGTTTTTCCACGGTGCCAACCCCGTTTACACCGCGCCGGCGCATCTGGCGATGGCGGAGAAGTTGGCCAAGGTGCCGTTTAAGGTGGCCTTGTCTATGTTCCCCGATGAAACCACTGTGGCCGCCGACCTGGTGTTGCCGCTTTCTTCGCCATATGAAGAATGGGCCACTACGGTGGCGCCCTATCAGCCCAAAGAGGCGGCCATCAGCATATCGCAGCCACTGATGAAACAGCTCTATCCCGAAACTATGGGCCTGGGCGACCTGCTGCTGACCATGCTTAAGCACCATCAAGTCGAAGACTATGCCGATTACGGTGACTATTATGCTTATCTGCGCGCTGCTTTGGAGCAGATGCCGGCATCGGTCAAGGGCGGTAAATCCGGGGGGCAGTTCTGGTCGGCGGCGTTGCAGCAGGGCCTGATCAAGGCGCCGGCCAAGGCTGGTTCGCTCAAGGTGAGCCTGGGGAGTATCAAGCAATCGATACCCCAGGCGGGTAATGATTATCCGCTGCACCTGGTGCCATCCACCAATCAGAACATGTATGACGGTCGCAACGCCAACCTGCCCTGGTTGCAGGAGGCGCCGGATCAAATCAGCAAAGTGTTCTGGGATTCCTGGGCAGAGCTTCATCCCAAAACCGCTGCCAGACTCGGTGTGAAAGAGGGTGACTATGTCCGGGTGGAGTCGGACCAGGGCGCAATCGAGACACAGGTCTATATCCACAAAGGCGTGCATGTGGACGCTGTGTGCGTGCCTATCGGGCGCGGCCATGAGGCATACGGTCGCTATGCCGAGGGGCTCGGTGTCAATCCGCTCAAGATCCTCAGCCCAGCGGTTGAGCAGAAGAGCGGAGAGCTGGCCACCCATGCTACCCGGGTGCGGGTCAGCAAGACCGGCCGCCATGCCGAGTTACCACGCTTAGGGGGCAGCGAAACCCAGGTGGGACGCCGCTTGGTTAGTAGCATCCCAGCTGATGCTTTCAGAAGGACTGAGGGAGGCGATAACAATGTCGCTTAAGAATATACTCGAAAACTGGTCTCAATATCGTAAGGGCCACGAGCAGGGTGGCCATCATGAATACGAACACATGTGGGCCATGGCCATTGACCTGAACCGATGTACTGGCTGTAATGCCTGTTCCGTGGCCTGTTACGCCGAGAACAACTTGGCAGTGGTGGGCAAGGAACGCATGAAAAAAGGCCAGGGCATGCACTGGCTCCGGGTTGAGCGCTACTGGGATGAACCCCAGCTCGGCGGCGATGACAAGGAATATCAAGAGCGGGGCGGCAGCTTTCTGCCGCTGATGTGTCAACAGTGTAACGCGGCTACCTGTGAGCCGGTGTGTCCGGTTGCGGCGACCTATCACACCCCCGACGGTCTGAATGCCCAGGTCTATAACCGCTGCATCGGCTCGCGTTATTGCTCCAATAACTGCCCTTATCGCCTGCGCTATTTCAATTTCTATTCCTATTACGAGGATTCGTGGCCCGAACCGCTGCACATGCAGTTGAATCCCGATCTTAGCGTGCGCGACAAGGGCGTTATGGAGAAGTGCACCTTCTGCGTTCAGCGCATTCGCACCGCCAAGGATACTGCGCGCCGCGAAGGACGCGAGGTGCAGGACGGCGATGTGATTACCGCCTGCGCCCAGACCTGTCCTACCGAGGCGATCGTCTTCGGCGACATACTGGATGAGAACTCCCAGGTGCGTAAGATTTGGCGGGCACAGCAGGTTCAACTCGGCGTCACGGAGCAAGATAAGACAAATCCCGAGTTGCGCGGCTACCGTATATTGGAAGCCTTGAATACCGATCCTTGTGTAACGTATCTCGACAGGGTGCGCGAGGCCTGATTGGGGCAGGTGCTGTTGAGTAAGGCCATGCAAATAAAAAATGTGGTGTGACCTATGCAAACTAAAGATATAAATGAAAATATAGAGTGGGCGAAAATCAACGAGGATGTGCTCCGCAGTATGGAGAATCCTCGGATTGGCTACTGGATCGCCGTTGCCTGTTGTGTCGCGATGGTGATGTGTGCCGTGGTTGCCGAAATTTATCAGTACCAAACCGGTATGGGGGTCGGCAACCTCAACTGGCCGCACATGTGGGATCTTTACATCGCCACCTTCGTATTCTGGATCGGGATGAGCCACTCCGGGACGCTGTTGTCGGCGATTCTGCATATTATCCAGGCCGACTGGCGCAAACCGATTTATCGTTTCGCCGAGGCGATGACCACCTTCTCGCTGATGACCGCGGGCCTGTTCCCGATGATCCACTTGGGCCGCGTCTGGAACATGTATTGGGTGCTTCCCTACGTTTCCGATCGTGGCATCTGGCCCAATTTTCGTTCACCGTTGATCTGGGATGCGTTCGCGATCACTACCTATTTGACTTCGTCAGCACTGTTCCTGTTTATCGGTATGATTCCCGATCTGGCGATTTGCCGGGACAATGCCCGCGGCTGGCGCCAAAAGCTGTATACCGTATTGTCGCTGGGATGGCAGGGGGACGACCGCCAGTGGCGCAATTTCCGCAAAATCTACCTGTTGATGGCCTGCTTCCTGATTCCGCTGGCGGTCTCGGTGCACTCCATCGTTTCGGCTGACTTTGCCATGTCGATCATGCCAGGCTGGCACATCACTTCGTTCCCGCCCTACTTCGTTGCGGGTGCTCTTTATTCCGGCTGTGCCGCGATCATCTCACTGTTCATCATTCTGCGCTATTTCTTCCGCTTTGAAGATTACATGACGATTCCGATCCTGGAAAAGACCTGTAAGCTGACCTTCGCCATTGCCATGGTGTGGAGCTACTTGACGCTGGTTGAGTTCGCCTCTGTCTGGTACGGCCATGACGCTGTGGCCAAGGAGGCCTTGATGGGCCGTTTTACTGGGGCGTATGCGCCCCTGTTCTGGCTCATGCTGTTCTGCGGGATCGTTGTCCCCTTTACCTTGGCCTTCGAAAAATTGAGGCGACATTTGCCTACCATGTTCGTGGTGTCACTCGTGCTCAACTTAGGTATGTGGCTGGAGCGCTATATGATTGTTACACCCACCTTGCAGCTGTCGTACTATCCTTTTGCCTGGGATGTAATGTGGCCCAGCATGGTGCAGTGGGCCATCGTCTTCGGCAGTTTCGGCTGGTTCGGGCTGCTGTTCCTGATCTTCGTCAAGGTGTTTCCGTCGGTCTCCATGTACGAAGTCAAGGAGATGGTGTTTCATCGCCGCCAGCACCACAGTCCGGCGCTGGCTGAGCAACTCCACCGCCGCGCCGGCGACCCGAAACCGGGTGAGCAACCGAGTACAGAAGGAGCTTGACCATGAAGCGTTACTATGTAATGGGGCTGTTTAGTAACTTCGAAGAGGCGTTCGCAACGATTTCCGAGATTCGCGAACACGCCGTTCCGGGTGTGTCCGTGGATGACGTCACACTCAAGTCACCAATCGAGCATCCGGAGATCGAGGAGGTGTTGGGTGACCGGGGTTCTCCCGTGCCCAAGTTCACCCTCTTCGGTGCGATCTTCGGAATTTGCTTCGGCTTTCTGTTCCTGGCGTCGGCCCAGGCAACGTTTCTGGTGCAACCGCAGGGCGGAAAACCGGTGGTGCCGTTGCCGACCAACATCGTCTTGACTTACGAAATGTTGATCCTGTTTGGCGTGATTTCCACGGTGATCGGATTTCTGATCAATGCCCGTTTGATGACCAAACGCCATCCTTTGTACTCGGAAAAGGTCAGCCTAGACCAGGTCGGAGTCATGTTGGAGTTGGATGAGAAGAATGTTGATCCCATCAAAGATTTATTCAAAAGGCACAAAGTATTGGAAATTCGTGAAGAGGTTTCGCAATGAGACTTAAGAGTGTAATTGCAGCGGCAGCGCTGATGATGCCGGCGGCGGCCATGGCCTGGCCCTGGTCTACCGATATGATGAATCAGCCGAACATCAAGCCGCAGGAAGGTGAGATGATCCCGTTCCCCGAGCGCTCTATTCCTGTTGGCGGTATCCCGACGCAAGTGGCGGATCGCGAAGCGGCCAAGCCGATGAAAAATCCCATCGAGGCGACCCCTAAATCGATTGCCCAAGGGCGCACGCTGTTTAAGATTTACTGTGCCGCCTGTCATGGCCTGACCGGGGCGGGAGACTCTCCTGTCAGCGGCAAAATCGGGGCTATCGCACTCAATGATAGCTATGTGCAGGAGAACCTGACCGAGGGATGGGTATGGGGCACGATCACTTTCGGTAGCTATGTAATGCCGGCCTACGGGGTGCCGCAAGGCAAGCGCGGTTCCAACGATTTGAATGTTGAAGAGCGTTGGCATGTGGTGAATTACGTCAAGCACGGTCTGATGAAGGATCATGCGGCGGCGACAAGAACGGCCGCAGCCGAGTAATTCAGTCTATAAAACTAATAGAGATAGAACGCAGGGGTTAGCATGGAAAACTTCGGTTTCTGGTCGGTTGTAATCACCAACTTCTTAATTGTGCTCTACCTGGCCCTAGGTGGAGTGACCTTGTCGGCCGCATTGCATCTGGCAAACGGTAAATGGCGTTTTCAGATTCGCTCGTTGGCATGTTCGCTGGCCGTGCTGTTCCCGATCGCCTTTGTCCTGTTGCTGATCATTCTGACGGCGGGCGAGTCGGCCTTCCCATGGCTGGCGCATGCGCATGACGAAGGTCATCACCTGCCGGGTTGGCACAACTATACCTTCCTGGTGGCGCGTAATATCATCGGGTTCCTGCTGGTGGCGGGCATGTACCTGCTCTTCATTAAATGGCAGTACGAAACCACCGTCGATAGCTCCTATGCAGTGCAGCGGCGCTTCCGTAACCTTGCGCTGATGATACCGTTTGTGTACTTCACTTATGGCACTATGGTGGCGTGGGACTTTGAAATGACCATGCTGCCAAATTGGCATAGTGCGAGTTACGGCGCCTACCATTTCCAAAGTAACTTCCACATGTTTCTGGGCTTTTTTACCATCTTCCTGTTCATACTTTACCGCTCAGGCAAACTGGTGAAACCGTTTGAGGGGTATATCTTCAACTTCATGGCTCAGTTTATGCTGGCGATGACCATTTTGTGGACGTATCTCTACTTCACACAGTATTTGATCATGTGGTATGGCCGTCTGCCTTTCGAGATGGAGCGTTATTGGGACATGATGAGCAACATGAGCGGCCTGTGGTGGTTGTTCTTGGCGCTCAAGTTCGTTATTCCGTTCTGCACGCTGGCGATTACACCCAATCGTCATAATCCACCGGTGATCGTGATGGTGGCGGCGAGCATTGTGCTGGGTACCTGGATCGAGCGCTATACCTGGGTTTCCGGTTCCGTCGACCCGCAGTACTATCACACCCCCATGTCGTCAATCGCCGATATCGTGGTTACGGTGGTGGTCTTTGCGGTCAGTTGGTTTGCAGTGAAATGGAGTCTGACCCGATACGGACTGATGCGCAGCTCATAAGGCGCCGCTGGCGATCACAAAAAAGGCGGGCCAGGCCCGCCTTTTTTGTATCTAGCGGTTGACCGAGACGCCTTTTGCGTGCCGTTCCAGCCAGCCGATGATGCGTCTGGCAAGCATGATTTCGGCGCCGCTGAAATCGTGACTGGCGCCATCGATGCGGATCTGGCGATACGAAATATAGCCTTGTGATTTCTGATTGCTGCTCTTGGCGATTGCCGAATGCCTATAGGCCTCAAGTTGATTGGTGCGGGTGGCGGAGTCGCTTGAGACCTTGGCCGCCAAGGCGCGCTGTCTAGCCGTGCCGGTGACATATTCCAGATCATTGCCGCCGAAGATATCGAGGATCGGAAGATTGATGGTCTCGAGCTGACCCGGGATGGAGTCATCTTTCGCCTGGCCGTGCAGCACGCCCAGGCTGATGGCGACAAAGGCACGGATAAACTCGCTCGACTGGCTGGACAGGTATTGGCTGGCCGCCATGGCGCCGCTGCCGTGACCCAGCAGCACTAGATTGTCGAAGCCGTTATTGCGCATGTAGGTAATGGCGGCGTTAATGCGTTCGTCGATGCTGGCGCGCTGTTTCAGATAGCCGGCAGGCCGGTCCAGCGGCGGCAGCTGGATCGCCAGGGTAGCCCAGCCGTGCAGGGGCAATCGGTCCCGTAAGGGGCGGATGACTTGCGGTTTGTCCGGGTGGCTGTCGGCATCGGGCAGGATGATGACACCCCCCTTGGGTTGCCCGCTCAGGTCTGGATTGAAGACGGCGAAAAACTTTCCCTGGCCGTCGTCCAGCCAGGCCGCCTGCCCGTTTTCCAGCCCTTGCTCGAGGGCCTTCCCCAGTTCTACGGCATTGGACCAAGCCAGCGGCGAGGCGCCCAGCAGGCCCA
This sequence comes from Candidatus Tenderia electrophaga, assembly GCA_001447805.1. Taxonomy (NCBI): domain Bacteria; kingdom Pseudomonadati; phylum Pseudomonadota; class Gammaproteobacteria; order Tenderiales (SeqCode); family Tenderiaceae (SeqCode); genus Tenderia (SeqCode); species Tenderia electrophaga (SeqCode). The sequence goes on from CP013099.1 coordinate 3,576,189, forward strand.
GGGTGAGGGCCCAGGCGACGCCGGCCCTTGCGGAAATAATTCTTCTAAAACAAATTGTTATGTAAGACGCGCGGCGCCATAGCCAAGCGTTTTGCGCGGTGCCGCCAAAAAAACAGGAATTATTTCGAGAATTCATAGAGTTAAACGCGTGAAAAAATAGCCCCAATCGGTTAAAGTTAGCGGCTATTTTGCCTCCGGGCTTTAAACCGATTCTTGACTTAATTGCAACTATTAAAGAGGCCTCAACCATGCCAGATTACAAAATCGCCCCTTCGATTTTGTCCGCCGACTTCGCCCGTCTGGGCGAGGAAGTCGTCAATGTACTGAATGCCGGTGCCGACATCGTGCATTTCGATGTGATGGATAACCACTATGTGCCCAACCTCACCATCGGGCCGTTGGTGTGCGAGGCGCTGCGCAAACACGGCGTGAGTGCCGATATCGATGTGCACCTGATGGTGAAGCCGGTGGATCGTATTATCCCCGACTTCGCCAAGGCCGGCGCCACGTACATCACCTTTCATCCCGAAGCATCTGAGCATGTCGACCGTACTCTGCAATTGATCAAGGGTGAAGGCTGCAAGTCAGGCCTGGTCTTCAACCCGGCCACGCCTCTGGATGTGCTCAAATACGTCATCGACAAGGTCGATATGGTGCTGCTGATGTCGGTGAACCCGGGTTTCGGCGGCCAGAGCTTTATTCCCACAGCCTTGGACAAGCTGCGCGAAGCGCGCAAGATCATCGATGCATCAGGGCGTGATATCCGTCTTGAAATAGACGGCGGCGTGAAGGTCGACAATATTCGCGAAGTCGCCGCCGCCGGTGCCGATACTTTTGTTGCCGGTTCCGCCATTTTTAACGCGGCGAAAGAGAGCGATCCGAATCATTACGATAGCGTCATCGCCGCTATGCGCGAAGAGCTGGCCAAGGCGTAACCCTGCATGCGTTTACGAAAACCAAAGCTGGTCCTCATCGACCTCGACGGCACGCTGGTGGACAGCGTGCCGGATCTGGCCTACTGCGTCGATGAAATGATGAAGGCCTTGGGGCGGGCGCCCTGGGGAGAAGAAACAGTGCGTGGCTGGGTCGGAAACGGCGTCGATCGTTTGGTCATGCGCGCCCTTACCAATACCCTTTGGGACGACCCGGAGGACGATGAATTCGAGGCCGCTCATCCCATCTTCATGAAGCTGTACGCCGAAAACACCAGCGGCCGCAGTTGCCTCTATGCCGGGGTGGTGGAAGGTATCGACTACCTCAAGGGCGAAGGGCTCAAGGTGGGATGCGTCACCAACAAGGCGGCGGCCTTTACCGTGCCGCTGCTCAAAGCCATGGGCATCTACGAAAAGTTCGACATCGTCGTCAGCGGCGACACCACGCCCAAGAAAAAACCCGATCCCATGCCCTTGCTGCATGCCGCCAATCAACTCGGCGTGAAGGCCGAGAACTGTCTCATGGTGGGCGATTCCATGCACGATGTGGAGGCCGCCCGCAACGCCGGTTTTCAAGTGGTCTGTGTGCCTTACGGCTACAACCATGGTGTGGATATCCGTGAAGCCGGCCCGGATGCTGTGATAGACTCGCTGGCAGAACTGAAAAACCTGTTGAAATAAATCATTGAAATGAGTATTGCCCGTCAAAGACAGCGCCAGATGAATCCCAATAGCAAACGATGGTGATGCCGCGTTTGCAGTGGGATTTGTTTTATCGCTGTATTTGAAAGGTAATGACTATGACACGTGAAGAATTCGATGCCCTCGCCGCCGAGGGCTATAACCGCATCCCGGTGATGCGCGAAGTGCTGGCCGATCTGGACACGCCGCTCAGCACCTACCTCAAGCTGGCCAACGGGCCGTACTCCTATCTGTTCGAATCCGTCGAGGGCGGCGAGAAATGGGGCCGCTATTCCATCATCGGCCTGCCCTGCCGCACCGTGTTGCGCGTGCGCGGCCACAAGATGACCGTGGAGCACGAAGGCGAGGAGCTGGGCACCACCAATGCCGAGGATCCCCTGGCCGCCATCGAAGCCTTCCGTGCCCAATTCAAGGTGCCGGAGGTGGCGGGACTGCCGCGCTTTACCGGTGGCCTGGTGGGTTATTTCGGCTATGACACGGTGCGCTACATTGAGCCGCGCTTGGACCGCAAGGTGAATGCCGATCCGCTCAAGGTGCCCGATATCCTGTTGTTGGTGTCCGATGAGGTGGTGGTGTTCGACAACCTGCGCGGCCGTCTGTTCGTCGTAGTGCACGTTGACCCCTCGGTCAAAGGCGCCTACAAACAGGCGCAACAACGCTTGGACGAGCTGGTGGCGCGCATGCGCCGCCAGGCTCTGCCGATGGAGCCGAAAAGACGCGGCCGCAAGGTCCAGGAACGGGATTTTCGTTCCGGTTTCAAACAGGACAAGTTCGAAGCGGCGGTGGACAAGATCAAGGACTACATCGTCGCCGGCGATTGCATGCAGGTGGTGTTGTCGCAGCGCCTGTCCATTCCTTATAAAAGCGAGCCGCTGGACCTCTACCGGGCATTGCGCAGTCTCAACCCCTCGCCCTACATGTTCTATCTCAATCTGGAAGAATTTCATGTGGCCGGCTCTTCGCCGGAGATCCTGACCCGGCTGGAGGACGGTGAGGTGACGGTGCGCCCCATCGCGGGTACGCGGCCGCGTGGCAAGACGGTAGATGAAGACCAAGCGTTGGAAAAGGAGCTGCTGGCCGATCCCAAGGAGCTGGCCGAACACCTGATGCTCATCGATCTGGGCCGCAATGATGCCGGCCGGGTGTGCGAAACCGGATCGGTCAAGCTCACCGACAAGATGGTGATCGAGCGTTATTCCCATGTCATGCACATCGTCTCCAATGTCACCGGCAGATTGAAGCCCGGCCTGACCGCCATGGATGTATTGCGCGCCACCTTTCCCGCCGGTACGCTCTCCGGCGCCCCCAAGATCCGCGCCATGGAAATCATCGACGAGCTGGAACCGGTCAAGCGCGGCGTCTACGGCGGTGCCGTCGGTTACGTCGGCTGGAACGGCAATATGGACACCGCTATCGCCATCCGCACCGCCGTCATCAAAGACGGCAAACTGCACATCCAGGCCGGTGCCGGCGTGGTGGCCGACTCGATACCGAAAAACGAATGGGACGAAACCATGAACAAGGGTCGTGCAATTTTTCGCGCCGTGGCCATGGCCGAGGCCGGTTTGGACAACGTGGGTTAGGGGGCGACTATGTTGTTGATGATCGATAACTACGACTCCTTCACCTACAACCTGGTGCAGTACTTCGGTGAGCTGGATGTCGAAGTGCGTGTGTTCCGTAACGACCAGATCTCCGTTGAGGAAATCGAGTCCTTGGCGCCTCAATATCTGGTTATCTCGCCCGGTCCCTGCACACCCAACGAGGCCGGCATCTCCATCGCGGCGATCCAGCACTTCGCCGGCAAGATTCCCATTCTCGGCGTCTGTCTCGGTCACCAGAGTATCGGTCAGGCCTACGGCGCCAAGATCGTGCATGCCAAACAGGTCATGCACGGCAAGACCTCCATGGTGCGGCACAAGAATGTGGGTGTGTTTAAAGGGCTGACCAATCCCTTCGAGGCGACCCGCTATCATTCCTTGGTCATCGAGCGCGACTCCTTGCCGGAGTGTCTCGACATTAGCGCCTGGACCGAAACCGAAGAGGGCGGGGTGGATGAGATCATGGGCGTGCGTCACAAGACATTGGCGCTGGAAGGCGTGCAATTCCATCCCGAGTCGATCCTGACTCGGCACGGTCATGATATGTTGAAAAACTTTCTGGAACGAAATAGCTAGGGGGCTCAACCCATGGATATGCAGGCCGCGATTCACGCCGTCACCGAAGGCAAAGATCTGACCACCCCGGAGATGGCCGAGGTGATGCACTTGATAATGACCGGCGCGGCCACCCAGGCCCAGATCGGTGGTTTTCTCATCGGCCTGCGCATGAAGGGTGAGAGCGTCGACGAGATCACCGCTGCCGCCCAGGTAATGCGCGAGCTGGCCACGCCGGTACAGGTCAAGGTCGAGCACCTGGTGGACACTTGCGGCACCGGCGGCGACGCCTCCTGCGCCTTCAATATCTCCACCGCCAGCGCCTTCGTGGTGGCCGCCGCCGGCGGCAAGGTGGCCAAACACGGTAACCGTTCGGTCACTAGCAAGTCCGGCAGTGCCGATGTGTTGGAGTCCGCCGGGGTCAATCTAGACCTGACGCCGGAACAAGTGGCACGCTGTATCGAAGAGGTGGGCGTCGGCTTCATGTTCGCGCCCAGGCATCACAGCGCCATGAAGCACGCCATCGGCCCGCGCAAGGAGCTGGGCGTGCGCACCATCTTCAATGTGCTCGGCCCGCTCACCAATCCCGCCGGCGCGCCCAACCAGGTGCTGGGCGTATTCAGTGATCAGCTGTTGGAGCCCCTGGCCCGGGTGTTGGGACGGCTCGGCAGTCGTCATGTGCTGGTGGTGCGCTCCGACGATGGCATGGACGAGATCAGTATCGGCGCCCCCACCCAGGTGGCGGAACTGAAAGACGGCAAGGTCAGCCGCCACAGCATCATGCCGGAACAGTTCGGCATGACCCGCGCCGCCCTCGATAGCCTGGCCGTGGACGGCGCCGCGGCCAGCCTGGCCATGATTCATGACGTCTTCGACAATCAGCCGGGTCCGGCCCATGACATCGTCGCCTTGAATGCCGGCGCCGCCATTTATGTCGCCGGTTTGGCCGACACGCTCGACCAAGGTGTCAGCCGCGCCCAGCAGGTGATCGCCAGCGGCGCCGCCCGGGTCAAGCTGGACGCGCTGGCCAAGCTGAGTCAGCGCTTGGCGGGGTAAACGAATGAGTGCCCCCGACATTCTGCAAAATATTCTGCGCCGCAAGGTTGAAGAGGTCATCGCGCGCAGCGCCGAGCTGAGCATACCCGAACTGCAACGACGGATCGAAGCGGTGGCGCCGGCGCGCGGTTTCGTGCGCGCCATGGACGAAAAGATCGGCCAGGGCAGCGCAGCGGTGATCGCCGAAATCAAAAAGGCCTCGCCCAGCAAGGGGCTGTTGCGGGAGGACTTTCGTCCCGACGAGATTGCCCGCGCCTATGAACAGGGCGGGGCGGCCTGTTTATCGGTGCTCACCGACGCGGATTTTTTTCAGGGCTCGGAGGACTATCTGAAACAAGCTCGGGCGGCGTGTCAGCTGCCGGTGCTGCGCAAGGACTTTCTCATCGATCCCTACCAAGTCTACGAGGCGCGCGCCATCGGTGCCGATTGCATCCTGCTGATCGTGGCGGCGCTGGGGGACGTCATGCTGCTGGAATTGAGTCAGCTGGCCGGGCAACTGGGTATGGATGTCCTGGTGGAGGTCCACGATGCCCGTGAGCTGGAGCGAGCCCTCAATCTGCCGCTGAAACTGATCGGCATCAATAACCGCAATCTGCGCAGCTTTGACACCTCGCTGCAGACCACCCTCGATTTATTGGCGCAGATCCCCGCGGATCGGCGCGTGGTCACCGAAAGCGGTATCCATAGCGCCGCGGATGTGGCGCTGATGCGTGACCATGGTGTCAACGCCTTCCTGGTGGGGGAGGCGTTGATGCGGGCGCCGGATCCGGGGATGGCCCTGCGCACGCTGTTTGGCTGATATTGCGCTATATTTCTCGTATTGATTCTAAAGCCCGGCAGCGCTGAGTCGATAATTTCAACACGCGATTATCGCTTTGTTCTCCATTGATTAAGGGACAGATTCATGCATAAACAGATTTTGCTGAAAGGGTTGCTGCCGGCGGTGGTGTTGTTTTCCAGTCAGGCGGCGGCGCTGCCGTTCCAGTCGATCGATCCGCGCAGCCTGGGCATGGGCGGCGTCGGGGTCGCCTCGGGCACCAGTTCCAACGCCGCTTTCATGAATCCCGCCCTGCTCTCGGCGGCCCATGAGGATGAAGACTTCAGCCTGGCCATGCCTATCATCGGCGCGCGTTTCCGTGATGAGGATGATTTGATCGAAGAGGTGGATGCCTACCAGGACAATAACCTCGAGGCCAATCTGAACACGGCTATCGATAACTTTAATACCACGCCCAATGACGCCAATGCCGCTGCGGTGGCGTCGGCCTCTCAGGCAATGCTGAATCAGCTGCAGAAATTCACCGCCAAACCCATTCAGGGGGAGGTCATCGCCGGTACGGTAATCGCCGTGCCAAGCAAGAAGATGGGCGCCTCTCTGAGCCTGAACGGCTATGCAGTGGGGGGCGGTCAGTTTGATCTTAGCAGTGCCGATATCGCGCTTATTCAAGGGATTATCGATGATGCCAACACCAGCGCCGCCGCTTTGGCTGCAAACTCCGATGTCGCCGCGCAGGCGGGCGGGAACGACGTCGTCGACAAACTGACCTCCGGCCTGGATGCCCGCGGCGCCCTGATCACCGAGGTGGGGCTGTCCCTGTCGCGGGAGTTCACCATCGGCGGCCATGCCATCGCCGTTGGGGTCACGCCCAAAGTGGTGCAGGTCAAAACCTTCGACTATTTTCTGGATACCAACACCGCCGAGTTTGACGCCGACACCGGCACTAAGGATTATGACGATTTCAATATCGACATCGGGGTGGCCAAGGACTTTAATAACGGTTGGAAGACCGGATTTGTCGCCAAGAACCTGATCGCCAACGATTACGAGACCGTGCGCGGCAACATCGTCAAGGTGGAGCCGCAGTTGCGCGTCGGCGTGGCCCGCGCCAACGAATGGCTGACCCTGGCGGCCGATGTGGACCTGGTGGAAAACGAGCCCGCCGGCTTCGATTCCAAGACCCAGTATGTGGGCCTGGGCGCCGAAGTGGACCTGTTCGACTGGGTCCAGCTGCGCGCCGGTTATCGCCACAACCTGAGCGATTCCGACACCAGCATTCCCACCCTGGGATTCGGCTTCTCGCCCTTCGGCCTGCACATGGATATCGCGGTTGCCGGCAACGGCGATGAAGTGGCCGGCGCTTTCCAGCTGGGATTCCGCTTCTAGACGTGTGTCGGGTTTGACCGCGCAAGCGGGAGAGCGGCCCACCTAAGCCCCGTCCGTTATGGCGGGGCTTTGCTTTTACGGGGCGGATCGAGCGCGGGATTTACGGTAAACTCTCGGGATAGCTATATAAAATCATAATCCCATTAATTAATCTGCCAACACAGAAAGGAAGTCGGGCATGGCAAGACGAAACCCATTATTAGGCGCGCTGCTGTTGCCTGGAATGGTCTTCTTTTCAACGCAGTTGCAGGCGCTGCCCTATAGTGTGATGGACAGCTATTCATTTTCCATGGGCGGCACCGGCGTCGCCTCCGGCACGCGCGGCAATGCGATTTTCTACAATCCGGCCCTGCTGGCGGCGTCAGAAATGCCGCAGAACTACAGCCTGCATGCGCCGGTGCTCGGCGCGCGCTTCTATGATCGAAATAAGGTTCTCGAGGAACTGGACAAGTACCAGTATCTGGGGCTGGAGGCGAATTTCGACGAGGCGCTGACGGCCTACAGTACCGATGTCGGTGCCCTGCAGGACGTGGCCGATGCCACCTCCAGTCTGGGCCAACAGCTGCTGACTCTGGCGGGTGACCCCATGCAGCGTGAATACTTCGGCGCGGTGGTGCTGGGCATTCCCCATCAGCGCCTTGGCATATCACTGACGCTGAATACCCGGGTGGTAGGCGGTGCCGAAGTCAATGTGGTCCAGAACGATCTGGACGAGCTGCAACGCATCTTGACTGCGACCCGTGAAGTTAATTTATCCCAGGCCGAGGCGTTTCGTTCCAACGACCTTGAGTCGCGCCTGCTGGGGCGCGGCTTGGTGATTAGCGAAGTGGGGCTGGCGTTGGCGCAGGATATGGATGTGTTCGGTCACGAGATCAGCGTCGGGGTGACGCCCAAGTATCGTCAGGTGACCAGCTTCGATTACGCCAGCGAGCTTAACAGCGCCGATTTCGAGATCGACCTGGGGGAAAAGGACCACAGCGCCTTCGACGTCGATATCGGCGCCGCCAAGCACTATGGCAACGGCTGGAGTACCGGGGTGGCCATCAAGAACCTGATCGGTCAGGAATATAACACCGTGCGCGGCAATACCATCAAAATAGGGCCCCAGGTACGTTTGGGGGCGGCCCACAGCACCCCCTATACCCGGGTGGCCGTGGACCTGGACGTGAACGAGAGCCGTTCCACAGGCTTTGATTCAAACAGCCGATATATCGCCGTAGGCGCCGAGCTCAATGTTTTCGACATGACCCGGGTGCGTATCGGTTATCGTCATAACATGAGTGATACGAATACCAGTATCGCCACTTTCGGAATGGGGTTTGATGTATACGGCGCCGAGTTGGATCTGGCCGCCGGGGCGAATGAAGATGAGCTGGGGTATTCGGCCCAGTTGGGCTTTGAGTTCTAGGCCTCTGTAGACGCCTTAGCGCGTACCGAAGACCACGATGGTCTTGCCCTTGGCCGAGATCAGATTCTGCTGCTCCAGGTTCTTCAACACCCGCCCCACCATTTCCCGCGAGCAACCGACGATGCGCCCCAATTCCTGACGCGTGATCTTGATCTGCATGCCGTCCGGGTGGGTCATGGCATCGGGCTGTTTGGTCAGATCGAGCAGGGTGCGGGCGACCCGGCCGCTGACGTCCATGAAGGCCAGCCGGGTCGCCATATCGGAGGTGCGACGCAGGCGCAGGGCCATCTGCGAGGCCAGCTGAAACAGCACGTCGGCATCATGCTTGGCCATTTCGCGGAAGCGGTCGTAGCCGATCTCCGCCACCTCGCACTCGCCGCGGGCGCGGATCCAGGCGCTGCGTTGGGGCGTCTCACTGAACAGCCCCATCTCGCCGAAAAAATCGCCGGCGTTGAGGTAGGCCAGTACCATTTCGTTGCCGTCGTCGTCCTCGGCCACCACGCTCACCGACCCCTCGGTGATGTAGTAGAGCGAATCGGGCGTGTCGCCGCCGTGGATGATCACGCTCTTGTTGGGATAGCGGTGACGGTGGCAATGGGATAAAAAGCGTTCGATGGCCGCATTGGCCTGGGGGATCGGTTTCTTGACTAGGCTCATATCGGTCTCTTTGGTTGCAGGTCCATGGATAGCTATCGGCAAACCGGCGCAAGAGTTTGAGTTATCATACGCCCTATCGGTAACTATAGAACCTGGGAGTGAACAATGAAGGCGCGCATCAAATGGGTCGACAATGCCATGTTCGTGGCCGAATCCGGCAGCGGCCATGCCGTGGTCATTGACGGCCCGCCGGACGGCGGCGGCCGCAATATGGGGATGCGACCCATGGAAATGCTGCTCATGGGCACCGGTGCCTGCAGCGCCTATGACGTGCTGCTGATCCTGCGCAAGGGGCGCCACGCGGTGACCGATTGTGTCTGCGAAGTGAGCGCCGAACGCGCCGACGCGGTGCCTGCGGTGTTCACCCAGATCCACCTCCATTTCATTGTGACCGGCCATGATCTCAAGGAGAGCGCGGTCGAGCGGGCGGTGCAGCTGTCGGCCGAGAAGTACTGCTCCGCCTCCATCATGCTGGGCAAGACGGCCCGCCTTAGCCATGATTTTGAGATCATCGAGGCACAGGGGGGGCGGCATGATCAAGCCTAAGCCCACCTCGGGCATGCGCCACGTGGCCATGTTCGTCACCGATCTGGAAGCCTGCGAGCACTTTTATATCGATTTGCTCGGTATGCAGGTGGAATGGCGTCCCGACGCCGACAATGTCTATCTGACCTCGGGTAACGACAACCTGGCCCTGCACCGGGTACCGACGGGTTTTGACGCCAGTGGCGACCAGGTGCTGGATCATATCGGTTTTATTATCGATGAAATGGCGCAGGTTGACGTCTGGTTCGATTTCCTGCGCGGTCACGACGTGCCCATGAAAACCGAACCGCGCACCCATCGCGACGGCGCCCGCAGCTTCTACTGCTTCGATCCGGCGGGCACCACGGTGCAGATCATCCACCATCCCCCGATCGTGAAAAAATAGTTCCCCTGATACCCCGGAATGGTGGATAATCCGCCGTTTTTCCCGTTAGCATTGGGCCGGGAAGCGGGTTTCGAGGCCAGGAGGACGTTTAAATGCCGACACAGATGAGAAAATTGAGACTGCACGGGTTTAATAACCTCACCAAGACCCTGAGTTTTAATATTTACGATATCTGCTACGCCGTGACCCCCGAACAGCGCCAGGCCTATATCGAATACATCGACGAGGCCTATAACGCCGAGCGCCTGACCCAAATTCTTACCGATGTCACCAATATCATCGGCGCCAATATCCTCAATATCGCCCACCAGGATTATGATCCGGAAGGCGCCAGCGTCACCATCCTGATCTCGGAAGAGCCGGTGATGGCTGAGGAACTGTCCAACACCGAGGCTCCCGGCCCCCTGCCGGAATCGGTGGTCGGCCATCTGGATAAGAGTCACATCACCGTGCATACCTATCCCGAGAGTCACCCCGACGGCGGAATCAGCACCTTTCGCGCCGATATCGATGTCTCCACCTGTGGTCGTATCTCGCCGCTGAAGGCGCTGAACTACCTGATCCACAGTTTCGAGTCCGATATCGTCATCATGGACTATCGCGTGCGCGGCTTTACCCGTGACGTGCGCGGTAAGAAACACTTTATCGACCATAAGATCAGTTCCATCCAGAACTACATCGCCAGAGACACCAAAGAGAAGTATCAGATGATCGACGTCAACGTCTATCAGGAGAACATCTTCCATACCAAGATGATCCTCAAGGAATACGACCTGGATAACTATCTCTTCGGCCTCCACCCCAGCGACCTGGCCGACAAGGAGATCAAGGCGATCGACCAGCGCCTGCAGCGCGAAATGGCGGAGATCTTCTATGGCAGAAATCTGCGGCGTGGCTTGTAACGCCCCGGCTGTCGTCGCGCGGCCCCCATTGGCTCATCTCTTACCGCTGCGCGTATACACGCGTAGATACAAGGCGCGCGCGGCGTCCTTGCGCGTCCTGCCTCACATTTAATAAAACCTTCATTGTTTTGTCACAAATCTGTAACCGTCAGCCTTTTAAATACGCTGCACAGGTGAAGTGCAGATGCCCGCACGGCTCCGGCCCCATTGGGCGCGCCAAACGGCTGTGATCCGATCAGGCCAGGGGTGGTGAGGCAATCTTCACGTCGGTTTTTTTAATAGAACTATACAATTGTAAAAAGGGAAATCTATCATGCGTAAACAAGTGGTTACCTCGGTAGCAGTGATGGCTGCTCTGTCTTCCGCCAGCGTTCTCGCCGGTGTCACCTACAAAGACGGCGACAGCTATGTGAAGCTGGGCGGCCGCATCCAGCTGCAATACCATAAGGCGGACCCCGACGGCGGGCAGGCCACCGACGACATCTTTTTCCGCCGTCTGCGCCCCTACATCGAAGGCAGCCTCCACCCCAACTGGAAGGGTAAATTCCAGTGGGATATGGGCAAGGCGGAAGACACCAACGAGATCGCCGTCAAAGACGCCTACATGCAGTACAAGGCTGAAAGCGGCGTCAAGGTTTCCCTCGGTAATTACTCCTTCCCGTTTTCGCGCGAATATTTGACCTCGTCGAAATACCAGCAGCTGGTTGAGCGCACCTTCGTCGGCGACCACAACTACGGCACCCCGGACCGCCAGGCCGGTGTCTATGTTGAAGGCATGAACGCGTCCAAGACCTTTGATTGGGCGGTGGGCCTGGCCGACGGGCGTATCGATCCCGACGACGACAAGATCGATTTCGAACCCGCAGTCAATAACAACAGCGATTTCAACCAGGGAATGATGGTCGGTGGCCGCGTCAGTTTCCACCCCTTCGGCTATCTGAAGATGAAGCAAGGCGATTTCTCCGGCGAGCAGAAGGCCACCGTGAGTCTCGGCGCGTTCAGTTGGAGCAACGATGACGATAACAACACTCGGACCAGTGCCGCCGGTGTCGCGACCGATGTCACCAGGCCCGACCTGGACAGCGTCACCGGCCTGGAGCTGAGTGGTGCCTACCGCAACAAGGGTTTCTCGGTCGACGCCCAGTACAATATCTTCGACGCCGAAACCATCGACGCCAGTGTTACCAGCGGACTGTTCAGAAACGGTGAGACCGAGTTGACCAGTTTCGCCGTCGAAGGCGGTTACATGGTGATCCCGTCAACGCTGGAGCTGGTGGTCGGTCTTTCCAGTCAGGACGCCGACAACTACACCACCGCGTGGGACCGCACCGAGTTCGGCGCCAACTGGTTCGTGCATAAGCACGACGTCAAGTTCCAGTTGACCCTGCGTCAGAACGAAAACGTGGACGGCCAGCAGGGTAATGATCTGGATGAGGTCTTCGCCCAAGCCCAGTACGTGTTCTAAACCCACTGCCGGGAATTGAAAAAGGAGGCCTTAGGCCTCCTTTTTTTTTTGGTTTTTTATGAGGGTGGAGGGTCCCTTAAATTCTATACGCCAACGTAGTCATCACCTTTGACGTCAGCCCCATCAATTTTTTAAGCGGCGCGGGCAGTTGCGCGCCGCCGTGCTGCAGGGCCACCGTGGCATGGTGGGCCTCATCTTGCTTCATCTGTTCGACCACGGCGCGGCTCTTGACGTCCTGCGGCGGCAGGCTGTGTAGGTGGCTGTCCAGATGCCTGACGACCTGATGCTCGGTCTCGGCGACGAAGCCCAGACTCCACTTGTCGCCGGCGGCGCCGGCCGCGGCACCGATGGCGAAGGCGCCGCAGTACCAGAGCGGATTGAGCAGGCTCTTGTGGCTGTCCAGTTCATCCAGGCGCTGCCCGCACCAGTCCAGATGATCGTTCTCTTCCAGCGCCGCGCGCTCCATCTTTTCACGCACGTCGGGCAGGCGGGCGGTCAGGGCCTGCCCGCTGTAGAGCCCTTGGGCCGAGACCTCGCCGGCGTGGTTGACCCGCATCAGTCCGGCGGCATGGCGCTTTTCCGTTTGGCTCATATCGGCCTCGGCAAGGCCTTGGGCGGGATTGGGCCGTTCGGTGATGTGCGGCTGGCCGAACATGGTGCGCATGGCGTTGTCCAGGTTGGCGATCAAGTTGTCCGCCGCGGTGAAATGCCTGTGATTCATGACCATAACCTCGCAGATTATCGTGACTGGGCGGAGCGGCGGTAGCGCTGTCGGCCTGGGCGACCAAACCACCACAGGCAGGCGATCGACAGCGCACTCCAGAGCGACACCGCGCCGCTGCCTCCGCCACTCGAAGATGAAGCGCCGCCCTTGGTCTTGACGATGAAGGCCGCCTGTATGCCGCCGACGCTGACCAGGGCCTGACGCTGGGCACCGAAACTGTTCGAGGCGGTGAGGCGGATCTCCAGCTCGTCCCGGTTGTCGATAGTGCCCGATGCAGAGGTGAAGGCACCGCCGTTGATACTGTATTCGCCGGTGCTGCCGATGATGATGGTGGCCGGCGCGCCCAGGCCGGTGATGGTGACCGGGCTCGAGATGACGACCTCGCCGGGCTCCGCGTCTACCCGCGGTGCAATGGAAAAGACATTGGGCACCGCGTCTCCGGCGGTGGTGACGCTGAAGGTGACACCAAGGCCGCCGATGGTCAGCGTCTTGGTCACGGTGTCGCCCTGGTCGGTGCTGGACAGCAAACGCACCCGGACGGTGCTGCCGTTGGCGATGGTACCGGGGTCGGCCGTGAAGGCACCGCCGTTGATGCTATACGCCGCGTCGTAGGCGATTGCGCCCGATGCATCCGTCCTCTGGTTGGCATTGATGCTGATGGGGGCGGGGGCGATCAGGCCGGTGACGGTGGCGCTATTCGATGTGTAATTGGTGGCCGTGGTGGCGTCGACCACGCTGGTGAAGCTGAACGGGGCCGGGGTCACCGGACTTAGGTTCTGCAGATAGGTGACATTGCCGTTGAGCAGGTTGGTCACCAGCAGCTCGGCATAGCTGTCGCCGTCCAGATCGCGCGCCGCCAGGCCGCTGGGGCCCTGAACGGAGGAGAAGTCGCGGCGCGTGTTGAACACGCCATCGGCGACGCTTTGGTTCTCAAACACCGAAACGGTGTCGGAGGCATTGTTGGTGACGGCGATATCCAGATCCGTATCCAGGTCCAGGTCGGCGAGCACCACGCTGTGGGGCGTGGATTCGGTATTGTAACTGACCGCGCCGGCGAAGCTGCCGTCCAGTTGGTTGATGAGCACGGAGAGGGTGTCGCCGGCGCTGTTGCTGACCACCAGATCGGGAAAATTATCGCCGTTCAGATCACCCGCGGCGATGGCGGTCGGGGTTGAGCCGGTGCCGTAGCCGCCGGCAACGGTGAACGCGCCAGCGCCGTCGTTGAGAAATACGGAAACGCTGTTGTCACCCTGGTTGACCACTGCCAGGTCTATGCCGTTCATTCCGTCGAGATCGGCGGCCGCCACGGCGACGGGGGACGACAGGTTGGTGGTGTAGTCCGTCTTGGCGGGAAAGGTGCCGGTGCCGCTATTGAGAAACACGGAGATGGAGTTGCTGCCGTTGTTGACCGCCACCAGGTCAGTGTTGTTGACGCCGTCCAGTTGCGCCGCCAGCACATAGACGGGGGCGTCGCCGGTTGGGTAGTCGGCTTTTGCCAGGAAGGTGCCGGGCGCAGCATTGTTGTTGATGAAGACCGAGATAGTGTCCGAATCGCGGTTGGCGGTGACCACATCCACACCGCCGGCGCTCAGAATGGCAGTGGCGATGGAATAGGGGGCGCTACCGCTAACGTAGCTGTCGGCGTCCTGGAAACTGCCGTCACCGTTGCCCAATATGACGACCATTTGATCGCTGTCAGTGCCGGTGAAGGCCGCGTCGCCATGGTCGTCGTTGTCGAAATCGGCGCCGCTAATCGCCTGCGGGCTGGTGCCGGGAAAAGCGCCGATGAGCTGATAATCTTGAAACACCGTCGCCCAGCCGCTTTGGCTGGTGAGCATGGCCACGGTCATAAGACTCCCTGCCAGGGTGGCGCGCATTCGTGAAATCTCCTGAAACGGTTTGAATCTAATGATAATAATAATTATGCTGGCAAGTATACCGGATGTTAGCCGGGAATTTGTGCTTCCCAATCAGGACAAATTGTCGGCCGAACAGGGCCTGACTAAAGGGCTATTTGGCGCGCCAGCAGTGTGACGGGATGGACCACTTCAAGCCGCAGGCCGGCGGCGCGGGCACCGGCGGCGATGTGTAGGGCGCAGCCGATATTGCTGCTCACCAGGAGGTCGGGACTGAGCCGGGCAAGGGCATCGGTCTTGTCCTGGCGCAGGCGGTCGGCCATCGCGGGATGCTCGATCATGTAGCTGCCGGCGGCGCCGCAGCACTGTGAATTGCCGGGCAGAGACACCAGGTCCAATTGCGGAATGCGGTTCAGCAGGACGTAGGGGGCGTCGGCCTGTTTGAGCACATTGCGCTGGCTGCAGGGCTCGTGCACGGCGACCCGTTTATTGAGCGGCCGCATGCGCAGGTTGTCGGGCCACTCAATCTGGCTGAGGAAACTGTTGATATCGCACACTGGCAGGGCCTTGCCGATGATGTGCTCATAGTCTCGGAGATACGCGCCGCAGCCGGTGGCGGTGCTGATGACGGCATCCAGTTGCAAGGCGCCGAAGGCATCCAGATTCTGTTGCGCCAGTTGCCGCGCGCTCGCGCTGTCGCCGCTGTGCTGATGCAGGGCGCCGCAGCAGGTCTGGGTGGCGGGCACGTGGACGCCGTAGCCGCAGGCGGTGAGCAGGCTGATGCTGTCGTCCAGGGTGGCCTGGTCGAACATATCGCTGAAGCAGCCGATGAACAGGGCGACCTCGCCGCGCGTCTCGCCGCGGGCGGGGTAGTAGGTCTGCCAATCATGGGGGCGGCGCATCTCGGGGGCCAGTTGTTCGAAACGCGCCAGGCCCAGGGCGCGGGTGAGACCTAAGCCGCGGCCCAATGCACGCAGGCCGGTCTTGTCGGCCAGCCACAGCAACTTGGCGTCGCGGCGTTGGCGCTGCTTGTCGGTGGCCAGCCGATCCAGGGGGATGCGCTGTTCGCTCCGGGGGCGATCCTGCGCCAGGGCGTGGCGGGCGCCGTCCATGAGTGTGCCGAATTCCACCCCCGAGGGACAGACCACCTCACAGGCACGGCACAGCAGGCAGTTGTCCAGGTGGCTGCGCAGTTTGTCGTCGGCCTGCAATTGCTCCCGGGCCAGGCCCAGGATCAGCGAAATACGGCCGCGCGGTGATTCGGCCTCGTTCTGCGTCTTGTTGTACGTCGGGCAGTGGGGCAGACACAGGCCGCACATGACGCAGCGTTCGGCTTGGTGTTGGGTTGCGAGGGTAATCTTCAAGGTGGGCAACGTAAAATATTGATGAATCGGCTATTATAGCGGCTTTTGGCTCTTGTGCATTGAAGAGGGAAAGCATGGCTTATTACACGCGTCACGCCTTTGTCTGCTGCAATCAGACCTCGGACGGCAGTCAGTGCTGCCAGGATCACAACGCCCTGGCCATGGTGAAATACGCCAAGGACCGGCTCAAGGAATTGGACATGTTCGGGCCGGGCAAGGTTCGGCTCAACAAGTCGGGCTGCATGGGGCGCTGTGGCGAGGGGCCGGTGCTGGTGGTCTATCCGGACGAGACCTGGTACACCTATGTGGATCAAGAGGATATCGAGGAGATCATCCAGGAGCACCTGATCAATGGGCGTGAAGTGGCGCGGTTGAAGATTTAGCGTGTCGGCGTGGGTGGTCAAGGCGCGCCGGCTGCGCAAGGTCTACGGCGGCCAGGCGGTGGTGGACGACATCGATTTGGATGTGCGCCGCGGCCACTGTTTCGGCCTGCTCGGGCCCAACGGCGCGGGCAAGACCACCACCCTGCGCATGTTGCTGGGGCTGACGCCGCCCGACGGCGGCGAGCTGGAGGTGCTGGGTTATGACATCCCGCGCCAGGCGCGGCGCATGCATGCCCGCATGGGGCTGGTGCCGCAGAGCGACAATCTCGATCCCGACTTCAGCGTCGCCCATAACTTACTGACCTACGCCCGCTATTTCGGGATTTCAAAGATCGAGCTGGAACAACGCCTGCCGCAACTGCTGGCCTTCGCCGCCCTGGAGCACAAGGCCGAGGCCGGCATCGGTACGCTCTCCGGCGGTATGAAGCGGCGCCTGACCCTGGCCCGGGCGCTGGTCAACGACCCGGAGCTGGTGGTGTTGGACGAACCCACCACCGGCCTCGATCCCCAGGCGCGCCAGCTCATCTGGCGCCGCCTGCGCGAGCTGTTGGCCCAGGGCAAGAGTCTGATCCTGACCACGCACTATATGGACGAGGCGGAGCGGCTCTGCGACCGCTTGGCCATCATGGACAACGGCCGGGTGTTGGTGGAGGAGAGCCCGGCCGAATTGATCCGCCGACACATCGAGCCCCAGGTGGTCGAGATCTATGGCCCCGGCGTGGAGCAGTGGGGCGTGGATCACGGCCGCCGCTTGGCGCAACGGCTGGAGCAGGTGGGCGAGACCCTGTTTTGCTACGCGACGGACGAACAGCCGGTGTTGACCTCCCTGCGCCGGTATGCGCAGCTGCAATTCATCCATCGCCGCGCCAATCTGGAGGATGTGTTCCTGAAGCTGACCGGCAAGGAGCTGCGCGATGCGTGATTTCGCGTTGCCCAGGTTCTCCTCGCGCTGCCTACCGGTCTGGCGCCGCAATGCCCAGGTCTGGCTCAAGCTCTCCGGGCCGTCGCTGGTGGGTAATTTCGGCGAGCCGCTGCTCTATTTGTTGGCGCTGGGCTACGGTCTGGGCGGTTTCATCGGCGAAGTGGACGGCCTGCCCTATATCGTCTTTCTGGCCACCGGCATCGTCTGTTCCAGCGCCATGAACACCGCCACCTTCGAGTGCCTGTACTCGGCCTACACCCGCATGAAGGTGCAGGAGACCTGGTCGGCCATGCTGGCCGCCCCCCTGAGCTTGGATGATATCGTCCTCGGCGAGACGCTTTGGGCCGGCACCAAGAGCCTGATCAGCGCCACAGCCATCCTGCTGGTGGCCGCCCTGCTGGGGCTGGTGGAGGGCTGGCAGGCACTGGGCGTGTTGCCCTTAGCCTTTCTGTTGGGCTGTTGTTTCGGCGCCATGGCCCTGGTGGTGACCGCGATTTCGCCCAGCTATGATTTCTTTCTTTATTATTTCACCCTGGTGATCACGCCCATGTTCCTGCTCAGCGGGGTGTTTTTCCCGCTCGAGAGTGTGCCGGGCTGGGTCCAGGCCGGGGTGCAGTTGCTCCCCCTGTACCATGTTGTCGAGCTGGTGCGGCCGCTGATGACCGGGCGCCCGCTCGAGGGCGTGGTGGTGCATCTGCTGGCACCGCTGCTCTACGGTCTGGCGGCCCTCTGGCTGGCGCTGGGCTTTTTGCGCCGCAGACTCCTCATTTAGGGCTTGTCTGAACCCGGTCCGGCGTGTAAAATTCGCCGTCTTTCCTGAAGAGAACCAAGATTTTGGGGTTTATTTTGATGAAAACGTTTGTTGCAAAACCTGCCGAAGTCAAACGCGACTGGTACGTGGTCGACGCCGAAGGCAAAACTCTGGGCCGTCTGGCGACCGAAATCGCCCGTCGTTTACGCGGCAAGCACAAGGCTGAGTACACGCCGCACGTCGATACCGGCGATTATATTGTTGTTGTCAATGCCAAAAAGGTCGCTGTCACCGGCAACAAGCGCACCGACAAGATGTATCACCGCCACACCGGCTACATCGGCAACCTGAAGTCCATCAGCTTTGACAAGTTGAACGCCAGCAAGCCCGAGCAGATCATCCAGATCGCGGTCAAGGGTATGATGCCCAAGGGCCCGCTGGGTCGTGCCATGCTGAAAAAGCTGAAAATCTACGCCGGCAGCGAACACAATCATTCCGCCCAGCAGCCCAAGCCGCTGGAAATTTAAGCAGAGTAACGGGAACGCAACATGGCAGACATGAATCAACTCAGCACCGGCCGTCGTAAAACCGCGGCGGCGCGTGTATTTGTAAAACCGGGCAGTGGCAATATCACGATCAACAAGCGCACCATCGAGCAGTATTTCGGTCGCGAGACGTCGCGCATGATCGTGCGTCAGCCGCTGCAGGCCGCCGACCTGATCGACAAGCTGGACGTAGTTGTCACCGTCAATGGTGGCGGCGCCAACGGCCAGGCGGGTGCGATTCGTCACGGTCTGGCACGCGCCCTGGTCAACTACGACGAAGAGCTGCGCAGCGCCATGCGCCGCGCCGGCTTTCTGACCCGCGACGCGCGTGCCGTAGAGCGTAAGAAAATCGGCCTGCACAAGGCGCGTAAGCGTCCTCAGTTCTCCAAGCGCTAAACGCAGAGAGAAAAGAAGACAGTATAAGGTAAGGGCAAAGGCAGGGAGGCCTTTGACACGCTCGGGGTTTGGCAAAGGCGCGCGGGCCTCTCTGAAGTATATCGGATGCTGGTTGATTGTAAGGACTGCGGTTTTAAAGACCGGCTATTGCGCTCTTCCTTATCCATTCCCTCTAACATCGCAGAAGGCTGTGAGTGCGGCTCGCCGCATAGGAGGGGTTGTGTCCCCTCCGGGATTGCCATAGCGTCCTGTGCCGAGACGAGCGCTCGGCTTTTCATCGGCGCAGGGGCGGGGATTCATCCGCAGCGGGTTTCCTTCGGGAGACAGTAGGGATCTCAAAGATATTACAGGGTCTCATCAGCAAGCGCGGTGTCTGACTTTAACTTTTCTCTTTACTCTTGTATCTTTTCTCTGAATTTATGGGGAATCGTCTAACGGCAGGACAGCGGACTCTGACTCCGCCAATCTAGGTTCGAATCCTAGTTCCCCAGCCACATATCAGCAAGCCCGCATTAGCGGGCTTCTTTTTGTCTGGCTGGGGTCGCTGGGATGAGAGCCTAGATTCGACAAAATCGCCGGGAACGATATTGAACAGCGGCGCGCAGCGACGCTGGCCCTTTAGGGCGAGGCGCAGGGATGCGCCGAGTAATCCTAGTTCCACCGTAGAATCGCTGCGCGCTTCATTCGGCACGCCTTCGCTTCGTTCAGGTCGCCCAGTCATATATCAGCAAGCCCGCCGTCGCGGGTTTTTCACAGTTTACCTTTGTCACTCCGTGGCTTGTACCCCATTGCCCCCCCCCCATTGTCTGGATACGCTGCAATGGTCAGGGGCGGATCTCTTTTCGGCGCCGCGCAGGGGCGGCGCCAAGACTTTTCTGGATGTTGTATTTTTAATACATAAAGAATTTGTCTTAGTATTTACACGTAAGCCCATGTCAATTAAAAAATATTGTTGCTTTTCCGAGCGCAGTAGTATAGATTTTGATCGTCTTTAAAGACATTTTTACCACACTCAAGGGAGGTTTCATGATGCAGAAGAAATTGATCGCACTGGCGGTGGCCGGAGTTATGGCGGCACCCATGGCGGCCCAGGCGGCTAGCGCCGAGGTCTATGGTAAGGCCCGCGTGTCCGTGGGGGTCGTCGGCAATGACGACTCAACCCCAACTAATGATGACAGCAAATTGAATGTCACCAGCCACCACTCCAATTTTGGTATCCGCGGGGCTGAGGCCCTGGATAATGGGATGGACGCGACTTACCAGCTCGAGGCCCAGGTCTCCTTTGACGATGACAATGCTACGGGCAGCGGCATTTTTGACGGGATGCGCAACACCTATTTCGGCCTGGCCGGTGATTTCGGCGAGGTGCGGGTGGGTAAGCACGATACCCCCTACAAGATGTCGACCTACAGCAAGCTGGATGTCTGGAAGGACACCCACGGTGACTACAATGCCATCATCGGTACCCGCCACGACACCCGCGCGGATAACAGCATCCTCTACCTGTCGCCGGACATGAACGGCTTCAGCCTGGCGGCGGCCTACATTACCGACGTAAACGATGATGAGCTGCCGGTGCCTGAAAACGGTAACGAGGCAGTCAGTATTGCCGGTATGTACGACGCCGGTCCGCTGTATGTCACCCTGGCGTATCAGACTATTGATAATGACACAGGTACTGAGAGTGCCGACGGCGTCAAGCTGGGTTTGGGCTACACCATCGGTAACACCGGCCTGGGCTTTGTCTATGAAAACGACGATGCCGGCGGCAATGACAATGACCAGGACCGCATGTACTTCAGTATCGATCAGGATATGGGCAACGGCATGGCCATCAAGGCTGCCTTGGGGACGGCCGACGATCGCGGTAATACCGCCGACAGCGGCGCCACCTTCTTTGCCCTGGGGGGCACCAAGCAGATGAGCAAGAATGTCGAGATGTATGCCATCTATTCCCAGATCGACAATGACGCTAACGTGAGCGCGGCGAATAGATTCGATCTTGACTATGTAACTGCAGCCGGGACTCCCGAAGCCTCGGCAAACGTCTTTGCCGTCGGTGCCAACCTGAAGTTTTCTTCAATGTAATCACCGTGCCAAAGTGCTAGTGTGAACGGGCGCCCCAGGGCGCCCGTTTTTTGTTTTAAGTGACTGAAATCATACGTGCTTGTGATGTGTCGGGAATGCATAACAACATGTTGTTTTGTTTGACAGTTTTGTGGCCGCTGTGTTAGAAATCGGGCAATGGGCGGAGATTCACATTAATGAGATGGAAGAGATCCTGCCTGCTGGGGGGTATGTCGCTGCTGCTGTTTTCGGCGACGAGCCAGGCGGGTATTTTTAATACCAAGCATAATCTGGGCAGTACGGGTCTCAATGCGGCCAGTACCTATAGCGGCACGCGTGAAATTTGTGTTTTCTGTCATACCCCACACGGGGCCAGCGGCGAGGCGGCGGCGCCTATTTGGAATCGCAACCTCGATCCCACCGGTTTTGCCACCTATGATCAGATGGGCACCACCACCCTGGATGCCGGTGTCGAGCCGGTGGGTTCGGTGTCGCTGGCGTGTCTCTCCTGCCATGACGGCACCCAGGCCATGGATGCCGTGTTGAACGAACCCGGCTCCGGGCGTGACGTGCCGGGATTTTCGCGCGGGCTGTGGAGCGGCCAGGCGGCGCCGGTGGAAGGCCGTATCGGCCCGCCGGATGTGGTGACCAATCTGGGCAAGGATCTGACCAACGATCATCCCATCGGCATTCAATATGCCGGTGGTGGTTACTCCCTGAGTAACCCGGCCGGCCCCGGCTATGACAAGGATTTCCATCCCGCCCGTTCCGAGATTATGGGCACCAGCCGCGTCTGGTGGGTGGATTCCATCGCCCCCATGCCCGGCGGCACCGGCACCTTCGAGCGCACCGATATGAAGCTCTATACCCGGGTGGCGACGCGCGGTGCCTATGCCGGTGAGCCTCAGCCGTATGTGGAATGTGCGTCCTGCCATGATCCGCATGTCGATTACAATCCGACGTTCCTTCGTATCGATCCCGTGGGTAGCCAGGTCTGCCTGACTTGTCATAACAAATAGCGCGGATGATGACGCATGGGCCGTTGTAGGTTGAGGCTGGGAGGGGCGGTTTGCAGTGTGTTGCTGGTGCTGCTGTCGGGCGGCGCTTGGGCTCAGTCGCAGGATGATGTGATCGCCCGTGTCAACGGTGCGGATGTGGTGACGCGGGCCGAGCTGGACACGGCGGTTTATATGACCGCCCGGCAACGCTTTTATCACGGCCGTATGGGCGAGCAGCGGCTGCAGGCCTTGCGCGCCGAAGTGCTGGGCCAGTTGATCGACAGGCGACTGTTGCTCGAGGAGGCGCGGGCGCGAAATATCAAGCGCGCCGCTGAGGTGGAGGCGCGTCTCTTGCGCCGGCTGCGACGCGGCTACAATGTGCAGGCGATGCCGGCCGATCACCGTGCGGAGATCGAGACAGAGTTGCGCCGTCGCGCCGCCGAACAGGCCTTGCTGGAGACGTTTGAGGCCGCAGTCAGGTCGGTCGGAACACCAACGGATCAGGATTTGGAGCTGTTTTATCGGCAAAATCTTGATAAATTTACTACGCCACCAAGATTGCGGCTGTCGGTGATCTTGCTAAAGGTCACGCCGTCCGCGCCGGTCCAGGCTTGGCGGGCTGCCGAGGAGGAGGCGATGCAGTTGCGCGCGAAGATTGAGACCGGCGCAGAATTCGCTGAGCTGGCGCGCCTGCATTCGGGCGACGCCTCGGCCGAAGCGGGGGGCGATCTGGGGTTCGTGCATGAGGGGATGTTGTCTCGCGAGGCGCAACAGGCAGTCGATGATCTGGCCGTGGGGGCGGTATCGGCGCCGGTGGTGTTGTTGCAGGGAGTGGCCTTGTTTCGTATCGAGCAGCGTCTGGAGGCCAAGGTCAATCCGCTG
The DNA here is from genome assembly GCA_001447805.1 of Candidatus Tenderia electrophaga. Taxonomy (NCBI): domain Bacteria; kingdom Pseudomonadati; phylum Pseudomonadota; class Gammaproteobacteria; order Tenderiales (SeqCode); family Tenderiaceae (SeqCode); genus Tenderia (SeqCode); species Tenderia electrophaga (SeqCode). The sequence continues at coordinate 3,599,450 of CP013099.1, forward strand.
GCACAGGTGGCGGGGCGCGCCCAGGGCTTATGGCAGCGCGCACGGGCCGATGAGGTTTGGGAGGCGTTATTGCAGTCGCTGCGTGCCGAGGCGGATATAGAGATAACGAATAGTGACATAACAGCGACAATGATTTGGGCGCAAAAGGCGGATGTTGTCCAGTAATAACAATAAATATAAGTATGGGGTGCCTGGACGGTGTGTAGGATAAGCCGCCGTCGGGGTGTGGCGCTGTGCGTGGCCGCGTGCTGCGGCTTGGTGGTCGTGGTAACGCCGGAGTTGTCCCTGGCGGCCCTGATCGGGCCGGTGGAATCGTCCGGTTATCTCGCCTATTATTACCGCTCCTTGAGCGAGGATGGCGGACCGGAAAACACCAGCCATCAACTGGGCGGCACGGTGAACGCGTCGACCTTTTTCGGCGAGCCCTGGCTGGCCACCTCTCATATGTCATTGAGTCTGACGCAGGACTCTTCGGAAACATCGAATACAGGCACTCAAGCCAGCACCGATTCCCAGCTGATTACCGGCGATTTCGGCCTGAATGTCCTGCCCCAAAGCCGCACCCCCTTCACCCTGCAGCTGCAGGTGACCGACAGCCGGGTCGACTCGGAAGGCACGGGCTTTATTCCCATTACCTTTCTCGGTCAGGAATACTCGACCATGTATCTGGGGTTGCGCCAGTCCTATTTGACCGACAACGGCGGGCGTTATCTGGCCAATTACGATTATCGTACCTGGGAGTCAAACAGAAGCGGCGAATATGAGGATACTACGCTGGGTTTCGAGGCCGACCTGCGGGCGCCGCGACATCGTCTGTACGGACGCGCCAGCTTGACCAATAATGAGCATTCCATCGCCGATCGTCAGAATGAAACCCTGCTGCTGGATATGAGCCACTTTTATTACCCGGTGCGCCATTTTCGGCTCGACAGCAAGGCCAGCTACTATGATTACGACCGGTCATTTCTGGATCCGAATGCCTCCGATACACGGCTGACCAATTTGAATATCGCTCAGGTATCCAGTAACGCCTTCTGGCGTCCCACCAATTACCCGCTCAGCGTTACCGCCGGGGTGCGGGTCTATGCCATGGATGGCAGCTCCGGCTCGGTGTCCGGCAACGAGGTGCAGAACGTGGCAATGAATGCAGGCCTGTTCTACCACGCCAATCAGAATTTGCGTTTCGATGCCAGCTTTACCTCGCTGTGGGGCGAAATCAGCGGTGTACAGGATGATGTGCATACTCAGCATGTCGGCTTCTTGTATCAGACCGATTGGATGGAAGTGGCCGAGTTTATGTATCAGGCCTATCTGGATGGTGATGTCGGGCATCGCGTCGATGTGGATAGCGATGTCACGGATTGGTCCATGACGGCGGGTCATGGTCTGACTCGCACATGGTGGCCGGCGGAGCGTACTTCGAGTACCTCCCTGCGCATGAATTTGAATCAGGCGCTGGGGTACAGTGCGGCCTCGGGGGATGTGGCGCTTGATTCCGGTACCGGCGTTTCGGTGGATCACTCCATCACCCTGGCGTTTAGTCAGCGCGCCTGGGGCGGTAACTCATTGGCGCAGATTACCGCCGCCGACACGCGCACCTATTCCGAGCTCGAAGACTCGCTCGGCGCCACCACCGAAGTCGACAGCGAGCAACAGCTCGTCAATCTGCAGCTGAGTCGGGATCAGGACTTAGGCCGGAGGAGCTCGATTACCGGTGATATCTCGCTCCAGTACGTGCGTGTCAGGGACGAAACCGCCAGCCCCGGCAGTTCGGTGGCTATCGACGAATTTGATACAACCACCTCCACGGGCCGCTTGATGTTCCAGCATTATCAGCTGCTTGGGCTGCCGCGCTTGCAGTTTGTCTCGGATTACAGGGTGTCCAAGATATCTACAGAAGGCGCCATTGATCGTGAAGACTGGGAAAACCGGCTCGCTTATATGATCGGAAAACTAGAAACAAGTGTCAGTTATCGATTGACTGAGACTGACAGTCGCAATTATGATTTGCTATACTTCCGGCTCATGCGCCGCTTCTGATGCGTGAGCCAAGGGTTTAGGGTTTAAAACAATAATATTATTAAAATATTTTAGCTTGAGGAGAACTTTCGCTATGTCACGTGTGACCAAGCATAGTAAGTGGAGGTATGTTCTACTCGGGGCGATTACGTGGCTAGCCGCGTTTAGCTTGCCTCAGTCGGTACATGCTGAATATGCAGATGTGGTAATCAACAACTACGCCGATGCGGCCGGTATCCGTCCAGTGGTGTTTCCCCATTGGTTCCACCGTATTCGTTTCCGTTGCAAGGTCTGCCATGCCGACCTGGGTTTCCAGTTCAAGGCCGGTGGTAACAAGATCACCATGGCCAAGATCATCGACGGCAAATTCTGCGGCGCCTGCCACAATGGTGAAATTGCCTGGTCAGTTGAGAACTGCGCCTTGTGTCATTCGGGTATTCCCGGCACGCCCACCCATTTTCACGGCAGTACGGTACAGCGCCTTGTCGCGCCTGCCTACAAACCGGTTGAACAATAGAGGGGGGCGGTGTGATGAAATTACGTAGCAAGAGTCTATTTCTTGGTTTTGCCATGTCCCCGGCGGTTTCGGGTCCCGCCTGTTCGCAGGGCTATGTGGAGATCCAGTCCGGCGGCGTTGATGATATGCCCCTGGATTACGCGCCCGAGTATCAGCCGGTGAACGAGGTCGCTCCGCCGGAGAACGAAGTGATCCGCGTGGCTCAGGTTTCAGGTGCCAATGAGTTCAATCGCAACCTTAAGAAAGACAAAATGAAAAACGCGCCGCCCCCCGAGGACGGTATCCACGATCCCGATAACGAAGGTACCTTCGTATTGCAGCCGCCTCTGGAGGCATACGAAGGCTTGCCGCCCAGTGAATTCGGCAACTATGTCGACTGGGTGAAGGCGATCGACGAGGAAAAGATCAATCCCCGCTGGGACCGCGTCGACTCAAGCGAAGAGCCCTTCGTGATGGATATGGATATCGTGCGGGAGGTCAAGGCCTCCGTGCCCGATGTGGTGTTCCCGCATCGTCAGCATACTGAATGGTTGTCATGTTCCAATTGCCATCCCGCCATCTTCATCCCGCAGAAGGGGGCTAACCAGATCAATATGTCGGCCATCCTGCTGGGGCAGAAGTGCGGGGTGTGTCACGGTAAGGTCTCATTCCCCATTACGACTAAGTCCTGTAAGAAGTGCCACTCCAAGCCCAAGCCTGCTGATTGGCAGCCGCCGTTGAGTGAGGCAACTCTAAAGAATCCATGGCGATAACCGTTATCTCCTAGTGATTTTATCTCGCCAAATGAGATGAGATGGCCGCCTCAGGGCGGCCTTCTCAATCTAAGGGTCGGGATAGCAGGCTGGCGTAAAGCGACGGAATGTGCCAGCGGTAAGTTGTGAAATTTACTGTTGAAGGTGACGATGATGAAATCTAAGTATACGATTGTGGCGATTGCGGTCACTACGATTCTGGCAGGATGCAGCGGAACACCCCCGAAGCAGGGTGAAGTGGCTGCGTCATCAACGGAAGCCACTGGCTCGATGGCTGCTGAAGCTCAAATGCCGGCCGAAGAAAAAACGAATCAGGTGGCGCCCGCGCCCGAAGTGGCACCCGTAACCCCCGCGCCCACCGCACCGGTTGCGGCCGCAGCATCCGAGCCCACTCCGGCCAAGGAGGAGACGCCAAAGCGTGAGCTCAAGATTCCCACCGACCCCAACACTTTTTTGATTACCGCGGCGCCGAAGACGCGTGAACATCCCTTTCATGGCCAAGGGCTGGAAACAGGGTTCGAAGTAAATGGCAAGTCCGGTCACGAAGTCGTGGTCACCCGCGGTGAAACATACAAATTCATCGTCGATACGGGTGTCAAGCATGATTTCTATCTCACCACCAATGCTGCCGGCTGGGGCGCTGGTACCTATACCGACGGTGTCGAAGGTCAGTTCATCTATCAGGGTGAGGTGACATTCACGCCGTCCAATAAAACACCTGACCTGCTTTATTATCAATGTCGCAACCATAAGTATATGGGGGGCAAGATCTACGTTCTTGACAAAGGGGAGGATCTGGCCAAGGTGAAGGCGGCGGTGGCCGGCAGTGACGCGGCGGAAGCCACAAGCCGGCGTCGTGCCGCCGTTGTGAGTGAGAGCGGGGTCAAGCAGAAGCTGAGTTATGCCCAGATGGTGCTCGGTTCCGGCAGTGCCAAGCGGGTGCAGGCGAGCGGCAACACAAACGCCATCGCCATGCTGAATGATGCGCGCAGTCAGATCGATGCCGCCAATGCGTCGCTGGATGGCGGCGACTTGCAAACGGCGATGGATCAGGTCAATGAGGGTCTGCGCCTGCTGACGGCGGCATCCCGTGAAATTACCAGCGAGAGTGAAATGGCCGGGGTTAATTACCAGGCCCGTTACGACGAGTTGGCTGGCTCGCTCAAGACCTATGAAGGCTCTTACAAGCGCAACATCGATCGCGCCGCCAAGATGGGTGAGCCGGTCAAATCCAAGCTGGACGAAGCGGAATACAAGCGCTTGGTCGATCAAGGGCATGCCTTGGCAGATAAGAATGATTATGCTCAGGCCGCTAAATCCTTAGAGAAGGCTCAAAATATGATCACGGCAGTATTGACCGATATGCTGCATGCTCAGACTGTCACGTATGACAAGAAATTCGAGACGCCCAAGGAAGAGTACGAGTATGAACTGGCGCGGCTGGAGAACTATGAAGAGCTGGTGCCGCTTGCCATCGAGCAAAAGCAACCGTCCCAACGCGCGCTCGAGTTGATAGACAGTTTTGTGCAGAAGGCCGCCAAGATCAAATCCGAAGGGCGGGACGTTGCCGCCAAGGGCGATTACAAGATGGCGATCATGGCCCTGCAAGCCGCTACCTCGAATCTGCAGCGTGCCTTGCGCATGGCCGGGGTGAACTAGCCTGTTGGCGGAATGTCCAAAAATTAGTGTATAGTGCGGACGACTGCCATCGGTTTCGATGGCAGTCGATCTATTTCGGAGCCCAATTGTAAGATCGGTCGCTATGCTGCGTGCTAAACGTTACAAAACCTTTGCCATTGTTTTGGCCGCTTTTTTTTTGGCCATGTTGTTGCCGCGTCTGGCCTATGTCCAGGAAGATAAGTTCCAGGGTGATTTCTGGAATGAAGGCGAACATTTTCAGCTCGATAGCGACGTTGTACCTGTGTCTGAAGACGGCATCCATGACCCGACCAATGACGCAGTGAAGGTTTTGCAAGCGCCGGTCGAGGCGATGGAGAATTTTCCGCGCGATAATTCCGGTGTCATCGATTGGGTGAAAGTGTTGCGTCAAGGCCTGATTGCGCCTCGAAAGGGGCTTTACGGCGATGAGGAGATGCATGCAGTCGATTTCGATGTGATCTTTAAGAATACCGGCTCCATGCCGTTTGTGCGTTTTCCTCACCGCCCGCATACCGAATGGCTTACCTGTAAAAACTGCCATCCCAAAATCTTTCTACCGCAAAAGGGCGGCAATCCCGTGACCATGTCCGGGATCATGCAAGGTAAGTATTGTGGCGTCTGTCATGGTAAAGTTGCCTTTCCTCCAACCAAGAATTGTGGGCGATGCCATTCCGTATCTCGAGACACCGTCGGCTTAAGATAATTGCTTGTCTCTTGGGTGCGGCGCAGCTTATCGGATGCGCCACTACCGAGCAGACTGCTACCGCCCCTGGGCTCGAGACCGACCAGGCGGCCAGCGAACTTGCCGAGTTGTTCGAGGGGATGGGGGACGAACCGGCGTCGCAGGACCAGCAGGCAGCGGAATCAGCCCCTGCCGCGCCCATTTCAGAACAGCAGCCGAAGGATGTGATCGAAGAGGCCATCGACGAATCCGTCGACCCCTTGGATCAAATCGCCGCCTCCGCCCCCCAGCCCGTTCTTCCCACTCCCCAAGGCGCCGCCAATATTCAGGTGTTTGATTGGCGGGTGATCGGTAGCGCCCCGGTCGGCAATTTTTTTACCGGTGTCGCGCACCATGATTTTATCCGCCCGGTGGCGATCGCCGTGCAAAGCGAATACCTCTATGTCGTCGATGACGGTGCGGATATTCTCTATCGTTTCGACCTCGCCTCGAGGCGGCTCGAGGCCTTGCTCGACTTAAAGGCCGAGATGAAAGGGGAGGTTGCCGATGTCTATGTGGATAAGGATTTTTCGTTTTATCTGACCGATACCGAAGCGGGTCGGGTGGTCCACTATGATCGCCACGGGCGTGTGCTGCAGGTGTTTCGCGACCATTTCAACCTGGTCAGGCCGGTGGCGGTGACGCGTCTGGAAAACGGCGATGTCGTGATTGCAGACGGTCATTATGATCACCTGCTGCAATTCAATAGCATGGGTAAATTGGTCGCCGCCCATGGTGGCCGTGGTACCGGAGTGGCGGAATTCATCAATATCATGACCATGGCCGAGGGGCCCGATGGTTACTACGTCGGCGCCCGTGTCGGGCGGCGTCTGCAGGTTCTCGGTCGTGACGGCAATTATCTCTATGCCTTCGAGGAAGGGGCGGTGGTATTTCCCGCCGCCATCGCGGTGGATCGCAACAACCGCAGCTATGTGGCGGACTACATGGATAACACCATCAAGGTATTCGATCGCGGCAGTTTGATTGGCACTATCGGGCGTTTCGGCACCGGTGCCGGTCAATTCAAACGGATTACCGATTTGTGGTTGGACGGTAATCGGCTCTATATCGTCGACAGCCTCAATCAACGCATCCAAGTGGCGCAGTTGGCGCCCAATGCCGCGCCCGTTCCCGGGGCAATGTTCGACCCCGAGACCGAGCCATTGCAGGAATCCGTCCCGGAGACACAAGCCCCGCCGTCGAGCGGCTCGGTGGACGAAATGAGGGAAGAGCCTGTGCCTGGCCCGCCAAGCGATTCCGTCCCCCAAGCAACAGAGCAATCCGCCGCGGATAGCCCTCCCGACAGCAGCGGCCAATGATCATGCCGCGAGGTTTGTTGGCGGCGCTTTGCTGTCTCTCTGTGCTGTCCCTTGTGTCCGGCTGTGCCCGTCTTCCCACCGTATTTGAGTATCGTTCCGTCGAGTCGGGCGAGTTCGAGCGCGTATGGCCCGACGCGCCGGAGACGGCTCGCTATCGCTATGTCGGCGAGCTCACGGGCGAGGACAATTTTCCCCGCCCCGGTGCACAGACCCTCAATGTCGGTACGCGCTTTCTGCGCTGGCTGGTGGGTCTGGTCGGTCACGGTGAGCAGCCGATCATCCTGCAGCGGCCGCAAGCAGTGGCCAGCAATTCCCAGGGGCGGATTTTTGTCAGCGATGTCAGCCGCCAGGCGGTGTATGTGTTCGATACCGCGCAGGCTGAACTGTTGGTATGGGAATACGCCGCCGCCGACGTGCGCTTCGAGCTGCCCATCGGCCTGGCGCCGACGGCCGATGGCGGGGTGTGGGTCGCCGACGCCTCCTTGGGCGTGGTAACCCGTCTCGGGGCGGACGGCGAGCCGCTGGATTATTTCGGTCTTGATCAGCTTCAGCATCCCACCGGTCTGGCCTGGGACGCGTCGCGCCAGCGTCTTTACGTTGCCGACCGGGGTGCCAACAACATCAAGGTCTACGACGCGGCCGGCGGCTTGCAGTTCGAGTTCAGTGAGTTCGGCGAGGCCGACGGCCAGCTCAACGGTCCGACCTACCTGTTCTGGCGTGATGATCAGCTCTATGTCACCGATACCCTGAATTCGCGCATCCAGGTGTTTTCGCCGCAGGGGGAATACCTGTCCGGCTTCGGGCGCCGCGGGCTTTATCTGGGCGACCTGCCACGTCCCAAGGGCGTGGCGGTGAGTCAAGACGGGAAAATCTATGTGGTAGAATCGTATTACGACTATTTGTTAATATTCAACCGTAAAGGTGAGTTATTATTGCCGATTGGCGGCACAGGCCATCAGGTGGGGCAGTTCTATTTGCCCGCAGGGGTATGGGTTGATAACAACTACGTTTATGTCGCGGACACCTTCAACGGCCGCGTAATGATATTTGAATATCTGGGAGAGGGAGATGCGTCGGACGTTGCAGGTGACAGCAGCTCTGATATTGACGACGCTGCTGGGGGTTAGCGCCCAAGCCGAAATAATATCGGATATACGCAATACCAAACATAACTTCTCTGCCACTGTTGTCCCCGCCCTGCCGGACGGCGCCAGCCGCACCGTGCAGGCGCGCTCGGAGTCGCAGATCTGCGCCTTCTGTCATACCCCCCACAAGGCGACCAAACAGGGGCAGGCGCCGATCTGGAATCGCAAGCTCTCCAACGCCACCTACAGCCCCTATACCAGCACCTCGATCAATGCCGTCGATCTGGGCCAGCCCAACACCAAATCCAAACTGTGTCTTTCCTGCCATGACGGCACCCTGGCCATCGGCTCGGTCAACGTCCTCAATCGGGAGGAAGACCCCCAAATTAATATGACGGGTGTCGCCGCTGACGGCACCATGCCGGATGGTCTGGGCGAGCGTACCGGTTTTACCCGCCGCTTGGGCACCGATCTGACCAACGACCATCCTATTTCCTTCACTTACGACGCCTCCCAAGCCGTGCGTGACGGTGAGCTGCGCGACCCCAATGCGGTGACCTTTTTGGGTGAGCGTAATCGCCGTATCAGTCACAACAAGCCCACGTTGCCGCTGGAAGACGGCCAGATGGAGTGTGTCTCCTGCCACGATCCCCATGTACGTAGCACCTCAGGCGAGAACATCAAGTTTCTGCGCGTCAACCGTTTTCAGCAGGCCACACCGGTGGAGGGGACGTTCGACCAGGCCAATGACATCATCTGTCTGGCCTGTCACGAAAAGGCCGGCTGGGCTGATTCGGCGCACGCCAACATGGCCGTCGCCGATGAACGCTACACCGATGCCGCCGCCGAAGTGCGCGAGTTTCCGCAGGATATGCAGGTCTGGCAGGCCGCCTGTCTCAACTGCCATGATCCGCACACGGTGCAGGGCTCACGCCGCCTGCTGCGCGAAGGTACCGACGACGCCGGCCAGCTGGTGAGTGCCGCCAATGACACCATTCGCATCAAGCAGGGCGGCAATCCGGCTATCGAGGAGACTTGTTACGCCTGTCACTCCACTGACGGTAATGTGTTGCAGGGGCAGCCCAACAAGGGTGTGTTCGAGGTGCCGGACATCAAGACCGACTTCACCACCATGCGCATCCACATGCCGATCGCCAGCGCGGACCAGCCGGCCGGCGAGGAACGCCACGCCATCGGCACGCATCCGTCGCCCCAGAATGGCAAGGACTTTATGGAGTCGCAGCAGCGTCTCGGCAAGGGCGATCTGACCAACCGCCACGCCGAATGTACCGATTGCCATAATCCGCACCGGGTGGTCAAGAATCGTCGTTTCAATGACGATCCCAAGATCCCGGACAACGAGGGGACTCATGACCACACCCTGACCCAGCTCGCCGGCACCCCCGAGGGTATGCATACCAATATCGCTTCGGGTGTATTGCGCGGCGCCTGGGGGGTGGAGCCGGGCGGCTGGCCCACCACTGAATTCACCAGCGTGCCGGTGTCCTTCGACGTCAAGCGCGGCGACGCCGTGGTGGGCGGCAGTACCGACGTCAGCGCGCCCTATGTCACCCGTGAATACCAGATTTGTATGAAATGTCATTCCAACTACGGCTATGACACGCCGCCGCCGCTGGGCACCAATCATGCCGGCGGCACGCCGCCGGGGACCAATGCCTTGTTTAATTACACCAATCAAGGCATGGAGTATCAGTCGCCCGACGACCACAAGGGTGAAGGGACTCCGGCGACCCCGACCGGCGCCCTCTCGGGCAGTGTCGGCGAATGCGCCGAGGTCAATACGGGCACCCTGAACACGGCGGCCGATCCCAATTACGACACCTTCATCAAGCGTGCCGGTTATCGGGATTCCTTCGGCAACTGCGTCAACTATGTCACCGACAACCATCGTTCCTGGCACCCCGTGCTCAAAGAGACCGGGCGCACCCCCGCGGTGCGCAACGCCAATGCGGATGACTGGCACGAGCCCTTCAATGCCGCCGTCGGCGTGCAGACCATGTACTGCACCGACTGCCACGGCTCCGATACCGCCCAGGGCACCGTCGTGCCGCGCGGGCTGCAGCCCCACGGCAACGTCTGGGGCCCCCATGGTTCGGACAACGAGTTCTTGCTGAAGGGCAGTTGGAGCGATCAAACCGGGCAGAACACACCGACCGACGGCCTGTGCTTCAAGTGTCACAACTACAATTTCTACGGCCGGGAGTTTCCCACCGGCGTTATCAATGCCAACCAAACCCAGAGCAGTGGTTTTAGCCGTGATCCGGCCTTGGGCGTGGCGGCCTGTCTTTACGTGCCCCAGGTCAATCTGCACACCGGCCATGCCCAGGAACGCCAGGTGGCCAACTTCCGTTGTAGCTACTGCCACGTGTCCATCCCGCACGGCTGGAAGAATAAGAATTTCCTTGCCAATCTCAACGACGTCGGCCCCGAAGTCGGCCTGCCGACGCCGGGCAACCAGGTGCGCAACAATCAGACCAGCCGTTACTACCGCGGTCCGTATTACAACGGCGCCGTGCTGAAGGTGGTGCAGTTCCGCCAAAGCGGTGAATGGATACACAACAGTTGCGGTTCCGCCGGCAATCCGGGCAACGGGCGGGTCGGCGGCAACAACAATTTCGGCAACATTCCCTGGATGACGGATCAGGGGTCAGGCAGTGAGGCCTGTAACCTGCTGCCATGATGTTCGGACTGCGCAGGTTGGCCTCGACCCGGCTGACCTTGGTGGGAATGGCCCTGCTCGCGGTCGGGGCCGGCTTGAGCTATGACAATCCCGATGACGTCTCGGCCTGGGTGCTCACCGCGCCGTTGCTGTTGCTGGCTCTGAATCTGCTCGCCGCCATTATTACCCAGCCCGGCATCAACCGCCGCCCCGGGCTGTTGATGTTCCACATCGGGTTGCTTTCTATTTGTATCCTGGCGGCGCTGGGTCGGCTGACCCATTTCGAATCCCGTGTCGAGATCAGCCAGGACAGCGCCTTCGATCCGCGCGCCATGCAGGAGATCAGTCAGGGACCCTGGCATGCAGATGAACTGGACAAACTCCGCTTTGTCCAACAGGGCTATACCGTGGAGTATCGGCCGGGCCTGGTGCGCGGCAAGACGCGCAGCCAGGTGTTGGTCCCCGACGGGCGCAGCGGCTGGGAGCCGCGGGTGGTCGGCGACGACACGCCCCTGATTCTGGACGGTTATCGTTTCTACACTACCTTTAACAAGGGGTTTGCCGCGGTGCTGAGCTGGATTCCACGGCAGGGCGAGGCGGTCACCGGCACCATACACATGCCGTCGTATCCGCTGTTCGAATACAAGCAGGCCAACAGCTGGATACCGCCGGGCAGTGACGCGCAGATAAAGTTCTGGCTGCGCCTCGACACCGGTTATGACCTGGAGTCGGAATGGTTGTTGGACCACCAGCACACCGAGGGCGTGCTGGTGGTCAACGATGGCGACCGGCGTGTCGAGTTGCAGGCCGGGCAGGGCATCGATCTGCCGGGCGGCCACCTGCGCTATGAGGCGCTGAGCACCTGGATGGGTTACAAGATCTTCTATGATCCGACCCTGAAGTGGCTGTTCATCGCCGCCGTGTGGACGGTGTTCGGGCTGAGTCTGCACTACTGGAGCAAGTTCCGCCATCAGCCCCTGGCCGAATCCGGCGCCAAGCAAGCACAGCAGGACAGTATTATGAACTACAAGGTGACAAACTCATGACTGCCATACCGATCGAAGTCCCCTGGATGTGGGCGGGCCTGGTGGCCTATGCCCTGGCCACCTTGCTGGCCTTCAAGAGCGTCTGGCACTTGGGCGCCGAAGGGCCGGGCGCCGCCATGACCTTGCCCAGCCGCAGCACCGAGCGCTGGATTCTGATATGCATCGCCAGCGGCGTGGCGCTGCTGGCCGCCGCCCTGGCGCTACGCTGGATGCGTCTCGGTCACGGCCCCTTCGTCAATCTGTACGAATTGTTAATAAGTCAGCTGTTCAGTCTCGGCCTGATCTATGCGCTGGTCTACTGGCGCGTGCCCAAGCTGCGCGCCAGCGCGGTCGTAGTGTTGCCGTTGATCTGGATTCTGGGCACCTGGGTCCTGTTCCTGGAGCCTGAAGACAGCCTGTTCCCGCCCACCTATTCCAATAACTGGCTGTGGGCCCATGTGGGCTTCGGCAAGGTGTTTCTCTCTTTTTGCCTGGTGGCGGCCGGCCTGGCCGGCGTCATTTTGCTGCGCGCCATTCCCCGCTTCGCGCGCAGCTTCTCACACATGAGCGATGCCGCCTTGGACAACCTGGCCTGGCGCTTCATGATGCTGGCCCTGATCTTCGACAGCCTGATGCTCATCGCCGGCGCGGTCTGGGCCCAGGACGCCTGGGGCCGCTTCTGGCAATGGGATGCCCTGGAGACCTCCTCCTTCATGACCTGGCTGTCCATCGCCGCGGGCATCCATGCGCGCCTCAGCTACAACATCCCGGTGCGCATCGGGGCAGTGGTCATTCTGGCCATCTTCGGCCTGGCCTTCACCACCTATTTCGGCGCGCCCTTTTACAGTGAAGCGGCCCACAAGGGAGTGATCTGAGTGCACGGCCTGATGGAAAAGACCACCACCTTCACCGCCCTGGCGCTGGTGCTGATGATGCTGGCATTGCTGTCCGGCTTCGCCAATCGCGCCCAGTTCGCCTATCAGCCGCCGAGGCTCGAAAGCGAACCCCCGATCGATGCCCAGGCCGATCCCCAGGGCCACGCCCGTCAATACCGTGCGCGCCTGCTCGATGAGCGTTTCCAGCAGGCGGTGGCCATGTTGCACGCCAAACGCTATGACTTCGCCATCACCGCTCTGCACCGCGTCATCGAGCTGGCCCCCGAGATGCCCGAGGCATATGTCAACATGGGCTACGCCCTGATCGGCAAACAGGATTACCAGGCCGCGGCCGACTTTTTCAGCGCCGCCATCGAACTCAAGCCCTACCAGGCCAACGCCTACTGGGGCTTGGCGGTGTCGCTGGAACAGCTCGAGGATCTGGCCGGGGCCATGGGCGCCATGCGCACCTTTATCCATCTCTCGCCGCCCAACGATCCCTTCCTGCGCAAGGCCCGTTCGGCCTTGTGGGAGTGGGAGTCCACCCTCAAGCGCGGCCCCTTGCCCGAGGCGGAACAGGAATGGATTGAACGACGCAGCGCCGAATGGGACGAGCGCAATAGCCTGGAGGCCGATATGCCCGCGGCGCGAGAGCGCGCCATCGAGGTGAATTAAGCCGTATGCCTCGCTGGCCAGCGCTCTTCTGGGGGGAGAGGGACGTGGCGGCAATCTTGGGCCCGCCCACGCGTTTATTCATAGTCGACTGACAAAGGTGACCTGCTCGTGTGCCAGCAGTGGCGCGAGGTCCGACCGGCGCATGGATCGCTTTTTGTCATCGACGTGAGTGATCGACCCAGACCACGCCAGGCCGACCGCAGACCATTGTTTCCCGTTCACTGAGTAATCACGCAAGGCGTCACGCCCATCCCGATGGTTAGGCCTATGGGCGCTGAGAAAAACTTTCCGCTCGCCATGGGTCGCTGGTGTTTGATTGGCTGGGTACAGGCGTCTTTTTTATCAAGCTCAGCGCCTGTTGTACCTTGGCCTGAACATCTGCTTCGGATTGTTCTCCATGGCCGTAATAAAAGCGCTGCACGGCGCGCACGGCATCGAGCACCACCCGATCGTCGGGCTGATGTTGCAGCCATTGCTGCACGCCTTGCTCCAGGGTTCTGCTGTTCATGGCCGCCAGCAATTGCTGTTGCAGCGGCTGACGCTCGTCCTTGGCCGGCCCGGCCGCCGGGGCCTCCGATAGTGTACTGACTTTGGTCCGATTCGGTTGCCGTCGCCACAGGTAAAGCGTGCTCAGCCACAACAGTGCCAAAACCAGCGTGCTGATGTGCCAAATCCCGATCCCGGAGGGGACCTCGGCGGCAGCCGCGCCGGCTGCGTTCACGGCGGTGTCCGTAATGTCCGACGCCGGTTGCGGCAGCGTGCCGGCGGCGACGCTGATGGTGCGGCCCGGTAGTTCCACCAGCGCGGCTTGGCCGCGCTCAGGATCGAAGTAGGGAACCCGGATGGCGGGCAGCTCGAATTCGCCGGCCGCCAGGGGCATGATGCCCAGGCTGTAGTCGGCCGCGTCCATGATGCCGCTGCTGTCCTGTTGGGTGTGATAGCGCGCCGGGTCGGGGAACAGTTTCAGGCCCGCCGGCAGTTCGATGCCGGGCAGCAGGCGCGGCAGGGTGGTGACGCCCACCGGGGCCTTGAGGGTCAGCGTCCATTCGCTCAGTTCGTATTGGGTGAAGGCCTCGGGCAGCGGCTCAGCCGTGAGTTGCGGCGTGCCGACGATAATGTCGGCGGGCACATCTGGCGGCAGGGCCTGTACCTGAAATTCCAGGCGCTGGTGCGGCAGGCGCAGTTGGGCGCCGGCTTGGGTGGTGACCCAGATGTCGGGCAGCTCCACCGTGAAGGGACCGGCCTGGTTGGGAAACACCGCCCAGGCGCTGCGCTGGACCTCGTAGTCCAGGCCGTCGATGCGTTCCTGGCGTGTCTCCTGCGGCAACTTCCAATTGGGCAACAGCTCGATCTGCACCGGCGCGGTCTCGACGTTGCTGCCCAGCGAGGCCGATTCCAGCGCCACCCGGTGATAGAGATCGACCCAGGCCACCAGCTGCTGGCCGACCCAGGTCGATTCCGATGCTACGTCGGCGCCGCTGCGCACGAAGACCTCATCCGGTAGCGCGGCATCTTGTTTCAATACTTCGATCTCGATCGGCGCGCTGCTCAGGCCGTCGATATGGAAGGCGGGGATGGTGAGGGTGCCGCTGCGAGTGGGAAAGATTTCCACCTGGATTTCGGAGGTGGAGCGCCCCTGGCCGCGATAGATATTGTAGTGGGTGCTGGCCTCGGGACGGCCCACGTCGAAGGCGTCGCCGAGCCGGGTCAGGTCGATGTTGGGGTCGACGCCCTGGGCGCGCAGGCGCGTGTCGCTATTGATCAGCGACAGGGTCAGCAACAGCGGCTCGTGCACTTGCAGCTGGGTACGGTCGACGCTGGCGCGGAATTCGGCGCCCCAAGCCGGCCCCAGCCACAGCACGCAGACGAGCATGGCGACAACACGCCTTACCATGGTTTTTCCTCCACCGTGCCCAGGGCGCGCTTGTCCTCGATCTCGAAACGGCGTTTCAACAAGGTCTGACTATCCTCTTGTAGATTGCGGTACTGCTGCCAGGCCTGGCGCGGCGCTTGGCGCTCGGTATCCGGCCGCTGGCTCCATCGTGCCAGGCTCTCGCGCAGCGCCGCGTCGGTCTTTTCGCGTGCGCCGCGTTGATTGCCTTCGGACGTGCTCAGCTGTGCGGCGTGCTCGCTTTCGCCAGACAGGGGCGTGCCCGTGGCCATGCCGCCGGCGCCGCTGTCCGTTTCGGTCTGGCCGGGACCGGGGCGGGCCTGTTCCGCCTCTGATTGTTGCCGCGCGCCCCATTGCTGACGCGCCCGCTCCAGCAGCAGCAGATTGTGGCTGGCGCGCGGGTAACTACCGCGCAGCTCCAGCGCCCGTTCGAAGGCGGCGACGGCCCGGTCCAGCTGATGCAGCTGGCTCAGGGCCCTGCCCTGGTTATAGGCGGCGCGCGCACGGGCCTCGTCACTATCGGCGCGGCCATAGGCCCCCTCGAAGGCCTGCAATGCCGCTTGCCATTGGCCCAGGCGGTAGGCCGCCGCCCCCTGACCCATGAGTCCGGCATAATTATTGAGTTCACTGTAAGTTTCAAGGGCGCCTCGATTTGCGCCGCTGTGCAGCTGTTGCAGACCCCGGGCCTCGGTCCAGGGGGCGGCCTCGACGGGGGCTGCTGGGATCAGGGTCAGACCGAGCAGCAGCGTGGCCAGCCCCTGGGGACGGCTGACGGTCTGCCAGAACAGGATCAGCAGGGCCGCCAGGATCAGCAGCGGAAACAGCGGCTGGCCGATGCGGGTGTCGATTTCGGCCTTGAATAGGGCCTGTTGCAGGCGGTTTATCTCGGCCTCGAGCTGCGGCCAGATGGCCGCCTGCAGGTCGAAGTAATCGCCACCGCCGGCGGCGGCCAGGCGGCGCAGGGTGTCGCGCTGCAAGTGCGAGGTGAGGATGGCGCCTTGCCGGCGTACCAGCCGCCCGCCCGCCAGGGGCACCGGCGCGCCCTGGACGGTGCCGACGCCCAGAGCGATCAGGGTGTGTCCGGCCTGGCGCAGGTCGGTGGCCGCCGCCAGCGCGGCGGGGTCGTGGATCTCGCCGTCGCTCACCAGCAGTACCAGGCCGCCGGTCCTGGGCGCATTATCCAGGGCCTGGCGCGCCAGGCGCAGGCCGCGGCCCAGGTTGGAGCCGGTGACATAGGCCAGGCTGGGATCGAGTTCATTGAGGAAATGGCGGAAGGCGCCAGTGTCCTCGGTCAGGGGCAGCACGGTGTAGGCGTTGGCGGAGAAGGCGATCAGGGCCAGGCGGTGGTGGTCCAGCCCTTGACTGAAATCGGTGACCATCGTCTGCGCCCGGGCCAGGCGGCTGGGCTGGATGTCCTGGGCGCCCATGGAGGGCGAAATGTCCATCACCACGGCGATGTTGGCCGCCAGTTTTTCGATCTCTTGCGGGTTTTTCTCGACCAGATAGGGGCCGGCCAGGGCCAGGCTGAGCAGCAGCCAGGCGCTCATGAACCCCAGCCGGCGCCGGCGTCCGGCCCGCAGCGGCGCGCTCAGCACGCGCGCCCAGAGATGGCGCTGGATGAACTGCTCCAGGCGCCCATATCGTCGATCCGCAGCCGGCGGCCAAAGCAGCAAGGGCAGGGGCAGCAGGGCCAGCAGCAGCCAGCCGGGGTGAAGCCAGTGCAGCGCGCTCATGCCATCACCTCGCGCGCGCCACGCCGACGCGCCATGGCGAGCAGCAGCAGCCCGGCCAGCAGCGGTGCCGGATACCACTCGAACGGCGGGCTGTCGGTTTGCTCCAGCGGCAGGGTCTCCAGCCGCTCGATGTCGGCCATGATCTGTTGCAAGGCCTCGGTGTCGCCGGCGCTGTAGTAGCGGCCGCCGGTGCTCTGGGCCAGGCGTTCAAGCAGCGCCTCGTCGGTTGGCACGGCAACGAAGTCGGGCTGTTGCGCCGGACCGCGCTGGAACAGCACCTTGCCCGGTTTGCCGACACCGATGGTGTAGATCTTCACCCCCTTGAGTTTGGCGATCTCCAGGGCATTGAGGGGGTGAATGTCACCTGAGGTATTGCTGCCGTCGCTGAGCAGGATCAGATTGCGCGAGCGCGGGTCCAATTGCTCCAGCCGTTTCACCCCCAGGGCGACGGCCTGGCCCAGGGCGGTCTTCTGTCCCGCCATGCCCTGCTTGACCTCGCCGAGCAGGCGCCGGATTAGGCCCAGGTCGCCGCTCAGGGGGGCGAGGGTGTAGGCGTCGTCGGCGAAGACCAGTAGGCCGATGCGGTCGCCGCGGCGCTGGTCGATGAACTGGCCGGCGACGTGCTTGACCGCCTCGAGGCGGTTCACGGCCCGACCGTCGACGACAAAGTCCTGCGCCTTCATGGAGCTGGAGATGTCGATGGCCAGTAAAAAGTTGCGCCCCTGGTGTGCGCCGCCGTCCAGCCACTGGGGCCGGGTCAGGGCCAGCAGCAACAGCGTGCAGCCCAGCAGCCACAGCCAGGGGGCGCGCGCCCGGGTCTGGCGGCTGAGGCGGGCCAGCAGGGCGGCCTGGGGGTGATACAGGGCGGGGGATTCGCGCCTCTTGTCGCGTCGTCGCCGGCCCAGCCACCACGCCAGCCAGGGTAATGGCAGCGCCAGCAGCCAGACGGGGGTGGCCAGGCTCAGCATTGCAGCCATTCCCGGATTTGGTTGAAGGTCTGTTCGCTCAGCGTGGCCTCACGCTGAGGCTGGTAGCGCAGCTGTGCCAGGGCGCTCAGGAGGGCGTGCCACTCGGCCGCTTGATGCGCCAGCTGCGGTGGTGGGGTAGGCTCCAGCTGCCTGAGTCCCAGCCCCAGGCGCAGCAGGGTGGCGAGTTGGTAGGCGGCATCGCGCGCTTCCAATTCGCCTGTTTGCCAAGCGTGTTGCAGTTGCTGCAAACGGTGGGCGGCCTCAGCGGCGGGCGTCTGCTGGGGGCTCAATTTGCGCTTTTGTCGAATCACCAACACAAGGATCAGCGTGCTCAGCGCAATCGCCGCCACGCTCCAGGTCAACGGCCACCAGTCGGGCTCGGGCGGCAGTTCGATGCCGGCCAGGCGCGCATTCAGTTGCTGCCACTGCTGGTCGTTCATAGGGCCCGGGCCAGGGTCGGCAGGGGGTCGCGGTCGGTGAAAAGCTGTTGGTGATGCATACCGCTGCGTTTAAAAAGCTGTTCCAGTTGCTGTTGGTGTTCATTCATGGCGGCAGCGTATTGGCGGCGCAGCTCGGCATCATCGGTGTCGATGACCAGCTCCCGACCGTCGAAGGGGGAGCGGATGTGCAGTCGACCCACCGCGGTTAGGGTTTGTTCTCCGGCGTCCACAATCTGCAGGGCACATACGAGATGGCGCTCGGTCAGTTGCTTCAGCGACGCCAGCAGGGCATCGTCCCAGTGTTGAAAGTCACTGATGAGATAGAGGCTGTCCTGCCGCCGCGCCAACTGGTGCAGTTGTGCCAGCGCCTCGGCGGCATCGACGGCGGGATAGTCATGCCCGGGGGCGCGATTGGCGGCGCCGATCAGGGCCAGGGCGCGGTCGAGGTGGGTGCCGGGCTGGAAAAACTCGGTCTCGCGGCCCGCCACCATGCCGCCGATCTCGGCCCCCTGGCGCAGGGCGGCGAAGCCGATCAGGGCGCAGGCGCGGGCGGCCACGGCGGCCTTGAGTTCACCGCGGGTGGCGAAGGCCATGCCGGGATGTTGCTCCACCAGCACCAGGATGCGCTGGCGTCGTTCGGCGCGGAATACCTTGCTGATGGGGCGGCCGCTGCGGGCGCTGGCGCGCCAGGCGATGTGGCGTACGTCGTCACCCAGCTGGTAGGGGCGCAGATCCTCCAGTTCCAGTCCGGCGCCGCGCTGCCATGCGGTTTGCGGGCCGCTCAGTGGGCTGCTGCCACGGGCGCGCAGGCCGCCGAGGCGGCCGGCCTGAAAGCGCAGCAGCTCCAATTCCCGTGCGCTGAGGAGAGCGTCGACCGCCATCAGGGGATGGGGACGATGTCCACCAGTTGTTGGATGATTTGGCGCGCCGTAATGCCCTCGGCGCGGGCGGCGAAGCTCAGGCCGATACGGTGGCCCAGCACGTCGTCGGCCAGGTCGACGATGTCGGCCGGTTCGACAAAATCGCGTTGACGCAAATAGGCCAGCGCACGGGCACAGCGCGCCAGGGCCAGGGTGGCGCGCGGCGAGGCGCCGTAGGCCAGCCATTCCTTGGCCTCGGCAATCCAGGCGCCGGGATTGCGCGTGGCGTTGACCAAGGTGACGCAGTAGCGTGCCAGCATCTCATCCATATAAATAGCGTTGACCTGGTCGCGGGCGGCGATGATCTCGTCCGGACTCAGCACCGCCAGGCCGCTCTCGCGACCGCCGTGTTGCAGCCGCTCGGTCTCGCGCTTGAGGATCTCCAGCTCGTCGTCCTGTTGCGGATAATCCAGCTCCACTTTCATCAAAAAGCGGTCCAGCTGCGCCTCCGGCAGGGGGTAGGTGCCCTCTTGCTCCAGCGGGTTCTGGGTGGCGATCACCTGGAACACGGCGGGCAGTGTACGCGTCATACCGGCGACGGTGACCTGGCGCTCCTGCATGGCCTCCAGCAGGGCCGACTGCACCTTGGGCGGGGCGCGGTTGATCTCATCGGCGAGGATGATCTCATTGAAGATGGGCCCTTCGATGAATTTGAACTCGCCCGCCTGGGACAGAAAGATTTCGGTGCCGGTGATGTCGCCCGGGATCAGGTCCGGGGTGAACTGGATGCGGCGGAAGCTCAGCGCCATGCCGTCGGCCAGGGTGTGGACCGCGGTGGTCTTGGCCAGGCCGGGCAGCCCCTCCAGCAGCAGATGGCCGTCGGCCAGCAGGCCGATCAGCAGCCGCTCGATCAGGCTGCCCTGGCCGACGATGGTGTGCTGGATGTGGCGCCGCAGGGTCGCCAGTTTGCTGTTCAGGTTAGCGTCTGTTTCGGGAAGAGTTTGCTGGTTCATACGTTTCGACTGGTCGCCTGTTGCGGGGTCACGTTATCATCGCCGCTTCGGCGAAATAGTAACACGGTCAATTCATCGACGCGGAGAGCAGCGAGCAGTGAAAACAGAAGAGCGGCGCGCCATTCAATTGGTGATCGGAGTAGTGGTGGTGCTGGCCCTGGCCGGCGGTCTGGCGAGCCTGGGCTATCAGCAGGTGGCTAAGCGCCAGCAGCTGATGGAGCGGCTCGATGAGCTGGAGACCGTCACCAACAGCATCGGCATGCAGCTGGTCAAGGTGCCGGGCGGCAGCTTTACCATGGGCAGTGAAGAGTATGGCCCCACCCGCGAGGTGCAGGTGATGCCGTTCTATATCGGCACCCACGAGGTGACCCAGGCCCAGTGGCAGGCGGTGATGGGGTATAACCCCAGCCTGTTCGAGGACCCGCGCCGCCCGGTGGAGAATGTCACCTGGCTGGAGGTGCAGGGTTTTCTCGAAGAGCTGAACCGGCGCGAAGGCACCAACAAATACCGCCTGCCTTCCGAGGCGGAGTGGGAATACGCCGCCCGCGCCGGCAGCGAATCACGTTTTTTCTTCGGCGACGATCCGGGGCAACTGCGCCGCTATGCCTGGTTTGGTGTCGACAGCCGCAGCGGTACCGCGCCGGTGGGGCAGCGCCTGCCCAATCGCTGGGGGCTGTACGACGTCTACGGCAATGTCTGGGAATGGGTGCAGGACTGTTGGCACGACGACTACAGCGGCGCGCCCGACGACAGCCGCGTCTGGGGTGGCGGTGATTGCTCACAGCGCGTGGTGCGCGGCGGCGGCTGGGCCAACCGGGCCGGTTATCTGAGTTCGGCGCTGCGCGGCACCTACGAGGCCAAGTTCGAGGATGCCAGTAACGGCTTTCGGGTAGTGATGACGCCTTGAGGGGGTTATGAAACGGCGCAACAGGCGGTGGCGATTGTGCGCGGCCTGTTTGTCTATGACCAATATGTCAATCTGCTTTCAGAAGGTGCCGAGCCCCTGCGCTGAGAAGGGGAATCCGCCGGCCGTCCGGTCCGGGACAAGCGCCCCGTTTAATGTATAATCGTCGGTCTTTTTGGGTCCGGCAGAATAATAATTAAGGTTCATGCTCAATATCGCCAATCTGGAATGCGTGCGCGGGGACAGGCAGCTCTTTTCCGACCTCTCCTTCGCCATGGACGGGGGCAGTCTGCTGCACGTGCACGGCGCCAATGGCAGCGGCAAGACCACCCTGCTGCGTGCCATCGCCGGCTTGGTGTTGCCGGAGGCCGGCGCGATCCAATGGAACGGGGTTTCCACCCGCAAGCTGGGCGAGGACTTCAACCGCGAGCTGCTCTACCTGGGTCATCACGACGGTCTCAAATTCGAGCTCACCGGTTATGAGAATCTGAATATTTTTGCCAGATTGAGCGGTTTCAATATCAGTGCGCGCCAGGTGGAGGTGGCCCTGAAACGCATGGGATTGGCGCGCTGCGTGGAACTTCCGGTGAAAGTGCTGTCTCAAGGACAGAAGAAGCGGGTGGCCTTGGCGCGCCTGTTGTTGCAGCCCGCCAGGCTCTGGATCCTGGACGAGCCCTTTGTGGCCCTGGACGTGGCGGCGGTGAGCCTGTTGCTGGAATTGATCCAGCAGCATGTGGCCGACGGCGGCATGGTGATCCTGACCACGCATCAGGCGGTGGATGTGGACGTGGGCCAATTGCAGCACCTGCATTTGGGCGAGCACTGAGCGATGTTCGCCGCGCTGAAGTGTATTATCGGCCGCGACCTGACCCTGGCCATGCGCCATCGCTCCGATGTCTTGACGACGGTGTTCTTTTTCATCATCGTCGTCTCCCTGTTTCCGCTGGGGGTGGGGCCGGAGGCCGAGTTGTTGCGCGCCATGGCCGGGGGGGTGGTGTGGGTGGCGGCGCTGCTGGCCTCCATGCTGTCGTTGACGCGCCTGTTCGCGGACGACTATAACGACGGCACCTTGGAGCAGTTATTGCTGGTGCCCCAGCCCTTGTCGCTGTTGGTGCTGGGTAAGATCGTGGCCCACTGGATTATCTCGGGCCTGCCGCTGGTGTTGATGGCGCCCTTGCTGGGACTGCAGTTCGGCCTTGGCGGTGACGCCCTGCTGATGCTGGTGCTGACCCTGCTGCTGGGCACGCCGGTGCTGAGCCTGATCGGCTCAATCGGCGCGGCCCTGACCCTGGGTCTGCGTGGCGGCGGGGTGTTGGTGTCGCTGTTGGTGTTGCCGTTGTACATTCCGGTGCTGATCTTCGGCGCCGGGGCGGTGGAGGCCAGCGGCGCCGGTCTGGGTGCGGAGGGGCACCTGTCGTTGCTGGGGGCGATACTGATCCTGGCCCTGTTGCTGACACCCTGGGCCTCGGCGGCGGCACTCAGGATCTCGATAGAGTAATTAAAAGACATAACAAGAAGTATGGCGATTAACTGGTTTAAATATTCGGCACCGTCCAGCTTTTACCCCTTGGCGGGCAAGCTCGCCAAGGGCTTTGCCGTGGTCTCGGTCATTCTGTTGGTGATCGGTTTGTACATGAGTTTTTTCGTCGCGCCCACCGATTATAAACAGGGCGAGGGCTACCGCATCATGTTCATCCACGTGCCGGCGGCCTGGATGTCCATGTTCATCTACGTGGTCATGGCCGGCTGGGCCGCGGCGGGCATGATCTGGCGCACCCGCCTGTCATCCATGATGGCCTCCGCCCTGGCCCCCACCGGCGCCATGTTCACCTTCATCGCCCTGTGGACCGGCGCCCTGTGGGGCAAGCCCATGTGGGGCGCCTGGTGGGTGTGGGATGCGCGCCTGACCTCCGAATTGATCCTGCTGTTTTTGTACATCGGCTTCATGGCGTTGGAATCGGCCATCGACGATCCGCGCCGTGCCGCCCGCGCCAGCGGCCTGTTGGCCCTGGT
This sequence comes from Candidatus Tenderia electrophaga, assembly GCA_001447805.1. Lineage (NCBI taxonomy): Bacteria > Pseudomonadati > Pseudomonadota > Gammaproteobacteria > Tenderiales (SeqCode) > Tenderiaceae (SeqCode) > Tenderia (SeqCode) > Tenderia electrophaga (SeqCode). The sequence goes on from CP013099.1 coordinate 3,622,599, forward strand.
GGGGGTGGTCAATGTGCCCATCATCTATTACTCGGTGCAGTGGTGGAATACCCTGCATCAGGGTGCGTCCATCAAAATGGGCGAGGGCGGCATGGAGACCAGTATGACCGACATCATGCTCTGGACCCTGCTGATCATGACTTTCGCCTGCTGGTTCTATACCCTTGCCGTGGCTCTGACCCGGGTGCGCAGCATCATCCTGGAGCGCGAGCGCAATACGGTGTGGGTGAAAGAGATGTTGCAGGAGGAAAACGCTCATGGCTGAGTGGTTTGCGATGGGCGGGCACGGTACTTACATCTGGGGGTCGTTCGCCGTGACGGCCCTGTTCATGATCGGCGAGGCGCTGCTGGTGGTGCGGCGGCGACGAACTTTGGTGCAACGGCTGGGTCGTATGATTCGTATGAATTCCGAGGTGAAGTAAATGAGGGCGAGACACAAGCGCATGATGTTCATCGTGGTCGGGCTGGCGGGCCTGGGGGTGGCTGCGACGCTGATCCTGAGCGCTCTGCAGAGCAATATCAATCACTTTTTCAGTCCCACCGAGGTGGCCGCCAATCAGGCGCCCCAGGATCGCACCTTTCGTCTCGGCGGCCTGGTGGAGGTGGGCAGCGTGCAGCGCGAGGACGACGGCCTGACGGTGCACTTCAATGTCACCGACAACGCCGAAGTGGTGGGCGTCACCTATACCGGGATTCTCCCTGATCTGTTCCAGGAGGGCCAGGGGGTAGTGGCCCAGGGTAAACTCGGCAGCGGCGGCGTATTCATGGCCGACGAAGTGCTGGCCAAGCATGACGAGACCTATATGCCGCCGGAAGTGGCCGAGGCGCTGGAAAAGGCGGAACAACAAAAAACATCCTCACAAGGAGGTATCTAATGATTCCCGAGATAGGCCATTTTGCCCTGATTCTGGCGCTGTGTCTGGCCCTGGTGCAGGGGATCATCCCCATTGCCGGTGCTCAACTCAATCTGCGTTCCTGGATGGCGGTGGCACGCCCGGTGGCCCAAGGGCAGTTCATGTTTCTGGTGATCGCCTTCGGCTGTCTGGTGTATGCCTTCGTCAATGACGATTTCTCGGTGCTCTACACCGCATCCCACTCCAATTCGCTATTGCCGGTGCAGTATAAAGTCGCCGGTGTCTGGGGCGGCCACGAAGGCTCGCTGTTGCTATGGGGCATGATGCTGGGTCTGTGGACAGCGCTGGTGTCGGTATTCAGTAAGAAACTGCCGGATGAGATGGTGGCGCGCGTCATCGGGGTGATGGGGCTGATCAGTGTCGGTTTCATCCTGTTCATGCTGCTGACCTCCAATCCCTTCGACCGCTTGCTGCCGGCGGCCCCCGACGGTCGCGATCTGAATCCGCTGTTGCAGGACCCCGGGCTGGTGATCCATCCGCCCATGCTCTACATGGGCTATGTGGGCTTTTCCGTGGCCTTCGCCTTTGCCATCGCCGCCCTGCTGGGCGGGCGTCTCGACGCCGCCTGGGCGCGCTGGTCGCGACCCTGGACCATTGTCGCCTGGGCCTTTCTCACCGTCGGTATCGCCCTGGGCTCCTGGTGGGCCTACTACGAACTGGGCTGGGGCGGCTGGTGGTTCTGGGACCCGGTGGAAAACGCCTCCTTCATGCCTTGGCTGATGGGCACGGCCTTGATCCATTCCCTGGCGGTGACGGAAAAACGCGGCGGCTTCAGGAGTTGGACCGTATTGCTGGCCATCTTCGCCTTTTCACTCAGCCTGCTGGGGACCTTCCTGGTGCGCTCGGGCGTGCTGACCTCGGTACATGCCTTTGCCACCGATCCGGAGCGCGGCGTGTTCATCCTCGGCTTTCTGGTGGTCGTGGTCGGTGTTTCGCTGTTGCTCTACGCTTGGCGTGCGCCCAAGATCGGTCTGGGCGGCAAGTTCGATCTGGCCTCCAAGGAGACCATGCTGCTGAGCAACAATGTTCTTCTGGCGGTGGCCGCGGCCATGGTGCTGTTGGGCACCTGTTATCCCCTGTTTGTAGATGCCCTGGGGCTGGGCAAGGTCTCAGTGGGGGCACCCTACTTCAATGCGATGTTCGTGCCGCTGATGGTGCCGCTGGTGTTCCTGATGGGCTTGGGTCCCATCGCGCGCTGGAAAAAGGCCAGTCTGCCGGACATGATGGTACGGCTGAAGTGGGCCGCGGCGGTGAGCATCGCCACAGCCATTCTGGTGCCCTTCGCCATGGGTGAATGGGTGTCACTGGCGGCGCTGGGTATGTTGATGGCGGGCTGGATTATCGCCACCGCCGCCTACCACACCTACAGCCGCTTCAAGTCCACCAAGCCGGACCAGCCCTGGGGGCTGCGCCTGAAGGCGATTCCGGCCGGTTTCTTCGGTATGCATCTGGCGCACATCGGGGTGGCGGTGGCCATCATCGGCGTCACCTTGGTGACTAACTACGAGACCGAGAAGGACGTGCGTATGGATATCGGCGATACGGTCGACGTGGGCGGTTATACCTTCCGCTTCGACGGCGTAATCGCGACCAAGGGGGCCAATTATACCGCTAACCAGGGCATGATCCGGGTCCTACGCGACGGCCATGAAGTGGAAACCCTGCGTCCGGAGAAGCGTATCTATACGGTCCAGACCATGCCCATGACCGAGGCGGCCATCGACACCAGCGTCTGGCGCGATATTTACGTCTCTCTGGGTGAGCCGGTCAGCGGCGGCGCCTGGAGCGTGCGGGTCTATCACAAACCCTTTGTCGTATGGATCTGGGGCGGGGCGGTGTTGATGGCCTTGGGCGGTATCCTGGCGATTTGCGACAAGCGCTACCGTGTCATGGCGCGGCGCGACAGCAAGATTAAGGCCGAGTCGCCCCTGGCGGCCGCCGGCAAACTGGCGACGGAGAAGAGCTGATGCTGCGTTATCTGGTGCCCCTGGTGATTTTTGCCGTGCTGGCGGGGTTTCTCTATATCGGCCTGAGCCTGAATCCGCAGGCGGTGCCTTCGCCCCTGATCGACAAGCCGGCGCCCAGCTTTGAGTTAAGTCAGTTACACAGCCCGGCACAGACCGTTTCGCGTGAGACCCATCTGGGCAAGGTCTGGCTGCTTAACGTGTGGGCCTCCTGGTGTGTGTCCTGTCGCCAGGAGCATCCTCTGTTGATGCAACTGGCGCGCAGCGGCGAGGTCCCCATCGTCGGTCTGAATTACAAGGACACCCGCGCAGAGGCCGTCGGCTGGCTGGAGGATTTCGGCGATCCCTATACCGTCAGCGGCTTTGATGTGGACGGCCGCGTGGGCGTGGATTACGGCGTCTACGGCGTACCCGAGACCTATGTCATCGACAAGCAGGGCGTGATTCGCCACAAGCATACCGGGCCGGTGACCGTGGAGGCGCTGCGCAATGAGATCCTGCCCCTAGTAAGGAAATTGAACGGATGATGAGTAAAGTAATTGCAACGGTGCTGTTGCTGACGGCGCTGGGGTCGGCGCAGGCCGACGAGGCGGAATACACGAGCGGTGACCCGGTGATGCACAATCGTGTCATGGGCGTATCGGAAGAGCTGCGCTGTCTGGTATGCCAGGGGCAGTCGCTGGCCGATTCCAATTCCGAATTCGCCGTCGATATGCGTCAGCAGATTCAGGAGTTGATGGAAGAGGGCATGACCGACCGCGAAGTGGTGGAATTCATGGTGGAGCGCTATGGCGATTACGTGCGCTACCGGCCGCCGCTGAAGTCGACCACCGTGCTGTTGTGGTTCGGTCCGGCGCTGTTGCTGGGCCTGGGGATCGGCATTCTTTATTTCAACGTGTTGCGGCGCAAGAAACAGATTCAGGATGTACCTCTGTCCGCCGAGGATCAGCGCCGTGCCGCCGAGATGTTAAAACAGAACGAGTCGGGGGACGGTAAGGCATGACAGTGTTTTGGATTGTGGTCGGCTGCCTGGTGGTAGCCGCGTTGTTGTTTGTCGTGCCGCCGCTGTTGCAGCGCAAGGCCAAGGCCGAAGTGGAGCGCGCCGCGCTCAATGTGTCGATCTATAAAAACCAGCTGCAAGAGCTGGAAGACGATTTGGCCAACGGCGATATCAGTCAGGAATATTACGACGGCAGTCGCGAAGAAATACAACGGCGCCTGCTGGAAGATACCGCCGTCGCCCAGAGTGATATCCGCGACGGCAGCAAGGGGCTCAATGCCGGGGTGGCGGTGGTGACCGCGGCGGCGGTGCCGGTGCTGGCGGTGACTCTGTATTTCAATCTGGGCAGCCTGGAGGCCATGAATCCCGAGCAACAAATGGCTCAGCAGGCGGCGTCGCCTCACGGCGATGAAACCGACATGGCGGCCCAGATCGAGATGATGGTCGGGCGCCTGGCGCAACGGCTGCAGGACAACCCGCAGGATATCGAAGGCTGGGTCATGCTGGGGCGGTCCATGTCGGTGCTGGGGCGTTATGACGAGGCGGTGCAGGCTTACGAAAACGCCATCCGCTTTGCCGGCAATGACCCCAATGTGCTCACCGATTATGCCGACGCCCTGGCCATGGCCGGCAATCAGAGTCTGGAAGGCAAGCCGCTGGAGCTGCTGCAAAAGGCCTTGTCCATCGACCCCAACAACCAGAAGGCCCTGTGGCTCATCGGGACCGCCTTGTTTGAGCGCGGTGATTTTGCCGGCGCCATCGAGCATTGGTCTCATTTGTTGGATCAGTTGCCGCCCGGCTCGGAAGATGCCGATGTGATGCGCGCCAATATCAAAGAGGCCGAATCCTATCGTCAGCGCCAGCTGGCCGGTGAGTTCGGCCCGGTACCGCCGCAGCAGTCTCTGCCCGAGGTTCAGGCCGAGACGCAAACCGCCACGGCCCCGGCCCAGATCAGCGGCCGGGTGAGCCTGGCCGCCGGGCTACGCGATAAGCTGTCGCCGGACGCCACCCTGTTCGTGTTCGCCCGCGCCGTCAACGGTCCGCCTATGCCCTTGGCCATCGTCCGCGCCCGGGCCGGCGAGCTGCCGCTGGAGTTCAATCTGGACGAGAGCATGGCCATGATGCCGAGTATGAGTCTGGCCAATTTCAATCAGGTGGTGGTCGGTGCCCGTATCTCGGAAAGCGGCAACGCCATGCCCCAAAGCGGCGACCTGCAAGGCATGACCGAGGCGGTCGCGGTGGGCACGGACGGGCTGGAGATCGTCATCGATTCTGTGGTGCCCTGAGGCCGACCTATGCGTCGCGTCCCCGCGGCTGCCGCCATCCTGCTGAGCGCGCTGGCGCTGCTTGGCTGCAGCGATCAGGCGCCGATCAGCGACAAGCTCGAGATCGGCGCGCCCCTGCCCGCCATCGAATTGCAGCGTCTCGACGGCGCCCCGGCCGATGCCCTGCGCGATTATCGCGGCAAACTGGTGGTGCTCAACCTGTGGGCCACCTGGTGCGAACCCTGCCGCCGTGAAATGCCCAATCTGCAACGCTTGAGCGAGACACTCGATGGTGCGCGCTTCGCCGTCATCGGCCTGGCCCAGGATGAGGACGACCACCTGGTGCGCGAATACCTGATCGATAAGGACGTGGATTTCGCCCAGCATATCGATCGGGGCGGCCAGCTCACCCAGCAGCGGCTTGGTGTGCGTGTGTTTCCCTACACCCTGCTGATCGCCCCGGACGGCCGCTTGATCCAGCGCATTACGGGGCCGCGCGAATGGCAGCGCGAGGAAGTGATCCGGCTGTTGGAACGGGTCTATGCCGGGGACTACGCCGCGCTGCGCTAGGCCATGTCGGCGACAGGTCGGTGCCGGGATGGTAGAATCCGAGCAATTTATCAGCAAGTTTCGAGAGTGACTATCGATGAGAGCGAAAACCAGTGTCAGCCTGTTCACCCTGTTGCTCGCCCTGGGCGGTTTCCTGAGCGCCGGCGGGGCCATGGCGGCCGATCCGCGTAACGGCGCCAAACTCTACAATCAGCACTGTTCCAGTTGTCACGGTGCGCGCGGCCAGGGCGCCATGCCCGGCACGCCCGATTTCAGCCGCGGCGAGGGCCTGCGGGTAGCCAACGCCTCACTGCTGACGGTGATCGAGAACGGGTCAGGGGTGATGCCGGCTTATCGCGGTCTGCTCAGCACCCAGGATATCTTGGACGTCATTTCCCATCTGAGAACCTTCCAGTAATGCGCTGGCGGTACATGCTAATTACCGCCGCGCTGCTGGCGGGATGCTCCGACACGCCGCCGCCCGAGGCGCCGGCGGTGGCAAGCGCGGCGGCCGCGCTTGAGATTGACGACCCGTGGCAAGTCATCGACGCCTTCGAGGTCGGGCGTGATGTCTACGTGCGCGCGCTGGCGTTAGAGCCCGGGGCCGACCGGCTCTGGGTGGGCACCAGCCTGGGCGTGAACGAGGTGGATCTGACCGATCAGTCGCTGCGCAATACCTTTACCCGTGCCGACGGGCTGGCCAACGAATATGTGTTTTCCATCTTCGTCGACAGCGGCGGCTACACGTGGATGGGCACCAACGGCGGCGGCGCCTCGCGCTACAAGGACGAGCAGTGGCAGGTGTTCTTTCCCATGCACGGTCTGGCCGATTATTGGGTCTACAGTTTCGCCCAGCAGGACGACGGTACGGTCTGGATCGGCACCTGGGCCGGTGCCAATGAGTGGGATCCGGACAGCGGCGAATTCAAGACCTACTATGACGAGCTGGTCAACGAATGGGTCTACGGCATCGGTGTCGATTCCAAGCAGCGCGTCTGGTTCGGCACCGAGGGCGGCGTCTCCATGTTCGATGGTGAAAACTGGCAGGCCTGGACCCACAGGGACGGCCTGGGTGCCGCCAATCAGGACAACCTGCCTATCAGTCTCAACACGGGCTTGGGTACCCGCTCGCGCCACGACCTGAATGTGATGGCGGATGGCCAACCGACCTATAACCCTGATTACGTGTTCTGTATCCATGTAGACAAGCAGGACGGGGTATGGGCCGGCACCTGGGGCGGCGGGGTCAGTCGCTTCGACGGCGAGCAGTGGCGCAATTACAGCGTCGACGACGGTCTGGCCGGCGCGCTGGTGTATAGCATCGCCGAGGCCGATAACGGGGATATGTGGTTCGGCACCAACAAGGGCCTGAGCCGCTTTGATGGCGAGCATTGGTTCAATTACGGCCGCGAGGACGGACTGCTTTCCGAGCATGTCTACAGCATCGCGCTGATCTCGCCCGACGAGGTCTGGGTCGGGACTCGCGGCGGCGTCACGCGCTTCGGCCGCGCTGTGGCGCAACAAGAGGCAGGTAAGGCAGAATGAAATTCAATCCAATATTCGGGGCCATCGCCGTGCTGTTCGGTGCGGCGGTGATTGTCGGTGCCTATCAGCTGGGCCAGCAGGGCGCTGAGCCCGCCGCAGCCCAGCCACCGCCACCGAGCAGTGCGGGTACGGCGACGGCGGAGCCGAGCCGGCAGCCGCAGCAGGACGCGGCCCTGTTTCCCGACGCCGTCCAAGCCAATGCGCCGCGCTTTAGCCATTTTCGCGTCGGCAACCGCAACGTCAAGAGTATTTACGCCGACGGTCGCTATGTCTGGGTCGGCACCTCGGGCGGTGTGATTCGCTATGACACCGAGCACGATGATTACGAGTTGTTCAATAACAAAAACTCGGGCCTGCTCTCCAACGGCATTTTTCATATCAGCCGCCTCGATCACCGCATGGCCATCGGCACCTACGGCGGCGGTCTGGCGCTGTTCGACCCCGAGGCCGGCAGTTGGCAGATCGTTAATATCCCCCAGGGACTGGCGGATCAATTCGTCTACGACGTGATGAAACTGGATAACGGCGACGTCTGGATCGCCACCTGGTCCGGCGCCAACCGGGTCCGCAACGGTGACTTTGACAACCCCGAGGCCTGGGAGACCTTCACCGTAGAGAATACCCACGGCGGCCTGCCCAACCCCTGGGTGTATGGCGTCGAGGAGGGCGCCAACGGCGATATCTGGTTCGCCACCGAGGACGGTTTGGCGCGCTATCGCGACGGTCAGTGGCAGAACTGGCAACACTCGGACGGCTTGGGGGCGGATTACGAGGTGGTCAAGGACGCCATCGAATTCAAGAGCGATCCGGGCCAGGCCTCCATGCACCATTCGCGGCAGAAAGATGAACAAGGGCTGCAAAACGTGAAGGTGGCGTATAACCCCAACTATGTCATTTCCATGCAGGTGGAAGAGGACGGTACGGTCTGGGCCGGCACCTGGGGCGCCGGGCTGTCACGCTTTCGCGACGGCGAGTGGAAGAATTTTACCTCGCTGGACGGCTTGCCGGCGGATCATATCTTCATGCTCTATCTCGATCCCCAGGATAATCTCTGGATCGGCACCAGCAAGGGCCTGGCGCGGTTTGATCGCGACAGCGAGACGTTTTCGGTCAGAACCATGAATGACGGGCTTTACGCCCAGAATGTGTTCTCCATGAGCAACGGCCGCGACGGGGATTTGTGGATCGGCAGCTTCGGCGGCGTTGCGCATATCGAACATGGCTGGAACCGATAAGCAAGGTCGTAGGTAGTCGCTCGTGAAGAGTCTGGGAATCCGCCTGGCCCTGATTCTTTCCTCCGTGCTATTGGTATTGGTACTGCTGGCCGGTGTGTTGATCGAACGCCAGCTGACCCGCGCCATTCACAACGAAGAGGTCGATCAGGCCAAGAGCCATGCCCAAACCCTGTTGGCCAGTCTGCGCATCCTCATGCTCAACGGTCAGGGGGCGCTGGCGCGGGAATGGTTGGACAGCATGCACGGCGCCCCCGGCATCATCGACATCGAGGTGCTGCGCCGTAATGGCCGCGAGGCCTTTACCGATCTCAGCACCTTAAAGCGAGTCAACGATTTTCTCGGCGAAGCGGTGTTCGAGCGCCAGCCGACTCCGCCGCATCACGTGGATCAGCCCGCCCTGGGCGCGTTTAACCGAGCGCTGCAAGGCGAAGTGGCCCTGGATCTGCGTTTTGATGATGAGATCACCGTGTTGCAGCCCATCGAGGCCAGTAGCGAGTGCCTGACATGTCACGGTTACGATCCCAACCCCCTGCGCGGTGTGCTCAAGCTGAGCCTGTCGCGCGAAAAGGGCCTGGCGCGCATCCAATCCATGCGTGTCAGTCTCTGGGCCATCGCCGCCCTGCTGGTGGTGATTATCGGCTTGACGGTGCTGGCGGTGTTGCGCGTCAGCGTGCTCAAGCCCGTGAACCGGCTCAAGGACGCCATTATGCGGGTTGGTGAGCGCCAAGTGGAACTGCCCACCCACTGGCGCGATGAGCTGGGCCAGGTGGCGACGGTATTCAACGAAATGCAGCACCAGCTGGTGGCTACTGAAACCCGCATCCGCGCGGTCAGCGAAAACGCCTTCGACGCCATTATCACCGCCGACGAACAGGGCGTCATCGACAGCGCCAATCATGCGGTGGAGAAGATGTTCGGTTACCCGCCCGGCGAGCTGATCGGTCGCAATGTGGCCATGCTCATGCCCGAGCCCTATCGCGACGAGCATGACCGTTACATCGCCAAGTATCTGATGACCGGCAAGGGGCGTTTGATCAACAACCGCGCCGAGGTGGTGGGGCAGCGCAAGGACGGTACCACCTTTCCGCTGGAGGTCGCCCTGAGCGAAATGTTTATCGGCGCGCGCAGATACTTTGTGGCGGTGGCGCGCGACATCACGGAAAACAAACGCCAGACCGCGGCACTGCAGCACCAGGCCCTGCACGACGCGCTGACCGAGCTGCCCAACCGCAGCCTGTTGTCCGACCGCATTCGCCAGAGCATTCTGCTGGCCCAACGCGAGCATCACGAGCTGGCCCTGTTGGTGATGGATCTGGATCGCTTCAAGGACATCAACGATACCCTCGGGCATCAATATGGCGATCTGGTGCTGCAACAGATCGCCGAGCGTATGCGTCAGGCCCTGCGCGAGTCCGACACCATCGCCCGCCTGGGCGGCGACGAGTTCGCCATCCTGTTGCCCAACACCGGTCTGAACCAGGCCAGGGCCATTGCCGAGAAGCTGCTGCGCGTCACCGAAGAGCCGATCCTGATCGGCGATCAAATGCTACACGCCGGCGCCAGTATCGGCATTACCCTCTACCCCCAGCACGGTGAGGATGAGGTGACGCTGCTGCAGCGCGCCGACGTGGCCATGTATATGGCCAAGCGCCAGCACTTGGGGGCGGCAGTCTACGATCCTTCGTCCGACCAGCATAGCCTGCGCAACTTGGCCTTGCTGGGCGAGCTGCGCGGCGCCATCGAGCGGGATCAACTGATACTCCATTTCCAGCCCAAGGTGGATCTGCGCAGCGGCAAGGTGTACGGCGTCGAGTCATTGGTGCGCTGGCAGCATCCCGAACACGGTCTGATGTACCCGGACGAATTCGTGCCGCTGGCGGAGCAGACCGGCCTGATCGCGCCGCTGAGCCTGTGGGCGCTGAAGACCAGCCTGCGCACCTGCGCCCGTTATCGGTCCGGCGATATGGATCTGGATGTGGCGGTGAACCTGTCGGTGCGCAATCTGCAGGATCTGCGCTTCCCCGACAAGGTGGCCCAGCTGCTCGATGAAAACTGCGGCGAACCCGGCCGCCTGCGGCTGGAGATTACCGAAACCGCCATCATGGCCGACCCGGCCCGCGCCCTGGATGTGCTCAAGCGTCTCAGCGTCATGGGGGTCAAACTGTCAATCGATGACTTTGGTACCGGTTACTCTTCACTGGCACACCTGAAGCAGATGCCGGTGGACGAACTCAAGATCGACAAGCAGTTCGTCATGGGCATGCTGGAGGATGAAAGCGATGCCGTGATCGTGCGCTCCATCATCGACCTGGCCCACAACATCGGCATCAAGGTGGTGGCCGAAGGGGTGGAAAGCCAGCTGCTTTACCAGCGGCTCAAGGAGATGGGCTGTGACGCGGTGCAGGGCTATTACATGTGTCCGCCGGTGGCGGTGGACGATCTAATCGAATGGGTGAAATGCTCGCCTTGGCGGATATAAACTATTCTGATTGCTGCCCGGGGCTGTCTGTATCGAGTCCAATCGGCTTGTAAATATCCACCTTGCGGAAGAACTGGTCGGCGATATAGACCCGACCGTCCTCATCCACGTCGATGCCCGCCGGCAGCATGTAATTGCCCGGCGCGCTGGTCTGGCCGCGCTGGCCGATGACCATCAGCAGTTCTCCTTGCGGGGTAAAGATCTGGGCGTTGCCGAAGGCGGTATCAACGACGTAGACATTGCCGTGCGCGTCGGTGCTCACCCCTTTGGGACTGAAAAACTGGCCCGGGTAGCGGCCGATGCTGCCGAAGCTGAATTTGTGCGCGCCGTTCTCGTCGAAGGCCTGGATGCGGAAATTGCCCTTGTCCACCACATACACCGTGCCGTCGCTCGAGCTGCTGATCTGCAAGGGCAGATTGAACTGACCGTCGGCGTTACCGCGCGTGCCGATGGTGGCCAGATGTTCGCCGCTGCGGGCATCGAAGATGAACAGATGATGCGCCTGGGTATCCACGCCGCCGGTATCGATGACATAGACCTTGCTACCGTCCGGCGAGAGCGCCACCCCGGCGGGACGCTTGAACCATTCCTGACCGCCGATAAAGCGGCGAAAATGACCCTCCGCATCGAACACCACGATGCGCCGCGCACTGACATCGGCGACGAATACCTCGCCCTGGGCGGAGATGTCGATGCCCACGGGCTTGAACAGTTGGCCGGGTTTTTCGTCACCGAACTGTGCGTAGCGCTGGCCGGTGATATCGAACAGGACCACGGCGCGTTGCACCGTGTCGGTGACGTAGACACGGCCGTTGCGCACCGCCACGCCGTAAGGCTTGACCAGCCCCTTGATATCGTCCACCGCACCGGTAGCGTAACGGCGCAGCTTGGTGGCGGTGGTGACCGGTTCCACATTGGTGTTGTAGCGCAGCGAGCGCTCGAAAATGAAACGCGCTTCGTCCGGCGCTGCGGGATAGACCGGCGCTTCAAAGCTCTCTTTGGGCGGCGCGCTGCTGCAGGCCGCCAAGGCCAGCGGCAACAACGATAACAGCAGGCGTTTGAGGGACGGGCTTACTTGATATGACATGTTTCACATAGCCGCTCGGCGCCGGTTCTCAACAACAGGTTGACGTCGGGGTTGTGAACATTGTGACAGGTGGCGCATTCGACCTTGTTGTCGTAGATCTTGACGCCGTTGTCAAAACCGTATTCGTTATCCGGCGGGCGGAAGTCGATGTCTTTCGCATTCAGGCCGGCGTATTCCATGGAGATGGGGTGGTCGTTTTGCAGATCGGTGCCGATGTGTTTGATCTCAATGCTGTGAGCGGCCACGCCGTTGTGGCACTTGCCGCAGTTCATCAAGCTGTTGCCGCCGTTCAGGCGCAGGTGCAGAGAGGCATCCTCGCTGCTGTTCCAGGTATCGGGCTTGAACACGGTCATGTCCACCGCCAGGGTGCCGTCATGGCAGGACAGACACAGCAGGCTGATGGGGCTGGGGGTCTTGACCTTATTGTTGAGGGTACGCGAGTCATACAAATCGTAGACCGTATCCACCGCCGGCTGAAAACGATTCCAGCCCGGAATGCCGCCCAGTTCGGTGGTGTCGGCGCCTTCCTTTTCCGGCGGTAGATGGCAGTAGACGCAGGGATTGCCATAATCGGCGAAGGCTACGCCCGGCATGGCGACCACGCCGGCGCGCTCATTCAGGCCGGTGAAGTCGTGCTTGGAGCCGAGGATGGTGCCGGCCTGCAGCGGGGCCATGACCGCCAGTGCCAGGGCGGTCCCACCAATCAGGTTTTTTATCAGGCATTTCAACACAGTCGAGAACCATCTCTAAAGGCACAACTCTAACGCTCAAGGATACTAGCCCCTGCTTGGGTAGCGCAAATGATTATTTTAGGGGAAAATACCCCGCTTCTGGATAGTGGCCTGGCCTGCGCGGGCGGGTGAGGATAAGGCGACGCATGCGGTGTTCTCTGTATAATTTCCTGGTTTTAATCCCATTTTTTTCGATTTCCACAGTCGCGACTGCGGTCGAACCGGTGTCGCCGGCCGAGGCCGCCAAGGTCTATGAGGAAAACTGTCGCGTTTGCCATGGCGATGGCGGCGACGGCCAGACCCGCGCCCGTTTCGGGCTCAATCCTCAGCCGCGCGATTTCACCACCGCCGGGGCGGCTGCCGAACTTAATCGCGAACGCATGATTAGCTCCGTGGTGCAGGGCCGCGAAGGCACGGCCATGGTCGCTTGGAAGGACCGTTTGAGCATGGCCCAGATCGAGGGTGTGGTGGATTACATTCGTACCAATTTCATGCCCTTGGCCCCCGCCGAAGAGGCGCTGGCGACGACCGATCCTCGCCTGCAACTGGGTCGCCAGATCTACGAACAGAACTGCCGCGTTTGCCATGGCGACCGTGGCAATGGTGCCACCTGGACCAACTCGGTATTGAACCCGCCGCCGCGCAATTTTACCTCGCCTCAAGCGCGCCGCATTCTGACTCGCAAACGCATGCTGGCCTCGGTAACCTTCGGGCGTAAGCAAACCGCCATGATGCCGTTTGCCACCCGCCTCTCGGACGATGAGATCGGCGCCGTAGTGGACTACATCCGCGAGGTCTTTATGAAAGGACCGGTGGTGGCCGATGCCGGTATGACCGATCTGTCCGGTCAAGGCGCCATGGGCGGTCACGCCGGCGGCGGTCATCCGCGCGCGCCGTCATCCATCGGTGCCCACGGCATGGCGCCGGGCATGGCGCAGTCGCAGGAGCCGGTGGCCGAGGTGGATATGAGTGCCGGTTTTGCCGGCGAGCTAAAGGGCGATTTCGCCCGCGGTCGCCGCATTTATCTGAACAATTGCAGCACCTGCCACGGCGTACGGGGAGACGGTTTGGGGCCGCGGTCTTCCTTCATTCAGCCCAAGCCGCGCAATTTTCTCCATGTGGAATCGCGCACTACCCTGAATCGGCCGGCCCTGTTTCGTGCCATCGGTATTGGTAAGCCGGGCACGGTGATGCCGGCCTGGAGCAAGGTATTGTCGGCCCAGCAAATTGCTGACGTGGCCGAATTCGTGTTTCAGGATTTTATTCATCCCAATCCGGATGACATTGAGCCGCGCGTCGACCTGGATATGGATGCCGACGCGGCACCCATGGCGGATAAAAAAAAAGCGCCTTAATTGACGCGCAGCGGGCCGAGGCCATCCGCTCCACGGTGGAGATCGCCGCCGGCAGTGACGCGCGGACGGACTTTGAAAAGGGCCGCGATCTCTACAACTTCTACTGCTACTTCTGCCACGGCTATGCCGGTGACGCCAAGACCCTGGCCGCCACCTATTTGTCACCGCCGCCGCGTGATTTTACTGCCACGCCAATCGAAGAGCTAACGCGGGCGCGCATGATCAAATCCGTCAGCGACGGGCGTCCGGGGACCGGCATGGCCGGCTTCAAGCAGACCTTGAACACCGTACAAGTCGAGCGGGTGGTGGATTTTATCCGCCAGGCGTTCATGGGCGATGACAAGCCCAACACCCGCTATCACACCGCCGGCAACGGTTGGCCCGATCACGCGCGTTACGCCATCGCCTTTCCCTTCGCCACAGGTGAGATTCCCTTGGATACGCCGGTGGCTGAACTGACATCGCGGCAGCGCCAGGGGCGTGAGCTGTTCATGGACAGCTGCATTACCTGTCATGATCGCGCCAGGGTTGAGGATGAAGGGACGGCCTGGGAGCCGCGCGCGGTGTCCTATCCGCGCAGCGGATACAGCCATCGCAGGCCCGATGCGGTATCCGCCGCCACGCCGTATTCGCAACATGACCTGCCGCCGCAGGTGGATGACTTGTCGCCGCGGCAGCGCTTGGGCGAGTCCCTGTATCAGGATAATTGCGCCTTTTGCCATGCCGCCGACGGCAGCGGCCGGAATTGGATCGGCGCCTTTCTCGAGCCCCAACCGCGCAATCTGACGGACAAGGCGCAGATGCAGGGGATGACCACCGAGCGTCTGCAGGCGGTGATTCGCGACGGCCTGCCCAACACCACCATGCCGGCCTGGCGCCACGTGCTGAACCGGGCGCAGATCGAGGCCGTTGCCGACTATGTGATGCATGTGTTTGTGGAAAGCGCCGCGGAAGATGCACAATAGCGGGATTACCAGCGTCTATTCGGAGATTGAGCCATATGATCAAGGCAGGGATTGTGGGTGGCACCGGTTATACAGGTGTGGAATTGCTGCGGTTGCTGGCGGGCCACGCGCAAGTGGAATTGCAGGTGATCACCTCACGTTCCGAGGTGGGCATGTCGGTGGCCAACATGTTTCCCAACCTGCGCGGCAAGGTGGCGCTCAGTTTTAGCGAGCCCGACATGGATGCCCTGGCGCAATGCGATGTGGTGTTCTATGCCACGCCGCATGGCGTGGCCATGAAGGGGGCCGGTGAGCTATTGGCACGCGGCATCAAGGTGATCGATCTGGGGGCGGATTTTCGCATCAGGGATATCCCGACCTGGGAGCAGTGGTACGGCATGACGCATACCGCCCCCGAGTTGGCGGCCGAGGCCGTGTACGGATTGCCGGAGGTGAATCGTGAGGCTATCAAACAGGCGCGCCTGATCGCCTGTCCCGGCTGTTACCCCACCGCGGTGCAGCTGGGCTTTATGCCGCTGTTGGAGCAGGGCTTGGTGGATAAGAATCATCTTATCGCCGATGCCAAGTCCGGCGTCAGCGGTGCCGGGCGCAAGGCCAGTGTGGGCACCCTGATGTGCGAGGCCGCCGAGAGTATGAAGGCTTACGCCGTGTCCGGCCATCGTCATCTGCCCGAGATCCGCCAGGGACTGGTGCAGATGGCCGGTGCTGACGTGGCTCTGACCTTTGTTCCCCACCTGACGCCCATGATCCGCGGTATCCACGCCACGCTTTACGCCACGCTTAGCCACGATGTGGATCTGCAGGCGCTGTATGAACAGCGTTACGAGGCCGAACCCTTCGTAGACGTGATGCCGGCCGGTGCCCATCCGGAGACGCGCAGCGTGAAGGGCGCCAATCAGTGTCGCATCGCTATTCACCGCCCCGGCGGCGGCGACACCGTGGTGGTGTTGTCGGTGATCGACAACCTGGTCAAGGGCGCGGCTGGGCAGGCGCTGCAGAACATGAATATATTGTTTGGACTGGACGAGCGCGCCGGCCTCGAGACCATCGCGTTGTTGCCTTGATGCGCCCTTTGCGTGGACATGGTTGGCGATGAAATCCGGTAAGCTGATTGTCAAAAGCCATCGCCCCCGCTTGCGGCGTATCCTGATCGCAGCCGCTTGGTTAGGCGTGCTGGTGCTGGTCTGGGGCGCTTATGAGCTGGGGAATTATCAAGGCGGTTATAAACGTCTCGAGTTTGCCGCCGAGCGCGATCGTCTGAAAGCGGACTTGGCGGAACAGGCAAAAATCAATACCCAACTCAAAGAGCAGATTACGGTTGTGGAACGGGCCCAGGCGATTGACAGCGAATCTTATCGGGTGGTGCGCAACGATTTAAAACAGTTGCAGGAAGAAATCCTCGAGTTGCGCGAAGAGGTGGAGTTTTATCGCGGCATTGTTTCACCCACGGAGCGCCAGGCGGGGCTGAACATCCAGACCTTCAAACTGCAGCCGGCGGGCGAGGAGAGGCTCTATCATTTCGAGTTGGTGATGAGTCAGGTATTGAAAAACGATCGTTATGTCAAAGGCGTGGTCAAAATGTATTTGCAGGGGGTGCAGGAGGGCGAACCGCTGACGCTCAATTTCAGCGACATCACCCCCAATGACAGTGTCGATCGCGATTTTCGCTTTCGCTATTTTCAACGCATGGAGGGCGACATCCGCTTGCCGGAGGGTTTTTCGCCTCGTAACGTGATGGTGGAAATGGCGCCGCAGGGGCGCAAATCCATCAGCAAGTCGTTTCACTGGTCCACGGAAGCGAGTTGAACGGCGCGGGTTAAACTTGGACTGCCCTCACCCGATAACAGGGATAGGTAAGTACCTAACAAAATTTAACGGAGTATTCTCGGCTTATGTTCTCAAATCACAAAAAGCGGAAATCGACCAAGATCGACTCGTTGATCGGTCAAAACACGGAGTTAACCGGTGACGTGCTGTTTAGCGGCGGCTTCCATATCGACGGCAAGCTCAAGGGCAATGTCTGCGCCCATGAGCCTTCGTCGATGTTCACCCTAAGCGATCACGGCGTGGTGGAAGGTGAGGTGCACGTACCCAATATTATTCTTAATGGCACGGTCATTGGGGATGTCTATGCCAGTGAGCGGGTAGAGCTGGCGGCCAATGCCAAAGTCATCGGTAACGTCTATTACAATCTGATCGAGATGGCCATGGGGGCGGAGGTGAACGGCAACCTGGTCCATCGAGTGGAACCTGCGGCGGAATCCGTTGCCGAAATAGTGAGTCCCTCACAGGATGTGGCGTTGAGCTCCAAATAAACCGTGTTATATTTGTGGTTTAATGTTTTCCTGAGCGGGTTTCTAGGGTATAATCATTCCATCTTTCTTTTTACGTTGATTAAGGTAGTGTCCCATGACGACGACAGCGACAGCAGAAGTAGAGAACAATTCTCCAGTGCTCTTCAGCGGCAGTGCTGCCTCCAAGGTGCGCGAGCTGATCCAAGACGAGGGTAACGAGGCGCTCAAGCTGCGCATTTATATCACCGGTGGCGGCTGCTCCGGTTTTCAGTACGGTTTTACCTTTGACGAAAACGTCAACGAAGGTGACACCGTGGTGGAAAAGGAAGGCGTTAAGCTGTTGGTCGATCCCATGAGTTACCAGTATTTGCTGGGCGCGGAGATCGACTACAAAGATGACCTGGAAGGGTCTCACTTTGTGATTCGTAATCCAAACGCCTCAACCACCTGTGGTTGTGGGTCGTCCTTCTCGGTTTAAGTTCAGCGAATAATTTTTTTACAACGCCGGAGCCGTTCAGGCCCCGGCGTTTTTTATTGCCCGTCTAAATGTCCCGCATAGACGCCGCCCAGGATCACTGCCTCGCTGGCGCCGGTGACGTCGGGCAGATTGCCGGGCCGGTTTTCAAGGGTCTGCTGTGCCAGCCAGGCGAAGGCGGCGGCTTCCACCCAATCCGGCGCGATACCGAGCTCCGACGTGGTGGCGATGCTGATCCGACCCAAGCGTTGTTCCAGGCTGCGCACTAAGTGAGAGTTGTAGGCGCCGCCGCCGCAAATGAATAATTCATCCGTGTGCGGGGCATGAGCCTCGATGGCGGCGGCGATGCTTTCCACCGTCAATTGTGTGAGGGTGGCTTGGATATTTTGCGGCGAGTCGTCCAGGCTGTGCTGTTGCAGCCAATGCAGATTGAAATGCTCGCGCCCCGTGCTCTTGGGCGGGGGCGCGGCAAGGTAAGGGTCAGCCAGTAGGCGGAATAACAGCGCGTTGTTGACAGTGCCGCCTGCGCCCCAGGCGCCGTCCCTGTCGAAGCGTTCATCTCGATGTTGTTGTATCCAGTTGTCCAGCAGGCAGTTGCCGGGGCCGGTATCGAAGCCGAACACCGAGGTGTCTTGGTCCGCCGCCAGTACGGTGATGTTGGCGATGCCGCCAATGTTGAGAATGACGCGGTTGTGTTTCCCGGAGCGAAAGTAGCGATCATGAAAGGCGGTGGCGAGCGGCGCCCCTTGCCCGCCGGCGGCCATGTCGCGGCGCCTCAGATCGGCCACGGTGGTGATGCCGGTCAGCTGGGCGATACTGTTGGGGTCGCCGATTTGCAGAGTGAAGGGTGGGTCGTCATCAGGAGCGTGGAACACGGTCTGACCGTGGCTGCCGATGGCGGTGATATCGCCGGGCGTAAGCGTGTGCTCCCTCAGCAACTGCTTGACGGCGTCGGCGAAGAGTCTGCCCAGTTCCACATCCAGGCTGCCGAGTTCGCGGACGTTGAAGGTTTCGCTCCGGATGAGTCGCTGCAGCCGTTCCCCCAGTGGATAAGGAATCGGATGGCTGTGGCAGGCTACCAAGCGGCAGGCGTTGTCGCGCAAATCCAGCGCGGCCGCATCGATTGCGTCCATGCTGGTGCCTGACATCAGGCCGATGAAATAAGCCATACGACTTTAGAAATCAGAAGCCAGTGCGACGTTGGTTTGGCTGAGCAGGTCCAGGCTGGCGAGCAGCGGTGTGACGTGACTCTGGAAGTCCGCCAGGTACTGGCGCGGTAAGGGTTGTACGTCGGGCAGTTTGACCGTCAAAGGATTGCGGTGCACGCCGTTGATGCGGAATTCATAATGCAGGTGCGGCCCGGTGGCCAGGCCGGAGCTGCCGACATAGCCGATGACCTGTCCCTGCTTGACCCGCGAGCCGGTACGGAAGCCGCGGGCGTAGTTGGACAGATGGGCGTAGAGGGTACTGTAACTGCTGCCGTGCTGGATGATGACGGTGCTGCCGTAGCCGCCTTTGCGGCCGCGATGGATGATCTTGCCATCGCCGGTGGCCCTGACCGGGGTGCCGCGCGGGGCGGCGTAATCCACGCCTTTGTGGGCGCGTATGGTGTTCAGGATCGGGTGCTTGCGGCCCAGGCTGAAACCTGAGCTGATGCGCGAAAACTCCACCGGCGTGCGCAGAAAGGCCTTGCGCATGCTACGACCGTCCGGAGAGTAGTAATCGCTATGTCCGTCGGCATCGGTGTAGCGGATCGCCTGGAAGGGTTTGTCGCGATTGATGAAGGTGGCGGCGACGATCTTGCCATCGCGCACTTTCTCGCCGTCCAGAAACACCTCTTCATAAATCACGGCGAAGCGGTCGCCTTTGCGAATGTCCAGCACGAAGTCGATGTCCCAGCCGAAGATCCCGGCCAGCTCCATGGTCAGCTTGTCCGACAGGCCGGCGGCTTGAGCGCTGAGGAAAAGCGAATCGTTGATGACGCCGGCGGCCTGGGCGGTGCGGTATTCCAGCGGACGCTGCACGATTTCGGCCTTGAAGCGAT